>NZ_JAIQDG010000100.1 GCF_020037125.1 Myxococcus sp. RHSTA-1-4
GCCACACAGCTCATCTCCCGCGTCCGCAAGTCCTTCGCGCTCGAGCTGCCTCTGCGCTCCATCTTCGAGGCCCCCACGCTTGCCCAGCTCGCCCCTCGTATCGAGGAGGCCCGGCGCCAGAGCACCTCGGCGACTCCGCCGCCGCTGCTCCCCGCTCCCCGCTCCGGCTCGCTGCCCCTGTCCTTCGCCCAGCAGCGCCTGTGGTTCCTCGATCAGCTCCAGCCAGGAAGCGTGCAGTACAACATGCCCACCGCCCTGCGGGTGGAGGGAGCGCTGGATGTCACCATCCTGGAGTCCGCCTTCACGGAGCTGGTGCGGCGCCATGAATCCCTGCGCACCACGTTTGGTGAAGAGAGCGGCTCGCCCGTGCAGCGCATCCACCCGCCCTCCGCGGTGCGTCTGGACGTGGTGGACCTGACGGGCCTGCCCGAAGCCCAACGCATGGACGAGGCTCGCCGCCTCGCCTCCGAGCACGCGCTGCGGCCCTTCAACCTGGCCACCGGGCCGCTGCTGCGCGTGAGCCTGCTGCGCCTGGCCGAGCACCAGCATGCACTGCTGCTCACGGTGCACCACATCATCTCCGACGGCTGGTCCAACGGAGTGGTGGTACGCGAGGTGGTGGCCCTCTACGAGGCCCTGCGCCAGGGCCAGCCTTCGCCGCTGCCACCGCTGCCGGTGCAGTACGCCGACTATGCCGTCTGGCAGCGCCAGTGGCTCCAGGGTGAGGCGTTGGAGACGCAGCTCGGCTGGTGGAAGGAGCAACTGGCCGGGGCGCCTCCTCACCTCGAGCTGCCCACCGACTTCATCCGCCCGCCGGAGCTGTCGCACCGGGGCGCCACGGTGCCGGTGAGCCTGCCTCGCGAGTTGAGCCAGTCCCTCAAGGCCCTGGCACAGCGCGAGGGCGCCACGCCCTTCATGCTGCTGCTGGCCGCCTACCAGCTCCTGCTCTCCCGCTATTCCGGCCAGGAGGACATCGTCGTCGGCTCGCCCATCGCCGGCCGCCGATTCAGCGAGCTGGAGAGCCTCATCGGCTTCTTCATCAACACGCTCGTCCTGCGCGCGCGCCCGGAAGGCCAGCTCTCCTTCCTGGGGCTGCTGCGTCAGGTTCGGGAGACCACTCTCGGCGCCTACGCGCACCAGGACGTGCCCTTCGAGAAGCTGGTCGAGGAGCTGCAGCCGGTCCGCGACCTGAGCCGCTCGCCGCTCTTCCAGGCCTTCTTCACCCTGCAGAACACCCCGACGCAGGACGTGCGTCTGCCATCGCTGTCGCTCCGTCCGCTGGACGTCCAGGGCGGCGAGGTAGCCAAGTTCGAGCTCAACCTGACCCTGTCCGAGACACCTGGCGGATTCCTCGGCCAGCTCCAGTTCAGCCCCGACCTCTTCACGGAGGCCACCGCGGCGCGCATGGTGCGGCACCTCCAGGTGCTGCTGGAGGCCATCGTCTCCCAGCCGGACCAGCGCCTCTCCGAGCTGCCGCTGCTGACTCCCTCCGAGCGACAGCAGGTGCTCGTCGACTGGAACACCACCACCTCCTCCGTCCCGGCCGACTCCTGCTTCCACCATGCCTTCGAGCTCCAGGTGGCCAGGACTCCGGACGCGCCCGCCGTCCGGTGCGAGGACTCCGTCCTCACCTATGCCCAGCTCGACGCTCGTGCCAACCAGCTCGCCTGGCACCTGCGCTCGCTGGGCGTCGGCCCCGAGACGTGCGTGGCCCTCTGCCTGGACCGCTCCGTGGATACCCTCGTGGCGCTCCTCGGCGTCTGGAAGGCCGGTGGCGCCTATGTGCCCCTGGACCCGGCACAGCCCGCTCTGCGCCTCCAGTCCCTGGTGGACGAGGTGTCCGCACCCGCGGTGGTGACGGTGTCCCAACACGCGGCCTCATTCGCCTCCCTGTCCGCCAATGTGGTGCGCCTGGATGCCGACTCCGAGACACTCTCGCGCCTGGGCACCACCGCGCCTCCCCGTCAGGACTCCCCGGGCAGCCTCGCCTACGTCCTCTTCACCTCGGGCAGCACCGGCCGCCCCAAGGGCGTGGCCGTGGCTCATGCCCAGCTGCTCCACTACGTACGCGCGGCCACCGAGCGGCTTCGCCTGGCGGACTGCTCCAGCTTCGCCCTCGTCTCCACCTTCGTCGCCGACCTCGGCAACACGGTGCTCTTCCCTGC
>NZ_JAIQDG010000101.1 GCF_020037125.1 Myxococcus sp. RHSTA-1-4
TCCAGCATGGCGGCCAGGCGCTCACGCGGATACGACGTGTCGAGCGGGACGTAGGCGCCGCCCGCCTTGAGGATGGCCACCAGCGAGACAATCAGCTCGAGCGAGCGTTCCAGGGCAATGGCCACGCGTGAGTCGGTGGACACACCGAGGCCGCGCAGGTGCCAGGCGAGCTGGTTGGCGCGCTCCTCGAGCTGCCGGTAGGTGAGCTTCGCGTCGCCGAACTCGACGGCGACCTTGTCGGGGGAGCGGGCCACCACCTGAGAGAAGACCTCGGGGAGGGTGGAGGCGCGCGGGTACTCGGAGGCGGTGTCGTTCCAGTCCACCAGCACCTGCTTCCGCTCCGCCTGTGACAGCAGCGACACGGAGGCCAGAGGCGCCTCGGGCTTGGAGATGAGGGCCTCCACCAGTGTGCTGAAGTGCACCGCCATCCGCGCGGCCGTGGCGGCGTCGAAGAGGTCGGTGTTGTAGCCGAGGACGCCCCGGTAGCCCTCCGCGGACTTTGCGAGGTTCAGCTCCAGCTCGAACCGGATCGTAGGGGCGTCCACCTCCAGGGTGCGCAGCTTCAGCCCCGGCATGTCCGCCGAGGACATGGGCGCGTTCTGCAATGCGAAGAGCACCTGGAAGAGTGGAGGGCGGCTCAGGTCGCGAGTGGGCTGCAGCTCCTCCACGAGGCGCTCGAAGGGCACGTCCTGGTGCGCGTACGCCCCCAGGGCCGTCTCCTTCGTCTGGTGCAACAGGCGAGCGAACGAAGCGCGTGCGTCCACCTGGGTGCGCAGTACCACCGTGTTCACGAAGAAGCCGATGAGCCCTTCCAGCTCACCGCGCTGGCGTCCGGCGATGGGCGAGCCGACGGCGATGTCCTGCTGCCCGGAGTAGCGGGACAGCAGCACCTGGAAGGCCGCGAGCAGGGCCATGAACGATGTGGCCCCCTCCTGCTGGCAGAGCGCGTCGAGCTTCTCGGACGTGGCGAGGGAGAGCGAGACGGGAGCTTGTGCGCCCCGGAAGGTCTGCACGGGCGGACGCGGCTTGTCCGTGGGCAGTTCCAGTGTGCTGACTCCGGCGAGGTGCTGGCGCCACCAGCCGAGCTGTGCGTCCAGCACCGCCCCCTGGAGCCACTGGCGCTGCCAGACGGCGTAGTCGGCGTACTGGATGGGCAGGGGCGGCAGGGGCGAGGGCTGCCCCTGGACGAAGGCCTCGTAGAGCGCGGCCACCTCCCGCACCAGCACGCCCATGGACCAGCCGTCCGAGACGATGTGGTGCATGTTGAGCGCGAGCACATGGTCGGTGGGACCAAGCTTCAGCAGCAATGCGCGCACCAGCGGACCGGTGGAGAGACTGAATGGGCGCAGGCCCTCCTCGCGCAGGCGGCGCTCCAGCTCGGCCTGCGCGGTCTGAGGCTCCATCCCGCTGAGGTCCACCGTCTCCAGTGGCAGCTCGACCCGGGGCGCGATGACCTGCACGGGCTGGTCCTCGTGCTGGGAGAAGGTGGTGCGCAGGGCTTCGTGCCGCCGTGTCAGCTCGGACAGACCATGGCGAAGTGCATCCACATCGAGCGGCCCGTCCAGGCGCACGAAGGTGGGCATGTTGTAGGTGGCACTGCCGGGCTCGAGCTGGTCGATGAACCACAGGCGCTGCTGGGCGAAGGACAGCGGCAGCGGGCCGGTGCGAGGCACGGGGACGATGGCGGGGACCTGCGACGATGAGGATCCACCCGTGGACTCGAAGCGCGCGGCGAGGGCGGCGATAGTGGGTGTCTCGAAGATGGCACGCAGGGGCAGTTCCACGCCCAGCGCCGAACGCATCCGGGAGACGAGCTGCGTGGCCAGCAGCGAGTGGCCACCGAGCGCGAAGAAGCTATCGGTGACGCTCACCCGCGAGAGCCGCAGGACGCCGGCGAACAGCTCCGCCAGCTTCTCCTCGGTGGGGGTGCGCGGGGCGACGTAGGACTCGGCCGATGATGTGAGTGCCGCATCCGGAGTCGGCAGGGCCTTCCTGTCCACCTTGGCGTTGGCGGTAAGGGGCAGGGAGGCCAGAGGGACGAGTACCGAGGGCACCATGTACTCGGGCAGCCGCTGGGCCAGGAGGGCACGCAGCCGTGCCGTGTCCACCGGAGAGGGCGACAAACTCCCGCCCTGGACCTGCGCGCTGGCG
>NZ_JAIQDG010000102.1 GCF_020037125.1 Myxococcus sp. RHSTA-1-4
GCCATCCTCAAGGCCGGTGGTGCCTACGTCCCTCTCGACCCGGACTATCCCGCCGAACGCCTCTCCTTCATGGCTCGCGATGCCCGGCTCGCCGCCCTCATCACGGGGAGCGCTCCTTCCCAACGCGTTCCCCAGGGGGAATGGCCCCAGCTCCGCCTGGATGAGCTATCGCCTGAACTGGAGCAAAGCAGCCCAGCTCCACTCCCGTGTGACAGCACCGCCGATGACCTGGCGCACATCATCTACACGTCGGGTTCGACGGGCCACCCCAAGGGCGTGTGCATCCCGCACCGGGGCGTCAGCCGGCTGGTCCTCGGTGCTGACTACCTGCCCCTGGGCCCCGAGAACCGCGTGGCGCAACTCTCCACCATCTCCTTCGATGCCTCCACCTTCGAGGTGTGGAGCGCGCTGCTCAACGGCGCCGCGCTCGTCATCTTCGACAAGGACGAGGTCCTCGAGCCCGCGGTCCTCGCTCGCAGGCTGCGGGAGGAGCGCATCACCGGGATGCTCATTCCGACCGCCCTCTTCAATCTCACGGCCCGCACGCGTCCCGATGCATTCCAGGGGCTGCGGTGGATGCTCGTCGGTGGGGAGGTCATCGACGTCGCCTGCGTCAAGGCCGTGCTCTCACACGGAGCCCCCGAAGCGCTGGTGAACGCCTACGGCCCCACGGAGAACACCACCCTCAGCACCACCCACCGGATGAACCACGTCGAGCCGGGTGCGCTCTCCATCCCCATCGGGCGGCCAGTCTCCAACAACACCGCCTACGTGCTCGACGCCGCGCTTCAGCCCGTGCCTACCGGCGTCACCGGAGAACTCTTCGTCGGTGGCGACGGTCTGGCCTGGGGCTACTGGGACAAGCCCGAGCTCACCGCGGAGTGCTTCATCCCCCATCCCTTCTCCTCCTCACCGGGCGCACGCCTCTACCGCACCGGTGACCTGGTGCGCAGACGCCACGACGGGACCCTCGACTTCGTCGGCCGCCGCGACAACCAGGTCAAGCTGCGCGGCTTCCGCATCGAGCTGGGCGAAGTCGAGTCCGCACTTCTCCAGCACCCCTCCGTCCGTCAGGCCCTCGTCCTCGTTCGCGAGGACATCCCCGGTGACAAGCGCCTGGTCGCCTACGTCGCCGCGGACTCCTCCGCCGCGTCCCTCCGCGAGCACCTGGTGTCACTGCTTCCCGGACACATGGTGCCTTCCTCCTTCGTCCTCCTCGACGCGCTGCCCCTCTCCGCCAACGGAAAGCTCGACCGCAAGGCGCTGCCGGCTCCGCGAGACGTCGCCCCTGCCACCGACGGCGGTCTCCCGCCGCGACAGTTGACGGCCGTGGAGCAGGAAGTTGCCGCCATCTGGTGCGCCGTGCTCCAGGTGTCGGCGCCCGATCCTCGCGCCAGCTTCTTCGAGCTGGGTGGCCATTCGCTCCTGGCCACCCAGGTGGTGTCTCGCATCCAGGAAACGTTCGGCGTACCGCTGTCGGTACGCACGCTCTTCGAGGCGCCGACCATCGAAGGTCTGGCCCACGCGGTGGAACAGCGCCTCAACGCCATCGCGCCATCTGGACCCTCCGCAATCCCCGCCCTTCGGAGGGACGGCCCGCTGCCCCTGTCGTTCGCGCAGGAGCGGCTGTGGTTCCTCAGCCGGCTCCATGACGACCACGCCGTCTACAACATGCCCATGGCCATCCGGCTGGAAGGGCCGCTGGACGAGGAGGCCCTGGAGGCCAGCCTCCAGGCGCTGGTCTCGCGTCACGAGTCCCTGCGCACCTGCTTCCCAGGTGAAGGTGTCCCCGCGCAGCACGTCTTCCCGGAGCCGGATGTCCGTCTGGAGCGGGCCTCGGCGGACTCCGAGGAAGCGGCGCGGGAGCTGTTGCAGGAGATGACCCGGTGCGCATTCGACCTGGCCCGGGGCCCGCTGTTCCGCGCGCTGCTGCTGAAGACCGGTGAGGCGCGGTACGTGCTGCTGCTCAACCTGCACCACATCATCTCCGACGGCTGGTCTCTGGGCGTGCTCTACCGTGAGCTGTCCGCCGAGTACCGCGCTCGCCTCGCCGGCCTGCCCTCGCCGCTGCCTCCGCTGTCCATCCAGTACGCCGACTTCGCCGCCTGGCAGCGCCAGTGGCTGCGGGGCGACGTGCTCCAGCG
>NZ_JAIQDG010000103.1 GCF_020037125.1 Myxococcus sp. RHSTA-1-4
GGAGACGACGGCCTCCAGCAGCGTGCGCAGGTGGCCCAGCATCCGGTCCGCCGTCGTCCGCTCGAACAGGTCGGTGTCGTACTCCAGCGTTCCGGCGAAGCCCTCCGGCGTCTCGGAGAAGTTCAACGTCATGTCGAACTTCGCCATGCGGTGATCCACGTCCACCGGGAGCACGGACAGGTCCGACACGTTGGCCTGCGGGGCCTCGGCGTTGAGCATGCCCAGCACCACCTGGAAGAGGGGCGGGCGGCTCAGGTCGCGCACGGGCTGCACGGCCTCGACCAGCTTCTCGAAGGGCACGTCCTGGTGCGCGTAGGCGCCCAGCGTCGTCTCACGCACACGAGCGAGGTGCTCTCGGAAGGTGAGGCCCGGCTCCAGGCGGGCGCGCAGCACGAGGTTGTTGACGAAGAAGCCGATGAGGGCCTCCGTCTCCGCGCGGTTGCGGCCGGCGATGGTCGACCCCACGGAGAAGTCGCTCTGCCCCGAGTAGCGGGACAGCAGCACCTGGAACGCCGCCAGCAGCAGCATGAAGGGCGTGGCGCCCTCCTGACGGCACAGCTCGCGCATCCGCTCCGACAGCTCGCCGGTGAGGCGGATGGGGAGCAGCTCGCCGCGGTGCGCCGAGACCGCGGGCCTCGGGCGATCCGTCGGCAGGTCCAGGTACGGGGCGGCGCCGTTGAGCTGCTCGCGCCACCAGGCGAGCTGGGCGTCCAGCGCCTCGCCTTGCAGCCAGCCGCGCTGCCACGAGGCGAAGTCCGCGTACTGCACGGGCAGCTCGGGCAGGGTCAGCGTCCGGCCCGAGGTGAACGCGCCGTAGAAGCCCGTCAGCTCGCGCACGAGGATGCTCATCGACCAGCCGTCGGAGACGATGTGGTGCATCGTCAGCAGCAGGACGTGGTCGGCGGCATCCAGGCGCAGCAGGGTGGCGCGCAGCAGCGGCCCGCGAGCCAGGTCGAACGGGCGCTGGGACTCCTCGGCGGTGAGGCGGCGGGCCTCGATCTCACGGGCCTCGGTGGGGAGGTGCGTGAGGTCGACCACCGGCAGGGTGAATCCGGAGGGCGGCGCGATGACCTGGACGGGCTGGCCGTCCACGGTTCCGAACGTGGTGCGCAGCGCCTCGTGCCGGCCGACCAGCGCCGTGAACGCGCGCTCCAGGGAAGCGACGTCCAGCGGGCCCTTCAGCCGCACCGGGGTGAGGATGTTGTAGAGCGCGCTGCCCGGCTCCAGCCGGTCGATGAACCACAGGCGCTGCTGGGCGAAGGACAGCGGCAGGGCCTCGGTGCGCGGCACGGGCAACATCGGCGGCACGTGCAGGCCATGGCCCGCGCTCACGGCGGAGTCGATGCGGGCGGCGAGCGCGGTGAGGGTGGACGCCTCGAACAGGTCACGCAGCGGCAGCTCGACCTTGAAGGTGTCGCGGACGCGGGAGATGACCTGGGTGGCCAGCAGCGAGTGGCCGCCCAGCTCGAAGAAGTCGTCCTGCGCGCTCACCTGGGTGATGTGGAGCACCTCGGCCCAGAGGCCCGCGAGGAGCTGCTCGGTCGGAGTGCTCGGCGCGACGAAGGTGTCCTCGCGCGAGGCGGAGGCCTCAGGGGCGGGCAGGGCCGCGCGGTCCAGCTTGCCGTTGGGCGTGACGGGCAGGGCCTCCAGGGCGACGAAGGCGGAGGGCACCATGTACTCGGGCAGGCGGCCTTGCAGGAAGTCGCGCAGGGTCTTGCTGTCCGGGGCGTCGTCGTGCGGGACGACGTACGCCACGAGGCGCTTGTCGCCGGGCACGTCCTCCCGGGCGATGACGGCGGCCTCGCGCACCATCGGGTGCTGGAGCAGGGCGGACTCGATTTCGCCCGGCTCGATGCGGAAGCCTCGCAGCTTCACCTGGGTGTCGGCGCGGCCGAAGAACTCGATGCGGCCGTCGGGCAGCCAGCGCGCCACGTCGCCCGTGCGGTACATGCGCGCGCCGGGGACGGACGAGAACGGATTGGGCACGAAGCGCTCGGCCGTGAGCTCCGGCCGGTGCAGGTAGCCCAGCGCCAGACCCTGGCCACCGATGTACAGCTCGCCACGCACGCCCACGGGCACCGGCTGGCCATTGCCGTCCAGCAGGTACACCTGGGTGTTGGC
>NZ_JAIQDG010000104.1 GCF_020037125.1 Myxococcus sp. RHSTA-1-4
CCCCGAACCCTACCTCTTATGCTGCCTCCTCCCTTGCCTGCTCCCCTCATCCGGCTCTCACCCCGGTGAACGGTTACAGAGCGTGGAACCCATCGCCGCCCGCGCGTGTCCAGACCCCGAACGGGTGGATGCCATGCACCAGCGGCTGTTGCACTTCGCCGTGGACTCGAAGTGGAGCCACCGGGATGTGCGGCGCCAGGCGGCGCGGTACGCGTTGCGGGAGCCCGTGGAAGTCTGGATTGTGGACGACACGGGCTTCCTCAAGCAGGGAAAGCACTCGGTGGGCGTGCAACGGCAGTACACCGGCTCCGCGGGGAAGGTGGCCAACTGCCAACTCGGCGTCAGCCTCAGTGTCGCCACCCGCACCGAGCACCTGGCCCGCGACTTCGAGCTGTACCTGCCCGAACTCTGGGCCAACGACGAGGCGACTCGCAAAGACGGCTGATTCCAGCGTGGCACTGGCTGGCCACGGGACACCGTGACGAGCCCCGCCTCTTCAAATGGAACTCATCCGGCGAGGTCTTTCGCTGGATGGAGAACACGGGAAGCTGGGAGTTTCAGGCCATCTGCCGCCCTCAACACTCCAGCATGTTCGGAAGCAGGGTCCTTCTGCCAGAGTGTTCCCCCGCCTTGAGCCGCTGAAGCCCTGGGAGAATGGTTCCATGCTGCGAGCCCCTCATCTCGTCCTGCTCCTCTCCCTCGCGGTGGATGGAGGTACATCCCTCCCCTCCTCCACCGTTCCCGGGACGGACGGAGGGCTCACGGCTCCCATGCCCGGCACGTCCGAAGCGGACGGAGGAACGACTGCCGCGTCCAGCACCTCCCCTCTGGACGGAGGCCCCCCTACCCGACGCTCCCGCCTGGTGGGAGGCATTGACTGGCCCGAGGAACTGCGCCCGCTAGCCACCCTGGACGGCCCCGCGGTGGTCGCTGCCAACGCGGCGCTACAACACCTGCTGGCGAGCCTCCCAAAAGAATCCGCGAAGACCTGCTCCCACTCCGCCAAGGCCATGGAGGTCATCGTCGGCGAGCACGCCGGGCTCTATTTCGTTCAAATCAACCAGCGCGTGGAGAAGTGCGGCAAGTTCGCCCCGGGCTTCAACCTCACGCTCGACTGGTTCGAGCTGTATGCGGTCTCCCCGGACGGGAAGGTGTTGGCACGCTACCCGTACACCCCGTAGCCAGCCGCCCCGCGTCAGCGAATCGTCCGCACCGGCCGCACGGGGCCGTTGAACCAGCGGCTCAGCTCCACCACGTCCTCCAGCCGGCGCGCGTCCGGCAGGCTGGACAGGAACACCCGGCCGTACGCCTTCGTCACGATGCGCCGGTCCAGCATCGCCACGATGCCCCGGTCCGACTGCGTGCGGATGAGCCGCCCGAAGCCCTGCCGCAGCGCCAGCGCCGCCTGCGGGCGCTGGTACGCCTCGAACGGCTCCTCGCCCCGCTGCTGGAGCTGGTTGATTCGCGCCGCCACCAGCGGGGCCCCCGGTGACGCGAAGGGCAGCCTGTCAATGATGACCAGGCTCAGCGCGTCCCCCGGCACGTCCACGCCCTCCCAGAAGCTGTGCGCCGCGAACAACACGCTCGGCGTCTCGCGGAAGGCCTCCAACGGACTCGCGCGCAGGAAGCGCCCCTTGCCACGCGACTCCGCCCACAGCCACGCATCGAGCGCCTACTGTGCCCTGCAAGACGCTACGCGGTGGGGCCCTGAGAGAGGATGACGGAGCGATCTGACAAAATGCACTCACGGTGGGATGAGGCGAGCCCCACCGGGGAGCTGCATCATGCAGGCGAACGCACCGGCGTTCATGTTGCGACTGGGGTCCCTCGCTGCCAGGACACTGGTTGTCTACGGGCTCGCGGGCACGGAAAGCCTCAGCCGTCTGTACGACTTCCGGGTGGACTTCTTCGCCCGCGACGGCGAGCCACTGACGGTGGCGGACCTGGTGGGCCAGGACGCACTGCTCACGGTTTCCGTACGCGACGGCAGCCCCCGCTACGTGCACGGCCAGGTGCGCGGGGTGGAGTCG
>NZ_JAIQDG010000105.1 GCF_020037125.1 Myxococcus sp. RHSTA-1-4
CCAGTCCACCAGCACCTGCCTCCGTTCCGTGTCGGACAGCAGCGACGCGGAGGCCAGCGGGGCCTCGGGCCGGGAGACGAGAGCCTCCACGAGGGCGCGGAAGTGCTCCGCCATCCGGGCGATGGTCTCCGGCTCGAACAGGTCCGCGTTGTAATCGAGCGGGCCGGAGTAGCCATCGGCCGAGCGCCACAGGTTGAGCTCCAGCTCGAACTTGACCGGCTTGTCCTCCACCTGCATTCCCCGCAGGGACAGCCCCGGCAGGCGGAGCGTCGGCATGGGCGCGTTCTGCAAGGCGAACATCGCCTGCATCAGCGGCGGGCGGCTCAGGTTCCGCTCCACCCGGAGCGCCTCCACCAGCCGCTCGAAGGGCACGGACTGATGGGCGAAGGCGCCGAGCGTCGTGTCACGCACCTGGGTCAGCAGCGAGCGGAAGGTGTCCGTGCCGGACAGCCGCGCGCGCAGCGGCAGCGTGTTGACGAAGAAGCCAAGCACGCCCTCCAGCTCGCCACGCTCCCGCCCCGCCACCACGGAGCCGACGAGGACGTCGGACTGGCCCGTGTAGCGGCCCATCAGCAGCTGGAAGGCGGCCAGCAGCGCCATGAACGGCGTCACGCCCTCGCGGCGGCAGAGCGCCTCCAGCGCGTCGGAGAGGTCCGCCGGCAGGCTCACCCGGCTGGACGCTCCGCGGGACGTCTGCACCGCCGGGCGGGGCCTGTCGGTGGGCAGCTCCAGGGTGCGGGGGGCTCCGGCGAGCTGCTCGCTCCACCAGCGCAGCTGCTCGTCCAGCACGGCGTCCCGCAGCCAGCTCCGCTGCCACGCCGCGAAGTCCGCGTACTGAACCGGCGGCTCCGGCAGCGGCGAGGGACGGCCCTCCGTGAAGGCCGCGTAGAGCTGCGCCAGCTCCCGCACCATGACTCCCAGCGACCAGCCGTCGGAGACGATGTGGTGCACGTTGAGGACCAGCACGTGCTCCCGCTCCGCCAGCTTCAGCAGCTCCGCGCGCAGCAGTGGACCCCGGGACAGGCTGAACGGCCGCAGGGCCTCCTCGCGCACGCGGCGCAGGGTTTCCTCGTGCCGCTGTGCCGCGGGGACCGACGACAGGTCCGTCACCACCGGCTTCACCGGCGTGGAGGGGTGGATGACCTGCACGGGGCCGCCCGGGCCCTCGCGGAAGGTGGTGCGCAGGGCCTCGTGCCGCCGCGCCAGCTCCGTCAGCGCGCGCTCCAGGGCGCTCACGTCCAGAGTGCCTTCCAGCGCGAGGATGCCCGGCAGGTTGTAGAGCGCGCTGTTCGGGTCGAGCTGGTCCAGGAACCACAGGCGCTGCTGCGCCAGGGACACCGGCAGGTCGCCCGTGCGAGGCACCGGCACCAGCGGAGGAATCTGGGGGCCCTGGCCCGCCAGCACCGCCCGGTCCACGCGCACCGCCAGCTCGGCGAGCGTGGCCGCGTCGAAGAGGTCGCGCAGCGGGAACTCCACGCCGAAGGCGGCGCGGATGCGGCTGATGGCCTGGGTGGCCAGCAGCGAATGTCCACCCAGCTCGAAGAAGTTGTCGGACAGACCCACCTGCTCCACGCCGAGCACCGCGCTCCACACGCCGGCCAGCAGCGTCTCCGTCTGCGTCCGCGGGGCGACGAAGTCCGGGCGTCCGGTGGACATGGCGAGGCCCGGAGCGGGCAGGGCCTTCCTGTCCACCTTGCCGTTGGAGGTGAGCGGCAGGGCCGGCAGCACCACCACGGCCGAGGGCACCATGTACTCGGGCAGCGTCTCCTTGAGGGCGGCGCGCAGCGCGACGCTGTCCGTCTGGACTCCGTCGCGCGGCACCACGTAGCCCACCAGGCGCTTGCCGCCGGGTCCGTCCTCGCGAGCCACCACCACGGCCTCGCGCACGGCGGGCAGCTTCGCCAGTGCTGCTTCCACCTCACCCAGCTCGATGCGGAAGCCGCGCACCTTCACCTGCGCGTCGGCGCGGCCGACGAACTCCAGCGT
>NZ_JAIQDG010000106.1 GCF_020037125.1 Myxococcus sp. RHSTA-1-4
GGGAGACGATGAGCTCGACGGAGCGCTCCAGGGCCAGGGCCACCGGCGCATCCGGGCGCACGCCTCGCGCGATGAGCAGATGAGCGAGCTGGTTGGCGCGGGCGTCGAGCTGCGAGTAGGTCAGGCGCTGGGCACCGAACTCCAGGGCCACGGAGCCGCCGTGCTCCGCAACGACGCGGGAGAAGACGTCGACCAGCGTGGACTCGCCGGGGAAGGAAGACTGCGCCCGGTTGAAGCCAACGAGAACGGCGTGGAGCTCCTTCTCGGAGAGCAGGGGCAGGCGGTGGATGGACTGCTCTGGGGCATCGAGCAGCGTCTCCAGGAAGCAGACGTACAGGTGGGACAGTCGCTCGGCGGTGGCCGGCAGGAACAGGTCGGTGTTGTAGACGAGTGAGCCGGTGAAGCCCTCGGGCGAGTCCCAGAGGTCAAGCTCCAGCTCGAACTTCGCGATGGCGGGCTCCAAACCCGCGAGGGACTGGATGGAGAGGTTCGTTTCCGCGGTAGGGCCGAGAGGCGCGTTCTGGAGCGCGAAGAAGACCTGGAAGAGAGGAGAGCGCTCCAACGACCTGCTGGAGGCGAGGGACTCGACGAGCTTCTCGAAGGGGACGTCCTGGTGGGCGTAGGCGCCGAGCGTCGCCTCGCGCACGCGGGCCACCAGTTGCCGGAAGGAGAGGCCCTCCTCCAATCGGGAGCGGAGCGCGAGGGTGTTGACGAAGAAGCCGATGAGGCCCTCCAGCTCGGCGAAGCGGCGCCCGGCAATGGGAGAGCCGACGAGGAGGTCCTGCTGTCCGCAGTAGCGGGAAAGCAGAGCCTGGAAGGCGCCAAGCAGGGCCATGAAGGGGGTGACGCCCTCCTTCTGGCAGAAGGCTCGCAGCGCGTCGGAGAGGTGCCGAGGCAGGTGCACGGGCACCGAGGCACCGCGGAAGGACTGCACGGAGGGCCTGGGGAAGTCGGTGGGCAGCTCCAGTGCCCGAGGGGCGCCCTCCAGGTGCTTGCGCCACCAGGCCAGCTGCGCTTCCAGCGCTTCGCCCTGGAGCCACTGGCGCTGCCAGACGGCGACGTCGGCGTACTGCAGCGGCAGCTCGGGCAGGGGAGAGGGCTGACCCGCATGGAAGGCCTCGTAGAGCGCGGCCATCTCACGCTCCAGCACGCCCATGGACCAGCCGTCCGAGACGATGTGGTGCATCGTCAGCAGCAGCACGTGTCGCGAGTCCCCCAGCTTGAACAGATGGGCGCGCAACAGCGGACCGGAAGCAATGTTGAAGGGGCGCTCGGCCTCCTCCCGGGCCAGTCGGAGTGCCTCCGTCTCGCCGTCCTCCCGCCCACTCAGGTCCACCATGGGCAGGACGAAGGGCTTCGCCGCGTGGATGAGCTGCACGGGCGAGCCGTTCTCTTCGCCGAAGGTCGTGCGAAGTGATTCGTGCCGGCGCACCAGCTCCGTGAAAGCGAGCTCCAGGGCGGACACGTCGAGCACGCCTTCGAGCCGCAGCGCGGTGGGCATGTTGTAGGTGGCCGTACCGGGCTGGAGCCGATCGAGGAACCACAGGCGCTGCTGGGCGAAGGAGAGGGGCAGGGCGCCGGTGCGCGGAGCGAGCCGCAGCGCGGGCATGGCGGTGGCTTGAGAGGACTGCTCCACCTTGATCGCGAGCCGCTCGAGGGTGGGCGCCTCGAAGAGCGCGCGCAGGGGGAGCTCCACTGCGAACTCGGCGCGCACTCGGGCGACAAGCTGGGTAGCGAGGAGCGAGTGTCCGCCCAGCTCGAAGAAGTCGTCGTGGATGCCCACCTTGTCCACGCGAAGCACCTCGGCCCACAGCGCGGCCAGCTTCTCTTCGGTGGGTGTGCGGGGCGGCTCGAAGGGCCGCAGCTCGGCGCGCGAGTCGGGGGCAGGCAGGGCCTTCCTGTCCACCTTGGCGTTGGCGGTGAGGGGGAAGGAGTCCAGGCGCAGCAGCGCCGAGGGCACCAT
>NZ_JAIQDG010000107.1 GCF_020037125.1 Myxococcus sp. RHSTA-1-4
GCCACACAGCTCATCTCCCGCGTCCGCAAGTCCTTCGCGCTCGAGCTGCCTCTGCGCTCCATCTTCGAGGCCCCCACCGTGGCCGGCCTCGCGGGACGCATCGAACAGGCGATGCAGTCCGATCGGGGCGTGGAGCGCCCGCCGCTGTTGCCCGTGCCTCGCACGGGCCCACTGCCGCTGTCCTTCGCCCAGCAGCGGCTGTGGTTCATCGACCAGCTCCAGCCTGGCACCGCCACGTACACGATGCCCACGTTCCTGCGGCTGGAAGGACCGCTGGATGTGGAGTCTCTGCGGCGCGCGCTCGTCGAGCTGGTCCACCGTCACGAGGCGCTGCGCACCACCATCATCCAGCGGGACGGTCAGCCGCTCCAGCACATCGCGCCCGATGCCGGGTTGCCGCTGGAGCTGGTGGAGCTGAGCCAGCTCTCACCGGAAGCCGCCCAGGCGGAGCTCCGCCGGCAGCTCCGGGAAGAGATGCTGCGCCCGTTCGACCTCGCGAGGGGGCCGCTGGTGCGTGCCGGCCTGTGGAGGCTGGGCCCGGCCACGCATGTGCTGGCGCTCAACATGCACCACATCGTCTCGGACGGCTGGTCCATGGGCGTGCTGGTGCGTGAAGTGGCCGCGCTCTACGAAGCCTTCGCCCAGGGCAGGCCTTCGCCCCTGCCGCCCCTGCCCCTCCAGTACGCCGACTACGCCGTGTGGCAGCGCCAGTGGCTCCAGGGTGCGGTGCTCGATGAGCAGCTCGGCTGGTGGCGCCAGCAGCTCTCCGGCCTCTCCCCGCTGGAGCTGCCCACGGACAAGCCCCGCCCGCCCGTGCAGACCTTCCGCGGTGCGCAGGTCCCCATCGCGCTCTCGCCCGCGACATCCGAGCGGCTCAAGGAGCTGTGCCACCGCGAAGGGGCCACGCCCTTCATGGCCCTGCTCGCCGCGTGGCAGGTCCTGCTGTCGCGCTACTCGGGCCAGCAGGACATCTCCGTCGGCTCGCCCATCGCCGGCCGGCATCTGGGCGAGCTGGAGGGGCTCATCGGCTTCTTCGTCAACACACTGGTGATGCGCGCCCGGGTGGAGCCGGGGGCCTCCTTCCACCATCTGCTGAGGCAGGTGAAGGAGACCGCCCTGGGTGCCTACGCGCACCAGGACGTGCCCTTTGAACGGCTGGTGGAGGAGCTGCAGCCCACGCGGGACCTGAGCCGCGGCCCGCTCTTCCAGGTGTTCTTCGCCTTGCAGAACACGCCCATGCCCACGGTACGGGATGGGGGGCTGGCGCTCTACCCGGTGGAGGTGAAGGACTCCGCCGTCGCCAAGTTCGAGCTGCAGCTGGTCCTGTCCGAGTCTCAGGAGGGCTTCCTGGGCACCCTGGGCTACAACACCGACCTGTTCGAGAGTGTCACCGCCGAGCGCATGGCGGAGCACTTCCGCATGCTGGTGGAGGCCCTCGTCTCCCGGCCCGATGCGGCTCTCGCGTCCCTGCCCCTGCTGACGCAGGCCGAGCGCCAACAGGTGCTGGTGGACTGGAACGCCACCGCCTCCGAGTACCCACGTGCATCCACCCTGCCCGAGGTCTTCGCGCAGGTGGTGGCCCGATTCCCCAACAAGGTCGCGGTCGAGTTCGGGGACTCGACGCTCACCTACCGGCAGCTCGATGAGCGTGCCAATCAGCTCGCGCATCACCTGCGCGGCCTGGGTGTGTCCACCGACTCGCGCGTGGCCATCGCACTGGAGCGCTCGCTGGAGCTGATTGTTTCGCTG
>NZ_JAIQDG010000108.1 GCF_020037125.1 Myxococcus sp. RHSTA-1-4
AGCACCACGCCACCCTCTTCATGGTGCTGCTGGCGGGCTTCCAGACGCTCCTGCACCGCTACTCCGGTCAGGACGACATCGTCGTCGGCTCCCCTATCGCAGGCCGCAATCGCTCGGAGACCGAGGGCCTCATCGGCTTCTTCGTCAACACCCTCGCCCTGCGCGCACGCCTCTCTGACCAGGACACCTTCGTGTCTCTCCTGGAACGCGTGCGTGAGACGACGCTCGGCGCCTACGCCCACCAGGAGGTGCCCTTCGAGAAGCTGGTGGAGGTCCTCCAGCCCAGGCGCGACCTGAGCCGTCCCCCGTTCTTCCAGGTCATGTTCACCTTGCAGAACGTGCCGGACTCGGAGCTGCACCTGCCCGGCTTGAAGCTCTCCGCGCTGGAAGCCGCCAGCACCACCGCCAAGTTCGAGCTGACGCTGGCGATGTCGGCCACCGCCCGCGGACTGTCCGGAACGCTGGAGTACAACACCGACCTGTTCGACGCCTCCACCGCGGCCCGCCTCGTCGAGCACCTGCGCACGCTGCTGGGCGCCATCGCCGTCAGCCCGCGCCAGAAACTCTCCGCACTGCCGCTGATGAGCGCGGACGAGCGGCGCCAGGTGCTGACGCGGTGGAATGAGACCGCCCTCCCCTTCCCGGACGACGCCTGCATCCACGAGCTGTTCGAAGCCCAGGCCGCGAAGACTCCCGATGCCGCCGCCCTGCTGCACGGTGACAGCTCCCTGACCTACGCCGAGCTGGACGCACGCGCCAACCAGCTCGCCCATGAGCTGCGCGCTCGCGGCGTCGGCCCCGAGGTGCGCGTCGCCCTGTGCATGGAGCGTGGCATGGACATGGTCGTGGGCCTGCTCGCCATCCTCAAGGCCGGCGGTGCCTACGTCCCGCTCGACCCGGCCTACCCGCGCGAGCGCCTGGGCCTCATCCTGGAGGACTCGCAGGCCCGCCTCCTGCTCACCCGCGCGTCCCTCGCATCGGTACTGCCGGAGCACTCCGTGCCCGTGCTGTACGTGGACTCGGAAGGGGTGACCTCCGGCACCGTGTCCGTGACGCCGCCGAGGGCCGCCAGCCACCAGCTCGCGTACCTCATCTACACGTCCGGCTCCACGGGCCGCCCCAAGGCCGTGGCCATCGAGCACCGCAATGCGGTGGCCTTCCTCGCCTGGGCACGCACCGTCTTCCCGCCCGAGGTGCTCACCGGCACCCTGGCCGCGACGTCCATCAACTTCGACCTGTCCATCTTCGAGCTGTTCCTCCCGCTGGCCACGGGCGGCACGGTGGTGCTGGCGGAGAACGCCCTGGCCCTGCCCACGCTGCCGGCCGCCCACCGCGTCACGCTCGTCAACACGGTGCCCTCCGTCATGGCGGAGCTGCTGCGCTCGGGCCCGCTGCCCGACAGCGTGCGCGTGGTGAACCTGGCCGGCGAGCCGCTGCCCACGCCGCTGGTGCGGGAGCTCTACGCGCAGCCCAACGTCCAGAAGGTCTACGACCTCTACGGCCCGTCCGAGACGACGACGTACTCCACCTACGCCCTGCGGCAGGCGGACGCGCCGGCCACCATCGGCCGCCCCATCGGCAATACGCAACTCTACGTGCTGGATGACCAGCGGCAGCCTGTGCCGGTGGGAGTCCCCGGCGAGCTGTTCATCGGCGGAGCCGGCGTGGCGCGAGGCTACCTGGGCCGCCCGGAGCTGACCGCCGAGCGCTTCGTGCCAGACGCCTTCAGCGGCGTGCCCGG
>NZ_JAIQDG010000109.1 GCF_020037125.1 Myxococcus sp. RHSTA-1-4
CACCCCTTTCAAGGTGATGGAGGAGGCTCCCTGGCGGGCGGGGCGGCAGGAGAGGTAGCGATAGCTTCGGGGAGCGGCGCTTGGCGGGGTCGGCGAGAGCATCTTTCAGGGAGGTTTGGCTGGAGGAAGAGTCATGGCCCTGGACGCCGTTTTCGAGCGCTTCGTGCATCACAGCCCCTTGCCCGTCATGGCGCGGTTGCTCATGCAGCGGGCCCTGAGTCCCGAGTGGCTCGACGGCTTGTTCGAGCAGCATCGCCAGCGGCAGTACACCCGCGAGTTGCTCTTCTCCACCGAGGTGGACCTGATGGCGTTGGTGGCCTTGGGCCTGCGGCCGTCGCTGCATGCGGCCGCCCAGGCCAGCGACGAGCTGAAGGTGTCGATGCAGGCGCTCTACGACAAGGTGCACCACACCGAGCCGCAGGTGGTGCGGCAGTTGGTGCAGGGCTGCGGGGATCGACTGACGCCCGTGCTGAAGCAACTGAAGCTCCAGCAGCCGTCCTGGGCGGCGGGCTATCGCGTGCGGGTGCTGGATGGGAACCACCTGGCGGCCAGCCAGAAACGACTCAAGCCGCTGCGAGGCTTTCGAGGAGCGGCGCTGCCCGGGCAGTCGCTGGTGGTCTACGCGCCGGAGTGGGACCTGGTGGTGGACATGGTGCCTGCGGAGGATGCGCACGCGCAGGAGCGGACGCTGCTGGAGCCGGTGCTGGAGCGAGTGCAAGCTGGGGAGTTGTGGTTGGCGGACAGGAACTTCTCGACGACGCGGACTCTGTGCGCCATCGCGGACAAGAAGGCCGCATTCCTCATCCGGGAGCATGGCCGCTCTCCCCACCCGGACGAGGTAGGGACAATGAAGAAGGCGGGGCGTGTCGAGACAGGCGTCGTATTCGAGCAGGCCGTCGAGGTGGAGGACGAGCAGGGGCGGCGCTTGCGGCTGCGGCGGATTGAGTTGCAGTTGGATGAGCCGACTGAGGATGGCGACAGCTGCATCCGTCTGCTGACGAACGTGCCCGCGGAGCGCATGGGGGCCAAGGAAGTGGCGGGGCTGTACCGGCGGCGCTGGAGCATCGAGGGGATGTTCGGCCGGCTGGAATCGGTATTGAAGAGCGAAGTGAGTACGTTGGGCTACCCGCGAGCGGCCCTGCTGGCCTTCGGCGTAGCGGTGATGGCGTACAACGTGCTGGCGGTGTTGCTGGCGGCAGTCGAGGCCGAGCACCGGCTGCAGTCGACGGAACTGTCCAGCTACTACGTGGCAGGCGAAGTGAAGGCCACTTATAGCGGGATGATGATTGCCATTCCCGAGAAGCTCTGGCGCGGTTTCGAGTCTCAGACGGACGAAGACTTGAGCAGGACGCTGCTGAGGATGGCCAGCCATGTCAATCCGGCGAAACTGCGCAAGCATCCCCGAGGGCAGAAGAAGAAGGTGAAGAAAGGGTATGCGCCGAGGCAAGAGGTCGACCGACATGTCTCAACGGCGCGGGTGCTGAGAGGAGACGAGAAAACCTGACGGCCGTATGGTGTCTGACCTCGGTTCTTCAGTGCGCCCCAGGAGCGAAAGGGCTGTCCGGAATGTGGTCGTCGTGCAACGACTTCGGGGAATGAGGTGTCTCCCGCAAAGCGAAAGCATGAAAACCATGCTCGCGGTGCACAGAGAACCGCGAACGAGTGGTCTCGCGGCCCCAACATGCCTCCCTACACGCACGGCCAGGGAGCGACACGCTCCCTACACCTTGAAAGGGGTG
>NZ_JAIQDG010000010.1 GCF_020037125.1 Myxococcus sp. RHSTA-1-4
CCAGCCGCACCTCCACCCCACCCTCGCCCAGCACCGCCTTGAGGATGTCCGGCACGCTCTTGCCCTGGAAGATGCGGTTCTTGTGCACCTGCGTCAGCCGCCACAGCCTGGGCACCACGTGCGCCCGGTAGCGCCGCCGGCCCGTCTTCAGACCCAGCGACTCCACCTTGCGCACGTGGCCGTGCACGTAGCGCGGGCTGCCATCGCGCACCGACAGCGTCACCAGCGCGTCCTTGCCCAGCAGGTCCGCTACCGACAGCGGCTCCCTGTCCCGGGTGAAGAAGTCCACCCGGAAGTCATACAGTCGGCTGATGCCCTCCGTGCCGGACACTCCCGACACGCTCAGGGCCTCGGGGCCGTGCGCGCCAAGCTGGACGGAGAACGCGGGCGAATTCGCTCGTGACATGACTTCCCTTTGCCCGCGGTGAGCCGCTACCGGAGTTGGGAACAGGAGCGGAACTCTACCACACGGGGACACCTCCGGCGCAGCCTCGGCCTCGAGTGTCGCAGAGCCTGTGACGGGCCGGGGGAATGGGTCGCAGTCGGGCCACCCAAGCTGTTCGTAGCGGGGTCGGCCATGTGGATCGCGGACCTGAAAAGCCGGGGCTGCAGTCAGTTCACCCGAGGGCTCGTTGGAAGAAACGCGGTCAGTAGGTGGGTTGAGCGCCTGGCCGGCCGATCATTCCGTGCATCTTCGCGCGCAGTCAGCGCCTCCACCTTCGCCATCAGCCTGGCGATGACCTCATCGCGCGCGGCCACTTGCGCTTCCAGTTCCGCAATACGCGCATCCTTGGGGCCCATCGCCGCCGCGCACGATGATGTCTCACGCGCTTGCGGCCACCGTCGAGCGCCCGCCTTGCCCTCCGTCCGACGCTCAGCAGACCCACCAGCCGAGCACCGGCGTTACTTCCCGCTCTGGGTGAGTACCCTGGAGACATGACCCGGTACTTCTGGCTGCGCGAGGATGAGACGGCAACGGCCCGCTTCAGCGGGAGCTTCGACGCCGCGCACGCGTGGGGGCTTCCCGGCGTGCAGTGTCCCGGATGCGGCGCGACGTGGAGCTCTTGGGGGCACCACTACCCCAACGTGGACCTGTCGCAACTGCCGGAGCGGAGAGAGTTCGAGAACCCCAGGCCCGAGCCTTTCCCTGTGTTCGCACGCCTTCGCGAGTGTGTGCGCCCCCTGGCGCCCCCGAATGTAGAGCTGCCACCCGGTACGGCCTTGGGTCCGCTGGAGGGGCGGGCCTCCGGAGAGTTCGGTCCGTTCACGTGGCAGGGGACCTCGTTGCTGCTCGTGCGTCGTGATGCGCTGGAGCGTCTGCAAGCGGCGGGTGTTCAGGGGCTGCTTGGCTGCCGGACGGAGCTGCGGTTCCGTCAGAAGAACCCGCCCGCGCTGCTGGACCTCCAGATTGAGCCGCGTGGCCGGCTGCACCCGGACTGCATTCCTCCGGACGTGCCTCCACCGTGCGCCATCTGTGGCCGGCATGCATTCTCGCGACCCGACGAACCCATCCTGGATGCGGCTTCCCTGCCCGGAGGCCTGGACCTGTTTCGGGTGGGCAACTTCGCCACGATGATCATCGGCACGGCGCGGTTGAGGGATGCCGTGCACAGCCTGGAGTTGCCCGGCATCGCCTTTCGCGAACTGCTCGCGCGCTGACGGTCCTGGACCCGGACCAAGATGCACGGATGGGTTGACCGTCACCAGTTCGCTGGAGTCCGAAGGGCGCTGGCCTCGCTGCCGGCGCCCTTGTTTTCTGCGCGACTCCGCGCTGCACTTCCGTCCATGGGCCGGTTTGCTAGCTTTGGCGCAATGTCCGGCTCTATGCCGGTCATTATCCGCGCGGGCGGGAAGATTCGTTTCGAGAAGTCGGGCCCTGGCGACGGGCCCAAGCCTCCGAAGAGGCCACCGTGCGAGTACTGCGGGAAGCCCGGGCACGACTTCGCGCCGGAGTGGGGCGCCCACCTCGGCAACTCGGACTGGCTCAGCGACGCCATCCTCCAGGGCCGCGAGCCGGAAGAGCACCCCTGGTACACGGGGCCGCGCTCCCTCGCCGCGCACCACCTCATCTGCTCCGAGGTGATGGCCGACGACGAGGACTGGGCGAGGTTCTGTCGCGAATTCGGGTACGACATCAACCGCCGTCCGAATGGTTGCATGCTCCCGTCGCGGATGGATGTCGCCTGCGAGCTCGAGGTCCCCCTCCACCGCGGAAACCACTCGGCCGGGTGGGCTCACGACGTCCAGATGGCCTACCCCAAGGCAGTCACCGCCATGGTCGAGAAGGTCGCGGAGTCCGCAGCGTGCGGTGCGTTCTGCGCGAACCCAGCCGCATTCGTGCGGAAGCTGGACAAGGTCAGCGCCACCATCCTGGAGAAGGTGGCGAGCTTCACGTGGACGCTCACCAGCGATGGTCGCGACTACCAGGAGGGCGGGGCCGGGTGCTCAGGCGTGCTCAACATTCCGGACAAGCCTCGGCGCGCGTGTCCACGAGGACGTCGCCACGGAGTGGTGCACGGCGTCACGCGAAAGCCCCTCGTGCGGCGCAAGCTGACGGTGGGGAATAGTCATGCAGCGCGATTACTTCGTAATCGAGAGGGCCGGGTCCAACACGTATCCCCTGCTGGGATGGGACCAGAGCGCACTCATGTTCCGTAAGGGCAAGCCGGTGAACTTGGCCGAGCCGATTCGCCTTCGTCTCGCGGAGCCGGTGCCGCCCATGCCAGTCATGGTGGACCACCACAGCCTGCCGGCGCCGGTGGTCTCGCGTCGTCTCATGGAGGTGTTGGCGCGGTTCGAACTCCCCGGCGTGCAGTTGGTCCCCGCGGACGTCCGCGTTGGCGAAGCGGTGCTGCGCTACTGGCTGGTCCACATGTGGAGGCGCATCCCGTGCGTGGACCGGGCGCGCTCGCAGCTCAACGTCGACGCGGATGACGGCGACGTGCTGGGCATCGACAAGCTCGCCTTGGACGAGGACGTGCTCAACGGCATGCCCTTGGAGGAGCGCCGAGCCTTCCGGCTTGCAGAGTCCGTCGTCCATGTCTTCCACCGCAGCGTGGTGGAAAGCGTGATGAGCCTCACGCCGCCGCCGGAGGGTCTCCGCTTCATCCCGGTGCCTGACTGGAACGACTCGGCGGGGTTCCGCTGAGATGTCATGTTGCCGCTCAGGCCGGCGGCACCGTGAAGCCCTGCACCTCGTGCTTGGGGGGCGCGTCCCGGTGGGCCATGTTCTGCCGGGCGCCTGCGAACCATGTGCTGCAGGTGGTGCAGTGGTAGACGCGGCAGCCGCCAGCGAGGACCTGGGCAGCCACCTCAGGGTGCAGGAGGAGCAGGTCCAGCGCACCGGAGCGGTGAGCGCGCGGGATTCGGGCGCAATCATGAGCGGCGAGTGTTCCCCACGTGCGTGGGGATGAACCGTCGGGAAAGAAGGGCGGCCGGTGATGACCTCCGTGCGCGGCGCCGCCTGCGAACGCTCTCGGTAAACGCATTTGGGGCAGATTCGTGCATTCGCACTGACCCACGCAGGCGTTCGCATCGCGAGTCCGAGAGCTTGGGTCGAGAGCGCTGGGACAGATTTGCCGATTCGCTCTGTCCCATCATGCGTCCGTCGCCTCGGGATCGGGTGCCTTCGGGACGCGCTTAGCAAACGCGAGCTGTCCCGGATCTCGCTGGACTGTAGCCGCGAACCGAGCCTGTGTGGTGGACGCATGGACCAAGCCCCGCCACCCAAGACCGCCGCCGAGATCGTGCACGAGGAACGACGCGCCAACGTGCAGCGTCGCATCGACGAGGCGGCCGACGTGCTCGCCGGGACCCTGCTCGGCATGTGGCGCGCGAAGCACCGCGCTGAGCGTCGTGGGCAGCCCTGGCCACCGTCGGAGGAGCCGAAGTCGGCGGCGCTCCGCAACTCGGTGCTGAGCGACAGGCCGAAGGGGCCGCCGCGCCGAGTCTTCCGTGAGCTCGAGGCGCGGGACGAGCCGGTCGCGAACATGCTGCTGGAGGACCAGTGCGCCGGGAGGCCGCTGCCCCGCTACACGGGCTGGCGCGCGATGCTGCCTTACAAGACGGCCGACGAGTTGCTGGCCGTCGTACGCGAGATCCAGCGCGCGTCGGAGGCGGCGTTGCTCAGGCCGGGCGCAAGCAGGTCGGCGAAGTAGTCCGTGCCTGCTCGGAAGCCGAGCGCGTCGCCTCGTCGAATCGGGACTGGGTCCCAGAGGGCCGTGAAGTACCAGCCGGGCTGCTCGCTCATTTCGCTACAGCCCGGCGCCGACCATATCACGGAGGAGCGCGGCCCCGAGCTGCACCCGGTCCTTGGTGTCGAGCTGGCGCCCGCCGGCGGTGACCTGCGGGATTTTCAAGCGAAGATCGGCACCGATCGCGTGCGCCTCACAGACGCGCAAGAACGCTTCCGCGTGCTGCGCCGCAGCCGGAGCGCGGAGCAGAATCCCGTCCGGTACCACCTGCATGTCCGTCCCGCTCTTCACGAGCCGCATCCAGCGTGGCTCCGTCTCGTAGCCCGTGAACCCTGGCTCGCCGGACCAGTGCTGCACCAACCCGTGGACGGCGGTCTGGGCGACGCCGCTTTGCTGCCGAATGGCAGCGAGATAGGGGTCGCGGTAGTAGCTGCCCATCGCCTTCTTATCGAGCATGCACACGCTGTATCCGAGCGTGCCGGTCGCGGAGGCATAGATGCCGGACCGTCCCGCGCGCATCTCGGGGTAGCGGACGAAGTACCAGCGCCAGTCCAGCCCATTGGTGTGGTCCGTGTTCTCCAGCCACGCCTGCGTGAACGTCACGAGCGCCGACCGTACGTCTCCCTCGCGCGCGGCGACGGTATCGAGAAAACGCCCGAGCGCATCACGAACGCCCGCGAGGTGAGCGCGGCTGGAGCCCGTGAGGACTTCATCGCGCCATTGCGCGCGATCCACGCTGGACCCGAGCTGTAGGAAGCGGTGGTTGATGCGCTGTGAGTAGTCGCCAGCAGCAAGCAACGCCCCGGTGAGGGGAAGCAGGTTCGCCTCGGCGAACAGCTCGTGAAAGGCGCGCGCGCGACGCTCGAAGGTCGCGACGTCGAGATCGAACGCGGCGAGGCAGCCACGCAGCAGCGGGTGGTCTTCGAGGTGGAACAGGGAGCGCTCAAGTGCGGGCGCTTTGCCGAGCATCTCGGCCTTCAATTTCTCGTCTGCAACCTGGGCCTGGTTGAAGGTCTCGATGCCGTTGAGCGCCCCCTCGACGATGAGTTGGCGCACGTCAGCAAGCAGCGCCGGCATCTTGTCAGCGCGAATCTCGTTGCCGGACGCCTCGAGCAGGTTCCGCAGTACCCGAAGGCGTCGCGGGAACTCCGCAGTGTCGTGCAGTCGGTGAAGCAGGACAGCGTAGAGCAGCAGCGTGCGCGGCGCGCTGCGCCGAACTTGGCCCGAACAGCACTCGGCGAACAGGTTGACCGTGCTTCCCGGAGGTCCGAACAGGACCACCTTGCTCGTATCGTCCGAGTCGAGCTTGGCAGGCGCAAGAGAGAAGGTCGCGGAGAACACCGCGTCGATGTCCGTTTCAACCCACGCGTCAAACGACCGGATGAGGAAGTCCACGTGCCGTGCGGCGTTCTCGCTCTCCGTGCCGTAGACGCGCTCGGCCAGGTCCTCGAAGTCACCCGCAGGAAGTCGCCCGTCGTGCCACTCGCACACGTCGGTGATGAACTGGAGGTAGCGCAGGAACTCGTCGTCGACGATGTCGTCGCTCCCTCGGAAAGGCCACAGCAGGTCAGCCCAAGCGCCATCGATCTTCTGCGCGAACTCCTCGACGCGATCCGGGCAGGAGTGCTCAAGCACCTGCTCGAACCTCGCCTTGAAGTTCTCGAAGGGCGTGAGCGGCTTCCCGCGCGAGTTCATCTTGATGTAGAGGTTCTCACTCAAGCCCATCTGCTCGATCGGCAGCAGGTGGAACGAGATCCCCGGCGCGTCGGCGTCCACGAGTCGTGCCCACGCGGCGACGCAGTCGGCGTCAGCAAATCGCTCGTGGATCGCCTCGAGCATCACGAGCATCGACTGGATCGTCGGATCGTGCTGCCAGGTGTGAAGGAACCAGGACTGGTCCTCAAACCACGGGCGCAGCTTGGCGTCGGCCGGTGGCTTGGACTCCACGAGGCACTCGCAGAAGCGTCGTGCGCTGGGACGCGTGGCGTACTCGAAGCGCTTCCAGCCGGACTCCTGCTCAAGGCTTCCCGCGCGCCAGGCGAGGTACCAGTGCAGGAGGAACAGGGTGGTCAGACGCTGCTGGCCGTCGAGCGGGCGCAGCGTCCCACCAACGACGTCGCCATAGACGAAGTCGAGGCTGATGGGCGTCGTCGTGGTCAGCGCGTCGTGCAGCGCGTCGAGGAAGTTGGCGCGGATGCGCGCGACGGTGCCGCTGTCCCGGCCTTGCGCGTAGTCCCGCTGGATGATCGGGATCTCGATGCGCTGCATCGCCGGCGCGTCTCCCGCAGGCCGATCGAACAGGCCGTTGTAGGACGTGACGTAGCTCTTCATGGTGCTGGAGCCTCGGGCTTGAGGTACGCGCCCACGCCGCCGTTCGTCGACAGGATCGCGCTCAAATAGGCGTCGCGGTCCTGCGTGCTCCAGAAGTGGACCTGCAGGGCGTCAGCGTCCGTGTAGTACTTGAGGAACACCTGCCGCGTGCAGATGGGGATGTAGGCTCCCTGTCGATCCAGCTCGAGGATTCGCCGCCGCTTGACCTCGAAAACCGCGTTGCCCAGAGCGCTGTTGTGACCGCTCGCGAGGAGCGCGAGGTTCGACACCGAGTGAACGGAGTGGGTGGCCGCCGAGCTTGATGCGTCCGTGATCGTGAAGGCTGCCGCGATGTCGCGCGCGAGCATCTGGAACACCTGGCGATCGAGCTTGTCACCGACGTCGTCGATCCTGCGGAGGAGGTCATCTCGCTGCGCTTCATCCACCGACGGGAGGTCCGCGAGCGCGTCACGGTGAAGCCTGAGCCATTCCTTCCACTGCTCGGCCTTAGTGAGGCCTTCGGCATGTTGTGCGTGAATATGCTCGAGGGACCACGCCTGGCGGCGATGCGTGCGGAACGAGTAGCGCTCGGTGGAATCCTTCATTCGCCGCACCGTCTCGACGTTCATCAAGAGCAGAACCCGCTCGCACTTCTGCCGGTCGGACTCGTAGCTCAGTGCGCTCACGTCCGAAGGTGAGAGGTTCAGCGTCTCGCGAATGCGAGCGTCGAGGACCGCTTCGAACTCGCTCTTCGTCTTGCCGGCCGCGAGCGTGACGAGGTCACCGAAGCGCTCGCCCTGCGCCACGAGGTAGCCGATCTTGTGGTAGTGGTCGCGGTTCTCGTACCAGCCGAGAACGCGCGCGTGGAGCTGCACCACCTCGTTCCAGATCGTCTCGGGCTTGCTCTTCTCCACCTTCTCTCGAAGGACGTCGAAGGTGTGAAATCGGGGACGTGCTCGACCGCGAGGACCGCCGGCGAGCGTGTCGAGCAGCAGCGTGATCCGCGTGGGAGTGTCGGATGCCGATGCATCGGCGACGAACGCCCAGACGTCGGGATGCTGGAGGTCGCGCTCGATGCCGTCCCACTGCGCGGCGATCTCGTGCGTTCGATCCGTCTTGCCTGCACCGCCGCGATTACGCGAGAGCAAGAGCGCCTTGAACAGCTCCGCGTCGGTGAGCGGAATGCGCCCCACGTTTAGGCGCGTGAAGAGCGTCGTCGAGTCGAGGCCCTTCGGTGCCTCGTACCAGATCACGCGAACGCGCTTGCAGAGGTAGCGAAAGACGTCGTCGGCGACCTCTTGCCGTTTGATGGGCGTCGGTCCCTTCTGCTCGAACCACGCTTGGATGCAGGTGTACGCGGCGTGCAGGTGGAAGAAGTCGATGTTGTCGTCGGCGAGCGAAGGGTCTGGAGCCTGAAGGTAGTCTCTGCTCTTCGGCCTCGTGTCGTACGTGAGCGAGTACTGCGGGCCGACATTCTTGAGCCCCGCACGCTGCATGTAGATGAAGATCAGGTACATCGTCGTCAGGCGCTGCTGGCCGTCGACGAGCTCCCACATGTCCTCGGCGTCTCGCTTCACGACGACCGGCTGGAGGCTGTAGTCCTTGTCGCCGTTCTCCCAGATGTCGTTGAGCAGGCGCTCGACCTCGAGCTTCCCCCAGCGATAGCCGCGCTGGTACCGCGGGACGCGGAACGAGCCCGCGATCTCGCCGACTAGCTTGAGCTCGAGGAGCGCGCCGCCCATCATCTCGTCAGCCACGCCAGACAGCCCCCTCGATGATTCGACCTCCGCCGAGGTCGATGTTGTCGCCATGCTGCTTCATCGATCGCGAACGATACCAGGGGAAGGAGCAGCGCCGAAGGCTGCGTGCGTTCGTCGCGGGTGCATCGCGCGGCAACGCCGCGTAGCTGATCGCGGAGGCGCAGCCGAGCGCGCGCGGTGAGCGGTTAACGTCACCGGTAAACCGCTCTCGGTCTCTCTCTCCCGAACGGACAGAGAACGCGCGCCGGTCTTGTCCGCAGACCCCGAGACCGGCGCCACCGCGCGCTCTCCGTCGGCGCCTGCGCGATCGCCGCGCCGGACGGCCCAAGCAGGGCGTCCGGTACTCCTCGACGCGATGCCGGACCTCTGATGTACGGGATCGCCGTGCGAACGCGCGAGCCGACCTTCACCGGGCCCTTTCCGATCTTCGCAATGCAGGAGCCCGGGTGCCGGCCGCGCTCATGGTGCTGGGCCTGAATCCCGGGGCCGGTGACCGGCCGACCCACGTCATCCCTGATTCGACCGGGCCTTGGTCATAGCTTGTTCGAGGTTCCTCCAGACCAGGTCAGAGAGCTGCGCAACCTCTTCGGTCGTCTCGGTGACGCGGCTGCTGTCAGCGATCCCCAGCGAAACCATGTGTCCTACGATCTCGCGGCACATCTTCTCGTGGTGGGTCTTGGTCCAGCCGGGGCGCCGGGTTTCGACGGGCCCCCACATCAGCACCGGAATCGGTCCCCGGGGTGATTCCTCGACGGTGATCTCGATGGTCGTGGGAAGTCCGCTCTCTGGATCTGTAGCTGGTTGGTTCCGGAAAATCTCCCGTGCCGCGTCAGTGATCCCGCCGTCGGCAGATGGAGCATCAGGAGGCGGATTCAGAAGCTCGATGCGGTCGGACATCGCCTTCTTCGTTCCGGTCCGCTTCTGGGCGATTACAGCCCTCCAGGCTTCGTCCTTGGTGGATCCACAGCCTATCGACACCGGAATGCCATGAAGCAGGGCGATGGTTGCGCCCGAGTCATCAGGGATAGCTAGCTCAAGTTCGTCGGCTGCCCTCTGCATCGACTCCAGGACCGAGCGGACCTTCTCCGGATCCTGGTGCTGGATGATGAACTCGTCACCGGACGAGTACGGGAAGCAGAGGACGAACTCGTTCAATGCTGAGCCAGTGCGGGCCAACTCGTCCTGAAGTGCCATGAAGCCGGTCTCGTTCAGGATACTGCCGACCTTCGACTGCGTGGCCGCCAACCTCTTGTACGCCTTCATCACCTGATCGCCAGCGCCCCGGCCCAATTTCTCGTTGATAGCATCGAAGTCGTCGATGTCCATCATGCCGATGAACGCCGTCCGGGCTGGTGCAGTTCGGTCCCCCATCGGCGAGCTTTCGCTCGAAGAGCTGGGGGTCCCTCCTTGCTTCCCCCCGAAGATGCTGGCGATTTTCTTCTCCATATCCTCGGCGAATCGCTCAGTTTGGCCGTTTGCGAACCTCTCGACATCGTCGCGAATCCGGTCGTGTTCGGTGATGCTGATTGTAAATCCGGGTTTCGCCGGATCAGCCCTGCAGAAGACGACGAAGTACGGGGTGTGCTCGATGACCACCGTCACGGAGGCCGAGTCTTCTTCACCACCGGTGCCGCCCCCTTTGTCGATGGCGTATGCGCGAGCCCATTCGAAGTAGAGGCTCGGCACGTCGAGATAGTCTCGTCTCGTCCGGACCATGGCCTTCAAGATTTTCTCCATGGCCTCAGCCCTGCGGCTTTTGCGAGAGGCAAACCGGTAGATCCAGATGCCGGCGAAAACCAGCCATGCCGGCGGGAAGAAGAACCCGACCACAAGCAAGATGAGGTAGAGCAGGAACATCGACTTAGGTTCTCCAGGTCAGGGCCCGCGCCGATAAGAAGTTCACACGGCCCACAGGGTACTCGAACCCGGCGGTGAATGGGTGGAGTGGACGAAGCTGCGCGAGCCGGAGCAGCACGGAAGGTGTGCCGGGCGAACGTGCCGCGGGCGCGGGACCGATGCTCGCGCAGACGTCCAGCTCCCGTTGCTCAGGGCGGGAACGAGCGCCGCACGCAGGTTCTGAATGAGTCGCTGCCGAACAACGGCAGCGTCGTCATGATTCACCGCGACCTCCTTCCACATCCACAGATGGCTGGTACCAAGCGTCGCGCAGCGCGCCGACCTCGTGACGAACGATGGCGTCGTCGCCCGCGAGGAACGCGGCCAGCACAGTGCGGTCGTCCTCCGTCGCGCTGCCACGCCCCATGCGAGTGACGAAGCCCTCGAACTTCTCGTCACGCCCACCGCCACCGCCGAAGGCGAGCTTGCGCGCCTCGACAACGACGATCAGCCGGTCGACGAACGCCTCGATGTCGTCGTCGGAGACGTCGGGCCGCAGGTCGCCGAACAGCTCGAAGCCGAGCTCCTTGAACTCGCCGCCGCGCTTCTTCTTGCGGAGCCGCTTGTTCATCGTGAATGGACCGTAGCAGCCGCCTACGCCGCCGCGCTCGTCGTGATGGTCGGGACCCAGATTGCGCCCTCCCACTCCTTCACGAGCCGCTCCTGCCATATCGGGTCGGGCGCGAGGGCCGGGCGGCATGCGCCTTCGACATGCAGGATGGCCGTGCAGAGCGCGACGAAGGCGTCGGCCACGTCGAAGTCGGGCGTCTTCGCGGTGCCCGAGTTGTAGCGGCACGCGAGGGCGATGAGCCTGAGGTCCACGTCGAGCTTGATGCCTGCGGCCGCACACGTGGCGATACCGAGGCGCACAGCTTCGTCGGGCCGCGACTTGTAGCTCGCGGGCCCCATCGTTCGCAGCGTCGCACCAGGGTAGACCTCGATGATCTCGCCAGCGCCGCGTCCGCCAGGGAACGGGAGCACGCGGTACTTGTGAGACTCCCACAGCCTTGAGAGCAGCGCGTTTCCGAGAAGCGCCATCTGGAACATCGCCTGGAACTTGTCCTTGAGCGGCAGCTGCCCACCGGCGGCGACGTCGGTCGCACGCTTCGTCCAGAGCCGCGCGCGTTCGGCTCGGTCCCGTCACGGGGCGAACGGTGCGAAGTCGAGCGGGTCGGTGAGCGGTAGGCGCTGCGCGATACACCAGTTGAACGAGCGCCAGCCGAGGAACGCGCCGTCCTTGTAGGCGACGTCCGAGGCGAACTTCGGGTCGCGCAGGAGCACGTGCGGAACGCAGAACGGGAAGTCGAACCCGACGACGCGCGCAGCTCGGGCCACCAGCTCGTCGACGAGTTCCATCGCGCTCCATCCCGGAGGGTCGTTCGCGAGGAGCCGTTCGTTCATGCCGGTCGCGTCGATGCGGTAGGAGTGCCAACCCGTCGAGTGCGCGGCGACGGCGATGATCTTCCTCCGCTGGTCGCGCGCCCGCTACGGCGCACCGAAGTCGACGCCGACGAACATGTCGACCTCGGGCGTGCGGCGAAGCAGGGGACCAACGTGACCATGATGCTCCAGTTCTCGCTGCTGGCGCCGACGTGGTCCAGGGCGATTCGCTCCGCGCCGCCCGTTGTTCCGCTGCCGCGACCGGGGACACAACCGGAGGGCGGGCCGCGCGCCCGCTGCGACAGCGCCCCGGCGATCAACAGGCCCGCCGACGCCCGCGACCGCGCCGCCGCCAGCGATGCGCGCGATCGGTTCGCCAGGCCGCGCCGCCGCACAGTGGTCCCAGGAGCAGCGGCAGGGGGCCGAGGGCTGTAGGCTGCGGCAAGACGCGCACCCCGGAGTCCCGCCTCCATGTCGCTGCTACCCACCACGCTCCTGTTGCTCGCCGCCGCGCCCGCCAGTGACTCCGCCCTCCGCCTCCACGAGGGACTGCCCCCGGGCTTCCAGGCCGATGCGAAGCTCGACGAGTGGACACAGCCTCCTTCACTCACCCTGGGCGCCGCTCAGCAGGTGGCGGGGGAACGCAAGGTGGCCTCGCCGGACGACCTGTCCGCCACCCTCTGGCTGGCCGTCGGCCCCGAGGGCCTCGCCATCGCCGGAGAGGTTCGCGACGATCAGCTCCAGCTCACCCGCGACGGCAGCGGTGACCATGCCGAGGTGTGGCTCACGCTGCCGCCACCGAAGATGCCGCCGCTGGCCTTCGTCAACCAGTTCCAGGAGCAACCGGTCCCCACGCTGAACGACTGCCCTCGCAAGCCCCCGAAGAAGGTGGCGGCCTGCGAGACCTGGTGGAAGCAGCAGACCGAGCGGCGCCAGCAGCTCCTGGACGCGCTGGTGGCGCACTACGCAGTGCACCCCGGGAGTACCGCGCACTTCGAGCCCTTCCCGGGCGGCTATCGCTTCGAGGCGCTCATCCCCGCCACGGCCTTCCCCCGCACGGCCGAGGCGCCCCTGGCCCACCTGAGCCTCCGCGTGGACGTGGTGGACGGCGACGCGGGAGCCGCGAGCCGGGGCACACGCCTGTCCTCATCCCCCACCTTCCAGACGGCGGCCCTGTCGAAGCCCCTGCGCTTCGGCCAGTGGCCCGAGCTGCTGGAGCGCGCCCTGAAGGCACACCCGGGCGCCTCGTACCAGCCGGGCGCGGATGCGGACTCGCTCGAGGTGTGGCTCAACCCGGCGCAGGCCTACCAGTACGCGCCCCGAGCCCCGAGCCCCGACGTGGTGCGCGTGGACCTGTCCCAGGTGAAGTCCCTGGCCGCGGTGGGAGACCTGGAGCTCGTCACCGTGCCGGCGGAGGTGAACACCCAGGGGCAGGTGGAGCGCTGGCTGGTGTCGCGCCGGGAACAGGCGCTCGTGGACTCGCGCAACATCGGCAACGACGAGATCCGCGTGGCGCCCCGCGCTCCGGGAGCCCACCTGGTCCAGGTCTACAACGGCCCCTCGAGTCTCATGGGCACCGGCACGTGTGGCGAGTGCCCGCTGGTGTCCTTCCAGCACTTCACGATGGATGCGCGGGGGCACTTCTCCGCGCCCCAGAGACTGGAAGGCGCGGGCGGCCTGACGGAGGCGCCGGTGCAGTGGACCGTCAGCCCGGACCTGTCGCGCATCGAGGCCTCCGACGAGCGGGGAAGCGTGCGCCACACGCTCGACCCGAAGACGGGCAGGTACCGGACGCGGAAGCTCCAGCGCTCCCAGGCACCACCGGCCGCCCGCGACCGTCCCTGAGCCCTGGGAGGAATCCGGCAGGGTGGTTTTTCGCGCACAGTGACGCAACTCCTGCCACTGCGTTGCGACAATCCTGGAAAACCCCCCATCGCGCGAGGTCGGCTCATGTCCGGTGTCAGTGGCAGTGGAAGCAGCGGAGGCGCGGACAGCGCCGGCAGGGCGGAAGCAGCCCGAGCCGAAGCCGCCCGAGCCGAAGCAGCGCGACAGGCGGAGGCTTCGAGGAAGGCCGCCGAGGAGGCCGCGAAGGCCCAGGCCGCGCAGCAGGCCCAGGTGGCCCAGAATCCCTTCGCGGCGGACACCTTCACGGCCGCTGCCGCGAAGGCGCCGGTGGACATCAATCCCTCTCCCGTGAGTGCCACGGCCCAGCAGCAGACGGTGGACGCCGCGCAGGAGGCCGAGGCCACGAAGACGGCCGAAGCGGAGGCCACGCAGGAGGCCGAGGCCGCGAGCGAGGCCGAAGCCGCCGCCGAGGCCACGGCGGAGACGGACGCCGCCGCCCAGGCCCAGGCCGCCCAGCAGGTCCAGGGGCCCGTGGTGACCGAGTCGGCCGTGACGGACGCGCTGAACGAGCTTCCCGCCGCCGGCCTGAGCCGCAACCTCGCGGGCACGCAGCCGACGGCGCAGCAGCAGGCCCTGAACACTCAGCTCCAGACCGCGCTCCAGGAGCTGGGCTACGTGGCTCCGTCCCACGTCACCGGCTTCTACGGCTCCATCACCGAGGGCGCCCTCAAGTCCTTCCAGTACGAGACCGGCATGCAGGTCACTGGCAACTACGACGCAATGACTCGCGAGGCCCTCGCCGGGGCGCTGGCCGAGAAGCGCGCCGCCGAGGCCCAGGGCATCTCCCCTCGCGCCGCGGACCTCCCGGACACGTACACGCCCGTCACCGACGCGCAGCTCGCCGACATCATGCCCCACGCCTCGCCCGCGCTGCGTGAGCGGTACCTGGACCCGCTCAACCGGGCGATGGAGGAGTTCAACATCAGCACGCCCGCGCGTCAGGCCGCCTTCCTGTCGCAGGTCGCGGCGGAGACGGGGGAGCTGCAGTTCATGTCCGAGATTCAGCCCAACCCCGCGCACGGGGCCTACTACGGCCGCGGCGCGCTGCAGCTCACCCACGCCAGCAACTACCAGGAGGCGGGCAGGGCGCTGGGCGTGGACATCGCCCGGAACCCCAACCAGGTGGCCACCGACCCGGACCTGGCGGCACGCACCGCCGGCTGGTACTTCAACGACCGGGGCCTCAACACGCAGGCGGACCAGGGCCGCATCGGCGCCGTCACCCTGGGCATCAACGGTGGCTACAACGGCATCGACCATCGCCTGGAGGCCTACGACACGGCCCGGCGGGTGCTCGGCGGCGAGTAGCCGGGCAGGGCGCGGTGCGCGGCGAGCCCGCCCCGCATCCAGGTGCCGTTCCCAGGCGGGCTCGGCGGCCCCAGGCTTTGAAGCCCTGGGGCCGCGTGGGCACCCACCGAATCAGTGCCCCTTCCGCGGAACGAGCGCGGGGGCCGCCTCTTCCCGTGCCTCGCTGCCGGCTCGCGCCGTGCGCGTCCGGGCGATGAGCAGGTAGATGGCCGGCACGAAGAAGAGCGTGAAGAACGTGCCAACGGCCATGCCCGTCACCAGCACGAGCCCGATGCTGTTGCGCGCCGCCGCGCCCGGCCCCTCCACGAGGACCAGCGGGAAGTGGCCGGCGACGGTCGCCACGGTCGTCATCAGAATCGGACGGAGCCGCGCGGACGCGGCCTCCTTCACCGCTTCCAGCTTCGTGCGGCCCTCCACCTGGAGCCGGTTGGCGAAGTCGACGATGAGAATCCCGTTCTTCGCAATCAGCCCCACCAGCGTCACCAGCCCCACCTGCGAGTAGATGTTGAGGGTGGTGGTGAAGGCGTCGGTGAAGTACGGCATGTTCGGGTTCGGCATCTTCAGGAAGGTGGTCAGCAGCGCGCCGAAGAGCGCCAGCGGCACCGACCCGGCCAGGATGATGAGCGGGTCCCTGAAGCTGTTGAACTGGGCCGCGAGCACCAGGAAGATGAGCACCACCGCGAGCATGAACGCCGGGAGGAACTTGTTGCCCTCCACGCGCAGCTGCCGCGACTCGCCCGTGTAGTCGATGTTGTAGCCCTTGGGCAGAATCCGCGCGGCCTCCGTTTCGAGGTACGCGAGCGCCTCGTCCAGCGGCCGGATGGCCACGCCGCTCAGCTTCACCGCGTTGAGCTGCTGGAAGCGGTTGAGCGACCGGGGCGCCACCGTGTCCTTGATGGACGCGATGGACGACAGCGTCACGAGCTGGCCGTTGGGGCCGGTGACGTAGACGTCCTTCAGTTGCTCGGGGTTGAGCCGGGAGACCCGGAGCAACTGCGGGATGACCTTGTAGCTGCGCCCGGAGATGTTGAACCGGTTGACGAAGTTGCCGCCCACCGCCGCGCTCAGGTCCTGTCCCACCGTGCCGAGGTTCAGCCCGAGCTGCGCCACCTTCTCACGGTCGATTTCCACCTCCGACTGGGGCTGGTCGATTTTCACGTCGATGAGCGGCGGGAAGGCGAACATCCCGCTCTGCGCCGCCTTCTCCTGGAGCTGCTGCGCGAACCCCAGCAGCTCGCTCGCCTCCGCCGTGGAGGCGATGACGAACTCCACCGGGAAGTTGCCGCCGCCCGGCAGCGCGGGAGGCAGGATGGGGAACGTCTGCACGCCAGGGATGACGCCGACCCGCATCTGCGTGTCCACCAGCACCTCCGCCGCGGAGCGCTCGCGCTGCTCCCACGGCTTCAGCCCCAGGCCCCAGAACCCGCCGCCCGGGTTCGTTATCTGGAAGCTGTACGCCGCCTCCGGCAGCTCCATCAGCGTCCGGTTGATTTCGCGGATGGACGGGGTGAGCTGCTCCAGCGTGGAGTTGGACGGCGTGTTGACGATGCCGAAGACGATGCCCTGGTCCTCCGTGGGCGCGAGCTCCCGCGGTGACTGCGAGAACATGAGGAGCGCGAGCAGGCTCAGCACCGCCCACGCGGCGTAGACCACCCCGCGTGCGCCCAGCGCGCGCTCCAGCGTGCGCGCATACGCGGCCCGCAGGCGCTCGAAGCCGCGGTTGATGGCCCCCGACAGGCCCTGGTCCTCGTGGCCCGCCCGCAACAGGGAGGCGGACATCATCGGCGAGAGCGTCAGCGCCACCACGCCGGAGAGCGTCACCGCCCCGGCGAGCGTGAGCGCGAACTCGCGGAACAGCGAGCCGGTGAGCCCGCCCTGGAAGGCGATGGGCGCGTAGACCGCGGCGAGCGTAATCGTCATCGCGATGATGGGCCCGACCAGCTCCCGCGCGCCCTTGAGGGCGGCCTCCACCGGGCTCAGGCCCTCGCGCAGGTGGCGCTCCACGTTCTCCACCACGACGATGGCGTCGTCCACCACCAGGCCCACCGAGAGCACCACCGCGAGCAGGGTGAGCAGGTTCACCGTGAAGCCGAACACCTGCATCAGGAACACCGCGCCGATGAGCGACACCGGGATGGCCACCACCGGGACGAGGATGGAGCGCACGGAGCCCAGGAAGAGGAAGATGACCACCACGACGATGAGGAGTGTCTCGCCCAGCGTCTTCACCACCTCGTCGATGGCGTTCTGGATGTACTCCGTGCCGTCGAAGGCGATGGTGGCGTTGATCTGCTCCGGGATGTCCCTGCGCAGCGAGTCCATCTCCGCGCGGACGCGCTGGATGACGTCCAGCGAGTTGGCGTTGGGCAGCGCCCAGATACCGATGAACACCGCCGTCTGTCCGGTGAAGTTGACCTCGCTGTCATAGTCCTCGGCGCCGAGCACCACGTCCGCGATGTCCGACAGCCGCACCACCGCTCCGCCGTCCCGCCGCACGATGAGCTGCCGGAACTCCTCCACCGAGCGCAGGTCCGTGTTCGCCGTCAGGTTCACCTGCACGAGCGAGCCCTTCGTCTGTCCCACGGCCGCGAGGTAGTTGTTGGCGGCGAGCGCCTGCCGCACCTGCGCCGGGCTGATGTTGAGCGCGGCCATCCGGTCCGGCTTCAGCCACACCCGCATCGCGAACGTCCGCGCTCCCAGCAGGTCCGCGCGCTGCACGCCCTCCACCGCGGACAACCGGGGCTGCACCACGCGCACCAGGTAGTCCGTAATCTCGTTCTGCTTCAGGAACTCGGAGGAGAAGCTGAGGTAGGCCGCGGCGAACTGGCTGTCCGCGGACTCGATGCCGAGCACGGGCACCTGGGCCTCGGGCGGCAGGTCTCCGCGCACCTGGTCGACCTTGGCGCTGATTTCGCTGAGCGCGCGGTTGGAGTCGTAGTTGAGCTTGAGCCGGGCGCGGATGGTGGAGACGCCTTGCAGGCTCTGGGACTCCAGGTAGTCGATGCCGTCCGCCGAGGCGATGGCCCGCTCCAGGGGCGTGGTGATGAAGCCGCGGACCAGCTCCGCGTTGGCGCCGACGTAGGCCGTCGTCACGGTGATGTCGGCGTTCTCACTGCGCGGGTACTGCCGCACGTTGAGGGACTGGATGGCCTGCAGGCCGGCGATGACGATGAGGAGGTTGACCACCAGCGCCACCACGGGGCGCCGGATGAAGAGGGCGGTGAAATTCATACGCGCGTCTCCCGGTGCTCTACCGGTCCACGGGCTGGGGCGCGGACTCGACCCGCGGCGCCAGCGAGTTGTTGACGATGACGGCCGCGCCGTTGCGCAGCTTGAAGGCGCCGTTGCTGACCACCGTCTCCCCCGGCTTCAGGCCCGAGGCCACCGCGATGAAGTCCCCCCGCCGCTCGCCCAGCCGCACGAAGCGCTGCTGCGCCACGAGGCCCGGCTTGCCGGCGGCGTCCCTGGCCTCCTGGATGACGTACACCGAGTCGCCGTACGGGGCGAAGAGCACGGCGGTGGCGGGGATGGCCACCACCTGGCTCGTGCCCTCGGCGAGCACGTCGATGTTGGCGAACATGCCCGGCACCAGGCGCCCGTCCGGGTTCGGCACGGTGGCGCGCATGCGCACGTTGCGCGTGGACAGCTCCACCTCGGGGTTGATGGTCGTGAGCTGACCCTCCCACGTGTCCTGGGGGAAGACGTCGACGCGGACGCGCACCTTCTGCCCCGCCTTCACCTCCGACAGCGACTGCTGCGGCAGGAGGAACTCCACGTGGACGGGGTCCATGGACTGGAGCGAGGCGATGGGGCCGCCCGGGGAGACGACCTGCCCCAGCTCCACCTGCCGGATGCCGATGCGGCCATCGAAGGGCGCGCGGATGACCTTCTTCGCGATGACGGCGCGCAGGTTGGCCACCGCGGCCTCGGCCTGGATGGCCCGCGCCTGGGCGGACTCGAGCTCCGACTGGGTGTTGGCGCCCTGCGCGTGGAGCGTCTGGGCGCGGGCCCGGGTGAGCCTGGCGAGCTCCGCGTCCGCGAGGGCTCCCGTCAGCTGGGCCTCCTCGCTGGAGGTGTCGAGCCGGACGAGCACCTGGCCCTTCTTCACCCGCGCGCCGTCCTCGAAGCCGATTTCACGGACGATGCCGGACAGCTCGGCGCCCAGCGTCACGCCCCGGACCGCGAGCACCGTGCCCACCGCGCTCCGGGTGGCCTGCCACTCGGCGGCCTCCGCCCTGGCCGAGGTGACGGCCTCGGGGGGCGGGACGAAGGCGGCGCCAGCGTCAATCATCGCGCCAATCTGCGCCGCCTTGACGCCGGCGAGCAGCACGATGACGCCGAGCAACAGCAGGATGCCGATGACCCACCGCTTGCGTCTGCCAGCGGGGCGCGTGGTGTGAGGTTGCGCTTCGCCAGGAGGAGCTGTGACGGTTGCAGGCATCGCGGGCACTCGTTAGGGGGTGGGTAAACGCGGACCCCTCTATACGAATCGCCGTGTGTCTTCGCTCGGGAAAGTGACTCCTGGTTGCAATTGGAGACTTCCAGGGGCCCACGCACGTTCGCGTGAGCCCCCACGGGAGCCCCGCGGTACTACCCGCCGGACTGGCGGCCTTCAATCGCGCACAGGAGCACCGCGGCGGCGATGCCCAGGCGCCGGTCCAGCTTCCGGCCCGCGTCCATGGAGAAGTCCAGGTCAATCTTCTGGATGAACGGGTTGAAGCGCTGGGTGAAGGTGAGGACGGGCGTGCCGCCGACGGCGCCGCTGAAGGTCTGCGGGATGAGGTTGGTGAGCAGGCGCCGCACCAGGGCCATCACCATGCTGTCCTCTTCAATCGTCCCCACCTCCTGGTCGTTCGCGTCCAGGATGAGCCACTGGTCGCGGAGGATGGAGCGCAGGGCCTTGCGGCGCAGCGCGCCCACGCGCTCGCCCGTGCCCGGGTCGGTGACGTCGTACGTGGCGCCGAAGTCCAGGATGCTGCGCGCCTTGATGGTGAGCAGCTCCTCCCGCATGTCCTCGCCGCTGTAGATGCGCAGGTCCTCCTTCAGCTTGAAGGCCTTCATCTTCGAATAGAAGGCGACGTTGCCCGCCTCGTCGTAGATGTGGAACGCGCCGCCGAACAGCTTGAAGAACTTGCGGCGAATCATGTAGCGGGTCTGGCCGAAGCGGCCGTGGGCCAGGTCACTGCGGGGACGGGTTTGAAGTGCGGTCGACATGGGCTCCCCCCTAACGCGAAGTGACGCGCTGGGACAAGGCGGCAGCTTCGGGCCGGTTCGAAAGTGGCCCCTTCAGCGGGACGGCGGGTACTTCTGCAACTTCCGCTGCAAGGAGCGCCGGTGGATGCCGAGCTTGCGCGCGGCCTCGGAGATGTTGCCTCCGGAGTCGGCCAGCACGCGGTGGATGTGCTCCCACTCCGCGCGCGCGAGCGACGGCGGCTCGAAGCTCTCCTGCACTCCGACGGACGGCTCACCCGACGCGCGCGCGAAGGCCGCGAGCAGGTCGTCCACGTCCGCGGGCTTGGGCAGGTAGTTCACCGCGCCCAGGCGGATGGCATCCACCGTGGTCGCGATGCTGCCGTAGCCGGTGAGCACGACGACGCGCGTGGAGGCGTCCACCGCCAGCAAATCCCTCACCAGCTCCAGGCCGCTGCGGCCCGGCATGCGCAGGTCCACCACCGCGTACTCCGGTGACTCGCGGCGCGCGGCGGCCAGGGCCTCGTCGTAGTTGCCGGCGGTGGTGACGTCCCAGCCTCGCTCGCGGAAGGCCCGCGCCAGCCGCTCTCGCAGCGTGGCGTCGTCGTCCACCAGCAAGAGGCTCGGGTGTTGTGTGTTGCCGACGCTCATCGTGCTCATGACGCCACCTCCGCCCGGGGCTCGCCCACCGGGAGCGCGAGGCTCGCGGTGGTGCCCTGCCCGGGTGTCGAGTGCAGCTCCAGCGAGCCGCCGAGCTGCTCCGCCAGCGTGCGCGCCAGGAAGAGGCCCAGGCCCATGCCTTCTCCCGGGGCCTTGGTGGTGAAGAAGGGCTCTCCCGCGCGCGCCAGCACCTCCGCCGGCATTCCCGCGCCGCCGTCGCGCACCTCCAGCCTCGCGCCCGCCGCTTCCGCCCGTACGCGCAGCTCCACGGACTTCGGCTCCGGCGTGGCCTGGAGCGCGTTCTTCACCAGCCCTCGCAGCACCCGCGCCAGCGCGCGCGGCGGGCCGTGCACCTGCCACGCGCGCAGCTCGGCGGGCACCTCCACCCGCACCCGCTCCGCGCCGGGCAGCTCCGCCAGCGTGTCCTCCACCAGCCTGCCCAGGGGCAGCGCGTGGAAGGGCTCTCCCGTGGTCTGCCCCGCGTCCGCGGACATCTGCACCAGCACGTCGCGGCAGCGGTCCACCTGCTGGCGGATGAGGCGCAGGTCCTCGCGCACCGGCTCGGAGGTGCCGGAGGCCGCCAGCGCGCGCTCCACCTCCTTCGCCACCACGGCGATGGTGGACAGCGGCGTGGACAGCTCGTGCGCCGCGCCCGCCGCCAGCGTGGCCAAGGACGCCACCTTCTCCCGCCGTGAATGCAGTGCTCGCGCCTGGGCCAGCTCCTGCTCCCGCGCGCCGAGCGCCCGCGTGACGCGCTGGACGAAGTAGACGATGAAGCCGGCGGCCACCGCGAACGCCACCCACATGCCGTTCAGGTGCAGCCGCATCAGCTCCGCGTGGTCCGGCCGGGACAGCCCCGCCGGCAGCTCCACGTCCTGGAGCACGAACAGCGAGCCGAAGGCGGCCAGCGTGAAGCCCAGCAGCCCCCACGTCCACCGCGGCGGCAGCAGCACCGTGCCCAGCGCCACATTCACCAGGTACAGCGTGGTGAAGGGGTTGTGCGTGCCTCCGCTGAGGGCCAGCAGGCCGGTGAGCACCAGCGTGTCCCACAGCATCAGCTTACCAATGGTGCCCTCCGTCACCCGCCGCGCCCGCGTCATCCACGTGCGCACGGACAGGTTGGTGAGAGCCTCCAGCCCCAGCAGCGCCATCAGCACCGGCACCGGCAGCGCCAGCTCCAGCCCGTACGCCGCCACGAGGATGACCACCGCCTGGCCGAGCAGCAGTCCCCAGCGCAGGCGCAGCAGCCACTCCAGGTTGATGCGGGCGCGCGAGGCGGACTCGGACGGTGGCGGGGCGAGCGTCATGGTGTGGCGTGGAGCGTGGCGGAGCGGGCCACGTTGCCTGTCAGGTCTACCTCATCGGGCGACTCCTGGGGCGCCATGCCGTCCAGCCACGTGTCCCAGGCGAGCGCGAAGACGAGCGCCGCCCTGGGCGCCTCCTCCGACAGTGTCAGCCCGTCCAGCACCACGTCCACGGACGCGCGGCTCCGGGACTCCACGCGGAACTCCCGGGGCTCCAGGTCCGGGGACAGCGTGCCGCGCAGGTGCAGGCTGCGGCCCACCATGTCCACGCCCTCCGCGCCCTCGGCGGCGGCGGTGAGTCCCCGCGCGTCCGAGTCGGCCGGCTCGAAGGTGAGCCGCGCGCGGCAGTACCGGCCCGGGGGTGGGCTCATCACGCCCAGCTCCATCACGGTGCCATCCGCCTGGGGCAGCGCCACGACGTGCGGCGTGCCCAGCCGCAGCGGGCTGGACGTCGAGTGCGCCCACGCGGTGCTCACCGGGGACAGCCCCCGCAGCAGGCGGAGCCAGCCGCTCTGCTCGCACGGCAGCAGCTCCACGCTGCCCAGCGTGACGAACGCGCCGGAGAGGGAGGCCCGGGCGCCCTCGTTGGTGACGAGCGTGCGCGCCGCCTCCGCGCCCACGGCGGAGCGGGCGCGGGTGGTGGTGAGGCCGAGCTCGAGCGTCATCCCCTCGGCGCGCTCACCGCCTCCACAGGCGGTGAGGCAGAGGAGGGCGGCGGCACGGAGGAGGGAGTGTTTCATGGCGGGGCTCAGGGTTCAGAGGTCGTATGCGACGGACATCATCGCGATGGGAGTGGGGTCCACGCGGCCGCGGAGCCGGTTGAAGAAGGGCACGCGCACGCCCGCCGAGAGGACGAGGTCCATGGCCGGGCTGAAGAGCACGTCGGGCGAGGCGTAGGCGAGGAAGCCGCCTCCATTCCGCTCCTCCTCGCCGTGGATGTCGGCCGCCGCCTCCAGCCTGCCGTCGAGTCCCATCCGGATGGCCCAGCGGGACGCGGGCTGGTACTGCGCGGCGAGCGTGGTGCGGACGGAGGCACCGGCGCGGAAGCCCTGGAGGCCGCGCGTGGGCAGGAAGCCGGTGGCGCTGGCGAGGAAGGACCAGTCGCCACGGAAGTGCTGGTACGCCACACCCGCCAGCGGGTCCACCGAGCCGCTGCCGAGCTGTGTGTCCAAGTCCAGCAGCGTCCCGTCCCCGGCGCGCAGCTTCCTCGCGGTGGGCAGCTTCACACCGGCCAGCACGCTGACGAGGTGGTCCGGGGAGAAGTCCTTGTCCTGGTAGACGAAGGCCTTGGCGCTGACCTCCAAATCCCCCAAGCCCCAGCCGCGCTCGCGGGCGAGGCTGGCGTTGCGCACCTCGCGGGCCTGGAGGGGCAGGGTGGCGGCGAGGAAGAGCCACGGCAGCGGCGCGTACGCGGCGGCCACGTCCATGCGCGCCTCGCGCAGGCGCACCGCGTCCACGTTGTCCGTCCCCACCGTGTGGCCCCAGGCGCGCAGCGTGGAGGACAGGCGCAGGCGTCCGGAGAACGGCTGCTCGGTGCCCATGGAGGTGAGCGTCGGGTCCCCGCAGGCGCAGGTGGCGCAGGCCCGGGCGCTGGAGCCGGGCACCAGCAGCAGCGCGATGGCGAGGACGAGGGGGGCGGCGAAGGGGGCTCTCACGGCGCGCGGAAGATACGTGGGGCGCGCCGGGCGGACCTGCGGCGAGTTGTCGCAGCGTCGAAGGGCGGACGGGGGAGCGGGCGCCCGCTGTCCCGCGGGAATCCATGGCCACCTTTTGACGGAAGGAAACAGGGAGGTAGTCATGGGCGTGCTCGCGCCGATTGGCCGGCTGCTCTTCTCGGCCATCTTCATCACCAGCGGCCTGAACCACTTCTTCCAGCTCCAGGCGCTGACGGGCTACGCGCAGGCCTCGGGCGTGCCGGAGCCACGCCTGGCGGTGCTGCTGTCCGGCACCGCGCTGGTGCTGGGAGGCTTGTGCGTGTTGCTGGGCGTGCTTGCCCGCCTGGGGGCGGCGGCCATCGCCGTCTTCCTCATCGCCGCGGCCTTCATGGTGCACAAGTTCTGGCTCGTCGCCGACCCGGTGAAGGCGCAGAACGAGCTCATCCACTTCATGAAGAACCTCTCCATGGCGGGAGGGGCCCTGCTCATCGTCTACTTCGGCTCAGGGCCCTTCAGCCTGCGAAGACGCAAGCGCGAGGAGGGGCTCGGCGGCGGGCGGCTCGGAATGCCGCTGCGGCATTGAGCGCGCTTCAGCTCGCGGTGGCGACCACCGTCTCGCGGCGCAGCGTGAAGAAGGCCACCTCGGGCTCGCTGCCGCGGCGCAGGTACGGGCCGCCGAAGCCGAAGCCCAGGCCCCGGTTCACGTAGAGCTGGTTGCCATTCACGTGGTAGTGGCCGCTGATGTACGGCTGGCCCACGCGGCGGAAGATGGCCTCGGTGAGGCCGCGCACCACGAACTGGCCGCCGTGCGTGTGGCCGGAGAACTGCACCAGCCCCGCGTGCGCCGGCAGCTTCTCCACCGTCGGCGGCGCGTGTGTCAGCACCAGCCGCGTGCCGGACTCCGGCGCGCCGCGGAACGTCGTCTCCACGTCGTCCCGGCCGGTGCGGCCGTCGTCGATGCCCAGCACCGTCACGGGCGCGCCCTTCACGTGCACCACGCGGTGCTCGTTCTGCAGCACCGTGTAGCCCAGCTGCTCGAAGCTCTCGCGCAGGTAGGGCCCGTCCACCCAGTGGTCATGGTTGCCCAGCACCACGAAGACGGGGCCCTTCAGGCCCGACAGCAGCTCGCGCACGCGCGGCAGCGGCTTGGGGCTGTGCGTCACGTAGTCGCCGGTGAGGAAGACCAGGTCCGGTGACTCGGAGTTCACCGCCTCCACCGCTCGGCGGATGCGGATGGAGGAGGTCGCCTGCCCCACGTGCACGTCGGAGAGCTGGGCAACGCGCAGGCCGTCATGCTCGGCGTGCATGTGCGGCAGGAAGAGGACGTTCTCGGAGAGGGAGAAGTGATCCCTCCAGCGCAGCCGGCGCTCCTGACGGAACGGGTCCGCTCCACTCCGGGCCACCAGCTCGTTGCGTCCACCGTGACGGGACTCCCACCGTGCATGGGGAGCCGGCGAAGCGTGGGGCGAGTTGCGGCGGGCGAGACGTCTCAGCATTCGGTTCGGTTCCTCCGGGCCGGGAGCTGCATGAACGGGCTCATTCTAGAGAGCCGGTGGGGGTGGGATGAAGCAGGTGCTCCACGCACGCCTGCCCTCCATGCGGCCGGCGTCAGGGGTGACGGAGAAACGCCCATGATTCCGGGAAGATTCCGGGCCCGGCTCGTGCATCCTTCCAACATTGGACACAAGCTCGGGGGGCTTGCGGTGACGGCGGCGGGGCGGGTTGGTACACACGGCGGAACGATGACCCCGCGGCTCGGGTCGGCCCAGGACACGGGACCGGACGTGACAACGCCAGCAGGTGGTGGAGGAGAGGGACGGCAGAGGCCCCGCGAAGAGGCGCGCCCGGTCGCGCTGGCGGAACTCATGTCCACCGTGCCGCTGGGCATGGCCATCATCGACCCCGAGCTGCGCTTCGTCGAGGTGAGCGAGGCGATGGCCGCCATGAACGGCGTGCCGCGGGAGGCCCACCTCGGACGCCCCATGGAGGAGGTGCTGGGCGCCGCCCCCTCCGGCCGCGACGTCATCCGCCGCGTCCGCCGCGTGCTGGAGACGGGCGAGCCCCTGGAGGGCGTGGAAATCATCCACCGCGAGCAGGGCGGCGGGGTGGAGCGCAGCCGCGTCTACCGCGCCAGCTACCACCCGGTGCGCCGCGACGGGCAGGTGGTCGCCGCGTGCATCTACGTGGAGGACATGACGGAGCGCCGCCGCGTGGAGGCGCAGCGTGACGCGGGCGCCGCGCGCGAGCGGGCCGTGCGCGAGCAGGCGCTGCGCGAGACGCAGGAGGCGGTGCGCGCCCGCGACGAGTTCCTCAGCGTGGCGGCCCACGAGCTGCGCACGCCCCTCACCAGCCTGCGGCTGCACCTCCAGTTGCTCCAGCGGCAGGTGAACACCTCGCAGCCCGCGCTGGCGGAGGAGCTGGTGCCCCGCGCGCAGGTGCTGGAGCGGCAGCTCTCCCGGCTGGGCAACCTGGTGAACACGCTGCTGGACGTGTCGCGGCTGGCGGCGGGCAAGCTGAGCCTGGAGCCGCGCGAGATGGACCTGGCCCTGCTGGTGCGGCAGATGGCGGAGGCGTTCTCCGAGGAGTTCCACCGCGCCGGCAGCGAGCTGTCGCTCCACGTGGACGGGCCGCTCATGGGCACGTGGGACCCGCTGCGGGTGGAGCAGGTGCTCGTCAACCTCCTGTCCAACGCGGCCAAGTACGGCGCGGGCCGGCCGGTGGAGGTCTCGCTGGTGGGCGACGGCCGCACGGCGGTGCTGGCCGTGAAGGACCACGGCATCGGCATCTCCGAGGACGGCATGGCCCGCCTCTTTGGCAAGTTCGAGCGCGCCGTCTCCGAGCGCCACTACGGCGGGCTGGGCCTGGGGCTCTACATCACCCGTCAAATCGTCGAGGCCATGGGCGGCAGCATCACCGTGCGCTCCGCGCAGGGGCAGGGCTCCACCTTCATCCTCCGGCTGCCCACCCAGCCGCAAACGGCGCGGCTGGCGCAGGCCTCGCGTTAGCCAGAGCAGGTCCTCAGTACCCGCGCAGCACGAACAGGCGCCCGTCGACGAGGACGTACAGGGCGGAGGGGCTCACCGTCGCGTCATACACGAGCTGCGTGACTTCCGAGCCGCTCACGCCCTGGACCCTCTCCAGCGCCTTGCCCGGCGTCATGCGCCACAGGCCGTTGTCCCCGGTGCCGATGAAGAGCGAGCCGTCGTCGGTGGCCGCCAGCGAGAGGATTTCCTTCGTGCCCAGCCCGTCGATGTACGCGTAGGACTCGTCGCGGTACTTCAGCGGGGTGTCCTGGACCTTCCTCAGCTTCATCCGCCAGAGCCCCTCGGTGAGGCTGCCCAGGTAGTAGAGCCCGTCCTTCGTCTGCTGGAAGGCGCGCCAGAAGTTCTTCGGTGCCTCCGAGGAGCGCTTCTCGTCGTCCCCGGGGTTGACCGGGTCCACGAAGACGTTGAGCGCGTAGATGGCCGGCTCCACGTCGGCGGGCATGTCGGCCTTGCGGTCTTCAGAGTCCCAGTACTTCAGCGACGCGTTGGGCGGGATGATGCCAATCTTCCAGTCGTTCCCGATGAGCAGGTGGCCGTCCTGGGAGATGCCCAGGCCGTACGTGTAGCCCGCGCGCTGCGAGCCATCCATCCACCACGCCGGGTGCCGGTGGCTGTTGTACGTGTAGTCGCGGATGCGCGTCACGCCGTGGTTGGTGCCGATGTAGATTTCACCCGCGTACGGGCCCCGCATGACGCGGACGCAGGAGAAGACGGAGCGGTCCTCGTCGTAGTGGTAGTCGTTGGTGTTCTGGATGCCGAGCGGCGTGCCGCCGGTGATGCGGCTGCTGCCCGCGGACTGGGAGATGTGCACCCCCAGCTCCACGTCGTTGCCGGCCGCGTTGAGCCGCACCACGTCCACGTCGCCCTGCAGGTAGTACTCGAACCGGCGCGGGCTGAAGGAGTAGCAGGAGGGCGCGCCCTGGTAGGGGTAGTGGCACTCCCCGGGACTGACGATGTAGTTGGTGTGGAGGTCGGGGTACTCCGGGTCCGGTCCCAGGTCCTCCGCCAGGTAGCCCACGTAGGCCTCGCCGGCCTTGCCACCGCAGATGACGCTGGAGCCGGTGGCCAGCTTGTCCGTGCCGAAGCCCAGCCGCGCCTGTCCCACGGGCTTGCTCGTCCAGACGAGCTGCTTCGTGTCCGCGCGCAGCACGCCGATGCTCGCCCCGTCCAGCACCCAGATGTTGTGCGCGGCATCCACGCCCACCGACTTCACCCGGCGGATGCCGTACGTCGCGGAGTAGTTCACCACCGGGTCCGTGGGCCACGGGCCCGCGGTGGGCCCCTGCGTGCCCCCGTCCGTGCCCGCATCGGTCCCCGCGTCCGTGCCCGCGTCCGTTCCGGCATCCGTGCCCGCGTCCGCGCCCGCATCCACCTGGGGCCGGTTGTCCGGAGGGTCGACGATGCCGTCATCCGTCGTGGGGGGAGGGTTGCCCCCGTTCGAGCCCCCGCATGCCCACGCCGCCACCACCACCGCCCCGATACACGCGCCCACCCGTCGTCGAATCACCGAATCCTCCCTGGTGCCGCTCCACAGCAAGGGGCGTACCGGGGCCGGGCGGGCTTCTCGCCCTCGGGGGCAGCCCAGGGTGGGAAGAAAGCTTCCCACCGTGATGACCGCGTGGGCCCGGTTACTGCTTCTTCGTGCCCTTGGGGCTGGTGGCGCTCAGCTCCAGCGCGACGATTTCGTCGCCTTCGATCTGGAACCTGGCGCGGACGCTGGCGCCCTCGGGAATCTGGTCGGTCTTCTCCACCTTCTTGCCGTCCAGCTTCAGCACCGTCTTGTCACGCACGTCCAGTTCCGCGTCGGGCAGGCCCTTCCGGGCGATGCTCACGCCGTCCGCGGTGGCATCCTTCAGGGTGCCTTGCAGCTTCATGGCGTGCTCCATCTTGAAGGTGCCCTGGTCCTCCGTATCGGCGCCGACGACGTCCTTGGCGGCGCCGCCGATGCCGGGGCCCACCTCGGTGGCGTCGATGCCGGTGTCCATCTCCTCCTTCGTCTCGGGCCCGGGTATCTGCTGCTCGGAAGGCGGCTTCTGCTGCTGCGCCTCCTGCGCGAAGGCGGCCGTTCCAACGCACAGGGCCAGCGTGGCGATGAGCTTCTTCATGTTCCCTCTCCCTTCGGTCAGATGACTGACTTCTGGGAGCAAGGGTGGGGAGGCTCCCATCCCGCGCCAACCTGCCCGCCCCCGGCGCGGGCCTTCCCGATTGGGGGGCAGGCAGGCGCGGGCGCGAAGGGCTCAGGCGGCGTGGCGGAAGGCGCTTCACCGTGCTCAACCGGCCCGCCGCGTCCACCGCGCCGCAACGCGATGGCACCTGTCGCGGGGGGACGGGAGCGGGCGGGCCGGGCCTTGCGTCACACGCAGCGGTCGCACAGACCGCGGAGCTGCACCTCGACGGCGCGCTGGGTCACCGCGCGGGGCACGCCCTTGGACGAGGCGATGCGGACCGACTCCTCCGGCAGGCAGGCCACCGTGCCGCAGTCGGTGCAGGTGAAGTGCGGGTGGCTGCTGCCATGCTCCTCACCCGAGCGCTTCAGCTCGAAGCGCCACACGTGGTCACCCAGGTCCGCGCGCATCACCAGCCCGACCTCGGTGAGGTCCGTCAGGTTGCGGTAGATGGTCACCCGGTCGTACCCCTCGTCACCGAGCGCATCCACCAGGTCGGCGTGGCTCATCGGCGAGGAGGCGCTCTCCAGTTCTCTCAGCACGGCGACCCGGGGAGCGGTGCTCCGAAGGCCCGCCGCTCGGATGCGGTCCTGGAACTCGGTGAGCTTCGGCTGCGCGGAAAGTCTCTTGGCTCCCATGATGTCCTTTCGAATAACGCATGGCCACGAACGGGCGCTCGCGAAAGAATGTAACTGACTTACACCAGAATCTGTGTTGCCACCGTAGGCGGGTGGAGCCCGAGTCGGCGGGCACCCGGGTCGCTGGGGTCGCCCCTGGGGTGGTGGTGCCCGGGGGACTGCCATGTATCAGGGCCGCTTTTTCGGAGGCCACACGCCATCTCCCGACGAGTGACCCCGCGGGAGGGGCGGCGGCCACGCGTTTGCCGCCGCCCGGACGCCCGGCGGGGGAGAATCCACGCTGTCCGTGTTGACCGGGCTACTTCTGTGTCACTGGCTGCATCCGCCATGCAGATGCGTTGGGCAGCGCCGGGAGGGCCGGTTCCACCGGCCTGGAGGCCCGTCCGGACGAGGTTTGCACCGGAGAACACTTCCGGTGGGACGGCTTGACTCGGCCCCCCCGCTGCCCAGACTTCGGCTTTTCTTCATCCAGGGCGGACGTTCGCCCTCCTGCCCGTCCTTCCGCGTCGAACCCGCCGTGATGAAGCCCCACCTCCTGCTTGTCGAAGAGCCCAGCCCGGTGCGGGGACTCCAGGTCCTGGCGCTGGAGAGTCAGGGGTGGAGGGTGACGGCCCTGGCGGACGTCCCCGCCGCCATCACCCTCCTTCACGCGGAGCCCGTGCGCCTGCTGGTGGTGGCCGCGGGCCTGCTGGCCGCCGGGGCGGCGGGGTTGGAAGCGCTGCGGCGGGCCCTGGAGATGGGGGGCACGGCGCTCCAGGTCATGGCCTTCCCCGCCGAGCAGGACGGGCTGCGTCGGCTCGAGCTGCCAGTGGCCGGTGTCCTGGCCCGCCCGCTATCACTGGGAGCATTGGTGGAGCGCGTACGGCCGGCGTTGCCCCCGGGGGTGGACGCGGCGCTCGTGCAGTTGGTGCGCGACGTGGTGTCGCGCTCGGAAGAGGCGGCGGCGCGCGTGGGCTGCCAGCTCCATGCGCCCACGGAGCCCACTCCGGGGCGGTGGGACGCGGCGCGGCTGTCCCAGGTGATGGCGCACCTGCTGTCCAACGCGATGAAGTTCGGCTCCGCCATGCCGGTGGAGGTGGCGCTGGAGGCCGAGCCGGATACGGTGATGCTGATGATGGTGAGGGACTACGGCATCGGCATTGCCCCGGGCCGGGTGGACGGCCTCTTCCAGCGCTTCGAGCGCGCGGTGCCGGTGCGCCACTACGGGGGCCTGGGGCTGTACCGCCCGCGCCGCATCGTCGAGGCACAACGGGGCGAGGTGTCCGTGCACAGCACCCCCGGCGAGGGCTCCACCTTCCGCATCCGCCTACCTCGCGCGGGGCCGCCCCCGGCACGGCCGGCGCGGGCCTGGGACTCCTGCCCGCGCCTCATGGGTGTGCGCGGCCTACGCCTTCGGCTTCTCGCCGCCGGTGACGGCGCCGCCGCCCACCTTGATGCGCTTGGGCTGCACCTCCGGCTTCTTGGGTAGCACCAGGTTGAGCACGCCGTCCTTCAGGTCCGCGGAGATGTGGTCCGCGTCCACGCCTCCCGGCAGCGTGAAGGCCCGGCTGAAGCTGCCGAAGTTGCGCTCGTAGGCGAAGTAGCGCTCGTTCTCCTCCCGCTTCTCGGACTCACGCTTGCCGCTGACGACCAGGCGGTCGCCGGTCAGCGAGATGTCCAGGTCCTTGTCCTGTACTCCGGGCAGGTCCGCCTTGAAGACGAAGGCGTCCTGGGTCTCCTTCACCTCGAACGCGGGTACGAAGGTGGGGCCCGCGCCTCGAACTCCGCCCATCAACTGCGTCATCGCCTCGAACGGGTCCCAGTTCAGCAGCTCCTGCATCTGGGAGAACGGGTCCCGCTCACGGCGCGGAATGATTCCTCCCTCTCGACGGGTGATGTCGGCCATGGAAATTCCCTCCTCTGAATGGACCGTAAAGCAGCCGGGAGACGACGCAACCCGGGGGGCGGTGGAGCGCGCGGAATGCCTCCCCGCGACGGGAGCAGGCGGCCCGCTCCTCCGCCGGGAAGGTGCTTCCGGGGAAGCCCGGTGGACCGCACGCCGCGCTCGTCTCGCGCCAGTCCGCCGCCGAGCGCGAACAGCTCACCTGGAGGGCCTGGCGACGTTGCTGGGCCGCTACGTCCGCTGACGTGCTGATTGCTTGGAGAGCTGGAAAACGGGACCTACATGGTGGGAGTCCAGGCGGCCCCTCCTTGAAGTCTGAAGGATGTTTTGGTTGCGGACGGTGGCGTGGGGCACACTCCGTGAATGCTCCGATACTCCGCTGACCGCCGGACCCTGCTTTGGTGCCTGGCGATGCCCGTGGTGGCCCTCTCGATGTACGCGGCCCCAGAGCTCATCCCGTACCTCTGCCCGCTGTCCTGCTACCTCGCGCTGTCGGCGGGAGTCATCGCCCACAACCACAACCACAGCCCCACCTTCCGCAACCGGAAGCTGAACGAGGCGATGGGCATGTGGCTGTCGCTGTTCTACGGCTACCCCACCTTCGTGTGGATTCCCACGCACAACCTCAACCACCACAAGTTCGTGAACAAGGCGGGGGACGCGACGATTACGTGGCGCTACTCCAAGAAGCACAACTTCCTGGTGGCCTTCACCTTCCCCTTCATCTCCACGTACTGGCAGCAGGAGCCGACCAAGGCCTTCATCGACAAGGCCCGCGAGCGCAACCGCCCGCTGTTCCGCCAGATTGTCCTCCAGTACGTCGTCTGGGCCGGCACCCACGCGGCGCTGCTGGGCCTGGCCATGGTGCTGCACGGCATCAGCGCGGGCGCCCGCATCTGGGTCTTCGCCTTCCTGATTCCGGCCTTCTTCTCGCTGTGGACCATCATGTTCTTCAACTACATCCAGCACGTCCACACGGACCCCTGGAGCGAGCACGACCACAGCCGCAGCTTCACCGGCCGCCTCATCAACTTCTTCCTCTTCAACAACGGCCTGCACACCGTGCACCACGAGACGCCGGGCCTGCACTGGAGCCTGCTGCCCGAGGCGCACGCGAAGATTCAGGACACCATCCACCCGGACCTCAAGCCCGTCAGCTTCTTCGCGTGGTGCTTCCGCTCGTACGTGCTGGCGCCCTTCTTCCCCAGCCTCGGCACGAAGCAGGTGGGCCGCGCCCCGTATGAGCCGCCCACCGGCGGCGCGGTGGACGTGAGCTTCGGCGACGAGCTGCAGGCCGTGGACTCGGGCGTCAACGTCGCCCGCGTCTGAAGGGCGGGCCCCGCGGGCCCCCGAGTGTCCTGTATTCCCCATCTCTCCCTGGAAACTGTCCAGGGGGAGTATTCGACATGTGGCCGGTTCTCCTATCTCGGAATCAGAGAAGGGATGGGCGGGCGTGTCGGGGGGGGGGCTTCAGGACACGGAGGCACCGCGATGATGACGGCTCCAGGACCCGTCCGGCCCTCGCCCGGGCGGGTGGCCGCGCCGGCGAGGGTGCTCTGGGTGGGCGCCGCGAGCGAGCCCTGGCTGGCGCTGTCTCGCGTGGCGCGCTCGCTGCGGTGTGAGTCCGCGCAGGTCTCCTCGCTGGAGGCCGCCGTCCCCGAGCTGGCCCGGCTGAAGCCCTCGCTGGTGCTGGTGCACTGGCGCCTGGTGTACGACGCGAGGAGCGGCGGCCTGGGCGCGCTGAGGACGCGGCACGGTACCGCCGGGGTGCCGGTGGTGCTGGTGGCGGATTCGGACACGCCGGCGGAGGTGCTGGAGGCGGGCGAGTCCGAGGGCGTGGAGGACTGCCTGCTGGCGCCCCTGCGCACCGCCGAGTTGCGCGAGCGGCTGGCGGCGCTCACCGGGGAGCCGGCCTCCACCCGGGTGCCCCTGGCGGCGCGCTACAGCCCCCGGGTGGTCCTGCTGGCGGGCGCCAGCGGGCCGCGCGCGTGGGGCGGGCTGGGCGCGCTGCTGGAGTCCTGCGGCCACCACCTCCTTTATTGCGCCAGCGTGGACGGCGCGGCCGCGCGGCTCCTGGAATGGGGAGTGGCGCCGCACCTGGTGCTCGTCTCGGGCGAGGGGCCGCTGGCGGCGCTGCGGCTGCTGTCCTCGCTGCGCGCGAGGCCGGTGCTGGAGGGGGTGCCGGCGCTCACCGTCACCGTGGGCGTGGGGACGCGGGCGCCGGCGCTGGCGGCGCTGCTGCCTCGCATCCACGCGCTGCTGGGCCGGGACTTGTCGTCGCTGCGCGCGGAGGAGCGGGTGCCCTTCTGCTGTCCGGTGGAGTTCGGCGAGAGCGGCGCGCGCGGGGCGGAGTGGACGTCCGGATTCTCCAGCGCGCTGAGCCCCGGGGGGCTGGTCATCCGCACGCTGGTGCCCGCGCGGCCGGGGACGGCGGTGCGGCTGCGCATCGGCCTGCCCACCACCCGCGAGCGGCTGGAGACGCACGGCGTGGTGGCCTGGGCCAACCCCTACGCGCCGCGCGGCCACCTCGCGTACCCCTACGGCATGGGCGTGCAGTTCCTCGGCATGGGGCCGCCGCGCCTCATGCACCTGCGCCAGCTCTGCCAGGGCGTGGCCTCGCTCTGACGCTCGGGAGACGCCATGCGACGCAAGAAGGTACTGCTCGTGGATGACTCGCTCACCGTGTTGCTACTGCATCAGGTGATGCTGGCGGAGCGTGGCTACGACTCCGTCACCGCGCGGGACGGGCTGGAGGCGCTGGCCCTGGCCGAGACGGAGCGGCCGGACCTGGTCTTCCTGGACGTCGTCATGCCGAACCTGGATGGCTTCGAGACGTGCCGGGCGCTGCGCGGCCGAGAGCCCACCCGCCGCACGCCCATCATCCTCTGCAGCACCCACTCCGGGGCGCGCAGCGTGCAGGAGGGCTTCGACAGCGGCTGTGACGACTACCTCGCCAAGCCCTTCGACGGCGAGGAGCTGACGGCGCTGCTGCGCCGCTACCTGGACTAGGGGCGCGTGCCCGGCGGCGGCTGCGGCGGCCCGGGTTGCTTCGTCGGCATGGAGCGGCGCGGCAGCGTCACCGTGAAGGCGGTGCCCTCCGCTTCGCCGGAGGAGACTTCAATCGTGCCCCCGTGCGCCTGGACGATTTCCCGGACGATGTAGAGACCCAGCCCGTAGCTCATCTTCAGCGTGCGGGCCGTCGGCGGGCCTCGCCGGAAGGGCTCGAAGAGGTGGGGCAGCAACTGGTCGGGGATGGGCCGGCCGGCGTTGCGCACCTCCATCACCACCTTGCTGCGCAGCCCGCGCACGGCCAGCCGCACCGGTGTCTCCGCCGGGCTGTACTTGAGCGCGTTCTCCACCAGGTTGGACGTCACCTGCGCCAGCCGGTCCGGGTCCCACGTGCCCTGGGTGTTGCCCTTGTGCTCCACCTCGACGGTGCGCTGGGGGAAGGCCACGCGGAACTCATGGGCCACCTTCTCGGCCAGGTCCTTCAGGTCCATGCCGCGCGGCTCAATCGCCACGCCGCCCACCAGCCGCGTGCGGGTGAAGTCCAGCAGCAGCCGGGTGAGCCGCTCGATGCGCACCGCCGCGGTGGCGATGCGCTTGCTGGTCTGCTGCGCCTGCTCCGCGGTGCCGCTCTCGGCCAGCACGCGGGACCAGTTCATGATGGCGCCCAGCGGGCTGCGGATGTCATGGCTGACGATGCCCATGAGCTGTTCCTGGAACTCCGCGTGCCCGCGCGCCTCCTCCTCCGCCCACTTGCGCTGGGTGATGTCGCGGCTGATGCCGAACAGGCCGAACACCTTGCCTTCGGCGTCCCGCAGCACGCCCTTGGTGGACAGCCAGACGCGCGGGCCCTCGGCCCCCGGCTGCGCGTCCTCGTAGGTGACGGTGCGCCCGAAGGCGAGAATCTCCCGGTCATTGGCGGCGTTGGCGCGCGCTACCTCGGGCGGGAAGAGCTCGGCGTCCGTGTGGCCGACGACGTCCTCCACCTTGAACCCCAGGGCCCTGGCGCCCGCGGGGTTCATCATCCGGTACCGGCCCTCCAGGTCCTTGGTGTAGACGGCGTCCGTCGTCCCCTCGAGGATGGAGCGGAACACCTCGCTGGTGCGGCGCAGCTCCTCCCGGGCGCGGCGCTCACCGGTGATGTCGCGGCAGTGCACCAGCAAGCCGCCCTCCACGGTGCGCACGCGGACGTCGAAGCACAAATCCCGGTCCGGCCAGCCGTGCTCGAAGCGCACGGTGGGCTGCTCGGTGGCGGGCTTCTCGAAGCGCAGGTGGCGGCGCAGGTCCAGCAGGTCCGGGCAGGCGCGGCGCAGGTCCGCCCCGGGCCCGCCGCAGCCGGCCAGCAGCTCCATCATGCGTGGGCTGACGCAGGTGAAGCGCCAGTCCGCGTCGACCATGAAGAAGGCGTCCGGCAGGCCCTCCAGGAGTGCGTGCAGCGGCACGGCGGGCGCCTCGGAGGGAGGCCCGGCCTGTGGGCGCTGGCGCTTCTTGGCGGGGTTGGGGGCCATGCGTCTTCGATTTCGCGGGGGACCGGGTGGTGCCTTCAAGGGGTGAACATAGGGTGGGGCGTGGCGCGTGCCCTCAGGGCACGGGCGTGAGGCCGAGGTTGCGGGCGATGTCCTGGAAGCTCTGCACGAGGTCGTCCCGTGGTGAAGAGGCCGACGCCGGTGCCCGGCTCCGCCGCGAGCGCCCGCGCGGGCTCCGCTCCGATGGGAGCCGGGGCCGACTCCAACGCAGGGCCGGGCGCGCTGGAGAGGCTGGGGGCGACGAGTGCGGGAACCGGGGAGTACATCCGTGATGGAACATACCCCGCTCTCCGCCCCGCGCGATGCTGGCCTCCAGTCTCTGCACTGCGCGTCACAGCGGGAAACGCGAAGAGCAGGCTTGACGCGTTCCTGGATGCACCAGTGGCGGAGGAATGCGGCCGGGCTGAATGCGGGGTGATTGAAACAGGGATTTCCTGAAGTCACGCCGACTTCTTCTGCTCGGCCTCGTCCTGCTCGAAGAGGCTCTCCAGCTCCTTGCGTGCCTTGGCGGCCATCTCCACGAGCTTCTCTTCGTCACGGTGATACTTCGCCGTCGCGCGCAGCAGTTGCTCGTCGTGCTCGCGCAGCCGCTCCATGGTGCGGTGGCTCTCGGAGTACGTCAGCCCCATGGCCTGGAGCACGTCCACGCCCATCTCCAGGCTGCCGGCGAACGTCTCGCGCATCACGTTCTGGATGCCCAGGTCCAGCAGCCGGTACGCATGCGCGCGGTTGCGCGCGCGGGCGTGGATGGTGAGGTGCGGGAAGTGCTCCTTCACCGCCTGCGCCGTGCGAAGCGAGGCCTCGATGTCGTCGATGGCCAGCACGAACACCTTCGCCTTGTCCACCCGCGCGGCGCGCAGCAAGTCCAGCCGCGACGCGTCGCCGTAGAAAATCTTGCTGCCGAACCGCTTCATGAAGTCGATGTGCTCCGGGCTCGCGTCGATGGCCGTGAAGCCGATGCGCTTGGCGCGCAGCAGCCGGCCCACCATCTGACCCACGCGGCCGAAGCCGGCGATGATGACCGGGTTGTCCTCCTCCGGCGCGACGTCGTACTCGCGCGACTCGGTCTTCTTCTTGAACAGCGGGCGCACCCACCGCTCGTGCGCGGCGTACAGCAGCGGCGTGGTGGCCATGGACAGGCCCACCACCACCACCAGCAGGTCCGCCAGCGCGCGGTCCATGACACGGAAGGAGACGGCGAGCGCGAAGAGGACGAACGCGAACTCGCCGCCCTGGGAGATGACCACGCCCAGGCTGAGCGCGGGCTCGTCCTGCTTCAGGCTGAAGCGGCCCAGCCCGTACAGCACCGCGCCCTTGAGCACCACCAGCGTCAGCACCAGCCCGCCCACCAGCAGCGGCCGCTCGACGATGAGGCCCAGGCTCACCGACATGCCCACGGCGATGAAGAACAGGCCCAGCAAGAGGCCCTTGAAGGGCTCGATGTCCGCCTCCAGCTCGTGGCGGTACTCGGACTCGGCCAGCAGCACGCCGGCGAGGAACGCGCCCAGCGCCATGGACAGGCCCACCGCGCTGACGAGCGACGCGGTGCCCACCACCACGAGCAGCGCGGTGGCGGTGAACAACTCCTGGCTGTGGAAGGACGCCACCGCGCGGAACACCGGGCGCATGAGGTAGCGCCCCGCGAGCACCACGCCCACCAGCACGCCCACCACCTTGAGGCCGGTGAGCCAGCCCGGCTCGGGGGATGCCGCCCCGCCGTCTCCCAGGAGTGGCAGCAGCGCGAGCAGTGGAATCACCGCCAGGTCCTGGAACAGCAGGATGCCGAAGGCGAGCCGCCCGTAGCCGGTGGTGAGCTGGTTGCGCTCGGCCAGCAACTGGAGCGCGAAGGCGGTGGAGGACAGCGACAGGCCGAACCCCGCGATGATGGCCGCGCCCGGCACCATGCCGAGGGCCAGGCCCACGCCGGACAGCAGCGCGCCGGTGAGCAGCACCTGGGCGCCACCCATGCCGAACACGGAGCGGCGCAGCTCCCAGAGACGCGAGGGCCGCAGCTCCAGGCCGATGACGAAGAGCAGCAGCACCACGCCCAGCTCGGACACGTGGAGGATGTTCTCCACGTCGGTGACGAGCTTCGCGCCCCAGGGGCCGATGACGGCGCCCGCCGCGAGGTACCCCAGCACGGAACCCAGGCCGAGTCGCTTGAACAGGGGCACGGCCACCACCGCCGCCGCGAGGAAGACCAGTGCCTGATGCAGGAAGGACATGGTGGCCCTTCCTCTCACGGACCGCGCGCTGGCGGCAAACCCGTGGGGGAAGCCCGCGTGCACCGGGCGCTTCGTCCCGCCCGTTCAGGCAGGCCCGGAGGTTCGAGTCCCCTCCATTCCGGCGGGCGGGGCGCGGAATGGAGCCTCCATTCCGGCGGGATGAGCGGAGGGGCGTGCCGTGCCGCGTCAGCGGGCGGGGCGCGGAATGGAGCCTCCATTCCGGCGGGATGAGCGGAGGGGCGTGCCGTGCCGCGTCAGCGGGCAGGGCGCGGAATGGAGCCTCCATTCCGGCGGGATGAGCGGAGGGCCGGACCACACCAGCGGGCAGGGCGCGGAATGGAATCTCCGTTCCGGTAGGCGGGGCGGGGAGTCGGGAGGCCTCCGGGCTACTCGTCCTCCTGCTGGCCGAAGAGCAGGCGCAGCAGCGGCAGGTCCTCGGAGTGGCTGAAGACGTAGACGTGGTCTCCCGGCTGGAAGACGGTGTCGCCGCGGGGCGCGAGCAACTCCTGCCCCCGCACCAGGAGCATGACGGCGGAGCCCGGCGGGAAGGGCAGGTCGGAGATGCGCTCGCCCGCCACCGCGGAGGCCGAGCCGATGTAGAACGCGCTCAGCTCGCCGTTGAGGAGCTGGGTGGAGGCAATCTCCAGCACGGCGGGTGGCGGCTCCGGCGCGTTGGACGCCAGCCCCAGCCTGCGAGTCACCCAGGGCACGGTGGCCCCGGGAACGAGCCCGTTCACCACGACGATGAAGAAGACGACGTTGAAGATTTCGCGCGACCCGGGTGCGCCGGAGAGCACGGGGAAGGTGGCCAGGATGATGGGCACCGCGCCGCGCAGGCCCACCCAGCCGGTGTAGAGGATTTCGCGCGCGGGGAAGCGGAAGGGCAGGAGGCACAGCAGCACCGCCAGGGGCCGCGCGACGAAGGCGAGCACGAGCGCCATCCCCAGCCCCTCCCACGCCACGTCCAGGAGCGCCCCGGGGAACACGAGCAGCCCCAGCACCAGGAACATGCCCACCTGGGACAGCCAGGCCAGCGCGTCGTGCACGCGCAGCAGGCCCGTGCGGTAGCGGATGGTCTCGTTGCCCAGGACGATGCCCACCACGTATACCGCCAGGAAGCCGCTGCCTTGCAGGAGCGTGGGCAGGCCGAAGGCCAGCATCGCCAGGGCCAGCGTCATCACCGGGTACAGGCCCGCCGCGCGCAGGCGCAGGCGCTTGAGCAGCAGCCGCCCCGCCCATCCGATTCCCAGGCCCAGGCCGGCGCCCACCACCATCTGCACCACCGCGCCCCCCACCAGCTCCCAGCCCGGCTCGGCACCTCCCACCAGGCTGAGCGTCATCGCCGTGGTGAGGATGACGGCCATGGGGTCGTTGAGGCCCGACTCCAGCTCCAGCGTGGTGCCCACCCGCCGCTTCAGTTGCAGCCCGCTGCCGCGCAGCACGGCGAAGACGGCCGCCGCGTCCGTGGAGGAGACGATGGCGCCCAGCAGCAGGGCCTGCTGCCAGGCGAAGCCGAACAGCAGGTGCGCGCCCAGGCCCGCCACGGCCGCCGTCAGCACCACGCCCACCGTGGCCAGCACCGCCGCCGGGCGGATGGCGGCCTGGATGGAGGCCAGCGGCGTGTTGAGGCCGCCGTCGAAGAGGATGAGGACGAGCGCCACCGTGCCCAGCCGGAAGGCGAGGCCGTAGTCGGTGAACTCGATGCCGCCCGGCCCGTCCGAGCCGGCCGCCATGCCGATGCCGAGGAACAGCAGCGCCACGGGGATGCCGAAGCGCCCCGAGGCCCGGCTGAACAGCACGCTCAGCGCGAGCAGCACGCCGCAAAGCGTGAGGAGGAGGGCGGTGGGAATCGGCTCCGTGCTGGGCATGAGGGAACGGGCATCCTATCAGCCGGAGCGGGAAAGGCGGCGCGCTCGCGCCTGCCAGTAGCGGGGGACAATCATGTACGAGCGCGCCTGCAAGGCCCGCGGCCTCCGGTGCGCGCACCACCTCCAGCACGAAGCGGGACTCCAGGGCGTAGGTCTGCCCGGTGGTCCGGGAGCGCACGGCCTCGCGCGGCGGGTCCGACGCGGGGCGCCGCAACCTTCGGGGCTCCCGGGCATCAGAGCGGTCATGGTGCGTCATGTCATCGTCGTGGGAGCCGGGCCCGGGGGGCTGTCGGCCGCCATCAACCTGGCCGGGCAGGGGCTGCGAGTCACCGTGGTGGAGAAGGAGCCCATCCCCGGGGGACGGATGAAGGGGCTGACGCTCGGGAAGGAGGGCGAGTACGCGCTCGACACCGGGCCGTCCATCCTCCAGCTCCCGGGCGTGCTGGAGCAGATATTCCGGCGGGCGGGCAGGCGCATCGAGGACTACGTGAAGCTCGTCCCGCTGGACGTCAACACGCGGGTGCACTTCTGGGACGGCACGCACCTGGACACCTCCAGGGACATGGCGCGCATGGAGGCGGAGCTGTCGAAGTACGGCGCCGACAAGCCCATGGCGCTGCGCCGGTGGATGGAGGAGGGGCGGGAGAAGTACGGCATCGCCTACGAGAAGTTCATCTGCACGAACGCGGGCAGCCTCGGGTACTACGCGCCGTGGCGGCTGGCGCCCACGCTGCGCTTCAAGCCGTGGCAGACGCTGTACCGGCAGCTCGACTCCTTCTTCCACGACGACCGGATTTCCTACGCGCTGGCGTACCCGTCCAAGTACCTGGGGCTGCACCCGACGACGTGCTCGTCGGTGTTCAGCGTGATTCCGTTCCTGGAGCTGGCCTTCGGTGTGTGGCACGTGGACGGCGGCTTCCGCGAGCTGTCGCGGGGGATGATGCGCTGCGCGGAGGATTCGGGCGCCACGTTCCGCATGGGGACGCCGGTGGAGAAGGTGCGCGTGGAGGCGGGGCGGGCGGTGGGGGTGACGCTGGCCGGTGGCGAGGTGCTGGACGCGGACGCGGTGGTGGTGAACGCGGACCTGGCGTACGCGGCGACGAAGCTGATTCCGGCGGAGGCGCGCGAGGGCTCGCGGCTGACGGACGCGGCGCTGGAGAAGGCGAAGTACTCGTGCAGCACCTTCATGGCGTACTACGGGCTGGACACGGTGTACTCGGACCTGCCGCACCACCTCATCTACCTGTCGGAGTCGGCGCGGCGCACGGACCGGGACGCGCTGGAGGACCGGCACGTGGACGTGGACGACCCGCCCTTCTACGTGTGCAACCCGACGGTGACGGACCCGTCGGGGGCGCCGAAGGGGCACTCCACGCTGTACGTGCTGGTGCCCACGCCGAACACGTCGCGGGACGTGGACTGGGCGGACACGGAGGCGAAGCTGTGCGAGCGCATCCCCGCCATGCTGGAGAAGGTGGGGATGAAGGGCGTGCGGCAGCACATCCGCGAGGAGCGCTACTTCACGGCGGAGACGTGGCGTGACGACTTCAACGTGTTCCGCGGCGCGGTGTTCAACCTGTCGCACACGTGGCTGCAATTGGGCCCGCTGCGGCCGAAGGTGAAGAGCCGCGACATCGAAGGGCTCTACTGGGTGGGCGGCGGCACGCACCCGGGCAGCGGCCTGTTGACCATCATGGAGAGCGCGAACATCGCGGCGGACTACCTCACGCGCGAGGCCGGCAAGGGGCCGCTGCCGGGCTGGCCGTACGTGCCGCCGCTGGAGGGGGCCGAGCCTCCCCGGGCCCGCGCGGGCTGAGCACGCCTTCCTGGTTCGCGGCCGGGCACCCTCGGCCGGCCGCGAGGCCCCGCCTCAGACGTAGCGCTCCGCCAGCTGCGACACCTGCCCCGTGGCCTGGGTGACGGCGGTCGCCGCCTGCTGCGTCGTATCGAGGTGGCGCAGCGTGTCCGTGGTCAGCTCGTCCAGCTCCCGCACCGCGGCGAAGAGCTGGTCCACGCCGTGGTGCTGCTGAGACACGGCTTCGGTAATCTGGCGCACGGCCATCGCGGACTCCTGGGACAGCGCGGCCAGCTCGCGCAGGCGCTCGCCGCTGGTTCGCAGCGGTGCCAGCGCCGTCTCCACGCCCTCCACGCCCTGGTCCGACATGGTCGTCGCATGGTGGGTGGCGGTGGCCATGTTCTCCAGCAGGCCGCGCACCTGGTTGGTGGCCTGGATGGACTGGTCCGCCAGGTCGCGCATCTGCCGCGCCACCACGCCAAAGCCCTTGCCGTGCTCGCCCGCGCGCGTGGCTTCAATCGCCGCGTTGATTGCGAGCATGTGCGACTGGTCCGCCAGCGCCTTCACCACCTCGGACACGCGGCCCACCTCGCGGGCGCGCTGCTCCAAATCCAGCATCTGCTCGTGCAGGCCGGTGGCGATGTCGCGGATGGAGGCGAGCCCCTTCTCGGTGCCGGCCAGCGACTCCTCGCCCAGCTTGCCCACGGCGGCGGCCTTCTCGGCCACCTGGAGGATGCTGGTGGCGCGGGACGCCGCCACGTGGGAGGCCTGCTGGATTTCCTGCGCGGTGGCGCGCGCCTGGTGCAGCGCCGCGGCCTGCCGGGACAGCGTCTGGTTCTGCTGGGTGCTGGCCTGGGACAGCCGGTGGCCGGCCTGGGCCAGGTCTCCGGCGGACGTGCGCAGCGAGCGCGGCAGCTCCTGGAGCCGCTGGTAGAGCCGCCACGTGTTCGCCGCGAGGTCGCCCAGCTCGTCCGTGGACACCCACTGCGGCGGCGTGGCGCGGCCCTCCACCAGGGCCTCCAGTGAGCTGCCCACGGCCCGCGCGCCCTTCGCCAGCCGGCGGGCCGCCCAGGCCGCGGTGAGGATGGAGCCCAGGGCCGCGTAGCCGCCGAACATCGCCACCGGCAGCACCAGGTCCTTCCGGAGCGGCTCCAGGGTGGCGCGCACGCGCTCCGCCGCCCCCGCGTCGCCCGCGGCCTGGATGTCGGACGCCAGCGTGCCCAGGCCTCGCTCCAGCCTCAGGTGCAGGGTGACGATGCTCGTCAGGCAGGTGACGAGCAGCGCGGAGACGACGGTGGCCGGCAGCAGCCAGAGCTGCCGCGGGGCGAAGCCGTCACCGGCGGGCCGCGAGCCGGGCGCCCGGCGGTACGCGTCCATCACCGTGGGCATCATCACGTCCTCGTACAGCATGTACAGCAGCGGCGTGCTGAAGAGGCCCGCGCTCACCGCCACGGCCACGCCCACCAGCACCACCGACGGCGGCCGGCCCAGCAGCAGCACCACCCCGCCATTGAAGAGGATGCCGCCCAGCGTCCACGACACCATCGACTCGCCGAAGGACAGCACGAAGGGGACGCGGATCAACCGCTGCACCCGGAGCTCCCCCTCGGCGCTCATCGCGCGCCGCAGCATCCACGGCATCACCAGGAGCGGCTGCGCCACCGCGCACAGCCCCAGCACCAGGGGCGTGATGAGGCCCAGGAAGATTTTCAGCTCATGCTCCCCTTGCAGGTCGAGCAGCTGCATGTCGACGAAGAGCGCGGGCGTGAAGGCCACCGTGGTGGTGATGGAGCGCAGCAGGTACATCCGCCGAAGCAGCGCGCCAGGGGTCGGGAGCGAGGAGGTGGACATCGGGAAGCCGTGACTCCGGGGTGGCAGTGACCCCAGCGTGCGGCGCGAAACGCTCCGCGTCAATGTCCCGGTCAACTTCCAGTGATGGCGGTCTGTACCGGAAGTAGCGCCCGGCTGGCCTGCCTGGGGCCGACATGCCGCCTCCTCTCGTCATGCCCCCATGCGGCCGCCCTCGCGAGGCATGAAATCAATCAAAACATGAATTACCAGCCCGGTTCTGGAGTGTGCGCCCGGGGGATGGCTTCCTTCCGGCCGCGTTCCGGGAGGTGCCGTGAGCGGCATCCCGGCGCGCGCAGACCTCCATCCGGGGAGCGCCGCTCTCCGACAGAACGAAGGAGTACGTCCATGAAGCTGTCTTCGTGCACGCCCACGCGCCGCGCGCGTTTGCTGTGGGTGGCGGGGCTCGCCTCGTTGGGGCTGGTGGGGTGCGGTGAGGCGCTGGAGGCGCCGGCGGCCGAATCCGGGACGCATGAGCCGGTGCTGTCCTTCGAGGAGTTCCGCGCCCAGGCCTGGCGCGAGCCGGATACGGGCATCTACGTCGTCGACGGCGACACGCCGGTGCTGGGCGAGGAGGGCCTGCGCGAGCTGTACCAGGACTATGTGCGGGATGCGCGGGGCGAGGAGGCGCTGGAGCTCGGCACGCAGCGCGCGCCGCTCATCGTCAACGTGGTCAACGGCGCGGATGACCGGTGGGGCTACCCGCGCCAGCGCAACATCCCGTACTGCGTGAGCACGGCCTTCGGCTCCAACTACAACACGGTGGTGCAGGCCATGGCCCAGGCGGCGGCGGCCTGGCAGCAGGTCAACGTGCGCTTCCAGCACCGGAGCGACCAGGACGGCGCCTGCAACGCCAGCAACGCCAACGTCATCTTCGACGTGCGCCCGGTCAGCGGCCAGTCCTACCTGGCGCGCGCGTTCTTCCCCAGCTACCCCCGCGCCAGCCGCAACGTGCTCATCGACTCCTCGTCCTTCGGCAACAACGCGCCGTGGACGCTGACGGGAATCCTCCGTCACGAGCTGGGGCACACGCTCGGCTTCCGTCACGAGCACACCCGCCCCGAGTCGCGCACCTGCTTCGAGAACAACAGCTGGCGCGCGCTGACGGCGTATGACGCCGCCTCGGTGATGCACTACCCGCAGTGCAACGGCTCCAACCGCGGGGACCTGGTGCTCACCGGCTCGGACGTGAGCGGCGCGTACGCCCTCTACGGCCCTCTGGCGGAGCGGGACGTCGACACCGCGTTCTACCTCCTCAACCACGGCGACCTCGTCAACGCCTACGGCTCCACGAACTGGGACGCGGCGCGCAACCACTGGCTCAACTGGGGCATCAGCGAGGGCCGCCGCGGCTCGGCGCACTTCGACGTGCGGTACTACCTGGCCAACCACGGTGACCTCGTCGCCGCGTACGGCGCGAGCAACTGGGCGGCGGCGCGCAACCACTTCCTCAACTGGGGCATCAACGAGGGCCGCCGCACGTCGCTGGAGTTCGACGTGAAGTACTACCTGGCGAACAACGCGGACCTCGCGGCCGCGTTCGGCAACAACTACGCCGCCGCGCTCGACCACTGGCGCACCCAGGGCCTCTTCGAGGGCCGCCGCGCCTCCGCGGACTTCGACGTGCAGTACTACCTGGCCAGCAACCCGGACCTCCAGGCCGCCTTCGGCGCCACCAACTACCCGGCGGCGATGGACCACTGGATTTTCACCGGCCGCGCCCAGGGCCGCCGCGGCGTGCCCTGAGTTCATCACGGGCCCGGCGGGCAGGCGTGCGGGCCCCTGGTGCCTGCACGCCGCCCGTGGCGTGTCCACCTTCAGACCCTCAGCGGTTCGAACGAAAGGAGCTCCGTCATGGGTGAGTGGACCGACAAGGCCAAGGGCCGCATCAAGGAGACGGCCGGCGTCGCGGCCGGCGTCGCGGCCGGCGACCGTGAGCTGGAGGCCGAGGGCAAGCGCGACACGGCCAAGGGCGAGCTGAAGGGCAAGGTCGAAGACGCCAAGCGTGCCATCAAGGACGCGCTGGACACCGACAAGCCGCGCGGCGAGCGGCCGTAGGGCCCGGCGTGACGGCACCTGGATGAGTCCGGCGGGCCGCGGGGGCAATTCCTCGCGGCCCGTTCTTCTTCGACGTGCCGGAGGCGCCGCGTCCTGTCTACCGCTTCGTCACCGGCGGGCAGGCCACCTCGAGGAACGTGGTGCTCTTTCCGCTGAGCATGACCCACAGGCAGCGCAGGACGCAGCCCGCACCGAACTCCCGGTAGATGAGCCCCAGATTGGCGACCACCTCTCGTCCGGTGATGACCCCGCGCATTGGCACTTGCCCCCTTCTCCCGCGACCCGTCCGACCCGCCACCCACTGCACCGAGCGCTGCCGCCACGCCTCTTCTGCAAAGCGCTGGCCGAACGTGATGTGGCCGTCCGGAGTCGCTCTGTCGCGCTTCGGACGGGCCAAGCACGCCAACCGTCGTTCGCCGATGCACGCGTTGCTGCGCCCAGGTGTGATACGGGCGCCAGGCCGCTGGAGTTTTTTCAGGGTGCACGTCCACGGTGTGACGCAGGCGTCAGTCCCCTGACGGGGCGACGCCCGGACGCCCGCGTCCCCTCCGGACGCGCGGACTGAAGCCGGCAGCAGCTCTGGATTTCCGGATGCGGCCCCCGTGTTGCGGGGGTTTCGCCCGCAGGAGCCGCGAACGGACGGAGGTGCGCGCATGCGGAAGGTGCTGGTGTTCTCGTTGCTGCTGCTCGGCGGCCTGGTGTTGTCCCAGGTGCTGCCGCCCCTCTTGGGGGAGGCGGCCCGGGAACCGGTGGCGCACGCGGTGCGGCTGCTCACCATGGTGGGCCTGTCGTTCATCATGATTCACGTCGGACACGAGCTCGACCTGGACCGCACGCGGCCGCGCTCCTACGGCTGGGACTATGTCGTCGCGGCCACCGCGGCGGCCTTCCCCTGGGTGTTCGTCTCCCTCTACTTCGTCCTCGTGCTGTCGCCGCCGGAGCTGTGGGGGCATCCGTGGCAGTGGAAGGAGGCGCTGCTGCAAGGGCGCTTCGCCGCGCCGACGTCGGCGGGGGTGCTCTTCTCCATGCTGGCGGCGGCGGGGCTGGGGGCCACGTGGGTGTTCAAGAAGGCCCGCGTCCTGGCCATCTTCGACGACCTGGACACGATTCTCCTGATGATTCCGCTGAAGGTGCTGATGGTGGGCTTCCGCCCGCAGCTCCTCACCGCGGTGCTCATCATCGGCGCGCTGCTGTGGGTGGGGTGGCGGTGGCTGCACGCGCTGCGGCTGCCGTACTCGTGGCCCTGGGTGATGGCCTACGCGGTGGTCATCACCGCGGGATGCGAGGCCTTCTTCCTGGTCACCGGCTGGCTGGACCCGGAGGTGCCGGTACACCTGGAGGTGCTGCTGCCCGCCTTCGTGCTGGGCGGTGTCATGCGCAAGCCGGAGCACGGCCTGGACGAGCACGACGGGGACGTGGGCACGCAGCCGGGCCCGGACGCATTGAAGGAGCAGCGCGTGGCCACCTGGGTGTCGGGTGCCTTCATGCTGCTGGTGGGGCTGTCGATGCCGCTCCTCTTCGGCGAGGGAGCCGGGGCGGTGAGCGCGGAGGCGCGCGAGCGCTTCGTGGATGTGCCCGCGGCGGTGGTGGAGGCGCGCAATGCCTTTCCCGGCTGGGGAATGATTGCCGTGCACGTGGTGGCGGTGACGCTGCTGTCCAACCTGGGGAAGATGTTCCCGCTGCTGTGTTACCGGCGGGAGGCCACCTGGCGCGAGCGGCTCGCGCTGTGCCTGGGAATGTTCCCGCGAGGCGAGGTGGGGGCGGGCGTGCTGGTGGTCTCGCTCGGTTACGGTATCGGCGGCCCGGCGACCACGGTGGCGCTGCTGTCACTGGCACTGAATCTTCTGCTCACGGGGCTCTTCATCATCGGCGTGAAGCGGTTGCTCGTGGAGCGGCAACCCGCACGGGCCCCCGCCGCGCGAAATCGTGTGTCACCGGGCCGGTACGCGCACACTAAAGAACTGAGGGAGGCGGAAGGAGGGACGTGAGATGAGGGCGTACGAGCTTTCGAACATGACCCGGCCGCTGTTGATTGCCGGAGCCTTTCGCGGCCAGCGGGGGATATCGCGCATCGTCGTGGGGACGGATTTCTCCCTGCGCTCCGAATTCGCGCTGGCGCGGGCGCTGCGTCTGCCGCTGGGCCAGGGAAGTGTCTTCGCGGTCATGCATGCCAGCCCTCCGCTGGACGGGCGTGACGGCCCCGGCGGGACGGTGTCGGGAGAGCGCTGTCTGCGCAAGGCGGTGACCTCCGTGTGCCGGCGGATGCGCCACCGGGTGGACGTGGACGTGCGGGAGGAGCTGCGCCAGGGCGACCCGGTGGAGTCGGCGTCCGAGGTGTCGGACGCGCTGGAAGCGGAGCTGGTGGTGCTGGGCCGGCCGCACGTGACGTACCCGGTGCGGGAGCTGGCGGTGGACTCCATGGTACGGCGCATGGTGCGCCGGCTGGGCGCGTCGGTGCTGGTGGTGGTGCCGCACCCGGTGCGGGCCTACACGCGGCCGCTGGTGGCGGTGGACTTCTCGCGCGCGTCGCGGCGGGCGCTGGAGCTGACGCTGCGGCTGTGCCCGGCGCCGGCGCCGGTGGACGTGCTGCACGTGGTGGACACGCGCGGGGAGGAAGAGGCGCTGCGCTCGGTGGGGGCGCCCCCGGAGCGGTGGCTGCTCCTGAGGCAGGAGCGGGAGCACGCGGCGCACACGGCGCTCGTCCGCTTCCTCGCTCCCTACCGGGAGACCGGGCGCGAGCTGGAGGCGCGGGTGCGCAGCGGCGAGCCGGCGGAGGGCATCCTGTCGGAGGCGGCGGAGCGGAGCTCGGACCTGCTGGCGCTGGCCATGTCCGGACTGGAGGCGCGCACGCCGCTGACGGAGCGGGTGCTGGCGCGGGCCGGCTGCGACGTGCTGGTGGCGCGGCACGCGACTCCCGCTGCCTGAGCGCGGAGGCCCGGGGCGCGTTATGAACGCGTCCTGTGTCTCCTCCACCGATTGCTTCCGCTCCTCCGCAGTCGCTGCTGGCCCGCCTGAAGAACACGGGCAGCCTGTTCAAGCAGCTTCCGGGCACGTTCCGTCTCTTCTGGGAGGCCAGTCCCCGGCTGGCGGTGCTGCTGGGCGCGCTGACGCTGCTGGCGGCGGTGCTGCCGGCGGGCATCGCCTGGGTGGGCAAGCTCATTGTGGACTCGGTGGTGGCGGCGGCGCAGGGCTCGCTGGAGGCGCGCTCGCGGGTGTACGGCCTGGTGGGGCTGGAGTTCGCGTTGATGCTGGGCTCGGCGGTGGTGGAGCGCGGGCTGACGCTGACGCGGGAGCTGCTGCGGGCCAACCTGGGCAACCTGCTGAATGAGCGGATTCTGAAGAAGGCGCTGGAGCTGGAGCTGCGCCACTTCGAGGACTCGGACACCTACGACAAGATGCAGAACGCCCGGCGCGAGGCCAACAGCCGCCCTCTGTCGCTGGTGATGCAGGCGTTCTCGATTGTGCGCAACGGAATCACGCTGTCCACGTTCGCGGCGCTGCTGATTTCGCTGTCGCCGTGGAGCGTGGTGGTGCTGGTGGCGGCGTCGATTCCGGCCTTCATCGCCGAGGCGCGGCTGGCGGCGGAGGGCTTCCGGCTGTACTCGTGGCGGGCGCCGGAGGGGCGGAAGCTGAACTACCTGGAGTGGATTCTCACGCGGGACAACCACGTGAAGGAGGTGAAGCTCTTCGGGTTGGGGCCGCTGGTGTTGGGGCGCTACCGCTCGCTCTTCCAGAAGTTCTTCTCGGAGGACCGGGCGCTGGCCTTCAAGCGGATGGGCTGGGGGCTGGGGCTGGGGTTGTTGTCGCTGGCGGCGTTCTACGGCTGCTACCTGTACGTGGCGGGCCGGGCGGCGGGCGGGGCGATTTCGGTGGGCGACATGGTGTTGTACCTGAGCGTGTTCCGTCAGGGGCAGGCGGCGTTCCAGGGCATCCTGACGAGCATCGGGTCCATGTACGAGGACGCGCTCTTCATGAGCAACCTCTTCACGTACCTGGACATCCCCACGGGCGGAGAGGCGACGCGGGTGCTGCCGGCGAAGTCACCGCCGCGCGGGCACCAGAACGCGATTGAGCTGAGGAACGTGTCCTTCCGTTACTCGGGGAAGGAGGCGTGGGCGCTGCGGAACGTGAGCCTGACGCTGAGGCCGGGGCAGAAGCTGGCGCTGGTGGGGGAGAACGGGGCGGGGAAGAGCACGCTGGTGAAGCTGCTCTTGCGCCTGTACGAGCCGACGGAGGGGGAGATTCTCTACGGCGGGGTGAATCTGCGGGACATGGACGTGGAGGACCTGCGGAGCCGCTTCGGGGCGGTGTTCCAGGACTTCGTGCGCTACCAGTTCAACGTGGCGGAGAACATCGGCCTGGGGCACGTGCCGGCGCTGGAGGACCGGAACCGGATTGTGCGCGCGGCGGAGGAGGGCGGGGCGAGCGCGGTGATTGCCGCGCTGCCGAAGCAGTACGACACGATGCTGGGCGGCTGGTTCGAGAAGGGGCAGGAGCTGTCGGCGGGCCAGTGGCAGAAGCTGGCGGTGGCGCGGGCGTTCATGCGCGACGACGCGGAGGTGCTGATTCTGGACGAGCCGACGGCGAGCATCGACGCGGAGGCGGAGCACGCGCTGTTCGAGCGCTTCCAGGCGCTGGCGGCGGAGCGGATTGCGATTGTGATTTCGCACCGCTTCTCCACGGTGCGCATGGCGGACCAGATTGCCGTGCTCCACAACGGGCACGTGGAGGAGCTGGGCAGCCATGACGAGCTGATGGCCAGGGACGGGAGGTACGCGCACCTGTTCCGGTTGCAGGCGCGGGGGTACAGGGACTGACGGTTCAGCGCGGTCCGCCGCGGAGACGTTCCAGCTCGGCGAGGGCCTCGGCAAGACGCCGCTCGGCATCCTCGCGGCGCTGGGTCTCCTCGGCACGGAGGCGGGCTTCTTCTTCGCGCAGGCGTGCTTCTTCGGACAGTTGCTGCTCCAGCTCGGCGCGGCTCGCCTCCACTCGCGCGACCATGTGCTCGAGCCTGGCAATCATCTCCGGCGCTTCGGGCAGCGCCGCGCCACCCACGTAGAAGCGCAGCCGCTCGTCGTCCACCTGCAGGTCCAGCCCCAGGACTTCGGAAGGATAGAAGCCATGCCGCGGGAGGATGGGGCGGTAGGCGCGGCGGCCTTCCTCCAGCCGCCAGCCGCTCAGCCGCAGCCGGCCGCGGTCGAAGACGAAGTACTCGCGGATGCCCAGCCGCGCGTAGCGCTCGACGTTGCGCTCCAGGTCCTTGCGCCGCTCGCCCGCGACATGCACCTCCAGCGCGAGGTCCACGCCCTTGCCCTCGGCGCTCACCATCCAGCGCATGCGCGAGTGGGGCTCCACGTCCACCACCGCGATGACGTCCGGGGCGAACATGGGCTCACCGGGGTAGTACACGGGCAGCTCGCAGGCCAGGTACACCTTGCGGCCGATGCGTGTGAAGAAGCTGCCGAGCACCTCACGGGTGCGTGACCTGGCCTCGTAGTGAGGGTCGCCTTCGGGCGGAGTCGCCTCGGAGACGGGGAACTCGAAGGGCAGGCTGTCGACGACTCGGGCCCGTTCCTCGGGCGAGAGCCGCTCCCAGACATCCTGGGGCGGCGCGCGCGGGTCATCCGGATTGACGCGGTAGGGATGGGAGGACATGAGGCTGACCCTGAGAGTAGGCCGTCCGGTAGGGGAGGCCAAGTGGCACCGGGGGAGGTGTTTCGCCGAGCTTGCTGGCGACCGTCACTGAGGGCGTGGACTCGTCAACACGTGTACCGCTGAGCCTGCCGGTCCCGTGCTTCCTTGCACCGGCCCTCTCCTCGGGGCAGGTTGTATCCATGCCGCGCCGCTTCAACACCGCAGGCCCCTGTCGTCCGGACTGGCACTACATGATTCCCGCCGAGCGCCGGCTTCCCGAGGCGCCGGGGCTGGTCGAGCAACTTGCCTGTTTCGTGGTCCATGCGCCCCGGCAGACGGGCAAGACCACGGCCATCCGTGCGCTGGCGCAGGAACTCACGGCTTCTGGCCGATACGCCGCGCTCTACGTTTCGTGCGAAGTGGGGGAGGCGGCGGGCGACGACTTTGGCGAGGCCCAGCGGGCCATCCTGGCCAACCTGCGCCTCGGCGCCAGTCACTCCCTGCCCGCGGAACTGCAGCCGCCGCCCTTCCCGGACGCGCCTGACAGCCTGCTGCTGGGAACAGCCCTTTCTACGTGGGCAGGTGCCAGCCCTCGTCCCCTGGTGCTCTTTCTCGACGAGATTGATGCCCTGAGAGGCCAGAGCCTCATCAGCGTGCTGCGCCAGCTCCGCAGTGGCTTTCCCAGCCGGCCAGGGGCCTTTCCCGCGTCCATCGTCCTGTGCGGTCTGAGGGACGTACGCGACTACAAGGCCGCCAGTGGTGGGGACGTCGACCGGCTCGGCACCGCGAGCCCCTTCAACATCAAGCTCAAATCACTTCGACTCGGCGACTTCGACCGGGAGGAAGTCGAGGAACTCTACAGGCAGCACACCACGGAGACCGGTCAGACCTTCACCGAGCCGGCCCTCGCGCGCGCCTTCGAGCTGACGGCCGGCCAGCCCTGGCTGGTCAACGCGCTCGCCCGGGAAATCGTCGAGGAGATGGCGGTGCCTGTCAGCGAGTCCATCACTGTCGAGCATGTGGATGCCGCGAAGGAGCGGCTCATCTACGCTCGCGTCACCCACCTCGACTCCCTGGTAGCGCGTCTGCATGAGCCACGCATCCGCCGCGTGCTGGAGCCCGTGCTCGCGGGCACGCTGACCTCCGGTGACAGCTATCAGGACGACGTGCAGTACGCCCGCGACCTGGGGCTGCTTGCTCCAGACAATCCGGTGCGGGTGGCGAATCCCATCTACAACGAGGTGATTGCCCGGGTGCTCGCGGGAGACGCCGAGCTGCAGGTCCAGGCTGAACCGAGGAGCTTCGTCCTTTCGGACGGCCGGCTGGACTTCGACCGGCTGCTCCGCGAGTTCGCCGCCTTCTGGCGTGAGCACGGCGAGGTGCTGACCGCGGGGCTCTCGTACCACGAGGTCGCGCCGCAACTGGTGCTCATGGCGTTCCTGCACCGGGTCGTGAATGGTGGCGGTTTCGTGGATCGCGAGTACGGCGTGGGCCGGGGGCGCATCGACCTGCTGGTGCGCTGGCCCTACTCCGAGGCCGGCCAGCGCCGCTGGCAGCGCCAGGCAATGGAGTTGAAGGTGTGGCGGGAGGGGGAGAAGGACCCTCTGCCGAAGGGGCTCGCCCAGCTCGACGAATATTTGGAGCGGCTGAGCCTCGATGAGGGCGTGCTCGTCATCTTCGACCGCCGCCGGGAATCCGGTGATGCCGAGTCCCGGACGCGTTTCGAGCAGGCGCAGGCCCCCTCCGGCCGCGAGGTGGTCGTGCTGCGGGCCTGATTCAGGACGCGGATGAGTCCTGCCGCGGAGCCCCTCGGCCACGCAGTAGCAGGAGAGGTGCTTTGGGCATGTTCGGAATGCCCGGAGCCTGGGGGCATGCCAGCCCCCGGGCCGCCCATGCCCGGAATGGAACCTCCATTCCGGGTGGCCCGACGGGCCCTCACCGCTCAAGGAGCCGCCTCTCTGTCATGTCGCTCCCCGGGCCTCCCATGTCCGGAATGGAGGTTCCGTTCCGCCTGGCCTGCCAGGTCCTCGCCGGTCGCGGGCGGGAGTCGCGCCGCCCGGCCGCCGATAGGCACGTGTCCTGGTCCTTGATGGAGGTGCGCAAGGGGCGAGGGCATGGGCCCCGGGCGGCTGCGAAGGCGGATGAACGTCCATCCAGGCACGTGAAGCGCGCTGGCATTCATGGAGGGCCTCCTCCGTACGCGCCCGCTTCGAGGTACCGTTGTTCCTGCTCCGCGCCTGTTCATCGCTGGCGCTGCCTGTTCATTCTCGCGTCAGGTTGGCGGAGCCAGTTCAGCGCCACTCCAGCAACGAAGAGCTGGAGTCCTGGGGGAAAATGGGACCGCGAGTGCCTGCATGGGAGTACGTCATCGCGATGGAGCAGTGGATCTCTCCGGAAGGCACGTTGGAACTTCCCGGTGAGGACCGCGCGCAGGTTCAGCTCGTCGCCATGGAGTTGGTGATTCCCGAGGCCGAGGTCTACACGTCCTTGCGTACACCCGCGGGGACGGCGGCGCTGGTGCGCGAAGTTCGCCGCCGGGCGAGGGAGGGCGGGAAGCGGTACTCCAGCGCGCTCTCGGATGTGCACGACCTCCAGGAGGCGGGGGACGCGGAGGGCGCGCGCAAGGTGCTGGAGGAGTACATCGCTGGCGAGAGCATTCCCCGGTACCGGGAATGGGCTGAGGCGGAGCTGAATGATTTGGAGTGACTCGTAGTCCTGAGCCCCCGGCTCTACGCCTTCGGCAGATGGTCCCGCACCACGCCGAGCCAGTACTCCTTGCCGTAGTACTGGCTCATCTTCCCGATGAGCTTCCCATCGCGGAACAGCAGGAACGTCGGAATGCCAAAGAGTCCGAAGCGCCGTGCCAGCTCCTCGTGCTCGTACGCATTCACCTTCACCACCCGCATCGGCGCGCCGTCCAGCTCGGACAGGAGCATGGGCTCCGCCGCCGCGTAGATGTCGCAGTTCGGGCAGCCGGGGCCCCAGAAGTCCACCACCACCAGCTCCCCCTTGGGCTCCATGACCAGCTGGTCGAAGGTCTCCGCCGTTCCCTCATAGCTCACGGGATGTGCCATGGCCTCCTGCCTAACGGTCTCCCCCTCCGCCTTCAACCTGCTCACGGGGTGCGCCGCTCGAAGTCCTCGCCGTTCCCGGCACCCGGCCACCGCCCGGCTGCCGCGGAGCCTGGGCCTCGGCCCGCGGTCCTTCCGCGGAGGCCGGGACGGTCTTCACGGAGCGGTTGCCGCGGCGTCCACCGCCGCAGCGGAACGCGGGCTGACGGGAAGGGCGGCCGCGGAAGGGAGCGCGTGGGCCGGCGTCCGGAGTGGCTCCCGCGCTGCCTCCACGTCGTGGCCGCGGGGGACGTGGGCCAGGCGGATGAGCTTCAGCCGGGCCAGCAGCCGCATCACCTGCCAGGTCGGGTCGAGCTCGAAGCGCCGGGCGGCGAAGTCCGGGTTGGCTGGCCGGGCGTGGTGGTTGTTCTGGAACAGCTCGCCCATGCACAGCGCGTCCACGGGCAGCGAGTTGCGGGACATGTCCCGGGTGCGGAAGTTGCGGTACCCGTAGCGGTGGCCGCACCAGTTGACGATGGCCCCGTGCAGCGGCCCCATGATGAAGTGCAGGGGCAGCAGCAGGTACTGCCAGCGCCGGGTGGCGAAGCGCCGGTAGAACAGCGTGTAGAGCGCCCCGAAGGCGACGCGGGACGGCCAGCGCCCCAAGGTGCGGTCGACGGCGGGCCACTCAGGATAGCCACCGAGGAAGCGCGCCTCGGGCTGCTCGCGCCGGGTGACGAAGGCGGCATAGCGGCGCGCCGTCGCGAGCATCATCCGGGCCGGGTTGCCGTGGTGAGCCGGGGAGTGGGGGTCCCTCTCTGTGTCGGCGAAGGCATGGTGCTCGCGGTGGAGGAGCGCATACGCGCGAGGCTCGAGATAACTCGAGCCCTGCACCAGCCCGGTGAGCAGGTGCAGCGAGCGCTCGGTCTTCGGCCCCATCGTGTACATCCGGTGGGCCGCATAGCGGTGCTGGAAGAGGCTCTGCAGGAGGACCGACAGGGCCCAATGCCCGGTGAAGAAAAGTGAGATGTGCATGCCTGGGGAACACACGGGCATGTCACCCACATGTCAGAAGACGCAGGAGGGCCATCCGCGAGCCGCTGCCAGGGGGCGCGGGGACGGTTGCAGCCGCCCTCGTCGTCCCGGCCGCCCTTCTGGACGTCAGGGAGGAGTGCTGGCTCACGGCAGGGTGGGCGCCCGCGAGGACGGCCCGTACCAGATGGCGTCCTCCGGCCCGTAGAGCACCGGCTTCCCCGTCCCCGCCGAGCGCCGCTCCCGGCCGAACACCCCCACCTCGCCCCCGTTCCGCGACAGCGTGAAGGGCAGGTGCAGCGGCCCCCGTGACGTGTCCCCACTCGCCAGCAGCCGCACCGCCTGCCCCGGCCCGAGCGTCCCCGGCCGCAGCCGGTACCTCTCCGTGGCCCGCAGGTCGTTCGTCACCTCGTAGTCCTCCAGGCGCAGCGTGCCGCTCCCGCGGTTGTACAGCTCCACGTACCCCGAGCCCCCCGCCGCCACCTCGCGGATGACCAGCGGCCCGTCCCCGTGCGCCTCGAGCGTCTTCAACTCCTTCAACAGATACGCGCGCCGGCCGCGCACGTAGCCCCGGAGGAACTCACGCGCCCGCCGCACGTGCTCGGCGGACGCGTGCGGGTCGTCCTTCAGCTCCGGCTCCACCACCGTCCACAGCGCGTCGATGTGGGCCAGCGCCTTGTCCTCGGAGAAGGGCCCCGCCAGCGCCTCCTCCAGCTTCGCAATCACCCGCGCCCGCAGCGCCGGCCGGTCCCACACCCGCGTCGCCAGCACGCTCCACGTGGGCCGCTGCTCGGGCCGAGTCACCACGCGCATCTCGAACAGGTCCTGCACCGCCGGGTCATACAGCGTGAAGGACTGTGGCCACCGGTCCACCACGGGGCGCGACTCCGGATTCCAGGTGCGCCAGTAGAACATCCGCGCGTTGTTCAAATCCCACGGCACGTACGTCCACCGGTCCGCGTGCAGCTCGTGCACCCAGAAGCTCCGTGAGTCCTCGATGAGGTTGTTGGAGATGAGCGCGTCCGCCGCCAGGTTGCCCAGGTACGCCTCCACGTCCACCCGCCGCTCCAGCTCCTCCTCGAAGCGTGCGTCGTCGCTCCGGTTCACCCAGGCGAGGAAGGCGGTCAGGTCCTCTCGGCCGGTGGTCTCGTTGGTCTTCTTCTCGAAGTTGCTCTGGTACGAGCCGGGCCTCGGCGTCAGCTCGCAGTTGCGGTGGCCACAGCGGTAGATGGACGCGTCGCGCTCCCGCCCGTGGTGCTTGAGCCAGTCCTTCCCCACGTGCTCCATGTCCAGGTAGAGCCCCTGGGGCTCGCCATTCACGCTGACTCGTGCGTAGCGGGCCTTCGGTGCCGGCAGGCCCATGGCCCGGTACAGGTCCACCGCGAACTTCTCCGTCAGCTTCCCGCCGTCGAGCCAGCTCGCGAGCAGCTCGAAGTGGTTCCGGTCACCCAGCTCCTGACCCGGAGCCAGCTCAAGCTTGTAGCTCTTCTGCGGCAGGTCGCGCGTGCTCGCGCCCCGGTAGCGCATGCGCCCCTTCACCCGCACTCCTTCCAGCGTCACCGTGCAGGGCACGTAGACGTTCGCCGCGGGGGCCGCCTCCAGCTTCGCGAGGTCGCTCGGCGCCAGCTCCAGCGCGAAGGTGGGCACGTGCGACTGCACCGGTGGGAACTCGCCCATGCGAGGCGGGCCCGCATCCGGTGCCGGGCCTCCACTCCCCGCGTCCGGTCCGTCACCGGCACCGGGTGGAGGGCCTCCGTCCGGTGCCTCGGGCGGTGTCCCGGCATCCTCCTCCCCTGACACCGGGTCCGCATCGTCGGCCGAGCCGCCGCCTGGAGGACGAGGAGGAATCCCCTGGTGCACATCGTCCTCGTCCGAGATGGCCTCCTGGAGTTCATCGGTCGCACCGGGGCCGCATGCCAGCAGCCCCACCAGGCCCACCAGGCCCACCACCCGCCATCCCGCTCCACGACCCATGGCCCCTCCATGCGAGGCAGTGCCAACGCCCCGTGCAGCCTGCATGCCCCCAGCCTGGAGGCGGGCGATGGGAAGACTTCTTCCCTCCCAGGCCCCCTCGTGTTCCCCGTGCCGGGGCTCGCGAGGCGGGCCCGGAGGCCATGCATTGCCCACGGAGTTGCCCGATGGGGGCAGGGTTGCTCCCGGGCTTCACGCCGTCTCGGACGCGGGAGGACGGGCCGGGGGAGCCCTTGTTGCTTCATGGACGCCCGCTGTCCTGGGACGTGGATCAGGCGGGGCCCCTCGGGCTCCTCGAAGGCGGGAGGGCTGGAGGCGCGGCTGCGTTGGGGACGGAGGGCGTATCCGCCTTGGAGGGTAGGGATGGGGAGCGCGGGTGCCGGGGGTTTTCCGGATATGCCCGCGCGCGGGGCCCGTCCATGTCAGCCCCGGGGGTTTGGATCATCCCGGGCGGGGTGTCACCAAAAGCCAACACCCGCACTGCGCAGGAGGGCACACCCGCCGTAAGGTTGTGTCACAGGATGTCGTCGTGGAGGGGTCATGCACGAGTGGTTGGAGGCACTGCGGAAGTCGGCGAAGGCAGCGTCATCTGGCGTCCCCGCGGAGGAGGTCCGCCGGGCGGAGACGGAGTGCGGCGTTCCATTCCCCGAGGAGCTTGCCTCCCTGTATCAGGCGATGAACGGTGGCGAGCTGAACGGTGACGTGCAGCTCTTCCCCCTGCACGGGCCCGAGGGCGCTCCGAGCGTCCTGGAGAAGTCCCGGCTCAAGCTGGTGGGCCTGCCGGCGGCGGGCGTGTGGCGCATCGGCCTGAAGGGCCATCACCGTCAGCTGTTCGCCGCGCGCAAGGCGGCGATGCTGGAGCAGGGGGATGTCGGGGGACCGCTGCCCGGCTGGGTGGATGCGCTCGGTGACGAGGACTGGGTCTACGGTACGTGGGACGGGGAGAAGCAGGAGCTGCGGCTGTACCGCTCGCTGAAGGACATGCTCGACGTGCTCGTTCCCCCCGCGGAGGTGGAGAGCTTCGGTGAGCGCACCTTCGCCCGCGCGATGAATGCCGTGCTCCAGGGCGCGCTGTCCGGCCTCGAGGCCGAGACGGAGGAGGCCGGGAAGGGGGAGGGGGCCGCGGCCGAGGAGGAGCTGTTCCTCGAGGAGGAGGAAGAGATCGAGGTGCGCGAGCTCGCGTACGAGTACGACGAGGACTCGGCCGCCATGCGCGATGAGGGGAGGCCCTTCGGCGCGAGGAAGGCGAAGCCGGAGCCCAAGAAGCCGGTACGCCCCATCGGCGCTGGTGATGGGCGGGCCGCGAAGGCGAAGCCCGCGCCGCGTGCCGTGGCCGTCGGTGGCGCGGGAGTCCTGCTCCCTCAGTCCGCGAGCAGGGCCGGCACGGTGACGGAGGCTCCGGCGAGCGAGACGGGAGCGATGGAGGTGGTGACGGAGCCCGCTGGCGCGGAGGCCCCGGTGACGCCGCCCGCTCCCGCGAAGAAGGCTCCCTCGAAGAAGGCGAAGAAGGCCGCCGTGGCCGAGACGCCCTCCGAGGTCACCGCTCCTGTCACGGAGGGGAAGGCCACGGCGGAGCCCGCCGCCGCGCAGGAAGCTCCCGCGACGACGGCCGCGGAGCCTGCCGCGGCGCAGGAGGCTCCCGTGAAGAAGGCTCCCGCGAAGCCCGCCGCCGCGAAGAAGGCTCCCGCGAAGAAGGCCGCTGAGCCGGTTGTCACCGCGCCTGCCGCCGCGAAGAAGGCCGCCGAGAAGCCGGCTCTGGCGCGGAAGGCCGCCACGAAGGCTCCCGCGAAGCCCCCCGCCGCGAAGAAGGCTCCAGCTCAGAAGGCCGCCACGAAGGCACCCGCGAAGAAGGCGGCTGCGAAGAAGGGGGCGACTGCGAAGAAGGCCGCGGCGAAGAAAGCGCCGATGAAGAAGGCCGCGGCGAAGAAAGCGCCGATGAAGAAGGCCGCGGCGAAGAAGGCTCCAGAAGCGCGGGCAGGGGCCGCGAAGAAGGCCGCGGCCAAGAAGGCTCCAGCGAAGAAGGCCGCCGCGAAGAAGCGCGGTCGTTGAGCACGAGCGTGAGAGGCCGGGCACCGCATCTCCGCCCGGCCCCGTCTCACGCATCCGACGTGAGTCACTTCCACCGAGAGAGGCCGGGCCTCACGGTTCCGCCCGGTCTCATCGCGTCTGCCGGAAGCCTACCCCTCCGGAAGCTGGTCGCGGCGGATGGGGTGGATGCGCTCCTCCGGCTGGGCCGTCAGCTCCACCTCCTCCTCTTCCTCGTCGCCCCGGCGGAACTCACGAATCTGGTCCGGAAGGATGTCTCGGAAGTCCGGCTCATCCTCCAGCGGCGGAGTCGCCGCCAGGTCCTGGTCGGTGATGTTGATCTCCTCCTCACCGGTATCCGGATTCAGGTGTCGCAGTGAGGTGGACTCACCCACGTCCTCTGAACCGAGCTTCTTGAATCGCATGGCCTCTCCTCGAGAAAGCGCGGTGGGTCGGCTGCCTACAGGTCAACAATGAGAACCGGCGAAAATCGCCGCAATTCTCGCCGCCCGCCTGCCTGCCATGCCCGCCCGGGAGTCAGCGCTCCGGGAGCGCCGCGCGGCCGGCGGGGTAGACGGGCTCCACCTCCAGCAGCACCATGGCCAGGGCCAGCACGCGCGACAGCGTCTCGCGCACCGTGTAGCGCCAGGGGGTCGACCGGCCCTCGTCCGCCGCCACGCCCCACGCGTCGATGCCCACCGAGTTGGCGATGAACAGCGCCCTCGACAGGTGGAAGCGCTGAGTCACGAGCAGCGCCCGCTTCGCCCCGAACACCGTGTACGCCCGCAGGCAGCTGTCATAGGTGGACAGCCCCGCCTCGTCGCCCTGCACCGCTTCTTCCGGCACCCCGCGCTCCAGCAGGTAGCGCCGCATGGCTCGCGTCTCGTGATGGAAGGGCTGCGTCTGGTCCCCGCTCACCAGCACCGCCCGCACCTTGCCCTGCCGCCACAGGGCGATGGCCGCGTCCAGCCGCTGGGCGAGCACCGGGGAGGGCACCGCGCCCCGCGCCAGCCCCGCGCCGAAGACGAGCGCCACCGGGGCCTCGGGTGCCGTCGCCAGGGGGACGATGCGGTCCTCGTAGCTCACCCGCACGAGGTGCGAGAGGGCGAGCAGGCCCAGGCCCACCGCCATCAGTGCGAGGAAGGCCCTGCGCACCCACACCCTGCTCGCACCGCCTGGCTTCATGGACCCCGAGAACACCCGTGGAGGGGCCATTGTGTTCCGTCGGCCCGTCCCCGGAAAGTCCCGCGAGGCCCCGCCCGCTCAGGGAGACGTGCCCGCCTGGGCTCCAGTCGGCTTCAGCGCATGGCGCTCGATGAGCTCCACCAACTGCCGCGGCTCCACAGGCTTCTTCAGGAACGCCGCCACGTCGTAGTTGGACGCGTACACCGCCCTGTCTCGCGGGTTCATCGCCGCCATGCCCGCGGACAGGATGATGACGGGCACCTCCGCCAGGGCCTCGCTGCCCTTGCGCGACGTCAGCACCCGGTGGCCGTCCATCACCGGCAGGGCCATGTCCAGGATGATGAGCGACGGGCGGGGCGGGGTCTCGAGGTGCTCGAGCGCCTCCTTGCCGTTGGCCGCGGCGCGCACCTCGTAGCCCTGGAGCTCCAGGTAGCCCTGGAGCGCCTCACGGATGTCCGCATCGTCCTCGACGATGAGAAGGGGACCGCTCAACGCTGCCATAAGGAGCTCCGCGGGGGTAAAAGCACCCTCTCAAGGTAAGTCGGCCACCTACCGCCGGGAGCCCCTCCCGGACGGCCCGGCCGCCTGCCCCGTACCGGCTCGCCCCGGCTCCCGGTCCAGGGAACTCCGGCAGGCCGCCGTTGACCGGCTCCCGGCCCGCCTATATAGGGGGCCCCGCTGCCCGCCCGCCCTTGCACCCACATGAGTGACGCGGGCTGAACGTCTCACAGGAGCTCCCCGGTCCATGGCGTCCCTTCGTGACATTCGCAAGCGCATCCGCTCGGTGAAGAACACTCGGCAGATCACCAAGGCGATGAAGATGGTCTCCGCCGCGAAGCTCCGCAAGGCGCAGGACGCCATCCTGGCCGCGCGCCCCTACGCGACGATGCTGGACCAGATCATCTCGGACCTGGCGCAGCGCTCGGGTGGCGAGAACCTCAGCCACCCGCTGCTCACCGCCCGTCCGGTGCGCAAGGTGGAGCTGGTCCTGCTGACCTCGGACCGCGGCCTCGCCGGCGGCTTCAACTCCAACGTCATCCGCCGCGCCAACCGCTTCCTCTACGAGAACACCTCGATGGAGCGCATCCAGCTCTCCACGGTGGGCCGCAAGGGCAACGACTTCTTCCGCAACCGCGGCCAGGCCATCCGCAAGGACTTCGGCGGCCTGTACCAGCGCCTGAGCTACCGCGCCGCCGCGGACGTGGCCGAGGAGCTGGTGGCCAGCTACCTCAACGGCGAGGTGGACGCCGTCCACATCGTCTACAACGAGTTCGTCACCGCCATCACCCAGAAGGTCACGGTGGCCCAGCTCCTGCCCCTGCAGACGCTCGGCGCCCCCGGCCAGGCTCCCTCCGAGGGCGCCTCGGCCCTGGTGGACTTCAAGTACGAGCCGGACCGCCAGGCGGTGCTGGACCGGCTGGTGCCCCAGGCCGTCAACATCAAGCTCTACCGCGCCCTGCTGGAGAGCGTGGCCTCCGAGCACGGCGCCCGTATGAGCGCCATGGAGAACGCCACCTCCAACGCGTCGGACATGATCGCCAACCTGACGCTGACCTACAACCGCACGCGCCAGGCCGTCATCACCAAGGAGCTGATGGAGATCGTCTCCGGCGCCGAGGCCCTCAAGTAGCCTCCCGCGCGGTTTCGCCTCCAGGGCCCGCCCCGTCTATCGGGGTGGGCCTTTCGCGTTTATGGTGTCCGGCCAGCGGGCGGGGGTGCCCGGGAGGTCAGGGGTCATGAAGCAGCGACTGGTATGGGCAGTGCTGGGGCTGATGTGCATCACCGGCTGTGCCTGTGAGACGGTGTCCAGCGGACACGGGGGCATCGGGTTCGACTCGTTCGGCCAGGGCACCCTGCGCGAGCCCTACGGAGAGGGGCTGCACATCCTCCGGCCGGGCAAGTCGCTCATCGTCTATGACATGCGCGTCCAGGAGATGAAGGAGGAGCTGAGCGTCCTGTCCAACAACGGCCTGGACATCCGGGTGGACGCCAGCGTGCGCTACCGGCCGGACCCCTCGAAGCTCTTCGAGCTGCACACCCAGACGGGGCCCCGGTACGCGGACATCCTGGTGGGACCCATCGTCCGCTCCGAGGCGCGCAAGGTCTTCGGCCGCTACGCGCCCGAGGAAATCTACTCGACCAAGCGCGAGCAGATCGAAAAGGAGATCTACGACGAGGTGCTGCGCGCCCTGCAGGGCAAGCACGTCGTGGTGGAGGCCATCCTCGTCCGGGACGTCATCCTGCCCCAGGCCATCCGCGAGGCCATCGCCGACAAGCTGGCCGAGGAGCAGCGGAGCCAGAAGATGCGCTTCACCCTGGAGAAGGAGCGCCAGGAGGCCGAGCGCAAGCAGATCGAGGCGGAGGGCATCGCCAAGTACCAGGGCATCGTCCGCCAGGGGCTGACCGAGGAGTACCTGCGCTTCAAGGGCATAGAAGCCACGGAGCGGCTGGCCCAGAGCTCCAACGCCAAAATCATCGTGGTGGGCAGCCCCCAGAGCGGCCTGCCGTTGGTGTACCAGACGGACGGGAAGTAAGAGGGTGGCGCCCGGCGGCTGGGTCCGCTAAGGCCGACTTAATCCAGAAGTGCCCGGGAGGCTTGACCCTACGGGAGGCCCCCGGTAAAGGGGGCCCGCCCTCCCATCCGGGCCGAATTTTGAAAGGGCGCGGCGTCAGGCCGCTCCCCCCGCGAGGCAGACGAATTCCATGAGCGCTCAAGTTCCGACGGCAGGCAGAATCATCCAGGTCCTCGGCCCCGTGGTCGACGTGGAGTTCCCGCCCGGCGGCCTCCCCGAGGTCTACACGGCCCTGAAGGTCTCCAACCCCAACCTGGGCAACGAGCCGGACAACCTCGTGCTCGAGGTCGCGCAGCACCTGGGCGAGAACACGGTGCGCACCATCGCCATGGACTCCACCGAGGGCCTGGGCCGCGGCATGCCGGTGAAGAACACGGGCGCCCCCATCCAGGTGCCGGTGGGCAAGGCCACCCTGGGCCGCATCCTGAACGTCACCGGTGACCCGGTGGACGAGATGGGCCCCGTGAAGGCGCAGGAGTACTGGTCCATCCACCGCCCGCCCCCGCCCTTCACGGAGCAGGACGTGCGCGTGCAGATGTTCGAGACGGGCATCAAGGTCATCGACCTGCTCGCCCCCTACACCCGTGGCGGCAAGATTGGCCTGTTCGGCGGCGCCGGCGTGGGCAAGACGGTGCTCCTGCAGGAGCTCATCCGCAACGTGGCGGTGGAGCGCGGCGGCTTCTCCGTGTTCGCCGGCGTGGGCGAGCGCACCCGCGAGGGCAACGACCTGTACCACGAGATGCAGGACACCAAGGTCATCCAGACGGACAACCTGGAGGCCTCGCAGGCCGTGCTCGTGTACGGCCAGATGAACGAGCCGCCCGGCGCCCGCGCCCGCGTGGCCCTCTCCGCCCTGACGATGGCGGAGTACTTCCGCGACGTGGAGGGCCGTGACGTGCTCCTCTTCGTGGACAACATCTTCCGCTTCACCCAGGCCGGTTCCGAGGTGTCCGCCCTCCTGGGCCGCATCCCCAGCGCGGTGGGTTACCAGCCCACGCTGTCCACGGAGATGGGTGGCCTCCAGGAGCGCATCACCTCCACCACGAAGGGCTCCATCACCTCCGTGCAGGCCATCTACGTGCCCGCCGACGACCTGACGGACCCGGCGCCCGCCACCGCGTTCGCCCACCTGGACGCGACGACGGTGCTCAACCGCTCCATCGCGGAGTTGGCCATCTTCCCGGCCGTGGACCCGCTGGACTCCACCAGCCGCATCCTGGACCCGGGCGTCATCGGCCAGGAGCACTACGCGGTGGCCCGCAAGGTCCAGGGCGTGCTCCAGCGGTACAAGGAACTGCAGGACATCATCGCCATCCTCGGCATGGACGAGCTGTCCGAGGAGGACAAGCTGGTGGTGGCCCGCGCCCGCAAGATTCAGCGCTTCCTGTCGCAGCCCTTCTTCGTGGCCAAGGTCTTCACGGGCAAGGACGGCCGCTACGTGAAGCTCCAGGACACCATCCAGGGCTTCAAGGAAATCGTCGAGGGCAAGCACGACGACATCCCCGAGGGCGCCTTCTACATGGCGGGTGCCATCGACGAGGTGGTGGAGAACGCCAGGAAGATGGCGGCCGCCTGAGTCGTTCCGCTTCGTCCTCCCAGAGGTGACCATGCGTCGCCCCGCGCTTGCCCTGGCCCTGTTGCTCCTGGCGCTCCCCGCCCTGGCGGAGGAGCGCAAGGGGCGCTCCCGGGTGAGCGCGAACGGGCTCTACAGCGTGCGCCTCGTGGAGGAGGCCCCCGGGCGGTGCCGGCTGGAGGTGTCGAAGGAGAGCGGCCCCGTCTGGTCCGTCCCGCAGTGCCTGGGGACGGTGGACGACTTCTACTTCGTCTCCAACGACGGCGAGCGCGTCTGGGTGGTGTGGCCGCTGGTGGAGAAGGGCAAGGCGCCGCCGCCGCCCCCGAAGAAGAAGGGGCAGAAGCAGCGCAAGCCCAAGGGGCCGCCGGCCTGGGCCAACGTCGCGGTGGCGGCGGAGTACGACAGCAAGGGCAACCGGCTCCAGGAGAAGCGGCTGACGGAGCTGCTCTCCACGCGGCAGCTCACCGAGGTGCGCCAGCTCACCCACCACTTCAAGTGGATGGAGGGCACGCTCGGCATCCCCGGCAAGGGGCCCCGGCTGACGGATGCCGGGGTGGTGGAGTTCGAGCCGGTGGGCGGAACCACCCACCAGCTCACGTTCTGATGCGGTAGTTCGAGGAGTGTCATGGCCAAGCTGACCGTGGAGATTGTCACCCCTGAGAAGCGCATCCTGTCGGTGCAGGCCGACGAGGCCGTCGTCCCCGGTGGCCGGGGCCTGTTCGGCGTGCGCCCGGGGCACACCCCGTTCCTGTCGCTGATGGAGCCGGGCCCGCTGACGCTGATTGACGCTGGCCGGCGCGAGTCCTACTTCGTCGCGGGCGGCTTCGTGGAGGTGGGCAACGACAAGGTGCTGGTGCTCGCCGACGCGGCCGAGCCCGTGGCCGGCATCGACGTGGAGGGCGCCCGCCGCCGCATGAACGAGGCGCAGGAGCGCATGAAGGGCATGTCCGCCGAGGACGCGCGCTTCGAGATTGAGCAGGCCACGGTGCGCCGCGAGGCGGCTCGCATCGGCGCCGCCGGCATGGGCCGCGGCTAGGCCTCACGGCCAGGACAGCCCCAGCTCCCGGTCGAAGCCGCGCCGGCCTTCCACGGTGAGCCGCACCCCGCGGCCCTCCGTCCGGCGCGCAATCCAGCGCAGCGCGAACAGGCGCTCCGCCAGCGCGGCGCCCAGGGCCCCACCCACGTGGGGCCGGCGCTCGCTCCAGTCCAGGCAGCGGCGCGCGAAGGCCCGGCGCCCCCGTGACAGGGGGCCCGCCTCCACGCCCAGCCGCGCCAGGAAGTGCTCCCCCTCCGGGGTGAGCGCCCACGTCTCCTCGGAAGCCTCCAGGTAGCCGCGCCGCTCCAGCGCATCCGCCAGGTCCACGCCGAGCCGTCCCGCCAGGTGGTCGTAGCAGGTCCGCGCGAAGCGCAGCGGCGACGGCACCTTCACGGGCGCGGGCCGCGTGGGCGCCAGCAGGCTCAGGGCCTCCAGCGCCCGCGCCACGTCCGGCCCCGCCAGGCGGTAGTAGCGGTGGCGGCCCTGCACCTCCACCCGCACCAGCCCGCCCTCGAGGAGCTGCCCCAGGTGGCCACTCACCGTCTGCGGCGTGAGGCCCACGTCGCGCGCCAGCTCGCCCGCGGTGCGCGCCGGGCCTTCCAGCAGGCGCGACAGCATGCCCGCGCGGGCGGGCTCGCCGATGAGGCGCGCGATGAGCGCGAGGTCGAGAGGGTGGGCCATGGCGGGAGTCTTCAGCTCTCGGGCGCGGGGACGTTTCGGCGCGCGCCGAACCATTCCCCGGCGGGAGCCTCATAGGGAAGGGGCATGAACGACCTGCCGAAGCACCGCGTGATTGCTCCCCGCATCCTCTACTTCGGGACGCCGGTGGTCCTGCTGAGCACCGTGCAGCCCGACGGCTCGCCCAACCTCTCTCCGCTGTCATCCGCCTGGGCGCTGGATGACAGGCTGGTGCTGGGCATGGGACGGCTGGGGCAGGGGCTCGCCAACCTGGAGCGCACCCGGGAGGCCGTGGTGAACCTGCCCTCCGCCGCGCTCTGGCCCCAGGTGGAGCGGCTCGCCCCCACGACGGGCCGCTCGCCCGTGCCCGAGGTGAAGCGCGCCATGGGCTACGTCCACGAGCCGTGCAAGTTCGAGCGGGCGGGCCTCACCCCGCTGCCCTCGGACACCGTGGCCCCGCCGCGCGTGGCGGAGTGTCCGCTGCAGCTGGAGGCGGTGCTGCTCGACGTGCGCCCCGCCGCGGCCACGCCCCAGCAGCCCGAGCCTGGCTTCTCCATCGTCGAGCTGCGTGTCACCCGCGTCCACGCGCACGAGGACGTCACCGTGCCCGGCACCCAGCACGTGGACGTGGCGCGCTGGCAACCGCTCCTCTACGTGTTCCGCCACTACGCGGGCACGGGGCCCGGCCTGGGCCGCAACTTCCGCGCGGAGACCTGAGGGGCGCGCAATTCCTGCGCGTGTTTTGGGGGGCGGGCCCCCCATCCGGCTCCGATTGACGGCTCGGCATTTAAACTGCATTCAGGATGCAGCGTTAACCACGGCCCGAGCGGCCAAACGGAGTGACACGATGAGCGATGCGGTGACGAAGAGCGTCTACGAGCAGATTGGTGGGGAGCCGGCGATGGCGGCGGCGGTGGAGGTCTTCTACCGGAAGGTGCTTGCGGACGACCGTATCAGCCACTTCTTCGAGGACGTGGACATGGAGCGCCAGGCTGCGAAGCAGAAGGCGTTCCTCACCATGGTGACGGGCGGGCCGTCGAGCTACTCGGGCAAGGACATGCGTGCCGGGCATGCGCACCTGGTGAAGCAGGGGCTGAACGACATGCACTTCGACGCGGTGGCGGGCCACCTGAAGGAGACGCTGGAGGAGCTGGGCGTGCCGGCGCCGCTGGTGGCGAAGGTGCTGGCCATCGCCGAGAGCGCTCGCGCGGACGTGCTCAACCGCTGAGGGCCGGGGCGCGTCATGGCGAAGGTCAAACACGAGTCGAGCTGGTACCCGCTGGAGCCGGGAGAGAGCGTACTGGAGGGGCTGCTGCGGCAGGGCGTGTCCGTCCCGAACTCCTGCCGCGCGGGTGCCTGCCAGTCCTGTCTGATGAAGGCGGTGGGCGGCGCGGTGCCGGAGGCCGCGCGGGTGGGGTTGAAGGACACGCTCGTGGCCCAGGGCTACTTCCTCGCGTGCACGTGCCGGCTCCCGGAGGGCACGGAGCTGGAGGTGGCGGGCGCGGAGGGACTGCGCGTGCCGGCGCGCATCTCCGCGCTGTCGCCGCTGTCCCGGGACGTGCTGAAGGTGAGCCTCGTCACGGACGCGCCGCTGGACTACCGCGCCGGGCAGTATGTCTCGCTGGTGCGCGAGGACGGGCTTGCCCGCAGCTACTCCCTGGCGAGCCTGCCTCGCGAGGGAGTGCTGGAGCTGCACGTGCGGCTCATCACGGGCGGCGCGATGAGCGGCTGGCTGGCCAGCGAGGCCCGGCCGGGGGCGCGCGTCTTCCTCCAGGGCCCGGCGGGGAGCTGCTTCTACGTCCCTGGCCGTCCCGAGCAGCCGCTCCTGCTGGCGGGCACGGGCACGGGGCTGGCGCCGCTGTACGGCATCGTCCGTGACGCCCTGGAGGCGGGACATTCCGGACCCATCTGGCTCTTCCATGGGGCGCGGACACCGGCGGGCCTGTACCTCCGGGAGGAGCTGCGCGGGCTGGCCGAGCGCCACCCCCAGCTCCACTACCGGCCGTGTGTGTTGGAAGGGGGCACCCGGGACATCGCGGAGGGGCCGCTCGACGTGCTCATCCGCGCCGAGTGCCCGAAGCCGGTGGGCTGGCGCGCGTGGCTCTGCGGAGATCCACAGTTGGTGCTATCCCTGCGGAAGAAGCTCTTCCTGTCCGGGCTCTCGCTGAAGGACCTCCACGCGGACTCCTTCCTGCCGAGCGTCCCCCAGGCGGGAGCCTCACCGACTGACACCGCCGGAGCCCGCTGAACGTGCATCTCACCCTTCACGCCGACTACTCGCTGCGCGTCCTCCTGTACCTGGCCAGCCGTCCGGGCCGGGTCACCTCCACGCAGGAGATGGCGGACGCCTACGGCATCTCCAAGCACCACCTCGTACGGGTGGTGCAGACGCTGGCGGGGCAGGGGTACGTGGACGCGAAGGCGGGGCGCGCGGGGGGCGTGACGCTGGCGCGGCGGCCGGAGGACATCAACGTGGGGCGGGTGGTGCGCGCCGCCGAGCCGGACTTCCATGTGGTGGAGTGCTTCGACCGCGAGCGCAACTCGTGCCCCATCGCGCCCGCGTGCAGCCTGAAGGGCATGCTGGCCGAGGCGAGCAACGCCTTCCTCTCCGTGCTGGACCGCTACACGCTGGCGGACGTGCTGGACCGCTCCCGCACGGACCTGGCGGACCTCTTTCTTCCCGTCCGCGCGTCGTGACGTCCGGCACGCTGGAGTTGTTCCACCGCATCGCGGACCCGCCCTCCGCCGAGGCGCGGCGCTACATCGTCGACTACGCGCTGGAGGACCGCATCGCGTTCCGCAATGTGGAATTTCCAGAGGCGGCGGCGGACTGGAGGCGCCTGGGCGGCCACTCCACGCCCGCGCTATGGGACGGCACGCACCTGCACCAGGGCGCCCAGGCCGTGCTGGCGCGGTTGCAGGCCGTCGTCAACCTCGGACGCGACGGCGCGTGACGGCCCGGCGCGTGTGCCGGCATCCGCGCGCCGCTGCCTCCTGTGTGTCCCTCGTGCGCCATGCACGGAGTGTTGATGGGGACCCATGCCCGAGTCGGGCAATGACTCCAACTGACGCAAGGGCCCGTGGGCGCACCAGCGCTGCCTTCATAGTAGATGGACAGCGCGAACCGCAGGACAGGCGCGACCCATTCACGCTCTACAGCCGCCCGTTTGGCATCAAGACGTTCGCGGCTCCGAGAACCAAGCCGCGCGATCGATTGTTCCGCAATAGATGTAGTCGAGGCCGTTCCCATCGCCTTTGTCGACGGGGGTGAACATCGCGCCGTGCTCGTTCACATAGAAGCGGCCACCCTCATATCCGCGGATCGCTGCGACGGGTTCAACAGCCCGGCGTACAAGCGCGGAATTGCGCAGCACCTTGGAGAGCTGAACCTTCAAGGTCGTCATCGGGCGAACGGCCGGGGGATCTGAGTCGGTGAGGGCGGGCGTCTGGTAGTAGATGTCGCTTCCGCCGGCGGCGAGCACATATGGGACGCCAGGGCGCGGTCCGACCCATCGCTCTCCGGGCTTGAGTGACTGCCCGTCAGGTTGAACGGGGCGCGTCGACAGTGGAACTCCCTCGAAGTGGAAGGTCAGTTCACCATGCAGGTAGCCCGCGAAGTAGTAGTGCGATGTTCCGTCTGCGCTGTCCACGGGGACAATCACATGACGGTACTCGTTGACGTAGAATGCGCCACCTGGACCGTTGCCCAGTGCCTGCTTTATCCCGTTCACAAGCCCGGCGAGGTCGTCACGCGCGTCGTCGAGCGCGAGATAGCGCAGGCCGCTTCCAACCTCGTGCAGGACTGCAACCGTCCAGGCGCCTTCATGAAAGCGAACGCCGTATTTCGCCAACCGGCTGACGTTCTGTGGCCACACTCCACCATAGAGCTTCGGCATTGTCGATTCTCCTGACATGGATACAAGCCTATGTGATCACCCATCGAGCGTCGAATGGCCAGCGTGACACATCGATTCGCCCGATGTAGCGAGGGGCCCACACCGCGTCATCGTTATCCTCATGCATCGTGATGACGGCGCCGCCGACTTGAACCCGCACCCGCGCACTGCTCATACCCGGCCGGGCCGTTCGAAATCCTGCTGCCAGGTCAGGGTCGGAGTCCCATACGGGCTGCGTCTGCACGAACCTTCCATTGGGGGCGGCAAGCTCCCATTCGCACTCCAGACGGCCGTCCGCGCCAATCTTACATTCAATGCCGGTCGTGCTCGGTCCGGGCCATGGGTCGCCGGGACGCAGGTTCTTCGTCTTCGATAGGTCGACGCGCACCCCATCAGGCCGCTCGACCACGATGGGGCCGTGAACATGCCCAATCAGGTAGCGGATGCATTCCTGGTATGGAGCTGGGTCGGGTTTGACAACGCGGCCGTCGGGAAGGAGGAGCACGCGCCCGCTGCCCCAATGCCGCTGCACGAGTTGCTCGACAGCGGTTACTCCGGGCGTGGACGCGACTGTCCAGAACTCCCGCGTGCTGGAGGTCTCGACCCACGCTCCAAGCCTCCCTCGACGGAAACGGAATCCTGACTTCTGCGTTCCGCGCGCGACACTGTAGGGGCCGCGCCAGAGTGGGAATGGACTGGTGGCGGGGCTGAACGTGAGCACCATTCTCAGAACTCCAGTGGCTCGGCGGCCTCGTCAAAGTCGATTCGCCGTCCTCCAATTTCGACCCAGTATGCTACGTTGCCATCCCAGTAGATACTACTGACAGCCCTCGCCCCGTGCCCGCGAGCGGTTCGATCCGTCCAAGCGAGGAGTCTTTTCACTGTGTCCTCCGGCCCCTTCGCGAAATTCTCTCCATTGGCGCGAACCTGTGCGATGACGCGTCGGCCCGAGCGCGACCGGAGCAGGAGTTCGATGCGCTCCAACTGGCTCTCCTGCTGTTCGGGTATTCGAAGAGGTCCCACGTACCGCCATTTGGCCCCGTCCTCCATGTCGTCATCGACACGAACGATGAGGTGCCCCCCGGGCGTGCAGCGCGCACGTCTGTGCTGGTTCTGTAGTATGTACTCGACCATCTCCCGTGGGGCTGGCACGAGCTGGTTCGTTTCGAGCACTCGCAGGTTTCCGTCCTGATCGACCTTGAGGTCGATGCCGTGCGGACGGCCGGGGTAACGGGCTCCCATGGAGAGCCCGGAAGCGTTCACCTGGGTCGACGGCGGTAGGTACCTTCGCGGCGAACTGCCCGTTTCACGAAGTCCCTCGGGCCATGCGCCCCCGGCGGGCGGCGTCCAGAGAAAGTAGCGGTTGACCGTCGCACCGACGACAGCGTTCCAGTCCACCTTCTCGTAGATCGACTCGTCCTCCGTCTGCTGAATATAGAGGATGTAGATTCGCGCCGTGCGGCCCGCTTGCTTTTTCCGGAGCAGGCGCCCGAGGCTCTGAATCCGCTGTCGGACCGAAGCGGTCGAAGCGACGATGATCCCGACATCAGCGGAGGGGACGTTGAAGCCTTCGACGAGCGATTTGGCGCTGACCACGACGCGTGCGTTTCCCGCGCGGAAGGCCTCAATGCTCTCTCTCCGGAGCGTGGCTGGCAGCTTGCTGTGCTCGAGCACTGCGGGAAGGCCATCTTGTAGGACGTCAAGGAAGATGCGCTCCACTTCGCCAATGGCCTCGTGGAAGGTGATCGCACGAGTCTCGCGATCGGCCAACTCCGCGCCAAGAATCGCGCGCGTCGCCGAGAGGCGAGCCCGAGCACGATAGAGCAGCTGCTTGCGGCGGCCAGTCAACTGGACGAACTTCGCTGCGTTGCCGCCTTCACGTGCCGCCTGTGCCTGACACCATGCGAGGAAGCCAAGCTTCGACCGGCTCGTGCGGTATCCTCGCTCCAGGTCGGTGCGCAGGTCGGAGATTTCGCGGCTGAGTGATGCGTGCTCTTGTGCCTCCTTTGGCGCGAGTGGCAGGCCGATGTGCCACAGTTCGAACGGAGTCAGGAGCCCCGCATCGAGGCACTGCCTGAGTGCGAACTCGTAAATGATGGGGCCAAGTCCCTGGCCGACGGGGCTCTGTGCGTAGGCTTCGTCAGCCGGTACGGAAAGCTCGTCGTCCACGTCCTCGGGCGTCGCGGAGAGTCCCAGCGTAAAGGCCGGGTTCGACTCGAAAATGCGCCTGGCCTGCTCGGCGTTTGCTCGATGACACTCGTCCACGATGAGGAGGAGACGATTGCTCCATCCGGCTTGCCGCATGAGGGAGGGCAAGCGCTCACGTGCTGAACTGAGCACGCACACGAGGATGCGGCGGTGTTCGAGCGGTGTCGGGTCATGGCCGCCACCCATCAGGCCGATGGCTGACTCTGGGAGGTTGCTCTTTCGAAGCTCCTCGGCCCATTGCAGCATCAGGGGAATCGTCGGTACGACGATTGCCACCCTGAGATCTGGCTGTTGGCGGTTGTGCAGTTCTTGGGCGGCAGCCATCGCGAACAGGGTCTTACCGCCGCCCGTGGCAACCTTGATGGTCCCTCTGCCGCGTTCGAGCCACTTCGGGAGGCACTCGGCCTGCCAGTCATGGAGCGACACATCAGTGGGTACGAGCCGCCAGACGGCGGGAACCACGGGCGCGGTTTGCTCTTCCTCCGTGGATTCGGCGTCATCAGCGGGTTCTGAGGACTGCTCGCTCGCGATGCGCTCGGCGATGGCCCGCCGCGCATGGAGTTGGAGCAGGTGAAGCTGGTCCTCTGCTGTGAAAACGGGCGGATGTTCGTCGGTCGCTTTCACGTGGGCGACTCCTCGGTGAGGAATGAGGTTCTCGCGGGGAGGGCTGCCTATCGAAGGCTGGATGCCCTGGCTTACCGCTAGGAGCAGACCCCGTCCAGCGCGGTTTCCCAGAAGCAGGAGGTCAGGACCACGCTGAGCGGCTCTGGATGGCGGTGCTGACGGTAGGCGCGGTTGACAGGCGAGGTTCGTTCGCGTCCCGCGAAATCGGCATCATGGACGGATTCCACTGTCCTTGATGCCGCTCGGGGCCAGTCATGGGCCGAAGCAATCGTCGGGGACTGGACCGTGCGACCCGTACCTCGCTCCTTTGCTGGCGTGGCCGAGGGGATGATGGCGTCCGGTGCGGTCGCCGGTAGGGGATGGATGACACGGCAGCGGGGTCGAAGCCCATCGCGCCTTCCTCTCCTCGTGTGGCCTGTGTTCGGTGCGAGCGGGATGGGTGAGGCGGACAAGGCGGGATGGGTGACGACCGTTTCTGGAGAGGACGCCCCGTATGGACTCTCAGCGCTTCTGCTCCCCGCCGGGAGTCGTCTCCCTGGTGGGAGATGACGGACGCATCCACGGCTCCCGTACAGGCTGGGTGGTGGACTTGGACGCGGGCGGCACGCCTCGGGTGGATTTCGACGGCAACCCCGCGGATCATCCCGTGCCCGCCCTATGCGGAGCATTCGTGGACGACGCGGCCCTGGCGGAGGCGGTGCGCTCCCGACAGGGCGCGCTGCTCCTCTTCGAGGAGGGGGACCCCGGTCGGCCGGTGCTCGTCACCCTATTGCGGTCTCGCGAGCGCCAGCCCTACTTGGTGTCTCGGCGCGTGAACACCAGGGGTTCCGGCCCCCTGGAGGCGCGGGTGGACGGCCGGCGCGTGGTCATCGAGGCGGAGGACGAGTTGGAGTTGCGCTGTGGCGAGGCGCGCATCCTGCTGCGCCGCAACGGGCGGCTGCTGCTGGAGGGCTACCAGGTGGACTCCCGCTCGCGGGGCTTGCAGCGCCTCAAGGGCGGGAAGGTGGAGATCAACTGATGCTGCGCGGGCGGTACGACGCCACCGTGCACCGGGGCGTGCTGGAGGACTGCCTGGACGAGGCGCGCTACGGGTGGCAGCAGCGCGGGGACTTCCTGTGCTCGGCGGAGCTGCGGCTTTCGGAAGTGGAGGACGTGCACGAGGAGCGGTTGCGCGCGTGCGTGGACGTGCTGGCGTGCGTGCCGCCACGCGAGGCCAGGTGCCTCCTGCGAAAGAACCTGACGGAGGACGACCGGGAGCGGGTGGCGGTGGCGAGCCTGGCGCTGCTGGCGCGGGGGGAGGAGGCGGAGACAGAGGCGGTGCTGGAGGAGCTGCGAGGGGGCGAGGAGCGGCGCGTGTGGGTGGGCGAGGCGCTGGAGGTAGCCGAGGGGACGGGCCTGGGCGCGAGGCTGGCCGCGTGGGTGGATGCGGAGGGCGAGGAGCCGGAGGTGCGGGCGGTGGTACTGGAGGCGCTGGCGGTGAGAGGCGAGTCGCCTGGCGCGGCGCGGCTGACGCGGGCCCTGGTGCACCCGGCGCCGGAGCTGCGGCGGGCGGCCCTGCGCGCGGCGCGGCGCTTTCCCAAGGAGGCGGAAGGGGCGCGGGTGCGGCAGGGGCTGGAGTCGGCGGCCCCCGAACTGCGCGCGGCGGCACTGGAGGCGGGACTGGTGCAGGGGCAGCATGCGGTGTGGCGCGCCTGCCAGGAAGCCGCCGAGGCACCGGACGTGGCGGGCCGCACGGCCCGGCTGCTGCTGGCGCTGGGCGGGGCCGCGCCGGACGTGGAGCGGCTGGCGCGGCTGGCGGAAGTGCCCATGCTGCGGCGAGACGCGCTCTGGGCGCTGGGCTTCTCCGGCTCGGCGTTGGCGGCCGAGGCGTGCCTGCCGTGGCTGTCCGACGCGTTGCTGGGCCCTCTGGCCGGTGAGGCCTTCAGCGCGGTGACGGGCCTGAGGCTGGAGGGGGACTACGGGCACCCGCGCCCCGCGGGCGTCGAGCTGCCTCCGCTGGAGGAGGACTTGGAGTTGTCGCTGCTGCCGGGGCCGGACGATGCGCTGCAGGTGCCCCACGCCCGGGAGGTGGAGCGCTGGTGGGCTGGGGCGCGCAAGGGCTTCGACTCGCGGGAGCGCTACCTGGGCGGAAGGCCATGCACGGAGGCGCGGCTGGTGCAGGCGCTGGACGAGGTGCCGATGCGCCGCCGGGGGCCGCTGCTGCTGGAGCTGGCCATTCGCACCCAGGGGGAGCACGCGGCGGACCCACGCGCCTGGGCACACGTGCAGCGGCGGCAGCTCGGGGGCGTACGCGAGTGGGCGGGAGACTCTCCCCTGCGCCCCTTCGGCGCATGGATGAACCGCTGAGGACGTCCCGGAGTGGAGCGGAGGAGGCCGCCATGGCGAAGAACACGGTGGGAGTGAACAAGCTGTCGGTGGTGACGAAGGACTCCGGCGGCACCACGGGGGCCTTTCCGGACGTGTGCAAGACGCCGAGCCCCGGCGGGCCGGTGCCCATTCCCTACCCCAACGTGGCGAAGTCCGCGGACACCGCGCAGGGGAGCAGGACGGTGCTGGTGGATGGCAACCCGGTGTGCCTGAAGGACTCGCACTTCAGCACCAGCACCGGGGATGAGGCCGGCACGGCGGGCGGTGGGGTGGTGTCGGGGAAGACGAAGGGCAGGGCGGAGTTCGTCAACTACTCCTTCGACGTGAAGATTGAAGGGAAGAACGTGGCGCGGGCCTTCGACTTGATGCTGCACAACGACAAGAACACGCCGCCCTTTCCCCTGATGCAGCCACCGGTGGTGTCGCTGGGTGGGGCGGACGAGGACGTGTGCTGTCTGATGTGCAAGCAGAAGGTGGAGTAGCGCCCGGGCGGACAGGAGGAACAGCATGGGCAAGCCGGCGGACGAGCACGTCACCCACCCGGACGGGACGATGCCGCACGAGGTGGTGCGGAAGAGCACCGAGGGAGGGGCGTGCCTCACGGGCCACGAGTCGACGTATACGGCCAACTCCTGCTCATACCGATGGCAGGCGCTGACGGAGTCGAAGAAGAGCCGCACGGCGCTGTACGACAAGACACCCGGTGCGGGGACGCGGACGAAGCCCGCACCGGAGGGCTTCCTGGCCACCTCGGCGTACCTGAGCCGGAGGGGCAACCGGGTGCCGGCGGAGTACGCGGCGCTGGTGCCGCTGCCGAAAGAGGGAGACTGGCACCTGGACGGCCCCTCGCGCGGAGACATGAAGGACGGGGGAGGCCGGCCCATTCCGCGCGGAGAGAACTTCACGCGGCAGACGTGGCCCTACTGGAACAACTCCCACCACCTGATTCCCAAGGGCCTCTTCAATGAGAGGATTGAGAGGATTCGGGACGCGGACTGCCGGACGCTGGTGCGGCTGGCGCTGCTGCGGGCGAAGTACAACATCAACCACCACGTCAACGTCATCATCCTGCCGCAGGACCTGGAGGTGGCGCGCGTGCTGGGGCTGCCGCGCCACCTCATCCTGGAGGACGGCTCGTGGGTGATTGAGGACTGCCCCAAGTTCAACCATGCCGCGTACAACATGAACGTCCGCAACCGGCTGGAACCCATCCTCGTCGAATGCAAGGAGGCGTGCGACGCCGAGCTGCGCAAGAACTGCGACACGTCCCAGTTCAAGCTCTCGAAGGAGGCGCTCGAAGAGTTGTCGGAAGAATGCTACCGGGCGGTGACGGAGTTCGGCACGGCCCATCCGGGCGCGCCCATCTCGGACATGCCGCCGCTCCGGCGTGAATAGAGGAGCCATCATGGACTACTTCAGCATCAACAAGAGCCCCACGGTGGACATGGGCTATTGCATCCTTGATGACGAACCCGAGGGCACCAATATGTACACGCACCGGATGGGGAAGGGCTACCCCATGGGTGACAAGTACCCGGCGAATGCCGAGTGGCAGATGAGCGACGAGTTTCCCGGCCTCAAGCTGCCATCGCTCATCGCCAACACGGGCGCCTTTCTCGTGGTGGAGCGCAAGCTGAAGGAGGTGTTCGAGGGCACGGGGGTGCCCATGGAGTGCCTCCACTTCACGCTCCTGGACCACAAGGGGCGCGAGGCCAGCCGGGACTACTTCATCATCAATCCCCTGGGCACCGTCGACTGCCTCCACCTGGAGAAGAGCGAGATTCGCTACTCGAAGGAGGTTCCAGGCGAAATCGTCCGGGTCCGCAAGCCCGTCCTCGACAGCAACAAGCTGCGCTCTGCGCCGGACTTCTTCCGCATCCAGGAGGACCCGTACGTCTACGTACTGAGCCACAAGCTGGTGGACGAGCTGCGCCAGCTCAACCCCACCAACGTCTACCTCACGAAGTTCGAGCAGGCATGAGCCGGCCGGGTTCGCGCACATCGCAGGAGGTTTGCCCCCGTGGTGCAGACACCGCTGCCGCTCGTCGAGAAGTCCTGCCTCCTGCAACTGGAGGAGGTGCTGCCCCGTGTCCTCGCCGGCCGCGTCACCCAGGTCCAGATGGTGGCCGTCTGTGCCCTCTACCGGCGCATGGGTATCGGCCACCTGTTCCTTACCGGCCTGCCCGACGGCTTCTTCGGCGAGCTGTCCCGCTCCGCGCGCGCCTTTCTCGCCTTTCTCCAGCGAAAGGACGACACGGCCAGGGTGACGAGCCAGTCCGAGCCCTTCTTCGACGCCGTGGTCTGCGGAGACGCCGAGGCTGAACAGGGCATCGCCCGCCACTCCCGCGCTTCCTGGCATGAAGGCGAGGAGTACGAGGACGACTTCCTCTACTTCCGCTTCCTCATGGAGCGCTTCACCCTCCAGTCGGCCGGGGCCGCCTGCGAGGCGCTGCTGGAGCGCCATGCCGCCGTGCTCGGAGACCGAGGGGACCCACGACTCGACGTGTGCCGTGCCCTGCTGGCGGGCGACGCCGGCCTCTTCGAGGAGGGCTTCGACCGCTTTCTCGATGCGCGCACCCTCATGATGCGCAAGAAGCTGGAGGCCGAGCGCGTTCACCCGGACGATGCCTCCACCACCGCCCACCTCTCCGTGGAGGTGCTCGCCCTGCTGTGCTTCGCCGAGCGCGCGGGGCTCACTCCGGACGCGCACCTGTCGCTGGCCCCTTCCGTGGTCCGGCGCCGCCAGCGCGCGCGCCTGCCGCATCCGGACGCCTGGTGCCGCCCGCTGCTCGCCATGGATGGCGCGCGGAGGGCCCCGTGAGGCTGGCGGTGACGGGGCTGGGGCTGGTGACGGCCGTGGGCCATGGCGTGGTGGGCTCCTGCGCGGCGCTCCGTGCCGGCGCCTCGCGACCCCACCCGCTTCCTGGCTTCGTGACGGATGACGAGCCGGGAGAGTCCGTTCCAGTCACGGGCCACCCTGTCGTCCCCTTCGCCGAGGGCTTCTTCCAGACGGGGGCCTGGGTGCGGCTGGCTTCTGGCGCCTTCGAGGACCTGCTGCACGCGACGGAACTGCCCACCCACGTGGACTTCTGGCGCCGCACCTGCCTCATGGCCCTGGCGCCCCTGGTGGACGAGGAGCGCTTCGGCTGGAGCCTCGCGAGCTGCCCGGAGGCGCTGCGGGACGCGTACGTACGGCCGCTGCTGTCCCTGATGGACGTGCCGCTGCCCGAGGAGAACGCTCGGGCACTCGCCCTGGGCAGCTGTGGCCTCGCCGAGGCGGCGACACAGGCCTGGGCGCTGCTGTCCGGGCGCCGCGTGGACCGGGTGCTGGTGCTCGCCGCCGACTCCTTCGTGGACCCGGTCTGCCTTGCCTGGCTCGCCCTCCATCGCCGCCTCAAGTCGCCCCAGCGGCAGGTGGGCCTCATGCCGGGTGAGGCCGGCGCCGCCCTGCTGGTGGAGACTCCCGGGGCGGCCCGCGCTCGCGCCGCCCCGGTGGCCGCGCACCTGGAGGCCGTGGCCGTCAGTCCCCACGACATCTCCGCCGCTTCAGCCCTCGCGCACAGGGGGCGGGCGTTGGCGAATGCGGTGAAGCGCGTGCTGCCCGAGGGCGCCGCCCCGTTTCGAGGAGACGTGCTGGTGGACCTCAACGGCGAGGAGTGGAAGGCCCAGGTCTGGGGCCACGCCAACGTGCTGCTCCAGCAGGACGTGGACTTTCCGCGCTGCCGCCTCGTGTTGCCGGCCGACTCGCTGGGCGAAACGGGCGCGGCCAGCGCGCCGTTGGCCGTTGCCGCCGCCGCGTGGGGCTTCCGGCGGGGGCACGCCGCCGGCGAGCGCGCGTTGGTATGCTCCATCTCCGACGCGGGCCGGGTGTCCGCCCTCCTCCTTGGACGCGCCGACGCCCCGTCCGGGCCGTAGCGCCGTCATGCCCCACCCGTGCCGCGGGACGGCGCGTGCCCGCGCCAGGGCGCCCGGGCTGTACAGGCGCGCCCGCGGATCATCGTCAACTGGGGACGCGACGGCGCGTGACGAGCCGGAGTGTGTGCCGACATCCGCGCGCCGCTGCCACCTGCGCGTCCCTCGACCGTCATGTGCGCGGGGGGGGGGGGCCGGATCATCAGGAGTTGGACACGCGTGCAGGTGCGCGAATGCGCGCACGGCCCGAGGCTTGCCGCATGCGTGCTGGATGCGGTAGTCAGCCACCCCCCGCACGCGCGTGAGTGGTCGGGAGAGGGAGGGTGGACGGTGAAGACATCGTGCGTGTGGGTGTATGAGGCCGGAGCGCCGCTTCCGCGCTGCGCCACCAGTCCCGCCGCGCGCGCGTCAAGCCCCGGCATGCTTCTTCCCCTCCTCGTTCGCGCGTGTTTCTCGCGTTTCGCGCGCTTCTCCCTGGCCGTCCGGGCCTGAGCCTCGGTTAATCTCCCCCACCCCATGCCGCTGACTCCCGCCGAGCGCCAGGACAGGTTCCATGCGGCGTTCGTGGGGCTCGCCATCGGTGATGCGCTCGGCTTCCCGCTGCGCGGCATCCCGCCGGCGAGTCTCGCGCGGCTGCCCGGCCTGGCGGAGGACTTCGCGCCCCGTCCGCGCGGCAAGTTCGCCAAGGGCCAGTTCAGCGACGACACGCAGTTGTTGCTCGCCGCGGCGGAGAGTGTCATCCGCGAGGGCAAGGTGGACGGGCGCAGCGCGGCGGCGCACCTGGCGTGGCTGTGGCAGGAGGGCATCATCCTCCAGCCGCCCAGGAGCCTCGCGGACGCGCTGCAGCGGCTCGCGGGGGGCACGCCGTGGATGAGCGCGGGCGCGCCGCTGGGCACGCGGTGCCCGTCCGTGCTCAGCCGCGCGCTGGTGGTGGGGCTCTTCGAGAGTGGCCACCGCGCGCGCCTGCCGCACGACGCGGGCGTGCTCACCGTCATCACCCACAAGGACCCGGTCTGCGCCGCGTCGGCGGCCGCCTTCGCGCAGGCCGTCGCGCTGGGCATGGAGAAGGAGGCGCTGACGCCGGCCGCCTTCTGCGAGGAGCTGGCGCTGGCGGCGGCGGTGCACGACAAGGGGCTGGCGGAAGAGGTGCGGCACCTGCCACGCCTGTTGACGTGGGAGACCGCGCGAGCGCTGTCGCAGCTTCGAAAGGTGGGCGTGCCCCCCAGCGAGCTGCGGGGCGTGGACGGGCTGCCGCCGCACGTGGTGCCGGTGCTGCTCACCTCGCTGTACGCCGCCCTCAAGGTGCCGCACGACTTCCGCGAGGCGGTGGCCCTCACGCTGCGCTGCGGGGGCGAGGCGGACGTGGCCGCGGCGATTACGGGCGCCCTCATCGGCGCGCACCTGGGCACGCGCGCCATCCCCGCCCGCCTGCGCAAGCAGGTGCTGTACGCGGAGAACCTGGTGGACACCGCGGACCGCCTCTTCCGCGCCCGCCAGGTGCGCGAGACGCTGGCCACCGCGCTGGCCCACCAGCGCCGCCGCTGAAGCCGCCCCGCGTGCCTCGTGACGCCGGGGCCGTCCGGAGGGCGGGCGGGCGGGCGTGACGTGCCCCTTCCGCGGACTTCTCCGGGCGATGCCTCCTGCCCACCTTGTGCGAAGGAGCGGGGCCGCATGCATGCCTGACGGGCGTGCGGGCGCTCGGCTGTCCCCGCGAAGCCATCGCAGGAGGCGCACGTCGTGGACCTCGAATCGGAACGCCTGGAGCGAAGTCAGCTGGAGACGCTCTCCACGGCGGAGCTCATCCGGCACGCCCTGGACGAGTCCCGCATGCTGGTGCGAGCCGAGCTGCTGCACGCCAAGAAGGAGCTCCGCGAGGAGCTGAAGGCCGCGCGCACCGCCGGCATCCTCATTGGCGTGGGCGCGGTGCTGTCGCTCATCGCGCTGGCCTGCCTCTTCGTGGGCGCGGGGCTGGCGCTGCCGCTGGGCGAGCCCTGGGACGTGCTGGTGATGGGCGTGGCGGTGCTGGCCGTCGCCGGCCTCCTGCTGTTCCTGGGCGTCAAGCGGCTGCCGAAGAAGCCGCTGCCGCACACGCAGGAGCGGCTGAAGATGGACTATCAGCTCACGCGGGAGACGCTGCAATGAACGGCAACGGCCGCGACGGGAACGGAGCCGTGGGAATCGAACGGCACGCCGACCACCACATCACCCGGGGCATGGATGACCGGAAGCAGGTGGAACAGACGGCGGACCGCATCCGCGACGAGCTGATGCTCACGCTGGAGGAGTTGGACCGCCGGCGGGAGCGCGCGCTCAGCGTGCGCTACCAGGCGGGGCAGCACAAGGACGCGCTGATTGCCGCGGGCGCCATCGCCGCGGTGGTCGTCGGGGCGGGCGTGGGCTACGCCATCTACCGTGCGCGCCACCAGGGGGAGCGGCTGCGCCGCCAGCGGCGCAGCGCCCTCAAGCGCGCCTGGGCGCATCCCGAGAGCGTGGCTTATGCCGCGAAGCAGCGCCCGCTGGGCGTGGAGCTGGGACGCAAGCTCGTGCTCATCTTCGCCACCACGCTCGCCTCCCGCATCGCGCGGAACTCCGTGCGCGCGCTGGTGCCGGCGCGCCAGGGTGAGAAGCCCGCTGAGGGTGTTCAGTAGAAAACATAATTGCGATAAATCCGAGCATAAAGCAGCCTGATGCTCATGACGGACCTGCTCTATGCGCGGGCGCAGATGGGCTTGTCGCTCGCCTTCCACATCGTCTTCGCGGCGGCGGGCGTGGCGCTGCCGCTGCTCATGGTGCTGAGCGACCTGAAGGCCCGGCGCACGGGGGACGCGGACTACCGGCTGCTGAGCGAGAAGCTGGCGAAGGGGACGGCCATCCTCTTCGCGGTGGGCGCGGTGTCCGGCACGGCGCTGTCCTTCGAGCTGGGCCTGCTGTGGCCCGAGTTCATGGGCCGGTACGGCGAGGTGATTGGCCTGCCCTTCAGCCTGGAGGGCGTGGCCTTCTTCACCGAGGCCATCTTCCTGGGCATCTATCTCTACGGGCGCGAGCGGGTGTCGCCGGGCCTGCACCTGTTCTCCGGCGTCATGGTGGCGGTGAGCGGCGCGATGAGCGCCTTCTTCGTCACGCTGGTGAACACCTTCATGAACCACCCGTCGGGCTTCACACCCACGCCCGGTGGTCCGACGGACGTGCAGCCCCTGGTCGCCATGTTCAGCCCGGGCTGGCAGTACCAGACGGTGCACGTGCTGCTCTCCTGCTACCAGGCGAGCGCCTTCGCCATGGCGGGCATCCACGCCTTCGTGCTGCTGCGCCACCCGGGGGCGGCCTTCCACCGCAAGGCGCTGTCGGTGGCGCTGCCGCTGGCGTGTTTCACCGCGCTGCTGCAGCCGCTGGTGGGAGACCTCTCCGCGAAGCACGTGGCCCAGGCGCAGCCGGTGAAGCTGGCCGCCATGGAGGCCCAGTTCGAGACGGAGCGCGGCGCGCCGCTGCGGCTGGGCGGGCTGCCGGACGTGGAGACGGAGAGCGTGTCCTGGGGCCTGGAGATTCCGAAGGGGCTGTCCATCCTCGCCTTCGCGGACCCGGACGCGGAGGTGAAGGGGCTGAAGGAGTTCCCCCGCGACGAGTGGCCGCCGGTGAGCAAGGTGCACCTGTCCTTCCAGCTCATGGTGGGCACGGGCAGCCTCATGGCGCTGCTGGCGCTGGTGACGCTGGCGTACCGGGTCCGGAAGAAGGTGTGGCCGGACGGGCGGCGGATGATGTGGGCATGGCTCCTGACGGGGCCGCTCGGGGTGGTGGCGATGGAGGCCGGGTGGCTCGTCACCGAGTGGGGCCGGCAGCCGTGGATTGTCCGTGGCGTCATGCGCACGTCCGCCGCGGTGACACCGGTGCCGCACCTGTATGCGCCCTTCTGGACGTTCACCGCCGTGTATCTCTTCCTTGGAGCGACGGTGGTGTTCCTGATGGTGCGGCAGGTGGCGGGCACGCTTCCGGGCCGGAACGGAGGTAACTCCGATGTCCACTGAGGCGTTGATTGGCTTCGCGGTGGCGGGGACGTTCGTCCTCTATGCGCTCTTCGGCGGCGCGGACTTCGGCGGCGGCGTCTGGGATTTGCTGGCCTCCGGTCCTCGCAAGAAGGAGCAGCGCGCGCTCATCGCCCATGCGCTGGGCCCGGTGTGGGAGGTGAATCACATCTGGCTCATCGTCGGCCTGGTGCTGACGTTCTCCGGCTTCCCGCGCGCCTTCGCGGTGCTGACGGTGGCGCTGCACGTGCCGCTGACGCTGCTGCTGCTGGGCATCGTCTTCCGGGGCGCGGCCTTCACCTTCCGCACGTATGACACGCGCGGGGACGCGGTGCAGCGCAAGTGGGGGCTCGTCTTCAGCGTGGCGAGCGTCATCGCACCGCTGTTGCTGGGCATGTGCGTGGGCGCGGTGGTGAGCGGCGGCATCCGCGTGGAGGGCCACGCGGTGGTGAGCGGCTTCTTCGCGCCGTGGCTCACGCCCTTCGCCTGGGCGGTGGGCGTGCTGGCGCTGTGCCTCTTCGCCTTCCTGGCGGCGGTGTACCTCTCCCACGAGTCTCCCACGCCGGAGCTGCGCGAGGACTTCCGGCGGCGCGCGCTGGGCTCCGGGGTGGCCGTCTTCGCCACGGCCTTCGTCGTGCTGCTGCTGGCGCGCGAGGGCGCGCCCCGGGTGTGGCAGGGCCTGTTGCTCTCGCCCTTCGCGCTGCTCCTGCACGCGGGCACCGCGGTGGCGGCGGTGGCGGCCTTCGCCCTCTTGTGGACGCGGCGCTTCAAGTGGGCGCGGGTGGCGGCGGCCACGCAGGTGGGCTTCATCATCCTCGGGTGGGCGGCCTCGCAGCACCCGTACCTGGTGGTTCCGGACGTCACCCTGAGCAGCGCGGCGGCGAGCCCCACCGCGCAGCGCATGCTGCTGGTGGCGCTGGTGGTGGGCGCGCTCGCCGTGCTGCCCACGCTGGTGTTCTTCTACCGCGTCTTCCGGCCCGGCCCCTTCGCGTCCCCTGGCGAGGGCAAGTGAAGGGCGGGTGGGGCGCTACATGGCGGGCAGGGTGAGCCCCCGCCAGAGCTGGTAGCCGATGATGGACAGGTAGACGAGCACCAGCAGCGCACCCTCGGACCGGGTAATCGTCCAGTCGAAGGTGACGCTCACCGGAAAGAGCAGCAGGGTGAGCGCACCCAGCGCCAGGAGCGCGGACAGGCCTCCCACGGGCAGGGGCACCGTGGCCATCATCGCCACCACCCCGAGGATGAAGAGCAGGTTGAAGAGGTTGGAGCCCAGCACGTTGCCCAGGGCGATGTCGGACTGGCCGCGACGGAGGGCGGCCAGGCTCGTCACCAGCTCCGGCAGGGTGGTGGCCAGCGACACCACCGTCAGCCCGATGACCTGGGCGGACAGGCCCGCGAGGGTGGCCACCCGCACCGCGCCCGTCTCCGTCAGCTTTCCGCCCGCCGCCAGCAGCACCAGCCCGCCGAGCAGCAGCCCGACGGACCTGCGCGTGGACAGCAGGGGCTCCGCGCGCACGGCCTCCTTCAGCTCTCCCGTCAGCTCCCAGCCCACCTCCGCGGGCCGGCGGGCTGCCCGCAGCAGCACGCCCAGGTAGGCGGCGAAGCCGGCCAGCAGCAGCGCCCCGTCCAGGCGGGACAGGCCCGGCGGGCTCCCCGGCGGGCCGAAGGTGCCCGGTAGCAGCATGAGGGTGACGAGCAGCAGCACCGCGCCCAGCAGCATGGGCAGCTCGCGCCGCAGCAGCGAGGACTGCACCTTCACCGGCCTGAGCACCGCGGACAGTCCCAGGATGAGCCCCGCGTTGGCCAGGCTCGAGCCCACCATGTTGCCGAAGCTCAGCGCCGTGTCCCCGGTGAGCGCCACCACCACGTTGAGCGCCAGCTCCGGCGCGGACGTGCCGAACGCGACGATGGTCAGCCCGATGGTGAGGGCCGGAACGCCCCGCCGCTCCGCCAGGGCGACCGCGCCGCTGACCAGCCAATCCCCTCCCGCCACCAGCAGTGTGATGCCTCCCACCAGCATCGACAGTGACAGGAAAAGTTCCATGGCCGTGGAGCCTACATGGTCGCAGCCATGCCGCGTGCGTCTTCTCACAGGGTGTGAATCATGTGTCGCGCTTCACTCCGGGATGGTGACAGTTTTTTCCGGGTTGCAGAAGGGCGGTGCGTTTTTTGTGTGAGTCTTTGAATGGGGTGTGACGGCGCGTGACGGCGTCCAGGCCGCGTGAAATCTCGGGTCTCCGAGCGGAAGAGGTGGCTGGTGATGCGTGTGTGAGGTCGTTGTCACACGCAAGGAATTGAGCCCTTCGCGTTGGAAAGGCAGACAGAGAGCGTACCGCTACTGCTTTCTCGGAGGTCGCCGCATGGGTGTCTTCACGCGTGCCGTCGTGCTGTTGAGTCTCCTCGCGGTCCTGGCTCCAGTTCCGTCCGTCGCCTCGCCTTCCTTCGTGAACTGGGAGGACCCGCACGTCCACCCGATGGACATGACGCCGGACGGCACGCGCCTGCTGGCGGTCAACACGGCGGACAACCGGCTGCTGGTGTTCGACCTCACGTCGCGGCGCGCGCCGGAGCTGGTGGCCTCCATCCCCGTGGGGCTGGACCCGGTGTCCGTGCGCGCGCGGAGCAACACCGAGGCCTGGGTGGTGAACCACATCTCGGACAGCGTCAGCATCGTCGACCTGCGGCACGGCCACGTGCGCGCCACCCTCCAGACGGACGACGAGCCCGCGGACGTCGTCTTCGCGGGCCACCCGCGGCGGGCCTTCATCACCTGCTCGCAGGTCAACCGGGTGATGGTGGTGGACCCCGCGCGCCTGGGCGCCGAGCCCCGCCGCATCTCCCTGAAGGGCGAGGACCCGCGCGCCCTCGCCGTCAGCGCCGACGGCCGCTTCGTCTACGCCGCCATCTTCGAGTCCGGCAACGGCAGCACCCTCATCGGCGGTGGCTCGACCATTCCGGACGCGTTCCCTCCCAATGGCGCGGGGGATGCGCGCGGTCCGTATGGCGGCGTCAACCCGCCGCCCAACCGGGGCAACTCCTTCGTGCCGGCGCTCAACCCGGCCAACCCGGCGGCGCCGCCCGTGGGCCTCATCGTGAAGAAGGACGCCCGGGGCCGGTGGATGGACGACAACCAGGGGGACTGGACGGAGTTGGTGAGCGGCGCGCACGCCTCCGCGTCGGGCCGGCTCACGGGGTGGGACTTGCCGGACCGCGACCTGGCCATCATCGACACCGCCAGCCTGGAGGTCTCCTACGCCACGCGGCTGATGAACCTGAACATGGCGCTGGCCGTCCACCCCTCGGGCGCCGTCACCGTGGTGGGCACGGACGCCACCAACGAGGTGCGCTTCGAGCCCAACCTCAACGGCCGCTTCCTGCGCGTGCTGATGGCGGTGGTGGACCCGCGGCGGCCCGGCACTCGCGCGGTGCACGACCTCAACCCGCACCTGGACTACCGCACGCCCACGGTGTCACGGGCCCTGCGCGAGCTGTCCGTGGGCGACCCGCGCGGCATCACCTGGGACGCCACGGGCACCCGGGCGTACGTGACGGGCATGGGCTCCAACAACGTGGTGGTGGTGGGCCCGGGCGGCGCGCGCATCGCGCAGGTGCCGGTGGGCGAGGGGCCCACGGGCATCGTCTTCGACGGAGCGAGGCGTCGCGTCTACGTGCTCAACCGCTTCGGCGCCAGCCTCTCCGTGCTCGGCACGGACCGCCTCCGCGAGCTGGCGCGGGTGCCGTTCTTCGACCCGTCTCCCGCCGCCATCAAGGCCGGCCGCAAGCACCTGTATGACACGCACAAGACGTCCGGCCTGGGCCACCTCTCCTGCGCGTCGTGCCACGTGGATGCGCGCATGGACAAGCTGGCGTGGGATTTGGGCGACCCGTCCGGGACGGTGAAGGCGCTGGACGGGCAGAACCTGGGCATGGGCCTGCCGATGCCGCCCTTCGAGTCGTGGCACCCGATGAAGGGCCCCATGACGACGCAGACGCTCCAGGACATCATCGGCAAGGAGCCGCTGCACTGGCGCGGCGACCGCACGAGCCTGGAGGAGTTCAACCCGGCCTACGAGCACCTGCAAGGCGACGACGCCCAGCTCACCCCGGAGGAGATGGGCGAGCTGCGCGCCTTCCTCTCGACGCTGACCTTCCCGCCCAACCCGTTCCGCGGCCTGGACAACTCGCTGCCGCGGAACCTGCCGCTGCCGGGCCACTACACCACCGGCCGCTTCGCGCCCGCCGGCCAGCCGCTGCCCAACGGCGACGCCGTCAGCGGCATGGCGCTGTTCCGCCCGCCGCGGCTGCTTGCCCAGGGGCTGTTCGCCTGCAACACCTGCCACACCTTCCCCTCGGGCATGGCCACCAACATGCAGTGGAACGGCGCCATGTGGATGGACCTGCCGCGCGGCGACAAGGGCGAGTACCACCACGCGCTCGTCTCCACCGACGGCAGCAGCAACGTCACCCTCAAGGTGCCGCAGCTGCGCAACCTCTACGAGAAGGTGGGCCTGGAGCTGACGCAGAAGGAGAGCCTCACGGGCTTCGGCTTCATCCACGACGGCAGCGTGGACTCGATTGCACGCTTCATCACCGAGCCCGTCTTCAATCCCGCCAGTGACCAGGAGGTCGCCGACCTGGTGGCGCTGCTGTTGTCCTTCTCCGGCGGGGACCTGCCGCGCGGCTCGCCCACGGAGCTCTTCCTTCCTCCCGGGCCCGGCAGCCAGGACTCGCACGCGGCGGTGGGGCAGCAGGTGACGCTGGGAGGGGCGGGGCCCACGCCCGCGCAGCTCGGCCGCGCCCTGCTCTTCATGTCCCTGGCGGAGCAGGGCCGGGTGGGCCTCGTGGTGAAGGGGCGGCAGCGCGGCGAGGCTCGTGGCTACACCTACGTGAAGGGCGGCGTCTTCCAGTCGGACCGGGCCTCGGAGAAGGTGAGCGCGTACGTGCTGCTGGCCCGCGCCCGGGCCGGCAGCGAGCTGACGTACACCGTGGTCCCCGCCGGCACCGAGTGGCGCATCGGCGTGGACCAGGACGAGGACGGCGCGTACGACCGCGATGAGCTGGACCGGGGCCGGCGCCCGGATGCCCTGCGCGACGAGGTGGAGTTGACGGCGAGTGTTGATGAGGTGACGCGGTAGCGCGTGGCTGCCCGCTCCGCGCGGGCCCCGGTCTCCGGGGCCCCGCCGCCCGGTGTGGGAGGCTCACGGACACGTCGTGGCACCGCTCCCCGGGAGGGGTTGCGCGCGGGGAGCCAGGGCGATACGTCAACCGTGGGTTTCTTCAGGGCGCGGAGGACGCGTGAACTGCCGCTTCACCATGGCCGCACACATGCTGGGAATGCTGGCCTGCTCCGAGCGTGAGGACCGCGGCTCGGTGACGTCCGAGAGCATGGCCCGCAGCATCCAGACGAACCCGGTGGTGGTGCGACGGCTGCTGAGGGACCTGGCACGCGCGGGGCTGGTGGAGACGAAGCGCGGCGTGGGCGGCGGGGTGACGCTGGCACGTGAGCCGGAGCACATCACCCTACGCGACGTGTACGAGGCGGTGGAGGAGGACGCGGAGCTGCTCGGCCGCTACCCCTCCGGGCCCAGCCCTTCCTGCGAAATCGCCCCGCTGGTGGCCGAATACCTGGAGGGCGTGGTGGGACGCGCGGAGCGGGCCTTCAAGGAGAGCCTGGAGGCCACCACGGTAGCGCAGATGTCTCGCGAGGTGGCCAACTACGCCCGGCGCAAGCGCCCCCGCCGCCGCGCGTCAGGTGCCTGAGCCCGGGTCCGGCACACCCCGTTTGCCTGGGTGGATTCGACATTCCTAAGGTTCCGGCGGGGGGGCTGCCCCCGCAGCCCGTGAAGTCCACGGAGGCAGAGGAGCCAACATGTCGAAGCAGAAGATTGCCTATTGGGTGGTGACGGGCCTGGTGTCCCTGTCGATGTCGGCCTCGGCCATCATGTACCTCATGGGCGCACCGCCGGTGGTGGCGGCCTTCCAGCACCTGGGCTACCCGGACTACTTCCGGATGATGCTGGGCATCGCGAAGCTGCTGGGCGTGGTGGCGCTGTGGGCGCCGGTGCCGCGCTTCCTTCGCGAGTGGGCCTATGCGGGCTTCGTCATCGACTGCATCGCGGCGGCGGTGTCCCACACGGCGATGGGCGACCCGCTGATGGCCTCCCTCAACCCCGTCATCGTGCTGGGCCTGATGCTCACCTCGCACCAGCTCTGGCACCGCCTCTCCGCGGCCAGCGCCGAGCCCCAGGCGGCAACGCGTCCCGCCGGCGCCTGAGGACGGACGCCTCTTTACGAATGGGCGGGGGCCGGGGGCCAGACGGCTCGCGGCTCCTCGTCCCCCCGCGCCAGCAGGACGGTGGCGCCCTCGAGCAGGTCCTCCGAGTCCAGCGCCTCCACCACGGTGTGCACGCCGGCGTCCGCGTCCATCACCCGGCAGTGCACGCGCAGGCGCTGCTCCCGGAGCTCGCCGCCCTCCACCTCGCCATTGCCCGTCCAGCCGAGCGCGTCCGTGAGCAGCTCCTCCACGGCCACGCGCTTCTCCAGGTCATGGCCGGAGCCCTTGCCCTGCACGGCGTACTGGACGATGAGGGCCACCATGGCGTCCGGGTCGGGCTCGTCATAGCCCTGGTCCACCAGGGGACCGGCGGCCTCGGCGATGGCCATGTCCGGGTCCTCGTCCGGGGGCACGGGCTGCTCCTTCTGCTCGCCCGTCTGTCCCACGGTGCCCCAGTGCACGGTGAGCGTGCCCTCGTGGACCCAGGCCTCCCAGTAGCGGAGGCTGTCGCCTTCCTTCTTGTAGAGCTTCAGCACGCGTGACGCCTCGTTCGGAGGCGCCCTGCATAACACGGCGCGCGCGGGGCATTCCGGTCAGAAGGCACGGCCCTGTCCTCCATCCACCGGCAGGGTGGCGCCCGTCACCCAGCGGGCGCGCTCCGAGCACAGGAAGGTGACGACGTCCGCCACCTCCTCCGGGGTGCCGAAGCGGCCCCAGGGCAGCTCGTCGCGCACGAGCTTCGCCACCTTCTCCGGGTCCGCCTTCTGGCGTTTGTCCCAGCTTCCGCCGGGGAAGAGGATGGAGCCGGGCGCCACGCCATTCACGCGGATGCGGTGTCGCGCCAGGTCCACCGCCATCTCCTTGGTGAGCGCGGTAAGGCCGGCCTTGGCGGTGGTGTAGGGCGCGCTGGTGGCGTACTCGCGGCCGTAGATGGAGTTGATGTGGATGATGCAGCCGCCTCCTCCGCGCGCGCGCATCACCTCCACCGCGCGCTGGCTGCACCACACCGCGGACATGAGGTTGCGGTCCATGACGGAGGCCCACTGCTCCACGGTGGCCGCGTCGAACGCGCCCGCGCCGCCGCTGCCGCCCACGTTGTTGACGAGGATGTCCAGCGTGCCGAAGGCCCGCACCGCCGCGTCCACCGCCTCCACCGCGCCGGCCCGCGTGGCCACGTCGGTGACGGCGGTGGCCACCTCGGCCCCCGCCGCGCGCAGCTCCGCCGCGGTGGCCTCCAGCACCTCCGCGCCGCGAGCGGTGAGCAGGACTCGCGCGCCCTCGCGAGCGAGCGCCGTGGCGATGGCCCGGCCAATGCCCCGGCTGCTGCCGGTGACGAGGGCCGCTTTTCCTCTGAGCTCCAGGTCCATGGGCGCGCGTTCTACCTCTTCGGACCACCGCCGCGTTCGCCGAGACGCGCACGGCCCTGGAGTCCACAACAGCCGCGTCAAGAAGCGGCAACTCCCTTGACATCCGGGCGTTTGAGGACTTTGAATATGACACTCATTATCAACTTCGGAGACGACTGGATGGCGAGGCACGTGAAGCTGTCGGGCAGGGGCTGCATCACCGGAGGTCTCGTGGCCTGCGCCGCGCTCCTCGGCGTGGCGTGTGGCGAGGATGGCCCCCCCGGTCCGACAGAGCCGGCCACCCAGCCGCAATACCTCATCCACTCGGCGGTCCAGACGGATGGCACCCGGATGAACTACTTCACCCTGGTCGACTCGCTCGACCAGGCCACGCAGCTCGACTACTCGAAGTCACTCGAGCTGCCGGGCCGGCCGCGCCTCTATGCGGCGCAGGGCATCGGCTTCTTCGCCATTGGAGGAGGGGAGGCGCCCACCATCACCCGCTATGAGCTGAAGGACGGGCGGCTGGTGGCGGGCAGCAGCATCTCGCTGCAGGCGCAGGGCGTGCGCGCGATGGGCGCCCAGGCCGTGCTCTTCGTCAGTGCGACGAAGGCCTACTACAAGGACGACGCCCAGGCTCAAATCATCGTCTGGAACCCGACGGAGATGGCCATCGAGAAGACGCTCCCACTGCCCAGGGAGCTGGTCAAGCAGGGCTATGTCACCAGCCTGAGCCAGTGGGCCAGCCGCGCGGGCGAGGCCTACTTCACGGTGGGGTGGACCACTCCCACGTATGACCGCGTCCTTCCGGGCACCGTGCTGGTGCGGCTCGACACGGCGACGGACGAGCTGACGCAGGTCCCCGACGAGCGCTGCCGCGACATCAACAAGACGGCGCGGCTGGGCGACACGCTCTACTTCTTCAGCGGCGTCATCAACGGCCTGGGCCACACGGCCTACGGCGCCGAGAATGGCGGCCAGCAGGACTGCATCCTGCGCATCTCCCCGGGCCAGCGGACGTTCGACGCGGACTACGTCGGCACCGTCGCCCCGGCGCTCGGGGACAACAAGGTCGGCACCGTCATCGCGGTGACGGAGGACGGCAAGGCCTGGGTCCAGGCCGCCGACACCACCATCACCCCCAGCGCGCCCGGTACGACCTACAGCGAGTGGTACAGCAAGGGCTGGAGCTGGTGGAGCCTGCCCCTGGAGAGCCTCTCCAATCCCGTGCGCGTGGAGGGCTCGCCCGGCGCGTACAGCGGCTTCGCCGCGAGCACCGGCGCCAGCTTCTTCGTCAGCCAGAGCGCGGCGGACTACTCCGTGTCCACCCTGATGGAGCTGAGCTCCGGTACGCCGAAGGCCGGTGTGTCCTTCCCCGGCTTCGTGCTCGACGTGGCGCGAATCAACTAGCACTTCCCGAGGGACGCCGCGGGCCCCCGGGCCCGCGGCCCCTTCCCATCCTCACCGCAGGAGCAGGGCAGCGCAGCCGCGGCTCCTTTTCCGCGAACGCGCCGTGTCCAGGGCCGTCGTGTGTCCTGGAGTTGAGATTGAGTATCAGTATCGAATTCAAAATTGGAGGCAACGTACATGCAGGCAGAAACTGAGGAAGCGAAGCGGGGGCCGGATGTGACGCCCCGCTGGCCCCGCCGCCCGTCATCGGTGCTGGCGGGCTCTCGCGAGGGACTGGCCGCGGTGTCCGCCGCGCTGACGGGGGCGGTGGGCGGCGCGCTGGCCGCGGCCCGGTGGCCCCATGGCCCCCTGCGGGCCGGCACTCCGGCGGAGGTCCTGGCCGCCGCCACGGCGGCGCTGGGGGTGAGTGGCATCCCCGAGGCGGGCATGGGCGCCGAGGCCGCGCTGGCCCGGCTGGGCCGGGTGCTGGTGGAGCACGGACTCCACCTGTCGCACCCGCATGCGGTGGCGCACCTCCAGCCGCCGCCGCTGGCGGTCGCGGTGGCCGCGGATGCACTGGCCAGCGCGAGCAATGCCTCACTGGACACGTACGACTCGGGGCCTTCGGCCATCGCCGTGGAGCGCTGGCTCATCGGCGGGCTCGTGGCGCTGGCCGGGCTCGGGCGTAGGGCCGACGGGGTGCTCACCCCCGGGGGCTCCATGTCCAACCTGCTGGGCCTGCTGCTGGCGCGGGACGCGGCCGCGCTGCGCCGTGGCATCGACGCCCGCCGGGAGGGCGTGGGCGCGCTGTCGAAACCCGTCGTCTTCTGCTCGGAGCTGGCGCACTTCTCGGTGCACCGTGCCTGCGCGGCGCTCGGCCTGGGGGAGGGGGCGGTGCGGGCCGTGCCCACCGACTCGCGCCGCCGGATGGTGCCCGAGGCGCTGGACGCCATGCTGCGCGAGCTGGGGCCGGAGCACACCCCGCTGGCCATCGTCGCCACGGCGGGGACGACGGACTTCGGCTCCATCGACCCGCTGCCGCGCATCGCGGCGATTGCCGCCGAGCACGGCGTCTGGCTGCACGTCGACGCGGCATACGGCTTCGGAGCGCTGTTCTCCGAGCGGCTCGCGGGCCGGCTGGCCGGCCTGGAGCGGGCGGACTCCATCACGCTGGATTTGCACAAGCTGGGCTGGCAGCCGGCGGCGACCAGCGTGCTGCTGGTCTCCGACGCGAGCGCCTTCACCGCGCTGGAGCGCGAGGTCGCCTACCTCAACCCGGGTGACGACGCGGACGCGGGTTATGACGGGCTGCTCGGCCGCAGCCTGCAGACCACCCGCAGGCCGGACGCGGTGAAGGTCGCCGCCACGCTGCTGGCGCACGGGCGCCGGGGCCTGGGCGACATGGTGGACACCTGCCACGACCTGGCCCGGCACGCCGAGCAGCGCATCGCGGCCGAGTCCGAGCTGGAGCTGGTGTCCCCCGCCGAGCTGACGACCGTCGTGTTCCGCTACCGCCACGGCGGCGACGCCGCGAGCGAGGACGAGACGAACGGCGCGCTCCGCCGCCGGCTGATGGAGACCGGGGCCGCGCTGATTGGCCGCACCTCGGTCCGCCTGGACGGGCCCGATTCGCCGGAGCGGGTGTGCCTCAAGTTCACCCTGCTCAACCCCACCACCACGCCCGGGGACATCGACGCCCTCGTGGATGCCGTGCTCGAGGCGGGCCGCGCCTGCACGTCCCGTCTCCAGAAGGGGGCCGCATGAGCGCCGCCGCCCTTCCCCTGTACGAGGCCTTCGGCACGGACCCGCTGAACGACGCGGACGCGCGCCGCGTGGCGGAGCACGCCCACCTGGAGGCGTTGCTGCGCTGCTGGCTCGTGGAGACCCGGGCGCCGGTTCGCCCCGGGCCGCTGCGCGTCGTGTTGCCGAGCACGGGGCTCGCCCTGCTCACGGAAGTGACTCACTGCTCGCCGAGCGGGTGGCACCGCTTCGGCCCGGTGCTCCTGGAGGGGCCGGGCGGAGCGTCTGCCGCTGACTCCGTGCTCGCCGTGGCGCTGGTGGCCCACGAGGCCGCGCAGCGTGGAGGCGCGCGCCGTGGTGGCGTTCCCGCGGGCGCGGTGGCCGACCTGGTCGAGCGCACGGCGGAGTCGGTGCGCCGGGTGGCGGACTTCGTGGCCCACCGCCGCGCGCACCCGATGCCCCCGCCGCCGGTGGACGGCTTCCTCGCGGCGGAGCAGGCGCTGGTCCTCGGACACCTGAACCACCCGGCGCCCAAGAGCCGGGATGGGCTCTCCACCTCCGACACCGCGGAGTTCTCCCCGGAGCTCCGGGGCTCGTTCCGGCTGCACTGGTTCGCCGCGGACCCCTCGGTGGTGTCGCATGACGCGGTCCGTGGCGCTCCCTCGCTCTCCGGACGTGACACGGTGGCGCTGCTGGCGGACCTGGCGGAGCGGCCCCGGGAAGGAGGCCGGGTGCTGGTGCCCGCGCACCCGTGGCAGGCGAGAGACCTGCTGCGGCGGCCGAGAATCGCCGCGCTGGTCGAGGCGGGCCTGCTGACGCCGCTGGGGGAGAGTGGTCCGCGCTGGTGGGCCACCTCCAGCGTGCGCACCGTCTACCGGCCGGATGTGCCGGTGATGCTGAAGCTGTCGCTGGGGCTGCGGCTGACCAACTCCCGCCGCGAGTCCACGCGCACGGAGCTGCGGCGCGGGCTGGAAATCAACCGGCTGTTGGACGCCGGCTACGCGCGGGAGACCTACGCCGCCCACCCGGGTTTCTCCATCGTGAGGGACCCCGCGTGGCTGGCGGTGGACGAGCCCTCGCGGCCCGAGGGCCCGGACGTGACGGGCCTGGACGTGGCGGTGCGGGAGGTGCCTCCCGGCATCGCCGACCTGCGCTGCCTGGTGGGGCTGGTGGCGCCTCGTCCGGGGCTGGGCCGCAGCCTGCTGGGAGCGATGGTGGCCGGGCTTGGCGCGGGCGCCGCCGAGCAGTGGGTGGCCGACTACACGGACAGGGTGCTGGTGCCCATGCTGCACCTGTACGCGGCCACCGGCATCGGTCTCGAGGCGCACCAGCAGAACACCCTGGTCCGGCTCGATGCCCGGGGCCGCGTCACCGGCGCGGCCTTCCGGGACAACCAGGGCTACTACCTCGCGGCGTCCCATCTGCCACGGCTGCTCGGGCGGCTGGGCGCGGACACCTCGACGCTGGCCGTGGTGGACGACGCCATCGTCGACGAGCGGCTCTCCTACTACCTGCTGCGCAACCAGGCGCTCTCGGTCATCGGGTGCCTCGGGGTGGACGGGCTGGGGGAGGAGCGCCGGCTGCTGGCCGTCATGGCCGGGCGGCTGCGCGAGGCGCTTCCGTCGCTGGCCGCCGCGGGACCGGACGGAGACCGGCTGGCCCGCAGGTGGCTGGAGGCCGACATCCTGCCCACGAAGAGCAACCTGCTCACCCGGCTGCACGGCATCGACGAGGTGCTCGCGCCGCTGGATGCGCAGTCGGTGTACCTCGACGCGCCCAATCCCCTGCGCGAGGTGGCGCGATGATGGCCGAGCCGCGAGGAGACGTCGCGGGCGGCGGCGTGCCGGCGCCCCCGGTGCCACGGGTCCGTGCGCCGTGGTCCATCCGGCCCGCGCGCGCCGCCGAGGACCTGGAGCGGGTGCGGCTGTGGATGCAGGCCCCGCATGTGGCCGCGTTCTGGAATCAGGCCTGGACCGCGGAGCGCTGGCGGGCCGAGCTGGAGCGGCAGCTGGGCGGAGTCCACTCGCTGCCGTGCATGCTCGACTTCGAGGGCGTGCCGCTGGCGTACCTGGAGGTGTACCGGGTGGTGCGCGACCGGCTGGCCGGGCACTACCCGGAGCGGCCACGCGACCTGGGTGTGCACGTGGCCATCGGCGACCTTGGCCGCACCGGCCGCGGCCTGGGCCGGGCGCTGCTGCGCGAGGTGGCCGAGGGGCTGCTCGCCGCGGACCCGCTCTGCACCCGCGTTGTCGCGGAGCCTGACTCGCGCAACGCCCCGTCGCTGCGCGCCTTCACCGCCGCCGGCTTCCGGACCGTCGGCCCCATCACCCTGCCGGACAAGAACGCGACGCTTCTCATCTACCCCCGCTCCGAGGAGGACCTCCCGTGAACACCCTTTCCCCTGATGCTTCCCCCCTGTACTCCGAGCACGACGTGGTGGCGATCGGCTGCGGGCCGTTCAACCTCGGCCTGGCTGCGCTCGCGTCCACGGTGGAGGGGCTCGACCTGGTCGTGCTCGATGCCCGGCCGGAGCTGCGCTGGCACCCGGGCCTGATGTTCGACGACGCCAAGTTCCAGCTCAGCTTCCTCGCCGACCTGGTCACCATGGTCGCGCCCACGCACCCGCTGTCGTTCCTGGAGTACCTGCGCGCCGCGGACCGGCTCTACCCGTTCTACATCCGCGAGCGCTTCCACCCGACCCGCCGCGAGTACGAGGACTACCTGCGCTGGGCCGTCTCGAAGCTCTCCTCGTTGCGCTTCTCGCACCAGGTCGAGGAGATGGACTGGGACGCGGGGCGCCAGCGCTTCATCCTGAAGGTGCTGCGTGGCGACGGGCGCCGGCTGGTCATGGCGGCCCGCGACGTCGTCATCGGCATCGGCACCGAGCCGGCGCTGCCCGCGGCGCTGGCCGCGCTTCCCTCGGGGAAGCGGCTCCACACCGGCGAGTACCTGCACCGGCTGCCCGACGTGGAGGCCGCGCGGCACGTGACGGTGGTCGGCTCCGGGCAGTCGGGCGCCGAGGTGGTCCTGGACCTCTTGCAGCGCAACCTCGACGGTGGGGGCGCGGTGAGCTGGCTGACGCGGACGGTGTCGTTCGCGCCGCTGGACTACACCAAGCTGACGCTGGAGATGACCACGCCGGCCTACGTCCGGTACTTCCACACGCTGCCGCAGCCGACCAAGGACCGGCTCGTCGCCGAGCAGTGGCGGCACTACAAGGGCATCTCCACGGAGACGCTGGAGCAACTGCATGACTTGCTCTACCAGCGGGAGCTGGAGCAGGGCCTGTCCGACGTGGAGCTGCGCTGCGGCGTCGCGGTGGAGGCCTCTTCCGTGGACGGCGAGGGCGAGGTGGTGCTGCGCTGCCGGCACCTCGACACCGGAGCGACGTTCGAGCACGTGACGGACCTCGTCGTCGCGGCCACGGGCTACCAGCAGCGGTCGCCGCGCTTCCTGCGGCCCATGGATGGCCTGATGCGCTGGGACGCGCAGGGCCGCTACAAGGTCCGGCTGGACTACTCGGTGGAGCTGGCGCCCGAGGTGAGCGGGCGCATCTTCGTCACCCACGCCGACCTGCACAGCCATGGCGTCGCCGCGCCCGACCTGGGTGTGTCCCCATACCGCAACGCCACCATCCTCAACACCATCACCGGGCGCGAGGTGTACGCGCTGCCCCAGCGCACCGCGTTCGCCAGCTTCGGGGTCCCGGAGGCCGAGGCACGCCCTCGTGTCCGGGAGGCGCAGCGGGTCGCCACGCCGGTGGTGCATGACGATGCGGGGCGGGCCCTCGTCGCGCGCGCTCCGGAGGCCAGGTGAGCGCTCACTCCCAAGCTGGCGCCATCGCCGGGAACGAGCGAGGCGTGCCGGTTCTCCCTCCACCACGCACTGACGCCCGCCGGGCGGCCCGGTGGACGTTCGCGCTGGTGAGTGCGGGCGGGGTGGTGATGACGCTGGACGTGACGGTGGTGAACGTCGCGCTGGCGGCCATCGCGAAGGACCTGGGGGCCGGGCTGCACCAGGTGCAGTGGACGGTCTCCGCGTACTCGCTCGCGTTCGGCGCCCTGCTGCTCACCGCGGGCGCGCTGTCGGACCGGATTGGCCGCCGGAGCGTCTTCGTCGCGGGCATCGCGCTCTTCACCCTGGCCTCGGCGCTGTGCGGTCTGGCTCCGAACGCCAGCACACTGGTCGCGGCCCGGGTGGCGCAGGGGCTCGGCGGCTCCATGGTGTTCGCTCCCGCGCTCGCCCTCATCGCCGCCGTGTACGACGAGGGCGCCGCGCGCCAGCGTGCCATCGCCACCTATGCGGCCATTGCCTCCGCCGCGGGCGCGCTCGGGCCGGTGGTGGGGGGACTGCTCGTCGAGTGGGTCGGCTGGCGATGGATCTTCCTCGTCAACGTGCCCATCGGCGTGGCGGTCGTCCTCGGCGCGCTGACCCGGATGCCCGCCCTCACGCCTCTGAACACGGCCCGCGGTCTCGACCCGCTGGGCGCGCTCCTCGCCATCGGTGTGCTGCTGTCGCTGCACTACCCCCTGGTGATGGGGCCGGATGCCGGCTGGGGCTCACCCCAGGTGCTCGTCCCCGCGTGCGCGGGCGCCGTGCTCCTCGTGGCGCTCGTCGCGAGCCAGCGGCGGCCCGGCGCCATGCTGGACCTGGAGTTGTTGCGCATCCCCGCGCTCTCCGGAGCCGCGGTGCTCGGGTTCCTCGCCCGCATGTCGAGCCTGGGCGTGCTCGTCTTCACCACCCTGTGGTTGCAAGGGGCCTCCGGAGGCTCACCGCTCGAGGTGGGGCTGCGGTTGCTGCCTCTGACGGGGAGCCTGCTCGTCGTGGGCCTGTTCACGGCGCGGCTGCAGGCGCGCTTCTCCGCCGCGGGGCTCGTGGCCAGCGGCTTCGCCTTCCAGGGGCTGGGGCTGCTGGCCCTCGGCGCGGCCGCGCATCAGGGGCAGTGGGCCTTGAGCTTCGCGGGGCTGGTGCTGCTGGGCACGGGTGGCGCCATCCTCTTCCCTCCGCTGATGGGCGTGGCGGTGGGCGTGGTGCCCGCCGGACGCGCGGGCATGGCCTCGGGGCTGACCAACGCCTGTTATCCCCTGGGCACCGCCACGGGGGTGGCGGCCTTCGGCGCCGTGTTCTCCTCGCGGCTCGGCGCCAGTCTCGCGGCGGGTCCGTTGCCCGCCGAAGCAGTCCGTCACACTCGCGCGGCGGTGGAGACCGGGCAGTTCGGTCTCGTCGAGCCCGCGCTCAGGCCGCTCGCACACGCGGCCTTCGCCAACGCCTACCTGGCGGTGTGCCTCGCCGCCTCGGTGGTGTGCCTGCTGGGGGCCGTGCTCGCCCTCCGCGTCCTGCCGAACCCGGCGGCCCGGGCCTCGCGCCCGTCCGTCCGTGAGCATTCCCTTTCCTTGAAGGAGTCACCGTGAAGTCCCGAAACGAAGCACTCGACATGAGTCCCTCCGTCACCGTCCTCCCCACCCTCGTCGAATCCGGCGGCGCGGCCCCCGACGCGGGCCGCGACCACCCGGTGCCCACCCTTCCGGAGGTGGGCCCCACCGCGTGGCGCGAGGCCAACCGGCGGCTGCTGGCCAAGGCGCTCGGGGAGTGGTGCTTCGAGCAGATGCTCACGCCCATCGCCGACGGCGAGGGCCGTTACCGGGTCGACCTCGGGAGCGGCACCTCCTACCGGTTCGCCGCGCGGCCGGGGGCCTTCGGCTGGATGCGGGTGGACCCCGACTCCATCACCCGGAGCGCCACCAGCATGCTCGGCAACAGCATCGCCGAGCCGGCGTGGGATGCGTTGCAGTTCCTGACGGACGCCGCCTCCACGCTGGGCACGGACCCGTCGACGCTGGCCACGTACTTCAATGAGCTGTCGTCCACGCTGGCGGTGGATGCCGCGCGCATCGCGCACGGGGGGCACTCCGTCGCGGAGCTGCGCGCCCTGGGCCACACGGAGCTGGAGTGCCACATGACGGGGCACAACTGGCTGGTGGCGAACAAGGGCCGGGTCAACTTCTCCGCGTCCGACGTGCGCCGCTACGCGCCGGAGGCCCGCCAGCCGGTGCGGCTGAAGTGGGTGGCCGTGCACCGCGGGCTGGCGGAGTTCCGGGGCACGTCGCACCTGTCCGAGCGCGACATTCTCGCGCGTGAGCTGGACGAGGCGGCGCGCGGCCGGTTCACCCACGTGCTTACCTCCGCGGGACTCGCCCCGGACGCCTTCGTGTGGATGCCCGTGCACCCGTGGCAGTGGGACCATGCGGTGCAGGTGCTGCACGCCGCGGACGTGGCCCAGCGGCGCATCGTGCCCCTGGGGGAGAGCCCCGACCTGTACCTGCCGGGCCAGTCCATCCGGACCATGGCCAACGTGACGAGCCCCGGCCGCTACGACGTGAAGCTGCCGCTGAAGATTCTCAACACGCTGGTCTGGCGTGGGATTCCGCCGCACTGCACCCTCGGCGCGCCCGTCGTCACCCAGTGGCTCCAGTGCCTCCTGGACAGCGACCCGTTCCTCGCGGAGGAGTGCCGCACGGTGTTCCTCGGCGAGGTCGCCTCGGTGACGGTGCGGCACCCGTATCTCTCGAAGGTGGCGGACGTGCCGTACCAGCACCTGGAGACGCTGGGCTGCATCTGGCGCGAGCCTGTCGCCGCGCGCCAGGGCTCCGAGGAGCGGGTGCGCACCTTCGCCTCGCTGCTGCACGTGGACGGCAAGGGCGCGGCGTTCGTCGCGGAGCTGGTCCGCGCTTCGGGCCTGAGCGCGGAGGCGTGGCTGCAGCACCTCTTCGACACGCTGCTCATCCCGCTGATGCACGTGCTGTATCGCTACGGCATCACCTTCAACCCGCATGGGCAGAACACGCTGCTGGGGTTCGATGAGAACGACGTCCCCCGCCGGCTGTACCTGAAGGACTTCGTCGACGACGTGTGCGTGTCCTTCACCGACGTGCCGGAGCGGGGCCCGGAGCCGGACGGGCATGACCATGTGCTGCCGCGCAAGCACCCCTCGGTCATCCGCCAGCACGTGGTGGACCAGGTCTTCGTGGGGCACTTCCGCTACCTGGCGCCGCTGTGCGCCGAGCAGCTCGGCCTTCCGGAGCAGGCGTTCTGGAAGCAGGTCCGGCGGACCATCCTCGCCTTCCACCAGCGGTTCCCCGAGCTGCGTGAGCGCTTCTCCGAGTACGACCTGCTCACTCCCGAGATTCCGCGGTACGCGCTCAACCGGGACCGGCTCGTGGTCACCCGCTACACCGACCGGGCCCTGCGCCACGCGCTGTATCCGAACGGGACGCTTCCCAACCCGCTCGCGAACGACTGACGCGTGGCCTCTTCCCCCGCGTAACCCACGCGCGGGGGAGGGGCAGTGGGCGGCGACTACCCCTTGGATGCGCCCGTTGCCGGCACTGGCCGGGGCACGGGCTCGGGCCGGGTGGCGGGCTGGGCGCGCCGCCGGGTGCGCCGCAGCCACAGCAGCGTCCCGGTGAGGCTGAGCATCGGAACACCGATCCCCGCGAGCACATACAGAAGCTTCACCGGAAGCCCGCCCCAGTGCCCCTGGTGGAGCGGAAAGGCGAGCGCGTTGAGCTTCTCTCCCACGGGCAGCGTCTCCGGGCGCCGGACCTCGAGCACGCCGAGGTTGCTCGCATCCAGGACGACGGCGCTCGCGTACCGGCCGTAGAGCTTCGTCTCCTGGGTGTGGCGTCCGAGGATGACGAAGCGGTCCGACGGCAGGGCACGCAGCTCCATCCAGCTCGGCTCGAAGCCGGGGAGGGCGCGCCGCGCGGCCGCGAGCGCCTCGTCGTAGGAGTGGGCGCTGCGAGGCGCGGGCCCCGTGGGCGCGGGCCGTCCATCAGGCCGCTTCCAGAAGTCCGCGGTGAAGGTGGCGCGCAGCATCCACAGCCCGCTCACCGCGAGCACCAGGTTGAGCACGAGCGTCCACGCGCCCACCAGCCGGTGCAGCGAGGCGAATCGCGCCGCCCAGCTCTTGCGGCGCAGCGGCTCGCGCAGCGTGAACGCGCGCGCGAGCTGCTTGCGGTACACGAACGTCCCCGTCAGCACGGAGAGCGCGAGGAGGATGGAGGCCAGCACGACGACGAGCTGGCCGACCTGCCCCGCAGTGAGCTGGTAGTGGAGCAGGTAGGTCCAGCTCACCGGGTCTTCGAGGAAGCGCGTGTGTCCCGAGCCCCAGATGCGGGTGCCTCGCAGCGCTCCGGTGTACGGGTCGACCAGCGCGATGAGCGCGGGCCCACCCCGGGGCCCCACGGCCTGGATGGCGAGCGAGCGGGGCTCACCCGGAGGAGGTACGCGGAGGCCGCGCACGCGCGCCTCCGGGAAGGCACGCTGCGCGGTCTCGATGGCCCGCTGATACGACAGCTCCCCGTCGCCCGGATGGACCTCGAAGAGGCGGGGGAAGAGCGCGGCGTCGAGCTCCTGGTGGAAGACGAGCACGGCCCCGCTCAGCCCGACCACGACGAAGACCAGCGCGCCCAGCAGGCCCGACCACGAATGGATGCGCATCGCCAGGCGCGTGAGGTTGACGCGAGGGGCTGGAGGCATGGTCAGAGCTCCATGTTGAGCTTGAAGAAGAAGGCGCGGCCCGGGCGCTGGGCGCCGAAGAAGTCGTAGGTCTTCGCGTTGGTGAGGTTCTGCGCCTCGAGTGTGCCGCTGAGCGCGGGGCGCACCGGCAGCGCGTAGGTGAGGGCGAGCGAGTGGGTGAGCTGCGCGGGCACCTTCTGCTTGTCCTCGCGCAGCCCCTGGCTCTCCCAGCCGCGGAAGAAGCCGTGCACGTAGCGCGAGGTGGCGCTCAGCGAGGCCTCGTCCCCGTCGCGAAGGAGCGACGTGCGCCGCAGCCGGGCGGTGAGGTTCGCGAAGAGCCAGGGCCGGTTGGGGATGCGGTCCCCCTCATAGCTGCCGTAGGCGCCCTCGCCGGAGGCGTTGCGGAAGTCCTGCCAGGTGGTGTTGGCGTCCACCAACAGCCACCCACCCGGCACCGTCCACCCCGCCGCGGCCTCCACGCCGAGCGAGCGCGCCGCGTAGACGTTGGCGAAGGTGTACACGCTGTCATTGCCCAGCAGCACGATGAGCTGGTCCGCGAGCCGGGCGAAGCCGCCCACGCTGCCGCGGAAGCTCCCCAGCGCGGTGTCCAGGTCGCGCAGCTCCAGCTCCACGTTCGCGTTGTGGCTCGTCTCGGGCTGGAGCCCCAGGTTGGCGAGGACGAGCACCCCGTCCCCGAAGAACTCGTCCGGCCCGGGAATCCGGGTGGCGTACTCATACGACGCCTTGGCCAGCAGCCCGTGCGGCAGCAGCAGCCGCGCGCTGGTGCCCACCCCCACGTGCTCGCTCGACTGGTCCCTCCGCCGGGACACGTCCCCGGAGAGCACCTCCTCGGACCGGGCGCGCAGCAGGTAGCTCTTCACGAAGGTGACGTTCTCCAGCCGTCCGTCCCACAGCCGCAGCTCGTGCTCGAGGCCGCTCACCAGGGTGAACAGGTCGCGCTGGGCTTGCAGCGGGTCCCTCAGTCCCGTGTCCCGGAGCAGGCGGTCCTCACCCTGGCGCGTCACGAAGGTGGGCGCGAGCGACAGCCGCAGGCTCTGGGTGCCGGTGAAAGACCACGCCGCATGCAGGCGCGCGAGCGTGCTGTGCTGCTGGATGAGGCGGTCGGTGGGCGTGGTGCCCAGCTCGCCGGGCTGGAGCCGCTCGAGCACCTGATTGCCGTACCAGTCATAGACGAACGCCGCCGTGTCGCGGAACCCGGTGTCCCGGCGGCTGTACCCCGCCGTCCCGTCCAGCCGCAGCTTCCCGGACAGGAGCTCCGGGGACGTCCAGCCCAGCAGCGCTCCATACGTCGCCTCCGTGGAGAGGGCCTCGCCGTAGGGCACCGTCATCACCACGTTGTGCTGGAGCTCCTTCCGCGCGCGGGTGCCGGACACGCGCAGCGAGAGGCGCTCCGCGAAGGGCCGGTCCGCGACACCCACCTCCAGGCCCGCGCCGAGCGCGCGGTAGCCGTCATGGAAGCGCGGGACGCGCGCGGGGCCGAGCCGCCCCTGGGCGTCGGGCACCTCCACGTCCACCCGGTAGTCGTTGCGGGCGAGGTCCCCGAAGGCATGGCCCTTGATGAAGACGCCTCCCTCGCTGAACCGGTGGCGGCCCGCGAGCGCGCCGCGCCAGGTGCCGAACGAGCCGGCCTGGAGCGAGGCGGAGGCGCCGCTCGGCTCATCGCCGTCGGAGGAGACGAGGTTGACGGCGCCCCCGAGCGCATCCGCTCCGAAGCGCACCGGCACCACGCCCCGGTACACCTCCACGCGCTCGAGCAGGTTCACCGGCACGTTGGCCAGCTCCAGCCCGAAGCCGGCCAGCTCCAGCGGCACGCCGTCCAGGAAGAAGCGCACCTGCTCACCGGTGAAGCCATTGAGGGACAAGCGGCTCGCGGAGCCGAGCCCTCCGGTCCGCTGGACGCTCACGCCCGCGTTGCGGCTGAGCACCTCGCCGAGGTCCGCGGTCTGCTGACGCGCCTGCTCCAGCTCCACCACGTGCACCGCCTCGGCGGAGGCCTTGCGCTCCTCGGCCTGCGTCAGCTTCCGGCCCTCCACCTCGATGGTGGTCTCCAGCGCTTCGCCCGGCACGAGCTCCGCGTGCAGCGGCGTGCGCTGCCCGGGCGACACCTGGACGCGGTAGCCAGCGGGCTCGCAGCCGGGGACGTAGGTGTGCACCTCGTACGTGCCGGGCGCGAGCCCCTCGACGAGGAAGCGCCCCGTGGAGTCCAGCTTCACCGGCCGCATCTGCCCACCCGCGTCGAGCAGCAGCTCGGCCTGGGCCAGCACGGCACCGGGACACGGAGTCACCCGTCCCTCGATGCCACCGGCCGCGCTGGCCGGCGCCGGCGCGGGTTGGAAAGCGGCGGGCTGGGCGGCGGCGGCCCCGGCCAGGAGCAGCAGCAGCAGGCCCCAGGCGGGTGTCAGCCGGCCGGGTGTCTGTTGCTTTCTGACTTCGATTTGCAAAATCACCGGCACGAGTCGGCATGTACTCGACCGGGAAAGCAGCGTCAAACCTGGCGCACGGGGGCGCCGCCCGGTGGACAACGCCACCGGGGCAGATGTGCGCACATCGCCGCAGGGTGGCCCACGCCGGACCGGGGCTGGTGGTCCACAAGGACCTGCAGAAGAGCCCGCGCGTGCGCGCCGCCTCGGACTGGCTGGCGGAGCTGTGCCGGAAGGAACGCGCGGGGCTCGCGGGCACCGAGGATGGGACGGGCTGACCGTGGCGGGCACCCCGCCCGCGTGGGTCGCCGCGCGCCTCGTGCAGGGCGTGCGGCGGCAACCCGGCCGACGACCCTCACTTCACGCGGTAGCGCGCCTCCGCCGGGCCAGGCCCTCCGGAGCGCAGCACGCCGCGGTCCGGGTTGGCGGCCAGGTGCTCCAGCACCTTGAACACCGTCTCCACCTCGTCCGGCAGGCCGATGTCCGCGGCGAGCTGCTCGGCGGAGCGGGCCTCCGCGCCGGCCTCGCCCAGGCGCTTCGTCACCTTGCGCTGCAGGTCCAGCACCGCGCCCGCCGCCTTCTTGCCGGCCTCCACGCCCGGCTGGTGGTACGCGTTGATGTTCACCAGGCTGGCGTAGAAGCCCACCGCGCGCTCATACAGGGCAATCAGCGCGCCCACCGTGCGCGCGCTCACGTCCGGCACGGTGAGGGTGATGGACTCGCGGCCCTTCTCGTACAGCGCGCGGCGCGTGCCGAGCAGGAAGCCCAGCAGGTAGTCGCCGCTGGTGACGCCGGGCTCCACCTCGAAGGAAGCGGCCGGGCGGTCCTTCAGCACCTCGATGAAGGTGACGAAGAAGTTGAGCACGCCCTCGCGGAGCTGCTGCACGTATGCGTGCTGGTCCGTGGAGCCCTTGTTCCCGTAGACGGCGATGCCCTGGTTCACCACCTTGCCGCCCAGGTCCAGCTCCTTGCCCAGCGACTCCATGACGAGCTGCTGCAGGTAGCGCGACATCAAGAGCAGCCGGTCCTTGTACGGCAGGATGACCATGTCCTTCGTGCCGCGCCCGCCGCCCGCGTGGTGCCACATCAGCGCCAGCAGCGCGGCCGGGTTCTTCAGCGCGTCCCGTTGCCGCGTCGCCGCGTCCATCTCCCGCGCGCCCCGCAGCATGCCGTCGATGTCCAGGCCCTGGAGCCGCGCGGGCAGCAGGCCCACCGCCGACATCACCGACGTGCGCCCGCCGACCCAGTCCCACATGGGGAAGGTGCGCAGCCAGCCCTGCTTGCGCGCGTGGGTGTCCAGCTCGCTGCCGGCCCCGGTGATGGCCACCGCGTGCTTGCTGAAGTCGAGCCCCTTCGCCTGGTACGCGCGCTCGGCCTCCAGCATGCCGTTGCGCGTCTCCTTGGTGCCACCCGACTTGCTGATGACCAGCGTCAGCGTCTCCGCCAACCTGTCACCGAGCTGCGCCACCACCCGGTCCATGCCGTCCGGGTCGGTGTTGTCGAAGAAGGACACCTGCATCGCGTCGGCGTGGGTGCCCAGCGCGTCCGCCACGAGCTGCGGCCCCAGCGCCGAGCCGCCGATGCCCACCAGCAGCAGGTGCGTGAAGCGCTGCGCCTTCTGCGGCTTCACCCGGCCGGCATGCACGTCCGCCGCGAAGGCGTGGACGGCCGCCACCGTGTCGGTGATGTCCTTCTGGAGTCCGGGCTCCGGCGCCAGCTCGGGGGCGCGCAGCCAGTAGTGGCCCACCTTGCGCTTCTCGTCCGGGTTGGCGATGGCGCCCTTCTCCAGCGCCTCCATGTCCGTGAAGGCCCTCTCCATGAGCGGGCGCATCCGCTCCAGGAAGTCCGCCGGGAAGTGCATGCGCGAGACGTCGAGCGTGAACCCCACGGAAGGGACGACGCACAGGTAACGCTGGTACCGCTCCCACAACTCACGCTCGGTCATGGCTCCTCCTGGCCCTCGGGTGCACGTGTGAAAAGTGCCGTGTGGCTTAGCGCCTCCGCCGACGGGTGGGAAGCCGCACGCGAGGGCCTGGAGGCGACGGGCCCCAGCGAGGCCCGATGCTCAACACCCGGGCTATGCCGAGGGCCGGGCCGGCTCCGGCTCTGGAGCCGCGGGCGGCGGCAGCGGCTCCGGCTTCCAGGCCGGGTTGCGGAAGACGTAGCCCAGCCGCTGCCGCAGCGGGCCCGGCTTCATCGCGTCACGGGCGATGGCCGCGAACTCGTGGAAGGCGATGCGCACCGGGTTGTACGTCTGGATGTTCTTCGTCAGGCCGTACACGGGCTTCTCGCCCTCGGGCTCGAAGGTGCCGAAGAGCCGGTCCCAGATGATGAGGATGCCCGCGTAGTTCTTGTCGAGGTAGCGCGGGTTGGAGGCATGGTGCACGCGGTGGTGCGAGGGCGTGTTCAGCACCCACTCCAGCGGGCGCGGCAGCCGGCCGATGGCCTCGGTGTGAATCCAGTACTGGTAGAGCAGGCTGATGGACTGCTGCACGACAATCATCACCGGGTGGAAGCCCAGGAGCGCCAGCGGTGCCCAGAATGCCCAGCCCGTCGGCGTGGTCCACGTCTGCCGCAGCGCCGTGGAGAGGTTGTAGTGCTGGCTGGAGTGGTGCACCACGTGGGACGCCCAGAAGAAGCGGCTCTCGTGGTGGACGCGGTGGAACCCGTAGTAGCAGAGGTCCTCCGTGAAGAAGAGCAGCACCCAGGCCCACGGGGCCGAGCCCATCCGCAGCGGCGTCAATTCGTAGAGCGCGAGGTAGCCGGCGAAGGCCACGCCCTTCCACACGAGGTTGACGGCCACGTTGCCCAGTCCCATGGAGAGGCTGGCGAGCGTGTCCTTCCAGGTGTGGCCCTTCAGGGGACGGCCCTCGTCCCGCAACTTCTTCACCCAGAGCGCCTCGGCGATGACCGTGATGACGAAGACGGGAATGGCGGGGGTGATGAGGTCGGGGATGCGGGCTGCGTCCATGACGAGCCTCCTATGGACGGGAGCGGCGGCGAGGCCGCTCCAGGGTGGGTGAGAACGCGGAGCGCATGAAGCGTGTCAGGGTGTCCAGCATCCGGCGGTGGGCCGGGTCATTGGGGCGGGCGCTGCCGCCGACGACGGCGCCCTGCACCGCGTCCAGCGCCAGCTCCACCACGTCGTCGAAGTCCGGGTACGCGGCGGCCGCCTCCGGGAACAGCTCTCGCGCCACCCGGTGCAGGTTCGCCCGGTGGGGGCCGTCCACCGCTTCCAGCGCCGCCCGCAGCTCCGGGTTGGTGCGCGCCGCGACGTACAGCTCGATGGCCGCCTGCAGCTCCGGGCGCTGGTAGGCGGCCCACAGCATGTCCACCGCCGTGGCGACGCGGTCCTTGTTCGACGGCCTCGCTCCGACTCCCGCCAGGTAGTCCTGGATGATGCGAGGGAAGAGGTGCTCCACCGCCGCGGCCAGCAGTTCCTCCTTGGTATCGAAGTGCGTGAAGAGCGCGCCCTGGGACAGGCCGGCCCGCTTCGCCACGTCCACCGTGGTCAGCCGTGCATGGCCCAACTCCACCAGTGCCTCGATGGTGGCGTCCAGCAGCTTGCGTCGCGTCGTCTCGCGCCGCTCCTGCTGCGTGCGGCGGGGCGGGCGTGTCCCTTCGGAAGGGGCGGTCTTCGGGGTCATCTCGTGGAAATCATAACGCCGAAGTTAACAAGTGACCAGTCACTAAGTTTGGGGCGGGCAGGAGGCCTGGGGCAGGGCAGGCCGGGTGGCGGCCGCCCAAGGGCGTTTCCGGACCGTTCGGCCGTGGGGCTCCACGCCGTGCCGCCCGAGCCGCCATGCTCGGCGCCATGGCCCACTCCTCCTCCGTGTCCGTGACGCAGCACGCGCCCGGCGCCACCGTGCCCGCGGCGGCGGCCTCGCGGCGCGGGGGCTGGTCCGCGTTCGCCCTGGGGCTCGTCGTCGCCCCCGTGGCCCTGCTCCTGCTGGTCGCCGCGGCCCGCATCGGCGCCTCGCCGTCGGGGTGGGGGTACGCCGTGGGCCTTTCGCTCGTGGGCGCCGGGCTCCTCTCCCGGCCCTGGCGGCGGAGACGAGGACTGACGCGGGCCGGACTCGGGCTCGTGCTGTGTGTCGCCGCCGCCCGGCTGGTGCTCGCGGATGGCACCCTCCTGGAGACGCCGCGCCTGCCGGACGGTGGGCACCGGTGGGTGAACCGAATCGTCGCGGAGCGGGACGGAACGCTGCTCGCGGCGCACGCGCTGGTGCTCTCCGGTGGCGTGCCGCGCTCGGACGCGCGTGACTTCATCCCGGCGCTGGAAGCGGCCTTCGACCGGATGGACGCCGCCGAGGGTGCGCTCGCCACACCCGCGGTCGCCACGTACCTGGGCCTTCAGTCTCCGAAGTCCTTCGACACGCTGGTCATCCCTCCGCCAGGAAGCGCCACGCCGGAGACGGCCATCGTCTTCCTCCACGGCCATGCGGGCAACTTCGCCGTGTATTGCTGGCAGATGGCGCGGGCGGCCCAGGCCATCTCCGCGCTCACCGTCTGCCCCTCGGTGGGTCCCGCCGGAGACTGGTGGTCATCCCGGGGAGAGCGCACGCTGGAGGCCACGCTGGACTGGCTCGCCAGCCGGGGTGTCCGCCGCGTCTATCTCGGCGGTCTCTCCAACGGAGGCGCGGGTGCCAGCGTCCTCGTGAGCCGGGTGTCCCATCCCCGCCTCGAGCTGCGGGGACTGGTGCTCGTCTCCGGGGCCATATCCCAGGCCCCCGCACCGTCCGTCCCCACGCTGCTGGTGCAGGGGCGCCATGACTCCATGATGCCCACTCGCTCCATGCGCGCCTTCGCGGAGCGCCTGGGCCGGAGCGCGACCTATGTGGAGCTGGACAGCGGGCACTTCGCCTTCCTCGACCGCCATGCCGAGTGCGAGCGCGCCATCGCCACGTGGCTTCGCGAGCGTGAGCGGGAGTGAGCGGGGAGGGGAGCCGCGCCACGGCGCCACCGCTTCCCTCGCCGTCGGCTGAGCGGCCAGCGCGCCGTCTCCCTCCATGGGAGCATCACGGCCAGGCTGGCCGCACGTGTGAGTGCCGGTGCTCCCCGTGCGGAAGTGGGGGCCGAGGCAGGCGCGTTACGGCAGGCCGTCGAGCAGTCGGGCAACCGGGGGCTCCATCCCCACCGGCGCGTTCTCTCCTCTGACTTCATGCGCTCATCCCTTCAGGGAGGAGAGCGGCGCACAGCACCCCCGGTCGCGGGGCGCTCGGGCCTGGAACAAAATGGCCTGGGAAATACCGCAGCCACTTGCCCCCGTTTCCACGCCGCCCCGATATGAACCTTTCCGCTCTCTTCCTTGGTTCTCTCCTGGCTTCGGCCCCCGCGGTTCCCTCCTCGACTGCCTCCCATCCGGGCAACGTGCCGGAGGTGGGTGTTCCCTTCGCCTGTGGCCGCATCCACACGGTGAGCCAGGGACACGACACGGGCAGCCATCAGCACAACGACACCTACGCGTGGGACTTCCGCATGCCGGACGGCACTCCCATCGTCGCCGCTCGCGACGGTGTGGTGCGTCTGGCGCGCGGTGACAGCACCAAGGGCGGCTGCGACGAGAAGTTCGCGCCGTACGCGAACTACGTCGTCATCTCCCACGGAGACGGGCTGGAGACGCAGTACCTGCACTTCAGCGCGGTGGTGGTGAAGCCGGGCGATACCGTGAAGGAGGGCCAGCTCATCGGCTTCTCCGGTTCCACGGGCTGGGCCTGCGGCGCGCACCTGCATTTCAAGGTGGCGCGGGAGGTGGGCAAGGGCTGGAACAACCCCTCCGTGCCGGCGCGCATCGCCGGCTACGGCGACCCGGTGCGAGACACCCGCGTGTCCGCGCCCATCTGCAAGGACTCGGGCTCGCAGACCCTCATGGCCAACAACGAGGGCACACACGCGCCGGGCCAGCCGGTGGTGTCCATGTCACCTGAGCGCCAGGAGGCGCCGCGCGGCCTCCCGCCCGGGGCGGAGTCCATCATCAACGGCCTCCACCAGCCTCCCGCCCAGGGCGGCCAGGGCCTCGACGAAACGCGCGCGCCCCGCGGCGCCCGCACGGCGAGCGGCCCCAGCGAGACTCGCTGACGCCAGCAGCGCGCCCGCCCCGGCGAGCAGCACGAAGAGGGCCCCCGCGTTGACGAAGTACTCCAGCGGCAACAGGGGGCCTTCCACGTAGGCACGCACCACGCGATAGCCCACGTGTCCCAGCAGCCCCAGCAGGGGCAGGTTGATGAGCGGCAGCACCAGCCAGCGCGCCACGCGCCACCAGCCCGACACCGCCTCCGCCACGCCGGTGGTGGCGGTGTAGCGCCAGGCCGCCGCGCGCGCCGCCCGCACCGCGTCCAGCAGCGCGTCCACGTCCGGCACTCCCAGCAGCGCCGGGTCCAGGCCTCCGGCCCGCACCACGCTGCGCGCCTCCGCCAGCGCCGTGCGCGCGGCGGACTCCACGCCGAAGTCGTCCTCGAAGGGCTCCACCACCGCGGCCTCCGCGGCCCGCGCGCGCGTGCGGCCGCGCACCACGTCCACCACCGTGGAGGTCGCCGCGACGGCCAGGCCCGCCGGCAGGCTGGCCCGCCCCACCAGGGCCGCCGCGCCCAGCCCGCTCGCGCCCCACAGCGACAGCCGCAGGCCCCACGCCGCGGGTCCCCAGAAGCGCCCTCCGGCCTGACGCCGCACCTCGGCCGCGAGGTGGCCGTGCGCCAGGTGCAGCCGCCCGTCGAAGTCCGTGCGCAGTCCCTCCGCCGCCTTCTCCAGCCCGGAGCCCAGCGCGTCGCGGGTGCGCGACAGCAGTGCCTCCGTCTCCTTCAGCGCTGCGTCCACGCGCGAGGACACCTCCTCCAGCGCTCCCAGCGCGTTGGTGCGCCGCACGCGCGCGGCCACCGCCTGGGTGGCCAGCCCGCGCAGGTGGAAGAGGAGGGCGCCGAACTCGCCGGACACGTCCCGGCCGTCCTTCGCCGCCAGCGCGCTGATGGCGAAGACGGGCACGTCCTCCTGGGCCAGCCCGTACTGCTCGGAGGCCACGCGGCGCACCTGTGTCTTCAGCGTCTCGCGCGACTCCGGGGACAGCTCGTCCGCGAAGTTGAGGATGAAGACGAGCGCGCGGCGGCGGGCGAACTCCGTGAGGAACTCCACCTGCGAGGCCTCCGCCACGCTGCCCCGGTGCATCACCACCAGCGCCACGTCCGCGCGCTCCAGCGCGGCGCGCGCCACGTCCCGGTGGGTGGTGGCCACGCTGTTGAGGTCCGGCGTGTCGATGAACACCTGGCCGCTCCACAGGCCCTGCGGGCCGGGCGCGTACCTCATGACTCGCGCGCCCGTCTGGGCCAGCGCGTCCGCGGCGGCGCCGTCCGGGGCGAACACGGTGGCGGCGGTGCTGGTGGGACGGTCCACGCCCTCACGCGACAGGGGCTGGCCGGCCAGGGCGTTGAGGAGGGTGGACTTGCCCGCGCCGGTGGCGCCCACCAGCGCCACGGCCAGCGGCGCGTCCTTGCGCGCCACGCCGCGCGCGTAGTCGTCCACGAGCCGCTCCAGGCGCGCCGCGTGCGGTTGCAGCGCCGGCAGCTCGAGGGCGGTCTTCAAGAGGGAGCGAAGGGCTTCAGGGTCGGGAAGGCTCGTCTCGTCCACGCGGGGACAGAGCCTCTCCCGGCTGTGTCCGGGTGGCCACCGAGAAGATGCACGGAGGGTGCGCCAGCGTGCACTTTCCCGGGCCTTCAGCGGGGCCGGGCGAGGCCGGGCAGGAAGAGGTAGTCGGATTGCACCGAGAGCCCCCGGTGCTCGGCGAGACGCAGGAGCGACAGGCCCTCCACGAAGATGAAGGGCTCCGTGTCCGCCTCCTCGTCCCTGGGGGTGAAGGAACTTGCCTGCGCGCGGAAGTGGCGGTCTCGCTCCTCCAGGAGCGCCTGGAGGGCGGCGTCGAAGGACTCCTGCTCGCGTGCCAGGAGGGCCCGGCACATGGCGAGCCGGGGGAAGTCCTGGCCGTCCATGATTCGCTCCAGGGACTCCAGCAGGGGCTCCACGCGGCCGGGCGCCGTGTCGTCTCCGGTGGCCATGAGGCCCAGCAGGCGCGCGTAGAGGAAGTCCTCCTCGAACTCGTGGCCCTTCACGAGCGTGTCCGTGGACAGGTGGACGATGTCGCGGGCCAGTTCGTCCGCTCCGGAAGCCAGTGCGTCGCAGAGCGGCCCGTAGTGGCCCGTGGCGGTGAAGCGGTTGAAGGGGCGCCGTGCACCCGTCGCCCACTGGAGCAGCCGGCGGCGGGCCTCACCGGAGCGCGCAAGACGCTCGCGGAAGGTGGCCCCGTCCGCGTACGCGAGCAGCCGGGCAATGGCGGCGGCGCGGGTGTAGCGCGAGAGGTGGAAGAAGATACGCTCGATTTCCTCGGGAGGCCGGCTGCCCTGTGACAGCTCCTCCTCCAGCAACGCGGCCTTGGCGCTCGCGGATGTCTCGAGCGCGCGCATGTTCGGGGCGTTCATCATTCACCTCCATCGAGCAGGGGCGGCATCTTCAATCGGTCCGGAACTCGGCCCCGTAGTCTTCGATGTTCTGGAAGATCATCCCGTCGCACCCAGCGCGCAGGATGTCCTTGCCGAGGTCTTCGCGGACGATGAAGAGGTTGCTCTTCTCCTTGAGCCGGAAGAGCCTGGCGTCGGGAGGAATCTTCGATTCGTCCAATACCAGATTGTGGAAGTGGAAGACCTGATCGGGGCGGATCTCCGAGCACCAGAACCTGGACTTCTCCCGAGCCACGCACTCCAGCGTGCCGACAGGGTTGACGATGAAATAGGGCTCTTGGACGAAACGGCCTCGCTGGTTGCGGATGCGTACAGGCAGGAATTCAATGGCCGCACCGGATTTCTCTTCCAGCACACCCTTGAGCTTTTCGGAAACGATGAGGAGATGCAGTGTGTTGGGAATGGAGTCTGTCAGCTTGATGCCGCGCGAGTCATCGAGCTGGAATACGGTGTCCGTCGGGAACCATGACTTCACCGATACACCTTCGTGCAGTAGATAGGATTCCATGCAGTGCATCAGGAAGTCCGAATCCTTCGTGATCCATGCGAATGAATCGTCCTCATCGTCGTTGACCCAGGGGTAGAATTTCACGCGCATTCCTCCTTGACGTTGAATTGCAGTTGAGGTGCGGCAGTTCAGAGGCTGAGTTTTCCTTTGGGGGGCTTGATTTTGATGAGTGCGTTGATGCTCGCTCCGGCATCCAGCGGTCGGCTCTCGCCGAACCTCACGACATACCCCCAATACACGTCCTGAAGCTTGAATAGCGTGCGAGGAATGGACTCCGGAGGCTTCCAGCCTTCGCATATCTTGCCGAGTTGGCCGCGCACCAGTCGCTTCACGTCCGCGCAGTCCGTCTTCACCTGAGCGGTGTAGTCCTGGTGGAAGTCGTAGTGGCAGGGCAGTCGGTGCACGTTGCAGTAGCGCAGGGCTTGATTCTGCCACGCCTCCTTGTGCTGCCGTCGTGCGTCCTCGCCCAGCCCCTTCCACACCTCGAAGCCGGACCTGTTGCCACGCTTGAGCAGGTACACCGCCACCACATGCGAGAAACCCGGCAGGAAGATGATGTTCTTGCCGTTGTTCACGTCGTAGAGCACGCGCTTGAGGATTTCCAACTCTTCGTCGGTGAACACCTCGCCTGGGATGAACACCTCGCACGGCAGCAGGTGGTGGCCGATGTTGGAGTAGGGCCTCAGCCCGTTGATGAAGTAGTCGAAGTGGTAGAGGGCTGCGTGCGCAGGGGAGTGCTTGGGCACGCCCTTGTCGCGTGGGGCCACGTCGTAGAACTTCAAGTATTCGAGAATCTTCGCGTCGTTGTCGTAGACGCGCTGGCGCCGCCCGGCGTTGGCCTTCAGCTCGGCCCGGCCGTTGTCCAGGTACGTGTTCGGGTTGCGCCCCAGCACCGCGATGACGGGCATGCTGTTGAGGATGTGGGAGTCGTCTGCCATGACATGAGCCTCCGGCACTTCACGCGTTGCCCAGGCGGATGGCGGCCGCCCGGCCCGATTCGGAAAGGGAGAGGACGAGCGCCTGTCCCTCGGGGTTGTGGCCCCAGACGAAGGCCCCCACCGCCACGCCCAGGGCCAGGGGAGCGCTCGCCGCGCCCGTCTCGCCCAGACACTCCGCGGGCAACGTGGCGCGGCAGCGCTCGAAGTCCACGTGCTCGCGCGTGAGGAACATCTGCGCGTGGCCCCACGCCTGGGCTCGCCATGCCTCGCCGTTGAGATCCAGGAGCACGTCCCCCACGAAGGGCCGCTGCTCCGGGAGCACACGACGGACGACCTCGGCCAGGGCGCGACCGAGCTCCTCGGGTGTTGATGGCGCCCCTTGCTCCCGCGACTCCGACAAGGCCACGGCGAGCACCCGGCCGCCTCGCGCCGCGCACCGGCCGCGCGCCACGGTGCCGGCTTCCACCAGCACGGCCGCGCCCGCTTCGCCTGGCATCGTGCCCATGGGGCCGAGCGCGCCCTTCAGCCGTCCCTGACCGCACAGCCACGAGAGGCTTTCCGCGTCCAGGTACGAGTCAGCGGCCAGCACCACCACCCGGTCTACCCGGCGCGCGGCCATATCTTCTCCAGCGCGCTGAACGGCTTCGGCCAGGGCGCAGTGCCCCAGCCCCAGCACCCGCATATGTCCCGGCGCCCACGGAATGCGCAGGGCCTCCACCACCGGCCGGGCGTACAGCCGTTCCCAGGCATCGGGCGCTTCGTCCAGCAACTCCGAGAAGCGCTCCGTGTCGGCGGCGGGGCCCAGCAGCGTCAGGCCCGTGCGGCGCCAGAAGTCCTCGTCCGTGGCGGGCGGCAGCTCCGCGCCGTGCACCAGGTCCGCGAAGGCGCCCAGCGCCAGCCGCACCCAGGCGCCCGGCCCGGTGAAGCCCTCCGCGAAGCCCGTCACGGGGTAGCCCACCACGGCCGCTTCTCCACCCTCGCCGTCCACCACGCGAAAGGTGGGGTGCGTGTGCGGACGGTCCATGTCCGCGCGCAGGGCGGCGAGGGTGCCCACCGCGCCATAACCCACCGCCGTCATCATTCCCAATCCCGTCACCGCGAGCATTCGCGAGTGCCTCCTACGGCTTCTTCCCGCAGCACAGGCACGTCACCTTGTCCGGGGGCACGCCCACGGCCACCAGGGGCGGCTGCACGAGGGGAAAGGGCGGCGTGTTCTTGTTGTTGTGGGTCATCAAGTCGAGGGCCCGCGCCACGCCCTTGCCCTCCACCTTCACGTCGAACGAGTAGGTGGCGAACTCGGCCTTGCCCTTCGTCTTTCCCGAGAAGACGCCTCCCCCTGCCGTGCCCGCCTCGTTTCCCGTGCTGGTGGAGAAGGTGGAGTCCTTCACGCAGAGGGGATTGCCCTCCACCTCCACCGTCTTCGCCGTTCCGGCCGCGTCCGAGGACTTCGCCACGTTCGGGTACGGAACGGGCACGGGCCCGGCGGGGCTCGGTGTCTTGCACACGTCAGGAAAGGCGACGGTGGTGCCACCCGAGTCCTTGTGCACCAGGCTGCGGCCATTGGCTCCAACGCTGTTGCTCATGCGCTGCTCCTTCCGGGGGCTGCCGGTGCTTCAACGATTCATTCAGGAGGCCAGGGCGTGCATCCGCATCCGGGCCTCCCACGCGCGCGCAGCCTGGAGTTGGACGTGCTGCACGGTGGCCCAGGTGCGCGTCTCCACGCCGAGCGCGCCCCCGGTTCGCAGCGTCAGTTCCAGGGCCAGCGGTCCCCGTCGGCGCATGGGGGCCGTTTCCAGCGCATCGAGCAGCCGCGCCGCCGTGTATGGATGGCCCCCGAGGTAGCGCTTGCTCGTATCGAAGTCCTCGCGGTTCTCGGCCCACCAGCGCTCCACTTCGGACGCCACCGGCACGGGCAGGTCGTTGTCGGGGCCCGGCCACTCCGGGGTGCGCTCGTCCGTGGGGAGTGCTTCGTCCTCCTCTCCGTCTTCCCGCTTGCGCACGGTGCGGCCCTCCAGCTTCAGCCCCGTCACGGATGAGAAGGCTTCGGCTGCCAGAGGCCCCAGGCTGGCGTCGTCCAGCCATGGCACGCAGGCCTCGACCGCCGACACTCGACCGGAGAAGCCCAGTGCCCAGAGTGTGTCCGCGCGCAGGGCTGGTTGGGCGAGCAGGGGCACCAGCCGCTCCACGTCGGTCGCCTCGCCTCCAAGCGCCACCAGGAGCCGTGCGGTGCGTCCAGCCACGTCCGGTGCCCTCGTCGCTTCGCGGCATGCGCGCCACATCGTGCGCGGGTTCTGTATGAGTCCCGCCACCAGCGCCGCCGCTCGCTGTTCCGGTGCCGCCGAGTCCAATCCGCGTGAAGCTCCCGCCGCGTTGGCCTCCTGGGGGAAGCGCCGCGCCGCGTGCAACGCCGCCATCCTCAACTCGGGCCTGGGGTGGGCCAGGGCGCGTACCAGGACCTCCGCGCCGGGCGATTCGCCGCGCACCGTCAGCGCGTGAAGCACGGCCGCCGCCACGTCCGGATTCACTTCGCGCCCCATCAGGGGCAGCAGGTGCGCGGCGAGCCCGGGCCGTTCGCTCAGCTCCAGCGCGCGGGCCACCGCCATGCGCTGCGACTCATCCCCGTGCTGAAGGACGTCCAGCACGGCCGCCACGTCGTCGTCCGTGCCCCGGGCCAGCAGCACCCACGCGGCCACCCACGACTTCTCCGCGTCCTCCTCCTCGATACTGGGGCGGGCCATGCGCGCGAGCACCTCGGGTCCGCCCGCTTCCAGCACGCCCAGGTACGCACGGAGCCGCTTCTCCGGCCCGTGCATCACCTCCGCCAGCGTGTAGCGGGGAGAGAAGAGGGCATGCTCCCATTGCGTCATCAGGAAGCAGGCGTCCGAGGATGCATCCTCCAGCACCTCGAGGTGCAGCCGCGCGTCCGGCCGGCACAGCAGCGGATTCAACCCGCGTGAGGTCATGGCTCCTCCGGCCTGGATGGGAGGAGCCCGCGTCCCATGAAGGCGTGACGGAGGAGCAAACGCGCCCGATGGCGGCGTGACCATGGGGCAAGGGGCTTGCCAGGGTGTTCATGGGATAACAGGACCGCGAGTCATGACGGAGCGCGCGTCCATCGTTCCAGCGCGGAGCCCCTGCCGCGCTACATCCAGATGCGCTTGGGAACCAGGGTCGACGGCGACCGGTGCGCCCGGGCAGGCGCCCTGCCTGGAGGGCTCGTCCGCAAGGCTGCTTCCGGGAATGCAACAGGGCGTCGCCCTTGACGGTGCGCGTTGTGGCGGCGTGGAAGGCGGGAGGAGTAGAAGCGGGGCCACCATGGACCTCTTCCTCATGTCGCCCCCGGGGCGCGGCTGGGCCCTGCGTGGTCGGAGCAACTTCCGCAGCCGCGAGGCCCCGCAGGTGGATGCGCGCCAGGCCCGGCGCGAGTGGCTGGCGCTGGCGCGGGAAATCGAAGCGCGCGGTGGCACGGTGGTGGCGCTGCCGTCCCCGTCGGAGCTGCTGACGGGCATGCCCTACGCCGCGGAATGCGGGCAGGTGATACCGCGCGAGGGCGCGCCGCCGCTGTTCCTGCTGCCCCGGATGATGAGCGCGCACCGGCAGGCCGAGCGCGAGTACTGGGCACCCCTGGCCCGGAGCCTGGGCATGGAGGTGGTGGACCCGGGCGTGGGCATATGGGAGGCGCATGGCGACGTGGCCACCTTCGACGGCGCCACGCTGCTGTTCTGGGGCGGGCGCACCACGCTCGACGGCCTGGAGGCCGCGGCGCGGTACTTCCCCGGTGAGGTGGTCCGCGTGCAGGTCCGCGAGCCCGCCTTCCACGGCAACATGGCGGTGCTCCCGCTTCCCGCGGTGGACCGGATGCTGGTGTGCCCGGAGGTCATCGCCCCGGACTCGTACGCGCGCCTGCGCGAGCGGTTCGGCGAGCACCGGCTGCTCGTGGTGACGGAGGACGAAATCAAGCGCTACGCCACCAACGGGCTGCCGGTGGGGCGCGACCTGCTGGCGCCCTCGGTGGTGCCGGAGGCGGTGCGCGCGCGGGTGGAGGCGCTGGGCATGCGCGTGGTGCCGCTCACCATGCGCGAGCTGTGCGAGAAGGGCGGTGGCTCGTCGCGGTGCCTCGTGTCGCGCGCGGAGGTGGGCGCGGGGGCGGTGCGGATTCCGGACGCGTACCGGCTGGCGGCCGTGGCGAAGGACATCGAAGCCGATGCGTGACGGGGGCGCGCTGGCCCGGGGCGCGGAGGACTTCTTCGCGCGGCACCCGGGTATGTCGCTGGTGGCGCTGGGCTCGGGCGCACACGCGGACTCGCTGGACCTGGCGCCGCTGGGGCTGCCGGTGCGGTACCTGCCCGCGGAGCGGAACCTGGACCTGGCGGCGCAGTACCTCGTGTTGAACCAGCTCGCCTTCGGTGGCATCGGCGTGCCGCGCTGGGTGCTGTCGGATTTGTACCTGCTGCCGGGGGCCATCGGCCTCCTGCGGTGCCCGGCGCGCATGGTGAAGCCGGCGGTGCGCGAGCGGCTGGGGCTGGCCGACGAGGACCCGGCCATCGGCGCGGCGTACTACGCGGCGCCCTCGGTGACGCCGGGCCTGTTCATCGGCGTGTCGCTGCTGAGCTTCCTGCCGGGCACCGGGGCCGCGCCGTGGGTGAAGGCGCTCACGCTGGGCATGCTGCGCGCGCGCCGGCTGCGTGGCGTGGCCCAGTGGGACAACCCGAGCGTCCGCGTCCACGCGCGGCTGGGGCCGCTGCGCCTGGTGGGCCGGGTGCCCGGGGGGCACGAGTACGGTGAGCGCTCGTTCGTCTACGAGACGGACCTGTCGGACAGCGCGCGCGTGGCGGAGGCGATGGAGCGGCGGCTGTCCCTGGAGCCCACGCGGCGGGTGCCCGTCACGGACCTGTCCACGCTGAGCGGGCTGCTGGACCGCGCCGAAGCGGGGGAGGTGCTGCACCTCGTCCCGCCCGGGCAGGACGCGGGGCACGTGCTGGTGCGCGAAGGTGCCCTCGACGGCTCACGGTGAAGGCGCGGCGGGGGACTCCATGTCCTCCTCCAGCGCGCGCCGCAGCGCGGAGGCACCATCGTTGATGATGGGCGCGCCGTGCGAGAAGCACACCGTCTGCACCGGCAGGTGGTCCAGGATGCGCTGGATGCTGTGCCGTGTGCGGAGGGGTTCGTCCTGGTACTCGCTGGGGACGAACCGCGGCGTGCCTCGGCCCTCGTGCGTCAGCAGGTCCGAGATGAAGGCCACGGCGCGCGGGTGCTGCTGCATCCACAGCGTGTACATGGCCTCCGTGGGCCCGGGCGTGTGGAAGGAGACGAGCCCCGCCGGCAGCGTGGAGCCCGCCCCGTAGGAGAAGTCCGGCTCCTCCTCCAGCCCCTGTGCGCCCTCGGGCGCCCATACCGGAACGCCGAAGGCCTTGCGGAAGCGCCAGGCCGAGCGCTGGTGGTTGCCGGCCGTCAGGACGATGGCGGAGATGTTCCCCAGCCTGCGCAGCGCCGCCTCGTCCACGGGCAGCGGGTCGATGAGGACGACGGCACCGTCATCGTCCACCACCGCGTAGGCGTCACTGCGTCCGCCGCCGATGCGGTCGTCGGAGAGGGTCCAGTGGTGGATGCCGGGCACCACCTCGACCACCCGCTTTGCCTTCCCCTTGGGCTCGCTCATGCGGTGAAACGTAGGCACCGCGCGCCTGGGGCACGTGGCCCCGCGGGCTGGAAGTCTGGCTCGCTCGCCGGGCCTCTTGCTCCACGAGCGGCCGGCCGGGAGGAGTCCGGGCGGCCATGGCCCGGTGGCGCGCACACCCTTCCTCCATGGTGGAGAGACTCAGGTTCGGGGTGGCGCAACGGCCGCTCGTGCTCTTCGACGGGGACTGTGGCTTCTGCCGCCGGTGGGTGGCGCGCTGGCGGCTGAGCACGGAGGGGCGCGTCCGCTTCGTGCCGGGCCGCTGGTGGCACCGCTGGCTGCTCGGCATCCGCGAGGCGGACATGCGGCGGGCCATGCAGTTGGTGGAGCCTTCCGGGCGTGTGTCGCGGGGCGCGGAGGCGGTCTTCCGGGCGCTCGCCTGGTCGCCCCGGAGGGGCACGCGCATGGCGGCGCGTCTGGGGCTGCTGCCCGGCGTGCTGCACGTGGCCCGGGGCGTCTACGCGGTGATTGCCCACAACCGGCGCGGGGCGTCGCGCGTGGACCGGTGGCTCTTCGGCCGCGCCGTGGTGCCACATGAGTACCGGCTGGTGCGCTGGGCCTTCCTCCGGCTGATGGGCGGCACGTTCCTCGTCGCCTTCACCTCGCTGGGGCGTCAGGTGCTCGGGCTCTACGGGAAGCGCGGCATCCGTCCGGTGCACGAGCGGCTGGAGGCGCACAAGGCGGTGGAGCCGGGCTGGGAGCGCGTCTGGACGACGCCCACGGTGTTCTGGCTGGGCGCGTCCGATGCCGCGCTGGTGCGCGGGTGCCGGGCGGGGCAGCTCCTGTCGCTGGCGCTGCTCTTCAACGTCGCGCCCCGGCTGAGTGTGTCGCTGCTGTGGGGGCTGTACCTCTCCTATGTGTCGGTGGGCCGCGAGTTCCTCTCCTTCCAGTGGGACGTGCTGCTGCTGGAGATGGGGCTGCTGTCGGCGCTCACCGCGCCCGGAGGACCGAGGCCGGGCCTGGGCCGTGACGCGCCCTCCGCGCTGGACGTGTTCCTCTTCCGGCTGCTCGTGTTCCGGCTCTACTTCGGCTCCGGCGTCAGCAAGCTCCAGTCGGGGGACGAGACGTGGCGCGAGCTGAGGGCGATGGACCACTACTACGAGACGGCGCCGCTGCCCACGCGCGGGGGCTGGCACGCGCACCACCTGCCCCCGTGGTTCCAGCGCGCCTCCACCGCGGCGACGCTCGGGCTGGAGGCGGGAGGGGCCTTCCTCACCTTCGCGCCCCGGCGGGTGCGGCAGCTCGCCTTCTGGGCCCTCGCGGGGCTGCAAGGCACCATCGGCGCCACGGGCAACTACGGCTTCTTCAACCTCCAGTCGCTGGTGCTGGGGCTGTGGCTGCTGGACGACGCGGCGTTGCGGCGCGTGCTTCCGCTGGAGGCGGAGCAACCCGCCCGTCCGCGTCCGTGGTGGCGCACGGCGGTGTCCGCGGTGACGGCCGCGCCGCTGGTGGTGCTCGGCGCGTCCGAGGTGCTCCGGCGCTTCGACTGGTGGCCGCGGAAGCCGGAGCGCCTCATGGGCATGCTGGGGTGGCTGGACTCACGCGCGCGCCCGCTGCGCTCGGTGAATCCCTACGGCTTGTTCTCGGTGATGACGGTGGAGCGGCCGGAAATCCTCGTGGAGGGCTCCGACGACGGCGAGCACTGGAAGGAATATTCGTTCCGCTACAAGGTGGGCGACCCGAAGCGCCCCCCGAGGCAGGTGGCGCCGCACCAGCCTCGGCTGGACTGGCAGATGTGGTTCGCCGCGCTCGGCTCGCCGCCGAACTGGTTCATCGTCTTCCTGGCCCGGTTGCTGGAGGGCTCGCCCGAGGTGCTGAAGCTGCTCGAGCGCAATCCGTTCCCGGACAAGCCGCCGCGCATGGTCCGCGCCGTGCTCTACGACTACCGGATGTCGAGCCCGGAGGAGCGGCGGCGCACCGGCGACTGGTGGCGGCGGGAGTGGCTGGGGCTCTACGTGCCGCCGCTGGCCCTGGCGCCCGAGCCCCGGCCGGAGGGGCAGGGCCCCGAGCTGCACTGGGAGTCCCAGCCGTAGCCGGGGGGAGGCGGTTTGGGTTCCCGCCTGTCTGTCTGTCGGACCGGCGGGCAGCGGCGGGGCGCCCAGGGGGGACGGTGCACGGAGCGGCAGGCGTGCGGTCGTGGACGGCTGCGGGCCCTTTTCGCTCCGGGGCGGTCGCGCGGCGTTGGTATGGTTGCCGCTCTCCCCCTGGTCCGCCGTGAAGACGCGCCTTCCTTCCCGTTCCGTCCTTGTCCTCGTCCTCGGGCTGCTGAGTGCCTGCGGGCCTACTCCGACCTCGATGACCATCGAGCCGCTGGAGACGAAGTACCTGCGGACTCCGGGGCAGAACATCAAGCTGCGGTACGAGGTCCTCGATGACGAGGGCAAGCGGATGTCCGAGCCGAAGCTGCGGTGGACGAGCTCCGCGACGGACGTGGCGCTCGTGCAGGACGGCGTGGTGACGGTGCGCAAGTCCGGGAAGACCACCATCGGCGTGACGGGCGGCAAGGTGCGCACGGCGATTCCGCTGGACCTCACCATCCTCAACACGCTCGACGTGAGGGCGCCGGGCGCGGACTTCATGGAGGTGGGCCGCGTCATCAAGCTGCGCGTGGTGGCGCGCAACGAGCAGGGCGAGTCCATTCCCGACGCGGCGCCCGCGTTCCGTACCTCGGACGAGACGGTGGTGCGGGTGGAGGACGGTCAGCTCGTGGCCGGGCATCCCGGTGTGGCCACCGTCACCGCCACCCTGGGGCACCTCAGCCGCGCCATCGCCGTGCAGGTGGTGCCGGCGGACTTCGTGCGCCTGGGACTCAACCTCACGCACCATGTCTTCCAGCGCCCGGGCCAGTCGGTGCAGCTCCAGGCCCGTGCCTTCAACCGCAATGGCGCGGTGCTGGAGAGCGTGCCGCTGGAGTGGTTCACCTCGGACGCCTCCGTGGTGACCGTGTCGCCCGAGGGCCGCGTGACGGCGGTGGGCACCGGCCGCGCCGTGGTGTCCGTCGTCGCCGGGCGGCGGCGCACGGCCGCGGAGTTCGTCGTTCCGTAGCGGAGGCCCTCAATACTCTTTCCGCAGGTGCGGGGCATGGCCGCGCGGCAGAAGGGGCTGAGGAAGGAAGGGCGGGCTGGTGACGGCGGGGGTGAAGCCCGGCCGCGCGATATGCTCGAGCATCGCGCACAACGTATCCGCCAGGGCAAAGCGCTCCGAGGGGTCTTCCGAGAGGCAGCACCCGATGACCATCGCGAACCTGGGGTCGATTCCCGGGACGAGGTCCGAAATCAGCGCCCCCATGCCGACCCCATCATCGAGGCTGATGGCCACGGGGGAGGGCACCCATCCGGTACAAAGTTCGAACAGCAGGAGCCCGAGCGCATAGAGGTCGCTCTGCGCGGTCGCTGGTGCGCCAAGCCGAATCTCAGGGGCCATGTAGCGCGGAGTCCCGACGACGCCAGGCACCGCCAATGGGGGGGCGCGCTCCGGGCCCACGAACGAGGCGAGGCCGAAGTCGAGCAGTTTGACCGTGCCGTCGGGCTCCAGGATGGCGTTGCCCGGCTTGAGGTCGCGGTGGAGCACACCGCACTGATGCGCGGCATGCAGGCCACGAGAGAGCCCCACGGCGATGTCGAGCACGCGCTGCCAGGGGAGCGGAGGCCGCAGCTCCGCGAGGCTCTTCCCGTCGACATACTCGTACACGAGATAGGGCCGCCCATCGACCTCGCCACTCCGGAACATGGTCACCACGTTCGGGTGCTTGATGCGAGCGATGGCGCACGCCTCGATGGCGAAGCTCGCAAGCGTCCCCACATCGGGTTGGAGCGCGACGCAGAGTTTCAGTGCCACCCAGCGGTCCAGCGAGGTGTCGCGCGCGAGGTAGACGGCCCCCATGCCGCCCCGCCCCAACAGCCTCACCAATCTGAACTCGTCCAGCTCCAGGGGCGGCTTCCAGGTGGCGAATGGCCGTGCCGCCGTCCATTCCGAATTCGACGCGCGCCCCGCCTGCATGGTGGCCACTGACGAGGCACGTCCTTGACGCGCATCGCTGCGCACGGCCGCGACCAGGAGTTCACGGCACGCGGAGCACTCGGCGGCATGGCGATGGACGACGGAATTCGCCGCCGTCTCCAACCGGCCCTCGAGCAGCGCGACCACGTCTTCATCGCACAGGCAGCTTGATGGCAATTTCGTGCCCCCCTCGGAACACCCTGAGTGAAGACTCTCACAAAACGCGAGCCATACGGAGAGAACTGGATGCCGCCGCGGCGTGGCCACCACCTTGTGTCAGACCTCTGTGCGATTAAGCTGTAAAAATCGGCTTCTTGGATAATATGGGGTACTCAGAGGGAGGGGGGCTTGGCATTCGCACCGACATTCCTCGCACACACGGGCTGGCACGTCGAAGGGGCCGCGGACCTCGAATGCCTCGAGCGCCTGCTCCTGCGCTTCTGGCGGGAGGGCCGTGACCAATGGCCAGATATCCCCCTCTCGTCCGACGCGTTCGTTTGTCATCTCGCCGCACATTCCCCGAGGCTGGAGCCAGGGGACGACTTCGAGCGCCTCCTTGCCCAGCTCGTCCCGGGAGACCTCTACCTCGCCTGCGCTTGCGCCAGGGGCATTCCCGCCGCGCTCTCCGCCTTCGAGCGGCACCACATCGCGGACGTCCCGGCAACGCTCGCGCACATGAAGCTCCCCGAGGCAGTGGTCGATGACATCCGTCAGCAGGTGCGCGAGCGGCTGCTGGTGCGCACCGACGAGGCGCCGAAGATAGAGGAGTACTCGGGCCGTGGTCCTCTCAGCAACTGGGTGCGGGTCGTGTCGCTGCGCACGGCCCTGAGCCTGCTGCGTACGACGCGCGAGGAGGGCTCGGTGAGCGACGCCATCCTGGACCTGCTGCCCGACCCCGACGGGAATCCCGAAACAGAGGCCATCCAGCGGCGCTACCAGGACGAGTTCCGTCAGGCGATGGAAGATGCCTTCGCGGCGCTGCCCAGCAGGCAGAAGTACCTGCTCCGCCTCCACTTCGTGGATCGCCTGTCGACCACGAGGATTGGCGCCCTCTTCAACGTCAACCAATCCACCGCATCCAGGTGGCTGCGGACCGCGCAGCAGGAAGTTCACGACGCGACCCGGCGCATTCTCAAGGAGCGCCTGGACCTCTCCTCCCGGGAGTTCACGAGCGTCCTCCGCGCCGTCGAGAGCCAGCTCGACCTCAGCATCAGCCGCATCCTCGCCGAGGGTTGACACTGGCGTTCGCCACGAAAGCCTGTCACAGCGTCAGGGAAAGTATTCACTCCTGGTGAATGTTGAAAATCTCTGCATAGCTTGACCGCGCCGAGCGTCTTTAGCCTGCGAGCATCCACCGGGAACCGGCACCTCGAAGTTGCTGTCTCGTGGAAACCCCTGTGTGCGCCCAGGGCCACACTGAATCACCTTGCACACCCCCCTCGACTACAGCCTCGGCGCCGGAGTCCGGCGGCCGCAATGGCACACGCCCACCCATGGGGTGCTCGCACACCCCGAGGGAATCCCTTACCTGCAAGCAAAAGGAACGCATATGCCGACAAGACAGACACGTGATGGCCGCGCCCCGGTGGCGAGGAGCCAGGTCCTGCCGCTGATGGGCATGCTCGCGCTGACCCTGGGCGGCTGTGCGGAGCAGGGCCTCCAGGACACGAGCACGCCTCCGGAAAGGCTGGTCAGCCGCGTCGCGCCGCTGAACAAGGCTCCGGCGGGGCTGAGCGTTCCCGGAGAGTACCTCGTGGTCTTCGAGGCGGAGGTCGGCACGTCGGCAATCGACACCGCGGCGGCCGAAGTCGCCCAGGCCGGCGGGGACAACGCGCTGATGTACCAGTACTCCATCATCCCGGGGTTCGCCGCGACGCTGGATGCGACGGAGCTCGACAAGCTCCTCAACAACCCGAGCGTGGCCTACATCGAGGAGAACGCGGTCGTCGGCCTCGGCACCACCTCTCCCAGTCCGGCTGACGGCATCGACCGCACGGACCAGCGTCTGGGGCGCGACGGGAGCTACGATGACCACGGCCGCAACGGCGCCGGGGTCCACCTCTACGTCCTCGACACCGGCATCAACACCCGGCACTCCGAGTTCACCGGCCGCATCGGCAATGGCTTCACCGCCGTCAACGACGGCCGCGGCGTCGAGGACTGCCATGGCCACGGCACGCACGTGAGCAGCACGGCCGCGGGCACCCTCTACGGCATGGCCAAGCAGGCCCGAATCCATCCCGTGCGGGTGCTGGGCTGTGGTGGCTCGGGAAGCTGGGCCGGCGTCATCGCGGGCCTGGATTTCGCCCGTACCGACTGCCGGAACCAGAACGGGCCCTGCGTGGCCAACCTGAGCCTGAGTGGCGGACAGACTCCAACCGCCAACGCCGCGGTCGCCAATGCCGTGAACGCGGGGGTGACCGTCGTGGTCGCCGCGGGCAATGACAACGTGGACGCCTGCACCCGCTCGCCCGCGAGCGAGCCCTCGGCCATCACCGTGGCCGCCACCGACGACGCCGACCGGCGCGCGTGGTTCTCCAACTGGGGCAACTGCGTGGACATCTTCGCCCCTGGCGTGAGCATCCTCGGCGCCTGGGTTGGCGGCACCACGGCCACCGCCTCCATCGACGGCACGTCCATGGCCAGCCCCCACGTCGCGGGCGCCGCGGCCCAGTACCTGACCGACCATCGCGATGCCCGGCCCAACCAGGTCGAAGCCAACGTCGAGGGCTCCGCGAGCCTCAACTGCGTCTCGGATGTCCGGGGCTCGCCCAACTCCTTCCTCTTCAATGACCTGAACCAGGGCAACTACTACTGCAACAACACAACCGCGAGCTGCAAGGGCCTGTGTGGCGGCCCCGGGTACGGCTGCTTCTGCGAGGAGAGCTGCGTGCTCTACAACGACTGCTGCCCTGACTACGCCGAGGTCTGCAAGTGATGTGAAGCCGTTTCCGCGTCCCCATCCAATTGTCTGAGTAGAGGAGGTGCAACATGATGCGAATGCGCCGTTATCTGGTCGTGGGCAGCGCCATCGCCGGTACCTGTCTGAGCCTGCTGTCTGGCTGCACGTCGAACCCACAGGAGTCGATGCCGGAGTTCCACGGCCGCAACCAGCAGGGGGTTGGAGAGCCGGGCCGCCTGTCCAAGGCCGAGTGGGCCACCTACATCGCTGACCAGCAGTACCTGCACGGCATCGCCAAACCGAACGTCCGCATCCGCCTGAACATGGCGGATGAGGCCCAGTACCGGTTCGCCATGGCGCGGCTCAAGCTCGCGGGCAAGACGCCGGAGAACTCGCCCTACCTGTTCAAGGTCCTGGCGCAGCGGCGCCAGGACCACCTGGCCCAGGGCTACAAGCCGGGGCTCCTGCCCATGGCGGCGAACACCCTCGAGGGCACGGCCGAAATCCAGGAGATGCACGTCATCGAGCAGGCCAGCACCGGTGAGACGACCTCGGCCGCCAATGACGGCCTGGGCACCGCGACCTCCACCTTCCCCGGCGGCGCCGTCTACACCTACGTCGACACCAGCTACACCGACTCGAGTGGCTTCGCGCTGGGAGACCTGGCCTGGAGCGAGGAGTTCGACGGTGGCTACAACGTCACCGTGAATGCCACGGGCAACCTGGCCCTGACGACCCTCAAGCGGTACCGGGTCTCGTCCTACAAGGTCGAGGAGGATCAAGCCGGGAATGTCAATGATTCCTATCTCTTCACCGACGTCGGCCTCGAAAGCGGGCCCGTCGTCAATGAGGCGCCCCGCCTGAGCGCGCTCACGGTCCTCGCCCCGCTCGACGTCGCGTTCAACGACAACCTCATCTCGGTGTGTCTGAACCGGACCTGGACGCAGGACTGCGACTATGACCTGACGGGCAACGCGACCTCTGTCAAGCTGCCGCTGAAGGGCTCCATCGCCGTCACCAGCAGTCACGTCTTCGACGACGCGGCCATCAACCAGCTCAAGACGGACCTGAACCTGGGGCTGGCGCGTCCCGACGCCGGGCACCTCAAGCTGATTCTCACCAACGTGGGCGGAGGCTGTGACGTCACCGACGGCAACACGCTCGTGTCGAAGATGAGCCAGTTCTGGAACCGCGTCACCCTGAGCGCGGACAAGAAGACCTTCTCCTGGGACCTGACCGGCACCAACGCCGCGTTCTTCGACGATGGCTGCCGTCAGGTGCAGGACTCGGCCAAGCTGACCGCGTTCATCACGCTGCCCCTCATCTCGGCCGGCACGAAGTACCGCTCCTCCATCACCCTGAGCAACGACCCGGCGGCCGTCCGGCCGGACTACGTCTTCAAGAAGATCACCATCACCAACAGCTGCCTGGCGGAGGGCACCGAAATCGAGATGGCGGAGGGCAAGGCGACCACCATCGAGTCCGTGAAGGCGGGCGACTCCGTGTCCAATCCCTACAACCCGTCCCTGACGGTCATGGACACGGCCGTGGGCATCGAGACGACGCCGATGGTGCGCATCCGCAACGAGGCTGGCCGCACCCTGCTGATGACCGAGATGCACCCCATCCAGGTCGTGGCGCGCGGCATGGTCCAGGCCCGCGAGCTGAAGAAGGGTGACCTGGTCATGACCAGGGCGGGGCCCAGCAAGCTCACCGAGGTGAGCCGCGAGGCCTTCAGCGGCAAGGTCTACAACCTCAAGGTCGGCTCGGTGGCGGAGAAGTCCACCCTCGGCGAGGACCAGACCGTGGTGTACGCCAACGGCTTCATGGTGGGCGACGGTCAAATCCAGAAGAAGTACGAGTCCATCGCCATGACCCGGAAGAGCGGTGACATGCTGGCCCGGCTGCCGAGCCGGTGGCACCGCGACTACCTGCTGTCGCTCCAGCGCAAGTAACGGGTCTCCTCATCCGCGGGAGCCCGCACCGGCGAGCCTCGTGCCGTGCTTCAGGTTCGCCCCAGGTATCGACCGGCCACCCTTCAGGAAACCGAGGGGTGGCCGCGCCCTTTGTCATCCGCGCCGTATGACTCACCAGCCCAACGCCACGGAGTGAACCTGATGCAGATGCGCACCGTCTTCCTGCTCCCGTTCCTCGTCGCACTCGCAGCCGCGTGTGGGGACGCCGCTACCCAGCCCGCGGCCGCCGCCGCCCCACAGGTCAGGGCGCTCAGTGCGGAGGCCCTGGCCGAGCGCCAGCGCATCGCGAGTCAGCACCTGGCGAAGCCCGCCGCGGCCGTGGCCTCGCTCGCCACGGCGGCGGAGATTGTCACCGCCCTGGACCTTCCTCCCGGCATGGTGACCAGCTCCACCCTCACCGCCGCGAACCCCCAGGCGGCCATGGTGGCCCCCGAGTTCGGCAACATCAAGCCACGCAAGGGCAACTCGCTGCTCATCATGAGCACGGGCAACATCAACGTCGCCAACCTCCCGGAGCCGGGAACGGACTATCCGCCCGCGGGAGAGGATGGGGACTCCGTCGTCTTCCGGGTCTCACTCAACGTGCCCCGCGGCAGCAACCGCCTGTCTTTCGACTTCAGGTTCCTGAGCGCCGAGTCGCCTGAGTTCGTCGGCACTTCCTTCAACGACACGTTCACGGTGCGCGTCATCGACGGCTTCGGGACGCGTGAAGCTGGCATGGCGTCGGTGAACAGCTCCATCTTCTATGACGTGTCATCCACGCGTGCGGCGGGCACCGGGTTCGACACGTTGTTCGCCGATGACCCATGGGGCGTCGACTTCTTCCCGGCTTCCTACCCACCTGAAGTCCTGTTGTTCCCGGACGCGGGAATCACCGACTTCCGGACCGTCAACGTGGAGGTGTCCAGCGGAGGGACGGTTACGCTCGAGTTCGAGATTCGCGACCTGGGGGACGGAGTCCTCGACTCCACGGTGGTCGTCGACAACATCTCCTTCACGGGCATGGAGGTGGTCGACCCGAACCCGAAGCTCATCCACGAGTTCCTGGGCACCGTCGTGACGGACCCCGGACAGCTCAGTGGCACCGAGGGAATTCCACCCGTTCAGTACGTGGCGGCTGACGGTGTCACGCAGGTCCTGGTCCGCGCCAAGGTCCCCGGCCCCGGCCAGATGACGTTCTCCCTGGTGGGCGGCACCAGCCCCACGAGCGGCGGGCTCGGTGCGGTGGGAACCTCCACCCGCGCCAGCACGGTCACCGTGGACACCGTCCTTGCCGGACCCGGAACGCACTACGCCTTCGCGCTGTACACGAGTCCCCCGGACTTCGATATCGGCGGCTTCGCGAACGTCTCGAGCCGCCCCATCAGCATCTCCGGACAGTACACTCCCACCACCGGCACCGGCTTCACGAGCCAGGTGGGGCTCACCATCGTCCGCCCGCCGCTGGTGCTCGTTCACGACATCTGGTCCAGCTGCGCCGCCTGGAGTGGAACCAACGGAATCGCCGCGAGCAGCCTCTTCGAGGTGACCTGCGCCGACTACTCCGCGACGAGCGCGGCCAGTCTCGACTCCGAGTCCAACCGGCTCGCGCTCCCGGACGCCATCAAGGAGGCCCTCCTGGAGATGCGCCTGCGGCAGACCGCTGTCACCCAGGTGGACGTCATCGGCCATGGCATGGGTGGGCTCCTGGCTCGCAAGTACGTGGATTGGCCCAACTATCGCAGCTTCACCAACTTCGACTCGGGCTCCATCAACCGGCTCATCACCATGAATACCCCCCATGTCGGCACACGCATGGCGGACGAAATCGTGAAGATGCGCGAATTCCTCAAGGTGGACCATCCGGAGGTCTGGAACGGGCTCCGCGACCTGCTCGCCGTCAACGGGACTCCCGTCGAAGTCGCCGGGGGGACGGCCCTCGACGAGCTCCTCACGACGCCCGCATCACCCATCAACAACATCAAGCAGACCGCTGTGCCAACGCATGTCATGGTCAGCAATGGCGCACAGACCATCGCTCGCACGCAGACCATGGCGTTGTTCCCGGCCAGGTTCAGGATTCTGTATGACAATATCGAACGGCACCATGAATTGACGTTCGGGGCCACCGCTATGGTCCGGCAGAAGCTCATTCTCGGTGTGGACAGCATGTTGTTCTGTGGAGACCCGCATGACGGCCTGGTGGCCGATGCGGATCAACGGGGCGGTGTGACAGTCGACGCTGTCTCTTCCTTCGCGGTGAGTCAGTCGAATATCGACAGTGATCACTTCGAGCTCACGAACGACCTCCTGCATCGCAACAGGCTCACCGAATTGCTCAACAGCCCTGTTGGCGGCACGTCCTTCGTGCAGGCCCTTCCCAGCCCGTCCACGCTCCCCCGTGTGAACGGCTGCGGCGCCCTCACCGTGGGGGCAGCGGGCTCCGCTGACCTCGCGAAGGTGGAGCCCCGCTACGAGGACGGTGTGGACTGGTCCAGTGGCGTCCCCTCGCTCGCGGGCAACCTGGTCATCACCTCGCCGGCCCCCGGCACCCAGGTCACCCCGGGCGGCACGGTGACGGTGTCGGTCGCTGGCACGGCGGGATTCCAGCCGGCGACGGTGTTCATCCTGGGGGGAGGCAACGCGGTCATCATCGAGGCGGCTCCGTTCTCGGCGCAGTTCCAGGTTCCGCAGCAGGCCATCGGCTCGCTCGAGCTCGCTGCCTTCGGCATCGACGCCCAGGGAATGATTCAGTCCTCTCCGCGCGTCGTCCTGCCCGTGGTTTCGTCGGCCCAGTTGAGCTCCATCCAGGTCCTCAACGGGGATGCCACCCTTGGCGGCCCGGGCTCGAAGCGGAAGCTCGTGGTGAGTGGCAGGTACACCGACGGCGTGACGCGAGACATCACCTCGCCGGCCCTGGGAACCGTGTACTCGACCTCGAACCCCAGCATCGCCACCATCACCCCGGATGGAACCCTGACGGGCATCAGCGCGGGAATCGCCACCATCACCGTGCGCAACGGGGCGGTCTTCACCAGCATCACCGTCACGGTCGGCACCGAGAGCACCGCTCAATGCCTCGAAGTCCGCCTTGGCGAGTACAACCTCTTCGTCCTCGAGGACTACCTGCAAGGGAATGAAGTCCGGGGCAAGGTGGCCGCTGGCCGCAACATCTCCCTGGAGAACTTCTCCGTCGGCGCGATGCTCGCCGAGGGCGACACCTCCAACGTGCTGGTGGCGGGTGGGAACCTCTATCTCCACAACGGCAGCGTCTGGGGTGACACCCGGTACGGAGGGGCGCTCACGACCGGCACGAACGTCACCTATCCTCGCGGCACGGTGGCACGCGGAACCCCCATCAGCTTCGCCTCGCGCGCCAGCTCGCTGCAGACGCTCTCCTCCGAGCTCGCCGTCCTTCCCGCCAATGGCACCACCACGCTGGAGTCGTGGGGAGGCATCACGCTCAAGGGCACCGACCCCAAGGTGAATGTCTTCAACGTGAATGCCAGCGCCTTCACGGGGGCCGTCCTGCTCTCCATCGAGGCCCCCGCGGACTCCCTGGCCGTCATCAACGTCCGAGGCACCTCGGCGCTGTTCACCAACTTTGGCCATGTCTTCAGCGGCGGCATCGATGAGCGCGGCGTCCTCTTCAATTTCCCAGACGCCACCACCCTCACTGCCTATGGGTATGGTTTCTACGGTACGGTTCTTGCTCCCAAGGCCAATGTCACCTTCAATGACGGGAGCTGGGTGGGGGGGATGTACGCGCGCTCACTGAAGGGCAACGCAGTCGGGCACATCGCCCGTCTGCGGGATACAGACATCTGCAAGTGATGGCGGGCCTCGGAATTCCGAGGCTGGATTGCGACAGTGGGGGCCCGGATGCTCAAAAATCTGAGGAGCCGCGTGTCCATCGTGATGGTGACGGTGGCATTTTGCACGGGATGTGCGGTGGAGCCCTCCACTGATGCTTCCCCCGGCCTGGGCGTGCGGGCCGGGGGCCTCGCGGATGTCCCGGGGGACGTGGCCGTCGTCTCCCGGGATGCGGCGCGCAACGTGCCGACGATGGTGTGGGCGGGGCAGGGGCATGGGCGCCCCGCGCTCACGCGGCACACGCCCGAGGCGGCGGCGCGCCTGTATCTGGAGCGGCATGCGGCGCTGTACCGGCTCTCGCCCGTGGCCCTGGAGGCCGCCTATGTGCATCGGGTCCATGACACCGGCGAGGGCGGCATCATCGTGTTCTTCAGGCAGCGCGTGGCCGGCATCGAGGTGGTGCGCAATGAGCTGAAGGTGCTCATGACGCGCGACCTCGAGCTGGTCGCCATGACGGGAAACCTGCACGACGGAGTGGACCAGGCGCTGGCCGAGGTGGAGAGTCAGGGGGACCGGAGCGCCTTCCAGGCCTCCCCCGCCCAGGCGGTCCTGGATGCGCTGGGGGACCTGTACGGGCTCTCGCTGGCCAGTGACGTCGCGGTCCAGGAGGTGGGGATGGCCGGGGCGGACCGCCAGCTCTTCGACCTTGCTCCCACCAGCGCGGGGAAGAGCTCCGGTATCTCGCTGGTGACCCCCGCTCAGGTCATGCCGGTGTACTTCCCCAGGGCCGACCGCCTGGTTCCCGCCTACTCGGTGGAGCTCCTCGCGCAACGCCGTGGACGGGAGTCCCGCCGCGGCTACGAGTATGTGATGGCCGCGGACGATGGCGCCACGCTTCTCCGCCGAGACCGGATCTCCAGCGACGTGTATTCGTATCGAGTCTGGGCGGACCCGGATGGAACCCCTCGTGATGGGCCCCAGGAGGACTACACGCCCCACCCCACGGGAGAGCCAGACGGCTACGAGCCGGCCTTCGTGGCCCCCACGGACGTCTTCGTGGACGGATTGGTGCACCCGGACGGAGGGGTGGATTCCTGGCTTCCCGCGGGCGCGGACCACACCTCGGGCAACAATGTGTTTGCCTATGCGGACCACTACAACCCGGATGGCTACACCGACGGCGGCGTGGACGTACGGGCCTTCGTGATTCCGAATACCCGCAACTTCCATTTCGACTACGAACACTCCCTGGGGCCGATGGAGCGCGAAAGCCAGACGCATGCCGCGATTGCCCGGCTCTTCTATACGACCAATTGGTTGCACGACTATTTCTACGTCTCCGGCTTCAATGAGTCCGCGGGCAACGCCCAGAATGACAACCGGGGGCGCGGAGGGCAGGGCGGTGACGCCCTGCTCGCCGAGGCCCAGAACCTCGGAACCAATCCCCTGATGCGCAACAATGCCTCCATCTACGTGCCGCGTGACGGCCGGGTTCCCCGGATGGAGGCGTACCTCTGGCAGATGCCAGAAGAGCGCCACTTCCGGGGCTCGGGCGTCGAGTACACCACCGGCAGGGCGGCGTTTGGCCCGCAGCGGTTCAACCTCGACTCGCTCCGTCTCGTCCTGGCCAGCAGCGGCACGTCTTCCGCCACTGATGCTTGTCAGCCCCCGAGCAACGACGTCACGGGCGCCATCGTCCTGGCTGACCGCGGCAACTGCATCTATGAGCTCAAGGCGGTGAACGCGGAGCGCGCGGGCGCGGCCGGGTTGATTGTCATGAATCACATTCCGGGGGGGGCGCCACCCGAAATGGCTGACGTGGACCCGACACTCAGCACCCAGCTCCCCACTCTCTCCATCACCTACGAGGCCGGTCAGACACTCAAGGCCCTGCTCGCCGGTGGCTCCGTCAATGGGAGCATGGCGCGCATCCCCAGCGCCGAGCGGGACGGCGCTCTCGACAACACGGTCGTTGCCCACGAATGGGGGCATCTGCTCCACCTCCGCCTCGTCGACTGCACTGAGCCCCAATGCAAGGCGCAGAGCGAGGGGTGGGGCGACTTCATCGCCCTCCACATGATGGTCCGGGAGAATGATGGGTTTGACGGGACGTACGCAATCGGGGGGTATGCGTCATACATCCTCGGCCAGAGCCCCTACTATGGCATCCGCCGGGCGCCCTACTCGCGCAACCCACTGAAGAACGCGCTTCGGTTCCGCCATGTCTCCGATTCGGAGCCGCTCCCCGATGCGCACCCCCTCCGTGACAACGGTGAGGTGAACTCGCAGGTGCACAACGCGGGGGAGGTCTGGGCGTCCATGCTCTTCGACGGCTACCTCGCCCTGGTTGATGAGGCCCTGCGGTCCGGCCCCCGTCACGAGGCCTTTGTCGCGGCCAGGCGGCGAATGGCGGATTATGTCGTCGCGGGCATGGCGCTGGCTCCCGTGGACCCGACCTTCACGGAGCAGCGGGACGCGCTGCTCATGGCCGTCCAGGCCAGGGACTCCCGAGACATGCTGCTCCTGGCCGAGGCCTTCTCCCGGCGTGGCGCCGGCACCTGCGCGGAGTCTCCGCCGCGAAGGTCCCTCGACTTCACCGAGGTCAAGGAGAGCACCGGGGTTCGGGCGGACCTGCGGTTCGAGTTCGTGCGGGTGGACGACGGGGTTCGCGCCTGTGACGCCCGGGCCGACGGCATTCTCGACGCCGACGAGGCAGGAACGCTCCACCTCAAGGTCTCCAATCCGGGCCCCGTGGCCTCCACATCTGGGACTACTGTGACGGTCCAGGCCAACAGGTCGATGGTGTCGTTGCCCCAGGGGGGAATCCCCCTCCCCACGGTGCCCCCCTTTGGCTCCATCTCGCTGGAGGTCCCCATCCAGCTGACAGCGCCCCTGGAGGGGCCGCGAGACGTGGAGTTCACCATCACGCTCATCGCCCCCAACTCCTGTCAGGAGCGCACGGAGCAGAAGCACATCGTCAAGCTCGACCATGACCTGGCCCCTTCGGCGGGCGATGCGTTCGAGGGCAACACGACATCCTGGCTGACCCAGGTCCTGAGGGGCGGCGAGGACCAGCGCTGGCGGCGGATGCTTGCCCCGTCGAGCACCCCTGGCGAGGTCAATCACCTCTGGTTCGCGAAGGATGGATATGACGCCGCGGATACCCTGCTGGTGACTCCTCCGGTGAAGGTGGCGGCCGATGCTCCCTTCCAGATGACCTTCGACCACCGGTATCATTTCGCGTTCACACACGACTCCGAGACGGGCCAGACGTCCTACTGGAATGGAGGGGTCATCGAGGTCACCCAGGATGACGGGGCGACCTGGGAGGACGTGAGCGTCTACGTCCAGCCGGGATACGGAGGGACGCTCGACACCACCGTGAGCAACACCCTGGCCGGTCGACAGGCGTATGTCGCGCAGAACGCGGCGTGGCCCGGGATGAATGTGAACACCACCCTGGATTTCGGCACGAAGCTGAGCGGGAAGACCGTGCGGCTGAGGTTCCGCTTTGGCTCGGCCTGGGTCGTCCAGGCCCATGGGTGGGAGATTGACAATGTCTCCCTGACGGGAGTCACCGAGGGGCCATTCGAGGGCATCTTCGCGGACGCCGGTATCTGCCGTCCTCCTACCGCCAATGCCGGCGCCGACCAGACCGCTCTCTTCGGCGCGGAGGTGACGCTCGATGGCTCGGGGAGCTCAGGCCCGAATCCCGGGGTGTTGCAGTATTCGTGGGAGCAGCTTCAGGGGCCCCCGGTGGAGTTGCAGGCGAGGGACTCCGTCAGGCCGCGCTTCACCGTGCCCACCATCGAGGATGCAGAGCAGCGGACCCTGCGCTTCCAGTTGAGCGTCAGCGACGGCGCCTTCACCGCCACCGACACCGTGACGGTCCAGGCGGAGCCGCCCAAGGTCGTTGACCCGCCGCCGGACCCGCCAGACCCGCCTGAGCCGCCGAAGTTCATCACGGGGGGGGGAGGTGGTTGCACCATCGGCGCGACAGGGCAGGAGCCGCCTTCCTCCTGGCCCTTCTGGCTGCTCGGGACGATGGCGTTGCTGGCCAGGTCGCGGCGCCGGCCATGGGGCGCGATGGGCGCACGGCCCGCCGCGGGGAACGGCGACAGGGCCCTGAGGTGAGGGCTCCTTGGCCCGGGGCAATGCTTCGGGGAGACTTTCTCTCCCTGGAGCGCTCGCCAGGGAGTGCTGGCAGGCCTGAGCGATTGGCGCACAGCCTCCCGTGAGCCGGTGGGCACCGGCCGCGCCGTGGTGTCCGTCGTCGCCGGGCGCGGCGGCGCACCGCCGCGGAGTTCGTGGTTCCGTAGCGCTGCCGCGGATTCCGAGGCTCGTGGGGGAGCAAGCCTCGGAGGGTGAGAGTCATTCGGCGACCGTGCACACGAATCCAAGCTGCTCAGCCGCCTCGGAGCACCGCTGGGCCTGTTGACGTTCGCTGACCTCAATGGACGTTGGGGCCGGCAGCGTCAGACGTTCCGCGATTCGGGCCGCCTCATCAGGTGCGAATCCACCGTGCGAGCTCAGGAAGAGAGCAAGCGCCCCCCTGTCTTCGGCGGGCCGACACCCGGTGACATAGAGCCGCTTTCCACGAGGCTCCGCATAGAGCCCGATGTCGATGCCGCGCTCGGACAAGCTCCTGGCTGCGGTCTCGTTCGGCATTTCAACGACCTCGACCGGCCGCGCAACGATGGAGTCCACCAGCTGCTTGGCCTTTCCGAGTGACAGGTTCAGGTCTCGCCGAAGGAGATGGACGAGGTCCACGGACCGGGGATTCGCCTTCCATCCAGAGAAGAGCAGTCGCATGGCGTTTACTTGACCATCTTCTTCAGTGACCTCGGTGATCTTGTTGGGGCGCGTCTCTTCTGCCTCGGGCTGCTGAGTGCCTGCGGGCCTACTCCGACCTCGATGACCATCGAGCCGCTGGAGACGAAGTGCCTGCGGACTCCGGGGCAGAACATCAAGCTGCGGTGGACGAGCTCCGTGACGGACGTGGCGCTCGTGCAGGACGGCGTGGTGACGGGTGCGCAAGTCCGGGAAGACCACCCTCGGTGTGACGGGCGGCAAGGTGCGCACGGCGATTCCGCTGGACCTCATCATCCTCAACACGCTCGACGTGAGGGCACCGGCCGCGCCGTGGTGTCCGTCGTCGCCGGCCGGCGGCGCACCGCCGCGGAGTACGTGGTTCCGTAGGGGCCGCTCCCTTCAGGCCCCAGGGACCGTCCTCTGGCAAAGAGGGACCGCGGACATCCTGTACAGGTCCACGAAGTCCACGACATCGAGCTCAACGCTTTCGAGGCGCCCCTGCTCAACGCCGCGCCGGTACTCGCCCAGGTACTCCTCACACTCGGCGCGAGATGAGAACAATCCGTTGCAGTTGAGCCTGTGCCCCCACTTCGGGTCGAAGAAATCCGAGCCAAAGATTCCTTCCCTCAAGAGCGACCCTCCGCCGTACAACACGACGTCCAGGCCCATCCAGTCCCCCGGATTCGCGACCGGCACCCATCCCTTTACCTTCGCCAGTTCGTTGGAGTGGATGGCGATTACCTCGTTCGCGGCCGCCATCCCCCCGATGAGCTGGAGGCAGTTCGTGATATCAGACAATTCACCCAGCAGCTCGACTCCGAGCGCGTCCCGGTTGCGCTGGGTGAGTCTGTTCCTGAGGGCAACGACGCTCTCAGCAGGATTCGAGTCGTAGTACAGCTCGTCCAGGTCAAACCACGGCATTCTATCCACCCCGCCGTAGTAGGTGCTTCCGACCCTGTCGGGGCGAGACGGGAAGACGCCTCGCCCGGCCAGGTCGTAGTTCTCGTGCGGCCTCCGGACGACCATGAAGCCGCAGACCCGCGTTGGTTCTACTTCCAAAGGTCCTGCCTCCTCACCTGGTGTCACCGAACACCTTGGGGGCCCCTTGCAGGAGTGCTTTCAGAGCCTCGGCCCGCCGACGGTTTCGGACTGCATCGCCAGGCCACTTCTTCCGTCAGGGGGCTTCAAAGCCATTCTGGGTCCCAAAGGCATGCGCCTCTCCTCCACGGTGAGAGGAGAGGCGCGTCACGGGGCTACTGCTTTGGAGCGGGGGCCTTGGGCTTGCCCAGTGAGGGCAGCTTCGGGAAGCGCTTGGACTTCTTGTTCAGGCCCTCCTCCGGGCACGGCGGGCGGGGCCCGTCGCTCGGCGGCTGGATGGTGAACTCGACGCGGCGGTTGAGCGCCATGCCCTCTTCCGTCTCGTTGTCGGCCAGCGGCTTGCCGCGGCCGAATCCCTGAGAGCACAGCCGCTCCGCCGCCACGCCGCTCTCGATGAGGAAGCGCACCACGCTGGCCGCGCGCCGGCGCGACAGGTCCAGGTTGTACGCGTCGCTCGCGCGCGAGTCGGTGTGGCCCTCCACCAGGACGCGGTCGACCTCCGGGTTCTCGTTCATCACCCGGGCCACCTCCTCCAGGATGGGGAAGGACTCGGAGAGGATGACGTCCTGGTCCGTGGCGAAGTTCAGCTGCTCCAGGATGACAATCTTGTTCCCGGCCCGCCGCGCCAGCGGGCACCCGTCGCGGCCACGGCTGCCGGCCGGCTCGTCCGGGCACTTGTCGAGCCGGTCCACCACGGCGTCGCCGTCGCGGTCCGTGTCCGGGCAGCCCGCGTTGCCCACGGGGCCGGCCACGTCCGGGCACAAATCGCCCTCGCCAATCACCGAGTCCCCATCCGGGTCCACCGGCGGCGGAGGCGGCGGCGCGGGCTCGGGCGGGTCCTTGAAGCGCTCCAGCGCCTCCCACTCGCGCGTCTTCGCCGGAATCCAGATGATGGAGGTGAAGAAGCTCAGCGTCGGTGACGCGAGCGAGCATCCGCAGCCCGCGCCACCGCCAAACGTGAAGGTGAGGCCGGTGGAGCTGTACCAGCGCAGGCCCAGGAGCAGCTCCGCGGGCACCTGCCGGGGCTCGTCGGGCAGCTTCTCCAGTCCCACCGCGCCGTGCACCAGGCCCACGGCGGTGATTCCGCTGCCGCGGAGGATGGGCACCTCGGTGCCCACGCCGAAGGGCATCATGTCGCCCACCGACGCGCCGCTGAAGACGTGGTCCGGCCGCTTCCAGAAGCCGCCGTTGAGCGCCAGGAGGATACCGTTGCCGAAGCGGTAGTCCAGCACGAGGCCCGGCGCCCACGTCATCTCCCCGTCACCGGCGAAGGCCTCCTGCGCGCCGGTGGGGAAGCTCACGTTCAGCGTCAGCGCCGCGCCGAAGCCCTTGCCCTCGGCGGGGCGGCGCAGGCCGGGGATGGCCAGCTTGCCGGTGAGCCGGAGGTCGCCGAGGACGAAGCTCTCCACGCTGCCTTCGGTGCCGATGACCTCCAGGTTCTGACCGCCCTGCGCGAGGATGAGCGGCATGTCCACGCCCACCTCGGCCCAGTCGAAGAGGCCCACGCTGGCCATGGCGTCGAGCTGGAGGCGGTTGCCGACGAGGGAAATCTTCCCCACGTCTCCGCCCTCGGGCACCAGCGTCAGCGGGTTGAGCGAGTAGCTGAAGTACGGGCCACCCGCCACGGACAGGTGAGACAGCGGGCGTGACTGCGTCACGACCACCAGGTCCTGGGGCGTGCCGGACGGGCGGAACAACTGCACGTTGAAGCGCGTGTCCGGCTGGGCGGTGGCGGCGGTGGACAGCCCGAGCGCCAGGAAGAGGAGCGGCAGGTGCGAGGGCTTCATCGGGCGCGGCGCTGGTTGCGAAGGAGCATGAGGCCCGCGGCGAGCAGCACCAGGATGGTGGTGCTTCCGGCAGGGGTGGCATCAGCGGTGGTGCCACAGCAGAAGGCGCCGCCCTGTGGCTCGGTGCCGGGCTTGCGGCGGCCCCGCTCGCAAGCCTGCGTGGCGGCCGAGCAGTGCTGCACGCCGAGGCAGTCCCCGCTGTCGTCACAGGAGGTGGTGCAGGTGTTGGTCGAGGTGTCGCAGGTGCCACCGCAGGGGCAGTGCGCGTCGGCGAAGCACTCGACGCAGGAGACACCGTCGCAGACGAGTCCCTGCTCGCAGGTCACCGCGCACGCTCCGGCGTTCTCACAGGTGCGGGTCTCCGGGTTGCACTGACCGCTGCCGCAGTCTTCGTCGTTGCGGCAGCCGACGCAGGCGCTGCCCCGCACGGAGCCGTCGGAGAGGCAGAAGGGGGTGTCGCCCTCGCAGGCGCCGCAGCGCTCGCCGCAGTGCCGGGCGGTGGTGCAGGAGGAGCACTCGCCGCTGAGGCAGAACTGGCCGTCGCCGCACTCCAGGTCGTTGCGGCACTGGACGCAGACCTCGCCGTCCAGACAGAAGGGGCGGTCGCCGGGGCACTTCGCGCAGCTGGGGCCGCAGGCGTCGGAGGTGTTGCACTCGGGGACTTCGTCCACGCAGCGGCCGTTGAGCGGATCGCACTTCTGGCCGGGGGCGCACTGGCTGTCGGTGGTGCACTCGACGCAGGACGGGGACGCGCCGGGCGTCGGCGCCGCGCACTGGGTGCCGTTGGGGCAGCAGTTGCAGGAGTTGCCCGCGCACGCGTCGTCGGTGGCGCAGGGGGTGCACTGGTTGTCGGCGCAGATTTCTCCGCGCGGGCACTGCGAGTCGTCATTGCACTCGCGGCACTCGTGGATGGAGGTGACGCAGACCTGGTTGTCGGGGCAGTGCTCGTCCTCGGTGCACTGCACGCAGGTGGCGTTGGGCTCGTCGCAGGCGCCGCCGGGGCAGTCGCTGTCGTCGTTGCAGCCGGTGCACTGGTTGGTCGCCGTGTCGCAGCGGCCGTTGTCGGGGCAGTCCGCGTCGTCGTTGCAGCCGCGGCACGTGTTGTCCGTCAGGTCGCAGCGGCCGTTCGGGCACTGGCTGTCTTCGGTGCACTGCACGCACTGGGTGCGGCCGTTGAGGTTGGCGCAGTGGGGCGTGGACTGACCGCACGGGGAGCAGGTCTCGCCACAGAAGAGGGACGAGTCGCAGGGAGCACAGAGCGCGGCAGCGTTGCAGTAGTAGAACGAGCCACAGCCGCCGTTGCCGGGGAGATTGGCGAACTGGCGGTTGCACTGCTCACAGCGGTTGAGGTCGTCCGGGAAGGATGGGCGGCCATTGTCCGAGTGGAAGAAGAGGGTCGGGGGCGCCAGGATGAAGCCTGCGCCGCTCAGCTTGACCACTGGATTGGTGCTGGCACCCCGCTCGAAGTCCGTGAAGGCTCCCACGAAGGTGGAGAGCTCCAGCGCGGCATGCTCACTCACCTGCGCATAGAGGATTTCGACCGGATAGAGGCCAGGGTTGTTGAAGGTGACGGTGTTGGTCGTGCGCCACGTCGGCAGTCCCAGTCGGGGAGGGCGGTTGATGACCTGATACGCCGTCTGGTTCCGGTCGTAGATCGCGAAGGAGACCGCGTCATCCGCGTAGAAGCCGAAGTGGAGCGGCACGTTCACCCACTGCGGGGTGATGTTGATGTAGCCGCGATACCGCGCGCCAAAGCCAGCGAACGTCGGGTGCGGAAACGCACAGCCGCCTGTTCCACAACCCTGCACCGAGTTCACGAAGTCGCCGTAGCTCGGCTGCTGGATGGTCGGGTCGGTCGGGTCACCCAGCGTGATGTTGTTCGACTGGTCGAGCACCGTGCGCAACACGGAGGTAACCCGTCGGGCTCGGGTGTTCTCCATGAAGGCATTCATGCCTCCGACGAAGTTGCTCTCCTCCTGAGGGAACTCCGCACCAGGGTTGTCCGGATCGCTCACGACGCTCGACGCCATACACAGGCCGGTGCCAACTTCGCCCGGGGATGGCGCCACGGGAGGGCCGGAGACGACGACTTCCGGCAACTTGGCCGCCCCCGCGACACCAGCGAGGCACACCGAGAGCACTGTGAGCGCGGTACGCGCGATGCGAAACAAGGGGGGATTCAAGGGGCGAACAGCATGGAACAACCCCCCGACGGACGCAAATGTTGCGACGCTGAGCGTACTGCGTCACCAACCTGACGTGTCAGGTTCTCCGACTCCCGCGTGACGCCTGGGACACACCGCTGCCCCTTCTACCCAGAAAACTGAGAGAAATCGGGCACTCTCACGCCCTCCGGCAGCTCACGTCCCCGTCCTGGGAGCGGATGAACGCGGCGGTGAGTTCCGTGCCCAGGGCCGCGCACAGCACCTCGAAGGTCCTCCGCCGCGCCCCACCCACGACGGAGGGCTGGCTCGCGAGTGTCTCAGGGTGTCTCACGAAGATGTTGTAGCCCACGATGCATCCATCCGCGCGGAGCACCGTGATTCCATCCGTGGCCATCATCCCCCGGAGGAGCTGCGCGGCGGCGCGCACGGCCGTGGAGGAGGCGTCGCTCGGGTCCGCGTGGTAGCGCTCCAGCATCGCCACCACGTCCAGCGGACGCGGCAGGATGACGCCGTCCACGAACAGCATGGAGCCGGCGCGCTCCCGGGGCAGCACCGCCACCAGCGCGCCATGCGAGCCCTGCATCACCTCGAAGAGGACGCGCTTGAAGAAGCCCCGTGCCCGCTCGCGGCTGGTGGTGGCCACGCCGTCGGTGACGGCATCGGCCAGCTCTTCCAGCACCGCCGGAGGCGAGGACGCGTCCACGCGCGCGCCGGACAGGTACACATGCCGGCACAGTCCGCCGCTCCCGCGCAGCTCCAGCACGTTGTCCGCGAGCTGGAGCACGCCCACCACGCCCGCGCCACCACCCTCCGCCCGGCGCAGGCGCTCCAGCGGCGTCTCCGCGAGGGGGAACGGGTCCGTCCGGAAGACGCCGTACGCGAACCCCTCCGGCACCCGCAGCAGGTACAACGCCCACCAGCGGCCCTGTCCCAGGGACGCGCACTGCTTCAGTGCCCGTTGAATCGTCGCCCGCGAGCGCGGGCCGATGCCGATGGCGATGGGGTCGTGCCCGCCGAGCTGCGCCAGCATCTGCCCCAGGTCGTCACACACGAACGCCATGGGGAACAGCGGGGCGCCTTCCTCGCGGTAGCGCGACAGGGTGACGATGAGCTCGCCAATGGCGTCCGCGGTCAGCGCGCACGTCATGCGGGCTTCATCGAGGAACGTGCCGACGGCCTCGGTCAGCAGGTGGCGGAACGACAGGACGGGAGGTGGCGAGCCCGGGGCGCCCGGGTCCGAGCCAATCATGACGCCCCCAGCATGGCGCATTGCCGCCGGACGCGCACGGACGGAGTGCGGCCAGGCGTGCCTGCCTGCCCCTTGCCACCCCGGAAGCTCAGCGAGCCTGCCGCTTGAGCGTCACCAGGAACTTGCGCAGGGCCCGCCACTCCTCCGGGTCGAAGCCCTGGAGGGTGCGGATGAGGCGGCGCAGCTCGGGAGGGTGCTCGGCGTAGGGGGGCGGAGGCTCGGCCACCTGCCAGGGGCCTGGAGGCATGGTGCCGGCGGGCAGGCCCAGCATCCGGTCCGCGGACTCGTGCAGCACGTGGCACAGGCGCCAGAAGGTGGGGATGCTGGGGAAGGCCCGGCCCCGCTCGATGCGGCCGTACACCTCGGTGGCCAGGTCGATGCGCTCGGCGACATCCGCCTGGGTCAGCTCCTGGCGCACGCGCGCCGCCTGCGCGTTCCTGCCCAGCGTCTTCTTCAGTGACGACTTCTCGCGCTCGCCGAGCATTGCCCCTGGCCCATCCTGAAAAGTCCTGGGCGGTTGATACGACTTGATGGATTGGAAGCACAGGACACGCGGAGTGGGGCTGTCCGCCAGACCCGGCAGGTTGCTGTCGCGACCCGATTTCTCCCGTCGGGAGGCCCGCGTCAGGACAGCCCGGTCCGTGCCTCGTCCAGCCGTGCCGCCGTGCGCGTCCAGTCGTCGGCCAGCCCGTCCAGGTGGCCCAGCACGTCGGAGAAGAAGCGCGTCTCCAGTGCACGCGCCAGGGTGGCCCCGTGCGCGTCCGCCCACTTCCGGGTGACGCGGGCTCGTACCTGCGCGCCCAGCAAATCCACGAAGCGCTCCATCAGCGGTGTGGACAGGAGCGTGCCTGCCCACACCACCGCGTCGTGGCCGAAGCCACCCGTGGCCACCGTCACCGCCGCCGCCGCGCCCGACGGCACCGAGTACACCAGCGTCGTCAGCGCCTGGAGCAGCTCCTCGCGCATGCCCCCTTGCAGCTCCGCGGCCACCAGCTCGCGGCAGAAGGAGTACAGCGTGGCCCGGTCCGCCGCGTGCGCGTGCAGCGGCTCGAAGCCCAGCGGCTCCTCCAGCTTCGCCAGCGTCACCGGGCCGAAGGCCTCCGCGAGCCTCGCCCGCGTCTCCGCGTCTCCCCGCCACGCGGCCACCTCGGGAGCGAAGGCGTCCACCAGCTTCCGCACGCCGTCCTTCATCGACTCGTCCACCGCGAGCGTGGGGGTCTCCGCCCCTTGCGGCTCCGGCCCGGTGAAGGACTGGCGCACCTTGCGGCTCACGAAGGTGAGCGCCGTGGCCAGCCCGCGGAAGGGCAGCCGCACCCACTTGTGGAAGTGGCTGCGCGCGTCCAGTTCGTCGCGGAAGGCGTCGATGAGGATGTCCGCCGGCACCGCCTTCAGCGCCGCGTGCGCGCCCACGCCATTCAGCTCGTGACGCAGCCGCTGCCGCAGCCGTTCCGGCTCCTGTGCCGCCCGCGAGGCCGCTCGCGCCACCGCCTCCAATTCCGCGCGCGCGTCCGCCAGCGAGGCCTCCAGCGCCCGGGCCTTCAGCTCCCGTGCGTGCTCGGCCTGTCCCAGCAGCGCGGAGAGCGGGGGCCGTCCGTCCAGTGGCTCCGTGGCCAGCGGCTTCAGCCCCGCTTCCACCTCCGGCTGGTGCGGCGCCAGGTAGCGCGCCATGGGCGGGTGGCCCACGTCGGAGGCCAGCTTGTCCATGTGCCCGCGCGCCACCTCTTCGCGCGTGGCCTCGTTGTAGACGAGGAGGTACGGCCGCCCGTGCCCCACCGCCGAGCGGAGGAAGTCCACCAGCGCGGCGTTCTGGTACGTCTGCCGGCTCACCACGAACACCAGCACGTCCACGGTGACGAGCAGCGCCTCCGCGCGCTCGCGGTTGTCGCGGTACACGCTGTCGAAGTCCGGCGTGTCCATGACGAGCAGCCCGCGTGGCACCGCGTCCGCCAGCACCAGGTAGAGCCGCCCCGCCGGGCCCGGCTGGTCCACCGGCGCCGCGTCGCCGGAGGGCACCGGCACCGTGTCATAGCGCCGCGTGAGGAAGTCCTTCAGCGTCCCCGTCCACGTCTCCGGGTGCGCCGCCGCGAGGCACTGCTTGGTGAGGCCGCCCTCGGGACGCGCGGGGGAGAGCGCCGCCCCCACCAGCGCGTTGAAGAGGGTGGACTTGCCCACGTTGTTGGGGCCGGCGATGGCCACCAGCAGCAGGGGCGCGTCGGTGGAGCCCAGGCGGGGGAGCAGGTCTCTCCGCAGGCGCTCGGCCAGGCGGCGCGCGGCGTCCGCGTCCGGGGCCTCCGGGAAGCGCTCGGGGGCGGGCAGGGCGTCCAGCGCGGACGCGAGGGAGGTGCGCAGGGTGTACGGGTCTCTCATCACCGGATGTCCGCGCGCACCACATCACGCGCGGAGGCCCGTGCCCAGGAGACTTCCACTCCGGTGTCGGTCGAGGACAGAGACGGGCGGGGCGCGGGAAGTTGGACCGCGCGAGATGCGCACGCGAGGTGAGGCGTGGGGGGCAAGGCCGACTCGGGCGCGGTCCCCCTTTTTCCAGCCACGCCTTCTCGCCAGCTCCCGAGCCTGCGCTCCCTCGGCCTTTCCGACTGCTGGAACACTGTCATGGACATCACACTCGCTTCTCTACGTTCCCAGGTATTGCGTGCCACGTGAACAGTACGGCGGTCACACCCCTCGTGCTCTGCTCGAAGCCTGAGCGAAATCCTGCTTGCCGGGAGCTGGACCCGGCGTCTGCCATTGAAACAGGGAATGGCTTGCCTGCCAGGGGGGGCGGATGCCAGGGCACATGGAGAACAGGAGTCGCTTCGCTTCGGAAGACTTCCTGTCATGGGACAAGGAGGGGCGCGAGGTGCTGGTGGTATGCGTGGCGGGGCGCTTCGAGCTGCCTTCCGCCGGGCGCCCCACGACGCAGCCGCTGCGAGTCAGCGAGGCGCAGCGACCGCCGCCTCCGGCCGATGCGTACTGGGGCGAGCCGGAGCATTCGAGCCCGCGCGTGGAGGGCCAGCGCGTGTACACGCGGCCCGGCACGGACGTGTACGTGAGCGGGCACGCGTGGGCGCCCGGGGGAAGGCCGACACGAGAGGCAGCGGTGGGCGTGAGGGTGGGCGCGTGCCGGCAGGTGGCGCGAGTCTGGGGCCCGCGAGTGTGGCAGCGAGGTGTGCTGGGTTTGAAGCCCTCCACGCCGCGAGCCTTCGAGAAGGTGCCGTTGCACTGGGAACTGAGCGCGGGCGGAGCGGGCGCGCCGGACAACCCGGTGGGGTGCGGCGTGTACGCCTCGGTGAGCGCGGCGGTGGACAGGCCCTTGCCGCAACTGGAGGACCCGGAGCGGCCGTTGGAGAGCCCCACGCAACGGGTAACGCCGGTGGGCTTCGGGCCGGTGGCGCGGCACTGGCCGTCTCGACGCGCTCTCGCGGGCACATATGACGAGCGGTGGGTGCGGACGCGGGCGCCGCTGTGGCCCGAGGACTTCGACGAGCGCTTCTTCCAGGCGGCGGCACCGGGGCTGAATGCGGCGGGTGGGCTGCGGGGCGGCGAGGAGGTGGTGCTGGCGGGAATGCACCCGGACGGGAAGGTGGAGTTTCACCTGCCTCGCGTCCACCTCCAGGTGGAGAGCCGCTTCCGGCGGCGGAAGGAGACGCGGGCGCTGGTGCTGGACGGCGTGCACCTCGAGGTGGACGAGGGCGCGGTGACGCTGCTGTGGCGCGCGGCGGTGCCGGTGCGCCGGGACCTGGCGGAGTACGAGGGCAGCGTGGTGCGCGAGGAGGAGGGGCGGCCATGAGCACGGGCACGCGAGAGGTGGCCGTGGTGGCGGTGGGGGCCTGCACGCCGGTGGGGCTGACGGCGGCGGTGACACGGGCGGAGCGGGCGGCGGGGACGCCGGGCTTCACCCGGACGGAGGTGCGGGGCGAGGACGGGGAGTCGGTGCGGGCCGCGCGGCTGAGGTTGCTGGAGGCCTGGCTGTCGCGCACTCAGCGCATGGCGGCGCTGGGGGCGACGGCGCTGGAGGACTGCCTGGCGGCGGTGAAGGGGCGGTGGGCGGACAGCCGGCTGCCGTTGGTGCTGGTGCTGCCGGAGGACGGGCTGGGCGCCCCGTGGGAGGAGACGGCGCTGAGGGAGGCGCTGGAGGCGGAGGCCCGGCCGGCGCGGCTGGAGTGGGAGGAGGGCCCCTGGAGGGCGGGCCGCGCGGGCCTCTTCGCGGCGCTGGCGCATGCGCGGCGGGTGCTGCGCGAGGGCCGGGCGCCGTGGGTGCTGGTGGGCGGAGTGGACTCGCTGGGTGACGGGCTGTCTCTGCGGCGGCTGGTGGAGACGGGCCGGTGCCTCAGCGGTGGGCGCGGGGAGGGGCTGATTCCGGGCGAGGGCGCGGGCTTCCTGCTGCTGGCGCGGGCGGAGGAGGCGCGGCGCGCGAGGCTGGAGGTGGCCGGGTGGGTGCTGGCGGAGGCGCACGGCCAGGAGGCGCGGCACTTCCGGCAGGAGGCGCCCGGCCGGGCCGAGGCGCTGACGGAGGTCTTTCGCCAGTTGCGGTGGCACCCGGGCGTGGAGGGACGGCGGGTGGACGTGGTGCTGTCCTGCCAGACGGGGGAAGGGTACTGGGCGCGGGAGTTCGGCCAGGCGTACCTGCGCAACGCGGAGCTGTTTCCGGAGCCGCTGGTGGTGCGTGAGGTGGCCGAGGGCCTGGGCGACGTGGGCGCGGCGGCGGGCGCGCTGCAGGTGGCCCAGGGGCTGTACCTGCTGCGCAAGCAGGGCGGAGGGCGAGGGCTGGTGTACGGCGACGCGGACGGGGGCGTGGTGGGGGCCTGTGTCCTGGAGGTGGCGTCATGACGACGACGTATGCGAATGGCCGCTCCGTGCTGCACGCGGGGGACGGGAATACCCAGACGGCGGCGGCGCCGGACGTGTGCAAGACGCCCTCTCCCGGCGGCCCGGTGCCGGTGCCCTACGGGAATGTGGCCAGGGACAGCGATTTGGCCGAGGGCAGCACCTCCGTGGAGATTGACGGCCACCCGGTGGCACTCAAGGGCAGCTACTTGAGCACCAGTACCGGGGACGAGGCGGGGACGGCGGGTGGAGGACTCGTTTCGTCGAAGATTCAGGGACGGGTGGTGTTCCTCACCGCGAGCCTGGACGTGTTGGTGGAGGGCCAGGGCGTGGTGCGGTTCCTGGATACCTTCCTGGCCAACGCCAATACCGGCAACACCCTGGGGTTGGTGTACGGCGACCCGCTGGTGGTGCCGAAGGGGAGGGATGGGGAGGAGCCCACATGCGACGCCTGCGGGAAGCCCTTCTCCGAGCACCCACCGGGCCTGGAGTCCTCCGAGGAGGTGCGCAAGGAGATGCGGCTGCTCGTCCGCGGGCACCAGGCTTCCTTCAAGCAGGCGGTGGTGGAGAGAGAGAACAAGGGCTTCATGCTGGGGGTGCTCAAGTGCCGGACGCGGGATGGGCGGACCGTCCACCTCCGGGCCATGTCGGGCATGTTCGATAAAGAACTCGGCATCGCTCTCGACCCTACCTTTGAGGTGGGACCGAAGATTGATGGGGCGAAGCTCAACAAGGCGATGAAGATTCAGGAGCAGCGGCTCGCCGAAAGACCCAGGCATGGCTTCCGCATGAAGAGCTTGAAGGGCGAGAACCCGAACGCCAACCCGCCGGGCAACTGCGCGGCACCGAGGCTGCTGTTGTACGCGATGGACCGGGGGTGGGAGCCGGTGGAGATGGTGGAGCAGTGGTTTGGCCCCGCCACGGAAGCGAAGGAGCACGGGCAGGAGTACCCGCCGTGCGAGACGTGCAGGAGGCTGGTGCCGGTGCTGCTGTGCGAGGCGCGGGAGCGGGCCAGGAACGAACCCACCCACGAGGAAGGGCAGGTGTGAGGGTGAAGAGCAAGATTGAGCGCGTCATGGACTTCATGGAGGAGAACTGGCCGGCGCACCGGGCGCCGCTGAAAGGCGCCTCCGCCGAGGACATCGCCGAACTGGCCGCAGAATGGCAGCGCCCCCTGCCCGAGGACTATGTGGCCTTCCTCCAGCGGATGGGGCATCGCACCGAGGGGCTCAAGTGGTCGGAGCACATCGACTTCCGGTTGGGCACCATGCTCCGAAGCCTTCGGTTCCCCCGGGAGAAGCGCATTCTCCCCAAGCGCTACCTCCTCATCGGAGACGACCTCACGGAGGCGGACCTCCGCTATGCGTTGGACCAGGAGAACCGCTCGGAGGACGGGACTGCGGTGGTCCGCGCCGTGTACAGGATGACAAGTGAATTGGGGCCCGAGCACACGATTCCGGAGGCCACCAGCCTTGCCGAGCTGCTCTTCAACAACACCTTCCTGTACGAGCGCATCGAGTCACTGCCGCATCGTTCGGGGCACCGCGGGCTTCGGTTCGTGGGCAGGCCCGAGGAGAAGCAGCCCTTCGAGTCCGTCCTGGAGGAGTTGGGGCTCGCCCGCCACCCGCTCTCCGGCCCTTTCTTCCAGGCCTACGAGTGTGACGAGGGAAGGGTCGCGGTGCGCTGGAACGAGGGCCAGTACGGCCAAATCATCAGCGCTTCGGAGTCGATCGACTGGCTGAGCATGGTGGGCAAGACGCTCCGTGGCCGCCTGCCCGTCTGGTTGTGACAATCCCCGCACAAGAGGAATCCATGGGCTCCCTGTCCAGACACCCCGGAGCGGAGGACTTCCTGCGCGAGCTGGGTGAGGTCCACCTGTCGGAACTGGAGTTCCTGCTCGCTCAGCGCCTGCGCCACCTGCGCAACCCCGAGGTACCCTGGCCCAGGGTGGGACTGCTGGAGGCGCGGGCCCTGGCCCACGCCGAGGCGCTGCACGCGGGAGGCGCGGGAAGTCTCGTGCTGGCCCGCGCGGCCCTCGCCGAGGAGGACGCGGACCGGGTGCGTGCTGGCGCCTACGCGCTGGCCCTGCACGGGCCCGTGGGACTGGAAGAAGCGGTCCACTCCCTGTCCCAAGCCCCCGAGGAGTGGCTTCCCGCCCACTTTGAAGCCCTGGCCCTGGTGCCCCCTCCCCGCGTCGCTCCCGCCCTCATGGCCCTCCTCGACTCGCCGCGTCCCGTCGTTCGCGCCTCCGCGGCCCAGGCGCTGGGCTGGAGTCGGGAAGGAGAAGCCACGCGCCTGCTGCCCCTGCTGAACGATGCAATGGTCCCGGTGCGTGAGGCGGCCGCGCTCGCCCTCGCGCGCCTCCGGTACACCCCCGCGCTGCCGCTCCTGGAGAGTCTGTCCCTCCGCGTTCCTCCGGACGAGGCCGCCGGGTTGCTGCGCGCCGCCCTCCTGCTGGGCTCCTCCAGTGCGCTCGAGTGGGCACGGCACCTGTGCGCCACCTCGTGCCCACCCCCCTCGTCGCTGGTGGAGCTGCTGGCCCTCGCTGGAGACGAGCGGGACGTGACACGGCTTCAACGGTGGTTGGTGTCGCCCACGCTCACGGCTCCCGCCCTGCGCGCCCTGGGCATTCTCGGCGTCCCCTCCACCGTGCCGCTGCTGCTCGAATACCTGGAGTCTGCGGACGCGGCGCCGGCCGCGGCCCAGGCGCTGGCCCTCATGACGGGCGCTCCCCTGCTGCGCGAGGAACGCCTGCGCGGCGAGCTCGACGAAGAAGGGGAGGAGCCCTCGGGCCCCCGGGTGACGTTGCCCCTGACCGACCCCGAGCCGTGGCGGCAGTGGTGGAAGGAGCACCAGGTCCGCTTCCGTCAGGCCATTCGCTGGCGGCACGGTCAGCCCTTCAGCACGGCCCTCTGCCTCGCGGAGCTGAAGGATTCGCGCAGCCCGCTGGACGTGCGGACCCGCGCCGCCTCGGAGCTGGCCCTGCACTCCCGCCGCTCCTTCGGCTTCGAGCCGGATTGGCCCGTGGCTCGCCAGAAGCAGGCCCTGCTCAGCGCCCATCCCGAGCTCATGGGGTGATGTGTGCCTGCCCGGCCAGGGGGCACCTCCTTCCAAGCACCCACAGCCAGTATCCCTCACTTGCCTCCCGGCCCATACGCTGGGCAACCTCGTACCCCGCATCTCACCCAGTTCAACGAGGGTAGCCCCATGCGCATCCCCGCCTCCTGCCTGCTCCTGCTGGGGCTCGTCGCCTGCACCGCCGCCAACACGAACGTGCCCGTGGACGCGGCCCACGCCGGCTCTCCGCTGCCGTTCATCGAGGACGACTACAGCCGCGCGCTCGCCGAGGCGAAGGCGAAGGGGCTGCCCCTCTTCGTCGACGTCTGGGCGCCGTGGTGCCACACCTGCCGCTCCATGAAGGCGTACGTCCTGTCGGACAAGGCGCTGGCCCGCCACTCCGGCCGCTTCGTCTGGCTGGAGGTGAACACCGACCTGACGCGGAACGCCGCCTTCCAGGAGAAGTACCCGGTGGAGTTCTGGCCCACGCTGTATGTCATCGACCCGCGCCACGAGAAGGCCCTGCTGCGCTTCGCCGGCAGCGCCACCGTGGCCCAGCTGGAGCGGCTCTTCGAGGACGGCGAGCGCGCATACAAGGGAGGCGTCACCGGCGCCGAGGCGCTGCTGGCGCGCGGCGACGCGCTGTACGGCGAGGGCCGCTCCGCCGAGGCCGCCGAGACGCTGACGGAGGCCCTGGCCGAGGCGCCCGCCGACTGGTCCCGCCGGGGCCGCGCGGTGGAGTCGCTGCTGACGGCCCTGTACGGCGCGAAGCAGTACGAGCCGTGCGCGCGCAAGGCGCTGGAGGAGCTGCCGAGGACGCCGCGCTCGCTGTCCTGGGCCAACGGCGCGTTGATGGGGCTGACGTGCGCGCTGGCGCTGCCGGCGGACCATGCGGCGGCGAAGGAGCTGCGCGGCGCCACCGAGGCGAAGGTGGCCGAGGCCCTGGCGCCGCCGGCCATAGAGATGGCGGCGGATGACCGCTCCGGCCTGTACGAGGTGCGCGTGGAGGCGCGCGAGGCGGAAGATGATGAGGCCGGCGCGAAGGCCCTCGCCGGGGAGTGGCTGACGTACCTGGAGGGCGAGGCCGCGAAGGCGCCCAACCCGGACGCGCGCTCCGTCTTCGACTCCCACCGCATGGTGGCGGCGATGAAGCTGGGCGCGCCCGAGCGCGTGATTCCGGCGATTGAACAGAGCGAGAAGGACCTGCCCCAGGACTACAACCCGCCCGCGCGGCTGGCCACGCTGTACCGGCTGCAGGGGCGGCTGGCCGACGCGCTCGCCGCGAGCGACCGCGCGTTGGCCCGGGTGCAGGGGGCCCGCCGCCTCACGGTGCTCTCCGGCCGCGCGGACATCCACCTGGCGCGGAAGGATTCCGCCGCCGCGGCGAAGACGCTGGAGGAGGCCATCGCCTTCGCGAAGACGCTGCCCTCCTCGCAGGTGTCGCCGCGCGCGGTGGCAGGGCTGGAGAAGAAGCTCGCGGGCATCCAGGCCGAGGCGGCGCAGCCCCAATCCTCGGCCGCGCCGAAGTAGCCCCGGCCTTCAGCCCGCGGCGCGAGCGGCGGCGCGGGCGTCCAGGTCGAACAGCTCGAAGTCCTCGGGCGGGCACTCGCGCATGCCCCCGTCGGTGAAGACGAGCACCGCCTCGTCCGGCCCCGCCGGCGGGGGCGCGCCGTGCGCGTAGCCCACGCGCACCCCATCCGTGACGAGGTACCGCACCACGCCGTCGCGCGCGCCCGACGGGCCCAGGCCCAGCAGCTCCCGGATGCGCTTGTCGCGCGAGTGTCCCACCACCTGCGTCAGTCCCTCGGGCAGCCGCCGGGGGTCGAAGCGCCGGCGGGGCGTCTCCCGCACGCGCCCGGCGTCCCCCGGCTTCAGGCTGGGGCGCTGGTAGAAGATGCCCACGCCCTCACCGCTGGCCGCGTCGCCCGGGCGGTGCAGCCCCGGAATCACGAGGGGACCCTCCCTCCACGCCGCCACCGCCGAGTCCACCGCCGCGTTCAGCGCCTCGGCCACCGCGCCCGCGTCCGCACGGCGCGCATGCGGCAGGCCCGTCACGTCCAGGTCCTCGTGGGTGACGCCCGCGTGCAGCACCAGCAGCCCGGGGCCCGCCGCGTGCGCCGTGCGGAAGCGCTTCACGCGCAGCAGGTGCTCCACCCAGGCGCGCTGGGCCTCGCGGAAGTTGCCGAAGTCGCGCGCCACCAGCTCGGCGGTGGGGACCGCGGGCCAGCGCGCGAGGAAGGCACGCTCCGCGGCCTCGTCCGTGTCTCCGCCCTGGTACGCCCGGTCCGCCTCCGCCTGCGCGGCGGCGAAGGTGGCGTCGGTGAAGCCGGCCAGCTCGCCCACGCGGCCCAGGTCGTGGTTGCCCAGCAGCATCACCGCCTGGTCCGCCGGGTGCGCGGCCAGCCACGCCACCAGCGCCAGCCCGCTGGCCGCCACCGGCTCCCGCTCGTGCGGCCTGCCCCAGTCGAAGTGGTCGCCCACCGAGACGAGCTGGACCTCGGGCCGCAGCCAGCCGTCGTCACCCAGCAGCCCGTGGTGCGCGAGGATGGCCAGCACGCGGTCCAGGTCCGCCTGCGGGTCGCCCATGGCGAGCCGCCGTGTGCGGGGACGGCCGTCGGCGGGCGTGGAGTGGGGGCCCTTCGCCACGGCCTCGGCGGCGCGGGCGAGGGCGGCCTGGATTCGGGCGTCGTTCACGAGGTCTGGAAGAAGCGGGCGATGAGCGCCGAGCGGCTCTCCACCTGGGCCTTGCTCAGCAGGTGGGTGACGTGGACCTCCACCGTGCGCTCGGCGCAGCCCAGCCGCGCGGCGATGGCCTTGTTCGTCTCACCCTGGACGATGTGGGTGAGCACCTCGGACTCGCGCTGCGTGAGAGACCAGCGCGCCGACAGCGCATGCACGCGCGCGGCGGCGCTGGACGCGGTGCCCGAGTCGATGGCCAGGTAGTGCGCGGGCAGTCCCGGGGTGCGCAGCGGGGTGAGCGTCAGCGGGCCCGAGCAGGGAATGCCCTGGGCGCCGCGCTTGAGCTGCTCCATCAACTCCGGCTCGCCGCGCTCCAGCCGCACCCGTCCAGCGCTGTTGGCGTGCACCACGCGGCCGCTCGCGCTGACCACCCAGGCCGCGCGGCCCAGCGCCTCCATCGCCACCTCCAGCGCGGTGGTCATCAGCCCCGACTCGCGCAGCCGCGTCTCCATGGTCAGCCGCCGCTGCAGGGCCGGGGTCAGCGCCTGGAGCAGCCGCTGCTCGCGCTCGTTGAAGGGCTCCTCGCGGCCGATACCCACCCAGCCCAGCAGGGCGGGGCCCTCGCACACCAGCGTGCGCAGCCAGGCCATGTTCTCCACGCCGAGCTGCCGGAACACCGCGCCGGAGCGGGCGCTCACCCGCTCGCGGATGGCGTCCAGCTCGTTCTCGCTCATCCCCAGCCGCCGCCCCACCTCGATGGCGGGCAGGTCCGGCAGCGGCATGTGCCGCGCCTCCGTCTCCGCCAGCGAGCGGAAGTGGAGCGCCCTGTTGCGCTGCGCCGGCTCGGGCCGTGCCGGATCGAACCAACCCCACGGGTCACCCAGCGCCGACATGGAGCCGTCCAGCACCCCGTGCACCGTCGCGCTCGGCAGCGGGAACCCCGAGAAGTGGGAGTAGCTGGCGTGGTAGCGCTCGGGTCCTACATCCACCCCGTACGCCAGGGCGCGTTCGGCCTTCATGGCCTCACGCAACGCGCCCAGCACGGTCGGGAGCGACTCCGCGCTGGGCTCGGCCTCCATCAGCAGGACCTCCAGGTCCGCCAGCAGGCCTTGCTCCTCGGAATTCAAACGAATCAAGATTGGCGGAGTATATCCCCAGGGCCAGGGCTGTCGTCACGGGAGACCCGGGCCGCGGACGGTTTGGATCGGCCGGTGCCCCGGGTGGAAGCCGACCCGACGGGTTTCCCTGATGGAAATGCGGCCCCGCAAGCAGGGACACTTGGAAATGTCGGCTCCCGGGGGGGAGGGCCGCATCCGCGGTGCGTTGTGAGCGCGCGCCGGGTGCCCGGCCTTCGGGCACCCGGCGCGCAGCTCCTTCCGCCAGCACTCCCGTGGCGTCACGCCGGGCGCAGGAAGCGGGGGAGTCGCTCTGCCGGCACCACCCGCTGGAGGAAGTGCAGCGCGCCGAGCCCCAGGTACGCCAGGCCGAACGCGAGTGTCGCCCAGCCAATCCACGCGCTGAGGTCGCTGTCGCCCAGGCCGACCAGTCCCCAGATGGTCAGCGCCACGCCGACGGCCCAGGGCATGCCGGTGCGGAAGTGGGGGCCGCTGAAGGCGGCGCCGAGCGCGAAGAGGCCCGCCGCGAGGACGCCGAAGCCGAACCACGAGGGCTCGCCGGTGGGGAAGAGCTCCGCGAGGGCCAGCAGCACGGTGAAGAGTCCGAGGATGGAGAGTCCCAGGGTCATCGGGCGTGCTCCTCACACCTCACGCACGGGGCCGGTGGGCGGGCTCGCTCGCACCTCCGCCTCTTCGCGAGTCACTGTCTCCGTCATCACGGAGGGACGGGCCGGAGGAACGCCGCCGGGCACGGGGGCTCGAGATGCGCTGACGGCCGCGGGCACGCTGTAGGGGAACTCGCCCGTGAAGAGCGGACGGCTGACCGCGCCGGCCACCGCGCCGATGAAGGTGCCGATGACGTGGAGCACGGTCCAGCCCCAGAAGCCCAGTCCATAGAAGAGGTACGAGGAGTTGTTCCGGGTGATGATGGTCATCAAGAAGATGATGGCGGGCACCGCGATGGAGGTCACCACGGCCGCGCCGAGCGCGCGCTTCATCCGGCCCGCGTGGTAGCCGCCGAAGGTGCCGCCCAGCAGGCCGTTGAAGAGGGGAAGCCAGAAGGTGACGAGGCTGGTGATGACCATCGTCAGGATGCTGCCGACGAGGATGCTGCGCTTGAGGACGAAGCCCTCGGGCTTCATGCCCACGTCCGAGGGCAGCTTGGCGTGGAACCACTCGCTTGGGGACTCCACGGCGGCGGGGGGGATGGGGGTGTTTTCGACCATGGCTCGTTGCTCCCGTGGGGGTGGCTGAAGAAGCGCGCTGGATGTCGATGCCCATGAAGTTGGGACGGCGGCGGGAACGCGGAAGGGCCGCCAGCCGCATCGGGGGGCGGGCCACCCCGCGGGCCCTGGGGCGCTCGCCCGGGAATCCGGCACCGTGTGGGGCGGAGAGAAGATGCGCACCAGACCTGGCGGGCGGAGGACCCGCGGCTATGCTGCCGCGCCCGGTTGCCCCCTCTCACCCCGCCCGGAAGAACGCCCATGAACCTCCGCCGCACGCTGCTGTCCGCCGTCCTGGCCTCCACCGCCCTGCTGTCCGCCTGCTCGCTGAGGCCCCACTACAGGGACGTGGTGCGGCCCGGCCCCTCCGAGAGCGCGGCGGGACAGACGGTGGCCCTGCGCGTGGTGGACGCGAAGACGAACCGGCCGGTGCCGGGCGCCCGGGTGCTCGCCGGCGAGACCCGCTCGCGCCTGTCCGCCACCAGTGACGCGGACGGACTGGTGACGCTCCAGGTGTCCAACGAGCTGCTGCGGGAGAATCCGCTGGTGGAGGTGGTGCTGCCCGCGGGCGTGCGCTCCTACCGGCTGGAGCTCGTGCCGTCGGGACAGGCGCCCGCGCCGGAGGCCACGCCCGAAGCGCCGGCCACGTCCGAAGCGCCGGCCACGCCCGAGGCCCCCGCCGTGCCCGCGGCTCCGGAGACGCCGGCCGGCACGGCGCCGGTGGCCCCTGCCTCGCCCGACGCCGGCACCTGAGCCGGCGCCGTCAGGGCCGCGCGGGGCTCAGCCGAGCTTCGCGCGGAGGAAGTCCACGGTGCGCTGCCACGCCTTCTCGGCGTTGTCGCGCGAGTAGACCTCCGGGCGCGTGTCGTTGAAGAAGGCGTGGCTGGCGTCGTAGCGGTGAAGCTCCGCCGGGATGTTGGCGCCCTTCAGCTTCTTCTCCAGCACGTCCACGCGGTCCGGCGTGCACCAGTCATCGTTCCGCGCGAAGTGGCCGAGCACCGGCGCGCGGATGCGGGTGACGTCCACGCCGCTCTCGGGGGGAATGCCGTAGAAGGGCACGGCCGCGTCCAGTTGTGGGTCGTTCGCCGCCGCCAGCAGCGTCAGGGCGCCGCCCATGCAGAAGCCCATGATGGCCACCTTCGTGCCCGGAGCGCGCTGGCGCAGCGCCTCGGTGGCGGCGCGCAGCTCCGCGGCGGCCCTGCCCCAGTCCAGCGCGCCCAGCAGCTTGTCGGCTTCCTTCGGGTCCTTCGTCACGCGGCCGCCGTAGAGGTCCGTCGCGAAGACGGTGAAGCCCTCGCGCGCCAGCCGGTCCGCGATGCCACGGATGTGGTCATTGAGTCCCCACCACTCGTGGACGAGCACCACCGCGCCGCGAGCCGGGCCGCCGGAGGCCTCGCTGAGATAGCCCGTCACTTCCTGGCCCTGCTTGCCGGTCAGCTTCGTCTGTCCCGCCATGCGTGCACCCCTTGGTGGAAAGAGAGGGGCGCAGCTTAGACGCGCGCTGGCGGCGCGAGGGCGGGAATGACGGCTCAGGTGAACCAGCGCACCAGCCGCTTGCCCTGCATCTTCCGGTACGCCTCCAGGCGGAGGCGGAAGTCCTGGGTGACGTTCGTGAAGCGCACGCCGTAGCGGCCGCGCACGCGCTCACCGGCCGCCCGCTGCGTCCACACGATTTCGCCCTGGAACGGCAACTCCTCTTCGCCCACGGCGATGGAGCCCTCCACGGCCGTGCCCGGCTTCAGCGGCTGGAGCATGTCCGCGCAGAAACCTCCCTCGGACACGTCGTGCGTGTAGACAGGCAGCATCCCGCGCAGCCGGACCGTGAGCCGGTGCGCGAAGCGGGGCTGGGTGCGTGGCAGGTGCATATCCGTGATTCTGCCATTTTCCAGGCGTGTTGGAAAAGAGGGCGCCTCGCCGGGCGGGCAGGGAGGCGGGCCCGGGGCTACAAATCCACGGAAGGACTGAGAAATCTCCCGGAGGTGGAGGCGGGCATGTCGAAGGCGTTCACGAAGGAGGACTCGGGCGGGGAAGAGGTACTCCCCGTGCGGCCGCGTCCGGCGTCGGGTGAGAAGCGCTACATCACTCCGGAGGGCTACCGGGCGCTGCAGGAGGAGTTGCTGGCCTCGCAGGGGCCGGACACCGGGGCGGAGGGGCTGACGCCGCTGGAGGCGGGAGTGCGCCGCAAGGAGCGCGAGCGGCGGGCGCAGCAGCTCGCGGCGGTGCTGGAGGAGGTGCGGGTGGTGGAGCCGGACGCGGCGCAGGCCGGTCGCGTCTTCTTCGGCGCGTGGGTGGAGCTGGAGGACGAGGACGGGGGCCGGGTTCGCTACCGCATCGTCGGCCCGGATGAGGCGGACGTGAAGGCGGGGCGGCTGAGCGTGGAGTCCCCGCTGGCGCGTGCGCTGCTGGGCAAGGAAGTCGGAGAGGCCGTGCAGGTGGAGCGGCCCCGGGGCGCGGTGGAGTACACCGTGACGCGGGTGGACTACGCGGCGCATTGAGGGTTGGCGCGCGGGCTCACAAAAGCAGGCTGGCGGGCCTGCGCGCGGTTATGTTGCGCGCCCGTCACTCCTCCTCCTGGAGCCCTGAACATGAGAAGCCTCCTGGCCGTGCTGGTGGCAGTCCCCTCGGTGGCGCTGGCGCAGCTTCCAGACCCCGCGAAGGCGCAGGTGACGAGCAGCCCCGTCGCCGGCAACGTGCACATGCTGATGGGCGCGGGCGGCAACATCGGCGTGTCGGTGGGGCCGGACGGCCTGCTCATCGTCGACGACCAGTTCGAGGTGCTGGCGCCGAAAATCAACAAGGCCTTGGACAAGCTGAGCAAGGCGAAGATTTCCTACGTGCTGAACACGCACTGGCACTTCGACCACACCGGCGGCAACGGGGTGTTCGGGCGCGAGGGCCGCATCGTGGCGCACCGCGAGGTGCGCACGCGCCTGCTGGTGGGCGCGGACATGGGCGCGTTCGGCGTGATTCCTCCCGCGAAGAAGGAGGCGCTGCCGGTCATCACCTACGACACGGGCATGTCGCTCTACTTCAACGGCGAGGAGATTCGCCTGACGCACCTGCCGGCGGGCCACACGGACGGTGACACGCTGGTGCACTTCACGGGCTCGAACGTGGTGCACATGGGCGACCACTTCTTCGTGGATTCGTTCCCCTTCATCGACCTGAAGAGCGGCGGCTCGGTGGAAGGCTACCTGCGCAACATCGAGCAGGTGCTGAAGACGCTTCCGGCGGGAGCGAAAATCATCCCGGGCCACGGGCCGCTGGCGGGGCGCGAGGAACTGGAGCGCTTCGTGGCGACGATTCGTGAGTCGGTGACGCTGGTGCGCGCGAAGCGCGAGGCCGGCAAGACGCTGGCGCAGGTGAAGGCGGAGGGGATGCCGGAGAAGTTCAAGCCCTGGGGCGCCGGCTTCATCAATCAGGACATGTGGCTGGAGACGGTGTTCACCAGCCTCGAGCAGAGCGCCGCCGCCGCGAAGGCCCGGGCGGTGGATACCAAGTAGTCCGAGCGAGTCCCCGGGGCCTGACCGCGACGCGGCGGGCCCCGCGGGCCGCCACGCTCACCCGCGCGTGGCGATGACGGTGCTGAGCGGCGTGAAGGGCTCGGGGAGGATGCCGTCGCGCACCTCGACGGTGAAGCCCTCCGCTTCGAGCAGCGCGCGGGCGCGAGGCACCAGGAACGTCAGGTAGTACATGACGAACGGCGGCTTCCAGAGGGCGTTGCGCACGCGCATGGCCGCGTTGAAGCCCTTGGCCAGCCAGAAGCCCGGGTGCAGCTTCGACGGCGGGTGCGACGTGACGAAGACGAAGCGGCCCCCGGGGCGCAGCGCGCGGGCGATGCCACGCACGAGCCGGGGCTCGTCCTCCTCGAGGATGTGACCGAAGGCGCCGAAGCTGGTGACCAGGTCGAACTCGCCGTCGAAGGGCAGCTCGCGCGCGTCACCGCGGACGAACTCGAAGCGCGCGGAGCCGGGGGCCCCGGAGAGACGGCGCGAGGCCTCCTCCAGCATGCCCTGGCTGAGGTCGAAGCCGACGACGCGCTCCCGCGCGAGCGGCCGGAGGAAGCGCATGGCGGCGCCGGTTCCGCAGCACACGTCGAGCGCGCTGCCGATGGACCCGGGCGGCCCCACCTGTTCGATGGCGGCCTTGAGCACCGGGTCCGGCGTGCGGAAGGGCGTGTAGTCGAACTTGGGAGCGAGCAGGTCATACCCGTGCTCGACGGAGGAGAGGGCCTGGACGGCCAGCTCCCGGAGGGTGGGCCCTTGGCGGTGGAACATGGTGCCTCCCATGTACCGCATCCCTGGCGGGCGCAGGTGGCGCGGTGGGAGGCAATGCCGGGCACTGGAAGTTGGAGGCCGCGAGCCGGCGCCGCGAGCCGGGGAGGATGGGCTAGGCTGCACGCTCCATGCGCCGTGCCGCCGCCGTCGCCTTCCTGGCGCTTCTCCCCCTGTCCTGCCGTGAAGAGCGGCTCGTCCCGTCCCTGCCTCCGGGCTTCCACGTGGACACGTATGCCCAGCGCTCCGCCTCGGCGGTGGACGTGCTGTGGGTGGTGGACGATTCGGGCTCCATGGCGCCGCGGCAGGAGGCGCTCGCGCGCAACTTCCAGGCGTTCATCTCGCTGTTCCGCGAGGGGCGCATCGACTTCCGGATGGGCGTGGCGACGACGGACATCTTCACGCGTCCGGGGGAGCTGGTGGGCGAGCCGCGAATCCTGACGCCCGGCACGCCGGACCTGGAGCGGGCGTTCGGGAACAGCGTGAGGGTGGGCACGCAGGGCAGCGCGTACGAAGCGGGGCTGGAGGCTGCGAGCCGGGTGCTGGAGCGCCAGGCTCGGGAGAACGCGCCGGTGCTGGAGGCGCGGGCGGCGTGCGAGTCCGGCTGCTCCACGGAGGCGTGCCGTCAGGACTGCGCGGCGGCGCACCCGGTGGCCTTCCTGCGCCCCGAGGCGTGGCTGTATCTGGCCTTCGTGACGGACGAGGATGACCGCTCTCCGTACGAGGTGCGCACGTACTGGCGCGCGTTCGAGCAGGTGAAGGGGATTGGAAATGATGGGACGGTGGTGGCGTCGGCCATCATCGGGGACGTGCCGGCGAACGGCTGTGGCGCGGAGCCGGGGACGCGGTATGCGGAGCTCGTGACGCTCACGGGCGGTGAGCTGGGGAGCATCTGCGACGCGGACTTCGCGGACACGCTGCGCACGCTGGCGACGAGCGCGGTGGGACTGCGGCGCACGTTCGCGCTGGAGCAGCCGCCCAGGCCGGACTCGCTCCGGGTGCGCGTGCGCTATCCCTGCGGCACGGCCGAGGAGTCAATGCGCGGCTGCGAAGCCGTGGACCGCACGGCCTGCGAGGGCCAGCCGGCGGAGGCGCTGGACGTGGTGTGCACGCCGGTGCGGGGAGGGCCCGATGGGTGGACCTATGAGCCGGCGCGGCGCGGGGTCTACTTCGCGGGTGACTCCGTCCCCGGGCTCGGCGCGCGGGTGGAGCTGGAGTACGTGGAGGAGGGCGCGTCGTGAGTCGTCGTGTCACGTCTTCCCGCGCGCCCGTGCGTCCCGGTGTCCTCCTTCTCTCGCTCCTCTGTCTCATCGGTGCCGCCTGTGGTGGTGACGGGCCTCCGCGCCCGGTGCTTCCCCGCTGGGTCGTTCCGGAGCCGGCGCTCGACTTCGGACCGGTGCCCGCGCTCAACGAGCGCACGGTGTCACTGCTGCTGGTGAACGCGGGGCGCGCGCCACTGCGGGTCCTCGGAGTCGCCGTGCGCGGAATGGAAGTTCCATTCCGCGTGGTCGCCGCGCCGGACGAGGTCGCCGCGCAGAGTGAGGCCCCCGTGAGGCTGGCCTTCGTCCCACCACGAGAGGCGGCCTACACGGCGACGCTGGAGCTGCACACGGATGACCCGGAGCACGGCACGGTGGAGGTGTCCCTCCGGGGAGAAGGGCGCACGGCGGCGGTCATCGAGGTGGAGCCCGAGCAGCTCGACTTCGGCCGGGTGGCGGAGGGGAGCGCGGCGGTGCGGACCTTCACCGTGCGCTCGCGAGGCAGCGCGCCCCTGGTGCTGGAGGAGCTCGGCCTCGCGAGCGGGACGCCCGCCACCTTCGAGCTGGTGGGCTCCACGCGAACGCCCGCGGTGCTGGACGTAGGAGGTGAGGTCCAGCTCACGGTGCGTTATTCGGCCCCCCTGGGAGCGCCGCCGGAGGCCGCGAGCGGCACCCTTCGCCTGCGGACCACGGACCCCGGGCACCGCGAGGCCACGGTTGCCCTGCGTGCGTGGGGGAACCGCGCGCCCATGTCCATCGTGACGGCACCTGGGGAGAGCGTGCCGGGAGCCGAGGTGGTGCTCGACGGAGCCGGCTCGGTGGACCCGGATGGGGATACGCCGCTCACGTACCAGTGGGTGCTGCGCGAGCGGCCCGTGGGAGCACAGGCGAGCCTCTCCCAGCCGGGAGCAGCGAGCACGATGCTGCGCCTGGACCCGGTGGTGCCGGGGGCGTACGAGGTGGAGCTGCACGTGACGGATGCGGCGGGGGCTCGGAGTCTCCAGCCCGCTCGCGCGCGCGTGGTGGCGGTGCCCGCGCAGCGGTTGCTGGTGGAGGTGTCGTGGAACAACGCGGTGACGGACCTGGACCTGCACGTGCTGCGCGGCACGGACGTGGTGCCAGGCTCCGTGCCGGAGGACTGCCACTACGCGAACCCGCGTCCGGACTGGGGCGCTCCCGGCCCGGAGGAAGACCCGGAGCTGTTGCGAGACCGGCTGACGGGATACGGGCCGGAGGTGTTCGGCTACGAGAGCCCCGCGCCGGGGACGTACCGGGTGGCGGTGGTGCTGGCCCGGGAGAATGGGGCGGTGGACCCGCGCAGCGAGGCCACGGTGCGCGTGTACGACCGGGGCGTGTTGAAGGGCGAGTACCGCCGCACACTGGCGAAGCAGGGCGACGTATGGGCGGTGGCGGACGTGCAGTGGCCGGCGGGCATCGTCACGGAGGTGCCGTGATGCCGCCCACCTCCTGCCTCGCCCGAGGCCTGCGCGTCCTGCTCGTGACGGCTCTCCTTGCCGCCTGCTCATCGGAGCCCGCGAAGCCCGTGCCCGACGCGGGGCCCAGGGCGACCGCCTGCGAGCACCGCGAGGACTGCGAGGGAGGCCAGGTCTGCGGCGCGGAGGGCTTCTGCGGCCCCTGCGAGTCCAGCGGCCAGTGCCGGCTCAAGGAACACTGTGAGGTGGAGTCGCGCGTCTGCACCCTGCGCGACGGATGGGGCGCCGACTGCACGGCCAGCACGGACTGCGCGCTGGGCATGTGGTGCCGCCAGGGACTCTGCCGGGCCCGGCCGGACGTGGTCCTCTGCCCTTCGGGGACGCGGGCCGAATGTCCCTCGGGCCAGCGTTGCAACGGGGTGAGCCTCGTGTGCGAGGAGGACCTGGGCTGCGCCGAGGACGCGGACTGTGGCGCGGAGGAGCGCTGCAACACCGGGCTCCACGCCTGCGTCCCCCGCTGCACCGAAGCCACGGCCTCCCGGGTCTGCGCGTCCGGCGAGCGCTGCGCGGACGGCCGGTGCGTTCAGTGCGAGGCGGATGCGGAGTGCGGCCCGGGGCTCCTCTGTGACGCCGCGGGGCGCTGCGCGGCGACACCGCGTTGCTACTCGGACCGGGACTGCGCGGTGCCCCTGCTGTGCCACGTGCCGAGCGGAGCGTGCCTGCCGCGGCCTCCGCCGTGTACCTCGGATGATGGCTGTGCCGCGGACCAGCGATGTGACGTGGGCACCGGGACGTGTGTGCCGAGGGCCTGTCAGCCGGACACGCTGGAGCCCAACGACACGGCCGCCACCGCGTATGCGGTGAGCGCGAGCCGCTATCCGGGGCTCACCCTCTGCCCGGACGACGCGGACCACTTCTCCATCTCACTGGAGCGCGGCGACCAGCTCGGGGTGAACGTGGAAGCGGACGCCTTCGCGGAGCCCGCGTTCTCCACCTCGATTCAGGACGCGAGCGGCAGGGTGCTCGCATCGGGACGCTTCCTGGCAACCCATGTCGCCGCGGTGCCCGGCACCTATACCGTGCGCATCGCCGCGCGAGGGAGCGAGCCTCGCGCCTACGACGTCGGCTTCTTCCTCTCGCGGGGAACGCCTTGTGACGACGACCTCCACGAGCCCAACGACACCCCGGGCACGGCGAAGGCGCTGTCGGAGGGCACTCCCGTGGAGGGGATGCTCTGCCCACGGGACCAGGACTACTTCCGGCTCACGGTGCCGGAGGGGAGGGGTGTGCGCGTATCGCTGTCGCATTACATCGCCGCGAATGGCCTGCTGCGCCTGTGTCTGCTCGGCGCGGATGCAAGCTCGGAGCTGGGATGCTCCACCGAGCCCACGGGGGCGGTGGTCTCACTTCCCGCATCTGTCGCTGGGGGACGGGCGCTCACCGTGCGAGTCACCGGAGATGATGCCCGAGCGGTGAATGGCTACACGCTCCAGGGGGAGTTGCTGCCATGAGTCGCCTGGCCTCGGCCGTTCATCCTTCCGAAGGGCCATGCACTCCCGGCGGGACGGATGCCATGAATCACGGGCACCCGCTTCCGCGGCTGGCCACGGCCGTCCATCCTTCCGAAGGGCTGCGCGCTCCGAGCGGAGTCGCCGCCATGTGCCCGGAGCGTCTGTCTTCTCGCCGCGGCGGCGTCCGGCCGTGCGCGTGGCCCCTCCTCCTCGTGTTGCTCGCCGTCCTACCCACGCTCATCGCCTGCGGAAACACCCCGCGTCCGCCAGGAGCTCCGTCCGACGCCGGCCTCACCGACGCGGGGACAGGAGAGGACGCGGGCACGAACCCGGACGCGGGCACCCTCGGAGACGCCGGCTCACTCCAGCCTCCGGCCCTCCTTTCAGCCCTCCCGTCGAGAGGTGAGAGCGGAGGCGGAACCTGGGTGAGGCTGAAGGGCAGCGGCTTCCTCCAGGGCGTGGCCACGACGGCCACGGAGGCCGCCAGGCGCACGGTGCTGAAGGTGGGGGGACGTGACGTGCGGGACGTCCAGATCATCGGCGACACCGAGCTGGACCTGCGCACTCCACCGGGAACGGCGGGGCCCGCGAGCATCACCCTGGAGAACCCGCGAGGCCTGGCCACCTGCGAGGACTGCTTCACGTACGTCGACACCTTCGACCTGCTCGGCCTCTCGCCGGCAACGGGAGCCCTCTCCGGCGGCAACACGGTGACGTTGGTGGGCACGGGCTTTCCATCCGCCCCCGGCCTCCAGGTCCTCTTCGGGAGCACGGCGAGCCCCGCCGTCACACGTATCTCCTCCACCGAGCTTCGCGCCGTGGTGCCCCGGGGACGCAGCGCGGAGCCCGTGGACGTGAGGGTCCACGGGCAGGGGAGTGGAGGCGTGCTCCGGCGCGCATACCGCTACATCGAGGACACGCGAGTCGCGGACCTCACTCCGCTCACGGGGCCTCAATCCGGAGGCACGCAGGTGGTGCTCACCGGTCAAGGCTTCGAGGGCACGGCCTCGGTCCTCTTCGGAGGCACGCCCGCGCCCATGTTCCAGGTGGACGCCCCCTCACGAATCACGGTGACGGCGCCACCCGGCCCGGGCCCGGGTGCCGTGGACGTACGAGTCATCACCCCGCGAGGTACGTGGACGGTCCGCAACGGCTTCACCTACGAGGATGCGCAGGGTGGCCCCTTCACGCTGCACGGCGTCTTCCCGCACGTGGGCGCGAGGGAGGACGGAACGGTGACCCTCACGGGCAGCGGTCTGGATGCTCCCGGGCTCGTGGTCTCCTTCGGAGGCACTCCGGCCTCGCTCCTCGCCGCCACACCCACCACCGCCACCGTCACCGTGCCCGCGCGAGGCAACCTGCCACGCACTGTCCCCGTGAGCGCCACGGCCGGCACCGCGAGCGCGAGCCTCCCGGAGGGCTACACCTTCCGCCTCACGCTCTCCCGGCTCACGCCTGAGGCGGGCCCCTCCACCGGAGGCACTCCGGCCGTGCTCGAGGGAGAGTCCCTGCCGCCAGACGCGGTGGTGCGAGTGGGCGCGCTCGAAGCCACGGTGACGGCGGCGCCCACGGAATCGCGGCTCCACTTCACCACGCCACCAGGAGGCGCGGGCCCGCACTCCCTCCACGTTGCCTCCGCGAGCGACCCGGAGGACGAGGTGCTCCTCCCTGAGGCCTTCACCTACGAGGCTCCGCTCATGCTCGCCCAGGTGGAGCCCGCACGAGGGGCCATCGCGGGAGGCACGCGGGTGACGGTACGAGGCGCCGGCTTCGTCGAAGGCACCACCGTCACATTCGGAGGTGAGCCCGCGACGGACGTGCAGGTGCTGGACGCCCACACCCTGGCCTGCCGTACGCCCGCTTCCCGCACGCAAGGCCCGGTGGACGCCGCCGTCGCACTCGGAGCCACCACCGCCACGCTCCCCGAACTCTTCACGTACTTCGACCCTCGGGGCCCGGGAGGACTCTCCGGCGCACCGCTCACGGGGACGCTGAACGTGACGGTGCTCGACACCTCGTCCGGGGCGTACGGGCAGCCGGTGCCGGGCGCGAGGGTGATGCTCGGCACGGACCCGGCGACGCCGCTCCAGGGGCTCACGGACGAGCGAGGCCAGCTCACGCTCTCGGACGCGCGGATGGTGGGGGCGCAGGTGGCCACGGCCTTCAAGGAGGGCTACGACGCGGTGACGGTGGCGGGCATCCGCGCGGAGAACCTGACGGTGTACCTGCGCAAGCTCGGCAGCGACGGAGACCCGGGCAACCCGCCCGAGCCTCCACGCGCCGCCATCTCCGGACGCGTGCGGGGCTTCAAGCCCCCGCGTCCCCTCGGCCCGGGAGAGGTGCTGGAGGCGCGAGTCTTCGTGGCACAGCCGAGTCCGGCCTCGGGTCCTCCCTTCGCCGGCCCCGGTGACAGGCGGGCGGACACGTGGCGGGTGCGCGAGGAAGGCGGCACATACCGCGTCCACACCCAACCCGGAGTCCGCGCGGTGTACGCGGTGCTGGGCGTGCTGAAGGACGAGACGGACTTCGCGCCCTACCTGCTCGGCATCCGCCGTGGCATCGCGGCCTCGTCCACGCGCGTCGCGGAGGGACAGGACGTGGTGCTCGACATGCATCTGGACGTCACCGCGCCACTCTCCGTGGAGGGCCCCATCACCGTGGGGGGACAGCCCGCGCTGCACCAGGTGTACGCCTGGCTGGACCTGGGCGCGGAGGGGCTGGTGCCACACCCGCACAACTGGGGCACGGGCACGCGCTTCTTCTCCACCATCGAAGGCCCGGGGCCGAGCCTCACCTTCCCCGGCCTGCCACGGGTGGACGGCGCGAGCCTCCTGTTCCTCGACCTGCTGCGAGGCACCACCACGTATCCGCAGGGCCTGCTCTACCATCGCCAGCCCGGGGACCTCGGGGCGGGCCTGACGCTCGGGCCCATGCTGCCGCTGCCCGTCTTCACCGAGCCCGCCTCAGGGAGCCGCTTCGCCGGAGTGGTGGCCTGGAACCCGGGAGCCTCCATCGCCGTGCCGGACGTGCAGCAGCTCACGCTGGTGGCGCTGGGCGAAGCCCCCGGCATCCGTTGGACGGCCATCCTGCCCGGAGGAGAAACGCGGGTGACGCTGCCGGCGCCCGCGCTGGAGGTGCTGCGCGCCGGGCTGCCCGAGGGCACGCGCCTGCGAGCCGACCTCTCCACGGCGCGGGTGCCCCGCTTCGATTACGCGCAGTGGGCGTACGACACGCTGTCGCCCGCGGCGTGGACGGCCTACGTGCTGGGCCGCTCGGAGGTCTTCGACCCGTGAACCGCCACTGTCGCCATTCGTGGCTCCTCCCGCTGCTGCTCGTCCTCGCCGCCTGCCGGGAGGACCCGCCCGCGGGGACCACGGCCTGTGGCGCGGACTCGGACTGTGGCGCGCCGGCGGAGGCCTACCGCTGCGACACGGAGACGCGCGCGTGCCGCTGCCGCACGGACACGGCCTGCGGCCCGAGCGAGCTGTGCAACGCCGCGGGCTTCTGCCAGGACCGCGCGGGCTGTGAGTCGAACGCGGACTGTGGTGACGCCTCCCTCTTCTGCGACACGAGCACCGGCACCTGCCTGACACGAGGCCGCTGCACCACGGACCTGCACTGCCCGCTGGGCGAGGTATGCGACGTCTCGCGCACCACCTGTGTGTCCGGCTGCCGGAGCGAGGGCGACTGCCCGGGCACGGCCTGCCGCTGCGCGGACGCGCCCTGTCTCTGTGACGCCACCACCCCCGAGGGCCGCGCCGCCTGCGCGTTGGGCGTCTGTGACGCGTCCTTCTGCGCGGACGAACAGGACTGCGCCTTCGGCGAGCGCTGTGGCGCACCCACCACCGGCGCCCCACGGAGTTGCTACAGCGACTTCGACCCGGTGCGCCGCCCCTACTGCGCGAGCTGTACGTACGGCGGGGGCCTCCAGGTCTGCGGGCGAGGCGCGAACTTCTGCCTGCGTGAGAGCGCGAGCCCGGGCAGCGCGTACTGCGGCGTGGACTGCTCGGAGGGGCAGGGTTGCCCGAATGGCTACCAGTGCGCGGACGTGGTGGTGGCCTCGAGCCGTGCGCGCTGCCGCTCGGATGCGGAGTGCGCGCCGGTGCCCTCGTTGTCCTGCCGCGAGGACGCGGACTGCGGGCGCGGTGGGCGCTGCGTGAAGGAGCCGGGACAGGAGTCCGGCGCGTGCGCGGGCCGCTGCGCGGTGGAAGAGGGAGACGTGGAGGGCTTCTGCACCTGCCAGCAGGACATGGACTGTGTGCAGGACGCGTGCAGTCAGGGCACGTGCACGGTGAGCCGCCGCGCCTGCGTGGGGGATGCGGACTGCCGGCCCATCCGCTGCGTGGACTCCGGAGGGGTCCGCGGCTGCCTCGTGGGACAGAACTGCGCCCCCGGAGAGGGGCTGACCTGTGCGGAAGTCGTACCTCGCTAAACCCGCCTGTTTCCGGGCCTTTTTGCCCATGGCGCCGGATGTCCTACCCGGCGAGGGGAGGCCGGACGGCGCGCATTGAATGTTCGGAGGGGAGCCCCGTCAGAAGGTGCAAGCAGGACGATGGAGGTTGAACGACATGGCTCTCAAGACCGGTATCGCGTCCCTGGTTCTCGGCTCCCTTCTCTTCTCCACGGCGGCTCTGGCGGATGACAACAAGAGCGTGCGCGACTGGGCGGGCGAGGAGGCCGAGCGCCGGCAGAACGGCGGCAACTACCGGGATGACCGGTACGACGACCGCGACGACGACCGCGACTACCGCGACAACCACAACCACCGGGGTGGAGGCCGCGTCGAGGTCCATGTCCATGGTGACTCGTGCCGCCATGGTCCCGCCCCGCTGCCCCCTCCGCGGGCCCGTGGCCGCTACGAGCTGCAGACGGTGAGCCGCTACGTCGAGGGCCGCTACGAGCAGGTGTGGGTCCCCGAGGTCTGCAAGGAGCGTCAGCGCCGGCACTCGCGCGTCACCAAGTGCCGCGGCGGCTACTACGAGCAGCAGTGGGTGCCCGGCCGCTACGAGCAGGTGCAGGAGTGGGTCTGGGTGTCCTACGGGAATGACAGCGGCTGGCGCAACCGCGCGCACGCCGCCAGCTACTACCCGTAGCGAAGACGGTTTCTGAATCGGGGGAAGTACCGCTGTCGGGGGAAGTACCGGGTATCGCGGGGCGTGCCGGACGACGGGGGTCGTCCGGCGCGCCCCTCGCCTTTTCAGGTCCCCGGTGTCTTTCCCCTCGGGGCCTGTTAGTGAATGCGCCTCATGGGGACCGCATTCATCACCGGGGCCGGCATCCGCATCGGTAGCGCGGTGGCCCGGGCCCTTGGCCGCGCCGGCTATGACCTGGCGCTCCACGCGAACCGCTCCGTCGGCTCGCTCGGGACGTTGGCGGAGGAGCTCCGGGCGCTCGGCCGCCGTGTCACCCTCCATGCCGCCGACCTGAGCCAGCCGGACGCGGTGGACGCGCTCGGCGCCCGGGTGCGCGAGGCGTGGCCCGCGCTGGACGTGGTGGTCCACAACGCGGGCCTCTTCGAGCGCGTGGACTTCGCCTCCATCTCCCGGAGCCAGTACCGCACCATGATGGCGGTGAACCTGGACACGCCCTTCTTCCTCACCCAGGCGCTGCTGCCCGCGCTGCGCGCCGGGAAGGACCCGCTGGTGGTGCACCTCACCGATATTGGCGGAGAGCGGCCGGTGAGCCACTACGCGCACTATTCCGTGAGCAAGGCGGGGCTCATCATGCTCACCCGCGCGCTGGCGGTGGAGCTGGCCCCGCACGTTCGGGTCAACGCCATCTCGCCGGGCACGGTGGCCTTTCCCGAGGACTTCGACGCGGAGGCCCGCGAGGCGGTGCTGAAGCGGATTCCCATGGGCCGCGAGGGCACCGTGGAGGACATCGCCCGCACCGTCGTCTTCCTCGCCCGGGAGGCGCCGTACATCACCGGGCAGGTCATCGCGGTGGATGGCGGCAGGAGCGCACAGCTATGAGCGGAGAGCAGCCCTTCCACCCACCCGTGGTCACCACGCCGCGGGGCCGGCCGCTGGACGTCATCGAGCTGCGGGGCCTCACGGTGGACTGCATCGTGGGCGTCTTCAACCGGGAGCGCCTCGCGGCCCAGCCGCTGCGGCTGGACGTGGCCCTCTTCCTGGACACGCGCGACGCGGCGGCGGGCGGCAGGCTGGCGCACACGGTGAACTACGGCCGGCTCGCGGGCGAGCTGCGCTTCCTCCTGGAGGCATGCCGCTTCGAGTTGCTGGAGTCCGCGGTGGAGGCGGTGTGCCGCTACGTGCTGGCGCCGCCCACCGAGGATGTGCCCCGCGCGCAGGTACAGGCGGCCACGGTGCGGGTCACCAAGCCCCAGGCGCTGGGTGGGCTCGCGGTGCCGTCGCTCCAGATTCACCGCACCGCGGAGGAGATGCAGTACACGCGGGAGGACAAGGTGTTTGGCCGCGTGGACATCATCCACGAGGGTGCGGGTTATGGCGTCTACCGGCTGCGCGTGAGGCCGGGCGGAACCATTCCCACGCACGTGCACCGGCAGATGGAGGAGAGCGAATTGGTGCTCGGCCCCGGGCTGCTGCTGCAAGGGAGGCCGGTGGAGCGGGGCATGGCCTTCCACTGGCCGCGAGACTTCCCGCATCGCTACGACAACCCGACGGCCACGGAGCAGACGGTGCTGTGCGTGGACCGGCCGCGCTTCATCGTCTCGGACGAGGTGGAGACGGAGCCGCCCCCGGAGGGACTGGCCCCCGTCACGGGCGTCTCCTACTACCCGAACGAGGCGCCCGTGGCTCCGGGCTCTCCCGCGGAGCGGAGCCCGTGAGCGCGACAGGCACGCGGAAGGTGCTCGTCACCGGCGGAGGCACCGGCATCGGCCGGGCGGTGGCGGAGGCGCTGCTGCGCGAGGGTGGGCAGGTGGTGGTGACGGGCCGGCGCGCGGAGGTGCTGGACTCCCTGGCGCGGGCCTGGCCGGGGAAGGCCTTCGCACTGCCATGTGACCTGACCTCACCGGAAGCGCGCGAGGGGCTGTTGCGCCGCGCCGCCAGCCTGCTCGGAGGGCTGGACGGCTTCGTCCACAGCGCGGGGCAGGTGGTGCACCAGCCGCCGGGCCACATCGGAGAGGACGCCCTGCGTGCGCAGCTGGAGGTCAACCTGGTGGCGCCGCTGCGGCTGGGAGAGCAGGCGCTGGAGGTGCTGGAGCCGGGTGGGGCGCAGGTCTTCGTGGCGTCCACGCTGGCCACGCGGCCCATCGTCACCAGCGCGGTGTACAGCGCGGCGAAGGCGGGGCTGCTCCAGGTGATGAAGGTGCTGGCGCTCGCCGGGGCCGCACGGGGCGTGCGTGCCAGCGCGGTGCTGCCGGGCGTGGTGGAGACGGACATGACACGCGAGGTGCGGCTGGCGCCCGGTGAGGCCCCGCTGCCGGAGCCCGAGCACGCGCGGCGCCAGGAAGCCCAGCTCGCGGGCCTGCGGGCGCTGCACCCGCTCGGCCGCCTCGGCCGCCCCGAGGACGTGGGGGAAGCAGTGCGTTATCTCCTGGGCGCTCCCTGGCTGACAGGGGCCGAGCTGGTGCTGGATGGGGGGCTACTGCTCCGCGAATGAGGCGCGGTATGTAGCGGCGATGGTCCTCGACAGGCGCATTCAGCTTTTCGTGGTGCTGGCGGGCGTGTTCGTCACCTCGCTGGTGGTGGGCGACATCATCGGGGTGAAGCTGTTCGAGGTGAAGCTGGGGCCGGTGGTGGCGGTGATGTCCATCGGCATGCTGCCCTTCCCCGTGACGTTCCTCCTCACGGACATCCTCAACGAGTTCTACGGAAAGAAGGCGGCACGGTTCATCACCTTCGTGGGCTTCTTCATGGCCATCTTCGCCTTCACGGTGATTGCCATCGCCGTGCGGGTGCCGTGGGCCCCGCTGACGCGCGCTCCGGACTTCTCGGGCACGGTGGAGGGCGCGTTCAACAACGTCTTCGCCGGCTCGCAGCGCATCCTGGTGGCGTCGATGTTCGCCTATCTGGTGGGCCAGCTCTGCGACATCGCCCTCTTCAACCTGCTCAAGCGAATCACCCACAACAAGCTGCTGTGGCTGCGGGCGACGGGCTCCACGCTGGTGTCGCAGCTCATCGACACGGTGGTGGTGCAGTTCGTGGCGTGGACGAACGTGCTGCCCACCGAGACCATCCTGAGCATCATCTACACGTCCTACGCGGTGAAGCTGCTGGTGGCGGTGGGGCTGACGCCGTTCATCTACCTGGGCCACGCCTTCGTGGAGCGCAAGCTGGGCATCAAGCCGGTGGTGCTCGGCGAGGATGGCGAGCCCGTCGAAGCGCCCGCCAGCGCCGCCACGCCCGCGGACGCCACCTCTCGCGCTGCTTGAGGCGGCGCCCCGTCGCTCACGGCACCAGGCGCTGGATTCGGAGCTCGACGCGCACGGGCCCCGCTCGTACTCAGAGCGTGTACATGTACGCGACCAGGTCCTGTTTCTCCTGCGGGGTGAGCCGCAGCCCCAGCACCAGGTTGAAGTACTCGACGGTGTCGTCGAGCGTGAGCAGCCGGTCGTCGTGGAGGTAGGGCGGGCTCTCCTTGATGCCGCGCAGCGGGAAGGTCTTGATGGGGCCGTCCCGGGACGCCATGCGGCCGTTGATGAGCACCGGCTCGTAGAAGCGCTCCACCTTCAGGTCGTGCATGAAGTTGTCGCTGAAGATGGGAGGGGCGTGGCACTCCGCGCAGCGGCCCTTGCCGAAGAAGACCTTCTCCCCGCGCAGCTCCTGCTGGGTGGCGAGGCCGGGGATGAGCCTGCCGAAGACGTCGAGCTTCGGCGCCGGTGGGAAGTCGAGCAGCTCCTGGAACTCGGCCATGTCGTGGACCTGGCTGGGACGGTCCAGGGTGTTCACCCCCTTCTTCATGGCGACCACGGGGTCGCCGTCGAAGTAGGCGGCGCGCTGCTCGAACTCGGTGAAGTCCTCCACCGTCTTCAGCGCCCGCTGCGAGCCGAACAGGCGCTGCTGGGAGACCCCGCGCAGGCTCGGTGTGTCGATGCGCTTGCGGAAGGGCTGCGGCCGGATGTCTCCCACCAGGTGGGTCGCCGCGTTGGTGTGGCCATTGACGTGGCAGTCGAAGCAGGTGACGCCCATGCTCGGCTTCAGGCTGCGGCGGTCACTGGTGAGGTTGAACTGCTGCTGGGCGAACGGCGAGACGAGCAGCCGCAGCCCGTTGAGCTGCTTCGGCGTGAGCACGCCGTCGAAGAGCCGGAAGAAGTTCTGGTTGGTGACCAGCTCGCCCCTGGACACGTCGCCGAGGTCGGGGCGGGTGGTGAGGAAGATGGCCGGCGGGAACTCCGGGAGGAAGTGGTCGGCGAGGTCGAAGTCCAGGTCGAACCGGGTGAGGTCTCTCGCCTCCTGCTTCTGGATTTCCTTGATGTGGAACGCGGGGAACAGCATCCCGCCCTCTTCGTGGTTCGGGTGCGGGAGCGGGAGGAAGCCCTTCGGCCACAGCCCGCGGCGCTTGATGTCCTCCGGCTTCATCTGGGCGAGCTGCTCCCAGCTCACTCCGGAGGGCAGCTTCACCCGGACGCCACCCTGCACCGGCTTGCCGCGGGTCATGGTGACGCCCTTCACCGGCCGGTTGGACAAGTCGTAGCGCTCCTCGAGGAGGGCCCTGTGCCGGGGCGTGGCCTTCGCCTTCGCCGCGAGCCCCTTCTTGTGGATTTCCTCGAAGGACTCCTCGATGGCCACGGGGATGTAGCTCGTCTTCGCACGGAGGGGCACCGGGGAGCCCCTCTCCGGCTGCTCCGGCTTGTCCAGGGAGGGGGCCTGCGCCTGGACCGCTGCTGCCCAGGTGATGGCCATGGCCGTGCCCGCCGCGGTCAATACTCCGGCCCACAGTCCTCTCATGTCGTCCTCCCTGGTGGCGGGGCCCGTCCCTCCCCGCGGTGCGGTGGGTCGACCTTGAAAGGACACTCTGGCGATGGGAAGGCGGCCGGAGTCGCATCTGTCCGTCACCCAACCCGTGTGTGCCCGGAAGCGTTTCCTCCTGGTCGGAAGTCCCCAACACGCCCCTCACCGGCTACGGGTGGTGCGGGAGACAGGTCCTGGCAATCCCTCTTGGCCCGGTGGGGCGAGTTGTGGTCAAAGCTGCGGCCGTTTTCGCAACCTCACAGGAGAACCCCATGGCCAAGAAGGCATCGACGTCCGCGACCAAGCCCCCCTCCAAGTCCGAGCTCCTCCTCAAGATTTCGGAGGAGACCGGGCTGGCCCGGAAGCAGGTCTCCGCGGTGCTCGACTCCCTGGCGGCGCAGATGAAGAAGAGCCTCGGCGGCAAGGGCCCGGGCCTGTTCACGGTCCCTGGCCTGATGAAGGTCAAGGTCATCAAGAAGCCGGCCACCAAGGCTCGCAAGGGCATCAACCCCTTCACCGGGCAGGAGACCGTCTTCAAGGCCAAGCCGGCCCGCAAGGTCGTCAAGGTCCTGCCGCTCAAGGCCCTGAAGGAAATGGTCTGAGACAGGCCCGACGCGCCCCTCGCGCCGCGGGGGGCGCGTCGCCTCACCCGCCCTGCCGCACCAGCGGGGTGAGGATGTCCTTCCAGTGCGAGTAGATGGAGAAGTGCCCGCCGCCGGCGAGGAAGTGGGGCACGGCGCGCGGAATCCGCGTGGCCAGGTACTGCCCCATCTGTGGCGGGACGATGCTGTCCCCTTCCCAGTACCAGAGGTCCACGTCGCAGCGGATTTCCTCCAGTGGCACCTCCCACGGGGACGCGAGGATGTGCGCCTCGCGCCGCATGCCCGCCACGCCGTTGCGGGTGGCCTCGCGGCGCCAGCCCTGCACCTGCCTGGCGATGAGCGGGTCCGCCAGCACGGCGCGGTCGTCCGGGGACGCATGCGCCAGCACCCCGTCCAGCGCGCGCTTCGGGTTGGCGCGCACCTGCCGGTCATGCATGGCCATCAGCGGGTGCAGCAGCCACTCCGGCCAGGCCGCCATCGCATACGCGTTGCGGTAGTCCTTGTTCACGCCCTCCATCGCCCCCGGCCGCCTCAGCGGAGCGGCGCCGGAGACGATGGCCGCGCGGGTGATGCGCGCACCCAGGCGCCATGCGCAGGCCGCCACGTACGGCCCGCCCGCGGACACGCCCATGATGGCGAAGCGGCCCACCCTCAGCGCGTTGGCGAGCTGCTCGAGGTCGTCCGGAAAGTCGAGCAGCGTGCGCCCGGGCTGGTAGTCCGACAGCCCGTAGCCCGGCCGGTCCGGGGTGATGAGGCGCACTCCCAGCCCGTACGTGAGCCGGTCATCCGGGTGCCGCATGTACCGGGAGCCCGGGTTGCCGTGGATGAAGAACACCGGCAGGCCGTCCAGGTCTCCGGCCTCGACGTACGCGAGCCGCCGCCCGTCCTTCAGGCGGATGGCTCCCTCGCGGACCTGGACTCCTGCTCCCGTTGTCTCTGTGTCCGTGCTGGAAATCATGGCTCCATCGTCTTCGAGCGTGCGCCAATCCACGACGCGATGGAAGGCCACACCACGGTGGCGCCCTTGCTGGAGGCGGACAACCCGATGTGGCCCACCGGGTAGCGCCGCGTCTCCGTGTCCTTCGACGCCACCAGGGACGGCAGCGGCTCGCTCATGGGGGGCAGGGCGATGCTGTCCTGCTCGGCGATGACGTTGAGCACCGAGCACTGGATGCGGCCCAGGTCGATGCGCTGGTTCCCCACCTCCATCTTCCCTTGAGGGAAGAGGTTCTGCTGGTAGCAGTCCTTGATGTACTGGCGGTAGACCTCGCCGGGGAAGGGCACGGGGTCCGCGCCCCAGCGCTCCATGGCGAGGAAGGTGGTGACGAAGTCCGGGTCGTCGATGCGGCGGCACACCTCCAGCCAGCGGGTGAGCCGCTGCACCGGCGCGGCCATGAGGAAGCCGCTCTCCAGCACCTTGGTGGGCACGTTGCCGTAGGCGTCCACCAGCGAGTCCACGTCGAAGTGGTCCGCCGACGTCCACAGCGTGTAGACGCCGCCCTTGCTGAAGTCCACGGGCGTGGCCTGGGCCACCAGGTTGCGCACGCCCTCGGGGTAGAGGGACGTGTAGGCCAGGGACATGGTGCCGCCCATGCAGTAGCCGTAGAGGGTCAGCTCGCGGCTCCTGCTCACGCGCAGCGTCCACTGCACGGCGGTCTGGATGACGCCGCCCAGCAGCTCCGCCCAGTCCATGCGCTCCTCGTTCTGCCCGGGCACGCCCCAGTCGATGGCGTACACGTCGAAGCCCGCATGCGTGAGGTGCTCGATGAGGCTGCGGCCCGGGAGGAAGTCGAGGATGTACCAGCGGTTGATGAGCGAATAGACGAAGAGGATGGGCGTGCGGTAGCGCCGCCGGGGCGAGGCGTAGCGCAACAGGCGCATGCTGCCGCGCGTGTACACCACCGTGTGGGGCGTGGCGCTGATGGGCGGGATGCGCACGCCGGACGCCCGCTCGATGAGGGGCTTGAGGTACGGGTACGGGTTGAGGGGCCGCGCCTTGAGGACGCGGGCGACGGCGGCCGTGAGGTCGAACCGGCTCGTGACGAATGAGCGGAGACGCTGGGTGGTGGACGCGGTCATGTCAGGCGCTGCGCGTGGACGAAGCGCGCCCCTTGCGCTGGGGCTCGCGGGTTTCGGGAGCGGAGCTTCCGGCCGGGGTGGCCGCGGCCTCCGGCGGGTGGACCAGGTCCACCACCGTCTCGAGCTGGATGCCGAGCGCCTCGACCTGGTCGTGCATCCGGCGGAGCTGGTCTCTCAGCTCCTTCACCTCGGAGGGCGTGGGCAGGCGCAGGGTGCGCAGGGTGCGCTCCACCAGTCCCCGGCGGCGGATGCGGACATTGAAGCCCTGGCGCATGAGGGTGCCGCTGACGCGCAGGTAGGTGGGGCTCTCGATGACTCGCGCGACCACCTTCGTGAGGCCCTGCTCGGCACGGGTGAAGACCTGGCCGGTGCGGGTCCGCGGGTGGGTGAGGTGCCCCAGCATCTTCAGGCCGCGGGCGAGGAGCCCCTGGTTGGGCGGTGGGTGCGACTGACTCATGGAGGGGAGATTATCCCAAGGAGGGCAGGGACGGGCCGGGGCGCTCTGGACCCCTGGGGGCTCAGCGCTCCCAGAGAGAAGCCAGCTTCAGGGGCAGGGCCTCGAAAGGCTCGGCATGGACCACGGCATTGCCTGTGTGCACGCCGAGCCTCTGCCAGTCTCCGCCGTGCAACCGGTAGACCTCCAGCGTCTGGAGGCGTGGGTCGATGAGCCAGAGGTGCCTCACGCCCTCGCGGGCGTACACCGCCATCTTCTGATTCCGGTCCAGTGCCGCGGTGGAGGGGGACAGCACCTCGCAGAGCCAGTCAGGCGCGAGCTCCGCACCGACGACATCCGGCATCTCGGGCATACGCTCGCGGCGCCACCCCGCGAGGTCAGGCCTCAGCACATTTCCATTCAGATGGAGCCGGGGCTCGAAGAGAATCAGCCAGCCACCAGGTCCTGTTTCACCCTCTTCTTCATCAAAAGGGCCAATCCTCTTGAGGAGCCGGGTGGCCGCGCGGCTGTGGATGAAGCGTGGCCCGGGGCTCACATACAGCTTGCCGTCGATGATTTCACCGGTGACCTCTGGAGGGAGGCGCTCCAGCTCCTCGTAGATGCTCTCCGTCCGCGGCTTGTCGCTCATGTCCCCAGGATGGGGCCCCGCCATGGTCCTCGCAAGCCGCTCCTCCCCCTCCACATGGATGTCTTCGCTCATGTGTCCAGCATGCACCAGACCTCTGACATCCTGAGCGAGTCAAGAGATGCTGCGGGTTGTTCTGGAGTTTCTCGGCCTCGCCCACTGCTCACTTCGCCGAGGCGTAGCGCTCGAACGTCCGGGGGATGCCCTTGTCCTCGCCGACGTCCTGGAAGGTGACGGGGATGCTGTCACCGCCCTTCTCCACGACGAAGTGGATGTGGCCGGTGAGGCTGTTGCCCACGTTGCCGACCTCCGCCAGCGGCTGCCCCTGTTTGACGTCGTCCCCCTCCGCCACCTTCGCGCTGTCCGTCCGGATGTGCAGGTACTTCGCCACGGTGCCGTCGTCGTGCCGCACCTGGATGGAGTTGTTGGGTTTCTTCTTTCCGTTGCCCTCGAAGTCGTCCTGGACCTTGAGCACCGTGCCGCCACGGGCCGCGAGCACCGGGGTGCCGCACTGGCGGCGGAAGTCCCAGGCGTGCTCCTCGTCGTCCTTGTGATTGAAGGACGAGTTGTTGCCCTGGATGATCCACGAGCGCTCCCCGTCGGGATACGGGAGCTGGTAGGGCGAGCTGTTCGCCGTCGGGTAGGCCGCCGAGTCGATGGAGCCGCGCAGCATCAGCCACGCGACGAGCCAGACCACGCCCCACAGCCCGTACACCACCGCTCCGGTGACGGCGAGCGTCTTCCAGCCATGAAGCATTACGTTCCGCCCCCCACCCCGAGCGAGGACCGGCGCGACGAACCACGCCACGAAGCAGAGCGCGCTGCCCACCAGTCCACCCCAGTGATACAGCCCCGCCAGCCACACGGGGCCGCAGGACGCGAACGCCCCGAAGCCGAACGCGAACGCCGTGACGATGGACAGCAGCGCACCGGCCAGCGAGAGCGTGTTCGTCCAGAAGAGGGTGGCGCCGAACAGGTTGTCGTCACCCCGCCGGACCGCGAGGGCACGCCGCAGCCCGTGCAGGAGGAGCAGGATGAAGACGCCCCAGGCCACGAGCGCCACCACCGCCGTGGGCACCATGGGGCCATCACCCGTGAGGCCGGCGAAGGACACGCCGAACATCACCCCCGCGTAGACCATCAGGAGGATGAGGAGGGCCGAGGCCACCGTTCCGTAGGTATTCATCGCGTTCCCCCGTACGCGCGGGCCCCGGGCAGCGGGCCGCCGCGCATGTCTTCTCATGGAGGAAACGGCGGGACGCGCGTGGTGCCCTCCGGGAACAGGGGCCATGAACGGTCAGGGGCTTCCCGGCATGCCCCGCCACTCACGGGCGGTCCGAGCGCGAGCCACTCGCCCGGTGCCCGCCCGAGTGGGTCTTCAGGAGCGCGTGCCGCTCGCCCAGGTGAGTTTTCAGGAGCGCGGGAGAGCCGCTCCGGAACGCGCCCGCACGAGCCGCCCGAGCGCCCGCTCCGGAACACGCCCGCGCGAGCCCCCGAGCGCCCGCTCCCGTGTGACACCCGCCCCGGGGCCGCACCCGAGCGCCCGCTCCCGTGTGACACCCGCCCCGGGGCCGCACCCGAGCGCCCGCTCCCGTGGGTGCGTCACACGGGAGGCGCGGACATGCGAGCACGGCCTCGGGCGCCATCCCGCTCACGCGGGACGGGCGCGGCTCAGCCCCGCTTCACCGGCAGCGGCCCGAAGGACTGCGCCACCGGCATCAGGGACATGACGTTGATGTTCACGTGCGCCGGGCGCGTCGTCACCCAGTGCACCGCGTCCGCGATGTCCTCGGGCGTCAGCGGCTGGGTGTTGGCGTAGACGGACGCGGCGCGGGTGTCGTCGCCGCGGAAGCGGACGTTGGAGAACTCCGTGCCGCCCACCAGTCCGGGCTCGATGTCCGTCACGCGGACGGCGGTGCCGTGGAGGTCCGCGCGCAGGTTGAGGCTGAACTGGCGCAGGAAGGCCTTGGTGGCGCCGTACACGTTGCCGCCGGGGTAGGGGTACTCGGCGGCCACCGAGCCCATGTTGACGATGTGGCCCCGGTTGCGAGCCACCATGCCGGGCAGCACCGCGTGCGTGCAGTACAGGAGCCCCTTCACGTTGGTGTCCACCATCACGTCCCAGTCCTCCACGCGCGCCGACTGCGCCGGGTCCAACCCCAGCGCCAGGCCCGCGTTGTTGACCAGCACGTCCACCTCCGCGAACTCCGCCGGCAGCGAGCGCACCGCGCGCTCCACCGCCTCGCGGTCCGTGATGTCGAGCGTCACGGGGAGCAGCCGCTCCCCCAGCTCCGCCCGCATGGCCTCCAGCCGCTCCGTCCGCCGTCCGGTGGCGATGACGCGCGCCCCGTCCTGGATGTAGCGGCGAGTGATGGCCAGCCCGAACCCGGCGGTGGCCCCGGTGATGAGCACGTTCATGTGGTTGCCCTCGTGGTCGATTCCCGGGGCGCTACATCGCACGGGCGGCGGGTTCAGTCATCCTCGCCCTGATAGACGCAGCCGCTGGTGCAGGTCTCCCGGACCACCACCCGGCTGAGCAGGGGGAGGGTGGGGCGCAGGCGCTTCCATATCCACCGCGCCAGGTTCTCGCTGGTGGGGTTCTCCAGGCCCTCGACCTCATTGAGGTAGTAGTGGTCCAGCCGCTGCCGCAGGGGCTCGAAGGCCTCCTTGATGTCGGAGAAGTCCATCACCCAGCCGGAGCGCTCGCCCACCGGGCCTCGCACGTGGATTTCCACCCGGTAGCTGTGCCCATGCAGCCGGCTGCACTTGTGGCCGGCGGGCACGTGGGGCAGCCGGTGGGCGGACTCGAAGGTGAATTCCTTGAAGATGTCCAAGCCGTCTCCTGAAGCGCGGAGGCAGCGCGGCTCCCTCGCACGCGCTCTCCGCATCCCAGGGGAACGCACGGCCCCGCCATGAGCATGGCGACACCGTCCGCCCACGCCCACGTCCGCCCGCTCCCGCCCAGGCCGGCCGTCTTCCGCCTGGACGGCGCGGACATGGGCTTCGCGGACTGGAGGGCGGGCAGCGGCCTGGACCGCCGCCTGGGGGCCGCCTCGCCCGCCCGGAACGCCGGGCTGGCGCTGGGGCTGACCTGGTGTGGGACGGCGCCGGACCTGGGTGCCTTCGAGTCGGACTGCCCCTGAGCCATCAGGGCGTGTAGAGTGGGGGTCCCCCGCCCTCAAGGACCCCACCTCCCACGTGTCGTCCTCGCTGGAATTCGCTCTCGGCATCACCCTGGTGCCCCCCGACTCGCCCGCGCGTGAGCCGCTGGCGGCTTCGGCCGCGCGTGCGGGCCTGCGGGTGGTATCCGGCCTGGAAGAGGCCTCCCTCGCCCTGGTGGACCTGAGCCTGCCTGGCAGCGGCCCCGCCGTGCGGGCCCTGCTCGACGGCCCCCGCGCCTCCAGCCTCACCCTGGTGGCGCTGGTGGAGCCGGGCGAGCGCGGCTTCGCCGCCGCCGAGGCCCTCAGGCCCGTGGACGTCCTCACCGTCCCGCTGGCCACCCACGAGCTCGCCTGGCGGCTCCAGCGCGCCGCCGCGCGCCACGTGGAGCGCGAGGAGCAGGCGCGCAGCCAGGAAGACCTGTCCCTCCTGCTGGAGTTGACGGCGGAGTACGCGGAGACCTCCGACGTGGAGGCGCTCCTGCACGGCGTCACCCGCCGGCTGGCGGAGAAGCTGGACATCGCCCGCGCCACGCTGGTGATGCTGGGCCGCAACGCCGACGAGGGCATCATCGTCGCCGCCAGCGACGACCCGGCCCTCAAGGACCTGCGCATCGAGCTGTCGCGCTACCCGGAGATCCGCGAGGTGATGCGGACCGGCAAGCCGGTGGTGATGCAGGAGGCGTCCACGCACCCGCTGCTGGGAGACGTGGAGCGCCGGGCGGTGGCCGCTCGGGGCATCCACGCCATCGCCGCGCTGCCGCTGCCCATCCGCGGCCAGGTGCGGGGCGTGCTGCTGGTGCGCGCGGCGGGCACCCGGCGCACCTTCACCTCGCGGGAAATCGACTTCCTCACCACCGTGGCGCACGCCACCGCCGTGGCGCTGCGCAACGCGTCCGTGCTCCAGTCCGTGCGCGGGCAGACGGAGGCGGAGAAGACGGCCCGCCTCGCCGCCGAGGAGCAGGCCGCCTCGTTCAAGCCCTACCAGCTCTTCTTCGCGCACGTCAGCGAGGGCGTGGCCATCCTCGACGACAAGGCCTGCGTGCTGTCGCTCAACCCGTCGGGCGCGGCCATGCTGGACATTCCCGCTCCCGAGGCGCGCGGCCGCCACCTGCACCAGATTACCCAGCCGGTGGACGAGTGCGTGCTGATGGAGCTGGTGACGACGGCCGCGCAGGGTGACGCCCGCTCCGGCGTGGACGTGGAGGTGTGCACCGCCGCGGGCCGCCGCCTCACGCTGTCCATGTCCGCCGCGCCCCTGCGCGACGAGGACGCCGCCACCATCCTCTCCTTCCGGGACGTCACCGACGCGCGCAAGCTGGAGTACGAGCTGCGCCAGACGAAGGACTTCCTGGAGCGGCTCATCGACTCGTCGGTGGACGCCATCATCGCGGCGGACCTGAAGGGCCGCATCATCCTCTTCAACAAGGGCGCGGAGGCCATGTGCGGCTACACCGCGCAGGAGGCCCTCGGCCTCTCCGTCCAGCAGCTCTATCCGCCCGGCGTGGCCAAGAAAATCATGGCCATGATTCGCAGCCCGGAGCATGGCGGCAAGGGCCGGCTGGCCCTCACCCGCGAGGAGCTGGTGCACCGCTCCGGCGAGCGGGTGCCGGTGAGCATGACGGCCTCCATCGTCTACGAGGGCGGCCGCGAGGTGTTCAGCGTGGGCATCTTCACGGACCTGCGCGCGCGCATGCAGCTCGAGCGCAAGCTGTCGGACGTGGAGACGCGGCTGGAGGAGAGCGAGAAGAGCGCGGTCATCGTCGCGCTCGCCGGCACCGCGGCGCACGAGCTGAACCAGCCGCTCACCTCGGTGATGGGCTACGCGGAGCTGCTCAAGCGCAAGCTGAAGGAGGAGGACTTCGCCTGGAAGCCGGTGGACATCATCTACCGCGAGGCGGAGCGCATGGCGGAGATCGTCCGGAAGATTGGGAAGATCACCCGCTACGAGACGAAGTCGTACATGGGGGCGCAACAGATTCTCGACCTGGACAAGGCCACCTCCCATGAAGACTGAGCCCCGAGTCGTACGCATTCCCGGCGGCCCCGCGGCCGAGTCCTTCCAGGCCTTCTTCGAGGCGCTCGACACCCCCGCGGCCGTGTGTGACCCGGGCCTGCGGCTGCTGGCCGTCAACGATGCCTTCCGGCGCTTCTGCGCGGAGCACCACGCGACGGTGGACGACGTGGCGCGGGCGCTGTCCGGCGCCAGCGTGCCCGCGGACGGGGCGAGCTGCGACGTGGAGCTGCTGTCCCACCTGGCCGGCGTGGTGCTGACGCTGTCGCGCCGGGGCGACGTGGTGGCGGTGCGCGCGCGCAACGAGCCGGACCTGGCGCGCAACCGGCTGGTGGTGGCGGAGCGGGCCCTGCTGGAGCAGGCGCGCACGGAGAGCGTGCTGCTGGATTTGGGCCGCAGCGTGGCCGAGGCGGGCGGCGAGGAGGAGCTGGTGGCGGCGGTGGCGCGCGGGGTGAAGGAGCTGTTCCCCGGGCGCTCCTTCTGCATCCGGATTACCGACGCGCGCACCGGCGGGCTCACCTCGCTCTACGCGGAGGGGCGGCTGAAGGAGGGCTCGCACGAGCCGCTGGCGCTGCTCCAGCGCGCGGTGGACAAGACGAACCTGTCGGCGGCGTCGCTGCCCGCGGGCCGGGTGGTGGTGCTGGGCGAGGTGCCGCTCTTGTTCCACGGCAGCACCCACGGGGTGAGCGCGCCGCTGGTGGCCAGCGGGCAGCTCTTCGGCGCCGTCAACATGGAGTACCCGGAGGGCTTCGACGCGGACGTGCAGCACGACGAGCGCGTCCTCCTGCAGCTCGCCAACCAGGTGGCGGTGGCGGTGAAGAACGCGAAGCTCATCGACGAGCTGACGTTCGTCCGCAAGTACCTGGAGGACCTGCTGGAGAAGGCCAACGCGCTCATCCTGGTGGCCAGCCGGGACAAGCAGGTGGTGGTCTTCAACCAGGCGCTCAGCGCGCTCACCGGCTTCCGCAAGGAGGACGTGCTGGGCAAGGACCTGTTCTGGCTGGTGCCGGAGAGCGAGCACCTGCGGCTGTCGCAGGTCATCGCCGCGGCCATGCGCGGCGAGTCGGTGAACAGCTTCGAGACGCGGCTGCTGGCCCGGGACGGCGGCGAGGTGCGCGTGTCCTTCGCCACCTCCTCCATGCTCACCCAGCACGGTGAAGTGGAAGGTGTCATCGCCATCGGCCAGGACATCACCGTGGTGAAGGAGCTGGAGAAGCGCATCATCCACGCGGAGAAGCTGGCCTCCATCGGCCAGCTCGCCGCCAGCGTGGTGCACGAAATCAACAACCCGATGACGGCGGTGGCCACCTACGCGGATGCGCTGTTGCAGCGCTCGCGGCTGACGCCGGGCGCCAACCCGGCGGACCAGGAGAAGCTGAAGAAGATCCTGGAGAGCAGCCACCGCATCCTGCGCTTCACACGGGACCTGGTGAGCTACGCGCGTCCGGCGCAGGACCGGCCGGAGAAGGTGCAGCTCAACGCCGTGGTGGACATGGCGGTGGGCTTCTGCGAGCACGTGGTGGCGCAGGCGCGTGTGAGTGTGCACCGGGAGTACTCGGAGCTGCCGCCGCTGTCCGCGGTGCGGGCGAACCTGGTGCAGGTCTTCGTGAACCTCATCACCAACGCCTGCCATGCGATGCAGCCGGGCGGCTCGGTGTACCTGTCCACGGGGCGGGACGGGCAGGACGCGGTGGTGAAGGTGCGCGACACCGGGACGGGCATCGACCCCAAGCACCTGCAGCGCATCTTCGAGCCCTTCTTCACCACCAAGCCGGAAGGGAAGGGCACCGGCCTGGGACTGTCCATCTGCCAGGGCATCGTCGAGAACCACGGCGGCCGGCTTACCGTGGAGAGCAGCATGGGCGTGGGCACCACCTTCACCGTGCGCCTGCCGCTGTCGGCGGGGTGAGCGGCCATTCCGGCTTCGGCCCCCCTCGGGTGTTGGGGCCTTGCCCCCAGCATGCCAGCCCCCGGGCCGCCGGTAACCGGAATGGAGCGTCCGTTCCACGAGACCTGCGGCGTACAGCGCGGGGCAGTCCGTTCTGGTGGAGTACGGCTCAGCGCGCCGCCATGAGCGCGTTGAGCTCGGGATAGGGCATGGCGCCCTCGGTGGGCAGGGCGGCGGCGCCGTCGCGAAGGAAGGCCCTGGCCAGCGAGGCCGCCCGGCCGAACAGCGCTTCGGGGATGGCCGACCCCGCGCTCAGCCGCCGGACTCCCATCGACTCGAGCTCCGAGGGAGAAGGCAGGCCGGGGCGTGCCATCACGTTCAACGGCAGCCGCGCCGCCGAGGCAATCGCGCGGATTTCCGCCGCGTCCACCACACCCGGGACGAAGAGCCCATCCGCTCCCGCGGCGCGGTAGCGCTCGGCGCGCGCCAGCGCCTCCTCGACCTGGCGCCCCTTGGGCGCAAGTCCGCGCAGGTAGACGTCCGTGCGGGCGTTCACGAACAGGTCCACGCCGAGCCGGACGCCAACGCGCTTCACCTGCTCAATCTTGGCGCAGAGCAGGTCCGGCGTACCGGAGCCGTCCTCGAGGTTGATTCCCACCGCGCCGGCATCGAGCACCGTGGCGACGGCTTCGCCCACGGCGGCGGGGTCGTCCGAGTAGCCGCCCTCCACGTCTACGCTGAGCGGCACGCGAAGCACGCGGGAGATTTCCGCCACCGTCGTGGCCAGCACCCGCACCGGCAGGTGGTTCCCATCCGGGTACCCGTGGGCCCAGGCCACTCCGGCGCTGGTGGTGGCAACCGCCTTCGAGCCCAGGCTCTCCATCAGCCGCGCGCTTCCGGCGTCCCAGGCATTGGTGAGGAGCAGCAGTCCTTCGGTGTGCAACCGGCGAAACACCTGGGCATGGCTCATGGCGTGCTGCGAGGTCATGGGGCTTCCTTCCTTTGGGTGTACGGGTGCCGTCGGCGGTGGAATCTTCAGCGGGTGAATGGCAGGAGCGGCTGGGCGGCGCCGTGGCCCTCGTGCGCCAGCAGCCAGCGCTTCCGCTCGATTCCGCCGCCATAGCCGGTGAGCGAGCCATTGGAGCCCACCACGCGGTGACAGGGCACGACGATGCCCACGGGGTTCGCGCCGTTCGCGAGCCCCACCGCGCGCACGGCGGAGGGCCGGCCGATTCGTCGCGCGAGCTCGGCGTAGGACACGGTCGTCCCGCAGGGGATGTCACGCAGCGCCGCCCAGACCGACCGCTGGAAGGGTGTTCCGCCAGTCTCCACCGGCAGGCGGGTGATGACGCCCAGGTCTCCCTCGAAATAGGCGGCCATCGCCTTCGTGAGGCCATGAGGGTCTCGTACCGGTTCAAGCGCGAAGCCCCGCTCGCCGTAGTGAAGGCGCAGCAGTTGGCGCATGCGCGCCTCGTAGTCGGTCCAGTCGATGGCGCGCAGCCGTCCTTCATGGTCCGCGACGATGACCAGCTCGCCAATCGGCGTGGCGGTCCGGTCGATGAGCAGGGGCAGGACCTCAGCCATGACGGGCCTCCCGTGCGCGCTGGCCCATGTCCGCGTCCGCCGCCCAGAGGTGCTGCGCGGCATAGGCCCTCCAGGGCCGCCAGGGCTCCGCGCGTTGCAGCAGGTCCGCGGGCGTGGGGCGCTCGCCCGCGTCATTGGCCGCGCCCCGCAGGAGGGCGAGGTCGCTGGCCGGAAACGCATCCGTCTCCCGCAGGGCGCGCAGCGCGATGTACTGCGCCGTCCACTCACCGACGCCTCGGATGGAGCGCAGCCGCGCGATGGCCTCCTCCACCGTGCCGAAGGGAAGGAACAACCGCGGGTCCGCGAGCGCCGCGTCCGCCAGGGCCTTCAGTGTCGCCCGCCGGGCGGAGGGCATGCCGAGCGCATCGAGGTCCGCTGAAGCCACGCGCTCGGGCGAGGGGAACGCGCGGGACAACTCCGCGTGGGTGCTGGCCCTGTCGGGAAGGACCTCCCCACAGAGCGCCACCAGCTTCCCGGCGAGCTGCCGGGCCGCGACCACGGTGACCTGCTGTCCGAGGACGGCGCGCACCGCGAGCTCGAACCCGTCCCATCCCCCCGGAGCGCGCAGGCCCGGACGCCGCGCCAGCAGCGGCGCCAGGAAGGGGTCTCGCGAGAGGTGGGCGCCAATCGTCTCGATGTCGGCGCCCACGTCGAACACCCGGCGCACGCGGGCGATGATGGCGGGAAGGGAGCGCACGCTCGGGAAGCGGACGGTGACGGCCAGGCTGTCCCGCGCCGGCTCGTGCTGGACCTCCACCGTGCCGAGCCTTCCGTCCAGGGACACGGTGCGCCGGTAGCGTCCCTCCGTGACCTGCTCGACACCGTCGATGGCCCGAGCCTCCAGGTAGGCCCGCATCGCCGCCCAGTCATATGGCGGCCGGTAGCGCAGCCGGAGCGTCACCCCCGCCTCGGCGACGGAGCCCGCCGGCAGCTCCGTCCAGGCCTTGCGGCGCAGCTCGCTCGGGGGGCGGTGATACAAGTCCTGGAACGTCTCGTTGAAGCGCCGGACGCTGCCGAAGCCGGCGGCGAGCGCCACCTCCGCCATCGGCATCCGCGTCTCCTGGATGAGCTGCTTCGCGAAGAGCACGCGCCGCGTCTGGGCAACCGAGATGGGTGACGCGCCGAGGTGCTGCTTGAAGAGCCGGCGGAGCTGCCGGCCGCCCACGCCCAGCCGCTCCGCCAGCGCGTCGACGCCCGCTTCCCCCCCGTCGAGCCCGCCGTCCGCGATGATGGCCAGGGCGCGCGAGACGGTGTTGGACGTGCCCCGCCACGACGCCAGGTCCGGAGCCGTCTCCGGGCGGCAGCGCAGGCAGGGCCGGAAGCCCGCCTCCTGCGCGGCGGCGGCCGAGGCGTAGAAGTGGCAGTTCTTGAAGTTCGGGGTGCGCGCCGGGCAGATGGGCCGGCAGTAGATGCCCGTCGACGTCACGCCGACGAACAGCCGCCCGTCGAACCGGGCATCGCGGGTCTGGAGGGCGCGGTAGCAGGCCGCGCGGTCGAGCAGGTCCATGCGCCCTCACTTCTCACGTCCGGGGGACACGCTCTCGCGGTTTTCGGACATGGACACTCCCCGGCCTCTCCCGGCCCCTGGGACCCGAGCCTGCCCGCCCGACGCTGGCGCGGCCCGGTGGACGGGGCCTGGCGGCGGGTGCCGTCAGCCTTCGCCCTCGTCGTCCAGCTCGCGGGTGAACTCCTCCTTCGACAGCAAGCCCTTGCGCGCCATGATCCGCATCAGCGCCCAGAACTTGCGCTCCAGCTCCTCGACGCGGTCCGGGTCCTCTCGCGCCTGGCCGAAGAGGTAGTCCAGGTCGTCCAGCACGCCGCCGCCGCTGGCGGGCTTGGGCTTCGCGGCGGCCTGCTCGCGCCGTTGCTTCCGCTGCTCCTCCCGGGCGCGGATCAGCTCCGCCAGGGACGTGCGCTGGGTGGCCTCTCCCGGCGGCAGCTCCTCGCCGACGATGACCTCCTCGTCGTCCTCGGGCGGGGGCGCCGCCTTCGCCAGGGGAGGCACGTTCCTCGCGGGCGCGGCCGGAGGCGGCTTCACCGACGTGGGCCGGGCCGCCGGAGCCGGCGCCGTCCCCGCCGCGCCAGCCGCCGCCACCGGCACCTTGTGGTAGTAGCGGAGGATGGCGCTCCGCACCGCGGACAGCCCCGCCACGCGGGGGCTGACCTTGAGTCCGGTGGTGAACTCGATTTCCTCCACCGCCGTCACGTTGAGCGGGTCGCTCATCGCCACCACGAGCTGCCGCCGCCCGCCCACGCTCTCCAGGGCAATGGGGAACAGCTCATGCTGCTCGCAGAAGCGCGCGCGCAGCAGGTGCACCGCCGCCCACTCCGGGGTGAGGGCCGCCAGATCCACCTGGGGCATGCCCAGCGCCTGGCTCAGCGCGCCCGCGAGCGTCGCCTCCGTAATCGCGCCCTGCGCGACGAGCGTCGCCCCCAACCGCTGTCCCGACTTGCGGTGAGCCGCCAGCCCCGCCTCGAGCTGCGCGACGCTGATCGCACGCTGCTCCAACAGCAGCTCGCCAATGCGCTTCCTCGCCATGGCGGCGCCATTAGCACGCGTTCCGGAACCCCGGAAGCCGGCGCGTTGTCACATCCCGCGCCGCTTGGGAATACCCCCGGAAATGCTCGCCCTGTTGCTGGGGAGACCACCTGGCAAGGGGCGCTCCGGCGCAAAATTCCTGTGAGATTTCAGCACTTAACGCCGCTGGGCCCGCCTTGACACCCCACCCCTGCATTCCTAAAGTCGGCACCACCGTTTTCAACATCCATTCCTGCCGCCCATCAGGGTGGACCATCCGCCCGGGGGGGCGGCAGGCTGGAAGGCCCGCAGACACGGGTCAAGCCGCCTAGTGGAGGCATTACGCGATGAACCTGGGGTATCTGACGAATCTGACCGTGCTCGCGAACACCGGCGGCCCGGAGCGTGGCTTCTTCGAGGAGCTGGCGAAGCGCTGGGAGGCCGGTCAGTGGGGTATGTACCCCATCGCCGTGTGCCTCGTGATTGCGCTGGCCATCATGGTCGAGCGCGGCATCGTCCTCTTCGGCAAGGCCTCCATCAACAAGGAAGCCTTCCTGCGCGGCCTGAAGAAGCACATCTACGCGGGTGACCTGGACAAGGCCATCAACTACGTGGCCGGCCAGAAGGCCACCCCGCTCACCAACGTCATCAAGGCCGGCCTGATGAACGTGCCGAAGGGCAACGACGAGGTCCAGGCGGCCCTGGACGAGGCCAGCCTGCGCGAGACGCCGAAGCTCGAGGCGCGCACCGGCTACCTCGCCATGCTCGGCAACGCGGCGATGCTCGCCGGTCTGCTCGGTACGGTGTCCGGTCTCATCTCCTGCTTCGAGGCCGTGGCCAACGTGAACCCGGCCGACAAGGCGACCATTCTCGCCAACGGTATTTCCGAAGCCATGAACTGCACCGGCTTCGGGCTGGTGACGGCGATTCCCGCGCTGGTCGCCTTCTCCGTGCTGATGGGCCGCACGCAGTCGCTCATCAACGACATCAACGAGACCAGCGTCTCCGTTCTCAACCTCATCGTGGCCAACAAGGACAAGTTCAAGAACATGAACGTCCCCTCGTCGGCCCACGGCGAGGAGTAGCCGTCAGGGAACCTGGCCCCCGGGCGCGTTGTCCTGTCCCGTGAAAGGGACGCGCGGCGCGCCCATTCGAATTCCACTGGCTCTTCATTGAGCCCGGCCGAAGGAGGAGAACGCCATGGCCGGCGGAATGGACACAGGTCAAGGTGGCAAGGGCAAGAAGTCGCTCGACGTCGCCATCAACCTGACCGCGTTTATCGACCTGATGGCGGTGACCATCAGCTTCCTCATCATGACGGCGGTCTGGACGCAGATTGGCCGGCTCCAGGTCTCCCAGGCGGGAGGCCCCTCCATGGAGGAGGAGCAGCAGCAGGAGCAGACCAAGACGGTCCAGCTCAACCTGCTGATTACTCCCACGGAGCTGCGGCTGACCGCGGACCAGAGCACGTTCGACCCGATTCCCCTCACCAAGGACGCGAAGGGCAAGACGGACCTGTCCAAGCTGGTGGCGCGCTTCAAGGAGTTGAAGGCGCAGCTTCCGGACCAGACGGCCATCACCCTGCAGCCCGAGGACAAGGTCCGCTACGAGGACCTGGTCCGCATCATCGACGAGTGCATCGGCGCCGGGTTGCCCCAGGTGTCGGTGTCCGCGGCGATGGGCTAGTCGCCCACGGAGCAAGCACACGTCATGGCCATCCAGGTCCCAGGCAAGCGGTACGGTAAGCGCCTCGCGCACTCGAAGGTGTTCGGGCACGGTGGGCACGGGAAGAAGAGCGGCTACGCCGACCTCCTCATCACCCCGCTCGTCGACATGTTCGTCATCATCGTGCTCTTCCTCATCGCGAACTTCTCCGCGACGGGCGAGGTGCTGATGATGACCAAGGACATCGAGCTTCCCGAGGCGATCAACGTCAAGGAAGTGGAGATGCACCCCGTCGTCATGGTGTCCGGCGACCAGGTCAGTGTGTCCGGCACCATCGTCGGGCGCGTGGAAGACCTGGTGAAGGACGAGTACCTCAACATTCCCGCGCTGGAGGAGAAGCTGCGGGACATGAAGAAGCAGTACGAGGACCTCCACGCCATGGCCAAGGATGACGCCAACTCCTTCAAGGGCGACATCAACATCCAGGCCCACAAGGAGGTGGAGTACTCCATCATCAAGCGGGTGATGTTCAGCTGCGCCACGGCCGGCTACAACAACATCAACTTCGCGGTGCTCACCATCAGTGGTGACGCGGCCGCGGGCCCCACGGCCCAGGCCGCCCCCCACTGAGCGGCGGCAGTCGCGGGCCTCGTGCCCCGAACGCCCCGGCCATTCTTCCGGCCGGGGCGTTTTCGTTTTTCCGGAGGCCTCATCCCATGCAGCTTCGTGCCGTCATCTTCGACCTCGATGGGACGCTGGTGGACTCGCTGGGCGACATCGCGGACGCGATGAACCATGCGCTGGCGCACCACGGCCTGCCCGTCCACCCGGAGTCCGCCTACCTGCGTTTTGTCGGTGAGGGCGTGAGGGAGCTGGTGCGCAGGGCCGTGCCGGCGGGGCGCGAGGCGCTGCACGAGCCGGTGCTGGCGGCCTACCGCGCGCACTACGACGCGCACCTCTTCGACCGGACGGTGCCGTACCCCGGCCTCCCCGGGGTGCTGGCCGCGCTGGCGGAGCAGGACGTGCGGCTGGGTGTGCTGAGCAACAAGTCCGACGGCTTCGTGAAGCGGCTGGTGGCGAGGTTGCTGCCGGGCGTGCCCTTTGGCGCCGTGTATGGAGAGCGGCCGGGCGTGCCGCGCAAGCCGGACCCCACGGCGGCGCTGGGCCTGGCGGCGGAGCTGGGCCTGCCGCCTAGCGTGTGTGGTTTCGTGGGTGACACGGCCGTGGACATGGAGACGGCGCGCGCGGCGGGCATGTACGGCGTGGGTGTCACCTGGGGCTTCCGGGACGTCCACGAGCTGCGGGCGCACGGTGCTCGCGCGGTGGCCACCACCGCCGGCGAGCTGCTGGCGGCGCTGCGCAACGCCCGGCCCTGACGTCAGGCAGGGCGCCTGGGGCGGCGAGCGTGCGGTTCACGACGCGGGAGCAAGGACGTGTAGGACGGCCCGCGCGCTCCCGCCTACCGTATGGGCCCACGGTGGCGATGAACCGGCGGACCTTCCTTTCCCTCGTGGGTGGACCCTCCTCATGACCTCACAGCGTACCGATGCGGCCTCTGGCAGGACTCCCGTGCGGTGCCTCCGCGCGCTCGTCTGGCTGCGGATGGACTCGCCGGGCACCGAGTACTTCGAGCTTCGCGAGCTCTCCGACGGCTGGGAGCTGGCCGGCTCGGTGGTGCTCGCCGACGCGGGAGTCCCGTACGCGGCCGACTACACCCTCCGCTGTGACGGGCAGTGGGCGACGCGCGAGGCGCGCATCCTGTTGCGACGCGGGGGCATGGAGCAGGCGCTCTCGCTCCGGGTGGACGCGCAGCGGCGCTGGTGGCGCGGCGACGAGGAGGTTCCGCAGCTGCGCGGGTGCACCGACATCGACCTGGCCTTCACGCCCTCCACGAACACGCTGCCCATCCGCCGGCTGGCGCTGGAGGTGGGGAAGGGGAGCGATGTGACGGCCGCGTGGGTCCGCATGCCGGACCTGTCCCTCGTCACGCTGCCGCAGCGGTACACGCGGCTGACGCCGTCGCGCTACCGCTACGAGAGCAACGGCGGGAGCTTCGTGGCCGAGGTGGACACGGACGAGCTCGGGCTCGTCATGGCCTATCCGCCCGGCTGGGAGCGCGTCGCCAGCACCGGGCGCTGAGCAGCGCGCGGAGCGGCACGTCCGGGGGCTCGACGCGGCACGGCGGTAGGGGCCGCCGTGCCTGGAACCTGAATCGGGATTCAGGGCGCCTGGGTCAGCTCGCCCAGCGAGAAGCCATCCACGGTGGACAGGCGGGCGCGCCACAGCGAGCCGCCCAGCGCGTGCGAGGCCGCCCCCGTGACGATGCGCGCGTCCTTCAGGTGGATGTAGCCATAGCCGGCGGGCTGCGCGTCCGTCTCCTCGCGGTACAGCCGCTCCGCGGGGCTGGCCAGGCTCTCCTTGATGCCCTTCGCGCCCTCCTCGGACACGCCCAGGCGCTTGAAGGCGTCCGAAATCTGGCCGGCGGACAGCTCCAGGTACTCCTTGCCGCTGATGAGCTGGCCGGTGACCACCGTGCCTCCCACCGACAGCGTCACGCCGATGGAGAACTTCGTCGCGGTGACGATGTGGACGAGGGACTCCAGGTACCAGTCAACCTCGGGCTGCTTCTCACTCTTCATGTTGGGCTGGGTCATGCACAAACCCTACAACCCGTGAAACCTGGAGCCAAGAAGGTGGCCGGCGTGAGAAGGCGGCGCGGAAAGAAGGACGCGGGCCGGTCTTCCCCCTGCGACCGGCCCGCGCCGCTAGACAACCTTGACGCGATACTTCTCGTGGTCCTCCGCCCGGTTGTAGGCCGTGGCGGCGGCGATGATGTGGCACACCCAGCCCAGGCACCCACCGGTGCCGATCCAGAAGCCCGGGGTGATGATGAGCCAGAAGACTCCGCGGAGGATGTCCCCGTTGTAGATCTGGCCCACGCCGGGGATCAGGAAGGACAGCAGGGCAGCGATTCCGGGACGCGACATCGTTTCGGTTCAACCTCCTTGCTCCTCTCTACGGAGCGGGTCCGGACCCATTGCATCCGCCTGCTATCGGCTCCTGGACGCTTGCCTGCCTGCCCTCCGGACGACAGGTGCATTGTTCCGCCGGACCCGGTTAGCATGGCCGCCGTGGGTGCCCGCCGCGTCGTCAGGCGGGACCTGGGGGGATGGGTCATCTTCGGGCTGCTCCAAGCCAGGGCACGCGCTTTACGAGGCAGGCATCTCCTGGAGATGCTGGCGCTGGCGCTCGTGTACCTCGCGGCCGGCAAGCTGGGCCTGTTCCTGGCCACCGTGGGGGGTAACGTCAGCCCCGTCTGGCCTCCCATCGGGGTGGCGCTGGCGGCGCTGGTGCTGCGGGGGGCCTCGCTCTGGCCCGGCGTCTTCGTGGGCGCGTGGGCGGTGACGGCCTCCACGGGAGTCTCCCCGCTGACGAGCCTCGGGGTCGCGGTGGGCAACACCCTGGCGGCGGGCCTGGGCGCGCTGCTCGTGCGGCGGCTGGGCTTCGACAGCCGGCTGGAGCGCATCCGGGACGTCGTCCTGCTGTGCGCGGGGGCGGGGACGCTCTGCACCCTCATCAGCTCCTCGGTGGGGCCGCTGTCCCTGGTGCTCGGCGGCGTGCTGCCCTGGCGGGAGCTGGGCCGGGCCAGCTGGGTGTGGTGGGTGGGAGACCTGATTGGCGTGCTGGTGGTGGCGCCGCCGCTGCTGTGCCTGCGCAAGCCGAGGTTGCCGCGGCGGTGGAGCGAGGCGCTGCTGCTGACGGGCCTCACCACGCTGCTGGGCGTGGCCATCTTCTTCCTGCCCAGCGTGGAGCACACCGCGAGGCACGCCGCGACCTTCCTCCTGTTCCCCATGTCGGCCTGGGCGGCGCTGCGCTTCGGCACGGGCGGCGCGGCGGCCACCACGCTGGCCATCGCCGCCGCCGCCATCACCGGCACCGCGGGCGGGCAGGGGCCCTTCTCCTCCGGCCAGCTCACGGACGACCTGCTGGTGCTGCAGCTCTTCCTCGCCGTCACCTCCGTCACCGGCCTGCTGCTGGCGGCGGCGAGCGAGGAGCGCCGCCGCGCGGTGGGGAAGCTGCAACTGCTGGCCACCACCGTGCGCAGTGTGCACGAGGGCGTCCTCATCTCGGAGGTGGTCGGCCCGGGCTCGCTGCGCATCGTGTTCGCCAACGAGGCCTACTGCGCGCTGGTGGGCCAGCGCCTGGAGGACCTGGTGGGCAAGGACCCGTGCCTGCTCTACGGGGAGCAGCAGGAGCTGGCGCTGCGCCAGCGCGCGAAGGCGGCCCTGCTGGCCGGGGAGCCCCTCTGCGCGGAGGTGGCGCTTCCGCGCAAGGGCGGCACCCTGGTGTGGAGCGAGGTGCAGCTGTCCCCCGTGCGCGCCACCGGCGAGGACGTCACCCACTTCGTGGCCACCCACCGCGACATCACCGCCACCAAGGAGTTGCAGGCCCGGCTGGTGGCCGCCGAGCGCGTGGCCGCGGTGGGCACGCTCGCGGCCGGCGTGGGGCACGAAATCAACAACCCGCTCGCCTACCTGGTGCTGAACCTGGAGGCCGCCTCGCGCAGCCTCTCCGAGGGCGGCCTCCCGGCCATGCGGGACGCGCTCACCGGGGTGCGGGGCGCGCTGGAGGGCGCGGAGCGCATCCGGCTCATCGTGAGGGACCTGCAGGTGTTCAGCCGCCAGGGTGACCAGGAGCGTGGGCTGGTGGACCTCAACGCGCTGGTGCCTCCGGCGGTGCGCATCGTCAGTCATGCGCTGCGCCACAGGGCCCGGGTGGTGGAGGAGTTCGGGCCGGTGCCGCGCGTACTGGGCAGCGAGGCCCGGCTGGGGCAGGTGCTGCTCAACCTGCTGGTGAACGCGATGCAGGCCATTCCCGAGGGCAGCCCCACCCTGAACGAGGTGCGCGTGCGCACCAGCACGGACGCCTCCGGCCGGGCGCGTGTGGACGTGGTGGACACCGGCGCCGGCATCCCCGCGGACGTGATGCCCCGCATCTTCGAGCCGTTCTTCACCACCAAGCCCATGGGCGAGGGCACCGGGCTGGGGCTCCCCATCTGCCAGCAGATTGTCCGCGCGCACGGAGGGGAGCTGGAGGTGCGCAGCGAGCCGGACCGTGGCTCCGTCTTCAGCGTGCTGCTGCCGGCCGCGCCGGTGCAGGTGAGCGCCGGGTCGCGGCCGGTGGCGGCGTGCGAGCCGAGGCCTGGCTCCCGGGGCCGGCGCGGACGGGTGCTCGTGGTGGACGACGAGCCGAGGCTGGCGCAGTCGATGCGGCTGCTGCTGGAGCCCTACCACGACATCGTCACCACCACGCGCGGCAGCGAGGCGCTGGCCCTGGTGTCCGCGGGCCACCGCTTCGACGTCATCCTGTGTGACTTGCAGATGCCGGAGACGGACGGCGCCACCGTCTACCGCCGCCTGTGCGCCCTGGCTCCGGGGCAGGCCGAGCGCGTGGTGTTCATCTCCGGCGGGGCCTACACCGCGGAGTCGCGGGCGTTCATGGATTCGGTGACGAACCGCGTGCTGGAGAAGCCCGTCCGCCCGGAGGTGCTGATGGCCACCGTGAGCGACGCGCTGTCGGACGGGCGCGCCCTGGTGGAGGAGGAGGCCGTCGCCGCCGCGGCTGGCGGCTCGCGGCACTAGGCGGGGCCGCCCGGTGGTCCGGTTCGTCCCGCCGCAATCCTTGCGCGTGCCGCGCCCGCCGCGCACCGGCTGCGCTTCTTTCGGGGGCGCCCGGGCGGCGCCTCGCCTGGAGGACGCGCCGGGAAGGGCTGGTACGGACCTCGCAATGCCTCCGGGGGAATCCCAGCTTCCGGAGGCATGAACATGCTGACCCGTCTCTTCCCCGCGAACGAACACCCCGTCGAGCGAGCCCTGCGCGTCGCCCTCGGTATCGGGCTGCTCGCCCTCGTCTTCATCGGACCGAAGACGGCCTGGGGCCTCCTGGGCTTCGTCCCCCTGCTCACGGGCCTCGTGGGGAGCTGCCCGCTGTACACGCTCCTGGGCATCAACACCTGTCCCGTGCGCAGGCGCGGCTGACCCTCCGCCCACCGGTGTTCCGTGCCGCTGCTCCACCGGATGACGGCGGAGCAGGGGCTCCGGCCCCGTCTGGTCCATGGCTCGCGCCGGGCTCAGCTTGAAGGGGTGCGCGGATGCCGTGTCTCACGCCGCCGGGCGGCGGGCCTCGGGCTCGTTCGCCGGGCGGGTCTACGTGAGCGGTCACCGCCGGGATGGGAACGCCATGGTGATGGAGAACTGGAGTGAGTACCAGGCCAACGTGGAGCGGATGGTGACCGGCAGAATCGTGGACGCCGGCCCGGACCACCTGACGTTCCACGACGCCTCCTCGGGAGAGGACGTCACGGTGCGCATGGATGACCGCGCCCGCTATTCGTGGTCCGACCCGTCGCAGCAGGGCCGGCTGACGGACAACGCCCAGGTCCGCGTCAGCTACTTCATCGCGGGAGGGCTCCACATCGCCAGGGAGGTCCGGGTGCTCGACGCGGGCGATGGCGCCTCCATCGCCGACTACCTTCCGAGCACCGTGCACTGACGCCTGGGCGCGGGGCGTGGGTCAGCCCCCGGGCCGGCGCCGCCAGGCTCCGGGCGTCTCGCCCACGTGGCGCTTGAAGGCCTTCACGAAGGCGCTGTCCGTCTCGTAGCCCACGGCCTGGGCAATCTCGCTCGTCGAGCGCGTCCCCTCCGTCATGAGCTGCATGGCCCGGTGCATGCGCCAGCGCGTCAGGTAGGTCAGCGGCCCCTCGCCCACGAGTGACTTGAAGCGCGCCGCGAACACCGAGCGCGACATGCCCGCGGCGCGCGCGAGCCCCTCCACCGTCCAGGGCGCTTCCGGCCGCTCGTGGACGCGCTGGAGCGCGGCGCCGAGCCGGGGGTCGACCAGCGCGCGCAGCCAGCCGCCCTGCCCGGCGGGAAGGGAGGCCACGTGCGCCCGCAGGGCCTGGACGAGGAGCACGTCTCCCAGCCGGCTCGCCACCGTCTCGTAGCCGGGCTGCGCGGCTTCCAGCTCCGAGGCCACGAACTGCATCGTGGACTCCAGCCACCGCGTGGCGACGCCTCCGTCCCCCTTCACATGGAGGAAGGGAGGCAGGCTCGCGATGAGCGGGCTCAGCGTGGTGCCGTCGAAGACGAAGCCGCCGCAGATGAGCGTCGTGGGCGCTCCCCCGCCACCGTGGCGGATGACGCTTCCGCACTGCCCGTAGATGCCGGTGGCCGGGACGGGGCGCGTCTTCGCGCTGTCCTTGAGGACGTAGGATACCCCGCCGAGGACGAAGACGAAGTCGCCTCCCGCGAGCGCGTGCCGCGTGCCGTTGATTTCGAGCACGCAGCTTCCGCGAGAGACGACGTGGAACGAGGGCCTGTCCCGCGCCTCGACGCGCATGCCCCAGGGCGCGGTCAGCTCCAGCCGGCCGTGGACCGTGCTCCGCATGTGAACGCCGCGCAGCGTGTCGGCGAGTACGTCCATGACCGCGCCTCCAGGACGAATGGACCATGAATGCGGACGACTGGCCAGTGAGCGTCCGGAGCCTCGGGACTACCTTCCGCCGCGACACACGCGTCCCACAGGGAGACAGACATGAAGGCGATGCGACTGCTGCGTTTCGGTGGCCCCGAGGAGCTTCGGCTCGAGGACGTCACGCCCCCGGTTCCCGGCGCCGGAGAGGTGCTCATCCAGGTGCACGCGGCCGGCCTGAACTACGCGGAGCTCCTGCAGCGGGAGGGCCGCGTCCCGGGCGCGCCGCCTCCGCCCTTCACTCCGGGCTACGAGGCCGCCGGAGTGGTCAGCGCGGTGGGAAGCGGGGTGACACACCTGACGCGCGGCGCCCGGGTGGTGGCGATGCTGCCGGGGCAGGGCGCCTTCGCGGAGCTGGCCGTGGCCCCGGCCGCGCTCGTCACGCCCATTCCGGAGGCGCTTCCCTTCGAGAAGGCGGTGGCCCTGCTGAGCCAGGCGCCGGCCGCGCTCGCCGGGCTCCGGGTCGCGGGCCGCGTGCGGAGAGGGGACGCGGTGTTCATCCCCGCGGCGGCGGGTGGAGTCGGCTCCTTCATGGTCCAGCTCGCGAAGGCGCTCGGCGCGGGGCGCGTCATCGCCGGGGCCAGCACCGGGGAGAAGCGTGAGCTCGCGCTGCGGCTGGGGGCGGACACAGCCATCGACTACACACGCCCGGACTGGCCCGAGCGCGTCCGGGAGGCCACGGACGGGCGCGGAGCGGACGTCGTCTTCGAGCGGAGCGGCGGCGCGGGCCTCGGGCAGGGCCTCGCGGCCCTGGCACCCCAGGGCCGGCTCGTCCTCTTCGGCGCCGAGAGCATGTCCGGCACCTCCGTGAGCAGCGAGCAGGTCACCCGGATGCTCTTCCAGAACCAGAGCCTCGTGGGCTTCGCCTTCCCCGCGCTGCCACGGGAGGTCCAGGCCGAGACGCTTCGCGAGGTCTTCCAGCGCGTGGCGGACGGGACGCTCGAGGTCGTGGTGGGGCGGACCTTCGACCTGCGCGAGCTGCCGGAGGCACACCGCGCGCTGGAGCAGCGGAAGACCTCGGGCAAGGTGGTCATCCTCCCGGGGGCGGCGGCACGCGTGTCTTCCGCGCGGTGAGCGGGGCGGGGCCCGTCACGCCAGCTACCGGCCCCACTTCCCCTCTTCCAGGCACTCGCGGAGCACCCAGCCCAGGTGCTCGTCGAAGTCGAAGGTCAGGGCTTCGAGGACTTCGATGGCGTGAGGCATGGTTCAGGTTCCCATGGAGGGGCGTTGCACGCGTGCGAGCGCATCCCGGACGGCGGCACGCAGCGCCGCCCGCTCGGTGACGATGGCCGAGACGTGCCCGGCGTTCACCCACCGCAGCTCGCTCTGCTTCCAGTGGGCGTGCAGCGCGCGTGTCTCCGCCGCCGGGACGAAGCCGTCCTTCCGGCAGGCCAGGAGGATGGCCGCGCCCGGCTGCCGGGGCGGCGGGAACTTCGTCAGGTTCGCCAGGTCGAAGATTCGCCCCAGCCGTGCGCGGGCCTGCCCGGCATCGCGGCGGGAGCCGTCCAACTCCTCGAAGGCGATGGACCATGAAAGGAGCCCCCGGGTGAACACGGGCACGGGCGAAGCGCCCGCGGCCAGCGCCGCCACCGCGACGGGCTCCGGGAAGAGCGCCGCCGTGAGGGCCGCCATGTACCCGCCCATGCTGTACCCCGCGACGCCCAGCCGCGCGTAGCCGGCGCCTCGCAGCCACGAGAGCAGCGCGCGCGCCTCCTCCACCATGCCCAGGTTCATCAGCACGTGGTCGCTCACGGTGCGCAGCGCCCCGCCTCTCTGGCCGAGCGGCCGGCGCAGCCCGTAATACGGATTCTCCAGCAGGAAGCAGTCGATGCCCTCCCGGACCAGCGGCGCGTAGAGGCGCTCGCGAAGGGCGAAGCCCTCCTCCCGGGAGGCGGCGAGCACCACACACGCCGCGTGCCCACGGGCCTCTCCGGCGCTCAGCCAGCGGACATGCCCCGTCCGCGCGGCGGGAGCCAACAGGGGCAGCGGCGAGGTGAACGTCCCGTCTCGAACGACTCCCTCCCGGCGCGACGCCGGCTCACCCCACACCGGGATGAGCCGCGCCGGCTCCGGAAGGAAGGCGGTTCCCACCACCACGTCCTCGAGGAACCGCTCGTCTCCCCATCCATCGGTGAACAGCCGGGCGCGGCGGGCCAGCCCCGCGAAGAGGACGTCCACGACATGCGCACCGAGCGGGTTCCAGGACTCCACGCGCGCATCCTACGTCCCGGGTGCTTCCGGGCACGTCCTTCCTCGAGCCCCTCTCCGCTTCATGGAAGACGACAGACACCGCGCCGCGCTGCCCGCTCCACGGCCGACGTCCGGGCCCACAGGGCAGGTAGGAAGTTCAGCAACATAGGAAAATCGCTGGGGTGCTTGAGAACTCAGTAATTCCCGTGAGAGTCTAATTCTCGCTGTATCCGTCCAGGTCGTATTTCCACAGGGGGAACATGATGCAGAGCAGAGTGCGCGGTGCGCTTGGAGTCGCGGCGCTGTCATTCCTGGTAGGTGCATGCAACGAGGCTGCTCCAGCAGCAGGCGCGAAGGCCCCCGAGACAGGGAGTCGGACGCAGAAACTGGAAAACGGCGCGTCCATCTTCGAGACGGACAAGGCCGGCGCTCCCACCTTCATCGGTGGTGAGCTGGGCATCCTGCCCGTGGTGGAGGCGACGGCGCCGGAGTCACTGCAGGCGGCGCAGCTTGCCCCGGTGGTCGCCAACGTGGCGTCGATGCTGCGGCTGGAGCCGGGCAACCTGTCGCTGAAGAAGGCGTACAAGGACACGCAGGGCGACGTCCACTACCGCTTCGACGTCAGCCACCAGGGCATCCCCGTGTTCGGCGGTGAGCTGCGGCTGCACGCGCGCGACGGCAAGGTCTTCGCTGCCAACACCAACGTGCGCAGCGACCTGAAGGCGGCGGCGAAGGCCTCCATCGCCGGCGAGGCCGCGGTGGCCGCCGCGGCCTCGGACCGCGACGCGCTCGCGGGCTATGTCACCCACCCGGAGACGGAGCTGGTCTACTGGCGTGACGGCGACGAGCTTCGCCTCATGTACAAGGTCGAGCAGACCGGCGAGAAGCCGGACGGCACGCCCGTGCGCGACATCCTCCTGGTGGACGCGACGACGGGTGACGTCCAGGTGCGCATCCCGACCATCCACGAGGCCATCAACCGCCGCATGCACAACGGCGCGAACCTGAGCACCCTGCCGGGCGCCATCGTCCGCATCGAGGGCGAGGCCCCCGTGGCCGACGCAGTGGTCAACACCAACTACGACCACCTGGGCACCGTCTACAACTGCTACAACGGCCTCTTCGGCCGCGACTCGTACAACAACGCGGGCGCCGTGCTCATCAGCACCGTGCACCACCGCGTGCGGTACGTGAACGCCTTCTGGAACGGCACCCAGATGGTGTACGGCGACGGCGACGACGTCACCGCCACCAACCTGGCCAACTCGCTGGACGTGACGGCGCACGAGCTGACGCACGCCGTGACGGACACCGAGTCGGACCTCATCTACTCGGGTGAGTCCGGCGGCCTGAACGAGTCCATGTCCGACATCTTCGGCGCCGTGTGCGAGTGGTACGGAGACGGCGCGGGCGACGTCAACGCCCGCCACTGGCTGATTGGCGACGACATCTGGACGCCGAGCATCCCGAACGACGCGCTCCGCTACATGCACAGCCCGACGATTGACGGCGTCTCGCTGGACTACTACCCGGACTACTCGTCCGGCGTGGACGTGCACTACAGCTCGGGCATCTCCAACCTGGCGTTCTACCTGCTGTCGCAGGGTGGCACGCACCCGCGCGGGAAGACGACGCAGGCCGTCGCGGGCATCGGCATCGAGAAGGCCGCGCGCATCTTCTACAAGGCCAACGTGGACATCCTCCTGTCGAACGCCACCTTCGACAGCGCGAAGATCGCCACCGAGCAGGCCGCGCAGCAGCTCGGCTATGACGCGGCGACCATTGCCTCGGTGGGCAACGCCTGGAAGGCCGTGGGCGTGGGCGTGCCGGTTCCTCCTCCGACCAACACCCCGATGGGGAAGGACGTGCCCCTGACGAACCTGTCCGGCACGCGCAGCAGCAAGCAGTACTTCTCCGTGGAGGTGCCGGAGGGCGCGTACGACCTGAAGTTCACCATGTCCGGCGGCACGGGTGACGCGGACATGTACGTGCGCTACGCCAGCGCCCCCACGACGACCCAGTACAACTGCCGTCCGTACAGCTCGGGCAACAACGAGACCTGCTCGTTCGCGGCTCCGACGCACGGCACCTGGTACGTGATGCTCAACGGCTTCAGCGCCTACTCCGGCGTGTCGCTGGTGGTGACCTGGAAGGGCGGCTACCTGCCCATCGAGCCGGGCGTGGAAATCACCGGCCTGTCCGGCGCGGCGGGCTCGTCGCAGGTGTTCACGGTCCAGATTCCCGAGCTCCAGAACAACCCCGAGGGCCTCCGCAACGTGCACGTCAACCTGCGTGGCACGGGCAACGCGGACCTCTACGTCCAGCGCGCGGGCGCCCCCAGCGCCTTCGCCTACGACTGCCGTGGCGTGAACGAGCACAGCACGGAGGTCTGCAACCTGAACGGCTTCCAGCCGGGCAAGTACTACATCCAGGTGTTCGGCGCGAAGGGCGGCTTCACGGACGGCTCGCTCATCGTGACGTTCAACTGAGCGGACTGAGTCGCTGACTCACTGAGAGCGCCCTGGACGCCCCCGCGAGGGTGTCCAGGGCGCTTTGCGCTTGGGGGCGCTAGTCGTAGTTGAACGACAGCTCCAGCATGGCCGTGCGCGGGTCCTGCGGGCTGTTGACGAAGTCCAGCGGCCCGCCGGCGCCCGGCATGTAGTAGCGCGCGTCGAGCACGTTGCGGACGTCCAGGGCCAGGGAGAGCCCGTGGACGAAGAGGTCATCGGCTCGCAGCGCGGCATCGACGACGGCGTGGGCGGGAGCCGTCAGCCGGTGGGCGGGCTGCTCAGGGTTGCGCAGGTACTGGGTGGACCGTGAATTCCAGCGCACCCGGGGCGTGAAGCTGAAGGCGCCGCGCTTCACGGTGATGCCGCCCTTCACCTTGTAGGGGACGTTGAGCGGCATGTCCGTCCAGCCGTCCTCGGGCCTGTCGAGGTTCTTCCCCAGGGAGAGGCTGAAGGAGCCCCACGGCTCGATTTCCGTGGCGCCGAACTGGGTGCGATAGCGGAGCGAGACGCTGCCGCCGTAGAGCCGGGCCCGCCCCTCGCTCCGGAACTCCTCGTAGGAGAAGATGTCCGCCCCCGCGAAGTTGGTGGGCTCGTTCACCGTGCGGGCGACGGTGATGCCATCCACGAGGCTGAAGTAGCCATCGAGCTCCACCAGCAGGTCCCTGGCCGCCAGCAGCGAGTAGTCGAACTCCACCGTGCGCGCCTTCATGGGGTCCAGGTCGGGGTTCGGCACGTGGTACCAGTAGGCGAAGGGCCGGCCCGTGTTCTCGTCGACGCCCGCGAACGAGCCCCAGAAGGCGTACTGGTACGCGGGCGGCGGCGCGAGGAAGGACTCGCCGTAGAGCAGCTTCGCCGTCTGCCCCGGGGTAATCTGATACACGACGCCCGCGCGCGGGTTGAGCGTGTTGCCGTACCGGGTGTCCCGGTCGAAGCGCACGCCCGCGGTGACGGCCAGGCTGCTGGTGAGCTGTGCCTGGGTTTGCAGGTAGCTGCCCAGCGTCTGGTAGCTGTGCTCGTAGAACGGGAACGCGATGGAGGTCCCGATGATGGTCTGCCCTTGCGAGCCCGAGGGAAGGCCTTCATCGAAGGGCGTGGCGAAGGTGCCGGTCTCCGGGAGCGCATGGATGTACGCCCAGGAGACGCCGGCGACGATGTCGAGGTCCGGCGTCACCGCGTAGGCCAGCTGCTCCCGGACGCTGAACGACGTGCTCTTCGCGTACTTGTGCTGCGGCTGTCCCCCCGTATACGTGTTGTTGTACGCGAACGCGGGTTGCTTGGTGAAGATGGAGTAGTTGACCTCCGAGCTGGACTCGAGCTTGGGCAGGAACTCCTTGCGATAGGTCAGGTAGACGGTCTGCCACCGGTGCGGGGCTTCCGAGCCGTAGACCGTGTACTCCGGCTTCACGCCCACGGCCGTCAGCTGGGTGAACTGCCGCAGGTCGTATCCGGCCGTCAGCTCCTTGTCGAACGTCAGCCGGGCCGAGAGGGAGTAGCTCGACACCTTGTTGCTGAAGCGGTTGTCCGGCACCGAGGCGAGCACGTTCCCGGTGAACGGGTCTCTCAGCTCGCTCATGTTCTGGAAGTCTCCCGGATAGGCCTTCGCGAGGTCCGGGGAGTCCGAGGTGTGCGCGTGGGCCGAGAGGCTGAGCCGGGCGTGCTCACCAATCTTCGTGAACGCCTTGGCGGAGCCATAACGCGTGTCGGCGCTTCCGTAGGAGGCGGCAACCGAGGCGCCACGGTCGGCTTCCTCGCGCCGGGTGACGATGTTGATGACGCCGACCAGCGCATCGGCGCCGTACAGGGCGGAAGCGGGGCCGTAGATGACCTCCACGCGCTCGGCGTCGAAGAGGGGGTAGTTGTCCTCGACGGGCGCCTCGTCACCGGTCATCGCGTTGATGCGGATGCCGTCGATGAGGACCAGGAAGCGGTTGTTTCCGGCCAGCCCGCGGACGGAGGCCACGCTCCGGGTGACCGACCAGTGGTTGTTGAAGACGTCAATCTCCGGCATGTCCTGCAGGAGGTCCCGGAGATTCACATAGCGTCGCTGCCGAATCTGGCTGCGCGTGACGACGACCGAGCGAGCCGGAGCCCACTGCAGGGGCTGAATCCGGCGCGTGACGGTGTCGACCTCCATGTTGAGGAGCTCCTCGAGGGACAGGTCGTCAATCTGGGCCGGCGTATCCGCGTCCGCGGTCACGGGAGCGGCGACCAGCGCCGTGCCTAGCGACCATGCCGCGATGTTGCTCCAGGGGGATTTGCGAGGATGCATGTCGGGGGGGACTCCTTTGCTGGGTACATCCGCAGTGCAACGGGTGGACCATGGACGTTCCGTGTGAGAGGGCAGCCGCGTGCGATGCATGCGGTGCCCGGAGCGGGGTGGGGCATGGGCGCCGGGCACGGACCCGGCGTCTGGGTCTGTTTTCAGCCATGGGTGCGGTTTGACCGTGCGGGGTGCCAGGGCCGCTGTCGCGCGAGGGAGTCCCGATTTCCCGCACCCGAACTGGTGGGCGGCGATGAGCACTCGCCGCGCCCTCGGGAGACGGCCGCCTGCCTGCCTCATTGCTCCGAGCGCCGCGCTCACTGCTTCGCGAGGCCGCATGGTGCGGCCTGGCGTCGCGGGCAGTGATGGAATGGGCCGGTCTTCACGGCCGGTTCCGGGGTGTACGGGGTGCGGTACCTCCAGCGGGCTGCCGAGCGGTGGGACGCTCACGAGGTCATCCGCGCGGCTCGGCCATCATCTCCCGACAGCGAGGGAAAGCGGGCGCCGCGGTGTTCATCACGCCAGAGGCCAGGGTGCTGGGGACCCGGAGCGGAGTCGATTCGCCGCGGCCGAGGCAGGCGCGCGAGTGCCGCGTTCAGGGGCGCTTTGCTCCGGCCGCCGCCGAGACGCAGGCGAGCAGGCGCCGGAGTCCCTCGTCGAGGCGCGCCGCCGGCACCGAGCCATAACCGAGCACCAGGCCGGCCCGGGCGGGCGTGCTCGCGTAGTAGCGCGACAGGGAGATGAGGCCGACGCCCGCCTCCTTCGCGCGCGCCACCACGTCCTCTTCCAGCCTCCGGCCGCCAGCGCGAAACATCGCGCTCAGGTGGAGGCCCGCGGTGGACGGAAGGGGCCGGAGCCAGACGCCGAAGTGGCGCGTCAGCTTCTCCAGGATGCGCTCGTGCCGGGACTCGTACTCGCGCCGCATCTTGCGGATGTGCCGCGCCAGCAGCCCCTCGTCGATGAAGCGCGCGAGGGCGGCCTGCGCCGGCAACTGGCTGTGCCAGTCGCTCACGCGCTTGGCCAGCCGCAGCTCGCGCTGGATGGAGGGCGGGGCGATGAGAAACCCCAGGCGCAGCGCGGGCAGCATGACCTTGGAGAACGAGCCCACGTAGATGACCCGGCCGGAGCGGTCCAGGCCGTGCAGTGTCTCCAGCGGCCGGCCACCGAAGCGGAACTCGCTGTCGTAGTCGTCCTCAATCACCACCGCGTCCCGCTGCTTCGCCCAGTCGAGCAGCGCCGTCCGCCGCGCGGGTGACATGGGCATGCCGAGTGGAAACTGGTGGGAGGGCGTGACGTAGACGAGGCGCGCGTCGTCCGGCAGCGCGCCCACGTCGAGTCCCTCGGTGTCGACGGGGACGGGCACCACCCGCGCTCCCAGGGACTGGAACAGCAGCCGCGCCGGCGGGTAGCCCGGCTCCTCCACGGCGACGCAGTCTCCCGGCTCGAGCAGCACCCGTCCAATGAGGTCGAGCGCCTGCTGTGCGCCGTGGGTGACGATGACGTCTCCGGCGTCCGCGCGCACACCCCGGGCGACACCCACGTGCCGGGCCACCGCCTCGCGCAGCCCCGGGTGGCCGGCGGCCTCGGCGTACGCCGCCGGCAACGTCGCGGCCCGGAGCTGGCGCGCCATCAGCCGGCGCCACGTCTCGAAGGGGAACAACTGTCCGTCCGGGATGCCGACGCGGAAGTCGTAGGCCGCGGGCACTTCGGCGGCGCGTGGGTCGGGCAGCGTGCTCCAGACGGCCCGGGCACGCAGCCTCACCCCGGATTTGGAGCCGGGCCGGCCTCCAGCTCCCGGCGGCTCACCCTGGACGTAGCTGCCGGCGCGGACGCGGCCCGCCAGCAGGCCCTCGGCGGTGAGCCACTCGTAGGCCACGCTCACCGTGTTGCGGGACACCGAGAGGCGCCGGGCCAGCTCTCGCGTGGGGGGCACCCGCTCTCCGCGCCGCAGGCGGCCGTCGAGGATGGCCGCGCGGAGCTCCCGGTATATCTGCCCGGCGATGTCGCGCCGGCTTTCGAGGTTGACGTGCAGGTCCATGCGAACCTGAACCATTGAATGGCCTGGTGAAATTCGTCAATCCTGGACCTGCCATTGGACCAGCGGCGTGGGCACTCTTCCGTCACCTCACACCCCGGAGACACCATGACCGCCGGCACCTTCATCGCCCTGCCCCCCGTCCATACCGACCGCATCCCCTGGGTCCCCATGGGGCGCCCCGGGTTCTCCTTCAAGCCGCTGCGCTTCTTCCACGACGACAGCGGGTGGATGTACCTCCTGCGGGTGGAGCCCGGGACGCTCGTCCCGCTGCACCGGCACACCGGCGAGGTGCACGGCTACAACCTCGCGGGCCAGCGCAAGCTCATCGACACCGGCGAGGTGATTGGCCCCGGCACCTATGTCTACGAGCCGGCCGGCAACGTGGACAGCTGGATGGCCGTCGGCGACGAGCCGGTCATCCTCCACATCACCGTGCGCGGCGCCGTCGAGTACCTGGGCCAGGACGGCGAGGTGGTGGGCCGGGTGACGTCGAACGACCGGCTCCAGTCCTACAGGCGCTGGTGCGAGGAGAACGGCGCCCGGTTCCTCGCGACCGTCGAGTGACACCCGGGGCGGCCCCCCCCCCTGAATCCAGGGGGTTGAGCCGTTCGTGTGCGGTCAGGGCCGCTCGCCCGGCCGCATGTTTGGAATGCGGCCGGGGGCGGCCGGGCTTATCAACACAGGGGTGCCCCCAATGACCGCTCAAGAACGCGTCGAGCGCGCCGCCAGCGCGCTGAAGGTCTTCCCACTGCCGTCGGCGGTGCTCTTCCCCCACACCGTCATCCCCCTCCACATCTTCGAGCCGCGCTACCGCGCCCTGGTCCGCGACGCGCTCGCGGGGGACCGCGTCATGGCGCTGTCCCAGCTCGAGCCCGGGTGGGAGGGGCGCTACGAGGGCCGGCCTCCCATGCTGCCCATGATGTGCGCCGGCATCATCATCTGGGACGAGCAGGTGGAGGAGGGGCGCTACAACATCCTCCTCCAGGGCGTGAGCCGCGTCCGCATGGGCTCCGAGCTGTCGAACGACAAGCTCTACCGGGAGGTCTCCGCGGAAGCGCTGCCGGACCTGCCCTACCAGGGGCCGGAGGAGGAGCAGCTCCGGCAGGCCGTCTTCGAGCTGGCCGGGCGCGTGCCGCCCTCCTTCGCGGAGAACCTGCTGCCGGTGGCCGCCCGCGCCGCGGGGGGCACGCTGGCGGACGTGGTGGCCTCGGCCCTCGTTCCGGAGCCCGAGCGGCGCCAGGAGCTCTTGAGCGAGCTGGACGTCAAGCGGCGGCTCGAGGGCGTGCTGGAGGACGTGGGCGAGCTCATTGCCCGCCTCCAGCCCGTACGGCCCTCCGGGCCCCTGAACTGAACCGGAGCCCGAAGGCCCGGCGCCGGTAGGGCTTGCCTTGCGAGGCGGGCCGCGCATTGCTGGGCTCCACATCGACGCCGGACCCCGGGACACTTCCGGGCCGTCCAGGCGGAAAGGGGACTGGAGCAACCATGCGGCTCGTGAAGATCGGGCTTGCCAGCGTCAACACCACCGTGGGCGCCTTCACGCGGAACACGGACAGGGCCCTGGCACAGGCGAGGAAGATGGCGGCGGACGGGGTGACGCTCGCGGTCTTCCAGGAGCAGCTCATCGCCGGCTACCCGGCCGAGGACATGGTGCAGTGGCAGGGCTTCATCGACCGGCAGTGGCCGGAGCTGGAGCGCTTCGCCCGGGAGACGGCGTCGCTGCCCACCGTCTTCATCGTGGGCGTGGGCATTGCCCACCAGAGCCTGCGCCTCAACTGCGCGGCGGTGGTGGCGGGAGGGCGCATCCTGGGCCTCGTGCCCAAGGAGAAGCTGCCCACCTACAGCGTCTTCTACGAGGCGCGCACGTTCGGCCGCGGCCACCCGGGCATGGCGGAGGTCCACCGCGGCGTGCCGCTGGGGGACTACCTCTTCCAGTTCGACTTCGGCGTGGTGGCCCCGGAGGTGTGCGAGGACATCTGGAGCGCGGAAGGCCCCATGCGCCGGCGCACCTATTCCGGCGCGGAGCTGGTGGTGAACCTGTCCGCCTCCCCCTACCGGCTGGGCTTCGTGGAGACGCGGCGCGAGCTCATCGCCACCCGCGCGGCGGACCACCAGTGCACCATCGCCTACTGCAACGCGGTGGGCAGCAACGACGGCCTCATCTTCGACGGCGGCGGCTTCCTCAACCAGAACGGGCGCCACGTCATGGAGACGCCGCGCTTCCAGGAGGGCTATGCGGCGGCGGTGGTGGACCTGGACCGCACCCTGCGCCTGCGCGGCGAGGCCACCACCTGGCGCGTGGACCGCGAGTCGTGGGTGGCCAACGGGGGCAGACACGTCCCCGTGCTGGACTGCACCGGCGCGGTGCGCACCCGGCGCGAGTCGCTGGCGTACCCGGTGCCCGCGCACCGCAGCTTCTTCCTGCCGGGCCCGGACCAGCGCCGGCCCTCGCGCGAGGCGCTCTGCGAGGACCTGCTGGACGCGCTGGCCCTGGGGGTGGGGGACTATTTCGAGAAGACGCGCGCCTTCAAGGTGATTGGAATCGCCCTGTCCGGCGGGCGTGACTCGCTGCTGACGCTCCTCATCGCCCACCGCTACGCGAAGCGGGCGCGGCCGGAGGACCCGGGCTCGCTCCTCCGGGCCTTCTACATGCCCAGCCGTTACTCCAGCGACGCCACCAGCGACGCGGCGGAGACGATTGCCCGCGAGCTGGGTGTGCCCTTCCAGATTGTCTCCATCGACGAGGCCTTCGAGCGCGAGCGCGCCATTGCCCAGAAGATGCTGGGGGACAAGCCCGTCACGCCGATTACCGAGCAGAACATCCAGGCCCGCCTGCGCGCCCAGCGCATGTGGAACTGGAGCAACTCCTGCGGGGGCCTGTTCCTCCAGACGGGCAACATGAGCGAGAAGTCGGTGGGCTACACCACCATCGGCGGCGACCTCATGGGCGCGCTGGCCGTCATCGCCAACGTCCCGAAGACGGTGGTGATGTACCTGCTCGACTACCTCCAGGAGAAGACGGGCTACGAGGGCATCCGCAAGGTGCTGGCCAAGCCCGCCGGCCCGGAGCTGGCGCACAACCAGGTGGGGGAGGAGGAGCTGATGCCCTTCCCGGTGCTCGACGCGTGCTTCTACCTGCACGCGGGCGAGAAGCTGACGCCGGCGGAGATGCTCCAGGCGCTCACCGCCATGTTCCCGGAGGTGGAGGCGCCGAGGCTGAGCGGCTACGTGGAGAAGTTCGTCCGCCTCTTCCAGCAGTCCATCTACAAATGGGTTCAGTCTCCGCTGTCGCTGCACATCGGCAACCTGGACCTGGACCGCGAGCGCGCCCTGCAGCTCCCCGTCGTCACCGGGACGGAGTGGATGCGCGAGGGGTAGCGCGCGCGCAAGCCGTGTGGCGTCCGCACCACACCCGGCCGCCCGCCTTCCGGACGGACGCCCCCAGCCGGTGAGCCAGCCCGTGGCGCGCCTTGCCGGATGTGGCTTCGCAAACAACCTTCATGTCAGCCACTCGACGATGGAGGGTTGGATGAAAGCGAAGATTCTGGCGGGCGCCGTCGCGGCGCTCATGTACGGCACGGCGGCCCTGGCCGCTGACGGCGACTGCCCGCCTCCGCGGGCAAGCACCGGGTCCGCGCAGGGCGGCGTGATGCTGGCCCAGGCGCAGGACGAGATGCCCATGGACGACGTCCAGCAGGATGTCCAGCAGCAGGAGGAGATCGAGGGCGTCGAGCCCGTTCCCGACGCCACCGGCGTAGACCAGGACACGCAGATCGACGAGGGCATTGGCGGCAGCGGCACCTTGGGACAGGAGCCGAGCGCCGTGGAACAGGAGCCGAGCCCCATCGGCCAGGAGGAGGGCATCGGCGGCAGCGGAAAGGGTGAGGTCCTGCTGCGCTGCGAGCCGATCTCCAAGGAAGAGGCGGGCGTGGGCGGCGCCGGCGTCACTCCGCTGCCGGGCATCGAGGAGCCGAAGCCCGTGGAGCCGCAGCCCATGGAGCCGCAGCCCATGGAGCCGCAGCCCATGGAGCCTCAGACGGAGGCGTACCCGGAGTACCCGCCTGAGGATGCCACCGGTGGAAGCGGCATCGCCACGCCGCCGCCGTCCGACTTCCGTCCCTCGGCCGAGGCCGCGCAGCCCATCGAGCCGCTGGAGGTGGAGGCGAAGGAGAAGAACGACATGACCGGCCTGACCCTGCTGGCCGGTGGCGGCCTGGAGGGCTACACCGGTGAGCTGGGGTCGCAACTCAACCCCGGCGCCACGGCGGGTGTGCGCGCGGCCCTGAAGCCGAACAAGATCGTGGGCCTCGAGCTGGGCTACAGCGGCGCGGTGAACGACATCGACATCGTCGGCACCGACGACAACGCGACGGACGGTCCGGACCTCGTCCGCAACGGCGGTGACGCGGTGCTGACGCTGGGCCTGCTCACCTCGGCCTGGCAGCCGTACGTGCTCGGCGGCATCGGCATCAACGACTACAACTTCCGCGGCGGGCAGACCCTCGGCTACTCCGACGACACCGTGGGCAGCGTGCCGGCGGGCGTGGGCCTCCGCGGCCACGTGGGGCACTTCACCGTGGATGCGCGCGCCAACTACAACTTCCTCTTCGACAAGGAGTTCGCTCCCGGCGTCGAGTCCAGCGGCGGTGACTTCGAGGAGGGCGGCAGCTACCAGGCCGTGGTGAACGTCGGCGGTACGTTCTGAGGCACGGGGGACGCATCCCCGGAGTCGGGTTGAGGCAGCGGCGCGGTGCCCGGTAGCGGACGGGCGGCGCGCCGCTGTGCCTTTTTCCGGTGCGGCGCGGGCGCGCCTTGCGCGTTAAGGTGCCTCATTCCAGCCCAAATCCGGACTGAGGAGAGGTGAATGAGCCTGAAGGTGGAAGACGTGAAGGTGGGTACCGGCGCCGAGGCAACGGCCGGCAAGACGGTGACGGTGCACTACGTGGGGACGCTGACCAGCGGCTCCAAGTTCGATAGCAGCCGGGACCGGGGCGAGGGCTTCACCTTCCGGCTCGGGGCGGGCCAGGTCATCGCGGGCTGGGACAAGGGCGTCGCCGGCATGAAGGTGGGCGGCGTGCGCAAGCTGACCATCCCCCCGGAGATGGGCTACGGCACGCGCGGCTACCCGCCCGTCATCCCCCCCAACTCCACCCTCCTGTTCGAGGTGGAACTGCTGGAAGTGCGCTGAAAGAAAGCGAGGGCCGTCATGGCCGCGGTGGAAATCACGAAGGACAATTTCAAGGAGACGGTGGCCAAGGAAGGCATCGTCATCCTGGACTGGTGGGCGGCGTGGTGCGGTCCGTGCCGTGCTTTCGCTCCCACCTTCGAGGCAGCCTCCACGAAGCACCCGGACATCGTCTTCGGGAAGATAGACACGGACGCGCAGCAGGAGCTGTCCGGCGCGTTCGAGATTCGCTCCATCCCGACGCTGATGGTCTTCCGTGACGGCATCCTCCTGTTCGAGCAGGCCGGAGCGCTGCCCGCGGCGGCGCTGGAGGACCTGGTCCGGCAGGTGCGTGCCCTGGACATGGAGCAGGTGAAGAAGGAAGTGGCGCAGCGCCGCGCCGGCGAGCCGCCCCAGGCCTGACACGGGGCAGCCGCCTCACGAAGGCTCGCGCTTCATCCTCGGTGGCCGGGCTTCTCCGCAAGCCCTGGCCACCGGCGGTGCCTGTGTGTCCGCGAGGGGCGGGGGTTCACCACTTCACGAGCAGCGTGAAGCTCGCGTAGGGGGGCTCGCCGGACTCGCGCTCCACCTGGAACGACAGGCCCGGGTTCGCCTTGAGCAGGCCGGCCAGGGACATGCCGCGGGCCCACGAGGGGCCGAAGTACTCGTCGCGGAAGATGAGCCGGGCCGAGCGGTCCGAGACGCGCTCGTACTCGCGCTCGCCGAAGGTGGCCGTGGCGCCGGCCATGCCCTGCGTGAGGGACAGGCCCTCGTTGGGGTCCCTGCCGGCGACGGACAGCACCATCTCCCCCATGGGCGCGGCGAAGATGAGGTTGGCGGCGTGGACGGACAGCTTCTCCACGGCCTCCGCGTACGTCAGGCCGGTGGCTTCCAGCGCGCTCGCGCCCTGGTGGAGCGCCTGGAGGTACTCGCGCGCGGGGCGGAAGGCCGGCGCGTTCCGCGGCGCGGGCCCCTGCCGGGGAGCGGCGCCCTCCAGGGGCCTGCCCGTGAGCTTCTCGATGCTCTCCAGGAGGCTCTGCATGAAGAGGTCGAGCACCGTGTGCTCTGGCTGGCACAGCGCCATGCGCGCTTGCAGGTACTGTGGGGTGTCCATGGGACGCTCCTGGGGGCCGGTGGGTCTCTCCCCATCTAACCTCAGCACACGCGGGCCTGGGGAGCGGACAGCGGGGCGGGGGACGCGAATGACCCGCCGGGTGGAACGCCGGAACGAGGCGCCGTGTTGGAAAGAAGGCGTCACGCACCAGCCGGGCCGGTAGGGCCCCGGCTCTCCGCCTGTCCCTGCATGCCTTCGACCTTCCCCCGGTTTCCCGCTACGTCTCCTGAAGTCCCGTCCGGCCTGGAGCCGCCCCGCGCGCGCATCCTCCTGGTGGACGACGTCCCGGCCAACCTGCTGGCGCTCCAGGGCATCCTGGAGCCGCTGGGGCAGGAGGTGGTGTCGGCCCGCTCGGGTGAAGAGGCGCTGAGGGAGCTGCTGCGCGGGGACTTCGCCTGCATCCTGATGGACGTGCAGATGCCGGGGCTGGACGGCCTGGAGACGGCCCGCCTCATCCGGGCCCGTGAGCGGACGAAGCACCTGCCCATCCTCTTCGTCACCGCCCTCAGCCGCGAGGCCGCCTACGTCACCCGGGGCTACGCGCAGGGCGCGGTGGACTACCTGCTCAAGCCGGTGGACCCGGACATCCTGCGGGCGAAGGTGCAGGTGTTCGTGGACCTGTACGTGCGCGGCGAGCTGGTGAAGCGGCAGGCGCTGGAGCTGGCGGCGCGCCGGCGGGCGGAGGAGGAGCTGCAGCGCGCGGCGGAGCTGGAGCAGCAACTGGTGGGCATCGTGGGCCATGACATCCGCACGCCCCTGTCCGTCATCCTCACCTCGGCGAAGGGCCAGCTCTCCAAGGGCTTGCTGGAGCCGGAGCAGCGCCAGGCCTTCGAGCGCGTGGCCCGGGGCGGCGAGCGCATCCAGCGGATTGTCGACCTGCTGCTGGACTTCACCCGCGCCCGGCTGGGCGGAGGCATCCCCGTCATTCCCCACGCGGGGGACCTGAACGACTTGTGCCACAGGGTGGTGGACGAGCTGCACGTGGCGCGGCCGGGGCGCGTCATCCGGTGTGAATTCGGGTGCGACCGCCTGCACGGCACCTGGGATTTGGAGCGGATGGCGCAGGCGCTGTCCAACCTGCTGGACAACGCCCTGAAGTACAGCCCGGAGGGCTCTCCGGTCCGCCTCTCCACCTGGGAGGAGGGGGAGGCCGTCTTCCTCGAGGTCCACAACGAGGGGGAGCCCATTCCTCCGGAGCTGCTGCCGCACCTGTTCGCGCCGTTCCGGCGCGCGGGCGGCACCGAGGCGGCCGCGCGGGAGAGCCTGGGACTGGGCCTCTACATCGCCCACAGCATCGTCCAGGCGCACCAGGGTTCGCTCAGCGTGCGCTCCATCGCCGGCGAGGGCACCGCGTTCCGCATCTGCCTGCCGCGCGGCCCGGGCGTGCCGCGGCCGAGCGCCAGTGAAGAGGCGGCGCGGGTGCCGCTGACGGCCTGAGTCCGGGCGGTCCGCGGGCGTCCTCTCACTTCACGACGGTGCACACGCCTCCGCCGTTGAGGTGGGCCTGGTCGACGATGCTCTGGGTGATGAACTCCTGGAGCGTCCGCACGTCATACGCGCCGGGAAGGTAGACGACGGGCTGGCCCTGGGCGTCCTTCAGCTCCTGCCCGTCGCGGCCCCGCAGGTCGGTGAGCTGCTGCGCGGCGAGGCCCTCGGGGGTGATGACACCGTCCGCGCCGGCGGTGGCGGCGATGGCGTCGAAGCGGAGCAACACGCCTTTGTGGGTGCCCAGCCGGTCATAGAACATGTGCTCGGCGTGGATGGTGACCTCCGCCTCCGCCACGGAGGCCTCCGGCACGATGATGCCCTGGGTGCCGTCCACGCCGTTGATGCAGCTCTTCATGAGCGCATCCACGGGGAAGCCCATGCGGAAGGTGAGCACGCCCACGCCGGCCTTCACCGCGCGTCCCTCCACGAAGTAGCTGAAGCCTCGCTCGCGCATCATCGCCACGTCGTCCGCGGACACCTGCCCGTCCGCCAACTCGGTACGCTCCTCGGGCGGGCTCACCCGGAAGCCCACGTCCCAGCGGCCCGCCGGCAGCCCCTTCAGCTCCGTCAGGGGGATGTCGCCCTTCTGCACGTCCACCAGCACGTGCCGGTGGCTCGTGTGGACCTCGCCGGACGCGGAGGTGAGGGTGAAGTCCCCCAGCGACACCAGGTACCGGGTGAACTGGACGGACCATCCGTCCTGGAAGAGGGTGTCCGGCAGGCCACGCTGGGTGCCGTCACCTCCGCTCATCGTCACCTTCACGTCGCCGGTGGCCACGTTGTCGCAGGCGGTGCCCACGAGCATCCAGGCCACCAGCGCCACGCACCACCCCATCCGGGACTGCCGCTGCCGGGTCTTCATGCAATAGCTAAGTAAATGCAACTTTGTTGCGAGTCAATCCAGGGGTGGTGTATCTGAGTTCGTCCGGTCCGGGGCTCTGGAGGCCCGCCGCCGTCTGGAGCGAGGTCATCACCCGTGTGGATTCCGACTCTGGTGCTCTGCGTGCTGAGCGCCACGGCCGAAGTGCCCGTGACGCCGCCCGTCCCGCTGGAGGCGCCGCCCCCGGTGTTGCCCGCGGACGTCCCTCCTCCGGAGATTCCCGCCACCGTCCTGCTGCGCGTCACCATCGACACGGAGGGAGCGGTGTCCCACGTGGAGGTGCGGCAGACGGCGGGTGTGCACTTCGACCGTGCCGCCATGGCCGCCGCGGTGCGCTGGCGGTTCCAGCCGGCGAGGCGCGGAGAGGTCCCCATCGAGGTGCGGGCGGATGTGCCCGTCACCTTCGTGCCCCCGGTGCACGGGCACCATGTGGAGACGGTGGAAGGTGGGACGGAGGCCGTGGGGGCGGACGTGCCTCCGGGAGATGGGGGCGTTGCCTCGACCGGGGTGGAGGCTGCTGCGCCGGACGCGGGAATCCCTGTGGCGGCCTCGGACGCGCCGGCCTTCTCCACCACGGTGCGTGGCACCGCGAGCGCGCCGCCGCCGGTGGCGGTGGGGGACTTCCACATTCCCGTGGGGCAGCTCGCGGACGTGCCGCGCAACTCGGCGTCGGACCTGATGCTGCTGGCGCCCGGTGTCATGCTGGCCAACCACGGCGGAGAGGGCCACGCGGAGAGCATCTTCATCCGGGGCTTCGATGCGGGCGAGGGCAAGGACGTGGAGCTGCGCCTCAACGGCGTGCCCCTCAACGAGGTCTCCCACGCGCACGGCCACGGCTACGCGGACACCTACTTCATCATCCCGGAGCTGGTCGAAGCGCTGCGCGTCACCGAGGGGCCGTATGACCCGTCGCAGGGAGACTTCGGGGTGGCGGGCACGGTGGAGTACCAGCTCGGCCTGCCGCGCCGTGGCCTCATGGCCTCCGCCAGCTACGGCAGCTTCGCCTCGCGCCGGCTGGCGCTGGTGTGGGGCCCGCCCGAGTCCAGCGACGCCACCTTCGTCGGGCTCCTGCTGCGCCAGGGCCACGGCTTCGGTCCCAACCGCGCGTATGCCAACGCGGGCGCCATGGCGCAGGTGGAGCTGCGGCTGGGGGACGAGACGCGGCTGCGCCTGTTCGGCACCAGCTACGGGGCGCGCTTCTCCTCCGCGGGCGTGGTGCGGGAGACGGACGTGGTGGACGCGCGGCTGCCGTGCGACACCGACGCGGACTCACAGTTCTTCTGCCTCTACGACGCCAACCAGGGCGGTGCGGGCCAGCGCCACATCCTCTCCGCGGAGCTGACGTCGCGCCTGAAGCGGGGCGGGCGGCTCGTGCAGCAGGGGTACGTCATCCTCCGGCAGATGCGCATCCGCGACAACTTCACGGGGTTCCTGCAGGACTCGCCACCCGGGGACGAGGCGCAGCGAGGCGACAACACGGAGGGCTACTACCGGGGCTCCACCGTGGGGCTGCGCGGGCGCTACACGCCGGGACTCACGCTGTTCAAGCAGCCACAGCCGCTGGAGCTGGGGTACGTGGCCCGCTTCGACGACGTGCGCACGCGCTCGCGACGCCTGCGGGACAGCGGCGGCGCGCCCTACACCACCCTGTTCGACAACCAGGTGCGCACCACCCAGCTGGGGGCGTACGCGTCGCTGCGCGCGGCCCCGCGCCCATGGCTCACCCTGCGCGGCGGCGTGCGGCTGGACACCTTCCTCTTCGGCGTGGACGACGAGAACCGGCCCGCCACGGACCGCGACGGTCCTCGCATTCCCGAGGAGTCCCTGGAGGCGTACGGCTTCTTCGCCAGCCCTCGTGCCACCGCCGAGGTGCGGCTGTCGCCCCGGCTCACCTGGCTCACCAGCGCGGGCCTGGGCGCGCGCTCCAGCGACGCGGCCGCGCTGTCCGACGCGGAGCTGGCGCCGTACGCGCGCGTGGCCTCCGGCGAGACGGGGCTGGGCTGGCGGCTGGAGGGCGGGGGCCGGCCGTACACGCTGGAGGCGCGCGGCGCCTTCTTCGCCACGCGCGTGTCGCAGGACTTCGTGTTCGACGAGCGGCTCGGCCGCAACCAGCCCATCGGCGCCTCGCAGCGGCTGGGCGCCTTCGTCAGCGCGCGTGGGACGTGGGAGCAGCGCCTGGACGTGCAGGCGTCCGTCGCCTGGGCTCGCGCCACGCTGCCCGCGCCGGGTGCCTCCTCGTGGAAGCTGTGGGACGGCACGGTGATGCCGTACATCCCCCAGTTGCTGGGGCGGTTGGACGCGTCGCTGCGCGGTACCACCACGGTGGCGGGGGAGCGGCTGGGGTGGAACGTGGCGCTGGGGCACAGCGCCATCGGCCCCAAGCCCCTGCCGCTGGACCGGTACAGCGAGGCCATCTTCCTCTTCGACGTGGCCACGCGCGCGCGCTGGGAGGCGCTGGAGGTGGGCCTGTCGGTGGAGAACCTCCTGGACACGCGCTGGCGTGAGTCGGAGTTCAACTACGTCTCCAACTTCCGCGGCCCGGACGCGCCCGCGTCACTGATGGCCACGCGGCACTTCTCCGCGGGCGCGCCGCGCACCTTCACGGGCACCTTCACCGTGTACCTGGACCTCCAGGAGGAGGACTCGCCATGACGTCCCCGCTGAGCACCACCCGCCGTGCCTTCACGCTGATGCTGGGCTCGGCGCTCGCGGGAGGTGTGGCCGCGTGCGGCCTGTCCGGCACCGGTGGCCGCGCCATCACCTTCCGCATGGGGCTGCGCACCGCGCTCGCGCCCGGCGAGACGGTGCCCGGCGAGTTCACCACCGATACCGGCTGGCGTGTGCGGCTGTCCTCGGGCCTGATGGTGCTGGGCCCCATCTACCTCTTCGAGAACGCGTCGCCGTTGCAGGCGCGGGCCGCCGCGCGTGTGCACGAGGGAGCGTCTTTCTCCGGGGGCGGGTCGCCGTCGCAGGCCCGAGCCGGCGCGTCCCGCCTGTCGCGGCGGCTGGGCGAGTGGCTGCTGCCCGCGGCTCATGCGCACGAGGGGGACTTCTTCTCCGGCGGCCGGGTGCTGGGCGAGTGGGACCGCGAGGTGGTGTTCGACCTGATGGCGGGAGGCGGCGAGGCGCGCGTGCTCGGGCGCTCGCCGGGAATCGCGGGGATGGCGCGTTCCTTCTCGATGCTGCTCCAGCCGCCCTCGAAGGCGCTGGGCGCGGAGGCGGCGCCGCTGAATGGGCACTCGGTGGTGCTGGAGGGCACGGCTTTCCGCCAGGAGCAGCGCGTCCCCTTCCGCGTGACGATGGACTTCCCTCCACCGCTGGAGTTGCAGCGCGTGGACTTCGTGCCCATCGAGGTGGAGCTGGACGACGAGGGACTGTTCGTCGTGGAGGTGCAGCCGCACCGCTGGTTCGAGGGCGCGCACTTCGACCGGCTGACGGTGCTGCCCGGCGGTGCCACGGTGGACGTGACGCCGGAGACGCAGGTGCACCGCGCCCTCTCCGTCAACGTGCGGCGCCACACCGCCTTCGCCGGGACGTGGGAGCCCGCCTACGACTCCCGGGAGCCCGGGGCCGGCGGAGGTCACGGTGCCCGAGATACGACACCCGAGCTTCCGGACCGTGACTCGTGAGTGCGCCAGCTCCCGAGCCCTCTACCGTGGGACGGAATACCTTCGTGGGGCTGGTGGTGGCAGCGTTCATGGCCGTGGTGCTCCTGGTGGCGACCTGGGACCACCTGGGTGAGAAGCTCGGCTCCACGCTCCTGCCCATCACGACGGGCGCGCTCTTCCTCGACCCGCCGCTGCTCGTTTCGTTGCTCAGCCCCGCGTCGGGGCGGCCATCTTCCTGGGCTACACCGGGCGGTTCGTGGCGCTCCTCGTGGGGTGGCGGCGGAGGCAGCTTCGGCGGAGGCGGTGTCAGCTCGTTCTGGTAGGAGGGTGCGAGGCGCGACGCCCCTGGCCGACATCCAAGGGTCGTCCCTGACCCAACAACAAGTCGCAAGCGACCGCGTCTCGTTCGGGCAGAGAAGCAATCTCTTGGGGGATGGCTGGGGAGCGTGGTCACGGTGATTCACGCGCTAGCCGTCCATGGGGAGCGGCATGGGCCGGCGACCCAGCGTCCCCCAGGAGGGACGAATTAATGTTGAACAGAATTACCAATTTTGATGTGGAGCCGGACGTGGAGTGGGTCCGGGATCAGACTCAGGAGCGAACGGATACGGTCGTGGGCATCATGCTCATCCGGCTGCACCAGCTTCAGGATGCTCGCGCCCGTGGAGATGCAGAAGCCGCAGAGCGAGCCGAACTGGCACTGACCGGCATGTTCATGATGGCCGGGGACTCACCCCGGACGGCGTACGACCGGGTGAGAAGGCTGCTGGGCCAGATCGATACAGCCGCACCTGAGACCTTGGTTCCTTGGTTCTGGCGCCGGGATCTGACGATGTTCCAGCGCATGGACGCGTGGCGACAATTCCTCGGCTACCAGCGCCTCCATGGGTCCGACACGGGAGTGGCTGCGACGCGCGACCGGCTTCTAGGAGCCCTCCTCGCCTGCGGATTGCCGCCGGATAGGGCGGGGGGGCAGCTCCAGGAGTTGGTGGCGAATGCAGCCGTCGCCCGCTGGTACGAGGAAGGGGGAGCCTCGGCTCTTCGCGGGTACGCGATCCGCTACGCACTCGCGCGGTGAGGCGCAGGTAGGCCGGACATTGGCATCCGGGCGATGCGCGAGCCCCATCCAAGGTGGGGCTCCGTACCGCTCACGGGTCTCAGTTCTTGTAGTTGTCCACGATGGTTCGTTCGTGTTCCACCGGCTTCAGTTGTTCCGCGTCGATGCGGTACTTCACCCGCGGCTCGTAGAGGGTCGGACCGCCCGTGCAGCCGGACCCATAGGAGAGGTAGGTGACCGCGGGCCAGGCTCCCTCCAGGGAGGGGGAGGACCCCGGCGCGTTCGTATAGGGCTCCACGGCCGGGTCTCCTTGACGCTCGTCCGAGCAAGCCATCGCGCATTCATGAGCCCCTTCGTCGTCCGACTCGATGGCCCGGAATCCGAGTCAGGCTGATGGCGTGGGGATCTAAAGACCCTCAGTCCTTCTCCTCCTGCATCTCGTTCAGGTACGCGATGACGGCGTCCACCTGTGCGTCGCTGAGCATCTCGTCGGTGAAGGCGGGCATGGCGCCGACACCCTGACGAATCTGCGTGCGCATGGCCACCGAGGGCAGGGGCTTGTTGTTGATGCTCGGCCCCAGCCCGCCCGAGCCGCCCGGGTGGCACATGTTGCAGTTGCGCATGAAGAGGACGCGGCCCTCCTGCTCCTGCGCGGTGAACTCCCGGGGCGTGCCGAACGCCGGCCCCCGGCGCGACGGGCCACAGGCCGCCACGGCGGCCAGCACCAGCACGGCGAGCACGGCGCTCCTCATGGCTTCGCCTCCGGCGCGGCGCGGGTGATGCGCCACAGCACGCCCGTCTTCTCGAAGGGCATGATGACCCCCTTCGCCTTCACCAGCATCACCCCGTAGTCCACGATGTAGAGCGCCTTGCCGCTCGGGTCGAAGCGCGCGTCGATGGGCCGCTCCAGGCCCGCCTTGCCCAGCTTGGAGGCCGGGCCGCCGCTGCCCCTGCCCTTGTTGGCGGCGAAGTCCTCGATGACGCCGTTGGACACGTCCACCCGAACGACCTTGAAGCCCACGGGCGCCATCGTCTCTCCTGTGTCCGGAGCCTGGTCTCCGAACTGGGCGACGAAGGCCTCGCCCACGTGGCCGAACTCCGGGTTGCGCGAGAAGTCCAGCCGGTTGGAGGACGAGTGCACGCCGAAGAAGGCCACCGGCTGCGGCGGCGTGCCCGGGGGCTCCTGGAGGACGCGCCTGGGCACCTCGCCGCCGGGCACCTTGAACCACTCCTGGTCCACCGGCTTGCCGCCCGCGAAGTCCGGGAAGCCGTACCACGCGCCCTGCTCCACCTCCCAGAGGTGGTCCGCGACGCCGAAGAGGGGCCGGCTGCCGCGCACGTCGTGCCCGTTCTCCGTGACGTACAGCCGCCCATTGGGCGCGAAGGCCAGGCCGAACGGATTGCGGAAGCCCCACGCCACCAGTTCCGGCGCGGTGGAGCCCGGGACGAGCCGGAACACGGCGCCGCTGCACGGCAGGGTGCCCTTGATGACCTGGCCCGGCTTCGTCTCCGTCCCGAAGGGGACGAAGGCGCCCGTCTGGACCTGCCCCGTGTTGGGGGCGAGCGGGTTGTCACTGGGGTAGTTGACGCCCGCCAGGGTGACGTTGCGGCAGGGCACGTCATGGAAGGCCGGGTTGCGCTTCAGCCAGCCCATGCTCGCGTTGTCCGGGCCCACCACGCCCGAGTTCGTCGCCGTGCCCACGCCGAAGTAGAGCGCGCCGTCCGGCCCCACCGCGGGCCCGTTGGTGTGGTGGTCTCCCAGGCTGGGCAGGTTGGAGACGAGCGGCGTCGCGTGGCCGTCCGGAGTGATGCGGACGATGCGGCCACCGCCCTGCACGCCGCCCTCGGCCACGTAGAAGGCGCCCTGGTGGTACGTGACGCCCGTCCAGGGCGGGTGCTCGCCCCGGGCCACCTCCGTGAGGCGGCCGTCCTTCTCCACGCGCACGAGGCGGGCCTCGGTGAAGTCCTCGCCGTAGCTGTAGCCGGACTCGGTGACGTAGGGCGTGCCGTCGTCGTCGAAGGTGACGCCGGTGGGGTAGGTGAGGCCGGTGGCGACGACCTCGATGCGGTAGCCCTCGGGCAGCGCCACGTCCGCGGGACTCACGCGTCGGGGCGGCTTGAAGTCCGTCGAGCCACCGCCTCCGCCCGCGAAGAGGTGGAAGCAGCCGGGGAGCAGCAGGAGCGCGCACGCCGCCAGGAGCGGTCGCGCGGAGGACGGGAATCGCATACGCGGCCCGACGCTACGAGCCGCCCTCCCCCGGGTACAGCGCGAGGGAGGGGCGACGGTTTCCTGAGCGACAGAGGCCGGGGGGCCTCAGTACCGCTCGAAGACGAAGGTGAGCGTCTCGTGCGAGGCCGGCCCGAAGCCGAGCCGCAGGAAGCGGTCTCCCGAGGCACCGGTGAACTTCAGCAGGTGCGTAATCGCGGGGACGCAGACCGGGGCGGCGGGCTCCAGCGTGGAGGCCACGAGCGCGTCACCGTCCGTCGTGTCGCGCACCTCCACCGGGATGGACTGGTTCAGGTAGAGGGCGATGGTCTGGTCCCGGTCGGGGTCGGTGACCACCTCCGTGTAGCCCCGGAAGGAGGTGCCGTCCGCCGGCAGTGTCACGCCATAGAAGGCGTGGGCCGAGTCCGTCGCGGGATAGAAGCTCGTCGGGGAGCTGCCCGCGGTGACGGCCTGGGGCGCGTTGAGCAGCGCATGGAGGCACGCGTGCTCCACGTTGGCGTCCCGGCGGCCGGTGGTGAAGTCCAGCTTCCCGTCGCCGAGCCCGGCATGTGCCGTGTCCACGGACTGGCCCGTGGCGCTCCGAAGCCCGGTGACGTCCAGCGTGTACTGGTTCTCCTGCTCCAGCGGCGGCAGGTCCGACTCCGGGCGGGGAATGGCCACCGTCAGCGTGAGGCCGTCCGAGGACCAGGTGCCCGCCAGCGTGCGCGGCGCGTTGGCCGGCGTCGTCACGTCCCGCAGCGTCACCTGGGTGAGCGCTATGTCCATGGGCTCGTTGAAGGTGAGGGTGACCACCTTGCGCTGCGCGAGGCTCGTCGCGTCCGCCTTGTACAGCTCCACGGGCATGACACTGGTGGCTCCCTCGGCCGGGCTGGACTCGGTGACATGGGGCTTCGCCGGCGCCGTCCCGTGCACGGTGAAGTGGAAGGTGAGCGGCGACGCGAGCCGGTTGCCGGACAGGTCCTCGAAGTCCGTCTCCACGGTGACTTCGGCTCGCGCCCCCGGGGGGAGGGCCTCGGCGGGGTGCGCCATGAAGACGCGCTGCTCCTCCATCCAGTGGCTGTCGCCGAGCGTCCGCTGCGCTCCGTCCACGGCCACGCGCACGGTGCCCCGGCCGGACTTCATGGGCTCGCTGAAGCGCACGGTGATGGTGGTGTCGGCGGCCACGTGGGCCGCGTCCGCGGCCGGGGTGGTGCCCGTCACGGTGGGCGCCGCCGTGTCGCCCGCGTCGGGTTGCGTCCCCGCGTCCGGCAGGCTGCCCGCGTCCGGGGTGTCTGAGGGGTCGTCATTGTCGCAGCCGGTCAGCACGAGGGCGGCGCAGGTGGCGAGCAGGGCGGTGGCGTGGGCGAGGCGCATCGGCGGTACTTCCTCCAGGAGGAGCGCTGGCGGCGAGCGTCAGCAGGGGACAGGAGCAGCGGCGCCGGAGCGCCCTCGCATGGCAGGGCGCCCCGGCGGAACGGGCCGTCAGGCCCGGGGGATGCTGCGACCGGCTAGCAGTTGAAGATGGCCGGGTCGTTGTCGTTGCAGTCGAAGCGCCGGTTGACGTAGCCGGACGGCGGCTCGCAGGCGGTGAGGATGGAGTTGGTGCTGGTGCCGTAGGTGTCGCCGTCCGCGTCGCGGTACCAGCGGACGCGGTTCTCATCCAGGTACTCCGTCACCAGGCGGACCTGGTTCCCGGTGGCGGGGCCCATGGCCAGGATGTACGTGCTGCCCACGGTCAGGTCGTACGTCACCGCCTTCGACAGCCCGCAACTCGAGGTGATGGCCTCGTCGATGCCGGGCGTCACGGTGGTGCCGCCGGAGGTCAGCAGCGTGAAGGTCGCCGCGGGGTCCAGGTAGAAGGTGATGGACTCCGTGGTGTCACCCGCGGTGGTGGCGGAGGGAACGAACGTCACCGAGCCCTCGGCGCCGGACGGCAGGGTGAGGGTGTAGTGCTTGTGCTTCGTGCTCACGCCCGGCGCGCTGGTGCTGCGCGTGGCGCTGGCCGTCACGTTCAGGTTGTCCGCGCTGTTGTTGTAGTGGACGCACGCGTGGTCCGTCATGGAGGTGTCGTCCACCGACGTGCAGTTGGCGGGCAGCTCCTGCTCCACCTGCGCGTAGGACTCCAGCTCGGCCTCGTCCATGGGACCGCAGGCCGCCAGCGACAGGCCCAGCAGCGCGCTCCAGAGATTCCGCTTCGTCAGCTTCATGTGGGGGATTCCTTTCGATGCCGCCATGGCTTCGCGGCCCCGCATTGATTGCTTAAGCGCAACTGAGTTGCAATAACCGCTCGGGTTGTCTCCCTGTGCGCGCGGTCAGGGCAGGTGCTCGATGACCATGCCCAGCTCGGGCAGCGGCGTGGGGCCGAGGGTGAGCGTGTACTGGACGCGGTCCGTCAGCTCGTAGCCCACCATGTGCTTGAGTCCGTCGCAGTGGTTGTCGGTGGCGCGGGTGCCGGCCGGTGTCAGCGTCGTCTGCACGGCGGTCTCCACCAGGGTGACGGGGACGTCCGGAGTGCCGAGGTAGATGACGAAGTTGCCGGTGGCGAAGGCCTTGTAGCTGAAGGTGCCCACGTACTGGCCGCCCTCCTGCCGGAGCTTCACCGTGTAGTACGTGTGGAAGTCGTCCACGCGGGGCAGGCGGCTGGTGGAGGCGGTGACGGTGACGAAGGGCCCGTTGGTGACATGCCAGCAGGCGTGCTCGCCGTTGTCGCCGAAGCTGAAGCCCTCGCTGGGGACGTAGCCGGGGTCCGTCTCGCACGCGAGGCCTTCCGCCGTGGCCCGGTAGCCCTTGTTGCAGTGGCACCAGTCACCCGTGGGCTCGCGGTGGACGTGGCCGTTGGGCGCGCAGGGGTCCGACGACTGCGCGGGGTCCTCCGGCTGGGGAGGTTCGATGGGGGCGGGGTCGTCACCGCCACAGGCGGCGAGCGCCATGGCACACGCGGCCAGGGCAAGGACGTGGAGGGAAGGGCGCATGGCGGCTCTTCCTATCCGGGGCGTGGGCCTAAATGCAACTTTGATGCATTAGTGTCTTGGTGTCCTTTGTGGAAATGAAAAGCCCGCGGGAGGCTGTTCCGCCCGCGGGCCCTGTCCCTGGCGCGGTGCGCCGGGGTTTCAGGAGGTGACGGCTACCCCTCGGTGTGGTCGTGGGCGGCTTCCTCGATGACGAGCGTGAACTGGGCGTTCTGCTCGAGCAGGGCGAGGAACTGGAGGTGGTACTCCACGCCGGCCTCGACGTCCGCGAGGATGCCGGTCTTCAGGCTGCCGCACACGGTGGAGGGCACGTCGTAGCGGCACTCGCGGGCAATCTCGGCGCCGGTGGCGGCGTCGTAGATGCGCAGGCCGCGCTGGCGCGACACGAGGAAGGCAAGCTCGCCGGACTCCTCGGGGATGAAGGCGACGCGGCCGCCCCAGCCGCAGTAGTTCGTCTCCGGCAGGGTGATGTTGTAGGCGGTGTGGGGAAGGCTGACGTCCACGAGCACGGGCGCGCCCAGGGCGGCGGCCGTGATGGACTCGAAGGGACCGAAGTCCGAGTGGACGCAGGCGTGCTCGGCCACCTCGGCCAGCTCCACCGGGTCGCAGGCGGCGAGCAGTCCCTGCTCCTGGGTGGAGAGGGAGGCCTCGGAGGTGGGCTCGGAGGTCTCCGAGGCGGGGGCGCCGCAGCCGGCGAACAGGGCCGCCGCGCCGGAGGCGAGCAGGGTCTTCTTGAACAGGTGCCAGGTCTTCATGGGGTGTTTGCTCCTCGGTGGGACTGCTGGGGGACTGCCGGTACGACAGGTGTGGAGGCCGGGCCTCAGGGCGCGTCCGGGCGCAGGACGACCCACGAGGTGACGACCTCGCCCGAGGGCAGGCGCTCGGGCGGAAGCTGCAGGTGCGCGCCGGCGGTGCCGAGCCGCAGCGCGGCGGTGCGCTGGAAGGACGCCTCGAAGGAAGCGGCGTCCGGGAAGGTGACGCGCGCGACGCAGCCGGCGGCGAAGCAGCGCGCGGGCTCGGCCCGCACGGGCAGCACCTCTTCCTCTACGCGGGTGCGCCAGGTGTCCAGCGCGGCCCGCGCGTCCTCCGTCCAGGGCTCGCTGCTGCCCCCCGTGGCCGCCAGCTCCGCGAGCACCGCGCCCCGGCGCGCCTCGGGCGTGGCGTGCTCACCGCGCAGGGCCTTCACCACGCGCAGGCGCGTCTCCGAGGGCTTGCGGCGCGCGCGAGCCGGGAGGGCGTCGGAGGGCGGAGCGGCCTCGGGAGGCGCCGCCGCGATGGTGCCGGGCTCTGGCGGGGTGGGGATGGGGCCGGCGGTGGCCTCGGCTGGGAGGGGCGTACTCTCGTCCGAGGCGCGCCACTCCTGGGACGCCGGAGTCACTTCCAGCGCCACGGGTGTGAGCTTCTCCCGTGCCAAGGGCTCCAGCGGGCGGTGAAGCCAGGCCACCGCGAGGCCGGCCAGCACGAGGCCGGTGCCTCCCACGCTCCAGATGACTCTGCTCACGAAGTCCCTCTCCCTCTGCCGCGCGCCGGAAGCCGGTGCGTGCGCCGTGGTGGACGTGTGTCGGGTGAGGCTGAATATGCAACTCAGATCTAAAAGTAATCAAGTTGCATTTACGGCGCGTGGTTGTCGCGCGCCGCGTCCACGGTGGTTTCTTGCGTTTCGAGAACGTCGATTGCCTGTAACGCGTCGAATCCACTAGGAAGCGCGCCACGTCCCCCACTTCGAGGTTCCCGAATGAGACTGACGTCCTTGCTGCTGCGCGCGGTGGTGCTGGTCGCTCTCGCTGTCCCCACGCTGGCGCAGGCGGGCTCGTACCTGCGCGTGGTGAGCTGGAACCTGCGTCACGAGGGGTGGACGGACGAGCAGACGTACCTGGATGACGCGAAGCAGCTCTGGAACCAGTACGGCTCGAACAGCACCTCCAACAACGGGTGTGACCTGGTGTTCCTGCAGGAGGTGATGAACACCAACGTGATGCCGGCGATTGCCCAGGCGCTCACGCAGGTGTCCGGGGTGTCGTGGAGCTACGCGCAGACGCCGCTCATCGGCCGCTCCTCGTACAAGGAGATGTACGCGGTGCTGTACCGGACGGACACGGTGTCGCTGCTGTCTTCCACGGTGTACAGCGACTCGGGCGACAACTTCGAGCGCGAGCCTCAAATCGTGAAGGTGCGGCACACCCCCACGGGCGCGGACTACACCTTCATCAACTGGCACGCCATCTGGGGCACCGCGGCCGAGCGCGACGTGGAGGTGCGCAACATCGACACCGTGTTCAAGTCGGTGCAGGACGGCAGCGGGAGCGACCAGGACGTCATCCTGGTGGGTGACCACAACATGGCCTGCACCGGGGCCTCGTGGGACGAGCTGAAGGCGCTGTCTCCAGCGGTGTCGTGCCGGCTGGACGTGGCGACCACCCTCAACAGCAGCGGCAGCTACGTGAGCGCGTACGACCACTTCTGGACGCAGAGCACGTACGTCACGGAGTTCTCCGCCGCCGGCCGGGACTACATCGCGAATACGGCTGACTTCGCGGCGCGGATTTCGGACCACGCGCCCGTCTACCTGACCCTGTACTCCAGCAGCGACACGGATTGAGCCGCTCGGGCCGCGCAGTGGAGTGGAGGCTGGCCGCCGCGCTGGCGGTGGCCGGGCTCGCCGTGGCGTGGTGGCTCTGGCCTCGTGCGCCCGAGGTGGACCCGGCGCTCGCGCGTTCCGCCGCCATCGCCGTGCCGGAGGCCGTGGTGCCGGAGCCTCCGGCTCCCGAAGTTCCGGCGCGCGAGGGCGCGCATGGGCCGAGGCTGCACGCGGTGCTGGAAGGGGAGCGTCCGTTCCAGGGGGAGGCGCGCGTGGGCGCGGCGTTCGTCTCCGAGGACGACCGGCTCGCATGGGAGGCGGCGCGGCGCGAGGGCGGTGGAGGTGCCGGGCCCTCGCGGCTGGAGGACCTGGCGAACGTGGCGGAGTGGCGGACGGCGGCGGTGACGCCGATGGCCTCGGGCGGGACGCTGGGGCCGGAGTTGGTGCCCGCGGCGCCGCGCTATCGGGTGCTGGCGTGGGAGCCGGACGGGACGTTCTGGTGGGGAGACGTGGTGCCGGGAGAGGTGCCGGCGTCAGGGGGCATCGACGCGGGCGTGCTTCGCGCGCGGCGGCCCACGGGCGTCCGGGTGCGGTTGGTGGGCGCGCGGCCGGAGCACGGGCCGTTCTCCCTCCGGATGGAGCGCGTGGTGGACGCGGACGCTCGGGCCGTCGAGCGCGCGAGTGAGCTGTGGCCCGTCGTCCAGCATGTGGCCCCGGCCGTGGCGGCGGCGTTGCGGGATGGCACGCCGCTGCCGCTCTCGTCGGGATGGCCCGCCGTCCGGCACGAGGGCCCGGCTGCGGCGACGCCGGCGAGGGACGGCACGCCGCTGCCGCTCTCCTCGGGGGAAGACACGCTGCTGCTGCCGCTGCTTCCGGACCCGGGGGTGCGGTTGTGGTTGCGGAGCGCCTCGGGACAGGAGGGCACGCCGGTGGAGGTGCCACTGCGCGAGGGGCGCGTGGAGACGGTGGTGCTGGACGTGGACGCGCTCTTCCCGGGCGGCGTGGGCGGCACGGTGACGCTGCGCGGGCGCGTGCTGCTGGAGGGCACGGCGAAGCCCCCACCCGGTGCGCGGCTGCTGGGGCCGGACGGTGAGGCGCTGGCGCTGGAGCCGGATGGGCGCTTCACCGCGCCGGGGCTGCCTTCGTGGCGCCCGTCGCGCTTCTCGGTCCAGGTGGAGCCTCCGGCTTCGGGACGCCCCGTGGCGCCGGCCCATTGGGAATTCGAGGTCACGCCCGCGGCCGGCGCGGAAGCGACGTGGCGGGTGCCGCTGTTCCGATGGCTGGTGCTGCGCATGGACGGCTTCACCCGCGCACAGCTCGAGGCGCGTTCACGGAGGCCCTATCCGGTGTTCCTCCTGCAACGACTGGAGGCCGAGGGGCGCTGGCTCACGCACTCCGCGGACGCCTTCATCGAGGAGGAGGGCGGGGTGGCCGTGTCGCTCCTCCAGCCCGGGACGTACCGTGTGCTCGCAGCGGCCTCACCGTACGAGGTCTACGCCAGCACGTCCGTGGAGCATCACGGAGATGGCGCGGAGCGCTTCGTCACCGTCCGAGTCGATGACGGCGGCGCGCAGTGCGAGGTGCGCGTCACGTCGGCGGGAGCGCCGGTGTACGGAGCGCGTGTCATCAGTGCCAGCACCCTGGGCTCGCTGCCGCCCGCGCGTGGCCGCACGGACGCGGAGGGGCGCTGGCGGCTGGGCCGCGTGCGAGCCGATTCGCTCCACCTGGAAGTGGAGGCGGAGGGACGTCCCCCGTGGGCAGGAGACGCCGCCGCGGCCTGCCGGGAGTCGGGCGTGGTGGAGGTGCGGCTGTAGCCGCGCGCATCCTTATATAAGGATGCGCGCGGCTGGAGAGGTCAGGCCGCGTTGGCGGTGATGGCGGAAGGCTCGGCGCGCGCGAGCATGGGACGCGGGGCGTGGGGCCGCGCCTCCGCTACGGCCGTCTCCGCGGCGTCCGTGTCGGGCTCCTCGGCGGTGGCCAGCTCCTCGGCGCGGTTCCGGCAGCCTATCGCCTCCACCCACTTCTCCAGCATGTCCATCAGCTCGCTGCGCTGCTCCCCCCCGAGCGGCAGCAGCAGCTTCGCCATGCGCTCCTGCACCACGGAGTCCGCCTGCTCCGCCAGGGCGCGGCCCTGCTCGGTGAGGCGCACCCGCACGCGCCGGCGGTCATGGCGCACGGAGCGCTCGCGCCGCACGAGCTGCGCGTCCTCCAGCCGGTCCAGCAGCCGGCTCAGGCGGGGCATGGCGATGCCCCCCAGGCGGTCGGCGAGCACATTCACGGGGAGGAGGCTCTCCGCCTTCAGCCACCAGAGGGCCTGGACCTCCATCGGGTCCAGCTCGGGGTGAGGCAGCGAGCTCAGGGGGCTGTTGAGCGAGCCGCAGCGCGCCATGTCGATGATGAGATTCCGCAACCTCGCGACCTGCACCCGCACTTCCATCGAGAGTTCGGACATCTTCTCGTCTCCGTCACCCGGGCACCGTGTCCACTCCGGCCGAGGAGCGCCGGCGTCCCGTCATCGATGGGGCAAACGCCCCGCCTGGAAACCACAACGTCCGGGGCCGCGAGGCATATCGGACCCGTCTGAATTCTCCTGACGCGTGCACCCCATTCCCGGGCCCCGTCCCCTTCCCGGGATGCCCGGAGTCGCGGCCAGGGGGCTCGCCGTGACGGCGGTGTTCACCGGGAGTCAGGGCCGGGGCGGGGAAGGGCCCAGCGGGGGGGCGAGGCGTTGGCGGTCCGGCATGTCTCCGCCCTGACGCCCGGCGTGCTCCCGGGTGGGACAGCCCTAACGTTGGGGGAAGGGGGCGGCACACCATGGCGCGCACGTTGGGCCTGGGGGACACGGGGCCCGAGGTCCAGCGGCTGCAAGAGCTGCTCACGCAGCGGGGCTACCCCGTGGTCGCGGACGGCGACTTCGGGGAGGCGACGCACACGGCCCTGCTCCGCTTCCAGGCGCAGCACCTGGACTCCCATGGCCAGCCGTTGGAGGTGGATGGCCGCGTGGGGCCGGACACGTGGTGGAGCCTGGCGCACCCCAGGCCCTTCCTCTTCCATCCGCCGGCCATCGACTTCACCCAGATGCCGCTCCCCGAGCTGGGCGGCAGCGCGCGCGGGCGGCATGCGCTGGCCATGGCCCTCGGCGAGCTGAAGGCGGGCGCGGGCGAGGAGGGCGGGTACGGCAGGGGCCCCTGGGTGCGCAAGTATCTGAATGGCCAGGCGCCCGAGGGCAGCCATTGGTGCGCCGGCTTTGTGAGCTGGTGCTTCTGGCAGGACCCGGACGGCCCGCCCTTTCCCTATACCGTCAGCGCGCGGAGGCTCTTCGGAGAGCTGGGCCAGCGCGGCTGGGCCCACCTGTCCGGGGAGCGCTACACGCCCGAGCCCGGGGACCTCGTCGTCTGGTCGCGGGCGGACTCGGACGCCTCGGAGGACCACGTCGGGCTGGTGCACCACGTGGCGTACGGGATGCTCTACACGGTGGAGGGCAACCACGGCCCGCGCGTGCAGGGCTTCAGCTACGTGCTCACCCACCTGGACCGGCTGCTGGGTTATGCGCAGGTGCCCGGGCCGTGACGGGCCCTGCTGGCGCCGTCAGCCGCCGCTGGCCTTCTGCCGCTGGGCCTTCGCCTTGGCGTGCGCCTTGTCGAAGCCCTCGTAGAAGCGCACGGCCTGCTCGCCCACCATCTGGATGTGCTGGTTGTTGAAGTAGGCGGTGATGGGCGCGGCCACCAGCGGCATGGCGCGCCCCAGCGTCTGCAGGCCGCCCTTCTCCAGCGCCATGGCCGCCAGCTTCCCCAGCACCTTGGGCCCCGCCCGGTGCAGCGGGCCCAGTCCGTTGGCGTAGCCGAAGAGGTCCAGCATCTCCCCGCGGGCGCGCTCCGTCTTGAGGTTCACCTTGTAGAGCGTGGCCACATCCGTGAGCAGCACGAGCTGCAGGTACGTCATGAAGAGCAGGTCCGCCGGCAGCGCCACGAGGCCGAAGACGCCGCTCACGCCGCCCACCATGCTGGCGAAGTTCTTCTTGTCGTCGATGAGGCGCTGGGCCAGCTCCTTCGGCGGGGAGTTCGGGTAGCGCTTCTCCAGCTCCGCCACCCGCACCCGGGCGCGGCCCACCTCTCCCAGCACCACGTCCGACAGCCGCGCCGAGCCGAGCTTCTTCAGCTCGCCCGGGGTCAGCTTCCTCATGAAGGCCAGGCGCTCGGCCACGCTGTCGTAGAGGCCCATCCGTTACCCTCCTCGTGCTGCCTGCCCTCTAATAACCCCGCTCGGACAGGTAGAGGTCCACCAGCGCGCCCTCTTCGTACCAGGCGTGCCGCATCTCCACGTTGAACCAGCGCGAGTCCGGCTTCGCCCCGCGCACCTCCAGCTTCACCTGGTTGGGAGACGTGTCGATGACGGCCCCGCGCGCCAGGCACGCGGCGCCCGGCTCCTCGCCGTAGCCCCCCTCCAGGCACACCTCGTCACCCACCGACAGCCGGCGCGTGTACTCGGTGGCCAGGTACTTCGCCTCGTCGCAGGCCTCGCGCACGCCGGACCGGCCATGGGCCACGCAGCGGTCCTCCGGCGGCGCCTTCACGACGGGGATGGCCCCGTAGAGGGGGTCTTCATCGTTGGGGTTGGGACGCAACGAGCCAACGGCCGAACATCCCGAGAGCACCAGCGCCAGCGCGCCGGCCGCCGCCCACATCCGCCTCATCGTATCGACGCCTCCGGGGCCTGCCGCCCCTCCTATAAGGATGGGCGGAGCATGGCAAAAGGCGCCGGGTGGGGCAAAGCGGTGGGAAGGCCCTCAGGCCGAGCGGCGCTGGGGGCCCGGAATCTCTTCCGTCAGCCCGGGGACGATGCGGTTCTTCCCGTCCACGAACACCACGGTGGGCTTCCACCCGGCCAGCTCCGACTCCTCCACCTCGGCGAAGGTGGCCAGGATGACCAGGTCACCGGGCTGGTTGAGGTGCGCGGCGGCGCCGTTGATGCAGATGACGCCGCTGCCGGGAGGGCCCTCCAGGGCGTACGTCTCCAGACGCGTGCCCCGGGTGACGTTCCACACGGCCACCTTCTCGTAGGGGAGGATGTCCGCGGCCCGCAGCAGGTCCCGGTCGATGGTGACCGAGCCCTCATAGTCCAGGTCGGCCTGGGTGACGGTCGCGCGGTGGATCTTTGACTTGAAGAGAATGCGGCGCATGTCGGCGGCCCGGGACTCCTGAAGTGACGCACCACGGTAACGTCAAGGGAGCCCCGGGACAACTCCGGGGTTCACTTCTCCCCGCCTGGATTGCAAGCAGGCGTCACTTCACGAAATTCACGAGCTGACTGAGGTTCAGCGGCACGGACTGGTCGTCCGAGGTGAGCTTTCCGTCCAGGCGGACCTGGGCGTTGCCCCCCGAGCGCAGGGCCATGGCCGCCGAGGCGGCGCGCGCGAAGTTGATGGTCAACGGCAGCGTCACCTGCTTGGAGCCGCTGCCGTCCAGCATGCCCAGGCTGCCTGTGGACAGGGTGCCCACATCCGCCCCGGCCACCTTGAGTGCGCCCGTGATTCCGGCCACCGGCAGCGGGAAGCTGTTGCGGTTCTTGATTTCGAGCGGGAACTCCACGGTGGCGCCGCTGAGGGTGATGTTCTTGATGCGGGGGGCCTGGAAGGCGACCTGCGGAATCTTGGGCACCTCGAAGGTGCCTTCCTTGGACAGGGGGAAGTCGATGACGCCGATGGGCGTCTTGATGCCCACGGTGCCCTGGGCCTTGAAGGCGGCGCGGTCCTTGTTGAGGAACGTCTCCACCACGGGGACGATGTCCGCGAACTTCACGTTGGCGGGGAAGACGAGCTCGCTCTTGCCGTTGGCCTTGAGGTTCAGGCCCTTCTTCGGCTTGCCCGCGACGACCTGCTTCCCCTCGACGAAGAAGGCGTAGTCGACGGAGGCGAGGTCCAGGCCGAAGCCGTTGGGGTTGCTCACCTCGTAGACGAGGTTGACGGTGGCGTCGGACAGGGACGCGTCCGCCAGCCGCGCCGTCTTGAAGGTGACGGTGGGCTTCTTGAAGGCCCCCTTCAGGAGGTTCTGGAGGGCGGCGCAGCCGCTCAGCGTGGTGAGGGAGAGGACGGCCAGGACGAGGAGGGCGCGTTTCATCTTGGGCATGGGCGTATCACCGGACGCGCCATTCTGGCTCGGGATTCAATGGCGCGGCACGGGTGTACCCCAGCGGCGGGCGGATGGTATGTGGCGGACCTCCCCGCACCATGACGGAGGCACCCTTGCCCGGGGCCCGGACACACATCCCCTCCCTTGCTCCGCCCCGCGTGGAACGCTGGGTCCGGCTGGCCCTGGGGCTTGCCCTGCTGGTGCTGGCGGCCTGTACCCGGGGTGGGTCCTCCGCCTCGGGCGGGCGGAAGCTGGCCCTCGCCCCCTGCCGCCTGGAGGGGCTGGCCAGCCAGGCGCAGTGTGGGACGTACGAGGTGTTCGAGGACCGGGCCGCGAAGTCCGGGAGGAAGATTCCCCTGCGCGTGGTGGTGGTGCCGGCGCTGGCCGCGCAGCCGGAGCCGGACCCGCTGGTGCTGTTGGCGGGAGGCCCGGGGCAGGCGGCGTCGCGCGTGCAGGTGCTGCTCGCGCTGGAGCGCATCCGCCGCAAGCGCGACATCGTCCTGGTGGACCAGCGTGGCACCGGGGACTCGAACCCGCTGGAGTGTGAGCCGCACCCGCTGGAGGCGGGGCTGGCGGCGCGCTTCGACGACACGGGCGCGGCGGAGCGGGTGCGCCGGTGCCGCGAGGGCTGGGCCGCGGACGTGCGCCACTACACCACGCCCATCGCCATGGACGACCTGGACGAGGTGCGCGCGGCGCTGGGCTACGAGAAGGTGAACCTCTGGGGCGTGTCCTACGGCACGCGCGCGGCGCTGGTGTACATGCGCCAGCACCCGGAGCGGGTGCGCACCGCGATTCTGGACGGCGTGGCGCCCATGAGCCTGTACCTGCCGCTGAACGCGCCCCACGACGGGCAGCAGGCGCTGGAGAAGCTGCTGGCCCACTGCGGGAAGGACGCGGCGTGCGCGAAGGCGTACCCGGACTTGCGGCCCCGCACGGAGGCGCTGCTGGCGAGGCTGGAGGCGGAGCCGGCGCGCGTCCGAGTGCCGCACCCGCGCACGGGCGTGCCGGAGGACCTCGTCCTGTCGCGCCGGGCCTTCCTGTCCGAGCTGTTCAGCCTCCTCTACAGCCCCGAGGTGGCCTCGCTGGTGCCGCTGATGCTGGACCGGGCGGAGCGCGGCGAGTGGGCCCCCTTCGTGGCGCTCAGCGTGGGCCTGCTGGAGGGCCAGCGAAGCACGGTGAGTCATGGCCTCTACTACGCCGTCGTCTGCGCGGAGGACGCGCCCTCCTTCGACAGGGCGGCGGTGGAGCGCGAGGCGAAGGGCACCTGGTTCGGCCCGGACATGGGGCTCGAGACGCTCTCCGTCTGCGAGGGCTGGCCGCGCGCGACGCTGCCACCGGGCTACCGCGAGCCGGTGGTGTCGGACGTGCCCACGTTGCTGCTGTCGGGGGAGCTGGACCCGGTGACGCCGCCCGCGTGGGCCGAGGAGGCAAAGCGCACGCTCTCCCGGAGCCTGCACGTGGTGGTGCCCGGGGTGGGCCACAACACGGTGGGCGCGGACTGCGCGCGCACGCTGATGGGCGAGTTGCTGGAGCGCGGGAGCGTGGAGGGCCTGTCGCCCTCGTGCGGCCCGCTCTCCCGTCCTCCCTTCTTCACGTCCTTCGCCGGCCCGGTGCCTTGAGATGATTGAAGCCAGGAACCTGCACAAGCGCTTCGGCTCCGTCACCGCGGTGGAGGACGTGTCCTTCACCGCGGAGGATGGCGTGATTACGGGCCTGCTGGGCCCCAACGGCGCCGGCAAGACGACGACGATGCGCATGCTCTACACGCTGGTACGGCCGGACCGGGGCACCGCGCTCGTGGACGGCGTGGACGTCGTCCAGCGGCCGGAGGACGCGCGCCGGGCGCTGGGCGTGCTGCCGGATGCGCGCGGCCTCTACCCGCGCCTCACCGCCCGCGAGCACGCGCGCTACTTCGGTGAGCTGCACGGCCTGTCCGGCGCGGCGCTGGACAGGCGCGTGGACGAGCTCATCGAGTTGCTGGACATGAAGGACATCGCGGACCGGCGCACGGAGGGCTTCAGCCAGGGCGAGCGGGTGAAGGTGGCGCTGGCGCGGGCGCTGGTGCACGGGCCCCGCAACGTGCTGCTGGACGAGCCCACCAACGGGCTGGACGTGATGAGCACGCGCGCGGTGCGCACGCTGCTGCGGCGGTTGAAGGCGGAGGGATGCTGCGTGGTGTTCTCCAGCCACGTCATGCAGGAGGTGGCCGCGCTGTGTGACCGCATCGTCGTGGTGGCGCACGGCCGGGTGGTGGCGGACGGCACGCCGGACGCGCTGCGCGAGCGTACCGGCAAGGACAGCCTGGAGGAGGCCTTCGTGGCCACCATCGGTAGCGACATGGGGCTGATGCAATGAGGCGGCTGGCCGGTACCGTCTTCCGCAAGGAGCTGAGGGACCACCTGCGGGACAGGCGCTCGGTGCTCACCGCGCTGATGTTCCCGCTGCTGGGCCCCGTCGTCTTCATGGTGATGTTCAACCTGCTGGCCTCCTGGTACCGGCAGGACCGGCCGCTGGAGCTGCCGGTGGTGGGCCGCGAGCACGCCCCCAGCCTGATGGCCTTCCTGGAGCGCTACGGCGCGAAGCTGGTGGAGGCGCCGGAGGACTACGAGTCGCGCATCCGCGCGGGCACGCTGGACGCGGTGCTGGTGGTGCCGGAGGACTATGGCAGGCAGTTCTCCTCCGGGCACACCGCGCGGGTGCAGCTCGTGGTGGACAGCTCGCGTCAGTCCGCGCGCCACTCGGTGCTGCGCGCGCAGCGGTTGCTGGAGGCGTACGCGCAGCTCCTGGGCGACCAGCGCCTCTACGCGCGCGGCATCGCTCCGGAGCTGGCCATCCCCGTGCGCGTGGAGGAACTGGACCTGTCCACACCGGAGCGCACCGCCGCGGGTGTGCTGAACATGGTGCCCCTCTTCCTGGTGCTGGCCGCCTTCGCGGGCGGCATGCAGCTCGCCAGCGACACCATGGCGGGTGAGCGCGAGCGCGGCTCGCTGGAGCCGCTGCTGCTCAACCCCGCGCCCCGCGGCGCGGTGGTGACGGGCAAGTGGCTGGCCACCGTCGCCATGGCGGCCGGCGCGGTGCTGCTGACGTTGGTGGGCTACCTGCTGGTGGTGCGGCGCGTGCCGCTGGAGGACCTGGGCGTGAAGGCCCGCTTCGACGCGCCCGCCGCCCTGGGCATGGCCGTGGCGGTGCTGCCCCTGTGCCTGGCCGCCTCCGCGGTGCAGTTGTGGGTGTCCACCTATGCGCGCTCCTTCAAGGAGGCGCAGACGTACCTGTCGCTGCTGATGGTGGTGCCCATGCTGCCCGGCATGGTGCTGGCCCTGTCTCCCGTGCAGACGAAGGCGTGGATGTTCGCGGTGCCGGTGCTGGGGCAGGAGCTGCTGGCGGGCGAGGTGATGCGCGGGGAGCCGCTGGGGCCGCTGCCCTTCCTCATCGCCGCCGCCTCCAGCGCCGCGATGTCGGTGCTGGCGCTGCGTTTCACCACCCGCCTGCTCGCCCAGGAGCGCATCGTCTTCGGCCGGGGCTGAGGGCCGGCGGGCACGTGCGGAGCCCGCCTGCCTGCCTGCTCCGTGGTACTTCCGTTTCTTCGCGGACGGTGTGAGGCTTCACGCGCCATGTCTTCCCGCGAGCCGATGACCCGCGCGATGATTTTCGAGAGCCTCTTCGTCCAGGGGCTCAGGGCGGACGGCGCGTTCGCGGAGGCACTGCTCGCCGAGGGCGTGGATGTGCGGGCGCTGAAGCTGGAGTACCCCATGCGGGTGCTCAACCGGTGCGTGGACCTGGCGCGTCAGCACCTGTACCCGGACCTGCCCGAGGAGGCGGCACAGCGGCACCTGGGGCGCGTCTTCGTGCAGGGCTTCACCCAGACGCTGCTGGGCCGGGTGGTGGTGGTGGGCATGCCCATGCTGGGCCCGGTGCGCTACCTCAAGCGCTTTCCGGACCACCTGCGGCTGGACAGCTCTCCGCTGCGCGTACTGCCGGTGCAGGTGGGCGAGCGGGCCTTCCGGATGGAGTTCCGCAACGAGGCCCTGGTGAGGCCGGACTTCCTGGCGGGCGTCCTGCTGGAGGGGCTGAAGCTGGCGCGCGCCGAGGCGGCCATCACCGTCGAGCGCCACTCGCTCTTGAGTTTCGATCTGCACATCACCTGGTAGCCCTGGAGGGCGGCAATGTCGGCGGGTGGCCCTTGGCCGCCGACTCTGGATGACATCCGCGCCCGGTTGGCTTCCAATGGCGACAGATGACGCCCGAGCGAGAAGCCCTCCTTCCCCCCGCGCCGGCCTCCGTGGCGACGGCGCGGGGCGAACCGCGATTCGGCACCTACCAGGGTGAGCTGCCCGAGGTGGACCTGCCCCGCCTGCAAGGGCGGTGGTCCCCCACGCGCACCACGCGCCTGCTCAAGCGCAAGCGGTGGCACTACACCTTCGCGGCCACGCCGGAGGTCGCCGCCCTCTTCGCCGTGGTGGACCTGGGCTACACGGCGAGCGCCTTCGCGGTGGCGTTGGATTTGCGCGAGCGCCGGCCGCTCTGCGACGTGAGCTTCCTGGGCGCGCCCGGGCCCATGGTGGAGCTGGGAGACAAACCCGGGGCGGGGCTCAACGCCTCCTTCCGGACGCTGGGCGGGAAGCTGTCCATACGGCGCGGCGAGGAGGACGAGCGCTACCGGGTGGAGGTGGACGTCAGCCGCCTGCGCACCGGCAGCCTGCAGTCCTTCCAGTGGAACGGCGATTTGCTGGTGGCCGGTGGTCCTCCCGCGCTGACGGTGATTGCGCCGGTGGAGGGGGACGGGCTGGTGAACGTCACCATGAAGCGCAACGGCCTGCTGTCCTTCGGCAGCCTGGAGGCGGGCGGCAAGCGCTTCCGGTTGGACGGCGGCGTGGGTGGCATGGACTACACGCAGGGCTACCTGGCGCGGCACACGGCCTGGCGCTGGGCCTTCGCGGCGGGGCGGCTGGCGGATGGCACGCCCGTGGGCCTCAACCTGGTGGAGGGCTTCAACGAGTCCTCCGCCGAGGCCAACGAGAACGCGCTGTGGCTGGGGGACACGCTGTACCCGCTGGCGCGGGCGCGCTTCGAGTACAACACGAAGGAGATGATGGAGCCCTGGCGGCTGGTGACGGTGGACGGCGCGGTGGACCTGCGCTTCCAGCCGTTCCACGTGCACCGCGAGGAGCGGGACTTGCGCGTCGTGGTGAGCCACTTCGCGCAGCCGGTGGGCTTCTTCACGGGCACGGTGAAGGTGGGCGGACGCACGCTGGAGCTGTCCGACGTGCCCGGCGTCACCGAGGACCAGGACATGCTGTGGTGAGGGGGCCCGCGGCCGCGCGCCTCAATACGGGCCGCGCGCTTGGGAGTGGACGAGCTCTGAGGTGAGCTTCCCTTCAGGGCGAGCCCGCTCCGTCCACTCCAGCAGGCCCTGGTCGTTGACTCTCGCCTTCGCCGTGTTGGCTCCAGCAGTGAGCGTGATGGCACGGGGGCCCGAGGCCGCGTCCCGGCGCAGCGAGAGCTCCACCGGCGCGGTGACGTCCTCGGCGGGCCGGTACACGTCGAGCACCACCTCCGATGTGTCTCCGGACAGCAGCCACTTCTCCACGGCGACGCGGACGTCGTCCTCCGTGGCCAACCCCCGCTTCGAGGTGAAGGTGCCCTTGAGGGTCCGCGTGCCCTGGCGTCCCTCGTAGCGATACGAGGTCCCGGGAACGGTGAGGCCCTCGGGGCCAGAGGACCCGGTGTTCGTTGCCGGCTCACGCCCGCGCCGCAGCGTCACCTGCAATGCGAGCACACCCTCCTCCGCCCGGGCATGGCGCAGCTCCACCAGGTGGTTCCGTGCATCGGTCAGCGTGGTGGTGGTGCTGTCCTCCGCGCGCAGCCCGCCTCCCGTGCCGGGCAGCAGCAGGCTGGTGGTGGACTCGGTGCGGGTGGTGCCACCTGTCACGCTCCTCGACGTGCGCCAGTCGAATCCAGCGAGCCGCCCGTCCAGCTTCAACACACGCAGCTCCTCGCGGCGCGTGGGAGGGCGCGGGCGTCCCGGTACCTGGAGCGAGCGGGCCAGGTCCGTGGTGATGCGGCGGAACGTCCGCGTGTAGCCGGGCTCGTCGTGCGCGCACAGCAGCGGCAGTTCCGGGCTCGCGCTGACCATCAGCTTCATCTGCCCCGCGCCCATGCCGCCGCCCGGCGTGGCCGTCTCGTAATCCACGCGGAGGAACAGGGCCGGGGCGCCCGCCACCACCGCGACCTCCGTGGGCTCCATGCGCCGCACCGTGACGCCCGGCCCCGCGCCCACCGCCTTCGCCACCGCGAGCAGCGCGCCCGCCGCGTCGAGCGGGCGCTCATAGACGAAACACGCCAGCGCCACCTCGGTGCCCAGCGGGATGTCGATGCGCGTGGAGCCCTCGTTGCGCGCCAGCGTGGGCGGAGCCGTGGCCTCCACCTCCGCGGTGAAGACGCGCTCGGGTGAGTCCACCCGATGTTTCCCCAGCGGCGGCAGCTCGCGAGCGGACGGGCCCGTGGGCTCGAGCTCGGGGACCGGGGGCTCGGCGGGCGTTCCGGCACTGGGAGTGCCGGGCTGGGGCGCGGGTGTCTCGGCTCCCGGCCGGGAGGTCCGTGACGGCCCCGCACAGGCGGTGGCGAGGCAGAGCAGGAAGGCGAATCGCCGCATCGGAGGACTCGGGGGGGCGGAAAACCGGGCCGGTGGAGGCGGGGGACGCTACCGTGACTCCGGAATGCCGTCAGGGCCCACGGGGGTTGTCTCCCGGCAAGGAGTGGGCGCCGGACATCCCGGGCGCGTACGGGCCTCGGAGGGGGTAGGCTGCGCCCCACCCCGCAGCCACGAGGGACCTCATGCTCTGCTCGCATTGCGGCCAGCCCCTTCCCCCGGGGCACGGCGCCACCTGCCCCCACTGTGGAAGGAACGTTCATTCCACCAGCTCGCCCGTGGAGGACGCGGCCGACACCGCCCGCCGCACCGCCGAGGCCGCGGGCCGCGCCGTCCAGTCCCTGCTGGAGGACCCGCGCCTGCGCGAGCGCCTCCCGGGAGGCTCGCTGCCGCTGCTCGGCTCGGGGCTGGTCGCCACCGCCGTCCTGCTCCCCGTGCTTCCCTTCTTCGGGGGCACCATCGGCCTGCCCTGGTCGCTGGTGATGCTCGCGGGCAGCGTGCTGCTGGGCGCGCGCGAGTGGCGCGCCGCGGGCCGTCCGCTCCCACCCCCCCTGGAGCGCGTGGCCCAGGTGGCCGCGCATCCCGCCTTCCTGCCCCTCTTCACCGGGCTCACGCTCACCTTCGCCTTCCTCTCGCTGAGCCTCGGGCTGGTGCCGCTCCTCTGGCTGGCCGCCGCCGTCGTGCTCGGCTACGTGCAGTGGCGCGTGTTCCAGGCCTCACCCGCGTCGGCGCCGGAGCTGCGGCCCGCCCCGGGGGCCACGCGCTTCAAGCGCTTCGTGCTCGCGGGCACCGCCGTGTGCGCGGTGTCGCTGCTGTTCAACTGGGGCTCGGGCGTCGGGAGCTGGTACTCGCTGGGCGGCTACGGCTACGAGGTCAACCGCGTCACGGAAGTCGACCGGAGTGGCCGCCCCACGGGCGCCTCCTGGGACGAGTGGAACTACGGCTGGCGGCCCGGCTTCTCCACCACGCACTACGCCTATGGCACGTCCGGGCGTTCCAGGACTGGCGCGCCGCTCGCGGTGATGTCGCTGCTGGCGCTCGCGCTGGTGGGCGCGCTGCCCCGGGTCCGCGCCGCGGTGCCACCGCTGCTGCCGCCCGTCCTCGCCGGGCTCCTCACCCTGTGGGGCGTCACGGGCCTCTCCTCGCGCCTGGGGCCCTGGCTCTTCCTGCTGGGCGTAGTGGCCATCGACGTCGCCGTGGCGCGCGAGTTCCTCCAGCCGCGAGGCACGGGGACGCCGGGGCCGGGCCCCGGTCCGGCGTCCCCGTAGCGGAGCCCTTCAGCCTCCCGAGGAGGCGCGGCCGCGGCGTGACTCGACGATGGCGCGGAAGGAGCGGCTGCGCAGCTCCTCCAGCGTGAGGCCGGCGGCGAGCACCTCGTCCTGGTTGAGGGCGCCGCAGCTCAGTCCCCGCAGGAAGAAGTTGAGCAATCCCTGCCCGGTGGCCGCGTCGTCGAACACGTCACCCAGCAGCGTCGCCTGCGCGGCCTTGTCCATGAAGGCCCTCAGCCGGCGCGAGGCCGCGTCCAGCCCCTCCAGGAAGAAGGCATACACGGCCGCGTAGCGCACGGGGAGCTGCGCCGGGTGCAAGTCCCAGCCCTGGTACCACGCGCGCTCCAGCGAGTGCCGGATGTGCCGGTACGAGAGCTGCCACACCCGGTGCACCGCCTCCATGTTCTCCCGCCGCTGCGTGGGCAGCAGCACCTCGCCGCCCTGCGCCTTGTGCGGAGGCACGGGCATGACGTTCGTGGCGCCGTCCGCCAGCATGATGCCGGTGCCGGCGAGCGACACCTGCACCACGTCCCGGAGGAAGTCGCAGGTGGGGTGCAGCATGCTCTGCGCGTGGGCGCTGACGCTGAGGGCGGCGGTGTAGTCGTACACGCCCAGGTGCACGCTGGTGCAGCGTCCCGCTCCCGCCTCCACCAGCCGCGGCAGGTGCAGCCGGCCCTCGCGGTCGAAGAGGGCCTGGGGCGTCTCCACCATCAGCTCCAGGCCCAGCGAGCCTGACGGCAGCCCCTTCTCCGTCTCCATCACCTCCAGGATGCGCGCCAGCGCGGCCACCTGCTCCGGCACCGACACCTTGGGCAGGGTGACGACGAAGGAGGGCGGCAGCTTCCCTCCCGTGCGCTCCAGCAGGGTGGTGAGGAACAAGTCCAGCGTGCGAGAGGCCCGCTCGAACAGCTCCTCCGTGAAGGACTTCACCCGGATGCCGACGAAGGGCGGCAGCGAGCCCTGCTCCAGGCCGCGGGCCATCTCCGTGGCGGCGGAGACGGCGTGCCCGTCCTCCTCCGCGTCGGGGCGGTGGCCGTAGCCGTCCTCGAAGTCGATGCGCAGGTCCTCCACCGGCTCGCGCTCGAGCTTGTCCACCACGCGCCCGTAGACGCGCTGGGCGAAGCGGCCGCGCTGGGGCAGCCCCAGGCCGTGGGCCAGCTCGGCGGCGTCCGGCGCGTACTCCTTCAGCGCCGCGAGCGCCAGGTCCCCCAGCTTCCGCGCCGTCTCCGCGCGGAAGAGGTGGGCGCCGCCGTACACCACGTGCACCGGCTGCCGGCGCGGCGACTCGCCGGGGTAGGCGCGCGCGAGCTCGACGTTGGCCTTGCGCAGGGCCTCGCGCGCGCCGGCGAGGCTGGCGGGTGTCAGCGTCGTCTTCACGGCTGCTTCTTGAGCCACGCCGACACCTCGGGGGCGCAGCGCTCGCGCAGGGCCACGTCCTGGGACAGCCGCTCCAGCGTCTGGGCCGTGGCCTGCTGCGCCTCGGGCACCGGGTTCGCCTGCAGGAGCGCCTTCATCTGCTCCAGGTGCTCACGCGTGCGCAGCATGCCCATGGCCTCGACGATGCGGCGCAGCAGCATGGGCGCGCCACCCGTGCGGGCCAGCACGTCCTTCCACCGCGTGCGCATCACCCCCCACCACGCCTCGCGGCCGGTGCGGTTGCCCAGCAGCCCCGTGATGAAGCTGGACACGTCCTGCGTCTTCACGGTGTCGGTGAAGAACAGCCCCTGCGCGCGCTCGGCCAGCACCGGGTTCTCGAAGCCGGTGAGCGCCATGAGGTAGCGGCGCTGCGTGGCCGGGTCCGGCTCCTTCGGCATCTTCTGGAGGAACGTGTCGAACAGGGCCGAGTCCCCGGCGCGCGCCACCATGGCCACCGACGCGTCCAGCAGGTTGGGCTCCAGCGCCTCCCTGTCCCCCTCGAGCATGCGGGCCACGCGCGGGCGGGCCTCCGCGAGCGCCTCCGGGCTGCGCGCCAGTCCGCCCACCGCGCGCACCAGCGCCGCGCGCCGCAGCTTCACCCGGTCCGACTCGCCCGGCGACGCCTGCCAGCCCAGCTTCTTCAGCCCCGGGGCCAGCAGCCGCTCCACCCACCGGCGGAAGCGCTCCTGCTCCTCGCCGTCCACCAGCCGGCCCTCGATGTACGCCAGCCGGCCCACCAGCTCGTCCAGGACGGAGTCGTCCTCCTCGTCGCCGAAGCGGCTTGCCAGGTCCAGCAGGTCCGCCACCGACGCCTGCGCCGAGCGCACCAGCGCCCACTGGTCCGCCAGCAGGGAGACGCGCTCCGCGGGTGCCAGCGCCTTCAGGTTGGCCGCCAGCTTCTCCAGCGCCGGCTTGTCGTACGCCACCCGGTAGAAGCCGGTGGAGCCCGCGTTGGCCGTCAGCCACTTCACGTCGCCCGAGCCCTCCAGCGTCACCGTGGCCCGCGCCTCACGCAGCAGCACCCGCTGCTCGCGCACGCCGCCGCCGTCCTCGAAGCGCAGCACCATGGGCACCGGCCACTTCTCGCCGCTCTCCACGCCCGGCTCCGAGTAGAAGCGCCGCTGCGACAGGTGCAGGGTGCGCCCCTCCAGCCGCGCGGACACCAGCGGGAAGCCGCTCTGGCCCACCCACGCCGTGGCCAGCTCCTCCACCGGCTGCTTCGCGGCCTGGCCCAGCGCGTTCCACAAATCCTCCTTCACCGCGTTGGCGCGCGCGTGCTTGCGCATGTACTGGCGGATGCCCTCGCGGAAGGGGCCCTCGCCGAGGAAGCCCTCAATCATCCGCAGCACCGCGCCGCCCTTCTCGTACGTAATCGCGTCGAAGCTCTCACCGGCCTCGCCCGCGTTGCGCACCTCGCCGTGGATGGGGTGCGTGGACTTGAGCGCGTCCAGGTGCAGCGCGCTGGCCCGGTGCGCGTCGAAGTCCAGCCACATGCGCCACTCGGGGCGCCACTGGTCGACAATCTTGAAGGCCATCCACGTGGCGAACGCCTCGTTGAGCCACAGGTCGTCCCACCACACCATGGTGACCCAGTTGCCGAACCACTGGTGCGCCAGCTCGTGCGTCACCACCTCCGCCACGCGCTTCTGCACGGACAGCGGCGCGGTGGCCGGGTCCAGCAGCAGCGCCACCTCGCGGTACGTAATCAGGCCGGCGTTCTCCATGGCGCCGGCCTCGAAGTCCGGAATGCCCACCTGGTCCACCTTGGTGAAGGCATACGGCAGCCCGAAGTAGTCCTGGAGCCGGGGCAGCACCGCCAGCGCCACGTCCTGCCCGAAGCGCGTCAGGTGCGCCTTCTCCGGCAGGGACCAGGTGCGTACCGGCACGCCCTCCACGTGCTGCTCCGGCGTGCCCACCAGGGGGCCCGCCACCAGGGCGATGAGGTAGCTGCTCAGCACCTCCGTCTCCTGGAACGTCACCTTCTGGAGGTCCCCGTCCTGCTCCTCCTTCACCACCGGGCCGTTGCCCAGCACGGTGTGGCCCTTCGGCACGCGCACGGAGAGGGCCCACTTCGCCTTGAAGGCCGGCTCGTCGAAGGACGGGAAGAGACGGCGCGCGTCGGCCGCCTCGAACTGGGTGGCCGCCACCTTGCCCGCGAGGTACAGGCCTCGCAGCCCTTCCGTGAAGCCTCCCGTCCACGCCACGTCCAGCGACGCGGGCCCCTTCGGCAGCGGCGCGTCGAAGCGGAGCACCACCGTCTCGCTCTGCTGCATGGGCTGGATGGAGGACGGCCTGCGCTGCTCGCCGCCCGCGCGGAACGTCACCTCCCCGAGCTGCAGGGCGATGGCATGGAGGATGATTTCCTTCGAGGGCTCCGCCAGCTCCAGGTCGATGGTCTGCTGCCCGGAGAAGCGCTTCGCGTCCATGTCCAGGGTCAGCGTGGCAGCGTAGCGGCGGGGACGGATGGATGCCGGCAGGCGGAAGTTCTTGTCTTCGGTCGGATGCGCCATGGGAAGGTGGAATGTAGCGCCCGGGACGCCGTGCGCCCGGACTTAGTTGCCGGTTGTCCGCCGTCACACCCTTGAAGGGCGGGGCCGGCGGCGGGAGGAGGGGGTGGGCGGCCGTGGGACGAGCTGGTGGAAGAGGCTGGACTCTCGCTTGAAGAAGCCCTCCGTGTGGAAGGAGTGGGGGAGCTCCAGCAGCAGGAAGTCCAGGTGATGACACAGCTCATGGAGGAAGGTGCGCAGATACGTGCGGAAGGCCACCACGCGCGCGTGCCTCGCGGTCCGCATCCAGACCTGGAGGCGGGGACGCCGGCCCGGTGCCAGGGTGTAGAGGCCGTGCAGCTCTCCCGTCTCCGAGGAGGGGCGGACCTCCAGCACCTCCACCTCCACGGCGGCCACGTCGAGCCGCTCGCACAGCGCGTCGGACAGCCGGGTGGTGGCGTCCTCCAGGGTGGCGCGCTCGCCCGAGGCCAGGGCCTGGCGCAGGGCCTCCACCAGGGGACGCAGCGCCTGCGGCTCGCGCACCCGCAGCGCGGCCACGGTATCGCTCATCCGGTAGACGCGTTGCTGGGCCGTGGAGAGGTTGTCGAAGTAGGCAAAGGGCACGGCGGGCGGACTCCAACGGCTTGAAGGTAGGGACGCCCGGTGGGACAGGCGACCGGGCCGGGGGGCCCGGAAGCGGACGCGCGCTCCCTCGTACCGCCGCCCTTCCTAGCATTCGGCCGGGCACACCCGGGCTGCTTACCTTCCGCAGGGGGTCGTCATGGCTCGACGCGCCATGTTGCTCGCGGTGTGCTACCTGGCGCTGAAGCTGGTGAGCATGCACTTCGTGTATGCGCCCCTCAGCAGCGCCCTGGTGTGGCTGCCCGCGGGGCTGAGCCTGGCATTCCTCCTCCGTTCCCCCCAGCGCATGTGGCCGGCCCTGCTGGGGGCCGTCTTCGTGGCGGAGGCGGGGTCCGCGGTGGCGCAGGGGTTTCCGGCGCCGGTGGCGGTGGCCTGGGGCCTGGGCAACATCCTGCGCCCCCTGCTGGGCGCGGTGCTGCTGGGGCGCTTCGTGGGCGGGCCGGTGCGGTTCCTCCAGGTGCGGGACGTGGCCGGGTTGCTGGTGCTGGCGGGGTTGGTGGGCACGGTGCCCGGCGCCACGCTGGGCGCGGGGGCCGCCGCGCTGTGGCTTCGCACGGCGCCGTTCTGGGACGAGTGGTGGCCCTGGTGGCTCAGCGACTGCCTGGGCACCGTGCTGGTGGCGCCGGTGCTGCTGACGTGGTGGCCGCTGGGGCGCCGGCCGCTGGGGCGCAGGCGCCTGTTGGAGATGGGCGTGCTGCTGGCGCTGGTGGCGGGAGTCACCGTCTTCATCTTCCACCGCCCCAGCACGTCCGGCATTGGCTTCACCGCGACGCTGCCGTACGCGGCGTTCCCCTTCGTCATCGCCGCGGCGCTGCGCCTGGGGCCCCGGGGGGCGTCGAGCACCTCGGCCGTCATGGGAACGCTGGCGGTGGCGTACACCAGCCGGGATTACGGCCTCTTCAGCATGCTGCCCGTCTCGACAGCGGAGCGGGTGCTGTCGGTGCAGGTCTTCCTGGCCGTGCTCACGTTGACGGCCCTCACGCTGGCGGCGGTGGTGGCGGGGCGGCGCAGGGCGGAGATGGCCAAGCGGGTGCTGGCCGGAGCGGGCGCGGTGCTGGCCGAGTCCCCCGACTGGAGTGTCACCCTGCCCCGCGTGGCGAGGCTCCTCGTCCCGGAGCTGTGCGTGGGCACCGCCATCTGGATGGTGGACACCACGGGGATGGTGGAGCGGGTGGCCTCGGCGGGGTGGACGCCCGAGCGAGAGGCCGGGCTGCGGGGCCATTTCCCCCCGCTTCCTCGAGGGCCGCTCAAGTGGAGGGGGGCGGGCGGCTCGGGCGTCCTGGTGCCGCTGCGGGTGCGCGGGCAGGTGGTGGGGGCGCTCTCGCTGGTGGCGGACGAGGACGGACACCCCGTGTGCCGGCGCGACGTGCTGCTGGCGGAGGACCTGGCGCGCCGGTGTTCCATGGCGCTGGAGAACGCGCGGCTGCTCGACGAGGCCCACGAGGCCATCCGCGTGCGGGACGAGTTCATCGCCGTGGCGGCGCACGAGCTGCGCACGCCGCTGGCCACGCTCACCCTGCGCGTGCAGAGCCTGATGGGGCAGCTCCGCCGCGGGGGAGGGGGGGAAGACGTGCTGGAGAAGCTGGGCTTCATCTCCCGGCAGGTGACGCGCCTGACGGAGCTGGTGGAGACCGTGCTGGACGTGGGCCGCGTCAACGCGGGCACGCTGGAGCTGCGGCGCGAGGAGGTAGACCTGTCCGCGCTGGTGGAGGAGGGCGTGGGACGCTTCGCGGACGAGGCCGCGCGCGCCGGCTGCGAGCTGCGGCTGCGGATGGAGCCCCCGCACGTATGGGGGTGGCTGGACCGTGGCCGCATGGAGCAGGCGCTCAACCACCTGCTGGGGAACGCCATCAAGTTCGGTATCGGCCACCCGGTGGACGTCGAGCTGACGGAGGTGGACGGCCGCGCGCGGCTGACGGTGACGGACCAGGGCATCGGCATCCCCCGGGACTCGCTGGAGCGTATCTTCGGGCGCTTCGAGCGGGCGGTGTCCTCGCTCCAGTACGGAGGCCTGGGGCTGGGACTGTTCCTCACGCGGCAGATCGCCGAGGCCCACGGGGGCTCCGTCCATGTGGAGAGCGAGGCGGGGGCCGGAGCCACCTTCGTGCTGGAGCTGCCCGTGCGGCCGCGGGCGCCGCTCCCGCACGAGGCGCCCCGGCCCCAGCCCGGCGCGTGAGCCGGCCGCGGGAAGTCTCCCGTGTGGGAAATCGATTCCACACATGGAGCCCCGCGTGGCCCGGGGCGCTGTCCACGGGTGGACGCCCGGGCGTGTGGGCAGGCGCGGCACACGCGTTGCTCTGACGCGCGGGCATGCGTCGAGGCGTGTGGCTGGGGGCGGTGGTGGGGATGCTGCTGTGGGGCGGTGAGGCGGAGGCCGTGCGCAAGCGCGCGCCGAGGCGTCAGGCCACCGTCTCCCTCTCGGAGCGGGCCGTGTGGCGCGCGAAGTCCTGGGTGGGGCTGAGCTCTCTGCGCACGGTGAGCACGACGGTGAACGACGACTGCTCGGGACTGACGCAGCTTGCGTATCGCAAGCCCGGGCTGAGTCTGATGCCGGAGCGGACCCTCCCCGGGGAGAACGGGGTGAAGGCCATCTACCGGAAGGCGGGGGAGCTGGGCACGCTGAGTGACACGCCCCGGGTGGGGGACATGGTGTTCTTCCGGGACACGCATGACCGGAACAAGGACGGGCGCCTCAACGACGGCCTCACGCACATCGGCATCGTGGAACGCGTGGGCGCGGATGGCACGGTGACGTTCGTCCACCGCGCGGGGGGGGGCGTGAAGCGCGGCCGCTTCAACCTCGCACGCCCCGACGCGCGGAAGGACGAGAAAGGGCACGTCCTCAATGACTGGCTGCGCCGCCGTGACAAGCGCAACCGGGGGTACCTCGCGGGGGAGCTGGTGGCCGGCTTCGCCTCCGTGGACGAGCGCTGGCGGAACACGGCCACACCCGTGGCGGCGGCGAAGCTGAAACCGCGGTAGGGCGCACACGCGTGGTTGACGCGCAAGCCGCCTGCCTGCTGCCCGGGCAGGCGAGATGACCAGGAGCGTGGCAGGGCCGCCCGCCGCTCGTTCCTACCGGGAGATGGATGTGCCCTGGCGCCGGTGGCAGGTGGCCTCCGCGGCTTGCCCCCACTGAGAGGTGGGGGTGACGCCAATGCCGGGAGGCGCTATGCACGGCCCCGATGCCCCCTTCGAATGGTCGGCCTGCCCAGGGGCCCACGGAGCCTGAGCGCGCGCAGGTGGCACCCCAGGCCGTCCCGGCCAATCCCATCGTGTTGTCAACGGAGGAGCGGGTGACGCCTCCGGAGGTGTCACCTCTCCCGGCGGGGACGTCTCCTGGCTCCCGTTCCCCTCCCGCGTCCCGGTCCACTCCGCGCATGGGGAAATGGCCCCGGCGCCGGAAGGTGCTGCTCGCGCTCGCGGGGCTGCTGCTCGCCTTGTCGGTGTACGAGTACGTCACGCTGCCGGACGCCGAGCCGCTGGCGAAGGACAACCCGAAGACGACGGCGCTCATCGAGCAGCGCGCGGAGGAGGCGCGGGAGGCGGGGAAGAAGGCCCGCCGCCGCCAGCATTGGGTGCCGCTGACGTCCATCTCCAAGCACGCGGTGGCCGCGGTGCTGGTCTCCGAGGACGCCGGCTTCTACGGGCACGAGGGCGTGGACTCCTCCGAGGTGCGCAAGGCGCTGGAGGAGGCATGGGAGAAGCGCCGCCTGGGCCGGGGCGCCTCCACGATTACGCAGCAGCTCGCGAAGAACCTCTGGCTGTCCACGGACCGCAGCCTGCTGCGCAAGGCGAAGGAGCTGATACTGGCCCACCGGCTGGAGGAGGCGCTCACCAAGAAGCGCATCCTCACGCTGTACCTCAACGTCGCCGAGTGGGGACAGGGCGTCTACGGCATCGAGGCCGGCGCGCGCGAGCATTTCGGCGTGTCCGCATCGCAGCTCACGGTGGCGCAGGGAGCCATCCTCGCCGCCATGCTGCCGGCGCCGCGCAAGCGCTCGCCCTCTTCCGGTTCGCGGGCGCTGAAGCGGCGCGCGCTGTGGATTGTGGACCAGCTCGAGTCCGTGGGCCGCATCACCGCCGCGGAGGCGGACGGTGCGCGCGCGGACCTCGACCGGCTGCTCGGACGCAAGCCGGCGGCCGAGGACGCGGACGACGACGACTCCTGATTCAGGGGGCGGATGAGTCCTGCCGCGGAGCCACCCCGGCCACGCGGTAACGCACCTCCCGGTGCCTTCCCCAGGACGCCGCGCTCGTGGAGCAGGGGCCTGAGGACCCGGGAGGGCGCCGGCCCACCCCGCGCGATGCGGTGCCTCAGCCCGCTCCGCGCCGCGAGGCGAACTGCTGGTACGCGAGCGCGCAGACGGTGACGGCGCCGACCCACGCGAGGAACGTCCCCACGAAGAAGAGCACCGCCGTGCACGCCACCAGCGACACGAGGGCCGCGTAGGAGAGCGGCGGGCGCAGCAGCCGCGTGGCGGCGGCCATGGACAAGACATAGGTGGCGAGGAACGACGACGTGGAGAACGGGAGCAGGTCCGCGATGCGCAGCCGGCCGAGGTACGTCGCCGCGAGCCCGAGCAGCGCGGCGGCACAGAGCGCCACCAGCGCCCGGTGGGGCGTGCCCGACGCGGAGGTGACGCCGAGCCAGGCAGGGAGCTGGCGCCGCTCGCCCAGCGCGAAGGCGAGGCGGCTGGTGCCCGCGACATACGCGTTCAACGGGATGAACGAGAGCAGCAGCCCGGCGATGCCCACCACGCGGGAGGCGTTGGGCCCGAAGACGTGTCCCGCCAGCACGACGAGCGGCGTCTTCGCGCCTGCCGCGGCCCCGTAGGCCCCGGTGCCGATGGTGACGATGGCGAGAGGGAGGTAGACGATGGCCACGATTCCCACGGCGAGCAGGCTGGCCCGCCAGATGTCGCGAGGCTCGCGAAACTCCCGGGCGAGCGGCGTAATCGCCTCCCAGCCGACGAAGGCCCAGAAGAGCTGGACGGCGGCGAGCCCCACCGTCACCGGGCTTCGCGAGAAGAAGGGGGTGAAGGCCTGGACCTCCACCTCCTGGAGCGCGCGCCCGACGATGAGCACCAGGCCGGCGACAATCACGGCGAGCGTCATCAACTGGGCCGTGGCGCTGACACGCAGGCCCACGAAGTTGAGGGCGTAGGCGGAGACGACCAGCGCCGTGCCGAGCGTGAAGGCCAGCGTCTCTCCACCGCCGAGGACGCTCGCGCCGTACTCACCGGCGATGAGCGCCGCCACGGCGGTGCCCGTGGGCACCTGCGCCAGGAAGAGCCAGCCGGCGACCGCGCCCCAGCGGGGACCGAAGGCGCGCTCAATCGCGTCGGAGAACCCGGCCGCGTCGGCCCGCTGGCGCGAGAGCGCCGCGTAGGTCAGCGCCAGCGGCAGGGACAGGAGCACCAGCCCCAGCCACGCCAGCACCGACGCCGGTCCCGCCGTCTCGGCGGCGACGCCCGGCAGCACGAGCACGCCCGTTCCGAGCACCGAGCCGACATAGAGCGAGACGCCCTGCCACAACCCCAGGGTGCGGCGCAGGGGCTGCGTCTGCCCCTGGGAAGCGGGGAGGCCGTGGGGGGAGGCCGCGGTGGTGGATGACATGGAGCCTGCCTTTCCGGGCCACTTATGGCCCGGGAAGGTGGTCCGGCCAATGGCCACTCCGGAGCGATTCGATATGACCACTGCCCTACGTCGCGAGCCGCGCCTCGAGGAGGTGAAAGGCGAGCAGGAGCACCACCCCCAGCACGAGGCCCGTGACACGCTGGCGGGACTCGGAGGGAGAGCCGTGCCGCAGCTCCGGCAGCAGGTCCACCGCGCCGATGTAGAAGAAGGTGCCGGCGGCGATGGCCAGCACGATGCCCTCCAGGGGAGGCAGCAGGCGGGAGCCCAGCAGCATGCCGGCCGCTCCCACCGCCGCCGTGAGCTGTACGCCCGCCAGCGCCAGCAGGGCGCGCCTCCGAGACCAGCCGGAAGCGCGCAGCAACGCGTAGTCGCCGACCTCCTGCGGCAGCTCATGGGCGATGACGGCCAACGAGGTGGCGATGCCCGCCTGCGGGGACACGAGGAAGGCCGCCGCCACCGCGGCCCCGTCACCGATGTTGTGGAGGGCATCCGAGCCCAGCAGCGCCGCCGGCAGGGTGGGCGCCGGGAGGGTGGCGCCATGGGGGTGGTGGTGCGGCCGTCCCAGTCGCCACTCCAGCAGCGCGAGCGCCGTGAAGCTGGCGAAGGCCCAGGAGAAGGCCGCCGCGCCCAGGGCTTCCACCGCCTCCGGCAGCACCTCCAGGAAGCTGACCGTCAGCAGCGTGCCCGCCGCGAAGCCCACCAGGGCGGGCAGGTGACTCCGCAGCCACCGCTCGGAGAGAAGTCCGCTGGCGAGCCCGGCCAGTCCATCCGCCAGCACCGCCAGGAAGGTGTAGAGGACCACATGCCTCATCCCGTGCTCCTCTCTCGAGAGTGGCCCGCGTCCAACAGGTCGGCGTGGGGCCGCTGCTCGGGCGCCGTGGCCTGGGGAAAGGCTCGCGCCCCTCCCTGAGAGGGTGGTGCCTCACGGGAGGGCGTGGGGAGGCGCTACCATGCGGCCATGCGCTTCCAGCCCCGTGTGCTCATGGTGCCGCTGCTCTCGCTGGTGCTCGCCGCCGCTCCCGCTTTGGCGGCGCCGCCTCCGCCCTCCGAGCCGGTGGTGGCCATCCTCCCGTTCGGCAAGGTGAGCCCGGAGGTGCTGGAGCGGGTGGCCCGGGAGCTCCAGGCCCGGATGCGCGTGCAGGTGCGCTTCGAGCCCCAGCGCGAGCTGCCGAAGGAGGCGTTCCACGCGCCCCGCCGCCGCTGGCGCGCGGAGAAGCTGCTGGAGGCCATCGACGCGGACCCCCCGAAGGGCGCGTGGAAGGTGGTGGCCGTCACCGAGGCGGAAATCTCCACCACGAAGGAAGACATCCCGGACTGGGGCATCGCCGGGCTGGGCAGCATGTCGGGGCTGTCATGCGTGGTGTCCACGCACATCTACCGGAAGCACAGCAAGACGCGGGAGGCGCTGCTGCGGCGCGTGGGGGACCTGGTCGTCCACGAGTTCGGCCACACGCTCGGCTTCGACCACTGCGAGACGGAGGGCTGTGTCATGGCGGACGCGAAGGGCAAGGCCATCAAGTCCGCGGACCGCAGCACCGGCCACTACTGCGCGCGGTGCCTCGGCCTGCTGTCGGCCGAGGACCGCGCGAGGGTGAAGCCCGCTCCCGAGGAGTGAAGCGCTACAGCCCGCCCACCTCCAGCGCGCCCCCCAGCCCCGGGAAGGGCTTGGTGAGGAGGGCCTGGAAGACGATGTCCTCGAGCCGGATGTTCGCCGGAAGCACGGGCGTGCCGAGGCCGCTGCGGACCACCGTGTTGCTGACGATGAACCAGACGCGCCGCCGGCCGATGGCCTCCTTCAGCGCGGGCGAGTCGATGCGCACCGCCGTGCGCGAGTTGGGCCCGAAGTCCCGCGCCGGGAGGATTTCCGCCGCGGTGTTGTAGTAGGCGGGCCGGTTGAGGTCGGTGTACAGCTCCGGTTCGTCCGGCGTGGCCGTGCCGGTGAAGGACAGCCGCGCGGACGTGCGCAGCGTCAGCGTGGTGGACGGGTTCACCACGGTGAGCGTGGCGGCGACCTGCTCCACGATGATGTCCAGGTCCTCGGTGTTGACGGACTCCTCGGGCAGGTCCAGCGCCACCTCCGCGTAGACGGGCTCGAGGATGGAGGTGACGGACACCGTCTGGTCGAAGGGCTCGGTCTCGACGGCGATTTCGGCCGAGCACGCGGACAGCAGCAGGGAGAGGGAAACGAAGAGGGCGCGCTTCATCATCGGAAGGTCCAGGAGAGGTCGAAGACGGGGAGGACGGGGAGGCTCTCGCCAGGAAGGGCCGGGTCGCTCAGGTCCACGTAGGCGGCGCCGAGCCCGAAGCCGAAGTGGTCACCGCCATAGCGGATGCCCGCCGCGGCGCGCAGGGAGGAGCCTCCCTCCACGCGCACGCCGGCCTCGCCCACCACGGACCAGTTGCCGGCGAAGTTGAGGCCCACGCCCGCGGTGAAGGAGAGGTAGTCGGAGGTGTAGCGCGCGTAGCGTGCCTCGCCCTGCACCAGCAGCGGCCCCAGCACCAGGCCGTAGACGCCGTAGAAGGACGGGCCGGTCAGCTCCGGCTCGAAGCGCCGGATGGCGGGAGCCTCGGACTCGACGGCATCCGAATAGACGGACGCACCCACGAAGTGCGTGTAGCGCGCGCCCAGCACCACGCGGTGCGGGCCGGCGGCCACCGCCCAGCGCAGGCCGAGGTTGGGGGCCAGCAGCGCGTCCGCGTACAGGGAGGTGTCCACCGCCAGTCCCGCGAACAGGGGAATGGCCGTGCGCTGGAGGCCGAGCACCGGCGCGTCGATGACCTCCGCGGCGTCCGTGCCCATCAGGCGCGCGGTGTTGGTGCGCACGCCCGTGGGCGAGTCGTCAGCGGTGGCGAGGGTGGGAGTGCCGAGGGCGGCGAGCGCGCATGCCATGACGGAGCCGCGAGCGCCGGAGGGACATCTGAGGTTCAAGCCACATGCTCCTGGAGAGAAGGCCACGGTCATTCTGCCGGGAGCCGCCGCGAGTGGCTCGCCGTGCCGGATTTTGTCGACTGCCTGCCTGCATGGGCGCACGCGGTCACAGATGACCTGTGCGACCGTGGCGCCGGTGTGCGTCTGTCCATGAGTGCTGGCGATGCGTCCCCGAAGTCCGGGTGTCCTCCTGCCGGGTGGGTGGAGCAGCTCTCCGTGGCGGAGGGGCCCGAGGGCACGTACCTTGCGCGCGAGTCACAGGGGCCCCCACATGAATCGGGTCGAGTTCGCCGGGCACGGAGAGGTGAGCGCGGACGAGCGCGCGCGGGTGCTGGGGCTGCTACGCCGGTACGGGTGGAACGCCACCTCGTTCCAGGTGCTCCATCCGGGCTTCCACTACTGGTTCGACCCGGCGGGCGACGCGTGCATGGCGTACGTGGACACGGGGGGCGCGTGGGTGACGGCGGGTTCGCCCATCTCCGCGCCGGAGCGCCTGGCCGAGGTGGTCACTCGCTTCCGGGAGGCGGCGCGCGCGGCGGGCCGGCGCGTGTGCTTCTTCGCCACCGAGTCGCGCTTCACGCAACTGGCGCCGATGGAGGCCCTGCCCATTGGTGAGCAGCCCGTGTGGGACCCGGCGCACTGGGAGGACGTGGTGCGCGGCAGCCGGAGCCTGCGGGAGCAGCTCCGCCGCGCGCGCAAGCACGGCGTGAGCGTGCGCGAGCTGCCGGCGCCCGTGCTGGAGGACCCGGCGCACCCCACCCGGCAGGCAGTGGAGCGGTTGAAGGAGCGGTGGCTGGCATCGCGCCGCATGGCACCCATGGGCTTCCTGGTGCAGCTCGGCCCCTATGCCTTCGCACGGGAGCGCCGCGCCTTCGTGGCGGAGGTGGACGGGAAGGTGGTGGGCTTCCTCGCGGTGTCTCCGGTGTACGCACGCGAGGGCTGGTTCCTCCAGGACCTGCTGAGGGATTCGCACGCTCCCAACGGCACGGCGGAGACGCTGGTGGACGCGGCCATGCGCGCCGCGGCGGCGGAGGGGCGGCGCTACGTGACGCTGGGGCTGGCGCCGCTGGCGGGGCCAGTGCGGCCATGGCTGCGGCTGGCGCGGGCGTGTGGCCGGCCGCTGTTCGACTTCGAGGGGCTGCGCGCCTTCAAGGCGAAGTTCCGCCCGGACGCCTGGGTGCCCATCCACCTGGCGTACCCCACCCGGGGCGGCGGGCTGGTCGCGCTGTATGACGCGCTCCGCGCCTTCGCCCGGGGCAGCCTCGTGCGCTTCGGTGTGGCCACGGTGCTGCGGCGTCCCCGGCTGCTGGTGCATGCGCTGGCCACGTTGCTGGTCCCCTGGACGGCGCTGCTGGCGCTCCCCGCCACCCGCCGCTGGTTTCCCTCCGCGCAGGTGCAGTGGGGCTGGGTGCTCTTCGACGTGGGACTGACGGTGGGCCTGTTCTCGCTGGTGCGCCGCTGGCGGGACGGGCTGGCCATGGGGCTGGGCGCGCTCACCGCCGCGGACGCCTGTCTGACGTTCCTCCAGGCAGTCACGTACAACGGAGCGCGAGCGCGCGGCGTGCTGGACTGGGCGGTCATCACCGCCGCGGTGCTGGCGCCCGCGGCCGCCTCCCGCCTCCTCTTCCGCTCACGGGACGTGCACCTGTCCGGGCGCCAGGCCTAGCCGGGCGTGCCCACGTCCTCGCTCTCGGCGGGCACCTGGACGCCGTGGTCGGAGTGGAGGAACACCTCGCCGTGCTCCACGCGGTCCACCGCGTGGAAGCGCACCATGAACTCGCGGCGCGCGGGCCAGCCCTGCTCCAGCTCGAAGTGCGTGTCACCCACGTGCACCACCGTGCCGACCTTCCGGCCCTCCAAATCCCTCACCGTCATTCCCTCGCGCAGCTCTCCCGGGTCCAGCATCGCGTCCTCCTGCATGGGCAACCCTCCACTGCCCGGCACGCGTTCCCAACCCTGCCGGGCCGGAGGTCGAGGCCGTTGGTGCTTCCCCGAAAGACACGTTCCGGCTCCGGCACCGTGACTTCCGCCCGGTGCCCCTCCGCCGCTCGCCGTCCTGCTCCGCGCACGCACAGGGGGGCGCTGAGCCGCCTTGCAGTCAGCGCCTCCATCTCCCGAGTCGCCGTCGTCGGAGGTGTGTCTCGCGGCTCGCGGATGACGACCCGCGGATGCGAGCGAACGGGAAGAACCAGGCGCGGCGCTGATATGACCTCCGCCCGGCCCTGGCGCCGGGGCTGGCTGGAGGAGGCGTGAGCTGGCGTCAGGTCTGGTGGCTGTGGCTGTGCGCCGTGCTGGGGTCGTGCGCGTCGACTTCGCCGTCCCTGGATGAGGCGGAAGAGGACGTCGCGGAGTACCCGGAGGCGTACACCCGGCTCGAAGAGGGCGCGTGCGTCATGTTCCTCTTCGCGGGGGACGCGTGCGGGCTCTTCCGCTGCGAGGACGTGGCGCCCGGGTGGATTGTGCGGACGCGCGGGACGTTCGTCCTCCCGCCGAGCGCCGTCCGGTCACCGCAGAGGAACTGGGCCTATCCGTGGCAGTTGCCCGGACGGCCGGAGCCGGTCTTCGTCATTCCCTGGCACGGGCGGGAACTGCTGCCCAGTCAGAAGCGGGTGCTGGAGATGGCGCGGGCGCTGGCCTCGCAGCCGAGGGAGAAGCACCACATCTTCCCTCGGGAGGAGGGACTCCGGGACTGGTTCGAACGCCAGGGCATCAACATCCACAAGGAGACGATGCTGCTCGACCTGGAGACCCACCATCGAATCCACAAAGGACTTCAGGGTGGACCCTGGAACGAGGCGTGGCGCAACTTCCGCAAGAGACGGGAATACGCAACCGCTGAGGAGATGTACCGCTACGCGGGAGAGCTGATCATCCGCTTCAATCTGGTAGGACCCATCCTGCCGTACTATCTGTCAATCAGCCCACCTCTTGAGTTCTGACGACATGGCGCGATTCTACCATTGCGACTCTGGCGACATTGAACAACAGAAAGGTGCGTACAGCGCCAGGCGCAAGTGGGGTCTGCCAGGAGTGGTGTGTCCTCACTGCAAGGCGACATGGGCTGCGGCAGGGCCAAGCTATCCCGCTGTAGACCTTTCCGGCCATCCAGCAGCGAAGAAGCTGTCAAAGGCCTACTTGGAGAAAGACTTCGAGGAGTTCGAGCGCCTTCGCGAGCAGGTCCGCTCGCTACTTCCTCCTGATTATCCTCTCCGCCCCGGAACACTTTTCGGTCCCCTGGTGGGAAAGGCCAGGGGACCCTTCTCCGCATTCATCAATCAGTACGGTGACACCCTGCTCGTCCAGCCAAATGCCCTGGAACGGTTGATGGGCGAAGGACTCCGTGGCCTCCGAGGGTGCCGCACGGAGATGCGCTTCAGCCCCAAGGGCGTCCCGGAACTGCGCGATCTGCACATCGAGCCACGCGGTCTCCTTCACGCGGATTGCATTCCACGTGGCACGCCCCCGCCGTGCCCGAAGTGCGGCCGTCATGGCTTCAGCCTTCCCGCGGAGCCCATCCTCGACGCGGCCTCGCTACCCCAGGACCTCGACCTCTTCCGCCTTCGCAACTTCTCGACCGTGCTCGTCGTCACCGAGCGCTTCAAAGAAGTCGTGGAGCGCCACGGGCTGGACGGCCTGACCTTCCGCGAACTGCCGGTGCGCTGAGCCGCGTGACAGGCGGCGCACCATGGAAGCGCCCCGTCCTTCCCCGGAGCCCAGGGGAGCCAACCTTCAACCCCGGCACCGCACCTGGCCCCTTCCTACCTTCCTTCCGGGGAACCCCTGTTCCCACTCCCGGAGGAAGTCGTGGCCGAAGTCCAGGCGCAGAAACCGCTGAGCGCGCTCCGCATCGACCGCTCGGCCGCACCGCTGAAGCGGCGCCGCCGGATGCGCTGGCTCGTCCCCGCGCTGCTCCTGCTCGCCGTCGTCCTCCTGGCCGCCATCTCCCTCTCCCGCAGGGCCCCCACCGTGCGCGTGGTGGAGGTCCGTGAGCCACTCCCGGGAGAGCAGCAGACCGAGCTGTCCGCCGCCGGCTACGTCGACTCGCGCCGCCGCTCCGTCATCGCGCCGCAGATTGCCGGCCGGCTGGTGGACGTCACGGTGGAGGAGGGCGAGCCCGTGAAGGAGGGCCAGGTGATTGCCCGCCTGGATGACCGGGACGCCCGCGTCGTCCTGGAGCGCGCCGAAGCGGAGGTGCGGGCCGCCGAGGCCCGGCTCGCCGCGGCCCGCGCCCAGGCGGCCAACGCCCAACGCACCACGGCCCGCACGCGGAACCTGGCGAAGCAGGGGGTCATCCCCAGCGCGGAGCTGCTGGACGTGGAGACCGCCGGCAGCGCCGCCCTGGAGGAGCTCAACGCGGCCCGTGCCCAGCTCCTCGTCGTCCGCCGCGCCCGCGAGGCCGCCCGCCTGCAGCTCTCGCACACCGTGGTGCGCGCGCCCTTCGACGGCACGGTGGCGCGCAAGCTCGCGGACGAGGGCGCCGTGCTCGCACCGGCCGCGCTCGAGGGCACAGACCTGGGCGGCATCATCGAGCTGGTGGACCTGGACGCGCTGGAGGTGGAGGCCGAGGTCAGCGAGGAGCAGCTCTCCCGCATCCAGACGGGACAGCACGCGCTCATCTTCCTGGACGCCTTCCCGGACCAGGCCTTCCCGGCGCGCGTCGGCACGGTGCGTCCCGCCATCGACCGCTCCAAGGCCACGGCCACGGTGATGGTGCGCTTCCAGTCCGTGCCGAAGGGCGCCCTGCCGGACATGGGCGCGAAGGTGTCCTTCCTTCGCGAGGCGCTGCCACCGGGCGCGCTGGACCCGAAGGCCCTGCCGCCGCGCGTGCCCGCGGACGCCGTGGTGCAAGGCGAGGACGGGCCCGCCGTGTGGGTGGTGAAGGACGAACACCTGGAGCGGCAGCCGGTGCGCGTGGGACAGCGCGTGGGAGACGAGGTCGCGCTGGTGGAAGGCCCTCCCGCGGGGACGCAGGTGGTGTCGGCTCCGGACGCGAAGAAGCTGCGCCCGGGCCGGCGCGTGAAGGTGGAGACGGGGGGCGGATGAGCCTGGAGGCCGTGCCAGCCCTGCCCCCCATGGTCCGCCTGGAGGGCGTCTCGAAGACGTACCGGCGCGGCACCGTGGAGGTGCCCGTGCTGGAGGCGGTGAACCTCACCATCGACACGGGCGCCTTCGAGGCCTTCATGGGCCCGTCCGGCTCCGGCAAGTCCACGCTGCTCAACCTCATCTCCGGATTGGACCGGCCCACCACCGGCGTGGTGGAGGTCGCCGGGCGCAACCTGGCGGAGCTGAACGACCGCGAGCTGAGTGACTGGCGCGCCGCCCACGTGGGCTTCGTCTTCCAGCTCTACAACCTCATCCCCGTGCTCACCGCGGCGGAGAACGTGGAGCTGCCGCTGCTGCTCACCCCGCTGTCCCGCGCCGAGCGGCGCCGGCACGTGGCCGCCGCGCTGGAACTGGTGGGCCTGTCCCACCGGGTAGGCCACCGCCCGCCGCAGATGTCCGGAGGCGAGCAGCAGCGCGTGGCCATCGCCCGCGCCATCGTCACCGACCCGGACCTCATCATCGCCGACGAGCCCACCGGCGACCTGGACCGCAAGGCGGCCGAGGCCGTGCTGGACCTCTTCGGTGTGCTCCACCGTGATTTGCACAAGACGCTCGTCATGGTGACGCATGACCCGCACGCGGCCGAGCGGGCCGGGCGCGTGCACCACCTGGAGAAGGGGGTGCTTCAGTGAACTACGTCGGGCTCGCGGGCCGGGACTTGCTGCGCAACCCGCTGCGGCTGAGCCTCACCATCCTCGCGGGCGCGGTGGGGGTGACGGCCTTCATCTTCCTGCGCACCGTCATCGACATCTTCTACTACGGCGCGCAGGCGGCGCAGGTGGACCGGCTCATCACCCGCAACAAGGTCTCCATCACGGAGCCGCTGCCGCTCTCCTACTACGCACGCATCGCCGCGCTGCCCGGCGTGACGGCCGTCACCCACCAGGAGTGGTTCGGCGGGACGCTGGGCGAGACGCAGAAGGACTTCTTCCCCAACTTCTCCATCGACTCCAACACCTTCCTGGACGTCTTTCCGGAGTACACCACCACGCCCGCGGAGCTCTCCTCCTTCCGCAGCGACCCCTGCGGCGCGCTGGTGGGCGAGAAGCTGTCCCGCCGCTTCGGCTGGAAGCCGGGGGACCGGGTGACGCTCAAGGGGCAGATATACCCGGGCGACTGGACCTTCAACGTGCGCGGCATCTACACCGGCACGCGCCCCGGCGCGGACACCACCGCGCTGGTATTCGGCTACCGCTGCCTCAACGAGAGCGAGCTGCTGCCCGAAAACCGGAAGGACCAGGTGGGCATCTACGCGGTGCGGGTGGACGACCCGTCGCGCTCGGCGGAGGTGGCGGCGGCCATCGACCGGATGTTCGACAACAGCCCGTACCCGACGAAGACGGAGAGCGAGAAGTCCTTCCAGCTCGGCTTCGTGGCCATGTCGTCCGCCATCCTCACGGCGGTGAGGGTGGTGTCCAACGTCATCCTGCTCATCATCCTGCTGGTCATCGGCAACACGCTGGCCATGGCGGTGCGCGAGCGCACGCGTGACATTGCCACCTTGCGCGCCATGGGTTTCCGCCCGCGGACGGTGGTGCTGCTGGTGCTGGCCGAGTCCTCCGTCATCGGCCTGGCGGCGGCGGCCCTGGGCGTCGCGGCGGCGCCGTCGCTGGTCAACGGCTTCGCGAAGCTCATCGCCTCGCAGTTCGGCCAGATTCCGGACAACGTGATGCGGGGGCGCACGCTGGTGGTGTCCGCGCTGGCGGCGGTGCTGGTGTCGCTGCTGGCGGCCATCGGCCCTGCCTGGCGGGCGCTGCGCCTGCCGGTGGCGGAAGGCCTGAGGAGGGTGGCCTGAGCCATGGTGCCGCTCTACTACAACGCGCGCAGTCTCTGGGCGCGCAGGCTGTCCACGAGCCTCACGGTGCTGGGGCTGGGGCTGGTGGTGTTCGTCTTCAGCGCGGTGCTGATGCTCGCCAACGGCATCGAGTCCGCGCTCGCCTCGGGGGGAGACCCGGCCAACGCCGTCATCCTGCGCAAGGGTGCCACCAGCGAGCTGGTCAGCGGCGTGGAGCGCGACGCGGTGCGCATCCTCGCCACGGACCGGGCGGTGGCGTCCGGGCCGGACGGGGCCCCGCTGGTGGCCGGCGAGCTGGTGGTGCTGGTGGCGCTGCCGCGAGGCGGAGGCCAGGCGATGAACACCACCACGCGTGGGGTGGAGCCGGAGAGCTTCACCGCGCGGCCGGAGGTGCGGCTCGTCTCCGGGCGCAAGCCCCGGCCGGGCACCAACGAGGTGGTGCTGGGAAAGGCGCTGGTGGGCTCGTCACCGGACGCCACCCTGGGCGGCGAGCTGCGCTTCGCCCAGCAGCGCTGGCCGGTGGTGGGCGTCTTCGAGGCACGTGCGGGCGCCTTCGAGTCGGAGCTGTGGGCGGACGCCACGCGGCTGGGCGGGGCCTTCAGCCGGCCGGCCTACAGCTCCGCCCTGGTCCGGCTCGGCTCGGCGGCGGCGATGGCGGACTTCGTGAAGCGCGTGGAGGAGGACCCCCGCTTCACCCTGGAGGCGAAGCCGGAGCCCACGTACTGGGCGGACCAGGCCAGCGGGCTGGCCACCTTCATCCGCGTGCTGGGCCTGTTCGTGTCCCTCGTCTTCAGCGTCGGCGCGGTGCTGGGGGCGATGATTACGATGTACTCGCAGGTGGCGACGCGCATCGCCGAGCTGGGCATGCTGCGCGCGGTGGGCTTCCGGCGCCGCAGCGTGCTGGCCAGCGTGGTGGTGGAGTCCGTCATGCTGGGCGCGGCGGGCGGCATCCTGGGAGCGCTGGGGGCGCTCACCACGCGGTGGATTCACGTCCGCACGCTGAACTTCCAGACCTTCTCGGAGGTGACCTTCGGCTTCACGCCCACGCCCGCCATCCTCCTGGGCGCGGTGCTGTTCGGCACGGTGATGGGGCTCATCGGCGGACTGCTGCCCGCGCTGCGCGCCGCGCGCCTGTCCATCCTGGACGCCCTGCGCGCGTGAGCACCTCAGGCCGCCCGGGAGGAGAGGCGCGCGGAGAGCGGCTCCGGACCTGGCGGTGGCTCCGTGCCCTCGGACCGTCCGGTCAGGACCTTCCACAGCAGCCGGGGCGAGAGGATGGCCTCAGGCGGCTTGAGCATGTGCATCACCTCCATGAACGTCTGCACGGCCTCGGCATCCGTGGCGGTCAGCCGCTGGAACCGCTCCCCGTACCAGTGCAGGAAGGCGCTGCCGAAGGGCCGCGAGTCCCCCAGCTCCGGCAGCCGGAGGTCCTCGGTGGTGGACATGGCCCAGGGCATCTTCAGCACGCGGCCGGCGCGAGCGAAGTAGCGGCGTGACAGCCCGCCCAGGCCCTTGCGCAGGCACTCGCCGAGCAGCTCCACCTGCAGCGCGGCGGAAGTCATTCCCTGCCCGTAGATGGGGTTGAAGGAGCAGAACGCGTCACCCACCACGATGAGCCCCTCGGGCATCCGGGGCAGCCGCTCGTAGTGGCGCCACTGGCTGTGAGGCAGGCGGTGGCTGGAGATGGGGCCGAGCGGCTCGGCGTTCTTCAGCGCCTCGTACAGGTGGGGCTGGGCCAGGGCGCGCGCGTACGCGAGGAAGCCCGCGTCGTCCGTGGGTGGGTAGTCCTTGAGCCAGCCGCACAGCGTCACCGTCCACCGGTTCCCTTCGATGGGGAGGATGGCTCCGAAGCGCCGGAGGCGAGGCAGCTCGGGGGAGAGCATGAGCATCTTCCACCCCGCGTCGAAGCCCGTGGGCGTCCGGTACAGGCGCGTGGCGTAGCCCACGTCGATCTGCATCCGCGTCTCCTCCACGCGCGAAAGGCCCAGGTCCTCCAGCCAGTCCGGCATCCGGCTTCCACGGCCGCTGGCATCCACCACCAGGTCCGCGGCCAGCGGCATCTCCTCGGTGCCGCCGGGCGCGCGGAGCCTCAGGCCGGTGACGCGGGTTCCGGTCTCATCGTGCAGGAGGCCCGCGACCTCGCGCCTGTCGAGGATGCGCACGTTGGGGAGCGCCCTCACCATGGCGCGGACGCGCCACTCGAGGAGCGGCCGCGTCTGCGAGTACAGCGTGACGCCGCTGGGGATGCGCTTGCGCCAGGCGCCGGCCACGTGCCACGCGCAGTCGGCGGACATGTCCATCACCTGCGCGCCCGCGGAGCGCAGCTCTTCCTGGAGTCCCGGGAAGATGGAGGTCGCGATGTCCAGCCCGCGCTGGAGCAGCACGTGGGTATGGGGGCCCTGGGGCACGCCCTTGCGAGGCTGGCTCGAGTCCACCAGACCATCCCGCTCCACCAGGGTGACGCGCTCGAAGTGACGCGCGAGCAGGCCCGCGGTGAGCAGGCCGGCCATGCTGCTGCCACACACGACGGCGTGGCGGGGAGACACTGGCGAGGAGGAGCGAGGACCCATGACGACACCTCACGCTGCGGAGCGAAGCGCGGGCTGGAGCCCGCTACCTCTATACACGCGCAGGGGCCGCGTCCTTGCGTGGCGCCAGGGCCTTATGTTCGCTGGAAGAGTCGGCGCGGCTCCCACAGTGGACGTGTGGCGCGCACGATGAGCGGGTGGCCAAGCAACACCGCGAGAATTCCACCACCCAGCAGCACGAGCATCACACCCATGGGGCCATGTGGCACCGAATAGCCACCCAGCTTCTCGACACTTCGCACCACGAAGCCGTGCAGCAGGAAGGGCGCGAGACTGCGTCCACCCAGCCGCGTGAGCGCGCCCTCATTCCGTGGACACAGCATGAAGACGGCCCAGGTGAACACGAGCGCGCAGCAGAGGAGCGCGAGCCGCGTTGCCACTCCCGTGAGTGCAGTCGCGCCGAGCGCCGAGTAGGAGACGCTGCCGTACAACCACTGAGGGTTCGGAGTGGCGAGCCGCCCGGTGGTCATGGCCCAGACGAAGCCTCCCAGCAGCGCGAACAGGGCCACGGCGAGCGCGCGGCGGCGCGGCGTGACGCCCAGCAGCCACTCCCTCCGGGCCAGGTGTCCCGCGACGAAGCACGGGAGGAACACGAGCGTCCGCGACAGGCCGAAGAGGTAGCCCACCCACGGCAGCAGGCCCGCCCCGAGCGCGATGGCGAAGGACACCCCCAGCGGCATGGGCAGGCGGCGGAGCAGCGGCAGCATGAGCCGCCAGCACGCGAGGCTCCACAGGAACCAGAGCACCCAGTAGGGCTGGAATAGCCAGTGACGGCTCCACCCTCTTCCCAGCACCCATGCGTCGAACGCCACGTACAGCACCTGGAAGATGACGAGCGGCGCGAGCAGCGACCACGCGATGCCTTCCAGGGACTTCCGGCTCCACTCCGCGCGCGACAGGTGCCCGGAGAGGAAGGCGAAGGCGGGGATGTGGAACAGGTACAGGGCCGTGTAGAGCGCCCTCGCCAGCGGCTCGCGGGCGAGGAGTGGCTCCAGCGAGTGTCCCATCACCACGAGCACGATGAGCACTGCGCGCGCGTTCTCGAACAGGGGCACTCGGCCGGCGGTCGTCACACCCGCGTCATACCCGTGGGTCAGGGCCCCTGGAAGCCCTTCGCGCGGAACGTCAGCACCAGCGTGTCCCGGTGCCCCTTCTCGCCCAGGGGTTGGATGGGGGTGCTCTCGTGAATCACGCGCTCGTCGTCCAGCAGCAGCGCGGACCAGGGCTCGGTCAGCGTGAAGCGGATGCCCTGGGGGCCCGAGGCCTCGAAGATGCGCGTCTCACCGCCCTTGATGCCCTCGCGCCCGGTGAGCAGCACGGCGACGAAGTCCACGCCGTCGCGGTGCGCGCCCTCGGGCGTCGGGCGGCCGATGCCGTCCGTCGTGTCGATGCGGAACTGGTGCGCCTCGACGTACCACGGCTGCTCGCCCTTCAGCTTCGAGCAGCAGGCCGCGAGCCCGCTCAGCAACTGGGACCAGACGGGCTGCGAGACGACGGCGGGCGTCACCGGCTCGAACCAGCGCTCCAGCCCGCCGTGCAGCGCGTTGTATTCGATGGGCTGCCAGTGCGCGCGGTGCGGCACCTGGGTGACGCTGCCGCCGTCGACGACGAAGCACGAGTGGCGGCGCGAGCGATAGCGGCCACCGTCCCGCAGGTACCCGTCGAGCGGCAGGTCGTTCCAGGTCGGCAGCAGGCGGTCGAGCGCGGGGGCGGGAGTGCCCACCAGCTCGCACAGGCCCGCGCGGCTCAGCACGGCGTAGCCGCGGCTGCGCAGGACGGAGAAGACTTCGGGAGGCGGCGTGACGGGCGGCGGGAAGCTCATGGGCGGGATGTAACGCGGGCGGTGGCGGCGGACCATGCAGGCGCGCCGTGCTCCTTGCAAGCGTGGGAATGGTTGGAGCCGCGACGTGTTGGAGGCCCGCATTCGGCCATGGGAGATGAGATGCCGCGGACCCGCTGCTGAACGCGCGCCGCCGGGCGCTCCATGACGTGTACCTGGCGCAGCAGTTGATGGACTGACCCGGGGTCGCGGGCGCAAGCGTCCTCCACCCCACGCCCCCGCTGTCCCACGTCCGACGCTCCCTCGTACGCGGGAACGGGTCACGCATCGGGGGACGTCCGAGGCGCGAGAATCCTCTCACGGGGACGTCACCCTCGATTCCACGGCACGACCCGGATGTCCCCGGAGGGCCCGACAGAGGCCTCGGCAGGTGACGTCAACGAGTCACGATGGGGGAGTGCATGCGGTCCAGACGTATTGAAGGCTTGCTCGCGGTGTGCTGGTTCGCGGTCGTCGCGGGTTGCGGCCCGGTGGTGGATTCCCAGACGGACCCGGCGGGGGAGGCGGACACCGTTGAGCAGGAGTTGGGCTCGGAGAATGGCCTGTCATTCAATGGGCTGTCCTTCAACGGGTTGTCCTTCAATGGATTGTCATTCAACGGCTTGAGCCAGCATGGCCTGGCCTCGGCGCAGTTCGGGACCTGGTTCCAGTCGAACCCGGTGCTGGCGGACATGGTGATGCGGTACGTGGTGCGCTGCGCGGTGCCGGCGGGGCAGACCCGCGGCTACACGGATTCACACACCGGAAAGTCGTACTCCTGGGCGGGGTTGCTCGGACTCGCGCCGGATTGGGCCAGCGGCCAGCGGCCCACCACGGCCGAGCAGCAGGTGGTCTCGGCCTGTCTGGCCGCCCACACCACCAACTCAGGGGCCCGGATGGCCATCTCCGTGCTGGGCCTCAACGGCCGGGGGCAGCCCATCGCTTATAGCACTACTGCGTCAGGGGTAGGCAGGGGGGAGCGGGCAAGTGAGGGCTGTGCGCCCTGGCCACTATTGCGTTGTCCGC
>NZ_JAIQDG010000110.1 GCF_020037125.1 Myxococcus sp. RHSTA-1-4
TGCTGGTGACGTGGAACGACACGCGCCTGCCCGAGGCGTCCGAGCGCAACATCCCGCAGGTGATTGAAGCGCAGGTGCAGCGCACGCCCGAGGCCGTGGCGCTCATCGCCGGCCAGCAGCGCTGGACGTACTCCGAGCTGCACTCGCGCGTCCTCCGTCTGGCCCACCACCTGAAGTCCCTGGGCGTCGGCCCCGAGTCCCGCGTCGGCGTCTGCATCGGCCGCTCCGCCGAGCTCGTCGTCGCCCTCATGGCCGTCCAGCGCGCAGGCGGCGCCTACGTCCCGCTCGACCCCAACTGGCCGCGCGACCGTCAGGCCCTCGTCATCGAGGACGCCGCGCCGGGCGTGCTGCTCACCACGAGCGCCCTCTCCGAGCGCCTGGGCACTTCCTCCGCGCGGGTGGTGTGCGTGGACACCGAGGCTTTCGCTCAGCAGCCCGCCTCACCCCTGCCCTGCCCGGCCTCGCTCGACAACCTCTGCGCCGTCCTCTACACGTCCGGCTCCACCGGCCGTCCCAAGGGCGTGGCGCTGACTCACCGCGGCGCCGTCGCCTTCCTGCGCTGGGCCACCCGCTCCTTCTCGCCCCTGCAGCTCTCTCGCACCCTCTTCGCCACCTCCATCAACTTCGACCTGTCCGTCTTCGAGATGTTCGCTCCGCTGTCCCGCGGCGGGGCGGTGGTGGTGGCCGACGACGCGCTGGCGCTGCCCTCGCTGCCGGCCGCCAATGAGGTGACGCTCGTCAACACGGTGCCCTCCGCCATGGCGGAGCTGGTGCGCGCCCGGGCCGTGCCCGCTTCCGTGCGCACCGTCAACCTCGCGGGCGAGGCGCTTCCCCGTCCCCTGGTGGAGGCCCTCTACGCGACGGGCACCGTGCGGGACGTCTTCAACCTCTACGGCCCCACCGAGGACACCACCTACTCCACCTGGGCCCGCGTGTCCCCAGACGCCGAGCCCACCATTGGCCGGCCTCTGTCCGACACCGCCGTCTACCTCCTCGACTCGCTGCTTCAGCCCGTGCCCGTCGGCGTCGCCGGGGAGCTGTACCTCAGCGGCGAGGGCCTGGCCCGCGGCTACCTCGGCCGGCCCGACCTCACCGCGGAGCGCTTCCTCCCCAACCCCTTCAGCTCCACTCCGGGCGCCCGCATGTACCGCACGGGCGACCTCGCCCGTTACCTGCCTGACGGCCGCATCGCCTACGTGGGCCGCGCCGACTTCCAGGTGAAGGTGCGTGGCTTCCGCATCGAGCTGGGTGAGGTGGAGGCGGCACTGGCCGCCTGCGCCGGCGTGCGCGAGTCCGTGGTGCTGGCGCGCGAGGACTCGCCCGGCCACAAGCGCCTGGTGGCCTACGTGGTGTCCGGTGAGCAGGCCCCCTCCGTGGGAGACCTGCGCACCGCGCTGGGGGAGAGGCTGCCGGCGTACATGGTGCCCTCCGCCTTCGTGGTGCTGCCGGCCCTGCCGCGCACGCCCAACGGCAAGGTGGACCGCAAGGCACTTCCCGCGCCCGACGCCGCCCAGGTGGAGCGCACGCACGAGTACGTCGCGCCGCGCACCCCCAACGAGCAGTTGCTGGCGGGCCTGTGGCGCGAGGTGCTGGGCGTCGAGCAGGTGGGCGTGCACGACGACTTCTTCGCCCTCGGTGGCCACTCGCTGCTGGCGACCCGCCTCGTGTCTCGCGTGCGCAACGTGCTGCACGTCGAGCTGCCCCTTCGTACCCTCTTCGAGGCCCC
>NZ_JAIQDG010000111.1 GCF_020037125.1 Myxococcus sp. RHSTA-1-4
GACTAGCCCGGATCGATCACGGGTAGAGGGAACACCGCGTAGCGACCGACCGATAAGTGGAGAGTTCTCAAGGCTTTCCATCTACCGGTAGGAGCTACGCGGTGAAAACAGAGTGTACCCCGAAGCAGCTCAAGTTCGATGCCGTCGGCCGCCGGAAACTGGTGGCCGCGTTCGATGCGGAGCACATCTCGTCGGATGGGGGGCTGGCGCTGCTGCATCGGACCGACGGGCGGTTCGGGCTGATGCGGAAGTTCGCAGCCTGCTTTCGCGACCTTCGCGCCCCGGAGCTGGTGCAGCACACGGTGGAGGAGCTGGTCCGGCAGCGCGTGTTCGGCATCGCCTGCGGCTACGAGGACCTGGTGGACCACGCGGCGCTTCGGGAGGACCCGCTGCTGGCGGCGGTGGTGGGCAAGGCCAACCCGGCCCAGAAGCTTGCCAGTCCCAGCACGCTCAACCGGCTGGAGCTGACGCCAGCGGATGCGACGGCAGCGGCGCGCTACCGCAAGGTCGTCTACGACGCGCAGGCCCTCGAGCACTTCTTCGTCGACGCCTTCCTGGACGCCCACCCACGGCCCTTGCGCGAGGTGGTGCTGGACCTGGACGCGACCGACGACCCCATCCACGGCACCCAGGAGGGGCGCTTCTTCCACGGCTACTACGGCAACTACTGCTACCTGCCGCTCTACATCTTCGCGGGCGACTTCCTGCTGGCCGCCAAGCTGCGCACCTCTGGCATCGACGCGGCCGCGGGGGCGATGGAGGAGGTGCAGCGAATCGTGGCCCGCATTCGTGAACGCTGGCCCGACACCCAGCTGGTGCTGCGCGCCGACTCGGGCTTCGCCAGAGATGACCTCATGGCCTGGTGCGAGGACACCGGCGTCGACTTCGTCTTCGGCCTGGCCCGCAACAAGCGGTTGGAGCAGATGATTGCGGCGGACCTGGCACTGGTGCGCGCGGTGTCGCTGGAGGAGCGCGACGGCGCGCCGACGCGTGCCTACCGCGAGCTGCGCTACCAGACACACGACTCCTGGACGCGGGAGCGCCGCGTGGTGGCCAAGGCGGAGTGGCTGGGTGACAAGCACAACCCGCGCTTCGTCGTCACGTCCTTCTGCGAGCAGACGTACCCGGCGCAGTCTCTTTACGAGGAGCTCTACTGCGCTAGAGGCGACATGGAGAACCGCATCAAGGAGCAGCAACTGGGCCTCTTCGCCGACCGGACCAGCGCCCATACGCTTCGCGCCAACCAGCTGCGTCTGTGGTTTTCCTCTGTGGCCTACGTGCTCCTCAACCTCCTGCGCCACTTCGGCCTGCGGGGCACCGAGCTGGAGAGAGCTCAGGCGGGCACCATCCGACTGCGCCTGCTGAAGGTCGCCGCCCTTGTCCGCGTGAGCGTCCGCCGCGTCGTGCTGTCGCTGAGCGCCGCGGCTCCAGTGCGAGACCTCTTCGCTCGCATCGCCGAACAGCTGTGCACGGTGCCCGTTCCCTCCTGACGCCCGCTGCTCTTTGACAACCTCGCGCGGGCCCAACTCCGGCGGGACAGGGCCGTGCCTTGCCCGTTGCCGAAATCAGAACCGTCGCCAGGCAGGGCGCGAGGGCCCCTGCTGGCTACGCTACGACACCAGCCCTATGTCCGTGCCCGGTGTGACCGATTCGGGCTAGC
>NZ_JAIQDG010000112.1 GCF_020037125.1 Myxococcus sp. RHSTA-1-4
TGCTGACGCTCGTCACGCCCAGGCCCAGCCGGTCCCCCGCGGTGCCCGCGAAGGTGTAGCGCCCGTTCTGCCCCACTTCCATACCCACCACCGTGGCCGTTCCATCCAGCTCCACGCCACCAGCCACCTCCTGCACCAGCCCCAGGGTGAGCTGCCCGGTGTTGGCCAGGTATGGGTCGACCGTGATGCTGTAGGTCCCCGCCGTCGCCGCCGTGAAGTCCAGCACCGCCGTCTGGTTGGGATAGCCATACGTGCTGGTCTGCTGGGTGCCGTCGGGCTTGTAGACGCGCACCGTGGCGTAGTTGGTGAAGGTGCCCGCGGACGTCACCAGCGCCAGGTTGGCTCCCGCCGTCGCCGTGAAGGTGTAGCGGCCGTCCTGGCCCACCCGGCCGGTGCTGAAGGTCACCGTGGGCCCGCCCACCTCAAGGCTGCCCTCCACCGTGCGCGACAGCAGCAGCCCCACCGACGCGGACGCCGTCCCCGCCGGGTCGAGGAAGAGGGTGTACGTCCCTGTCGCCGGCAGCTCCGACAGGTTGCAGTTACCAGGAGCGCTGTAGCTGCCGCAGGTGACGAGCGTGCTGCCGTCGGGCTTCAGCACGCTGATGGTGACGGACTGCCCGGTGGGCGTGGTGCTGACACTCGTCACGCCCACGCCCAGCCGGTCCCCCGCGGTGCCCGCGAAGGTGTAGCGCCCGTTCTGCCCCACCTCCAGGCTCGCCACCACGGCCGCGCCATCGATGTCGCCCGCGCTGCCGGCCACCTCTTGCACCAGCCCCAGGGTGAGCTGCCCGGTGTTGGCCAGGTATGGGTCGACCGTGATGCTGTAGGTCCCCGCCGTCGCCGCCGTGAAGTCCAGCACCGCCGTCTGGTTGGGATAGCCATACGTGCTGGTCTGCTGGGTGCCGTCGGGCTTGTAGACGCGCACCGTGGCGTAGTTGGTGAAGGTGCCCGCGGACAGCACCAGCGCCAGGTTGGCCCCCGCCGCCGCCGTGAAGGTGTAGCGGCCGTCCTGGCCCACCCGGTCGGTGCTGAAGGTCACCGTGGGCCCGCCCACCTCGAGACTGCCCTCCACCGTGCGCGACAGCCGCAGTCCCACCGAAGCCACCGTGAGCCCCTGCGGGTCGACGACGATGGTGTAGGTGCCCGTCACGGGCACCACCGGCAGGTTGCAGTTCCCGGGGACGTTGTAGCCGCCGCAGTTGATGAGCGAGCTGCCGTCAGGATTGAGGACGGTGACGAGGACGGACTGCCCGGTGGGCGTGGTGCTGACGCTCGCCACGCCCAGGCCCAGCCGGTCCCCCGCGGTACCCGCGAAGGTGTAGCGCCCGTTCTGCCCCGCGACGTTGGAGAAGCTCACCTGAGGGCCGTCCACCACCACGGGGCCGCTCACGGCGCGCACCAGCGAGAGCGAGGCGCTGAAGCCCGTCGCCGAACTGCCCGGCTTCAGCACCGCCGTGTAGACGCCATCTTTTGGCGCCACGGCGACGTCGAAGGCGCCAGGAGTCGAGAAGAAGTGGTTGTTGATCATCACCCCCGCGGGGTCATAGACGCGCAGGCTCGCCGAGGAGGCGCCACCGAGCGTCAGCGCCGTCACCGCGATGCTCACCTGCTCGCCACGCGAGACAGGGAAGGTCAGCACCG
>NZ_JAIQDG010000113.1 GCF_020037125.1 Myxococcus sp. RHSTA-1-4
TCGCGCTTCCCGGGCTCCTCACGTCCGGACCTCATTGGCCGGACCGAACAGCGACCTGATTAGCCGAGCCTTGACACCAAGCGCACGAATGGTACTTCCGGTCCCATCCCGGCTTGCGCCGACAGCGAGCAACGCAAAGCCTCTTTACCCAGGTGGAGTCACGAAAAGAGGACGTCACGATGATCTGCAAGAAAGACCACCGACACGAGCAGATGTTCCTTCAGATTCCAAAAAGCCAAGGTGGCGAGGGTCGGCACAGGTGCGCTGGCTGCGCCTACGAGGCTGGCTTGGCTGCCGGCCGGGAGCGCAAAGAGAAGGTGGACCTCGATCTCGACTCGCTCCCGGAGAGTCAAGCCGGCACCGTTCGTCACAAGAGCCCGCACGCAGCTTGGGCGCTCGGCTACCTGAACGGCGTCCGGGAGTCCTACGAGGGGTAGGTCACTGAGCCCTTTTAAGGGCTGCGCCCTTGCCGAGGCGGCGTATATCCAGGCCATGCCCAATGGATTCCGCCTCGCGCAGCTCGACGCCATCAAGTGGCTACGCGAGCTCCCCTCCGCGTCGGTGGACCTCGCCATCACCGACCCGCCCTATGAGTCCCTTGAGAAGCACCGCGCTGTCGGCACCACCACGCGCCTCAAGCACTCCAAGGCGTCGAGCAACGACTGGTTCCAGATCTTTCCGAACGCCCGGTTTCCGGAACTCTTTGCCGAATTCTATCGCGTCCTCAAGCGGAACTCGCACCTCTACTTGTTCTGCGATCCCGAGACGGCGTTCATCGCGAAGCCTCTCGCCGAGGAGGCCGGCTTCAAGTTCTGGAAGCCGCTCATCTGGGACAAGAAGACGATCGGGATGGGCTATCACTACCGGGCTCGTTACGAGTTCGTTCTCTTCTTTGAGAAAGGTAAGCGCAAGCTTCACGATCTCGGGGTACCCGACATCATTGAAGCCCCACGAATCCGCAATGGGTACCCGGCGGAGAAGCCCATTGCAGTAAGCGAACTGCTAGTCACGCAGAGCAGCGAACCGGGAGGCGTTGTGATCGATCCATTCATGGGCGCGGGATCGGTCGGGTGTGCCGCCGTCAAGCACGAGCGCTGCTTCTGGGGCAACGATGTGGGGGCCGAGGCGGTGAGCATCACGCGCAGCCGGCTCCTCGAACTCGGCGCCGTTGAGGACCAGCGGCAGAGCCGGCCACAGCGGCAGCGGTAGAGCGAGCGTACAGAGGTACAGCACCGGCTCCTCCGTTCACCTTTGTCGGTACTCTCGCTCGCTCCCTTCCACTCCCCCCTTCTCCAACCACACCTCACCAGGGCACACACTACCGGGGGACTTCCACGAACTTCCATGGAGCACCGTACGCCCTGGCTCCGTCTCCAGAATGTCTCCAAAACTGGAGGGGACTCCAGGCGACAGGGGGGACTGGAGAGGACTATTCCGTGAACTCGAAGTGCCCGGATTCACTCACGATTCAGCGAAAGGCGCGCGCCGTCGCGGGTTTAGGGCCACCCCTTTCAAGGTGTAGGGAGCGTGTCGCTCCCTGGCCGTGCGTGTAGGGAGGCATGTTGGGGCCGCGAGACCA
>NZ_JAIQDG010000114.1 GCF_020037125.1 Myxococcus sp. RHSTA-1-4
CCACCATCGCCCGCATGGTGGAGCACCTCACCACCCTGCTGGAGGCCGCCGTCTCCTCTCCGGAGACTCGCGTCGGCGACCTGCCCCTGCTCCCAGCCTCCGAGCGCCACCAGCTCCTCGTTCGCTGGAATGACACCCGCCGCGCGCTTCCCTGGGGCGGCGCTCTCCACGAGCGCTTCGAGGCTCAGGCCTCTCTCTCTCCCGACGCGCTGGCCGTCCTCGACGACGCCGCCTCGCTTTCCTTCGCTCAGCTCAACCGCCGTGCGAACCAGCTCGCCCACTGGCTGCGCGCTCGCGGCGTCGGACCCGAGGTGCGCGTCGCCCTCTGCCTGGAACGTGGCGTCGACATGGTTGTCGCCGTCCTCGCCATCCTCAAGGCCGGCGGCGCCTACGTCCCCATGGACCCCGCCTACCCCCGTGAGCGCCTCGCCTTCATGCTCCAGGACTGCGGCGCCCGCCTCGCTCTCTCACAGCTCCACCTGAGAGCCCTCCTCGGCGGCTCCTCGGCGGAGCCCGTGTGCCTGGACGACTCCCTCCTGCTCGACTCGCTCTCCCGTGAGTCCGAGGCCAACCCGTCCCGCATCACCGCCCCCGAGCACCTCGCCTACGTCATCTACACCTCCGGCTCCACCGGCCGCCCCAAGGGCGTCATGGTTCAGCACGCCTCCGTGATGAACCTGCGCGCCGCCCTCGCTTCCACCGTGTACGCCGGTGTCGAAGGCTCCCTGCGCGTCAGCCTCAACGCCCCCCTCGCCTTCGACGCTTCCGTCAAGCAGCTCATCCAGGTGGCTGACGGCCATGCCCTGTGCGTCGTGCCACAGGCCGCACGCGAGGACGTCTCCCTCCTCAACTCCTGGGTCGAGAAGCACCACCTCGACGTGCTCGACTGCTCTCCCTCCCACCTGCGCCTGCTTCTGGAAGAGGGGCTCGCGGCCAACCGTCAGTTGCGCGTGCTCGTGGGCGGCGAGGCCGTCGACGAAGTCCTCTGGGCGAAGCTGTCCGCCCACCCCTTCATCCACTGCTTCAACGTCTACGGCCCCACCGAGTGCACCGTCGACACCACCGCTCGCGCCGTGCGCGGCGCCTCGCGTCCCTCCCTCGGCGGCCCCCTGGCCAACGTGCGCGTCTACGTCCTCGACGAGCACCTGCGGCCGGTGCCCATCGGTGTTCCGGGAGAGCTCTTCATCGGCGGCGCCGGCGTCGCTCGCGGCTACCTCCACCGTCCGGACCTCACCGCCGAGCGCTTCGTGCCGGACCCGTTCGTCGCCGAGCCAGGGGCTCAGCCGCACCTCTCCGGCGCACCGGCCGCGGATGAAGCACCGCATGCGGACGTGGGCCTGGCCGGTGCGCGCCTGTACCGCACCGGTGACAAGGTGCGCTGGCTACCCGACGGCACCCTGGAGTTCCTCGGCCGCATCGACTTCCAGGTGAAGCTGCGCGGCTTCCGCATCGAGCTGGGCGAAATCGAGTCCGCCCTGGAGGCCCTCCCCGGCGTCCGACGCGCCGTCGTGCTCGCTCGCGAGGACG
>NZ_JAIQDG010000115.1 GCF_020037125.1 Myxococcus sp. RHSTA-1-4
GAGGGTGTTGACGAAGAAGCCGATGAGGCCCTCGGTCTCCTGGCGGGTGCGGCCGGCGATGGGAGAGCCGACGGAGACGTCGTCCTGTCCGGAATAGCGGGCCAGCAGCACCTGCCAGGCGGCGAGCAGGGCCATGAAGGGCGTGAGGCCCTCGCGCCGGCACAGCGCCAGGAGCGCCTCCGTCAGGGGCTTCGACAGGAGCACCGGCTGCCAGGCGCCGCGGTGGGACTGGACTGCGGGCCGGGGCTTGTCGGTGGGCAGCTCCAGCACGGGCGCGGCGCCGGAGAGCTGCTGGCGCCAGTACCCGAGCTGCCGCTCCAGTGCCTCGCCTCGCAGCCATGCGCGTTGCCATGCGGCGAAGTCGGCGTACTGGATGGGCAGGGCCGGCAGGTGGGAATCCTGCCCCGTGGCCTGGGACGCGTAGAGCGCCGCCAGCTCGCGCACCAGCACGCCCATGGACCAGCCATCGGAGACGATGTGGTGCATCGTCCCGAGGAGCACGTGGTCCTGCTCGCCCAGGCGTAGCAGCAGGGCCCGGAAGACAGGCCCGTTCGCCAGGTCGAAGGGCCGCTGCGCCTCGCGCGAGACGAGGCGCCGGGCCTCGGCCTCGCACTCCGCGGGCGGCAGGGTGCTCAGGTCCACCACGGCCAGCGGGAAGCGCGGCGGGGCGTGGATGACCTGCACGGGCTCGCCGTCCTGGACGGCGAAGGTGGTGCGCAGCGACTCGTGACGCTCCACCAGCGCGGTGAAGGCTCGCTCCATCGCCGCCACGTCCAGCGGGCCCCGCAGCCGCAGGGCGGTGGGGATGTTGTAGGCGGCACCGCCGGGCTCGAGCTGGTCGATGACCCACAGCCGCTGTTGCGCGAAGGACAGCGGCAACGCACCGGTGCGTGGCACGGGGACCAGGGGTGGTGCCTGGACGGTGCGCGCGTGCACGGCCGTATCGATGCGCCGGGCGAGCGAGGAGAGGACGGGAGCCTCGAAGAGGGCGCGCAGGGGCAGCTCCACTCCGAAGGTGGAGCGGATTCGGGAGATGACCTGCGTGGCCAGCAACGAGTGGCCGCCCAGCTCGAAGAAGTGGTCATCCGCGCCCACCTGCTCCACGCCGAGCACCTGGGCCCAGAGGCCCGCGAGCAGCTCCTCGGTGGGAGTGCGCGGGGCGGTGAACCCGGAGGTGGAGGCCGGGGCCTCGGGAACGGGCAGGGCCTTGCGGTCCACCTTGCCATTGGGCGTCAGCGGCAGGGCGTCCAGCACCACGAAGGCGGAGGGCACCATGTGCTCGGGCAGCCGCTGCTTGAGGGCGGCCCGGAGTGTCTCCGCTTCCAGGGACACGCCCGGGGCGGGCACCGCGTATGCGACGAGGCGCTTGTCTCCGGGCCGGTCCTCGCGCACCAGCACCAGCGCCTGACGGACGCCGGGCTGCGCGGTGAGCGCCGCCTCGATTTCACCCAGCTCGATGCGGAAGCCGCGCAGCTTCACCTGGAAGTCGGTGCGGCCCAGGTACTCCAGCGT
>NZ_JAIQDG010000116.1 GCF_020037125.1 Myxococcus sp. RHSTA-1-4
CGCGAGGACGTGCCGGGCGACAAGCGCCTGGTGGCGTACGTGGTGCCCACCTCGCCCGGACTGGACACCTCGGCGGTACGCGCCTTCGTGGCGAAGCAGCTGCCCGAGTACATGGTGCCCTCGGCGGTGGTGGAGTTGAGCGCCCTGCCCCTCAACGCCAACGGCAAGGTGGACCGCAAGGCCCTGCCCGCGCCGGACCTCTCGGCACGTCGCGAGCAGTACGTGGCGCCGCGCACGCCCACGGAGCAGACGTTGGCGGAGCTCTTCGCCCAGGTGCTTGGCGTGGAGCGCGTGGGCGTGCACGACGACTTCTTCGACCTGGGTGGGCACTCGTTGCTGGCCACCCAGTTGGTGACCCGCGTCAACTCCGCCCTCCACGTAGGGCTCGGTGTCCGCGCCCTCTTCGAGGCGCCCACCGTGGCTGGCCTCGCTCAGAGTATCCAGTCCGCCACCTCGGCCTCCCATCTGCCAGCGCTCACCCGCGCGCTCCGGGACGGCCCGCTGCCCCTGTCCTTCGCCCAGCAGCGCCTGTGGTTCATCGACCAGCTTCAGCCCGGCCTGGCCCTCTACAACATGCCCATGGTGCTCAGGCTGTCGGGCCCCTTGGAGCTACCCGCACTCCATCGCGCCTACGAGGCGCTGGTGCTGCGTCATGAAGTGCTGCGCACCACCTTCCAGTCCGAAGGCGGCGAGCCCCGGCAGCTCATCCACCCCGCTCCGCTCCAGTCCTTGCTGGTGGTGGACCTGAGCGGCGTGCCGTCCGGAGAACGTGAGGTCGAAGTGCGGCGGCGAGCCGCGGAGGATGCCGCACGGCCCTTCGATCTGGCCACGGGTCCGCTGGTGCGCGCCACGGTGCTGAAGCTGGAGCCGGGCGAGCACGTGCTGCTGCTCAACATGCACCACAGCATCTCCGACGGCTGGTCCATGGGCGTGCTGGTGCGGGAGCTGACGGCGCTCTACGAAGCCTTCCGTCAGGGCCAGCCCTCGCCGCTGCCCGAGCTTCCAGTGCAGTACGCGGACTACGCCGTCTGGCAGCGCAACTGGCTCTCCGGGGCGACGCTGCAAGGCCAGCTCGACTGGTGGAAGCAGCAGCTCTCGGGCGCGCCCCACGCGCTGGAGCTGCCCACCGACAAGCCTCGTCCCGCGGCGCTCTCGCACCTGGGCGCCTCGGTGCCTCTGTCCCTGCCGCGCGAGCTGAGCGAGGCGGTGGACGCCCTGGCGAAGCGCGAGGGCGCCACGCCCTTCATGTTGCTCCTGGCCGCCTTCCAGGCGCTCCTGCACCGCTACTGCGGCCAGGACGACGTGCTGGTGGGCTCGCCCATCGCAGGCCGCCGGCACGCGGACACCGAGGGCCTCATTGGCTTCTTCGTCAACACGCTGGTGCTGCGTGCCCGCTTCACCCCGGACCTCTGCTTCCGTGCACTGCTGGCCCAGGTGCGCAACACCACCCTGGGCGCCTTCGAGCA
>NZ_JAIQDG010000117.1 GCF_020037125.1 Myxococcus sp. RHSTA-1-4
CGTCAGCACCGAGTCTCCGACCGCCACGGTGCCTCCATCCCGGGCCTCCTCGGGCGCCTCCGCGCGCACCGTCTCCGCCTCCTCTCCTCCGGGATGCGTGCTCAGCATCCACCCGGCTCCCAGCGCGAGCGCCCCTCCCAGGCCAGCCGCCGTGAGCCATGCCCGCCTGCCGCGCAGGGGCGCGGGATGCTGCGGTACGGGCCGGGGAGCCGCCCGGGCCTCCTCGGGCCGCGGTGCCTCCCGGACGAAGAGGGGCACGTCCGCTTCAGGCCCCGCCTCTCTCGCGGCACGCTCCAGCGCCTCGCCCAGCTCGCGCGCACCTCCCCGAGCCTCGGGACTCGCCGAGAGCATCCGCGACGTCAGGGCGCTCAACTCCTCGCAGCAACGGGCGTTGAACGCTCGCGCTGACGGTGGCGCGCTTTCCTCCTGGGGCCCGGCCTGGGGCTCCGGGCTCGACGGGAATGGGTACTCGCCCGTCACGAGCCGGTACGCGGTGACTCCCAGCGCGTAGACGTCATCCGCCGGCCCGGGCGCGTAGGGCACAATCGGCTCGCGCATGGGCAGCCTCACCGAGCGCCACGCCTCCGGCGAACGGTAGGGCGGCGTCCCGGGCGGAAACGGGGGCTGCGTCAGCGTGGCGGCGCCAATGAAGTGTCCGGAGCCGAAGTCTGTCAGGAAGACGCGCCCGTCCTCCTCGCCGACGAGGACATTGTCCCCTTTGACGTCCCGGTGCACGCCGCCCGCGGCATGGGTCGCCGCCAGGGCCCCCGCGAGGCTGGCGAGGACGTGGAGCACCTGCCGCGAGGTGGGCACGCGCTCCAGCGCCCAGTCATACAGCGACGCGCCGTCCACCAGTTCCATCGTGAGGTACGGGTAGCTGGGGCCCCCAGACTGCTGCCAGTCGCCATGCTCCACGAGGCGCGGGACGTTGGGATGCCGGATGCGCGAGAGCAGCTCCACCTCCCGCGCGAAGCGCTCGTCCCGAGGGTGCAGCGCCAGCTTGAGGGCCACGGCGCCTCGCGGGGCCTCCGCGCCGACTGCACGGTAGACGGCGCCGTAGGCACCCCGCCCTCGGCGCTCCAGCACGCGCCACCGCCCCACCCTCGTCCCCAGGGGAAGTCTCGCCGGATTCAGGTAGACAGGCTTCATGGGGTGCCTCGCGAGGAGATGCGCGGTCCGCTCCGCTCGCGGGCAGACTACGCGCGAAGTAGGTGCGTGTCAGCGCAATCTCCCAGGTCAACGCGCTCCGTCGCGACCGCGCCCCCTCTTCGAGTCAATCGAGGCCGGTCTCCCTTCCCCGTGCGCGGCCACACTCAGGCGTGGTGCTGCTCGGCCGCGCGGTAGAGCCCGGAGAGCGAGAAGTCCAGCAGCGCCTGCCGCGAGCGCGTGTACCGGTGGGCCCG
>NZ_JAIQDG010000118.1 GCF_020037125.1 Myxococcus sp. RHSTA-1-4
GCCCTACTCATGAAGTAGGTATGGACTCCTTCATGGATGCAGCCGCGGTGCAGCGGCTTGAGAGGTACTTCCAGCAAATCGGCGACGTCCTCGGCGAGGAGAGCCGACGTGGCTCGTTCGCCCTCTACGCCATGGGGCTGTTGGGGGACGGGGAGCGAAAGAGCGTGGAACCCATCGCCGCCCGCGCGTGTCCGGACCCCGAGCGGGTAGATGCCATGCACCAGCGACTGTTGCACTTCGCCGTGGACTCGAAGTGGAGCGACCGGGACGTGCGGCGCCAGGCGGCGCGGTACGCGCTGGAGGCGATGACCCAGCGGGAGCCCGTGGAAGTCTGGATTGTGGACGACACGGGCTTTCTCAAGCAGGGCAAGCACTCGGTGGGCGTGCAGCGGCAGTACACCGGCTCGGCGGGGAAGGTGACCAACTGCCAACTCGGCGTCAGCCTCAGTGTCGCCACCCGCACCGAGCACCTGCCCCTCGACTTCGAACTGTACCTGCCCGAACTCTGGGCCAACGACGAGGCGCGGCGCCGCGAGGCCCGCATCCCCGCCGAGGTCACCTTCAAGACCAAACCCCAGCTGGCGCTGCAAATGATTGACCGGGCCGTGGAGGATGGTGTCCCTCCGGGCATCGTCCTGGCGGATACCGCCTACGGCAGTTCCAGCCAATTCCGTGCGCACCTGCGCTCACGGGGCTTGCACTACGCGGTGGCGGTGGTTCCCCAGACCACCGTCCACCAGCTGGATAAGAATGGGCGTCCCCAAAAGGACACACGGAGCGTTTCGGACCTGGCCCTGGGCATTCATGAGCGGGGTGGCTTCCGACGGAGCACCTGGCGCCAGGGCACCCAGGAGGCCTTGTCGGCGCGCTTTGCCCTCCGTCGAGTCGTCGCCGCGGGCGTGCCCCAGCGCGAGCAGGAGCCGCTATGGCTGCTCATCGAGTGGCGAGACGGTGAGCCAGAGCCCGCCAACTACTTCCTGGTTTCCCTGCCGAAGCGCAGGACGAAGAAGCAGCTCATCCGCCTGGTGATGCAGCGCTGGAGAACCGAGCGCGTCTACGAGGACCTCAAGGGCGAGCTGGGCCTGGACCATTATGAAGGCCGCCGCTTTCCCGGCTGGCATCACCATGTCTCCGTAGCGCTGTGCTGCTACGCGTTCCTCGTGGCGGAACGCGCGCGGCGTTTTCCCCCCTCGGCCCGAGGGGCGGTTGAAGCCCACGCGCAGCCACTCTCGGCCTGAGCGCCACTTCCACGACAGCCTCATCACCGCACGGCTCGCCATGGCGCGGGTGATTGCCACCTGGCTGCCTCGCTGCCCCACCTGCCACCGCCCCAACCACCGACGCACCTCACGCAGCCTGCTCGGTCTCCCCGTTCACCCCTCGGGGCCCTGACGCAGTAGTG
>NZ_JAIQDG010000119.1 GCF_020037125.1 Myxococcus sp. RHSTA-1-4
GGCAGTCCTCCCGACCCCATCACACAGCCGGCTCGAACTCGGGCCTCGCTCCCTCAACCAGGGTGCGCGTCAACACCTCACACGGTAATCGAGCTTCGCTGTATCTCCACGCCAACAACGTATCCGCACGGAGTCAGTCGAGGAAGCGGCGCTCCCAGCGGAGCTTGTCCTCCGGGGGAAAGTCCGGGTCGAAGAATGAGTCTGGGTTGAAGTGGTAGAGCCACGGCTCCAGCACGCGCGCCAGCTCACGGTAGGCCGGCAGGTCCTTTCCCGCCTCCAGGTCGCCGGCCTCCGGCCATGGCCCGAGTGTCACCACCACACGCGCGTCATCCAGTGACTGAACCGTCGTACCGGGCGACAAAAGCCGTGGGCGCAGACCTTCCGCGCCGCCCAGTTCCCCCAGCACGGGGGGGCCCAGGAACGTCAGCCAGTGCGCCCCGGTAATCCGCGTGCCGATGTCTTGATAGACGAAGTCCTCTATCACCTCCATTCCAGGATGACGGAAACACATACCTCGGACGCGTCGCCTGACACCCACGAGATCCATGTCTGCATTGAAAGACAGGCTGGCATAGCCGGAGTTGAAGGGCAGATGTGAGGCCAGTTCCAGTGCCAGCTCACGCACCTTTCCTGGCCCATGTTGCTCCAGGTACTCGGTGGTCAACTGGAAGGTCGCCTCGCACGAACGCCCTGGATTGTCGGACCAGCCCGTGGACTCCAGCGACACGCCCGTGTATTCGAACTTGAACTCCGAGACGCCATTGGAGTTGCTCGCGATTGTGACATGCGAGTACTCGCTTTCGAGGAGCTCCCTCCGGATGTGTTCCCTTGCTTTGTCATCGAGCGTGAGCCAGTAACCCTCCATGTCTGGGTGGATCGTCAGAGCCTGGGGGCCCAGCGTCCGGTTGAACACGTCCAGCGCACGTATGATTGACGGCCCCAGCTCCCGGTGAGAGCGGTGCATGTAGAAGCGAATGGTGAGGCCATCGCGAATGAGAACGTAATCACCATCTGCCGTGACCCGAATCCGCGGGTAACGCTCGTTCATTGATCTGCTCCCTTGGGAGTTATGCGGCTGGGGCGTACTCCGAAGGTCTTCATGTACGCGTCGCCCTGATGTCGTGCCCCGATAGGGTTGCCTCCGGGATATTTCCTCCATGTAGAGGGGTTGCTCTCGGGACATGGGAACTTGAAGTCGTAGACACGTTGGACCTGAGTGGGCTCACCTGTGTGGATGACGACGTCGGGCACTACCGAGCCCACGAGTTCCTTGCCTCCGTTGCGCAGCATCCTCAGCTCCGTCTCATG
>NZ_JAIQDG010000011.1 GCF_020037125.1 Myxococcus sp. RHSTA-1-4
GCGTGGTGGAGGGAGTCGGTGCGCACGTCCTCGGAGGAGGGCACCACCCAGGCGACGAGCCAGGAGTCAGCGGGCCCGCGGCGCTGGACGGTGACGGCGGCGGAGCGTACGCCGGGCAGGGAGGCCAGGGCGGCCTCCACCTCGCCCAGTTCCACGCGCATGCCTCGCACCTTCACCTGGAGGTCGGCGCGCGAGACGAACTGGAGCACGCCCATAGGCAACCAGCGTCCCAGGTCTCCGGAGCGGTACAGGCGCGCGCCGGGCTCGGAGCTGAAGGGGTGCGGCACGAAGCGCTCGGCGGTGAGGTCCGGCCGGCCCACGTAGCCTCGGGCCACACCCAGGCCGCCCAGGTACAGCTCTCCCACCACACCCGGAGGCACGGGCTGGAGCGCATCATCCAGCACGTACACCTCCATGTTCGCCTTGGGCGTGCCAATGGGCGTGAAGGTCCCGGCCGGGGGGCCGCTCAGGAAGTAGAGGCTCGCGATGTCCGAGCTCTCGGTGGGGCCGTAGGCATCCGCCATGCGGCAGCCAGGGCAGCGCTCCATCCACTCGCGGCACAGCGCGGGCGGCACGGGCTCGCCGCCGAGCACCACCCACCGCATGTGCGGGAAGGTGCTGTCCGGGCTCGCGCCCTCCAGGATGCTCTGGAGCACGGAGGGCACCATCTCCATGACGGTGGCCCGGCTCTCCTCCAGCGCCGCGGCCAGACGCGGCGAGTCCCTCACCACGTCGTCCTCGATGAGGTACGTGGTACCGCCGCCGGCCAGCGCGCCCAGCATCTGCCAGATGGAGATGTCGAAGCTGAGCGCGGCGAGCTGCGCGACGGTGTCCCGCTCTCCCAGCCCCAGCGCCTCGCGCATGCCCAGCAGGTGGTTGAGCATGCCGCGGTGGTCCACCATGACGCCCTTGGGCGTGCCGGTGGAGCCGGAGGTGAACAGCACGTACGCGAGGCACTCCGGTGTGGCGCGCGGAGGCAGGCGCCCGGCGCCCTCCGCCTCCAGCCCGTCGAGCGACAGCACCCGGGGCCGGCGCTGTTCGGGCAGTTGTGCGAGGACCTCGGACAGCAGCGAGTCCACCGGGCCCAGCGGGAGGATGAAGGGCGCGCGGCTCTCCGCCAGCAGCGTGCCCAGTCGCGCGGCGGGAAGCTGCGCGTCCAGCGGGAGGTAGGCGGCGCCGGCCTTGTGCAGCGCCAGCAGCGCGCGCACGGTGGCCTCGCTTCTCCGGCCGAGCACCGCCACCACGGACTCCGGGCCGACGCCCTGGGCCACCAGCCGCCGCGCGGCGCGGTTGGTCCACGCCTCCAGTGCTCCGTACGTCCACCGCACGCCCCCCGCGGCGGCCAACGCCACGGAGTCGGGAGTGCGTGCGGCCTGCGCGGAGAAGTGCTCGTGGAAGGGGGCTTCCAGCGGGAAGGGCCGGCGCGGCGGGCAGGAGTCGCTCAGCACGCCGGCGCGCTCCGCGTCCGACAGCAGCGCCAGCGAGTCGATGCGCGTGCGGGGCGCGCTCAGCGCGTGGCCGAGCAACTGGAGGTAGTGGCCCAGCACCCGCCGGGCGCCGGACGCCTCGAAGAGCTCGGTGCTGTAGCGGGCGAAGAGCTCGAAGCCGGACGCGCTCTCGAAGAGCGTGAGGTGCAGGTCGAACTCACACGCGCCCGTGTCCAGCGGCACGTCGCGAGCGCCCAGGCCCGGGAAGGCGTCCAGGAGTGAGTGCTCCACCCGGTACAGGTCGAACATCACCTGGAACAGGGGCGACTGGCCCGGTCCCCGCTCCACGCCGAGGGACTGGACGAGGCGCTCGAAAGGCAGCTCCTGGTGGGCCAGCGCCTCCAGCGTGGTGCCACGCACCTGGGCCAGCAGCGCCGTGAAGGGCTCGTCCGCCGCCACGCGGGTGCGCAGCACCACGGTGTTGACGAACAGGCCCACCAGCCCCTCGGTGGCTGGGTGGGTGCGGCCGGAGACAGGAGTGCCGACGCAGAAGTCGTCCTGGCGCGAGTAGCGATACAGCAGCGCGGCGAACGCGGCGTACAGCACCATGAACGGCGTGACCTGGTGCTCGCGGCAGAAGGCGCGGAGGGACGCGGCAAGCGCGGGAGACAGCGCGAGCCGCTCCGTCAGCGCGCCCCGGTCCGAACGCAGGGCGGGCCGCGGCAGGTCCGTGGGCAGCTCCAGCCCCTGCGGTGCGCCCTCGAGCTGGCGCTTCCAGTACGCGAGCAGCTCCGGCTCATGCGCCGATGCCGCCGGAGTGTGCTGCCACGCCGCGACATCCGCGTACTCCAGAGGCAGCGGCTCCAGGACGGGGGCCTCGCCACGGGCGAGCGCGGAGTGAAGCACCCGCAGCTCGCGCATCAGCACGTTGTGGGAGGCGCCATCCATGACGAGGTGGTGGAACACCAGCGCCAGCACGTGCCGGCGCGGCGAGGCGCTCAGCAGGCGGAAGCGGTACAGCGGACCGCGCTCCAGGTCGAAGGGGCGCGAGGACTCCTCCCGCAGCCGTTGCTCCAGCCGCGCCATGTCCCCGGCCTCCTCCACCTCCAGCACGCGGGGCGGCACCTCGTGGGTGGAGACCGTGGGACGCCCGTCCACCGGAGGGAAGGCGGAGCGCAGCGCCCCGTGCCGCGCCAGCAGCGCGCGCAGGGCCGAGTCCAGCACTCCGGCGTCCACCGGGCCCTCCAGCTCCACCGCGAAGGGCACGACATAGGTCGCGGTGCCGGGCCGGAGCTGGTGCAGGAACCACATGCGCTCCTGAGCGGGGGACGGGACGGCGGGCGTGCCCGCGGCGCGCCGGGCGGGGCCCGCCAGCACGTTGCGCGGTGCTCCGGCGCCTTCCACGGGGCCAGTGGCGGGAGGCTGCCCGGCGTACGGAGCCTTGCGCTCCAGGAGCTGCCGCAGCAGCTCGCGCTTCGCCGCGGGGTCCTTGGGGTCGAGGTCGGAGCTCGAGGTCATGGTGGGCTAGATGCGCATCAGGAGGCTGAGCCCGGCGCGAAAGACACCGAGCCCGGAGGGCGACGCGGACGGGTCCGCGGGGACGGATTCGAAGCGGAACTCGCTCCCGCGTTCTCCGTAGGGCACTTCGATGAAGGACTGGACGGTGATGGTCCGCGCGTCGAAGGGCGCGGCGCGGAAATCCAGCCGGGACAGATACGAGGCGTCCCGCACGTTGGCGAGCGTGGTGAGCGTCAGCGACAGCTCCGACAGCCCGCGGCGGCCGACGTTGAACTGTCCCATGGCGTAGTAGCGGCCGAAGAACAGGGGCCGGAAGTCGCCCTGTGTGCTCAGCCAGGGGAGGAAGGCCCGGTCGTCATAACCGAGCGGATTGTAGAAACCCTCCAGCCTGACGGTGGCGAGGTAGCGCTCGGCGAACTCGAACTGGGTGGAGACGCCGGCGCTGGCCAGCACCTTGCCGCCGTCGAGCTCGCGCTCCACGAAGCCGTCGCCCTCGCGCGCCCACAGCCGCGTGGAGGAGTCGCTCACCCAGGCCAGCTCGGCATTGAGGTCCAGCGGGCCGGCCCCCGTCGACACGTCCAGGCCGTACCGCGGCCGGCGCGACTGATGGAACACCGCCGAGGCGATGACCTCGCCCGGTCCCACCGCCATCTCCGCCCGCGCGCCGCCGCCGTAGCGCAGGCGGCGCGTGTCCGTGCCCGCGCCCTCCAGGTCCGCCGTGCCAATCAACGACAGGTTGGCGGCCATTGCCTCCCAGGGAAGCGACAGCTCGACCATGTCCACGCCGGTGCGCAGGTCCAGGTTGTTGAGCGGGTCCGGGTTGGGCGGCTGGAGGAAGTCGGTCGGGCTCCAGACCTGGGAGCTGCCCCAGCGGACCTCCTGGCGTCCGGCGGTGACGTACAGGTGGCGCAGGACATCGAACTTCACCCAGAGCTGTCCCAGCACGGTGTCCGGGCCGCCGCCCTCTGTCTGGAGCGGGTCGTACGTGAGCCGCCCGAGGATGAACCCGCGGACGCGCGAGGAGGGCCGGCCGTCCAGGTAGATGTCCGCGAGGGCGGGGAAGCTGGGCTGGAGCGTGGTCTTCCGTTGCGCGCGCAGGCCCGTCACCTCGGCGCGCTGGTAGAAGAGGCCGCCCACCGCCAGCGGGTCCTGCTTCCTGTCGTTCCACGCCTCGTCGTCGCCGGACGCGCTCTCGGGCCCACCCCAGCCAGGAACGAGCGAGCCGTCCGTTCCCGTGGCGCTGGCCGCCGGAGCCTCCACCGGTGTCGCGAGGCCGTCACCCACGGCCACGGGCGCTGGCTGCGGAGCAACCGCCGGCGCGGAGGGCGCGTCCCCGTCCACCACCAGGGCCGTCGCGAGCCCCGAGGCATCCGAGGACGGCGGCACCGCGGCGGGTGTTACATCCGCGTCGCCCGTGGGCGCGGGGCGTGGCTCCTCGTCCACGCGTGGCGTGGCCCGCGTGTCCGGCGGCACCTCCGGCTTCACGTACACCACGCGCTGCACCCGCTGCGTGGAGTCCAGGAGCACGCTCAACCCGCGCGAGCGGTAGTGGAGCCACGTCCGCCGGGCCGGGCCCTTCGCGACCTCGTGACAGTCTCCGCTTCCGGTGGAGGCCGGCGCGCACTCCGGCCCATGCAGGGCCTCGATGCCGGCGCGCCGCATCGGACGCGTGGGCGTCACCTCGATGCGCCGCAGCCGGCCGTCGGCCGCGTCGAAGTGGAACCGGGCGCCACGCGTGCCGTCCGGGGCCTGCTTGCGCTGGTAGGTCAGGACGAACTCACTCTGCTCATGCACCTGCCGGCTGGGAGGGCCGAAGGCCAGGAGGACCTGCTGCAGCGTGGTGACGCCGGGCTCCGCGCCACCCCAGGACTCGGCGCGCGCGGTGTAACTCCAGAGCAGGCAGACCACGGCCGCGGTGCGAGCGAGGGGAGAGGAAGTCATCAGGGGATGTGTCAGCGTATACGACCGGCTTCATCCGGGAAAATGCGTCACCCGGAGTGCCGTTGTCTGGTGGTGCGATGTGTCATTGGCTGTCCGTGATGTCCGACGTTGCCTGGCCGTGCATTGACAGCGCCCCCGGCTTGCCGTGAGCATCGACATCCCCCGCGTTCCTGAGAGGAAGCCTCATGGCATCGGAAGAGAACGTGCAGTCGCAGGCCACGCCGTCCGAGCAGCCCATGTCTTCCGCCCCCCTGGCGACGGCCAGCGAGGCGGCGCCCGCCGCGGCCCCCGAGAAGCTCGACGAGATTGAGGAGATCGACTTCCTCCTCGAGGAAATCGAGAGCAAGATCGCTCCGCTCGCGCTGGCGTGAGCGCCGTGCGCTCCTACGTCGAGACCTTCTCCGCGTACTGGCACCCCGTCGCATTTTCGCGGGAGCTGACGGAGCGTCCGCTGGCCGCGCGCCTGCTGGAGACGGACCTGGTGCTGTGGCGCACGGGGACCGGCGTGGCGGTGACACATCGCCGGTGTGCCCACCGGGGCGCGGACCTCTCCGCGGGTGAGGTCACCCCGGATGGACTCCGTTGCGGCTTTCACGGCTGGGCCTATGGCGCGGACGGGCGGTGCGTGCACGTGCCCTCGCAACCGGGCGTGCCCATCCCCGCGAGGGCGCGTGTCTCCTCCTTCCGCGCCACCGAGCGCTACGGCCTCATCTGGGTGTGTCTGGCGCCCGAGCCCGCGGCCCCGCTGCCGGAGTGGCCGGAGCTGGAGGACGGCAGCGTGGCCACCGTCGCGTTGCCGCACCTGGACTGGGAGGTCTCCGCGGGCCGCATGGTGGAGGTCGTCCTCGACGTGGCGCACCTGTCCTGGGTGCACCGGGGGACGTTCGGCAATCCGGAGCAGCAGGAGGTGCCTCCCTACGAGGTGGAGCGGCGGCCCGACGGCGTCCGGGCGCGCATCGTCTACCCCGCGCTCTCGCCCGCCGTGGACGGCGTGCCCGCCAGGGTGGACCGCACCACGCTCACCTATGACGTGACGTATCCCTTCGCCGCGCGGTTGGCCTTCAAGCCCACGCTCTTCTACGTGCACACCGTCTACGCCATCGCCTCTCCGCTCTCGGAGGAGTCGATGCGCTGCTTCTACTTCTGCTCGTACCACCCGAGGCTGCAGAACCACTTTCCGGCGATGTTCGTGAAGAGCGAGCTGGCCATCCTCGAGCAGGACCGGCGCGTCCTGGAGGGGGTGCGTCCCCGGGCCCACCCGGTGGACTTCGCTGGAGAGGTCCACACGCCCGCGGACCGGCTGCCCGTCGAATACCGGCGGGGCATCATCGCCCTGCGCATGGGCGCACCCGTGGACGCGCCCGCACCGGACTGAGGCCCTTCATGCGCTCCTGGCTGTTCCTCCTGCTGACGCTGTGCGCCTGCAAGCGCGAGGCACCGCCGGCCGCTCCCGCCACGCCTCCGGCCACCGCCACCACCGCGAAGACGGCTCCCACCGCACCCGCCGTGTCCGCCGCGGCGCTGGAGCGCGGGCGCTACCTCGTGGAGCACGTGCTTGCGTGTGGCTCCTGCCACTCCGAGCGCGACTGGTCCCGCTACGGCGGTCCCGTCACGGGGGCCCCGCTGTCCGGCGCCTGCTGGGACGAGAGCTGGGAGCTGCCGGGCCGCGTCTGCGCGCCCAACATCACCTCGGACCCCGAGCACGGCATCGGCCGGTGGACGGACGAGGAGCTGATGCGCGCCCTGCGCGACGGCACCGGCCGGGACGGGAAGACGCTCTTCCCGCTGATGCCCTTCCTCCTCTACCGGGAGCTGTCGGACGCGGACGCCCGCGCGGTGATTGCGTGGCTGCGCCAGGTGCCCCCGTCGCCGCGCTCCGTGCCGCGCTCGGACATCCCTCCGGCCGTGTACGCGGAGTACCAGTCGCTCGCCTCACCGGTGAAGGGCGTCGTCCCGGAGCCCGCGGCGGACGCCGTCTCCCGCGGGCGCTATCTCGCCACCCTCGCGCAGTGCGCCGCGTGCCACGCGGGGGTGGACGAAGCGGGCACGCCCTACGCGGGTGGGCGCTCGCTGCCCACGCCCCGGGGGCCCGAGGTGGTCGCCAACCTGACGCCTCACGCCCGGGGGCTGGGAGGCGTGGACGAGGCGGCGTTCGTCGCCCGCTTCACCGCCTTCAAGGACCTGGCCCCGGCCCCCGCGACGTCCGCGCGCGTCAACAAGCTGTCCATGCCCTGGGTGTTCTTCGCCGGACTCACAGAGGACGACCTGCGAGCCCTATACCGCTACCTGCGCACCGTTCCCGCCGCCGCGCCACCCGGCAGATGACCTGATCTGGCGCCGCACGGGGACGGCCCGGTAGACTGCTCACCCGCTTCTCCTGAGACCCCCTCCGTCCCACCCCATGCCTCCCCGGTGTGGCCTGGACGCGTGTCCCCATGACCCAACTGCCAAAGAGCCTGCTCTTCGCCGTGCTGGTGCTCGCTGCCGGCTGTGACGTCCTCAATACCTCTGACGCCGAGGGGACGCGGGGCCGCGGTGCGCGGGCCTTCGACCCGTACTCCAGCTCCGCCTCGGGAGCCATCGCCCTGTCGCTGCTGTACTTCAACGGCTGCGCGATGCTTCCCAACGGAGAGCCCGTGTCGGCCGGCTCGCTGACGCTGCCGGACTACCCGACCGCGTGCCAGCCGCTCAACGGCGGCATCCCGCTGAAGGCCCCGAGGGTGCCCACCGCGCGCATCCGGGTCACCCCGGGCGTCAGCTACTTCCTGCGCGAGTTCACCGCCGTGGACGCCGTCTTCAACGCGCACATCGACTTCACCAACCGCCACGCCGCGGCTTTCTGGATGCGGAAGGAGTCGCGCTTCAAGGACCTGGACTGGTCGGGCCTGAGCATCGGCCGGGACGAGTGGACGAACGACTCCGACACCACCTTCGATCGCGAGACCTACTACGAGAACGCCGCGTGGATGCTGTCCCTGGATGACACCATCCTCCTGGAGGTGATGGACGCGGACGGCACCGTGCGTGCCTCCACCACCTACAAGCGCACCGACTTCCTCGCGGAGAGCCCCACCACCGGCCGCACCCGCGCGAGCTGGACGGTGGCGGGTATCGGCCGGCCCCGGTTCCCGGGTGACAACCAGGTGAACCTGCTCCCCGACGGCGACGAGCCCACCTACAAGACGCTCGTGAAGGTGTCGTTCTCCGGCTCGACGGACCCCTTCAAGTCCTTCACCATGCCCCAGCTCTCCGGCGAGGGCGTCATCCGCCTCACCTGGAGCCTGCTGCCCGGCAAGCCGTTCCTCTTCCCGGTGACCTTTGCTCCGGAGCAGGAGCGTCAGGCCACCTGCTACCGGCTCGGTGAGGACGGATTCGCCACGGACGAGCAGGTGCCCTGTGGCTTCGGCCTGGAGCAGGCGGTGCGTCTGTCCCGCCCTGCCAACGGCAGCTACTTCATGCCCGGTGAGTCCGTGAGCTTCGCCGTGTCGCTGCGCGACGGGGAGGGCCACGGCCTGCACCCGCGGGCGGTGATGCCCAGCTACAACGCCTTCATCGCGGAGGAGTCGAACGGTCTCGCCTACTTCAACACGAACATGCACGGCACCTACCGCGACGCGAGCGCCACCGAGTCCGGCTTCAAGGTGGTGGGGCCGCTCCAGGAGCTGAGGCCGTCCCGCGGTACGTACGACCTGCCGTACTTCTCCCATCCGCTGCAGAGCGAGCCCCAGTTCTACCTGCCGCCCGGTCTCGACGGGCTCGCGGGCGGCGGTGACGCCATGCCGCCCACGACGTACTCCGTCCAGCTCCCGCCGGACGCGAAGCCGGGCACCTACGCCATCCTGCTCAAGGGCCACCGCTCCTTCATGGGCGAGCGCCTCAACCGGCTGGACCCCTTCTTCTTCCAGGTCGGCCAGGACAAGCCCACCACCTACCCGGGCCGCGTGGGCAACTGCCAGGTGTGCCACAACGGGGTGAACTCGCTCTCCAACGTCTACCACGGCATGTCCGTGGACCACGTGGAGTCCTGCCAGGCGTGTCACGTCGAGGAGGCCTTCGGCTACCTGCCGGACGTCATCCACCGCATGCACTTCAACTCGCGCAAGTACAACCAGAACAAGGGTGACTGCACGCTGTGCCACCTGACGCGCGAGAGCACGCTGTGGCCCAGCCAGATGAACTGCGACGGCTGCCACCTGCAGTCCCACGGCGTCGAGTACTTCGACCTGCGCTTCGAGCCCTTCCAGAACACGCCCAACGCGTACGGCAACTGCGCGCAGGCGTGCCACGTCACCACCCCGCCGGCAGAGCACGTCCTGCCGGCCCGCTGAGCCCTCCCGAGGACCGCCATGAAGGTTCGCTCCCTCGTCGCCAGCACCCTGTCCGCCGCCGTCCTCTCCGCCTGTTCGGAGAGCACCGCGCCGGAGTCCACCCCCGCCAACCAGGCCCCGTACTCGGACTCGCTCCCCGAGGCGCGGGTGCCCGTCTCCGGCGTCGTCTTCGACCCGGAGGCCCTCTTCTATTCGTTCATGACGTGGCCGGTGCCGCCGGACGACCCCGAGGGGCCTCCGCCGCCCGCGCTGCTGTATGGCGTGCCCACCGTGATGCGCGCGGCCGTGTGGGGTGCGCGAATCGACATGGTGGACCCCGGCGGCCAGGTGGTGGACAGCAGCGGCCCCGCCTTGCCGCCGTGGGGCAACTTCCAGACGCGCGGCCTCGCGGCGGACCCGTCCCGGGTCTACTCGATGCGGGCCGAGCCCACGCCGGAGCTGTCGGTGGGCGCAGGCGACTTCTTCCCCGAGGAAGAGGGCTTCGCTCCCATTCCCGCCGTGCCCTACCACGCGACGACGACGCTGCGCCCGGTGGCGCCCACGGGGGCGCAGTGCCTGATTCAGGCTCCGGTGATGGTGGGCGAGGCGGGCGCGCTCGGCGCGCTGGCCCAGACGCTCTCCGTGGAGACGGGGACGGCCACCACGGTGTCCGGCCTGGTGGACCCGTCCAGCGGGCGGTCCGTCGTCCTCATCTGGATGTATGCCCCCAGCCCGGTGCTGGACACGTTCATGTTCCCCAGCGGGGACATCGCCGCGGAGACGACGGTGGGCACCCTCTACGCCATCGAATGGGCCCCGCCCTCGGGCGCGCCCGGTGAGTCGCAGATGGGCTTCACCGCCATCCGCGGCGGGGTGAGCAGCATCGGCTACTACGCGCTGGTGGTGCCGCCCGGGACGTCCGGCGAGGTGGCGGTGAACTTCGTGGACACGCTGACGGACCCCGAGGAGGGGCGGCCCTGGATTGTCCCGCCCTTCAACGCGGCGGGGCTGCTCCCGGGGCTCTCCTTCGCGCGGCTGCACGCGGTTGCACCGGAGGAGGACCCGCCGCCGAACCCCTACGAGGAGGAGTACCCGGCCCCGGACTTCAGCTTCCTCTGCTACCCGCCCTTCCCGGAGGAGTGAGCGGCCCGGGCCCTACCGCCAGGGCCCCACGGTGAGCTGGCGGAAGCGCACGGTGGGCTGCCCGAAGGACACGGGCAGCGGCCCGTGGTCCAGCTTCCGGCAGCCCCGGGTGGCGAAGAGGTTCCTCGCGTCCGCCCCCACCGCGTCGATGGCGGCCAGCGCCTCCAGCCCGTTGCCCCGGAGGATGCCGGGCCCCACGCGGCGTCCCACGCGGCCGTCGCGAATCTCCCGCGCCTCCACGATGTAGAAGCTGAAGTCGCCCGACAGCAGGTCCATCTGCCGCGGGGTGAGGTGCTGCACCAGCAGCCCATGGGAGACGTCCGCCACCAGCGCGTCCAGGTGCCCCTGGTGCGGCTCCACGCGGGTGTGGGCCATGCGGGGCAGGGGCGGGTGCCGGAAGTCCACGCGCCGGCCATGGCCGTTGGGCGCGAGGCCCAGCGCGAGCGCGCTCCGGGCATCCAGCAGGGGCGCGTCCACCACGCCTTCGCGCAGCAGCGCCACCGGGCGGGCGGCGTCGCCCTCGTCATCCCAGGCGAAGCCGAGCGCGCCGTGGCCGTCGGTCGGGTCATCGCGGACGGTGAGGTGCTCCCCGGCCACGCGCTGGCCCAGGCGCCGGGCGAGATAGGAGCCTCCACGCGCCACGACGTCGCCCTCCAGTGGATGGCCGCACACCTCGTGGAAGAAGCAGGCGGAGGCGGCGCCCGGGGGGAAGACGATGGACAGCGCACCGGAGGGACAGGGGAGCGCGGGTGTGGTCTCCCGCAGCTCGCGCACGAGCCCGTCCACCAGGGCCTCCAGTGACGGCAGGGCGGCGCGCAGGTGGGCTACGTCCGGGAAGGCCGCCGAGCGCCACGCGTCGGTGGGAGGGCCGTCCCCGGCATGGAAGGCCTTCACCTCCAGGAGGGCGTAGCGCGCATGGTCCTCCACCTGGCGCCCGCTGCTGGCGAAGAGGGTCCGCCGGTCCACCTCGCGCAGCAGCACGTCCAGGTGCGCGGCACCGGCGGCGCGCGCCACGTCCACCAGCCGCCGGACGGCCTCCGTTGCGGGCTCGCCTCTGTCCGCGAGCACGGGCACGGGGGCGAGGACCTCTCGCGCGCGGGGAGTCACCTCGATGGGAAGCAGGCCGGCCGGGACGGCGTCGCCCGTCACCTCGCTCCAGGAGTGCTCGGTGCCGCCCGCCACCTCGTGGCACCCGGAGACGCCGCGCTCGAGCGAGGGGTCCTGGATGCGGAGCCCGGAGCGGGTGTGGACGACCTCGGTCAGCTCGCGCCGCTCCACGAACCAGTTCAAGGCGAGGGGCTCCTTCCCGTCGGGAGGCCGGCCCGGGGAAGTGGCCCGGGTGGGACGGTCTTCCGGCGGATACTACCCGTTCATCCGGGAGGGCACAGGGAGCCGCCGGGCCCGGCTGTACACGGACCGTGCGTGGCTTGTGGCGTCCGGGCCAGGCGCGATGCTGAAGAGGGTGGGCTCGAAGTGCATGATGGAGCCGCATGAGCGTGGTGCGCGACAGCGGGCCCGGTGAGGGGCGGAGCGGACGGAGCGGCCCGATGACTCCGCACGCGCTGTCCGGCGCGGCGCGAGCCGTACTGGAGGACTTCGGCCGCACCCACCCGTCCTTCACCGCCGAGCTCTTCCTCTCCGCGTGCCCGCGGCTGACGCTGGAGTACGAGGCCGGCGCGGGCACCTTCGCCGCCAGCCACGGCGTGTCCCTCTCCGCCGCGGCACGGGTGTGGGACGGGGCGCGGCACGGCCACGCGGCGGGGGCCGTGGGCGCCGCGGAGGACCTCCGGCCCCTGCTCGAGTCCGCCGTCCGCCGGGCGGGCACGGGCGCTCGAATCCCCATTCCACCCGCCCCGGTGCCGGCCGGACCGCTCCCGCCCTGGGAACCGGAGTTCCCGGTGGAGCACGCGAGGCAGCGGGCCGAGCGCATCGCCCGCGAGGTGGTGCCGCCCGGTGTCGTCGTGCAGGCGCTGGTGCTCACGCGACGCGCGGTGGCGTCCTCGCTGCTGCGGAGTGACGGCGCCGAGGGCACGCTCGTGGAGTCCGGCGAGGAGGTCTTCCTGCGCTGTGAGACCTCGCGCGGCGCCGTGGTGGATGCCGTGGCGCTGCCGCCCGGAGACGACGACACGCGCCTCGCGTCCCTGCGTGAGCGCCTGGCGGAAGCCGTCTCGGCGCTGGAGGGCCCGGCGGAGGCCGCGGACCCGGCCCTGCCGCTCGTGCTTCGCCCCGCGGTGGCGGCCCCGCTCGTCGCCGGCCTGTCCTGGCTGCTGCGAGGGGATGTGGCCTCCGTGACTCCGGCCCTGGCGCGCGCCGTGGGGCGCAAGCCCTTTCCCTCCGTGCTCTCCGTGGAGGATGACCCGCTCCACCCACGGGGCACGCGCCGCCGCGAGATGGACGACGAGGGCCGGCCTGCCCGCGTGGTGCGGCTCATCGACGAGGGCCGGCTGACGGGCTTCCTCCATTCGGGGGAGACGGCGGCCCGGCTGGGCGCGGAGCCCAACGGCCGGGCCCTGCGCGAGGGCACCTCGCCGCCGGCTCCCGCGGCCATCAACCTCTTCATCGTCCCGCGAGGCGACGCGCTGCCCGCGCGCTACACGGAGCTGGTCTCTCGGGTGGAGACCTTCACGACGATGCCCCGCCCCGGCACGGTGTCCCTCGTCGCGGGAGGCTGGGAGGTGCGGGACGGACAGCGGGTGCGCCGCATCGCGCCGCTGGAGCTGGACCTGCCGCTGCTGGAGACGTTCCGGGCGCTGCGAGGGGTGGGGGAGGACCTGACGTTCTTCCCCACCGCGGACGGGTGTGGCACCCCCACGCTCGTCCTGCCGCCGCGGGCGGGGTGAGCGTCCCTCGCGGCCTCAGCGCGCCGCGGGGGTGATGCGCCTCACGGAGCGCCAGCGCACCATGTCCTGCAGGAGCGAGAGGAAGGCGCGGCGGCTGAAGCCCCGGGCCGGCAGCCGGGAGAAGAAGGCGCTCTCCAGGGCCTCCACGTGCTGGGGCTTGCCGCTGTTGAGCGTGGAGACGAGCCACTCGATGCGGCGGCGCACCGCGGGAGAGGGGCGCAGCGACGTGGAGCGGCCGTGGCCGGACACCAGCAGGTGGCCGCCGGGGAGCGGCACGGCGACGAGCGCGTGCTCGCCGTCGCCACGCACCCAATCCTTGGAGGTGAGCCGGGTGTCGGTCTCCTCGGGAGGAGGACCGGACATGGCGCCGCCGGTGAGGTAGCGCACCCACTCCGCGGTGAGCTCACGCTGCGAGGCCTCCACCAGGCCCCCGCGGCCCCGCTTCGCCAGCTCGGACCGCACGCTGGCGGGAAGGCTCCAGCGCCCGTCGCGCGGGAGCTCGTTGAGGCGCAGGCGGCCCGGCCAGACGGGCTGCGGGCCCACGCCGGTGAAGTCCGGAGGACGGAAGGCGATGCCGAGCGACACGCCGATGCTCAGGCCCGGCGTGGGCTCGGCGCGGTGCCAGTAGGAGGCGGGCCAGCAGAGGATGTCGCCCGGGTTCCCCTCGAGGAACATCGCCCGGGCGAGCATCGCGTCCTCGTCCGCCTTGCCATGCAGGTGCACGGAGGCGGTGCGCTCGCGCAGCGTGGGGTCGTTCCGGGGCATCTCCTCGCGAGAGGCCAGCTCCTCGAAGGGCCACAGGCTGATGACCTTCTTGCCTTCCACGATGAAGAGGAAGACATGCATGTCATCCTTGTGGATGCCGAAGGGCGTGTAGCGGTAGTTGCCGAAGAAGATGGCCGGGTCGGCTCCATACAGCGGCACGCCGAGCCCCGCGTACATGCCCTCCAGGAAGGACCGCATCTGCTGCCAGTGCCGCCAGTGGTAGCTCTGGGCGCGGTTGAGCACGATGCCGAAGCGCTTGCCGCCCAGCCACCGGTTGAGCCGCTCCAGGTAGGCCTCGGCGCTTCCGTCCTCGGGCAGCGGCACGTGCTGGCGCGTGAGGGGGAAGAGCAGCGAGTGGTAGGCCACCCCGTCTGGACCATCCTCGTGTTCCAGGTAGAAGCGCATGTTTCGCATGAGCGTGTACGACTGCTCACGCAGCAACTGCTGCCCGGCGTTCGTGAGCGCCTCGAATATCTCCTGCGTCGTGGGGAAGCCCCGCGTGAAGGGCTGCACGAGGACGGTGGGCTTCCGGTCGAGGTGCTCCTTCGCGAAGTTCCTCCAGAAGGAGCGGGGGAGCGTCAGGGAGGTATCGGCGGCCTGGGACGGCGGAGCGGGAACCAGCATGGAGAGGCCCGGCGTGGTGGGGGAGGCGTCACACGCTATCATGGGCGCCATCATGCGAATCCAACCCCCGGGAGCAGCTCCTGAGGCGCCGCCGCGCGAGCGTGCGGCCGCGGCCCTCTGGCCCGCGAAGTCCACGGAGCTGGTGGGCGAGTCCCGCGTGCTGCGCGCGCTGCCCCGGGTGGAGCTGCGGAGGGTGGGCCCCTTCGTCTTTTGTGACCACTTCGGGCCCGCGCCGGCCGTGCGGGACGTGATGGACGTGCCTCCGCACCCTCACGTGGGCTTGCAGACGGTGACGTACCTCTTCTCCGGCGCCATCCGGCACCGCGACTCGCTGGGGACGGTGCAGGACATCCGCCCGGGGGACGTGAACTGGATGACCGCCGGGCGAGGCATCGTCCACGCGGAGCAGGTCCACACCGGCCCCGACGCGGAGCCGCTGCACGGCGTGCAGACCTGGGTGGCCCTGCCCCGCGAACGGCGGCAGGTGGAGCCGGCCTTCACCCACACCCCCGCCGCCTTGCTGCCACTCTGGGAACGGGAGGGCGCCCGGGTGCGCGTCATCGCGGGAGGGCTGGGGGACGCGGTGTCTCCGGTGGCCACCTTCCAGCCGCTCACGTACCTGGACGTGGCGCTCTCCGCGGGCGCGGAGGTGTCGCTGCCCGTGGACGCGGCGCACGCCCTCGCGCTGTACGTGGCCGAAGGCTCGGCGACCGTGGGCGGAACGGCCGTGGAGCGGGGCGTGCTCGCGCACCTGGACGAGGGCGCGCCCACGCTGCCGCTCCGCTCGGAGCAGGGGGCGCGGCTGCTGGTATTCGGAGGCACTCCGCTGCCGGACCCGCTGGTCATCTGGTGGAACTTCGTGGTGGACAGCGTGGCGGAGGGCCGGGCGCGCTTCGCGGACTGGGAGGCCGGCCGCTTCCCGGCGCTCCAGCCCTGACGGCCGCTGGCACCGGGGCGGCGCGGGCGGGGGCTCCCCGCTTCCGTCTCCCGGCAGGCGGCCGGGCCAGCGCGCGCCACGGATTCGGTGCATGCTGCGCCCGGCGCGTCGCGCGAGGGCCCGCGAGAGGCGGGGCGCGCGGCGCCGTCTCATGGGAGGAAGCGGATGTCGGGACAGTCACTGGCGGCGAAGATGCTGGAGGGCGCACGCGAATGGGCGAAGCGGCTGCCCGCGGCGCTCGCCGGCGACGTGGCGGTGGACATGGGCCGCAAGCGGCTGCGCCTGTCGCACGCGCGCGTGGAGCTGGTGGTGCGGCAACTCCTGCTCAAGGCGAAGAACCTGGAGCTGCGCGAGTGGACGGCGCTGCCCGAGGTCTACGACGTGCGGCTCACGGTGAAGGGCTGGAAGCTGCGCGTGCAGGTGACGCTGGAGCGCGTGGAGCTGGCCTCCGGACGCTACAAGCTGTGGCTGCGGACGCCGGGCGTGGTGGAGCTGGAGGAGTCCCGGACGGCCTCGTCGCTGATGATGGGCGTGCTGCGCGCGGGGGCCGGACAGGCGGCGCTGCGCGCGATGGCGGAGCGCCTGCTCCCGCCCGGCATCCGCTGGGACGGCAAGGTCCTCTACGTGGAGGGGAAGCTGCCCGCAGAAGGCGTGGTGTCGGCGAAGCTCTTCGAGAACGCCTCGCTGGCCGTGGCCGTCGAGCACTGCCCCGAGGGGCTGTGGCTGGGGGCCGAGGCGTGGCCCGGCCTGCTGGACCTCCTCCAGGTCCTGTTCGGCACGGAGCTGCCGCGCACGCCGCCGGGCACCTGAGCCCCCAGCCCGCGACGCTCCGGACTACCTCTTCGCCGGAGGCTGGTACGTGCCCGGAGTCGTCCGGGCGGCGATGGCCAGCCGGTTCCACGCGTTGATGGTGGCCACGGCGCCGGTGAGGTCGGCCAGCTCCTTCTCGGAGAAGTGCGGCTGCACGGCGCGGTACACGCTCTCCTGCACATGCCCCTCGGTGAGCAGCGTGACGGCCTCCGTCCACGCCAGCGCCGCGCGCTCGCGCTCCGTGTAGTAGGGGCTCTCCTCCCACGCATCCAGCCCGTACAGCCGCTGCTCCGTCTCACCCGCGGCGCGCAGGTCCTTCCAGTGCATGTCGATGCAGTACGCGCAGCCGTTGAGCTGCGACGCGCGCAGCTTGATGAGGTGGAGGAGGTTCGTTTCCAGCCCACACTCGTGCAGGTACCGCTCCAACCCCAACATCGCCGCGTACACGCCAGGGGCGGCCTTCGCGATGTTCATCCGCTGTGCTTCCATGTCCATCCTCCGATGCACCAGGGGAATGTGGAGGCCCCGGCGCGCAGGCGTGCTCTAACGGTGGGCCTCGCGCCGCACGAGAGCCACTTGCGAGCGAAGGAATGGGGCCACTTCTTCCGGTCAGGCGCGGACCACTTCAGCGCAGGGCCCGCGCGAGCCGCGTGACGGCCTCGGCGATTTCCTCCTCCGGGACGCAGGCATAGCCGAGCAGCAGCCCCCCGCGTCCCCGGCTGTCCAGCCGGGCGGAGGACATGGGGATGACCACGACTCCCGCGCTGGCGGCGCGCTCGACGGCGGCGCCTTCGTCGGCCCCCTCGGGGAGCCAGCCAACCAGGTGCATGCCGGCGGGCAGGGGCGACAGCTCCAGCAGCCCCCGCAGCTCGCGCCGGGCCGCGTCGAGCAGCGCCTCCTGCCGGGCGGCGTAGAGCACCCGCATGCGCCGCACGTGGCGGCTGAAGTGGCCCTGGGTGATGAAGTCCGCGAGCACGGCCTGGTCCAGCACGGGGGAGTGCCGGTCCGCGAGCCGGCGGGCGGCGCGGAAGGCCTCCACCAGGGGCTCCGGCACCACGAGGTAGCCCAGGCGCAGGGCGGGAGACACCACCTTGCTGAAGGTACCGGTGTGGATGACGCGGGCGTCCCCGTCGAGCCCCTGGAGCGAGGGCAGGGGGCCGCCCACGTAGCGCAGCTCGCTGTCGTAGTCGTCCTCCAGAATCCACGCCCCCGAGCGCGCGGCCCACGCCAGGAGCGCCTTCCGCCGGCGCGGGCTCATGGCGGCGCCGAGCGGGAGCTGATGCGACGGCGTGACGATGGCCATCCGCGCGTCCGGGCGCAGCCGGAGCCCGGCCTCCACGTCCAGTCCCTCTCCGTCCACGGGAACGGCGATGGGCGTGGCGCCCGCCGCGATGAGCGCGCCACGAGCGGGGGAATAACCCGGGTCCTCCACCCAGGCCGCGTCGCCAGCGTCCAGCAGCACCTGCGCGGCCAGGCTCATGGCCTGCTGCGTGCCGTTGACGATGAGCACCTGCTCCGGGACACACCGCACGCCGCGCGCGGTAGCGAGGTAGTCCGCGACGGCGCGGCGCAGGGGCGGGTAGCCCTCCGCGGGGACGGGAGACATCATGTCCCGCCACGAGCGCCGCCAGCGCGCGTGCAGCAGCCGGCCCCACAGCTCGCTCGGGAAGGCGTCCAGCGCCGGAAGCCCCACCCGGAAGGCCATGCGGCCCGGAGGGATGTCGGGCCCGGTGGCGGGCAGGGAGGGCACGGCCGCAATCGCCGCGCCGCGCTTCGACAGCGCCGGCGGGGCCCCGCGCGCGGGCGCACGGGCAGGAGCGCGCCGCGCGGCGAGGAGCTTCTCCGGCACCTCGCGGGCCACGTACGTGCCCGAGCCCAGGTGCCCGACGAGATAGCCCTCCGACAGGAGCCGCGCGTAGGCGTTGAGCACGGTGTTGCGAGACACGTCGAGCTGCTCCGCCAGCGCGCGCGTCGACGCCAGGCGCGTGCCCGGAGCCAGCCGGCCCGCGAGGATGGCCGAGCGCAGCGCCTCCGCGACCTGCCCCTGCAGCGGAGCGCCGGTGGAGGCGTCCAGCACGAGTGTGGGGGCCGCCATCACCGCCGGCCGCTTCTGGCGTCTCCGCTTCGAAGTCACTGCCAATTCACCTCGGTGATGACCTGAATCACCAACCATCACTGGGATTAACGCCAGGAATCGAGTCTGGTCTCCGTCGTAGGGCCCTGAGTCCGGGAACACCCGCCCGCGTCGGGTGTCTGGGCTCCGGCGGGACGGGTCCGCCGGGAAACATGGGCCGGGCCAGGGTGGCCCGGAGGACGCGCCAGGGGAGGAAAGCATGTTCGGGCTGCCGTTGTTCGACCTCATCGTCGCGCCGGTGCGCATCAAGGACGAGGAGGGGACGCGCGACAGGTTGTTACGGGCCGCCGGAGGGCTCGTGCGGGAGCAGGGCCCTGGCGCGCTGACGCTCGAGGCGGTCGCCCGGCGCGCACATGTGGGCCGGAGCACGCTGCGCTACCACTTCGGCGGCAAGCAGGGGCTGGTGGAGGCGCTGGTGCGTGAGCAGCGCGGGCACACCGCCGCGCTGCTCGCGACGCTGAAGTGGAAGAAGGGTGGGGGCGGGCGTGTCAGGCGCCTTCCCCGCCCCACTCGTTCGCGCGTCCCTCGAGCGGGCCCCGCTGGGGGCGGACGACGCAGAAGCGGTGACCGGTGGGCGCTTCCATGACCCACCAGCGCTTGATGAACTCCACCCGCTTCGCGCCCAGCGCCTCCAGCCGCTTCACCTCGGCTTCGAGGTCATCCGCTTCGATGTCCAGGTGGATGCGGCTGGGGTGGCTCACCTTCTGCACCAGGAGCATCGCCTCCCCCTCCTGCGTCCGCAGCTCGCGGTAGGTGGGGCTGTCGGCCTCCGGCGGGAGGACGGGCCGACCCAGGGCGCGGCTCCAGAACTCCGTGGCGGCATCCAGGTCGTCCACCTTGCAGTCAATCACGAACGTGCTGAGCCGGCTGCGGTGCATGTTTCCTCCCGGGGGTGATGGAAGGCCGTTGAGCCTTTGTTGAGCCTTCCTTGGGCGGGCTCCGGATTACAGCCAGTGTCGCCTCCCTGGAAGGCAAGGGGCCGGAATTCTTCGGCTCCGTCGCCCGTTCCACCTCACGGCTGACCGCCTGTGGATATTCGGGGCCTTCCACATTCGACATTGGCCCCCTGACAGGCTAGAGCCTGCCCGGTCCCACGTTGGGACAGGTGGCGGCCTCGCGGCCGCATGTAGAAAGAAGAAGCGATATGGCGACTGGTACCGTGAAGTGGTTCAACGACGCGAAGGGCTTTGGCTTCATCGCCCAGGACAATGGCGGCCCTGACGTGTTCTGCCACCACACCGCCATCCAATCGGACGGCTTCCGGACCCTTGCCGAGGGTCAGAAGGTGGAGTTCGAGACCCGGAAGGGCCCCAAGGGCCTCCAGGCCGAGAACGTCCGCGTCGTTGGCTAGAGCGACAGCTCCAGCACCCGTCGGCCCGGTCTCCTCACTTCGAGGCCGGGCTTTTGTTTTCAGTGAGGGAGGCTCAATGCAAGGAAAGTCCACCAAGCGCCAGAAGGAGCAGGCGCGCAAGCAGCACCAGCAGGAGAAGGACGCGAAGCGCGAGGAACGCAAGAAGGCCAAGGCCGAGCGCCCGACGCGCCAGCCCGGCGATATCGATCCCGACATCGCGGACATCGTCCCCGGTCCCCAGCCGCCGCTGGAGTACTGATTCTCTGCCCGGTGCTCGCGCGGAGACGGGCCACGTGCCTGCCCGACACGAGCGCCGGACCCGCCGGGGTGCTGGACGCGGTGGCACGCTCAGAGCGTGCCGCGCAGCACCTCGGCGTGGGTGATGCGGTCGAGCCGGAAGGGGCGGCGCTCGTTCCTGTCCAGCTCGACGGCGTCGATGCGCGTCTCGTGCCGGTCCATGATGACGGACATGATGCGCACGTCGCGCGTCGTCTCCAGGTAGTTCGAGTCCACGTAGGTGATGCGCACCGGCTGCTGCTCGAACCACGCGCGCTCGATGGCCTCGCGGACGGGCTTCTTGCAGGGGAGCGCCGGCACGCCGAGGAATGTCAGCTCCTTGAGGCGCGTGAGCAGCTCACGCTGCGCGGACGTGGACAGGGCGGCGCGCACCTTGTCGAGCGCGGACTCCAGGGTGTCGCTGAAGGGCAGCAGGCGCATGTCGATGGCGAAGCGCCCCAGCGCGACGATGAGCGCCGCCTCGCGAGCGGTGAAGTTCACCGGCGGCAGGCTGTAGCTCCGGTCCAGCGCATAGCCGCCCCCGCGCCCGCGCTCGGCGGCGAGCGGCATGGCCGCGGCGCGCAAGGCGTCCAGATCCCGATAAATCGTCCTCACGGTGACGCCGAAGCGCTCGGCGAGTGTCTCCGCGGTGACTCCCGTGCGGCGGCCGCGAAGGTATTCAGCGAGGGCGAAAAGTCGCTCGGTCCGCTGCATGGTGGGGAAACCTGACATACCACTGTCAGGAGGGTGCCTCAATATGCGCATGACCACTGGCCCGTGAGCGTCCGGTGGGACGGGGCTCGACGGGAGACCCGTGGGGTAGGGAAGGAGCCGCGCTTGCATCGCGACCGTGGAGCGGATTGCATCGTGAGCGTTCTCGACCGTCCCCCGCGGAGGGGCAGCGCCCCCCTGGCCACCACCATGTCCAACCCGATGGAGGATGAGTGGCTCTGGGGCTGGGACCCGACACCGGGCATCGTCTCGGTGTGGGCGGAGCCCGACGGCCGCGCCTTCATCTGGCGGCGCCTGCGCGAGGGTGGCGGGCTCGTGCGGGAGGACGTGCGCTTTCGTCCGTGGCTCCTCCTGTCCTCGCTGGATGACCTGGCGCACCTGGGCACGAGGCTCCGCCCCGAGCGGGAAGGCCCCGCGCCCGACCGCGTGACGTGGGAGGAGCTGGAGGGGCCCGGCGCGCTTCGCTACCTCGTCCGCGCGGATGACGGGCGCGCGCTGGCGGCGGCGGTGCTGCGCGGGGCCTCGCGGCGCCTGGGGCGTCCCTTCGGGCACCTGCGGGACCTGGACGCGAACACGGCGCTGTCGCTGCCGCCCGAGGAGCAGTACCTCATCGCGTCCGGGCGCACGTACTTCCATGATTTGGGCTTCGATGAGCTGCGCCGCCTGCAGTTCGACCTGGAGACCACCGGGCTGGACCCGGACCGCGACCGCATCTTCCTCGTGGCGCTCAGGGCGCCGGATGGAGGGACGGAGGTGCTGGACGCGCGGGGCGGTGATGATGCCGCCGAGGCGGACCTCATCCGGCGGCTGGTGGAGCGCATCCGCGTCCACGACCCCGACGTCATCGAGAACCACAACCTGCATGGCTTCGACCTGCCCTTCCTGGCGCGCAGGGCGAAGGCGCTGGACGTGCCGCTCGCGCTGGGACGCGCCGGCTCACCGGGGTTGCGGCAGCGCCCGGCCTCGCGAGGGGCCGCCGTGGGACGGACGCCGGGGCGCTCCGACTCGATGCGCCGCTCGCGGTACACGGTGCCGGGACGCGAGCTCATCGACACGCTGGACGCCGTGCTGCGGCACGACTTCTCCGCGAGGGACCTGCCGGGCCACGGGCTCAAGGTGGTGGCGAGGCACCTCGGAATCGCGGGGCCGGAGCGTGAGTACATCCCGGGCCCGAAGGTGTACGAGGTCTTCCAGCGCGACCCCGAGCGCGTCCGGCGTTATGCCCGGGACGACGTGAACGAAGCCGCCGGCCTCGCGCACCTGCTGGGAGGAGCCGCCTTCGCGCTCGCCCGCATGGCGCCGCGCCGGTACGAGCGGCTCGCGGATGCGGGGCCCGCCACCGGGGTGCTGGACCCGCTGCTGGTGCGGGCCTACCTCCGGGCGGGAGCGGCGCTGCCCGCGCACGAGGAGGGCGACGGCACGTCGCACAGCGGCGCGGCGCTTCACCTGTTCGCCTCCGGGGTGGCGAGGCACGTGGTGAAGGCGGACGTGGCGAGCCTCTATCCCTCGTTGATGCGGCAGTACCGCATCGGCCCGAAGCGGGACCGGCTGGGCGTGTTGCTGGCGCTGGTGGACCGGCTGGTGGACCAGCGGCTGGCGGCCAAGGCGAAGGCCAGGGCCGCGCCGTCCGGCTCGCCCGAGCGGCACACGCACGAGGCGCTCTCCGCGGCGATGAAGATTGTCGTCAACTCCGCCTACGGCTACCTGGGCGCGGTGGGGCTGACGCGGTTCTCGGACGTCCACGCCGCCAACGAGGTGACGCGGCGGGGGCGCGAGGTGCTGGCGCTGCTGTGCCGCGAGCTGGCGCGGCGGGGCGTCACGCTGCTGGAGGCCGACACGGACGGTGTGTACTTCGCGGTGCCGGAGGACTGGCGCGAGCTGGATGAGCGGCGGGTCGTCTCCGAGGTCGCCGCGCTGCTCCCGCCCCGCGTGAAGCTGGAGTTCGACGGGCGCTACGCGGCCATGCTGTCCCACGAGCCGAAGAACTATGCGCTGCTGCCCTACGAGGGGCCGCTCGTGCTGCGGGGTGTGGCGTTCCGCTCCAGCCGGGCGGAGCCCTTCGGCGAGGCCTTCCTGCGCCGGGCGCTGACCTGCCTCCTCAGGGGCGACATCCCAGGCGTGCGCGAGGCGTATGTCTCGACGGTGATGGCGCTGCGAAGGAGACAGGTCCCCACCTTCGATGTGTCCTCGCGGGTCCGGTTGACCAAGACACCGTCGCAGTACCTGGGCATCCGCGAGCGCCGGCGCGAGCTGCCCTACGAGGCCATGCTGGCGGGTGGGCGGAAGGACTGGGCCCTGGGCGAGCGCGTGCGGGTGTATCGCGCGGTGGGGGGACGCGCGGGCCTGCTGCCCGACCCGGAGGACGACGGTGACACAGCCCTGGCGAGCGACCCGCGCGACTACGACGTCGAGTACTACGTGCGGCTGCTGCGGGAGACCTTCGCGGCCCGGCTGGTGCGCGCGCTGACGCCCGAGGACTACGCGACGGTGTTCGACGACCCGGGACAGCCGTCTCTCTTCGCGCCGCTGTTGTCGAATGCCCGGCCGGTGCTCACCGTGGTGCTCGACCCCTGGACGGTGGAGCCGGCTCCCGGTGACGAGGCGCCGCCGGAGTCTTCCGCCTGAGCCGCTACCCCGCGAGCGAGGTCCGGCGCGGCTGATAGAACGTCGAGGACGTGGGGTTCCAGGAAGGAGTGACGATGCGGGGGCGGCGGATGTTCGGGGCGGTGCTGGCGGGTGCGGTCCTGACGCTCGGGGGCATCGGCGTGCTCGGGCTGACGCGCTCCGCTTCGCCGCCGGCGGTCGTGGTGCGGCTGGAGAACCGGACGGGGCAGGACGTGCGCGAGGTGCGCATCGAGCACGAGGACGGCCAGGTCGTTCACCGGGGGCTGCGAGCCGGAGAGAGCCTCGCGCTGTCGTTCGCCCCGAAGGGCGAGTCGTCGTACCGGCTCACCGCCGTGCTGGCGGATGGAAAGGTCCTGGAAGGCGGCTTCGGCTACGTGGAGCCCGGGTTCGAGACCCGGGAAGTGCTGGAGCCGGGCGGCGTGGTCTCTTCCTGGCAGTGAAGATGCCCGTGGGACCAGTCAACGTCACGCCGGCTGGCGGTGGACGGGAGCCCGGTACGCCGAGGGCGGGCTCGCGGCTTCCACGCCTCGTCCAGGCGTGGACCGCACGCCCTGAAATCAGGTGGCGCGCTCACGCCAGAACGTCGTCCAGCGGCAGCGGTGAGTTCCTATACGAATGCCGGTCCGCTACGCAGGGCGCGAGACGCGTGGGCGTTCACTCATGCGAGGGGAGATGGCGTGATTCCGAGGTTCATCGCGAGCGTGAGCGCAGCTCTGGCAGTGGCCCTGGTCGCTTGCGCTGGCAGCGAGCCGATTACCCGAGGAGGGGCGTCCTCCTGGCACAAATCGGTATTTCTGGGGGCACTACCCGCTGAGAGTGGCCCGCCAGTGTGCGGAGGTCGGGCCGTTCCTCCTGGTTGGCCCGACCTGTCTTCCAGCAAGGAGGTGCTCGCCCCTTTCCTGGCATGTGCCTCCCCCTCGGAATTCATTGAACTGCAGAACAGGGTGGACATGGCCCGGCTGGTGGACGGGCTGGATGACTGGTCCGCCGTTCGGCTCGGTACACAGGGCCCGCTGCGCGCGGGCAGCAGTACGCTCAACCGCAAACGCGCCGCCTTCCTCGTCGCTGCCAGCCAGGAATACGGCATTGCCCGAGCCGAGGTATTCGCCCTCTTCATCATTCACGCGGCCTTTACCGACGACTTGCACGAAGTACTGGTGGTGTTGGCCAGGGATAAACGACTGGCGCAGACAGTGTTGCGGATGGGCGCCGCACGCGAAGCACTCCGACGGAGAGGGCTGGACCTCGCGGGCTACACGGACCGTCCCGAGCGTGCTGGTGACGCCATCAGGGGCTTGACCGACGCAGCCGATGAGGCCCTGGCGACGAGTGAGCTGCGCCGAGGGGCTGTGGCACTGAAGTACGATGCGCAAAGAAGGCAATTGCCTCCGCCCTACCAGCAGGCCCTCGATGTGCTGGAACGAGAGGAAGTGGCAGCCGCCTTCTCCCCTGGAAACGTGACACGAGGGAGCTTCGACGCGCTGACGTTTGGAGTCCCACTGGGCTTCTACAACCTGGTGGCCAGCACATGCCAAGGCGTGTACTCCCTGTCCCAGGGACACTACGAGCAGGCCGCGCGTGAGCTGTCGGCAGCGGCCACGTTGGTGGTCTTGTACGCCGGTAGCAAGGCGGTGCGCCACGCCGCGACCGTCTCTGGAGGTACGCGTGCCAACCGCACCTGGACACGGCGGCTGCAGCTGCCCGAACTGGGGCTCGAGAGACTGGCGGAGGTGGCGGAGCGTTTGGGGGAGAGGCTGGGCGGGGACGGGATGCGTCAACTGGCCCGGTACATCCAGGCCAGCCGGGAGGCCGCCATCCTCGTACACGAGGGCGGAGAGGCCGGCGCTCTGGCCCTGTATGAAGCCCGGGGCAATGTTGCCCGGGCCCAGGCCTGGATGGCGGAAGCGAAGCCTGCCCGTACGAACCAGGCGCATTCGAAGCCCGGGGCCGATGTGTCTCCCGCAGAGGCGAGTGCCCTGGGGGGCCCTCATGCGAGCACGCCCATCCGAAACGTGCACCTCGCGGGAAAGAAGCATCCCATAACAGGTATTCCGTTTGATGCAGAGGGCTATCCTGATTTCCGAGCCGCTGGGGTTGTCAGGGCCGAGGTTCGGATCGTCTATACGGGGTCGCGGGCGGGGGACTTTGCCGCTGCGAACAAGGCCGCGGGTTTGCGAGAGACACCGAAGGGAATGACGTGGCACCACCATCAGGATCGGACGACCATGCAGCTGGTTCCCACGAGCATTCATGCCAGAACGGGCCACACCGGCGGATTCTCGGGAGCTGAGTGATGGTCGCCTTGCTACGAACCGTTGAGGGTGGCCCTCCACTGGATGAAGCGTCTCTCAGTTTCTTCGAGAAGAAGTACGCGCTGGTTCTCCCACAGGCGTATCGGGAGTTCCTGCTGGCGACGAATGGCGGCCGTCCCGAGCGCGACCTGCTGACATTCAATGGCCCTGAGGGTGCTTCGCCTTGCCGGATCCATCTGTTCTTCGGACTGAATGACCCAATCGAATCGTGCCGCCTCGATTGGAACCTCGAGGTGTTTCGAGATCGCATTCCATCCCAGTTCCTCCCAATTGCGACGACGGAGGGCGCTGATGTGATCTGCCTGGCGGTCGCGGGTGAGCAGGCGGGGATGCTCTTCTACTGGGATGGCTATGCGAGGGAGGGAGAGCGCAGGCTCTACTTCCTGGCCAGAGACTTCCCTTCGGTCCTCTCCGCCCTCTACGCCGATGAGCTGTCGCCACGAATCATCAGTGCGTGAGGCCGCGCGCTCCCAGTTGCAGCGGTGAGGCGCGGGCGGCCCATGGGGGCACCGCCCGCGCCCGGGCATGGACCTACTGGAGCGTCCAGGCCACCGTGCCGCTGCAGCTCTTGTTGGCCGCGCAGCCCGCGCGAATCTGGAGCGTACCGCTGGTGGAGACGGTGTAGCTGAAGTTGGAGCCCGTGCCGCCGCACGCGTCGTTGTTCGAGGCCACCTCCGTGGCGCCGTTGAAGAGGCGCAGGTACGTGTTCCCGCTGAAGGTGGCGCCCGTCAGGCCGCAGGTGCCCACGGTGAGGACCTGGCCCGCGGAGACAGTCACATCCCGGTTGGTGGTGTTGCGCGTGGCGTTGTTGGTGCTGCTCGCGCTGAAGGTGAACGAGCCGCTGGTCGGCGGAGGCGGCGGGGGCTCGCCGCCCGTGATTTCCCACACCACGGTGCCGCCGCAGCTCCCGGTGGAGTAGCAGCCGGCGCGGACCTCGTAGTCCCCGCTGGTGGCGGCCGTGAAGGTGATGCTGGAGCCGCGGCCGCTGCAGGCGTCATCGTTGGAGGCCACCTCCGTGGCGCCGTTGAAGAGCCGCAGGTACGTGTCGCCGCTGAACGTGGCGCCCGTCAGGCCGCACGTGGCCACGGTGAGCTTCTGCCCGGCGGTGAGCGTCAGCGTCTTGTTGACGGTGTTCTGCGTGGCGCTCGCGGTGTTGGTGGTGTTGTACGTGAAGGAGTTGGCCGGCGGCGGGGGAGGCGGAGGAGGCGGCTCGCCGTTGCCGTTGGGGTCCGGGCAGCCGGCGGCGGGCAGGGCACACGTGGGCAGGCTGGTGCCCAGGTGGCTGATGACCTCCTGGATGGGCACGCCGCGGTTGGCGCAGTTGGCGCAGTGGTGCAGCGCCACCACCAGGTTGTCGCTGTGGCCGATGACGGGCGAGCCCGAGGAGCCGCCCTGCGTGTCCGCGAAGTAGCCCACGTCGTTGGGGCCACCCGTCTGGCAGGCGGGCTCGTTGAGGCTGTACACCTCGGCGAAGCCGGACTCGTCACGCGTGTCCGTGGACGTGACGGCAATCATCTTGCCCCAGGCGGCCGGGTGCTGCGGGATGTAGATGCGCTCGTTCACCACCGCGCCGCTGGAGCGCAGCTGGAGGTAGCCGTAGCTGTTCGTCGGGTTCACCGGCAGCTGCACCAGCGCGTAGTCGCGCGGCGCGTCGCTCTTCACCAGCGTGGCGGAGGAGGAGATGACGGTGCCGGGGCAGCCGAACCAGCTCTCGCAGTTGGTGGCGCAGGTGGAGCCCTCGGCCATGAACTCGAAGGAGGTGTTCTGCGCGTCGGTCGCCGAGCCGATGCAGTGCTGGTTCGTCAGCACGTGGCCCTGGCTGCCCACGAGCCAGCCGGTGCACGCGCTGGAGCCGTTGATGAGCAGCCGCGCCACGGGCTTGCCGCGGCCGTAGATGACCGGCTCCGAGGTGGTGTAGCAGGCGGCCCGCTGCGAGTCGTCCGCGCCGCACAGGGCCTCGGTGTTCCCGGTGAAGCCCATCTCCGCGTTGGTGTAGCCACGGGCGAAGCGGTCGATGGTGTAGCCGTGCTTGTTCAGGATGCCCTGGCGGCCGGCGTGGTCCCGGCTGTGCAGCTCGACGATGGCCGTCTCACCGGGAATGGCGATGGCCCAGAAGCCGTCCCGCGCCCCGGGCTGGCTGTTGTCGTAGCGCCAGGAGCGCGAGCCGTCCGGCGCGCGGACGACGACGAAGTCCCCGTCCTCCAGCTCCAGGCGCGAGAAGTGGGCGGCGATGTACGCCGCGCCCGGATGGTGGAGCACGTCCGAGTGGATGGGCCCGCCGTCCGCGCGCACCGAGGTGCTGGCGTACGGATGGGGGCTCTCGAACTTCCGCATCACGTCCTCGCCCACCTTGTGGGCGCGCTGCGACGCGGGGGAGGGCTGCGCGGCCTTGCAGACCGGCTCCGAGGCGAGGGCCACGGGCGCACCGAAGGTGAGCGCCGCGGCGATACATGCAAGCTGCATCCGTTTCATCAGGACTCCAGGAGGGAAGGGAAACCGCACAGCCCTTGGCTGTGTTTCACCTTATATCCGGAGTCGCTGACGTTTCTGGATGCCCGGGCTCATGGCGGGCCGCCCCGGAAGGTGAGGCGGCTCCGGCCATCCGCGTCACGTCTACCCGCCGGCGAACACGGCGCTCAGGATGTTGAACACGATGCCGGCGATGATGCAGGCGGTCCAGGCGAGCATGACCTGCCGGTTGTCGTTCCGCTCCACGTTCATCCAGCCCCAGATGAAGGTGTAGATGCTGCAGATGATGCCCAGGATGCCGTGCAGCACGCCCTTCTGCTGGAAGAGCTTGATGACGACCATGATGAAGAGGATGAGGCTGCCCAGGCCGACGAGCGTGCCGAGCAGTCCGAAGATCGTTGCCATGTTGGTTTTCTCCTAGGTGGTGTGTTGGGGGTTCAGCGGGTTGAGTCGATGAAGGCGCTACGGAAGAAGATCAGCCGGGTGAGCCAGTAGCCCACCAGGGTCAGCAGCAGCAGGGCCGTCAGGCCGGTGCGCTGCTCGAAGCGGGCCACCGCGGAGATGCCCCGGCGGCGGGCGGCCTCCGGCAGGAGCGCCATCCCGGTGACGAGCACCAGCCCGGCCAGGATGACCGGAGCGAAGGCGTGCAGGGTCAGCGCGTCCCGCCACTGGCCGTGAACCAGCGCGGTGATGGCCCGCGACAGCCCGCAGCCCGGACAGGGTATCCCCACCGCGTCCCGGACGGTGCACTGCCACGCGGGCAGGTCGAAGCGCATCAGGACCAGGTGGGCGAGGGCCGCGGCTCCAATCACCCAGCCGGTCGCCCGGCGTTCCAGGAGCTGGGCCAGGACGGGAGTGGACAAGCGCGGGAGTGCTGCTGCGAGTCGGTTCATGCACCCACCCCCCCTCGGAGCAGGTGGTCCGGCCGTCCTATCACGACCACTGTTCGGTGTCGAACAGCCGCATGTGCCAGGTGGGGCGGACGAAACCTGACATAAGGCTGTCACGGGCGGGGCCTAGAACTCTCGGAGTTTCATCAACCCACTCTGGAGAACGAGAAATGAACGAAACCGCCTCGAAGACCCCGACCGCCAGCACCGTGAAGACCTACGCGGGGGGCTGCCTCTGTGGCGCCGTGCGCTTCGAGGCGGAGCTCGACCTCGCGAGCCCGGTGGGCCGCTGCAACTGCACCATCTGCACGAAGCTTTCGTCCGCGGGCCTCATCGTGAAGCCGAGCGCCTTCCGGCTCGTGTCGGGCGAGGAGAGCCTCAGCCGGTTCTCGGCGAGGGCGGGGAGCCCCAACCACCGCGCCTTCTGCAAGCACTGCGGCGTCCTGTGCTACGGCGCGGGGGACGTGCCGGAACTCGGGGGCGCCTTCCGCTCGGTCAGCGTCAACTGCCTGGAGGGTGTCGACCCGTCGAAGCTGACCTACCAGTACTGGGACGGCCGCCACGACAACTGGGCCGCGGGCCCGCGGAGCACGCCCTGGCCCGTGTAGCGGGCGGCGTCGCGTTTTTCCAATCCCCGCGCCGGCCGTGGGGCGTATCGAGCGGCCCACTCAACTCGTGACGAGGAGCGGCCGATGGCGGATTCAGGTGTGAAGGCGTCGATGCGGGGACTCATTCTCTTCGGGCTCTGCGCCCTGTTCCCCGTAGGGTGCGCGGGAACATCCGCGGCGGTTCCTGATTCAGCCCGGAGAGAGGCGACCATGACGAAGCGAGCGAGCGGGACCTTCGACGTCAAGCTGACCCCCATGGCTCCGGACGTGGGGGCCGGCGACACGGGGACAGGCCGGATGCGCATCGACAAGCAGTTCCACGGCGAGCTGGAGGGGCCGAGCCAGGGGCAGATGCTGGCCGTGATGGCGGCCAGCAAGACCTCGGGCGGGTACGTGGCGATGGAGCACGTCAGCGGGACGCTGCACGGCCGCAGCGGCACCTTCGCCTTGCAGCACTCGGGCACGATGACGCGGGGCGCGCAGCAGCTCTCCGTCACCGTGGTCCCGGACTCCGGCACCGGGCAGCTGGTGGGGCTCACCGGCTCGATGCGCATCATCATCGATGAAGGGAAGCACTCGTACGAGTTCGACTACGCGCTCGCCGAGTGACGGGTGACGCCGGGCGGGACGTTGCACGAGTCACCCACCTCGGCTAGAACAGGATTCTAGAATTTGATTCTAGGAGCCTGTCATGCAGCCGTTCGCCCACCAGGACATCCAGGGATGGCTGAGGCCCGGCCTCTACGTGGCCGCTTCCTCCATCCAGGGGCAGGGGCTCTTCACCGAGCGCCCCATCGACGCGGGGGAGCTGGTGGTCCGGTGGGGCGGCCGCATCCTCCCTGCCTCCACGCGCGACGCGGGCGGCGTCCGGGACCACACCTCGGTGGCCATCGCGGAGGGAGTCGTCATCGCGGCGCTCCCGGACCAGGAGTGCAGCCCCGACGACTTCATGAATCACTCCTGTGATTCGAACCTCTGGATGCACGATGCGCTCACCCTCTGCGCGAGGCGGCGCATCGAGGCGGGCGAGGAGCTCACGGCGGACTACGCGCTCTGGATGGACGCGGAGACGTACGTCATGCGCCGCGAATGCAACTGCGGCGCCCCGGCGTGCCGCCGCATCGTCACCGGCCGGGACTGGAGGCTCACCGCGCTGCGGGAGCGCTACTCCGGCCATTTCTCGCCCTTCCTCCAGCGGAGGATTGCGGGCGAGAGGGCGGCCTCGTGAGTCTCACTTCCCCGGGCGGAAGCGCATGGCGCTCCAGACGTCGTCGATGGCGACCTGGCGCACGCCCTGGATGTCCTGCTCGAGCAGGTGCTTCCAGAGCACGTCCCGGTTGAGGTCGGTGCCCAACTGCCCCGCCTTGGGGTAGGCCACCCAGGCGATGCGGTCCTCCTTCGCGGCCTCGATGAGGGGCGCGCACTTCGCGTCCACCTCTTCGAGCGTCTTGACGAAGACGAGGAGGGCCTCCGCCTTGGCGGAGGTCGTGGTCTCGACGTCGCCGAGGTCGATGCCCCTGGGCTTGCCGATGACGCGGACCTTCATGCCGTCCTTGAGGTTCAGCTTCTTCGCGAGGCTCATCGAGCGGTCGTCTCCCTGAGGGTGGTGGGGCTCCTGTGCTCGCTTCCTACCGGGGCGGACGAGGATTTGGCAAAGGGGAGGAACGCGCGCAGCCGCGGGTCACGCAGCAGCAGCCCGCCCCACATCATGGCCGCCACGTAGGCCGGGAAGAGCGTGTGGCTGAAGAGGGGATTGCCTACACGCACGTGGGACGCAATCGCGCCGCCCAGGAAGCCCGTCAGGAAGATGGCGCCGAGCACCGAGGTCCTGGGAATGAGGTACAGGGCCACGCCCACCAGCACGAGCGCGCCGATGGTGGGCAGCGAGTCCGCGGAGTAGCCGAGCTGGCCGCTCCCCTCGATGACGGGCGCGGGCGCCAGGAACTTCATGACGCCATCCAGGGTGAGGAACAGCACCACGATGCCGCTCAGGATGCGGCCGGTCCACAGCTGGGTCTTGGTGACGGTCTGCATGGAGGTCTCCTCGTCGTGGACAGGGGGCCGCCGGACGGGAATGTCCGGGGGTGTACCCCGCCTTCAAAGTGGCGACGAACGACGCTCCGGGAGATCGACACGGCATTTTCCCGCGATTTTCCACGCGGGCCCATGACGGGAATCGCCGGGACTCCACCTCAGTGTAGTGTCCCCCTCACAGTCAAGACACGCTCGCCGGCGGAAATGGGCGGGTGAGAGCGCCGTGAGAGGGTCCGGAGCGCGTCTGGACCTTCTGGTGGGAATCCTGCTTGAGCCCGTTGCCTGGGTACGGCAGGTTGTCGCGCATGTCTGTTGACGAACGCACGCTCATTGCCCGGTTGCGAAGTGGTCCCCCGCTCACGGCGCCTTCTCCCGCGGTGCTCGCGTTCGCCGAGCGCGCGGGAGCCCTCGGCCCGCGCGCGTTGGTCAAGGAGGCGGCCGCGCTCTCGAAGGTGAAGGCCGACGCGCCAGGCATCGCCCGCGTGGTGGCGGGCACGCTGCGAGCGATGCTGGGAGACATCGAGGAGCACGCAGCGAACAGCGAGTTCGCCGATGAGCGCCCGTTCATTCGCAAGACGCTGCGCACCTGGAGCCGCCAGGCGGGGGACGCGGCGGAGATTGACGAGGTGCTCCTCAAGCGGGGCGCGACCGGCGCGTTGGTCGGAGCGGTCGAGTACGCGCGCCTTCCCCCGGCGGAGCACGGCGCGTGGATGGCGCTGCGGAGGTCCCGGCGCCTGCCGGTGGCGGTCGGGAAGCTCGTGAAGAAGCCTCTCGCCCCGTGGTTCGCCGAACTGGTTGCCGCATACCTCGCGCGCGAGGTCGAGCAGATCTCCTCCGGCGCGCATGGCTCGTCATGGCAGGCGAACCTCGCCGACGTGCCGGCGATGCTCGCGCTTCTTCGGCCGCTGGGCATGCCTCCACTCTTCACGCCTCGCGTCCTTCGTGCCGCGAACATCGCCGTGGTCCGTCATGGACACGAGCCCACGCGGAGGGCACTCGAAGCCATGGGCGCCCTGTACATCAGCCAGGCCGACCGTGAGGCGGTCCAACGCAGCCAGCGCATGTCCGAGGTGATGAAGCGCGCGGCGGCGGAGAACCGGGTCCGCCAGCGGCCCGTTGCGAAGAAGCCGAAGCCCGCCGCCTCCGCTCCCGGGAAGTCTCCCGTGGCAAAGAAGCCGAAGTCCGCCGCCTCCGCTCCCGGGAAGTCTCGCCGTCCGAGCGCCGCGGCCTCCCGCCGCCGGCCGTCAGGGACACGGTAGGCCCGCCGGACACGCCGGCCACCGTCTCTCCCTCCGACACACAATCCGGGACTCGACCAGAACGGGGCCGGCCCCAGCCCCCATGATCGGCACCGGGAAGTCGCCGAGAACCCCCGGCTTGCTCAACTGGGAGTTGCTCAAGCCATCGTAATCACGACGCTCCCTCGCTTTCTTCCAGCGTCGACGTAGGCGTGTGCGTCGACGATGCGCTCGAGCGGATAGGTGCGGTCGATGAGGGGCCGGTATTGCCCCGCTTCGACCAGCTCCTTGAGGTAGCGGAGGTGCTCCACGCTCTCCGTGGCGTTCCCACTGACGACGCCCTTCTTGCCCCTCCTCGAAGCCCAGCTTGATGCGAGGATTTGAGGCAGGCCCGCCGCGGAGAGCAGCAGGCGCCCGTCTTCCTTCAGTGCCGACTCGCACGCGGAGAACGAGGTGCTCCCGACGGTGTCGAAGATGATGTCGTACTTCTCGCCGCCCTCCAGGAAGCGTGTCTTCGTGTAGTCGATGACCCGGTCGGCTCCGAGCCCGCTCACCCGCTCCAGGTTGGGAGTGCTCGTCACGCCGGTGACCCTGGCGCCGAGGTGCTTCGCGATCTGCACCGCCGCGCTTCCCACCGCCCCGGACGCGCCGATGATCAGCACGTCGTCGCCGGGCTTTGCCTTCGCGCGGTCGCGCAGGTAGTGGAGCGCCGTACTTCCGCCGAACGAGATTGCCGCGGCTTCCTCGAAGCTCACACCGGCCGGCATGGGCATGATGCGCCCGTCCTCGGGCAGGGTCCTGTACTCCGCGTGGCACCCCATGTCGAAGCCGGGGAACGCGAACACGGCGTCACCGGCCTTGAACTTCCTCACGGCGCTGCCGACGGCCTCGATTTCACCGGCGAGCTCGGTACCGAGGACCGCCTTTCTCGGGCCGAACATCCCGAGCACCGGGCGCGCGAAGAGGCCGAACCCCGCGGGCACCTTGAGACTGCGAACTCGCCAGTCCGCGGAGGAAACGGTGCTTGCCCTGACCCTGATCAGGACCTCGTTCTCCCTGGGCTCGGGCCTGGCCAGCTCCTCGATGCGAACCACTTCCGGAGGTCCGTACTGACGGTACACGGCGGCCTTCATGGAATCTGCTCCCCCTACGGCGAGTCGCGGCGGCCCCAACCGGCCGTCGTGGCTTACTTAGTAAGCTTACGTCGTAAGCCTGTCAATGTTACCGTGTCCTCCACCGGCCCGGTGCTACCCCTGGTCGTGTAGGACGAGCGAATGTCGAGAGCTGTGAAGAAGAGGGCCCGCGCCCCGCTCACCCGGGAGAGAGTACTGCTGACGGCGCTGTCCATTGCCGACGCCCGGGGGCTCGATGCAGTGACGATGCGCGAGGTCGCCCAGCGCCTCGGCGTGGAGGCCATGTCGCTGTACAAGCACGTCGCGAACAAGGACGAGATCCTCGATGGGCTCATCGAGCTCGTCATGTCCGAGATGGTGGTTCCGTCGCCGGAGAGCGGCTGGAAGGCGGGCCTTCGCGCGAAGGCGCGCTCCATGCGCGAGGTCCTGCTCCGGCATCGCTGGGCCGCGGTGCTCATCGAGTCACGGGTGAGCCCGGGGCCCGCGCGCCTGCGTCTTCACAACGCGGGGCTTCGCGTCCTGCGCGAAGGCGGTTTCTCCGTGGAGCAGGCGTACAGCGCCTACCTCATGCTCGACAGCTACATCTACGGGTTCGTCCTGCAGGAGGTGTGTTGGCCCTTCGAGCCCGAGGAGCGCCCGGACGTCGCCGAGAGCCTGAGGCCGGCCATCCCGCCGGACGAATATCCCTACCTCGTCGAGGCGATGAACTTCGTCATGACGCGGAGCCTCGAGCAGGCACGGCGTGGGGTGAACAGCGCGGCGTCCTATGCGGCGGAGTTCGAGTTCGGCCTGGATGTGATTCTCGATGGGCTCGAACGCGCATCCAGCGTGAGCTGAAGCGTCTCTCCAGTCCTTTGTCAGAGCGCCCGATATGGGGCCGCCTCCCGCACGTTCGTCCGGAAGCAGCGGAGCAACCCCAACCCGAGGAGCATGAATGAAGCGGACAGGAGGAGCTGGCATTTCCATTGCTGTATGGCTGCTGTCGGCTGCGATGCTGCTGCAAGCATGTGGTGACACCACGCTCACGGAGTCCGGCGCTCGCACATCGCCCCCAGTTCAGGCCGCGGGAGCGCTGGCGGCAGGGGTGGATTCGGAGGACATCCTCGCGCGGCTCCAGTCCATTCCCGGCCTCACGGTGGTGGGCGAGGTGGCTTCACCCTTCCCGGGCACGCGCTTCTTCCGGCTCTACTTCGAGCAACCGGCGGACCACCGCCGTCCCGAGGGCGAGCGTTTCCAGATGCGCGCCACGCTGCTGCACCGCTCGGTGGACGCGCCCGTGGTGCTGTACTCCGGCGGCTACGGCCTGGGCGGGTTCCCCTCGGAGTACGAGCCCACCAGGCTGCTCGGCGCCAACCAGCTCTCGCTGGAGCACCGCTTCTTCGGCTCCTCCCGGCCGGACTCCAACGACTGGAAGCTGCTCGACATCCGGCAGGCCGCAGGCGACTACCACCGCATCATCCAGGCCTTCAAGCCGCTCTACACCGGACGCTGGCTGACCACGGGCGGCAGCAAGGGCGGAATGGCCGCCGTGTACCACCGCTACTTCCATCCGGACGACGTGGACGCCACGCTGGCGTACGTGGCGCCCAACGTTCACGGGCTGGATGACGTGCGCTTCGTCCACTTCCTCAACCAGGTGGGAGATGAGGACTGCCGCGCGAGGCTGCGTGCCTTCCAGCAGGACGCACTGCGCCGCCGCGAGGAGCTGCTCCCCTTCGTGGAGGAGTTGGTCACTTCCGAGGGGGCGAGCTTCGGGCTGATGGGCCTGGATCGCGCCCTGGAGTTCGCCGTTGTCGAGATGCCCTTCTACTTCTGGCAGTACGGCAATGCCTCCCGGTGCGCTGAAATCCCCGCGCCCGGCGCTCCGGCGGAAGAGACCTTCGCCTTCCTCGAGGGCATCGTCGGCCTGGACTACACCTATGGGGACCTGGCGCTCGACTACTTCGCGGCCTACTACTACCAGTCCGCCACGGAGATTGGCTGGAACCGCTACCCCACGCGGCACCTGCACGGCCTGCTGCGCTACCCGCGCGAGGATGTGCCCACCACCTACCTGTCCTTCCCCGTGGAGGAGCGGTTCGACCACGGCCTCATGCTCCGTGTGGAGCAATGGGTCCGCAATCAGGGTGAGCGGATGCTGTTCCTCTACGGGGACCACGACCCCTGGTCCGCCGGTCCCTTCGAGGTGCGGGAGCGCAACGACTCCTTCCGCTTCTACGTGCCGGACGCCAACCACACCAACGCGCGCATTGTCCGCCTGCCCGAGCCCGAGCGCACCCTGGCCCTGTCGCGGCTCTTCACGTGGATGGGCGTGACCCCGCCGGCCGCGGCCGCCCGGGCCCTGGCGGCCGAGGCTGTCGAGGACGCCGCGCCCGTCGTGGAGGGGCGCTCCCGGTTGTAGCCCGCCTCCGCCCACAGCGCCGTCAGCCGCTCCTCGGCGGGGGGCATTTGTCGGGGCCACCCTCACAACGTCATGTGGGCGGCGGGCATCGCAACAAGGGGAGGGCCTGGGTTCAGCAGCGGCCCCGTCCTCGCAGAGACGCACAGGCGCCGAGTGCTCCATGCTCGCACCCAGGGTGTCGAAAGCGGGCTCTCGGAGAAAGGCGTCTGGCTGCCCCGCTCGTCTGGGGAGCGAGCTGGCACGGAGACGGGAGGAGAAAGCTGGTGGTAGAAGGAATAGGGATGAGCGCTTCCGACGCGCTGGTGCGCTCCGTCGCCCTCGCGCGCACCCAGACCGATTCCGACGATGCCGTCGCCGATGCCGAGCGGCGGCTCCGCGCATTGCTCGAAGAGATCTCCACGCTCGACCTGGAGGTGGAGACGCTCGCCTCGGAGCTGGCCGATTTCTCCGCGCGCTACGAGCGTGAGCTGTCGGCCGCCTTCGCCTGCCTCGAGCGCCGTGAGCGCCTGGTCCGGCGGCTCCAGGTGCTGCAGGACGAGCTGGCACGGCTCGACGCGGAGCTGCGCACACCGGCACCCAAGGCGTCCGGCCGCAAGTCGCGAAAGGCCGCGCGGTCGTATCGGGCCGGGCGGGAAGAGGCGGAAGGCGAGCGCCCCTGGACGCCCGGAGCCACGCTCGACGACGACGTGCCCGAGCCGCTCTCGCCCCCTCCCGACCTCGCGTCCGAGGCGCAGACCCTCAAGCGGCTCTATCGGAAGCTCGCGCGACTGATTCACCCGGACCTCGCCCGGACGGAGGAGGAGCGGCAGCGGCTCCACCAGTTGATGATCCAGGTCAACCTCGCCTTCGAGAAGGGAGACCAGACCGCGCTGGAGCTCTTCCTCGTCCGCGTGGACCAGGGCGAGCTGCTCGACACGACCGTGTCCGTGGACGAGCGGCTCGCGCACCTGGAGAAGCGCATCGCCGCGCTGACCTCCATTCGCCGCTCGCTGCTCTCGGACCTCGCCCGCCTGCGCGAGTCGGACACCTTCCGTCTCCATGCCGAATGGAAGGGGCGCGAGGAGCTGGGCCGCGACTACTTCCAGGAGACCCTCACCGAGCTCGCCGAGGACGCCGAGCGCACGATGCGCGACGCCCTGGCGCGCATGGGCCGAATCGAACGAGCGGCCCGGGAGCTGACCGCGTTGAAGAACTCGCTCATCGAGGCGAAACCCGAAGGGGCGCTGCGCACCTTCGACCCCATTCTCGAGAGCCCGCTCGTGCGCAAGGGCGCGGAGCGTCTCGAGCGCCAACGGGCGTCGTCCGAGGCCCGCGCGCTCGCGCAGACGCTGGAGGAGGCGGTGGAGCAGGCCCCCTGGGAGGCCACGCTGGTGCTGATGGCCTTCTTCGCCGAGCGCGCGGGGCGTCCACCCGACGCGCTCTCGAACCAGCAGGGCTGGGCCGAGCGCTACGCCGCAGTGGCCGCGGAGTGGCCGGAGGCCCCGTCCTTCGAGGAGCTCCTCACCCGGTTGCCGCCGCCCCTGGAGCTCGGGCTCCGCTCGCAGGGGGGGAAGGTGCGCTTCGGGCTCCAGCTCAAGTCCGTGGAGCTGCTCGCCGGAGTGCCCATCGCGCTCGAGCGCCGCACGGTCGCGATGCTGGCGCAGCGGGTGCTCGCGCACCTCGGGCCGCGTGAGCAGTGCAAGGGGTGTGGCGCGGACGTCTTCCTCGTCCACCTGCTGCGCACCCGGGGCCTGGATGAGCTCAACGGACTGGTGTGCCCGGCCTGTGGCCACGTCGCCAAGAGCTACTTCCTCTTCAACTGGTCCGAGGGCCAGGAGGCGCTCCTGCCCTTCGCCCTGAAGGTGGGCCTCGTCGACGAGGTGGTGGTGAAGCTCGCGGGCAAGGGCATTGCCTTCCAGCTCGTGCCCGTGTCGCGCGAGGCGCTGACGGTGGGAGCGCTCAAGCAGCTCTTCACGGACCTGTACCTCAAGCCGTACGGCATCGCGGCGGAGCACGCGGACCTGGTGGTGAAGCAGGGGGCACGCGCGCTGAAGGACGAGGCCCCGGTCGAGGCGCCCGTGCTGACGCTCGGCATCCGCAAGGCGGACCGGGACTCGCTCGCGTCCGAGCTGGCCGAGGGCGAGCGCGAGCTGGTGGCGCTGCTGCGCTCACGAATCGAGCGCCGCTTCCGGCCGGGATAGCGCCGCGTGGGGGCCTCTTCAGGGGCTGCGCGTCGGATGTCGGCAATGCCAGTAGAGGTCTGGCCGTAGCGGCTCGCACGTATGGAGCCCATGCAGCGGTGTGCTGTAATGCAGGCCCATGAACACGGGTGGCTGCTTTGTGGCCAGCAAAGGCGACTACTCCAAGGTCTCGGGAGAGCTACTGAAGTACGCGACCTTCCCTCGAAGAAAATGAACGATGCTCGGACTCCCACCATGAGCCACCGCGGCACTGCGTCAGCTCTCGCTGGGCCTGACTCGGCAATGAGGCGGGTATTCCCACATGAGGCCACACTTTCCGTATGATCTGTGGCGTGGGCCAGGGCCAGGTCTCTGGCGACCGCGTCCTTACCTGCTGGGCGGCTTTCGTGACGAAGGATAACCTCCAGCGGCTCTTGAGGGGAGACTGGGGACAGCATGGACGTTTTCGCGCTGCGGGACAGCGTCATCGGCGAGTACGAGCGGTTCGCCACCTCATTCACCACGATTCGCGCCGCTGACCTGCGCACGAAGCTCAAGGCCTTCTATGAGGCTGGGACCTACTGGCCTGAGCCCCTGATCCAGCTGAACCCGCATTTCCAACAGGGTCGCACGCAAGCCGAACTGGTCGAGGGCGGCGTCCTGCACCCGAAGTGTCCAGAGCTGTTCCGGGGGGCGTCCGGCGTCCCCCTGCCGCTGCACAAGCACCAGGAGTTCGCGGCGATCCTCGCCAAGACGGGGGCAAGCTACGTCGTCACCACCGGCACGGGCTCGGGCAAGTCCCTGTGCTTCTTCGTGCCCATTGTCAGCGCCGTGCTGAAGGAGCGCGACGCCGGTGCCCCCCGGAAGACTCGCGCCATCGTCATCTACCCGATGAACGCACTGGCGAACTCGCAGCTCGAGGAGCTCGAGAAGTACCTGGGCAAGCCTGGTGAGGCGCCGGTCACCTACGCCCGCTACACCGGCACGGAGAAGCAGGGAGAGCGGGAGGCCATCGCGCGGAATCCGCCCGACATCCTCCTGACGAACTTCATGATGCTCGAGCTGCTGATGACGCGGCAGGATCCCGTAGATCGGCAGGTGATGGCGAACTGCGAGGGATTGCGCTTCCTCGTCCTGGATGAGCTCCACACGTACCGCGGTCGCCAGGGCGCGGATGTGGCGCTCCTCGTTCGCCGCGTACGGGAGCGCCTGGCGCCGCGGGGACTCCAGTGCATCGGCACTTCGGCCACGATGGCAAGCGCCGACGCCCAGCAGCCAGGCAAGAGCACCAGCGCCGTCGTGAGCCGCGTCGCCTCGCAGCTCTTCGGCGCGCCGGTGCCGGAGACGCACGTCATCACCGAGTGGCTGCGCCGCCAGACGACGGGGCCCCACCAGGTGCCCGTGCTGAAGGCGCCGCTCGCGAAGGCACTCGGGCAGCCGCTCGCGCGTGACGTGCGGGACGGGGCGCTGACGACCCATCCGCTCGCCATCTGGGTCGAGACCCGGCTGGGTCTCACAGTCGACCCCGACGACCAGACCTGGCGACGCGCGCGGCCCCTCTCCGTCAGCGCGGCGGTCCAGCTGCTCGCCCAGGAATCTGGCTGCCCCGAGGCGCTCTGCCGGGAGCGCCTGCGTGATTTCCTCCTACTGAGCAGCCAGCCGGAGAAGGAGCGTTGCCGCGACGAGAAGGGCGCGACGAACCCCTTCTTCGCCTTCAAGCTCCACCAGTTCATCTCGGGGGCCGCGAACGCCTACGCCACCCTCGAACCGCCCGGCGTCCGTGAGGTAACGGTCGAGGCTCAGAAGTTCCTCCCAGGAGCGGAGCAGAAGCGGCTCTACGCGGTCCACTTCTGCCGCCAATGCGGTCACGAGTACCACCCGGTGAAGCTCAAGACGGGGGGGGCGGTGCTCGAGTTCATCGACCGGTCGATTGACGATGCCCCACCCGGTCGCGATGACGACGAGGAAGAAGAGCAGTCCGCCGCCGAGACCGAGGAGGGTGAGAAGTTCGGATTCCTCACCCGGCACGCACCGGACGACCCCGAGTGGGATTTCGACGGCAGCGACGCGACCTACCCGGAGTCGTGGCTGGATGGGAAGAACGTACTCAAGGCTTCGCGCAAGCACCGGAGGCTCGAGCGGCACACCGTCACTCCCGCCGGAAAGACGGGCGCCGACGGGCAGGTCATGTGGTTCCTCCCAGGGCGATTCGGCTTCTGCGTGGTGTGCAAGGAGGTCCACGGTGGCACCTCGCGTGACCGCACGCGCCTCGCCTCGCTGACCGCGGAAGGGCGCAGCTCCGCGACAACCGTGCTCACGTTGAGCGCCCTGCGGTGGATGCACGGGGACGGCTCGGACCTGGATGTATTCACCCGGAAGCTGCTCGGCTTCTCGGACAACCGGCAGGATGCCGCGCTGCAGGCGGGCCACTTCAACGACTTCCTCTTCGTCTGCCTCCTGCGCGCGGGGTTTCTCGGTGCGCTCGAGGCCGCGGGTGAGAAGGGACTGTCGAGCGCCGAGCTCGGAGAGGCGCAGCAGCGCGCGCTCGGATTTCACCGCCTCGACGACAGGGTGCTGCGCGGCGAGTGGATGAAGGACCCTGACGCGAAGCCCTTCGCCCGCCTCACGGCGGAGAAAGCTCTTCGCGAGGTGCTCGCCTACCGGGTGTGGTTCGACCAGCGGCGCGGCTGGAGGTACACCAACCCCAACCTCGAGCAGCTCCGCCTCGTCGAAGTCGAGTACGAGCATCTCGACGAGATCGTCTCGGACGAGTCGGCCTTCGCCGATGCGCCGGCCCTGCTCAGGGAGGCCTCAAGGGAGGTGCGCCGCGGCGTCTACCGCGTCCTCTTCGACCACATGCGGCGGTGGATGGCCGTCGAGTCGTCCGTGCTGAATGCCACGGCGGTGGAGCAGCTCCGGGCCAACGCCTTCTCCCAGCTTCGGCCCCCCTGGGCCTTCGGTAGCGACGAGAAGACGCGCCCCTCGCGCTGGTTGATGGTGTCGGCGCCGTCTCGCAAGGGCCTGTCGATGCGCGACGAGGACCTCGTCGTGCGCGGTGGCAGCCGCAGCGCGTTGGGCAAGGCGCTCCGGTCGAGCCAGTGCTGGGGGGGGGACGAACGGGCTCCCACACTGAGCGCCGCGGATCTGGAGAAGCTCATCCGGGTGCTGCTCGAGGCTGCTCGCGGTCTGGTCACCGAGGAGCCCACGCCCTTCGAGGGGCACATGGGCTGGCGCCTCAAGGACGCCCACGTTCGTTTCAAGCTGGGCAGTGGGGAAGACCCGGACCGGCCAGACCGTATCAACCGCTTCTTCCGCGACCTCTACCGTGCACTGGCGAAGCTCCTCGCGTCGCCATCCCATCCCCTGTTCGGGTTCGAGGCGCGCGAACACACCGCGCAGGTCGACGACGCCCGGCGCATCATCCGCGAGAAGCGCTTCCGGTACGGGGACAAGGAACAGCAGGAGCTCGCCGCGGACGCCGCGACGCTCGCGCAACTCGACGAACCGAAGGACTTCCTGCCGGTTCTCTTCTGCAGCCCGACAATGGAGCTGGGCGTCGACATCGCGCAGCTGAATGCCGTCTACCTCCGCAACGTGCCCCCGACGCCGGCCAACTACGCGCAGCGCAGCGGCCGAGCTGGCCGCAGCGGACAGGCGGCCCTCGTCCTCACCTACTGCGCGGCCCAGAGTCCGCACGACCAGTACTTCTTCCGCGACCCACCGGGCATGGTGCACGGCGTCGTGCGCCCGCCGATGCTGGAGCTGGCGAACCAGGACCTGGTGGAAAGCCACCTCCATGCCATCTGGCTCGCCAACACGGAGCGGCCGCTCGACGCCTCCATCGCGAAGCTGGTGAAGCTCGACCAGCGCCCGACCTGGCCTCTGCAGGCCGACCTGGCCAGGGCGCTCTCCGCGCCCGAGGTGACGGCGCGGAGCGCGAAGGCCATGGAGCGCTTCCTGTCGATGCTCGAGGACGAGCTCACGCCCTCGGCGGCGCCCTGGTTCGACGGTGTCGAAGCGCTGGCCCAGCGCACGGCCTCGAAGGCCTTCGAACGGTTCAACGAGGCTTTCTCGCGATGGCGGGGCCTCTACGAGGCCGCTCACCTCCAGAAGGAGGAATCACGCCGTGTCATCGATGCCCACACCAGCCGCGCCGCGGATCGGAAGGCGGCGGAGCGCCGGCACGGCGAGGCGGTCAACCAGCTCAACCTGCTGGACCAGGGCACGGAGTCCGCGCGGAGCGACTTCTACACGTACCGCTATCTCGCGACGGAGGGCTTCCTGCCCGGGTACAACTTCCCCCGGTTGCCGCTCATGGCCTACGTGCCGGCGACCGACGATGGCCGTGGCCGGCAGACCTACCTCCAGCGGCCTCGCTTCCTGGCGCTGTCGGAATTCGGCCCCCGGAGCCTCATCTACCACGAGGGGCGCGCGTACCGCGTCGTGCGGGCGCTGCTCGCGCTCTCCAATCCCACCGGCGGTGCGGACGCCAGGCTGCCCACGCAGTCCGCGAGGCTCTGCCGGAGCTGTGGAGCAGGGCACTTTTCCGTGGACCCGTCGGTCTGCCACGCCTGCCGTCAGCCGCTCGGGGATGCCCTGCACGTGCGGGACGTCTTCCGCATCGACAACGTCGGCACGAAGCGGGCCGAGCGCATCACCGCCAACGACGAGGAGCGGCAGCGCCAGGGCTTCGAGCTGCAGACCACCTTCGAGTGGGCCGAGCGCGAGGGCCGTCCGGACGTGCGCGAAGGCGTGGCGAAGGATGATTCCGGCGAGTTGTTGCGTCTGACGTACGGCCCCAGTGCCACCATTACCCGGTTGAATCTCGGTCTGCGCCGTCGTGCGCGGCGGAACGAGCACGGCTTCCTCATTGACCCGGTGAGCGGGGACTGGGCGAAGGGAGCCGATGAAGAGCAGGGCGAAGGCAACGACGTTGGCAATCCCCGCCAGCGCATCGTGCCGATGGTCAAGGACCGGAAGAACGCGCTCCTCGTGCGGCCCGTCGGTGCCCTCGAAGAGAAGACGATGGCGACGCTCCAGTACGCGCTCCTCCGGGGCCTGCAGGCGCACTTCCAGCTCGAGGAGGCCGAGGTGCTCGGCGAGCCGATGCCAACTCGTGATGATCGGCGCGGTATCTTCTTCTACGAGGCGACCGAGGGCGGTGCGGGCGTGCTGACGCAGGTGCTCGCCCAGCCCGAGGCCCTCGCGCTGGTAGCGCGGCGAGCGCTGGACGTCATGCACTTCGACCTCGAGAAGGGGGTTCCAGCGACGCAGGCCGAGCTGCGGGACAAGGCGGGCACGCGCTGCGTCGCGGCCTGCTACCGCTGCCTGATGTCCTATTACAACCAGCCGGATCACGAGCACATCGACCGCCGTAACGTCCCCGTGCGCGAGCTGCTCCTTCGCCTGGCCAGCAGTGTGACGGAGGGTCGAGAGCCGACCGCCGTCACGCCCTCCGACCTGCTCGGCGGAGGGCCCCGCGTGCGGTTCCTCCATCAGCTCGGTCGGAAGAACCTGCCGCAGCCCGAGGCGACGGGGTGGGAGGGCGCCGACTTCGTATGGAAGCAGGACCGTGTCGTCGTGTGTCTCGCGACACCGGCGCCCTCCGTGCTGGAGCGCTTCGATGCCCTGTCGGTGACAACCATTGTCTTCGGCGAGGACGAGCGGGAGTGGACGGGGCGCTTCGCCGAGCTGGCGAAGGCGCTGGGAAAGGCCTGAGCGAAGGGGTACCCAAGCACCATGAACACCATCACCTGGAGCCCGGGGAGTCTCGTACGGGCTCGCGGCCGCGAGTGGATCGTCCTCAACGGCAGCAGCACGGAGACCCTCCGCGTACGGCCCGTGGCCGGCAGCGAGGACGACGCCATCCTCATCCACGTCCCGCTCGAGGCGGAGCCGGTGTCGGACGCCGCCTTCCCTCCGCCGACGCTGGCCCAGCGCGCCAGTCAGGATGGGGCGCAGCTTCTCCGTGACGCCCTCATGCTTTCGATGCGGCGGGGCGCCGGTCCCTTCCGCGGCTTCGGTCAGATCTCCATCCAGCCCCGCGCCTACCAGCTCGTGCCCTTGATGATGGCGTTGCGCCAGGAGACGGTGCGCCTGCTGGTGGCCGACGACGTGGGTGTCGGCAAGACCATCGAGGCGGCGCTCATCGTCCGCGAGCTCCTCGACCGCGGCGACGTGGACCGGTTCAGCGTCCTGTGTCCTCCGCACCTCGTGGACCAATGGGTGCACGAGCTGGAGGTGGGCTTCCATCTCCGAGCGGTCGCCGTCACGGCGGCCACCGCGTCGCGCCTGGAGAAGGCCATCCCCCAGACGACGAGCCTCTTCGAGGTGCACCCCTTCACCGTCGTCAGCCTCGACTACATCAAGAGCCAGAACCGCCGGGACGAGTTCCTTCGAAGCTGTCCCGACTTCGTCATCGTGGACGAGGCGCACACCTGCGCGGCGACGGGGCAGGGGCGGCATCAGCGCTACGAGCTCCTTCGTGCCCTCTCACAGCGCGCCGACCGCCACCTCGTGCTGTTGACGGCCACGCCCCATAGCGGTGACGAGGCGGGCTTCTACCGGCTGCTCGGCCTGCTGGACCCTGACTTCCAGCGGCTCGAGACGGTGCAGGGGGACGAGCGCAACGCCCTGCGCGAGCGCCTGGCCCGGCACTTCGTGCAGCGGCGGCGCCCCGACCTCGACGAGTGGCGCGAGGGGGAGCTCTTCCCGGACCGTCAGACGAAGGAGCTGACGTACACGCTCTCCGGCTCCTGGGAGCGCTTCTTCGACGCGGTGCTCGACTACTGCGCCACCGCCATCGAGTCCGCCGGCGGCGATGCCCGGCGCCAGCGCTTGAACTTCTGGGGCACGCTGGCTCTCATGCGCTGCGTAGCATCGAGCCCGCGGGCGGCGGTGCAGGCGCTTCGGACCCACGCGACGCCTGGTGACGAGGCCGAGGCTGACCTGGAGGAGCGGCTTTTCGACGGCGGTGATGATGCCCTGCCGGACGATGACGTCGAGCCCCCCGCGGCGACCGGGGACGCCACCCTGGAGCGTCTCATCGCCCAGGCCGAGGAGCTCAGCGGGCAGGCGGGCGATCCGAAGCTCAAGTGCCTCATGGGGCACGTGAAGGAGTTGCTCGACGAGGACTTCGCGCCGGTCGTCTTCTGCCGTTACATCGCCACCGCGCACTACCTCGGGGCACACCTCTCGAAGCAGTTCCCGGACGTGACGATGAAGGTCGTGACGGGTGAACTGACGCAGGACGAGCGCCGTGAGGCCGTGGCGGCGCTGGGAGCGGAGGAAGGGAAGGTGCTCCTCGTCGCGACGGATTGTCTCTCCGAGGGCGTCAACCTGCAGGAGACCTTCAACGCGGTCGTCCACTACGACCTCTCGTGGAACCCGATGCGGCACGAGCAGCGGGAGGGGCGCGTGGACCGCTACGGTCAGCCACGGCGGGTGGTTCGGGCAACGCTCCTCTACGGGAAGAACAACCCCGTCGACGGCGCGGTGCTCGACGTCATCCTGAGGAAGGCCGAGCGGATCCGCCGGGAGCTCGGTGTACCGGTGCCGCTCCCCGACGAGGGCCATACGCTGACGCAGGCGCTCATGCGCGCGGTGCTGCTGAAGCACCGGACGCCAGGCAAGCAGGCGACGCTCGACTTCGGCGGAGACGCGGCGGCCACCATCGAGACGACGTGGCGGAGCGCGGCCGAGCGGGCCCAGAAGAACCGCACGGTCTTCGCGCAGAAGCGCCTGAGGCCCGGTGACGTGCTGCCCGAGTACGAGCGCGTGCGGCAGGCCATTGGCGGGCGGGAGGACGTCGAGCGCTTCGTTTCGCGGGCCATGGCTCGCCTGGGGGCCGCACCGGAGCGCCTGAAGCGCGGCGCGCGGCTGCAGCTCGCCTCGCTCCCGGCAGAGGTCCGCGAACGGCTCGAGAACGAGGGGCTGGCGAGCACGCTGCTGGTGGACTTCGCGCCGCCCGGCGGTGAGCACCGCCGTCTCGTTCAGCGTGCCCATCCTCTCGTGGCGGTGCTGGCCGAGACCCTGCTCGAGCGGACCCTGGCCTCACCCGGGGAGGACACCTCGACGGACCCCGCTGTCCTGGGACGCCTCGGGTGCTGGGTGTCCTCGGGCGTCACGGAGCGCACGACGGTGGTGCTCCTGCGCCTGCGGCACCAGCTCGTCACGGTGAGGGGCCGGCGGACCAACACGCTGCTGGTCGAGGAGTCGACGGCGGTGTCCTGGGTGCCGGGCGGCCCTCCCCGGGAAGGACTGGAGGCGTTGGCGCTCCTGGCGCTCCCCCCCGCTGGAGATCCACCTGCGCACGTGCGCGACCGCGAGCTCGCCAGGGCCCTCGGCCTGGTGGAGTCGGCGCGGGCGCAGCTCGACGTCGTGGCGGAGGGCCGGGCGCAGGCGCTGCTCGCCGACCACCGTCGCGTCCGTGAAGCGGCGGACGCCCGGGGAAGCTACTCGGTCAAGGCACTCCTGCCGGCGGACGTCATCGGCGTCTTCGTGCTCCTCCCGGAGGTGAAGTGATGGCACCGCGACGTCTCCGCCGCGAGTCGCGGCTCGCCTTCGAGGCGCTCTCCATCGAGGGTGGGCTCCTCTCTCCCGAATGGCTCGCCAAGGTGGCCCAGCTGGAGGCGCCTCAACAGGCGCCAGCGGACTACGCCATCGAGAAGGGCCTGCAGATTCGCGACGAGATTGGCCGGTACTGGCGTATCGCCGAGCCCAAGTGGCGGGACTTCGTTGCCGCACGTGCCTCGGGTGCCAATCCGCGGGCCGCGGCCGAGACCTTCGTCACCGAGATCCTGGCCAAGGTGTTCGGGTTCGAGTCGCTGCGGCGGGTGGGCACCGTCACCCTGGGCGAGCGCTCGTATCCCGTGGAGTGGGCGGCGCTCGGCGGCAAGGTGCCGGTGGTCATCGCCGGACCCTTGCCGGCCGACGCGAAGGAGAGCGCTCTCGACAAGCTCGCCGCCGAGTTTGGCGAGGAGACCCGGCGGCGCACGCCCTTTGGTCTGTGCCAGGAGTTCCTCAACGCCAATGACGGCGCGATGTGGGGGCTCGTCACGGACGGGCTGACACTGCGCGTCCTCCGTGACAACGTCAGCCTCACCCGGCCCGCATGGCTGGAGGCGGACCTGCAGGCCATCTTCACGGGCGGCCGGTTCGCGGACTTCGCGGCGCTCTGGCTGCTCGTCCACCAGTCGCGCTTTGGCCGGCCGGGGCAGGCGCCCTCGGAGTGCCCGCTCGAGCAGTGGCGCAACCTGGGGCGCGAGGAGGGCACGCGGGCTCGCGAGCAACTCCGCGACGGCGTGGAAGCGGCGCTGCGGTCGCTGGGGCAGGGGTTCCTTGCTCACCGCGACAATCAGGCGCTGCGTCAGGCGCTCGACAAGGGCAAGGTGACTGAGCGCGACTACTTCCAGCAACTCCTGCGGCTCGTCTACCGGCTCATCTTCCTGCTGACCGTGGAGGAGCGGGGGCTCCTCCACCCGGAGGGGACCCCGGACGCGGCGAAGGCGCTGTATGCCGGCGGCTACTCGCTCCAGGGCATGCGGGAACGGGTGGTGCGTCGCAGCGCGCACGACCGCAACCATGACGCCTGGGAGGCGGTGAAGGTCATCTTCCGGGGGCTGGCCACGGGGCAGCCCGCGCTGGGGCTGCCGGCGCTCGCGGGCATCTTCTCGCCATCGCAGTGCCGGGACCTGGACGCGGGCCGCATCGAGAATCGCTTCTTCCTCCACGCCCTGTACCGGCTTTGCTGGTTGCAGGAAGCCGGCGGCCTGGCGCGCGTGAACTGGCGCGACATGGGGCCCGAGGAGCTGGGCAGCGTCTACGAGAGCCTGCTCGAGCTCACCCCGCGCGTCGTCAAGGCGGGCCGCGAGTTCACCTTCGCCGAGGGCGCGGAGGGGAAGGGACACGCCCGGAAGACGACGGGGAGCTACTACACGCCCGACAGCCTCGTGCAGGTGCTGCTCGACTCGGCCCTCACGCCGGTCATGGATCGTGCTGAAGCTTCTCGCCCCGACGCGAAGGCCGAGGCGCTGCTGGAGCTGACCGTGGTGGACCCGGCGTGCGGGAGCGGCCACTTCCTGCTCGCCGCGGCGCGACGGCTCGCGGCGCGGGTGGCTCAGCACGAGGCGAAGGGCACGGCGTCACCGAAGGAGTACCGACATGCCCTGCGAAGGGTCGTGAGCCGCTGCATCTTCGGCGTCGACCTGAACCCGCTCGCGGTGGAGCTCTGCAAGGTGGGGTTGTGGATGGAGGCCGTCGAGCCCGGTCTGCCCCTCACGTTCCTGGACTCCCACGTGCAGTGTGGAAACGCGCTGCTGGGCACCATGCCGGGGCTCATGGACGACGGCATCCCCGACGAGGCATGGGCGCCTATTGGCGAAGACGACCGGAAGACGGCCAGCGCGCTGAAGAAGCGCAACAAGGCCGCGAAGAAGCAGGCCTCGCTGGCGCTCGGCGTGGCGCGCGAGGAGTCGAAGGTGCTGGAGAAGGCCTTGACGGCCCTCGACTCGGCACAGGACCTGGACGTTGCCGCGTTGGCGAAGAAGGAGGCTGACTGGGGGGCGCTCAGGGAGTCGAAGGCGTACGCGCACCAGAAGCTGGTCGCGGACACCTGGTGCTCGGCCTTCGTGTGGCCGAAGCCCGCTTCGACGGCGAAGGTGGTGGAGGTCGCACCGACGGAAGACGCGTGGCGGCAGCTGCGGGACGGGGAGGTTGAGCCGGCGCCACTGATGGTCGAGACCGTGCAGTTGCTCGTGGCGAGGTACCGATTCTTCCACTGGCAGCTCGCGTTCCCTCAGGTCTTCGGGCGGGGCGGCTTCGACGTCGTGCTGGGCAACCCGCCCTGGGAGCGGGTAAAGCTGCAGGAGCAGGAGTTCTTCGCGTCACGCAGCGAGACGATCGCGACGGCGGAGAACGCGGCGGCGAGGAAGAAGCTCATCGCGAAGCTGCCGGAGGAGGATCCACGTCTGTGGGAGGAGTGGTGCGAGGCCAGCCGCGAGGCCGAGGGGCAGAGCCACTTCGTGCGGAATTCTGGGCGTTACCCACTGTGTGGCAAGGGTGACGTGAACACCTACGCGCTCTTTGCGGAGCACAACCGCACGTTGCTTTCAGGTTTCGGCTGTGCCGGCTTCATCGTGCCGAGTGGGCTCGCCACGGACGACACGACGAAGGAGTTCTTCAGGAGCATACAGGGGCAACTGGCCAGCCTGTATGACTTCAGGAATCACGACGGCCTTTTCTACGACGTCGGACATCGGCGCTTCAAGTTCTGCCTCCTGACCCTCAAGGGGCAAGCATCGGCAGCCACGCGCGGGAGGTACGTCTTCTTCGCAGAGTCGGCCTCCGATCTGCTCGACCCGGAGCGCCAGTTCACACTGAGTCCAGCCGACTTCTCGCTTCTCAATCCGAATACAGAGACTTGTCCGACGTTCCGCACTCGGCGCGACGCGGACCTGAACCTGGCGATGTATCGCCGTGCCGACGTGCTGTGGCGCGAGGCCGACGAGGAGCGAGGCAACCCGTGGGGCCTGCGCTTCATGCGGATGTTTGACATGGCGAACGACTCGGGCCTGTTCAGATCTCGCGCGCAGCTTGATGCTGAGGGGTTCAAGCTGGTCGGCAACCACTTCCAGAAGAAGGCGGAGACGTGGCTGCCTCTCATCGAGGCGAAGATGGTCCACCACTATGACCATCGCTACGGTGACTATAGGGACAAGCCAGCTGACAGCGAGAACACCAGCCTGCCGGACGTTCCGTTGGAGAAGCTCCAGAGCCCAGACTACTCCCCCATGCCCCGCTACTGGGTGGTTTCAACGGAGGTTGATGCCCGGGTTGCAGAGGCTTCGGCACGTAAGTGGTTCATTGGATGGCGCGACATCTGTCGCAGCACCGATGAACGGACGGTGATCAGCGCCATTTTCCCGCACGCTGCGATCGGCCACACGACCCCGCTGATCTTCTCAAGTCAGGCGCCCCGCCTTGTTGCGTCGCTCTACGCCAATCTTGCAGCCTTCGTTTTTGACTACGCTGCTCGCCAGAAGGTCGGTGGAACGCACCTTACATATGGGTATCTGAAGCAGCTACCGGTGGTGCAGCCCGCTGAACTCAGCGCGGATTGCCGGTGGTGCAACGGAGTGTCCATTGCTGAGTGGATTCTTCCGCGCGTGGTCGAACTGACCTATACCGCATGGGACCTTGAGAGATTTGGCACGGACGTCGGCTTCGATGGTCCACCGTTCCGATGGGAGCCCGAGCGTCGGTCGAGCCTGCGCGCTGAACTCGACGCCGCGTTCTTCCTCCTCTACGGCCTCTCGCGTGACGACACCGGCTACATCCTCGACACCTTCCACATCGTGAAGAAGGATGACGAGAAGAAGTACGGTGAGTACCGCACCAAGCGACTCATCCTCGGACGCTATGATGCCCTCGCCGCCGCCAGCCGCACCGGCGCCTACGAGTCCCCACTCGACCCGCCGCCGGCGCACGAGTCGATGCGCCACCCCACGCGTTCCCGATGACGCTCAGCCTCATCCAACGGTCGTTGCTCGAGAAGGTCGCCCAGGACAACGGCTTCGATGTCCCGGGGGCATCCTCCGACCTGTGGCTGTCCTTCTCCAGCACCCAGGTGCCGCTGCGGCTCTGGCTGGGGGCCGAGGGGGAGGTGTGGCTCGTCGCATTCTCGCAGCTGGCTGTCGCGGTCGAGTTACTCCCGTTGACCGGCGAGACGTCCGCCGCGTTGCCGTCAGGGGCCGTAGCAGCTCGGCAGGTCGCGGACCTCATGCAGCTCCACCGCGTGGTCCGCCGCGCGTACCAGCTCTCGGGCACGCTGCCCGACGAGCTGTTCCACGAGTTCGAGCGCGTGACGAAGGACATGCCCCAGACGACCGAGGTCGAGCGCCTCGTGGTGCAGCGGGTGGGGCAGGACCTCTTCCGGGAGGGGCTCCTCCGCTACTGGGAGGGCCGCTGTGCCGTCACCGGACTCTCCGAGCCCGAGCTGCTGCGCGCCAGCCACATCAAGCCGTGGGCGAAGTGCGAGACCGCCCAGGAGCGCCTCAACGTGTTCAACGGCCTCCTGCTGGCGGTGCATCTCGACGCCGCGTTCGACCGCGGGTTCATCACCTTCGATGACGCGGGGCGGCTGGTCGTCTCCTCTCGCCTCTCGCCGGAGGACGCCCAGCGGTTGGGTCTGAAGCCCGGGCTCTCGCTGGCGCGAATCGACTCCTCGCACCGCGAGGCCCTGGCGTGGCACCGGGCGAACTGCTTCCGGTGAGGTTCAAGATGGAGGGGAATGCTGATAACCCCGGCGCACGGTCGCACGCATGACGGGCCAGGTCAGGAAGAGGCCGCAAGTGAGTAGCCTTCGAAAAGGAGAACTCCCCCCGGACGGAGGCCGCGTGTCCCTACGGCGCTGGAGCGGCTTCTCGCCACGAGAGATTTCGGCCCTCTGCAACGAGGAGATGGTGGAGCTGCATGCCGGGGAGGCGGCCTTTCTGTGGACGCGACGTGCCCGGGCCGTGGAGGCGCCGAACTACCGGCTGAAGGACCTCGTTCAACTGGATGGAAGGCTGGAGGCACACCTGGATGGATTGAGGACCGCGGGCGAGAAGGGCTGGGAGAAGTGCGTGAGCGCCTTGGATGTGCCAGGGCCTGGAGAGGTCTTCGCGGCGGGCGTGTTGGCCTGCGAGCGCCGTGACAGCGAACGCATGGGGGCGGTGGTGAATGTGGCCCTCGAGGCTCCCGAATGGCAACGCGCCTGGGTGTCGGCCCTGGGCTGGCTGCCGTTCGCGGACGCCATCCCAGTGTTGGAGTCCTTGCTCGAGGAGAATGCCCCGGAGGTCCGCCGTCTCGGCGTGGCGGGGGCCTGCGCGCAGCGCTGGGAGCTGGGGCCACACCTGGGGCCCGCCCTCGATGACGAGAACGCGCCACTGCGGGCCTGTGCCCTGGAAGCCGTCGGGCTGCTGGCGCGGGGGGACCTGCTGCCGAAAGTGCAGCGCGCGCTGACGGACGAGGACGAGCAGTGCCGCTTCGCCGCCGCATGGACGCTGGTGCGTCTCGGCCTGCGCACCGGGCCCGTTCTTTCATTACTGCAGGCCTTCGCGGACCCAGCAGGCCGGCTGGCACGGCGGGCCATTTCCACGGCCTTGCGCTGCATGCCACAGGTCCAGGCGAAGGCCTGGTACTCCAGGCTTCGCGAGGAGCCCCAGTCCCGCCGGCTCGCGGCCATCGCCGCGGGCGTGCTGGGCGACGCCGAGCACGTGATGGACCTTCTGTCGTGGATGGCCGAGCCGGCTGTCGCGCGAGAGGCAGGCGAGGCCTTCGCCCTCATCACCGGCATCGACCTGGCATGGGAGGGACTGGACGGCGAGGCCCCTCTGGAGGAAGTGACCGTGGAGGACGAAACGGCGGAAAGGGAGTCGGAGGACCTGCCCTGGCCCGCCGTGGAGAAGGTGGCCGCGTGGTGGCACCAGCACCAGCGCGACTTCTCGCGGGGCACCCGCTACCTGATGGGAAAGCCCATTTCGGATGCCCACCTGCGCGACGTATTGCGGCAGGGCGCGCAGCGTCAGCGTGCCGCGGCAGCGCTGGAGTGGGGCCTGCGCAAGCCTCAGGCGCCTCTCTTCGAGGTCCGAGCGCCAGGCGCCGTCCAGGCACGGAGGCTGGCCACATGGACTTCGTGAATGAGACGCCCCTGTCCGCGGGATGGACGGTGGGTTTCCAGCCGGATGGGAGGGAGGTGCTGGTGGTGGTGGTGAAGGGCACCTTCAGCCTGCCAGCGGGCGAGGAAGAAGCCCCATTGGCGCCCACGCAACTTCCCCTGGTGGAGGCGGACACCTTCACAGGGGAGCCGGGCTTCACCGCGCCGCTGCACGAGGCCGACTTCGCCCACCGGAAGCCCCGGTGCGACGTACTCCTCAACGGGAGTGCGTGGGCGCCCGGAGGCAAGCCGGCCCGGGTGGTGCCCGTCTCCCTCTCCCTGGGGGGCATGAAGAAAGCCTTTGCCGTGCATGGCCCGCGCGTCTGGCGGAAGGGCCTCGTAGGGGGCCCGCGCCCCTCGGAGGCGGAGCCCTTCACCCGCCTGCCCATCAGCTACGACAACGCCTTCGGAGGGGTGGACACCAGCCAGAAGGACGCTGCCAGACACAAGGCCTTCCTCCCCAACCCCGTGGGGCGGGGCTTCCGGCACTTCCTCGAGGCGGTGGACGGAGTCCCCATGCCCAACACGGAGGAGATTCGTACGCCCGTCACCTCCCCGCGGGGGCCGTACCGGCCCATGGCATTCGGCGCCCTGGGCCGCAACTGGCAGCCGCGTGCCGCATTCGCGGGGACCTACGACGAACAGTGGCTAAGCGAAGGACTCCCCTTCTTTCCCAGGGACTTCGACGACAGGTACTTCCAGGCCGCACCGGAGGACCAGCAGGTGCCCTACCCGCGTGGGGGAGAAACCGTCACCCTCGTCAACCTCAGCCCCGGTGGGGTGCTGCGCTTCCGCTTGCCGCGGCGCCAGGTTCCCGTGGCCTTCATTCCCTACCAAGGCCCGGCGAAGCAGTTGGACGCAGCACTGGACACGGTATGGGTGGAGCCCGACGCTGGCCGCCTTCTTCTCACATGGCGCCTCACGTGGCCCTTGCGGAGGGATGCCTTCGAGATGAAGCAGGTGGTGGTGGGAGGACGCTCTCGAGGGTGGCTGCGCGCCCACGCGGTCGGAAAGACGTACTATCCCAACCTCGACGTCCTCGCCCGAGCGCGGGGCTCCCGGAAGGTTGGCCGCCATGGTTAGCCTGGCCATCAAGGCGTCTGGGCTGGTGACGGCTGTCGGCTTCAACGCCCCTGCCTCCCTGGCCGCCATTCGCGCCGGCCTCAGTGGTATCAAGGAATCCCACCTGTGGCATGCCCCTTCCGGGACGTACCTGAAAGCGGCCAAGGTGGCGCTGCCACAATGGTGGGAGGGACTCGGCAAGCTGGCGGAGCTGGTAGCCCCCGCCATCGGAGAGTGCATGGAGGCCGCGGCTCCCACGCCCGCCGACAGCATCCCCCTCCTCCTTTGCGTCGCCGAGCCCACCCGGCCCTTCCGGACGGAAGGGCTGGAGCAGTGCCTGGTGGCGGAGGTGGAGAGTCGCCTGGACGTGCGCTTCCACCCCGCCACCCAGGTGATAGCGCGTGGGCAGGCCTCCGTTGCCTTCGCGCTGCAAGAAGCCCAACGTATTCTTTCCACCCAGCGGGTGGCCGGCTGCGTCATTGCTGGGGTGGACAGCCTGTTGAACCCCAGGACGGTGAAGGAGTACGTCAACCGCAGGCGCATCCTCACTCCCGACAACTCCAACGGCTTCATCCCTGGAGAGGCCGGTGGGGCAGTGCTCGTGGTGCCCGCGGGACGTCAGGTAGGGAGCGAGCTGCGCCTCCTGGGCCTTGGAGTTGCCCGGGAGAGGGCCACCATCCACAGCGAGGAGCCGCTTCGTGGCGAGGGGTTGACCGCGGCCGTCAAGGCCGCCCTCCAGGAAGCCGGCCTCACCCTCTTCGAGGTGGCCTGGCGCATGACCGACGTGAATGGCGAGCACTACAAGTTCAAGGAGGCCGCCTTTGTCGCGGCGCGCCTGCAACGTAAGGCGAAGGACGTCCCCTTCGACTTGTGGCACCCCATCGAGTACGTGGGCGAGATCGGCGCCGCGATCGGTCCCTGCGTCCTGGCGTGGGCCCTGCACGCCGGCCAGAAGCGCTACGCTCCCGGCGAGGTGGCCCTGTGCCATTTTGGGAGTGACGAGGGCGAAAGAGCGGCGCTGGTGGTGAAGTACGAGGAGAGGAGCAATCCGCGATGAGCACGAAGGTGTTCGCAAACGGCCGTGAAATCTCCGGCAAGGCCTCGGGTAACAAGTCAGTGGCCGCCATGCCGGACGTGTGCCTCTCCCCACCGGGGCCACCCGCGGGGCCCATTCCCATTCCATACCCCAACACCGCGCAATCGGCGGACACCGGCGATGGAAGCAAGAGCGTCACGGTGAATGGGAAGGAAGTCGGCCTCAAGAACCAGTCCGTCTACAAGTCGAGCAAGGGTGACGAAGCGGCCACGCGCAACTTCGGCGGCGGCGTCGTCAGTCACACCATCTCGGGGAAGACGAAGTTCGCGGCCTGGTCGTTCGACGTCAAGGTGGAGGGGCAGAACGTCGTCCGACACATGGACCTGACGACGCATAACCACCAGAACCCGACCAACGGCGCCATCACGCTCAATACCGGCAGCATGTTTCTCGACGGAGGTGAAGCGCCTGAGAAGTCATGCGATGAGCTCCAGGCCGAGAACGAGGAACTTCGGAAGGATACCGAGTCGGGTAGGGGGCCGACCGAGGACCAATTGGAAGAAGCGACCACGCTGACCACCGGCCAATACTTCAATGCGTCCGATGGAAGGCGCTATGGCATCAAGGGGTTCAGCCGCCAGCTCGACAAGGATGGCTGGGCCCAGGGCGTGGGAACGCTCCAGTACTCCGAAGTCGCGACGCGGAAGCGAATCATCACGTCGTATGACTCGAACATCGAGGGGTTCGCTTACAAGTTCACCGCGAACATGCCGCACTCCAGCCACACGGAGTCGCGCATCATCGAGGACATCTTCGCGGCCACCGATGGGATGCCCAAGGGAAAGCTGCGGATGCGCATCCAGTGGCATCGGAGGTCCAAGGGGACCATGTCGTCGGAGGCATGCAAGCACTGCAAGCGGCTCATCTGTGCCGCGATCAACAAGGGCCTTGAAATCGAACTCTGTAATGACAAGGGCAAGCCAATGGCGCCCGACTGGTGCGACGAGTACTCCGAATAGCGCCCATCTCCGACCAAGACCATGAGCATCACATTTCCGAACTACATCCGAGCAAACGTCTCCCCTTCGGCCCCCGTCACGTATGAATGGGACGATGAGACGACCGACGTCTTCCTCGATGACGCCCGCCTCGCAAAGCGCATCGGGGCAAGCACGGCCCGAGGAATCGCCGCGCTCTCCATCGGGTGCGCCGAGTGGATTGCCTACAGGTTCAGCGGGTTGTCAGATGACCCCATGCCCTACCTGTACCTTGAAGCGGCATGGGCCGGCATCATCGAGTGGAATCTCATGAAGATTCCACATGGGGCAAAGCTCAAGGACTGGAAAGGGCCGGTTCGTCGTCCGCTGTTTCTTGCGATTCGAACACTCAAGGAGAACCTCTCACTCGCAAGCTCCGGGGATTACCCGGCAGAGGAGACGGTGCACCTTGTCTTCCTGGCGCGATACGTCCTTCCAGACCCCAAGCCATTCCTGAAATGGCTCGACTTCGCGATAGGCCGCCTCGAGACCTACTACGCAGGCGATGGAATGGGAGAGCCCGTTCCGCGCGAGGCGCTCGACCCAGACTTCGACTTCAAGCCCGAGCAGGCGAAGGAGTTGCTCGAGCAATACCTGCGGACCGTCTCTCAATCCGCGAACCCCTATCTCAACACGCCTGAAACGCCATGACACTTCCTGTTCCGGCCTATCTCGAAAGATCCGGGGTTCAGGACCGGAACCTGCGGTTCAGCTGGGACGACAATCGATACGAGCGGGCCTACACCCCGCTCGACAAGGCGGCCCGCGCCCGATTGGAACGGCTCTCGCAACGCGCCATTCTCGCGTTCGCGATTGCGTGCGCGGAGTGGCTGTTCCACCGCTTCAGGCCCGTTTCCATTCCGGCATTTCTTGACGACTACATCGAAGCCGCATGGGCCGCGGTCGTCGATGCTCGATATGCCAACTACTACCTGGAGCCCCGCGGGGACGAGTGGCAGGGGCCTGACCGCAAGCCGCTCGCCGTCGCCCTGATGCTTCTGGTGGACACCATTGTCCGGGTTGAAAACGACGACCACCCCGACATCGGCGCGCTGTCTCTCGCCAACCTCGCAGCGCACGTCATGACGGACCCGAAGCCATTCCAGGAATGGCGCGAGCGCGTCATGAGCCGACTGGAGCGCCTGTACCCACTCAATCCACGGGACACCCGTGGAGAGCCCGTACCGCGTGAGGCGCTCGACCCGGACTTTGACCTCCAACCCGAAATGGCGCCGGTGCTTGTTGGCTCATTCCTCGGGAGGCTGGACCCCAAAGCGAATCCATTCCTGCGTACGCCCGAGGAGATGCGGAATCTCTTCTTCGAAGGCGTTCCCTACAAGCTGCCGTAGAGTGGAAGCGCCAGGCCCAAGGCACATGCTGGACTGGGGGGCACCAGTCCGGCCTCTGAACGTCGCCATGCCATGTCGGCCTGCGCGGGCTTGCGGATCCGCGGCGAGTTGCTCCGGCGCGGTCGCCACCTGCTCGGGGGGCTGCCACGCTGTCGCGTGCCCGCTCGGAGTTTCTGGGGTCAAATGAAAAGGGCCCTGGACTTTCGCCCAGGGCCCTTCGCTACTTGCTCCCCGACGTGGACTCGAACCACGGACCTAGTGATTAACAGTCACCCGCTCTACCGGCTGAGCTATCGGGGAATATGTACCTCACGGCGGAACGGCGTTGCCGTGATGACGCGCTTTGTAGAGAACGGAGCCCTCCGTGTCAACAGTCCCGTTTGATCCGCTCTCCCGGCTTCACGCCCAACCCTGGCCCGCGCTCGCCGGCCTGGTCTCCATTACCTCGGAGGCCATCGCCCAGGTGCTCGCCGGCTCCCCCGCCGAGCGCGTCCTGGACCGCACCCTCCGGGACCATCGCCACCTCTCCCGAGACCAGCGCCAGGCCCTCAAGGAGGCCGTCTTCAACGTCGGCCTCTGGCGCCGCCGCCTCGGCTTCCTCCTGGGCCGTGAGAACGCCACGCCCCCCTTCCTCCTTTACGCACTGCTGCACGGCCTGGCCGGCGTCCCCGCCTCCCAGGCCGCCGCCCTGGTCGGGGTGGGGGATGGCACCGTCCCCACCCTCGACACCCGGGAGCCCCCCACGCTCGCCCTCCGGGCCTCCCTCCCGGACTGGCTCGCCGGCCACTTCGCCCGCGAGCTGGGCCCCGAGGCCGACGCCTTCTGCGCCCACCTCAACGTCCCCGGCCCCATCACCCTCCGCGCCAACCCGCTGCGCACCTCGCGCGACGCCCTGGCCGAGCGCCTCCGCGCCGAGGGCGTCTCCACCCGCCTCGGCGCCTGGAGCCCGCTCGCGCTTCACGTCGAGGGCCCACGCCCCAACCTCTACGGCCTGCCCTCCCTCCGCGAGGGCCTCTTCGAGGTCCAGGACGAGGGCAGCCAGCTCCTTGGCCTCATCGTGGAGGCCCGCCCCGGAGAGACGGTGCTCGACCTGTGCGCCGGGGCCGGCGGCAAGACGCTCCAACTCGGCGCGGACATGAAGGACTCCGGCCGGCTGATGGCCTACGACCCCGACCCCGAGCGGCTCGACCGGCTCCTCCAGCGCTCCGCCCGCGCCGGCCTCTCCCACGTGCAGGTGCTCCGCGCTCCGCCCACGCCGGGCCTCGGCGCCGACCGCGTCCTCGTGGACGCCCCGTGCTCCGAGCTGGGCTCCCTGCGCCGCGGCCCCGACCTGCGCTTCCGCGCCGGGCCGGACGTGCTGACCCACTTCCCGCCGCTCCAGCAGGACATCCTCCAGCACGCCGGAGACCTGGTGCGCCCGGGCGGGCGGCTCGTCTACGCCACCTGCACCGTGAATCGCGCGGAGAACGAGGACGTCGCCCGGGCCTTCCTGGCCTCACGGCCCGACTTCCGCCTCGTGCGCCCCGGGGAGGGATGGCTTCCCCCGGCATGCATCCGGGACGGGTTCCTCTTCGTCGCGCCACACCGGCACGGCACGGACGCCTTCTTCGCGGCGGTGATGGAGCGGTCGGCAGGGTAGGGACGGGGGCACCGAGCGTCCGCAGTGTCCTCGCTCCGACGGACAGGGGGACTCAACGCTTCCCGGCCGCCTGTCTCGAATCAACACGCCCCCCACGCCCCCGGTGCTATGAAGCGCCCCGTGCGCTGGCTCAAGCCCCTCCCGCTCCGTCCTCGCGACACCGTCCACGTCGTCGCCCCCGCAGGGCCCTTCGACCGCCCGGGTTTCGAGGTGGGGCTCGCCGTCATCGCGGAGCGCTACGCCCCCGTCCACGGGCCGGACATCTTCTCCTCCCACCGCTACCTCGCGGGTGACGACGCGCGCCGCGGTGGTGAGCTGGCCCGCGCCCTGACCGACCGCGAAGCCCGCGCCATCTTCTGCGCCCGCGGCGGCTATGGCAGCGCCCGCCTGCTCCCCGACCTCCCGCTCGCGGATGCTCTGGCGAGCGCCTTCGTCGGCTTCTCGGACCTCACCTCCGTCCATGGCGCCATGCAGGCGCTCGGCCGCGTCTCCATCCACGGGCCCGTGCTCACGCAGCTCGGCCGGCAGCCTCCCGAGGTGCGCGACTACCTCTTCCGCCTCCTCGAGTCCCCGGAGGCCCCGCCGCCGCTGACGGGCACGGCCACCTACGTGCCCGGCATGGCCGAGGGCCACCTCGTCGGCGGCAACCTCTCCGTCCTCTCCCGGCTCCTCGGCACCTCGTACATGCCGCCGCTCGACGGCGCGGTGCTCCTCCTGGAGGACGTCACCGAGCGCCCCTACCGCATCGACCGCATGTGGACGCACCTGCGCCTGGCGGGCGTCTTCTCGCGCGTGCGCGGCATCGTCCTGGGCGACTTCACCGGGTGCGAGGAGAAGGACGCGAACTACTCCAGCGCCGACGTGCTCCGCGAGCTGGCAAGGGAGGCGGGCCTGCCCTGCGCCGCCGGCTTCCCCATTGGCCACGGCGACCTCAACTACCCCGTGGCCCTGGGCACCCAGGTTCGGTTGGACGCGGACGCGGCGCGCCTCACCTTCCTCGAAGGAGCCGTGCGCGCATGAGCGGCAATCCCCACCCCATCACCGTCCTTCGCACCGTCCTCGACGACGCCTGCAGGAATGGCGTGTTCCCCGCGGCCCAGGCCGTCGTCCTGCACCGCGGCATCCAGGTCTTCGGCCACGTGACGGGCGACGTGTCCGGCGACACGCGCTTCGACCTCGCCTCCGTCACCAAGGTGCTCGGCACCACCGCCCTCTTCCTCCGCCTGTGGACGGAAGGGAAGGTGGGCCCGGACACGCACGTGTCCCGCTTCTTCCCCGGCACGCCCGTGGGTGACGCGGGCGTCACCGTGGCGGACCTGCTCTACCACCGCTCGGGCCTGCCGCCCTTCGTGCCCTTCTTCGCCCAGGCCCTCACCGCGCACCCCGAGCTGCTCGACGCGGACTGCCCCTCCGCCCTGCGCGCCCGGGTCCGCGAGGAGGTCATCCAGGCCGCCGCCGCCACGCCGCTCGCCGCCGAGCCCCGCACGCGCACCGCGTACAGCGACGTGGGCTTCATCCTCCTGGGCGAAATCCTCTCCCGCGCCGCGGGCGCCCCGCTGGACACGCTCTTCTCGCGCTACGTGGCCGAGCCGCTCGGCCTGTCCGCGCGCTTCCACCGCCTCACGGACTTCCCCGCGGAGGCCGCCCCCGCGCCCACCGGCGCCACGCGCCCTCGCGAGCCCGCGCCCGGCCAGGAGGGGATGTGGAAGGACGTGCCCTCGCGGCCCACGCGCCCCGGCGAGGTGGATGACGACAACGCCTGGGTGATGGACGGCGTGGCCGGACACGCGGGCCTCTTCGGCACCGCGGTGGACGTGGCCCGCTTCGGGCAGGCCGTGCTGGACGGGTGCTCCGGTGGCGCCGCCATTGCTCCCGGCCCGCTCTGGCACCGCGTCCTGGCCACCGACCCGCTCGTGCCGGGCAGCACCCGCTCCATGGGCTTCGACTCGCCCTCCGCCGTGGGCTCCAGCGCGGGCCACTACATCGGCGACACGCCGCCGGGCGCCGTGGGGCACCTGGGCTTCACCGGCACCAGCCTCTGGGTGGACCTGCGCCGCTCGCTGGTGGTGGCGCTCGTCACCAACCGCGTGGCCCACGGCCGCCAGGAACTCCGCATCCGTGAATTCCGCCCGCTCTTCCACGACCTCGTCGTGGAGGCGCTCGGGCTCACCGAACTCCAGCAGGGAACACATGGCTGACGACAACGGAAACGTCCTCGACACCCTCGAACCCGGCAGCGTGCGCCGCGTCCACCTCGTGGGCGTGGCCGGCACCGGCATGGGCTCCTTCGCCGGCATGCTGAAGGCCGCCGGCTACGAAGTCACCGGCAGCGACGAGAATGTCTACCCGCCCATGAGCGACATGCTCCGGACGTGGGGCATCCCCGTCTCCACGCCCTACAAGCCGGAGAACCTGGACGCGGCGAAGCCGGACCTCGTCATCATCGGCAACGTCATCCGCCGCGTGAATCCCGAGGCCACCGCCGTGCGCGAGCGCGGCCTGAAGCAGATGAGCTTCCCCGCCGCCCTGGGCTCGCTCTTCCTGGAGCGCGCGCACTCGGTGGTGGTGGCCGGCACGCACGGCAAGACGACGACGTCCTCCCTCATGGCCCACGTGCTGGTGGAGGCCGGGAAGGACCCGTCCTTCCTCGTGGGCGGCGTCACCCAGAACTACGCGGGCAACTACCGCGTGGGCAAGGGCCCGCACTTCGTCGTCGAGGGCGACGAGTACGACACCGCGTACTGGGACAAGGGCTCCAAGTTCCTCCACTACCGGCCGCGCACCGCCATCCTCACCAGCGTGGAGTTCGACCACGCGGACATCTTCCGGGACTTGCCCCACTACGAGTCCACCTTCGAGAAGTTCGTCCGGCTCATTCCGCAGGACGGGCAGCTCGTCGTCTGCGCCGCGTACCCCAACGCCGTGAAGCTGTCGCGCGAGGGCTGCAAGGGCCGCGTGGTGACGTACGTGGCGAAGGAGGGCGCGGACGCGGACTACACGCCGCGCAACGTGTCCTTCGGCCCCGCCGGCGCGCGCTTCGACGTGGTGGAGCGCGGGCAGGTGCTGGGCACGGTGGAGCTGCCCATGGGTGGCGCGCACAACGTGGAGAACGCGCTGGGCGTCATCGCCGCCGCGCGCGGCCTGGGCCTGTCCTTCGAGGAGCTGCGCAAGGGGCTCGCGACGTTCTCCGGCGTCAAGCGCCGGCAGGAGGTCCGCGGCGAGCCCGGCGGCATCATGGTGGTGGACGACTTCGCGCACCACCCCACCGCGGTGCGGGAGACCATCTCCGCCATCCACCACCGCTACCCGGAGCGGCGGCTGTGGGCCATCTTCGAGCCGCGCTCCAACACCAGCCGCCGCAACATCCACCAGGAGGACTACGCCCACGCCTTCACCGGCGCGGCCCGCGCCAGCCTCAAGGTGCCCGAGCGCCATGACAAGGTGCCCGTGGGTGAGGAACTGAACGTGCGCAAGCTCGTCGAGGACCTCAAGGCCCAGGGCATCGCCGCGGAGGGCTCCACGGACGTGCAGACGCTGGTGGACCTGGTGGCCCGCGAGTCCCGCTCCGGCGACGTGCTGCTCGTCATGAGCAACGGCTCCTTCGGAGGCTTCATCGACAAGCTGCTCGTGGCCCTGAAGGCCCGCGTGGGGCAGGGGGCCTGAGATGCGCGCCCGCCTTCCGTTCGTCTTCGCCGGAGCGCTCACGCTCGCGGGCTGCATGAAGTCCACGCTGCCGCCGCTCACCGGCCCCGCGCCGGGTGCCACCGGCGGGGAGCAGGCGCTGGAGTCCGCCCCCGCGGCGCCGCTGGTCTTCCAGGTGAAGCGCTACCCGGGCGGCGAGCCGTATGACCTCGCCGCCGACAGGGGCAGCGTGGTGCTGCTGGACGTGTGGGCCACCTGGTGCGAGCCGTGCAGGGACGCGCTGCCCTTCTACGAGAATCTCGCCCGCGAGTACGCCGGCCGAGGGCTGAAGGTGTACGCGCTCAGCGTGGACGAGGACCCTCGCGCCATCGCCCCGTTCCTGCAGGAGACGAAGGTGGGCCTGCCCGTCCTCCTGGACGAGAACGCCCAGGTGGCCGAGCGCACGCTCAAGGTGAAGGGCATGCCCACCACCTATTACATCGACCGGCGCGGCGTGGTCCGCCACGTGGAGGAGGGCTTCACCGAGGAGTTCTACCCGCGCTACCAGTCGCACATCGAGGCGCTGCTCGCCGAGCCCGCGCCGTAGGAGGGGAGGAGTCGCCATGGCCCAGGACACGCCCGCCGCCCTACGCCGCACCGCGGAGGAGGGGGCCCGCCTCGCCGGGCGCATCCTCGCGGAGCGCTTCCTGGGCGAGCGCATCATCGAGTTCAAGGGCGGCATCGACCTGGTGACGGACGCGGACCGGGCGTCGGAGGAGGCGCTGCTGGCCTTCCTCCGCGAGCGCCACCCGGCGCACGCCATCCTCGCCGAGGAGAGCGGCGCCTCGGCCGGCTCCAACAACCTGCGCTGGCTGGTGGACCCGCTGGATGGCACCACCAACTACTCGCACCGCGTGCCCCACTTCTGCGTCAGCGTGGCGGTGGAGGGCCCCGGCGGCGTGGTGGCCGGCGCCGTCTATGACCCCATGCTGGACGAGCTGTTCTCCGCCGCGCGCGGAGAGGGCGCCACCCTCAACGGCCGCCCGCTGCGCGCCAGCGACGTCTCCTCGCTGGACAGGGCGCTGTTGTGCACGGGCTTCCCCTACGACGTGCGCGAGCGTCCGGAGGGGCCGGTGGGCCTCTTCAACCGCTTCATCCTCCGCGCCCAGGGCATGCGCCGCACCGGCAGCGCCGCCATGGACCTGGCCTACGTGGCCGCGGGCCGCTTCGACGGCTTCTTCGAGTTCGGCCTCAAGCCGTGGGACATCGCCGCGGGCTCGCTGCTGGTGGAGGAGGCCGGTGGCGTCATCCGCCACGTCACCGGAGAGCCCTTCAACGTGCTGCGCGGAGACGTGATTGCCGCCGCGCCGGCCCTGGCCCCGGAGCTGCTGGCCGAGGCGAAGCGCTTCGTCGAGGATTTGGGCTGGACGCCGAGGCCCTGAGGCCCGGAAGGCTAGAAGAAGCTCTCCGGCACGAAGACGATGTCGCCGGGCTGGAGCATGAAGTTCTTCTCCCGCCCCACGCCGATGTCCTCCACGGGCACGCGAATCTTGCGCTCCTGCCCGTCCACCACGCGCGTCACCAGCGTGTTGTTCTTCGCCGCCAGCTTGGTGAAGCCGCCGGCCAGTGTAATCGCCTGGACGATGGACATCTCCCCGTCCAACGGGAAGGTGCCGGGCTTCTGCACCTCGCCGAAGACGAAGACCTTCTGCGAGTTGTACTCGCGGATGAGCACCGACACCTGCGGCCGGCGCACGTAGCGCGCCAGGCACGTCTGCAGCGCGTCCGCCGCCCCGCTGGCCGTCCTCCCCTCCAGCGGCACCTTGCCGCACAGCGGGTAGTCGATGGTGCCCTCGGGAGACACGCGCCAGGTCCCCGAGTGCTCGGGCTCCTGGAAGACGCGCACCTCCACCACGTCACCCGGGCCCAGCGTGCCTCCGCCCGCTCGTGCTTCCCCTGCCTCGGCGGCCGGCGTGGGGGCCGGGGGCGGCGGGCGCGACGACGTGCCGAAGCAGGCGGGGAGCGCCGCGAGGAGCACCACGGCCAGAAAGGAGCGAGGGGTCTTCATCCGGGGTTGGGGCGCCCCGGCAGGTCACCGGGGCAGGGGCGCTGGAGGCTCAGTACATCACCGAGAGGCGAGCATAGCCCTCGTGGCGCGTGTAGTTGAGGCCGCCGCCGCCCAGCGAGGACGACCGGGAGCCCAACGAGTAGCCGGCCGCGCCGGAGAGCCACGGACGGAACTGGTACTCGGGGCCCACATCGAGCTGGATGAGGGTGTCGCTGCGGCCGCCGTTGAAGCCGAGGAAGTCCACCGACGCACCCAGGTGCATCGTCAGCTTGCCGCCGAAGAGGGCCCGCGCCTCTCCGTAGCCGCGGTTGTCGGTGAACAGGCCGTAGGCCGCCACCGGCTCCAGCGTGCGCAGGTAGCCGGCCTTGAAGCTCAGGGTGGGGCTGTAGAGGTACGTGCCCTCGAGCTGCGCGATGACGGTGCCGCCGCCGGTGCCGGAGAAGTCCTGCCCCCAGCCCGCCTTGGCCAGCACCGCAATCTTGGGCGACACGAGGCCCGCCACGCCCGCCATCGCGCGCACCAGCGTGGCGTCCGGGCTGGTGCTGTCGTTGAAGTAGCTGCGCAGGTCCACGCCCGAGTCCAGCACCACGGCCGTCTTGGGCAGGAAGCGCCAGCGGCCCTCCAGCCCGAAGTGCAGGTTGCCGTAGTCGAACTGCTCCGCCGTGACGGGGTTGCAGACGCCTTCCGTGCAGTCCACCGGGCTGGTGGCGCCCAGGGGCTCGAAGAACTCCACCGCGTAGGCGGCGTTCGGCGCCAGCTCCACCGCGCCGCCACCCGGCCTCCACGGCACCTTCACCCGGGCCTCGTTGAAGAGGCTGAGCACGCCCGCGCCGATGGCGGCGGTGCGCGTGCGGTCCGAGCGCACGAACTGGTCCGACACCTCCAGCGACAGCGGCGTGTCCGGGTTGAGGCGCGCCAGCAGGTCCGCCGCGCCCTGGAGGCGCGAGGCCGAACCCGAGTTGGGCGTCAGCAGCCCCGTGTACAGCACGTAGTCCAGGTTGCCGTTGAGGTTGAAGGCCAGCGTGGGCGAGGGAATGTCCAGCTTGAACCCGGGCCGGAAGTGCACCGCGAGCTCGCCGGACAGGTCCGGTGAGACGCCACCCGTGGACGGATCAACTCCCGGGCTCGCGAAGTAGCCGACGCCGCTGTCCAGCCGCGTCTCCAGGTCGAAGTACGGGTGCAGCCGCCCGCTGCCCACCTTGAAGCCATTACCGCCCGTGGGTGGCGCCGCCACCGACGACTCCTGGGCCGTGGCGGTGCCGCCGAGCGCAAGCAGCGCCAGCACACCCCACCCCCCCCAGAATTTGGCTGGCTGCTTCATGGCTCAGAGAGACTTCCCGGGTGGGAGCGGTACCTTCTCCCACCTTTCGCGCGTTCGGCCCGTGGCGTCATAACATGCGCCTTCCCCTGGCCGAAATGAATGTTGGACACACGATGGAGACTCGCTCGGTGGGCCACAGGGCACACGGGGCGCTAGCGGATGGGGCTGGCCGGGGGCGGACGGACGACGACGTCGTCCGGCGAGGGGGGACGGGTAGGGTCCCCACCCGGCAGGTTCTCCGGCTCCTCCACCTCCACGAAGAGGTTCTCGTCGGTGCGGAAGGCGAGCTGGCCGATGCACTCCTCGGCCTCCGCGCGGAGCTGGGTCACCTTCTGCTGGGCGATCATCACCTTGGTGTACTCATGCTCGCTGGTGGAAGTCTCCTTGCGAGCCACGGCCTCCTGGAGCGACACCTCCGCGTTCTCGGAGATGCGCAGCAGGCCCTTGACCTGGGTGAGCTTCTCGTTGGCGCAGTTGAGCTTCACCACGTCCTTGGTGCGGCGCGCCTCCTCCACCTTGCCCAGCACGTTGCGCAGCACGTCGCGCATGACATTCACGGCCTGCGCGCTGCGCTCCAGCTTCTGCGCGTCCGGCACGTCACTGGCCTTCTCCAGCGCCGCGGCCGCGGCGGAGGGCTGTGACGGAGGGTTCGCGGGCTGTGCAGGCGCCTGGACCTGCGCCAGCGCCACCCCGGCGGCGAGTACCACGACGAGCGTTCCCACGGTGCGCATGCGCCTCACGGCTCTCCCGGCCCTTCCATGATGACGTGAAGCGTAGATTCCGGGGGGTGGGGTGTCAAACCCGCCACACGCGGGGTTTTCAGGCCTTGCCCGCGAGGCGGGCATTGGCCTCACGCAAGCGAGCAGACAGGCTTCGGGCGATGTTGACGACGACGAAGGTGAAGCCCTCTCCGTGGGACTGGCGGAAGGCGCGGAGGTCCTGCGCGGTGAGCTGGAGGAGGTGGGCCTCCGTCTTCGCGCGCACGGTGGCGGAGCGGTAGTCCTTGTCGATGAGGCCCATCTCCCCGAAGAACTCGGGGGCGGACAGGACGGAGAGGGGGCTCACCCCGCCACCGGGCAGGCGGCGGACCACCTCCACCTGGCCGTCGACGATGACGAAGAGGCTGTCGCCCAGGTCGCCCTCCTCGAAGACGACCTCGCCGGCCCCGAAGCTGCGCACCCGTGCCAGCTCCGCCAGGTGCGTGAGCTCCGCGGGGGAGAGCATCTCGAAGAGCGGCGATGTGGCGATGACGGACAGCTTCTCCATACCCGGAGCCTACCCCGCCGGAGAGAAGACGAAGGGGTAGGAAACGGCGGTTTCGGAATCGGGCTTGAAGGGGAAGGTCCAGTTGCGAATCGTGGTGCGGATGCAGCTTCCCACCGCCTCGCTGCCCAGGGTGTTCTCCTCGACGTCGACGTCGCCGGCGCGGCCGTTGGGCTTGATGACGAAGCGGACCACCACCTTGCCCTTGAGGTTGGGGTTGCGCTTCAGCTCGCGCTCGTAGCAGGCCTGGATGGACTTCAGGCGAGAGCGGACGTAGCGGGCCAGCGCGGCACGGTCCACGTCCGAGCTCTCCACCTCGGGAGCCGCGTCCTGCACCCGGCCCTGCACCTGGGCCTCCTTCTTGGCGCCCAGGTCCACCTTGCCGCCGCCCTGGGTGCCCACCTCGCCGATGCCCGTCACCTTGCCGGTGCCGCCGCCACGCGGGCCGGTGCCGCCGCCCACGGAGGCCTCGGTGGCCACGCCCACGCCGCCCGCGCCCGCCAGCGCCGAGGCGATGTCGCCGCCGCCGCTGGCGCCGCCGAGCACGTCCGCGAAGGCACCCTCGCCGCCGCCGCTGTTGGAGCCGAGAATCTTGAGCAGGCCGGTGCCGGAGACCTTCTTGGCAATCGCGGCGCGGCGCTCGGTGGCGTCGCCGGCGGGCTTGTCCGCCGCGGGCTTGTCGGACGCCTTCGGCTCGTCACCCTTCTTGTCGTCCTTGGGGGCCTCGCCCGCGCCGGTGTCGGCGGGACGGGGCGCCTCCACGGGACGCTGGGGGATGATGGCGCGCACGAAGCGGTCATCCAGCTGGTCCAGGGCCAGCTCGGGCTCCTTGGGGGCCTCGGAGAAGATGATGAGCGTGGCGCCGGAGAAGTGGAGGAGGAGCGAGGCCGCGAGGATGCCGAAGAAGACGCGGTCCATCGTCTTCCACATGCTGACCTTGACGTCGGCGGGCAGCACCGGCTTCGCGTCCTCGGGAGGGGGCGCGACGAACTGGAAGAAGACGGTGGCGTCGCCCAGCTCCACCTTGCCGCGGGCGCTCTCCTGCAGGGGCAGGACGTAGAGGTCGCCCCGGCGGGTGGCCATGCCCTGCGAGCGCAGGGAGTCGAAGTCGACGTCCGAGGAGCCGAGGTTGACGCGGCCCTGCATGGCCGCGTCGATGACGAGCTGGAACTGCTGGCCCTGGTTCTCCAGCAGCGAGAAGCGGGCCGGCCGGCCGTCGGTCCTCGGGAGGACGATGGTGTTCCGGGCGTCGTGACCGATGGTCACGTTGTCGCGCCGGACGTGGTGCTCCTCGACGATGCGGCCGTTCTGGATGACGCCGACGCGGAGCAGCTTGGTCTGCGGAGTGGCTGCCATGGCTCTAGAAGGGGTCCTGCTCCACGCTCTTCACGACCTTGGGCACGAAGCTCTCCGTGCGGTTGAGGTCGTCGAAGCTCAGGTTGGAGCGTGGAAGGATGTAGAAGGCCTGGGGCTTCTGGATGCGCCCCTCGACGGTGATGGCGTCCAGGCGGATGACCTTGCGCGGCTTCTTGCCGGTGGACGCACTCCCGCCGGACGACGTGGCGGTGCCCGAGGACGCGGAGTCCTGCGCGAGCACGGGCGCGGCGGCGAGCAGCATGAAGAGGGCGAGGGCGGTGCGCATGGGGTCCTACTGGGAGTCGGTGGCGAGCTTACCCGAGCCGGCCGGCGCGGGGGCAGGGGAGGGTGAAGGCGATGGTTCCCTACCCGGCTGGGACACCGCCCCCGGGGCCGGAGTTCCCGCCGTGGCCGGCTCCCCGGCCGCCTGGGCGGCGTCCGGCGTCTTCTTCCTACCGGTGGCCCGGGCCTTCTTCTTGCTGGCGGACGGAGTCTTCTTCAGGCCCTTGTCGGCGGGCGGGGCCTCGGCGTCGGCGGGCTTCTGGGCGGCGGCCTGGGCCTCAGCGGCCTGTTTCTCGGCGGCGGCCTTCTCGGCGGCGGCCTTCTCGGCGGCCTGCTTTTCGGCCTCGGCCTTCTCCTCCGCCGCCTTGCGGAGCTGGTCCTTGCGCTCGCGCTCGCGGCGGCGCTCCTCGCGCTCGATGTTCTTCCGGGCGTCCTTCACGTACTGGGCGATGCGCTCGTCCTTGCCGCCCTTCTCCTGGAACTGCTCGAAGTAGGAGATGGACGTCTTGTACCGCTCGAGCGTGTCCATCTCGGGCGGCTCCACGTCCAGGTAGAGGATGGCGAGGTTGAAGTACGGGTCCGTCGAGCCGGGCAGCAGCTTCAGGACCTGCTCGTACTCGGCCCGCGAGCGGGCGAAGTCCCCCTGGCCCCGGTAGGCGTTGCCCAGGTTGAGGCGGGCGGAGGCGAAGTCCGGCGCGGCCCGCACTGCGGCCTCCAGCTCGGTGACGGCGGCGGGGTAGTCCTGCGCCTCGTTGAGCATGGCGCCGAAGTTGTTGCGCGCCTCCGCGAAGTCCGGGCGGAGCCGCGAGGCCTCCTTGAACGCCTCCAGCGCCTGCGGGCGCGCCTTGAGCGCCAGGTACACCAGGCCCAGCGCGTTGTGCGTGGCCGCGTCCCCGGCGTCGATGGCGCGGGCGTTCTCCAGCACCATGCGCGCCAGCTCGTACTTGCCCTCGCGGTAGTAGACCTGCGCCAGCACCTGCATGGCGCGCACGTGGCGCTCGTCGCCCTTGAGCGCGCGCTTCGCCTCGGTGGCGGCGGACTCGAGCTTCTTCTGCTGGAGCAGGGTGATGGCCAGCGCGGTGCGCAGCGGCACCGAGTCCTGGCGGGACTCGAGCAGGCCGCGCAGCTCCGCCTCCAGCTTCACCGCGCGGCCGGTGCGGCCGTACAGGCGCGCGAGGCAATCCCACGCGGCCTCCTGCTCGGGCGCCACCGCCAGCGCCTGGCGGTAGGAGCGCTCGGCCTCCTCCGTCTTGCCCAGCCGCTCCTGGACGATGCCCAGGTTCGTCCAGGCGTAGTCGAGCTTCGGCTCCTCGCGCGTCAGCGTGCTCAGCGCCGCCTCGGCCGCGGTCAGCTCGCCCTTCCGGGCAATCTCCACCGCGCGCGCGAAGTCCCGCGCCGCGCCTCGCGGAGCCTCGGGGCTTGCCTGCGTCGCCGTGGCCGCCGGCTTCTCCGCCGTGGCCGCGACGCCCGCGTCCGGAGCCTGGGGGGCGCCGTCCGCGGAGGGGATTGCCGGGTCCGGGCGCTGCTCCGGGCCGGAGGCACAGGCGGACAGCAGGAGGCCGGACGCGAGCGCCACGGCCGTGAGCGCCCGGGCGCCGGGGATACGCGGGGGACTCACTGCTCACCTCCGCCGGTCAGCTTCGGCTCTTCCTTCGGGGCGGTGGGGCGCGGCGGCCCGTCCACGCTGCCCACCAGCCCGTCCGGGTACGCGGCGTCCGCGGCCAGGGCGTGCTTGGGCTCCTTGAGCACCGGGTACTCCTTGGGGCGGAAGCGGTTGAGGGCCTCCAGCGTGCGCCGCGTCCACTCGTTGGAGATGCGATTCTTGCGCGCCTCCACCATGGTGGCCGCGTAGCTCTCCACCGCGGCCTCCTCCAGCGTCGTCGTCTGCTGCGCGAGCTGGTCCTGGTACACCACCACCGCCTCCTCGCCCAGCCGCTTCACCTCCGGCGGCACCGGCGTCTCGATGATGGTGTTGGCGAAGCGCTCCAGCGCGTAGCCGCGCCGGTACAGCGCCGCCAGCGTCCACTCCAGCCGCTTGTACGGGTAGACGCGCGCGTAGGCGTCGTTCACCGACTTCACCGCGTTGCGCTTCGCCGTGAAGCTGCGCTCCAGCGCCTTGCCCCGGCCGCCAATCTTCAGCCGGTCGAACTTCTTCAGCTCCGCCTCCGCGAGCTGGAAGCGGCCATAGGCGGCCGCGTCCGCCGCCAGCGGGTGCGTGTCCGGCTGGAGCTTGCGGCGGTCGAACTCGTTGGCCGCCTGGGCCCAGGCGCGCTGCGCCTCGCGCTCGTTGCCCAGCTTCTCCTGCGCGTCACCCATGCGCCGGTACGCGTCCACCACCAGCTCCACCTGGCCGGGCTTGTTGGAGAACTTGCGCACGAACTCCTGGAGCGCGCGGACCTCGCCGCGCGAGTCGCCCTGCTTCTCGTAGATGATGGCGGCGCGGTACTGGTTCTTCGGCGCGTCCTCCGCGTTGGGGAACAGGTCCGCGTAGCGCAGGAAGGCGGCCGCCGCCTCGGGGTAGCGCTGCTGGCCCTCCAGCAGGCGTCCGGTGTTGAAGAGCGCCGCCTCGCGGTCCTTCGACGCGGGGTAGTCCTTCACCAGCTTCTGGTAGCTGGCCACCGCCTTGTCGAAGTCGTACGAGTTCTCCGCGTTCACCGCCACGCGGAACAGCGCCGAGTCCGCCAGCGGCGAGCCCGGGTACTCGCGGTAGATGCGCTCGTACAGCTTCAGCGCCGAGTCGAAGCGGCGGGTGTTCTCGTACGCCACCGCGGCGTTGTTGAGCGCCTTGTCCGCGAACTCGTGGCGGGGCTCCTCGTCCACGAGCTGGATGTACTTCTTCGCGGCCTCGTCGTGCTTGCCCTCGGCCATGAGCTGGTCGGCCAGCTTGAAGCGGCCGGCGAGCTTGAACTTCACCAGGTCCTTGTGGAGCGGGCTGGACGGGTCGATGACCTGCGTGTTGCTGGCCAGCCGCGCGCTGACCTCCTCCACGCTCTTCCAGTCCTTGTCGATGAGGAACGTCTCGACGATGAGGTTGGTGGAGTACTTCGCCACCTCGTGCTTCGGGTACGTCTGGACGATGGCCTCGAAGCGCCGGCGCGCCTCGGGGAAGTCGTTGTGCGCGTAGTACAGCTCCGCGGCCTTGTAGGCGATGCCCGGCGCCTTGTCCGTCTTCGGCAGCAGGGCCAGGTACTTGTCCGACGCCTCGATGAGCTTCTGCTCGGTCTGCGCGAAGGGCAGGGGCTTGACGACCTCGCCCTCGGGGCGCTCGGTGGAGCGCAGCGGCTTCGCGTCCGGCGCCGCGCCGGACTTCACGTCCAGGTTCAGCTGCTGCTGCCACGCGAGCACCGCGTTGAGGGCGGCGTCGTCGCGGTGCTTCTCCGCCACGCCCGTGTCGCGCACCACCTCGTAGCCCTTCGCGGCGGCGGCGAACTGGAAGGAGTTGTAGAGGCACTCCGCGTGGTAGAAGCGCATCTCGCCCGCGCTCTTGCTGCGGGGGAAGCGCTCCAGGTAGGCGCCGTACGCGCGCGCGGCCACCTGGAAGCCCTGGTTGGCCTGCTCGAACCTGCCCTCCTGCTTGAACACCAGCGCCTGCTGGTGGTGGTAGGTGGCGGTGCTGTAGAGGCTGCGCTCCGCCAGCGCGTTCGCCTCGGAGAGCGCGTCCGGGTCGTGTTTGTTCTTCTCGTACCAGTCCGTGCCCGGCTGGTAGAGGGTGGCCAGCTTCTCCGACTCGGCGAAGGACTCGGCCATCCGCCGGTCACCCGTGTACGCCTGGACGATGCGCTGCTGGAGCGCCGGCGCGTCCGGGGCGAGCGGGTCCTTCTGGAGCACGAGCTGGTACGCCGCGATGGCATCCGGGTACTTCGTCTGGTCGAAGTAGACGTTGCCCAGGCGCCGGTAGACCTCCGCCTCATACGGGCGGGGGCCGCGCTGCGCGAAGACGGCCTGGGCGCGGGGCATGCCTCCCCAGTTCTCGTCCGCGAGGGAGATGGCCACGTACTGGAGGGCCTCCTCGCGCAGGTCGCCGCCGGCCTTCTCCTCGCCCTTCGCCACGCGCTGGGCCTCGTAGAAGTCCGCCAGCGTGAGGAAGGACGCCACCGCCTCGTCGAAGCGGTCCATGCGGTAGTACGTCCAGCCCAGCTTGTAGACGGCCTTGTCGTAGAGCGGGTGCTGGGTGTCGCGGCTGGCGGCCTCGAAGGCCACGGCGGCCTTGTCGAGCGCCTTCGGGTCCTCGTAGTCCTCGAACCAGTGCTCGCCGATGCGCACCCACGCCTCGGTGGTGAAGCGGCTCTTCGGGTAGCGCGCGATGAGCTGCTCGTAGGTGACGAGGCTCTCGTCGAACTGCTTCTGCTCCTCCAGGCAGTAGCCCAGCAGGTACAGGGCGCCGTCGTTGAGGCGGTAGTCGGGGAAGTCCTTCAGCAGCCGGCGGTAGAGCGCGATGGAGTCCGAGTAGTCCACCGTCGGCTCGGGAGGCATCTCCCCGTTGGGGTCGCCGTCGAGCGACGCGAGCCGCTCCCGGTACTCCTTGCTCGCCGCCAGGTGCTCGTCCGCGGAGCGCTCGTAGTAGAGCTCCGCGAGGCGGAACATGACGTCCGGCGTATAGCGGGCCTCGTCGGGGTAGCGGCGCAGGAACTCCTCGAAGCGGACGATGGCCTCCATCCGCTCCTTGCGCTCCTGCGACTCCAGCTCCCGGATGGCCTTCTCGTACGAGGACGCCAGCGCGCCGCGCTTCTGCTCGTACTTGCGCTCCACCAGGAGCTGCACCTCGCGGTGGAACTCGCGCGACTCCTCCTCGTACGTCTTCAGCGCGCGGCTCACCTCCTGGAGCAGGGCTTCCTGCTCGGGCGTGCGGCCCATGCCCTTCAGGTACTCACCGGGGGCCCCGGCCGCGGGCGCCTCGGTGGAGGGGGCCCCGGCCTTCGCCGCCTCCTGGGCGGCGGCGGGCAGCGGGGCGAGCGCGAGCAGGGCGGCGAGGAGGCTGCGGCGCATCACTCCTTCTCCTCCGCCAGCACGTCCTTGAACTCGGCGTCCAGCTCGCGCAGCGCCTTGTCCTGCTGCGCGGACAGGCGCTGGATTTCCGTCGTCTTGTCCTGCTTCTCCGCGAAGGCCACGTCCACCACGCCCACGTCCGCCTTGAGCACCAGGTCGTAGAACTGCTGCCGCACGCGGCGGAAGCTCTCGAAGGCGATGCGGCCCACCAGGTTGCGCGCATCGCCGGACACCGAGGCCACCTCCGCCTCGTAGGTGTTCAGCAGCAGCTGCTCCGCCAGCACCTTCTCTCGGATGACGCGGCCCCGCGACTCCAGCCGCGCGCGCAGCACGTCCCTCGCCGTCACCACGCGGGTGCGCAGCGCGTTGGCCCGGGCCCGCACCTCGTGGGCTCGCACCAGCGTGCGCGCGTCCTCCTGGGACAGCCGGCCCTCCGCCTCGCCCAGCAGCTCATGCTCGCGGCGCAGCGCCTCGGCGTACTCCGTGCGGATGGTCTGCTCGCCGGCCAGCGCCGTGGCCGCGGCGTGGCGCTCGTCCGCCAGCCGGGCGCGCGTGGCGTCCAGCTCCTCCTGGAGGTCGGTCAGCGTCTGCACCTCGGCCTGGAGCTGCACCAGGAACTCCCGCTCCTCATTCGGGTCCGAGTTCCGCTGCGGGCGCGTGTCGTCCACCCACTTGCGCACCGAGGCGGCCACGGCCTTGAGACTCTGCAGCTCGTAGCCCAGGCGGAAGGCCTCGCGGTCCACCTCGTCCACGCGGGACTGCATGCGCCGGCGCCGCTCTTCCATCTCCTGAATCGTGGTGGGCATCGCGGAGAAGCGCTCGCCCAGGGCCTCGCGCTCGCGCCGCACCGCCGCCAGCCGCTCGCGCTCGTCCGGGGTGAGCACCGCCTCCAGCGCGGCGGTCTCCACGCGCACCAGCGCGGCCTCCGCGTGGGTGAGGGCCGAGTCCACCGCGTCCGCGCGCGTGTAGCCCTCCTGCAGCTCCGGGAAGGTCTCCAGCCCGCGCGTCTCCAGCGCCTGGAGGATGCGCTCGGCCAGGGCCTGCGCCTCGTCCGCGCCCTGGCGGCCGCTGTCGATGTCGCCCACCATCCGCACCGCGTCCGCCACCTCGCGCTGCGTGGAGGCGTACTTCAGCGCCAGCGGGGGCAGGAGCGTGCGCACGTCCTGCGAGCCGTCCACGCGCCCCAGCAGCCGGTCGAAGTACGCCACCGGGTCCTGGCTCACGCGCATCAGGTTGTCGATGGAGTCCCGCGCCGGCCGGAAGGTGTTGATGACGCTGGAGTACGTCTCGATGGACGCGTCATACCGGCGCAGCTTCTGGAGCAGGTTGCCCTGGAGGATGCGCGCCTCGGGCGCGAGCTGCGAGTCGGGCGCCACCATCAGCAGGATGTCGATGGCGTTCTTCGCGAGCTGGTGGTTGCCCATCTTCACGTGGACCCACGCGGCCTCGTAGAGCGAGTCCGGGAAGGACTCGCTGTCCCGCGGCACCTGGCCATAACGGTCCAGCGCCTCGTCGTAGCGGCCCGTCTCGTACAGGAGCCGTCCCAGCGACATCAGCGCCAGCTCTCGCACGCGAAGCGCGTCCGCCTCCGGGGAGGAACCGGCGGCCGGACGCTTCGCCCCCGGGGCCGCGGTGGCCACCTGCGCGGAGGGCGGGGTGGCGAGCTGCTGGAACTGCTGGATGGCGGCGGGCAGCTCTCCGGCCTGCACGGACAGCACGCCCAGGTGGTAGGCGGCCTGGAGGCGGAAGGGGCCGCCCGGAGCCTGGGCCAGCGCGGTGAAGGCCTCGCGCGCGCGGGCGATGCGCTCTCCGGCCGGCAGGTCCGAGCGGCGGAAGAGCCACCTGGCGTACACGTACGCCATCTCCGGGGGAAGCTGCCCGCCGGAGAGGGCGCGGGCCTTCTCCACGTACCCGTCGATGCCCTCGAACTGGTTGAGGCGGCTGGCCACCGCGAGGTAGCGCGCCAGCGCGTCCCGGTAGTGGCCGGAGGTGGTGGGCTGCGACAGCAGCTCGCGCAGGTACAGCCTCGCGCCGATGTAGTTCTTCTGCTGGAACAGCGAGTCCGCCAGGTAGAAGAGCGCGTCCGGGTAGCGCGGGTGGACGCGGAACTTCGGGTCGCTCACCAGGTCGTAGAAGAGGACGGACGCCGCCTGCCAGTCTCCCAGCAGGTACTGGATTTCCCCGTCGGAGAAGCGGCGCACCCGCGAGTCGTCGTCACTGGGCTCGGGGCGCTGCGTGTACTGCGTCTCCACGAAGCGCAGGTTCTCCTCGGTGCCGCGGAGGCCCCTCTCCACGGCGTCGAGCTGCTGCGCCAGGTCGCGCGCGGACGGGCGGGGCGCCGGCCGGGGCTCGGCGGCGAGCGTGGGCGCGCTGCCCACGAGGGCGGCGGCCAGGGCGAGTGCGCGGAGCGACGCGTTCACCAGGGTGCCCCTACTTCGGTTCGGAGGAGGAGGTGGCCGGCGGCCCGGCCTTGCGGCCCGTGTCGCGCGACACCTCGATGTCGTAGCGCACCGCCGGCCGGTCCTTCAGGTCCGTGGTGAGGCCGCCCTGCTCGAAGCCCACCACTCGCACGGTGGACAGCTTCCCGGGCTCCGCGTTGAAGGTGTAGCTGGACTGCACCTTGAACTTGTAGCCCTCCAGGTAGCTGAACACGCCGTAGCCGTTGCCGCGGTAGACGAGCCGCACGGCAATCTGGTGCTGCCCGGGGACGATGCGGCCGTTGAAGACCTCGAACTCCAGGCGCTTGCCGAGGTCTCCCTCGGTATCCACCTGGGTGAAGATGGGGGCGCCGTCCAGCGCGTACGTCACCGACTCCAGCATGAAGGAGCCGCCCATCTCGTTCTTGTGGACGATGACGGCGCGTGAGCCGGTGGACACGTCACCGCCCAGCACCGTCTCCTGCAACAGCAGCAGCCGCGCCTTGGAGCGGTAGATCTTCTCCTTCAGGTCGACGACCTGCTCCTCCAGCGTCTTCACGCGGGTGTCGAAGGCCTCTTCCGCCGTACGCGCGCCCGCCGCCGGAGCCACCGGCGCCTGCGCGGCATCAGGAGCCCGCGGCGCGGCGGCCGGCGTGGAGACGGGCGCCGCGGGGGAGGCGGCGGAGGGCTCCTGCGCGAGCGCCGGCATCCAGGCGGTGGCGCTCAGGAGCGCGAGGAGGTGGAAGGTTGCGGCAGCGACACGCACGGTGCGACCTCAAGAAGTCAGACGGCCCGACCCGACGGCCTGAGGTCATACCACCCTTCCCCGCGGGCCGTCTTGTCACGCGCAGTGCGAGGGTCCGGCTCCCCGGCCGGAGGGTTGCATCAGCCGCCCTTCTTGAGCTCCGTGAGGACCAGCTTGGCCACCGCCTTGAGCGTGTCGAACACGCCCACGCCGGTGGGGGCCACGGCCTGGTACTCGGGGACGTTCCGGGGGTTGAGCGCCTTGCGCATCTCCTCCACCGTCACCGCGTTGGGCAGGTCCCGCTTGTTGTACTGGACCACGTACGGAATCTTGTTCAGGTCGTAGCCCTGCTCGGCGAGGTTCACACGGAGGTTCTCGATGGACTCCATGTTGGCCTCCATGCGCTCGATTTGACTGTCGGCGACGAAGACCACGCCGTCCACGCCCTTGAGGATGAGCTTGCGGCTGGCGTCGTAGAAGACCTGACCGGGCACCGTGTAGAGGTGGAAGCGCGTCTTGAAGCCGCGAATCTCACCGAGCGACAGCGGGAGGAAGTCGAAGAAGAGCGTGCGGTCCGTCTCCGTGGAGAGGGAGATGAGCTTGCCCTTCGTCTCCGCGGCGGTCTTGTTGTAGATGTACTGCAGGTTGGTCGTCTTCCCGCAGAGCCCGGGCCCGTAATAGACAATCTTGCAGTTGATTTCGCGGGATGAGTAGTTGATGAAGGACATGGCTTCCCGGGTTACTCGCTGAAGAGGTTGTCGATATCGTCGTCGGAGATCTCGGCGAAGGGCGACCCGGCTCCCGGACTGTCGGTCTTCTTCACCAGGCTCTCGAAGATCTTCGTGAGCTCGTCGCTGGCCTTCTTGATGCGCAGACGGACGAGGCCGAGGCTGGTGCGGTTGTCGAAGATGACGACCAGCACGACCCGGCTGCCGACGATGGTCATGTAGAGCGAGTCCTTGGCCCCCTCGTGGAACTGGTTGGGGAACTCGTTCTCACCGATCAGCTTGGCCAGGCCGCCCATCGCGGCCACGTTGCCGGCCGTCAGCGAGGCCAGCGAGGTGGTGTCGATGTTCTGCGTCTGACCGGCCGAGGAGATGAGCTGCCCGTTCTTGTCGACGAGGAAGACCACCTTCGCGTTCGCGTCCTTGGTGAGCCGGTCGCAAACGGCGTTGATCTTGGTGAACTCCTCTTCGTACATCACCAGTTGCGTGCCCATGGGCGTATGCGCTCCTCAGCGTTCGCTCGCCCCGCTCACGGCAACGCTCCGATTGTTTCTGGAGTGAATCCCGGAGGTTAGACGAGGCGCTACCGACCGTGAGGATGCTTAGCAAAGCGAACTCACTCCAGCAAGAAGCCATGCGCGTCCTGGAGGGCGATCCATGGCCGTCCCCATGCCGCCCGGACGGGCACGGGCCTGGGACCCTTCCCGGGACATCCCATCCCCCGGGGTTGGGAGCCTTCGCGGCTTTCTCTATACTCCGCCGGGCTTTGCAACCCCCCATCCCCCTTCTTTCCTCTCTGGCGCGTCTGGCGCTGGTGCTGCTCGTGCTGGTCTCCCCGGCCTCCGCCCGGGCGGAGCAGGAGGCCGAGCGTGCCTCGCTGCGCCTGCGCTACGGCGTCTCCCTGCGTGACGGCCAGCAGGCGGATGTAGGGCCGGGGCTCACCTATGAGGGCCTCACGCCCAACGACCTGGCGGCGGTGGGCGTGGGGTGGGTGGGGCCGTGGCTGGGGGCGTGGGCGGAGGTGCAGCGCGAGGCGTTCGATTTGAAGGAGGGCTCGCTGCGGATCACCGGTGGCAGCCTGCTGCGCGCGTCGGTGGGGCCGAGGGCGCGGACCTTCCTCGGGCCGGTGCGCGCGGAGGTGGGGGCGGGCTATGGCTTCGCGCAGCTGCCCCTCTTCGGAAGCTCGGAGGCGCCGGTGCTGGCGCGGGGCGTGCGGCACGCGGCGCTGGTGAATGGGCGCGTGCTGGTGCCGCTCTTCCTGGGACTGAAGCTGGAGGCGCGCGGTGAGCTGCCGGTGGCGCTGGCGGTGCGCGACGCGACGGGGACGAAGGCGGAGGCCACGGGCTTCTCGGCCGGGGGCGCGCTGCTGGTGCCCCTCAAGAGCGCGGCGCGGTGGGGTGGCACGCTGGTGCTGGACTTCCAGCACGTCCAGGACACGGTGACGCTGGCGGACGGCACGCGCTCGGAGCAGCGGCTGCGCCGGGTGGGCGCGGCGCTGGAGCTGTCCTGGAGGGATGCCCCGCACGCGCCGCCACCACCGCCTCCCGCGCGGGTGCCCGCGGGGACGCTGTCGCTCCAGATGGTGGACGCGGAGACGGGCGCGCCGTTGCCGGGCGCGAGGGTGGCGCTGGGCGACGTGGAGCGCGTGGCGGACGCCCAAGGCCGGGTGGAGGCGGAGCTGCCCCCGGGCGAGGTGGCCGCGCGGGTGAGCGCGGAGGGCTACGCGCCCTCGGAGGCGCGGGCCACGGTGGAGGACGGCGGGCGCGCGGCGGTGGAGGTGCGGGCGCGGCGGCTGCCTCCGCCCACGGGCGCTCTGCGGGTGACGGTGGTGAGCGCGCAGAATGGCGTGCCGCTGCCGGAGGTGCGCGTGGCGGTGGGGGCGGCGGAGGTGCGCACGGACATGATGGGGCAGGCGCAGGTGAAGGACCTGCCTCCCGGGCCGGTGGCGGTGGTGGTGAAGTCCCCGGGCTTCCGCCCGGCGGAGGAGGCGGCCGTCATCGTCGCGGGGCAGGAGTCGGCGCTGTCGGTGCCGCTCGCGTTGGAGCGCAAGAGCGGGCCGGCGACACTCACCGGGCAGGTGCGCAGCACGCGGGGCGGGCAGCCGCTGGCGGCCACGCTCCTCATTCCCCAGGCGAAGGTGCGCACGCGCACGGACGCGAAGGGGGCCTTCACGGTGCGGGTGAAGGGAGGTACCTACCGCATCACCATCTCCGCCCGCGGGCACCTGTCGCAGACCAAGGTGGTCAAGGTGCGTGACGGCGAGCAGGCCATCTTCAACGTCGATCTCTTCCCGAGGCAGAAACGGTGAGTTCCCCGCGTCCGTGGTTCCTGGCCGTCCTGCTGCTCGCCGCCGGCTGCGACGAGGACGCCGTCCCTCCGCCCGCGGCCCCCGTGGCAGCGGCCCCGGCGCCGGATGCGGGCCCGGGCGCGGAGCTGGCGCGGCTGGAGCGCCTGTCCGGCGAGGTCCGGCTGGAGCGCGGGGGAAGGACGGGCCCGGCGGGTGAGGGGCCCCTGTATGGAGGCGATGCGGTGGAGACGGGCCCCGGGGGCGCGGCCACGGTGCGCTTCCCGGACGGGCGGACGGTGGAGGTGGGGCCCGACGCGCGCTTCGCGATGGGCGGGGACGCGGGCGGCATCGTCATGACGGTGGAGCGCGGCATCGTCCTGTCGCGCGTGCCGGCGGGGGCGCGGCACGGAGGCGGTGGCTCGGGCTCCAAGGTGACGCTGAGCATCCACACGCCCTTCGGCCTCACCCGCGTGGGCTCCGACGCGCCCAGCGAGGTGAGCGTGCAGGTGGAGGAGGACACCGGCCGCGTGGAGGTGCGGCTGGGCGCCATCGAGTTCGTGGGCCGGGACGGGCAGCAGGTGCGCGCCGCCGAGGGCGAGTCGGTGGCGGTGGCCGGCGGCAGGCTGGAGGTGGTGCGCATGCCCCGCGTGGTGAAGCTGGCGCCCATTCCGGTGACGGTGCGCCTGGGCTCGGGCCGCGCGGAGGTGCGGCCGAAGGGGACGGTGCGCTGGCGGCCTGTCTCCAGGCAGGGCGAGGTGCTGTCGCCCGGAGACGGCGTGCGCACGCGGCCCGGTGGCTCGGCGGTGCTGGCGCTGGAGGGCTCGTCCTCCGTGCTGTCGCTGGGCTCGGGCTCGGAGTTGGTGCTGGAGGGGGCGGGGCAGGGGGGCTCCACGGACGAGGCGCGGGTGGACCTGCGGCAGGGCGGGCTGGGAGTGCAGCTCGCGCCGGGACGCACCAGCCGCGTGTTGCTGCCGGGGCTGGGCGTGGAGGGCGGCGGGGCGGCGCGGCTGGAAGTCCGGCGCACGGCGTCTGGCTACCGCGTGGAGGCCTTCACGGGACAGGTGACGCTGGTGCGAGGCGAGGCGCGGCAGCCGCTGCGCGCGGGCGAGCGCGCCATGCTGGAGGGCGAGTCCGGCGCCCCCCGAATCGAGCCGCTGGCGCCGGCGCCGCTGGCCCTGGGCGCGAGCGAGGGCGTGGAGGTGTTCCACCAGGGCATGGGCGACGTGGCCTTCACCTGGGAGGGCGAGGGCGAGGCGGTGGTGGAGGTGGCCTCGGACGCGGCCTTCACGCGCCCGGTGCTGGCGGGCACGGTGTTCCGGCCCTTCGTCACCGTGCCCGCTCCGTCGCGCGGCTCCCTCTACTGGCGGGTGCGCCGCAAGGACGGGACGGAGGTGGCGAAGGGCAGCGCGCGCTTTGCTCCGGAGCGTCCCGCGAGGGACCTGGCCCGGGTGCGCAACGTGGTGCCGGAGGGGCCGGAGAAGACGACCATCTTCTACCAGGACAAGCCTCCGGCGGTGACCTTCACCTATGGGGAGGAGGCGTCCGCGGCGAAGTACCGCGTGGCGGTGTACCGCGCGGGCGCGCTGGGCACGCCGGTGGTGGAGCGCACCGTGGCGGAGACGCGCGCCGCGCTGGACGCGGGGGCGCTGGGCGAGGGCAGCTACCTGTGGTCCGTCACCCCGCTGTCCGCGTCGGGCGCGCAGCTCAAGGGCGGGCGGATGAACAAGCTGGAGCTGGTCTACGACAACTCGGTTCCAGTGCTGGTGGTGTCCTCGCCGCGCAATGGACAGCCGGCCGGGGAGCGGGTGCGGGCCACCGGGGTGGCGCCGGTGAACGCGCGGCTGTCCATCAATGGACGTCCGGTGCCCCTGGATGGCAAACACCGATTCAGCACCTGGGTGCAGCCGGTGGGCTCCCCCCCGCTGCTGGTGTTTAAGATGTACCGTCCCGGTGCGCCGGACGTGTACACGGTGCGCACCTTGAACCCGCGAGGGCCGTGAGGATGGTACCCCCCCAGACGACCCGACCCGCTTCCGAGGTCGACTCCGCGCCCCTGCTCCGTCCCTATGGCCAGTACGTGCTGGTGCGGAAGCTGGCCGAAGGCGGCATGGCGGAAATCTTCCTCGCCAAGCTGCTGGGCGCGGACGGCTTCGAGCGCAATGTCGTCATCAAGCGCATGCTGCCGCACCTGTCCAGCAACTCCGACTTCGTGGAGATGTTCCGCGACGAGGCGCGGCTGGCGGCGAAGCTGGCCCACCCCAACATCGTGCAGATTCACGAGCTCGGCTTCACCGAGGGCTGCTACTACATCTGCATGGAGTACCTCGCGGGCGAGGACTTCTCCACGACGCTGCGGCTGGCGGGACGGCGCCGTCTCTACGTGCCCTACCCGGTGGTGCTGCGGGTGCTCATCGACGCGGCGCGCGGCCTGCACTACGCCCACGAGTTCTGCAACGAGGCGGGGCAGCCGCTGAACATCGTCCACCGCGACATCTCTCCCTCCAACCTGTACCTGACGTACCAGGGACAGGTGAAGGTGCTGGACTTCGGCATCGCCAAGGCCGAGTCGAGGCTCGTCAACACGCGCGCCGGCGTGGTGAAGGGCAAGTACATGTACATGGCGCCGGAGCAGGCGAAGGGCCAGGAGGTGGACCGGCGCGCGGACGTGTTCGCGCTGGGCGTGAGCCTCTTCGAGGCGCTCACCCACGTGAGGCCCTTCTCTCGGGAGAACGACCTGGCGGTGCTCAACGCGCTCTTGCAGGGCGACTTCAAGCGCCCGCGCGAGCTGCGGCCGGACCTGCCGCGGGAGCTGGAGGCCATCATCCTCAAGGCCATGGCCTACAAGCCCGAGGACCGCTACCCCACCGCGGAGGCCTTCGCGTTGGACCTGGAGGCGTTCCTGGGCGAGCACCTGAGCGCCTCCGGTACCTCGCAGCTCGCCGCCTTCCTGCGCGGACACTTCGGCGAGGAGCGCTTCACGGAGCGCACGCGCATTCCCACCATGGCCACGCTCACCGCCACCCATGGCACGGAAGGCTCACCCGTGCAGGTGCCCGGCTCGGGACTCCAAGGCACGGACGTCCATGGCGGACGGCCCAGGGGCTCCGAGGCTCCCACCGCGGCGCAGGCCGCCCTCTGGGCGACCCGGCCTCCCGCCGCGGCGGGCACGGTGGCGCCGGGGCCGGCGGTGCCTGCCGTCGCGGCGCCCGAGCGCCCGGCTCCGGGTGGCCGCCGCTGGCGCACGCTCGTCGTCGGGCTGGCCGGTGGCATGCTGCTGGCCGGTGCGGCCTTCGTGGGTTACGCCGGCGTGCGGAAGGTCCAGGCGTCGCCGTCCATCATTCACGAGCCAGTGGAGGGCGCTAAGGCGCCGGTACCTTCCGCCGGGGTGGGCAGTGGCAGCGGCACACCGGCCCCCGTGGCGGGAAGTGATACCGGGGCGCTGCAGGGCCAGGCCGCGCTGACGGGGACGGCCGCTCCGGCGGAAGGCGCGGTGGCGCCGGGTGGCTCCGCCCAGGGAACCTCCGTCGGGGAGACGGCGGCGGCCGCTCCCGGCGCGGGCACTCCAGAGGTGGCGCCGGCTGCCGCAGGGGGAGGCGCGACGCTGACCACCGCCGCTCCAGCGGGAGCCGGGACGGTGGAGGGCGGAGCCGCGTCCCAGGGCACCGGCACGAAGTCCGCGCCGGAGCCGCGCGCCACCTCTACGAAGAAGCTGGTGACGCTGGGCATCGAGGACATCCAGCGCGTGGTGTCGCGCGGGCGGGCCCGCATCACCGGCTGCTTCGAGCGCTACAAGTCGGACCTGCCGGCGACGCAGGGCGAGGTGCAGGTGCAGCTCACCATCGCCTCGTCGGGCAGGGTGCGGGCGGGGACGCGCGGGCCGCTGGCCTCGTCGAGCGTGGGACGCTGCCTGGAGACGCAGGCCGAGCGGCTGCGCTTCCCGGCCCACCGGGACCAGGAGGTCACGGTGGTGATGCCCTTCTCGTGGCGGGTGACGCAGTAGCGGCGCCGCGGTCCGGCGCCGCCCCACGGGCTACAGGTCGCGGCGGGCGGACAGCGCCTTCGCGAGCGTGGCCTGGTCCGCGAACTCCAGGTCTCCCCCCATGGGCAGGCCCTGGGCGAGACGGGTGATGCGCAGGCCCATGGGCTTGAGCATGCGGGTCAGGTAGAGCGCGGTGGCCTCGCCCTCCACGTCCGGGTTGGTCGCGAGGATGAGCTCCTCCACGCGGCCGTCATTGAGGCGCTCCAGCAGCTCCTTGATGCGGAGCTGCTCGGGGCCCACGCCTTCCAGCGGGGACAGCACGCCGTGCAGGACGTGGTAGCGGCCCTTGAATTCGCGGGTGCGCTCCAGGGCCATCAGGTCGGCGAAGGTCTCCACCACGCAGAGCACGCGCTCGTCGCGGCGGGAGTCCCGGCAGAAGCCGCACGTCTCCGAGTCGGTGAGGGAGAAGCAGCGCACGCACAGGTGCACCTTCTCCTTCACCTCGCGGATGGCCTGGGACAGGTCCGAGGCGTACTCGCCGGGCGCCCGCAGGATGTGGAATGCGAGGCGCTGGGCGGTCTTCTCGCCAATGCCCGGCAGCTTCGCGAGCTGGGCGACAAGTCGATTCAGCGGGTCGGGAGTCATCCGGTATCAGGTAACGCCGGGGATCTTGATGCCGCCGGAGATTTTCGCGAGCTCGCGCTGCATGTGCTGACGGCTGCTCGCCAGGGCGGCGTTCACCGCGGCGGTGATGAGGTCCTCGAGCATCGACGGGTCATTCGGGTCGATGGCGGACTTGTCGATCTTGATGCTGCGAATCTCCTGGGTGCAGGTGGCGACCACCGTCACCAGGCCTTCGCCGGACTTTGCCTCGACAGTCTCTTCGGCCAGCTGCTGCTTCCGCTCTTCAATCTTCTCCGTCAGCTTGTTCGCCTGCCGGATGAAGTAGTTCAGGTCGACGCCAGGCATGTGCTTCCTCGGTACTCGTGGGAGCGGGCACCCTCAGGGGTCCCGCCCCGGGCGTGGAGTGGCGCACCCTACCGTTGCGCGCGGTGGTTGTCAGGCGCTGTCGTCGGGGGTCTCGGCCGCAGGGCCGGCCGAGGGGCGTTCGGGCTCGTATACCTGGATGTGCTCGATTTCCCCCCCGAGGAACTTGAGCACGGCGCGGACGGCCGGGTGGTTGCGCACCTTGCTGTCCGTGCTCTTCTCGTGGGCGGCGCGGCTCTGGGCGTCCTGCTCGGCGATGCTCAGCCCCATGGCGGTGTCCTCGGCGGACACCTCCTGGATGGTGAGCTTCACCGGGCGCCCGAAGTGCTCGGCCAGGGCCTTGTCGATGGTGGCCTTGCCCCCGGGCGACGTCACGGCCGTGCGGTGGAAGCCGGCCGCGGGCAGGTATCCGAGGACGATTTCCCCGGCCCGCATGGACATGAGGCGCCCGTTGGCCAGCGCGGCGCCATGCCGGGGCGAGGCGGCCTTCACGCTCTCCACGGCGGCCCGCCACCGCTCGACGAGGGGGCGGTTGGGATTGTCACGGCCGCCCGCGACGGGGCGTGGCGCCGCCTCGGGCTCCGGTTCGGGGTCGGAGTCTGGCGCGGAGGGCGGGAAGGGCGCGCGGGCCGCGGGGCCGGCGTTGGGAGCCGGGAAGGGGGCGCGTGCGGCGGGCGCGGGCCCGACGGGGGTGGCCGAGTATGGCGCGCGGGAGGCGGGCACGGCTCCGGCGTTGGGGGCCGGGAAGGGCGCGCGAGCGGTAGGCCCATCAACGGCAGGTGGCGCCGCGAAGGACGCGCGGGAGTCCGAGATGGGTGTGCGAGGACCAGGCTCGGCGGCGTTGCCGTGCGGTGCCTGGAAGGGCGCGCGGGCAGTGCCCTCGGCAGCGGCAGGTGATGCCGGGAAGGAGGCGCGGGCGGCAATCGCGGAGGCAACCTCCGCGGGCCCGGCGGAGTCCTCTCCGGGGACGGGCTCGGCGTCGGGGAGACACTCCCCGGAGGCACAGCCTTCGGGCGAGTGCTCCTCGGGGTAGTAGCGCGCGTCGTCGTCGGAATACGGCGGTGGCTCGGAGGGGCCGGGCGGCGGCTCGGGCCGGCGGATGTTGGTGATGCGGACCGTGGGCGCGGGCTCGGTGGTGCGCGACAGCGGCGTGGCTCCGGCGGGCGCCGGCGGTGGCGTAGCGGGGGCCGAGGGCTGCGCGGTACCACCCTTGTTGCGCAGGAAGGAGAGCGGGCGGGCCGCCGACGGAGGCAGGCCGTCCATCAGCGGGCCGGAGGGAGGCAGCTCCTCGGCCACATAGGCCGTGGGGGCCGGAGCCGTCATCGCGGTGGCGGCCGAGCCTCCACCGTTGCGGAGGAAGGACAGGGGCCGGGCCGCGGAGGCCGGCAGGTCGTCCACGAGCGGCCCGGTCGGGGCCACCGGAGGCACGGCGGAAACGGAGCGCGGCTCGGCGGGATGGGGCGCTTCCGCGTAGCGCGGAGCGGACTCGGCCGCGCGCATCGATTCCGCGGGGTGAGACGCCTCGGCGTAGTGCGCGGGTTCCGCCGGGCGCATCGGCTCGGCGGGGAGGAGTCGCTCGGGGGCGTGCGGCGGCTCGGCGTAGTGCGCGGGTTCCGCCGGGCGCATCGGCTCGGCGGGGCGGAGTCGCTCGGGGGCGTGCGGCGGCTCGGTGGAGTACGCGGGCTCCGCGGGGGGCACGCGCTCAACGGCGTGTGGTGCCTCGGCCGTGCGCACGGGCCCCGCATGGCCCACGGGCTCGGTCGCGCGCTCCACCCGTGTGGCGGGCGCGGACACACCTCGGGTGTCCCACGGGCGTGGGGCAGGGGAGACCGCCGGAGCGGACGGGGCGTGCCGCGTCTCAGGCGCGAAAGTTGGCGGGACTGGAGCGACCTCCCGGCGCTCCAGCGGTGTTCCGGGCGGAACCCTCTCCCTGGGACAGCCCCGCCGCGAGCTTGTCCACCCGGGCGAGCAGCTCCGGGATGGAGCCGCCCGGCGAGAGCTGGATGGCCTTGAGCAGGGCCATCTCCAGCGCGAGCCTCGGCTGCGCCGCGCGCGACACGTCCCAGATGCAGCCGTGCACCACGTCGAACAGGCGGGTGAGCTGCGCGGTCTCCGCCTCCTTCGCCAACGCCAGAAGCGCCTTCTGCTCGGACTCGGCCAGCTCGGCGGGCGCCTCGTTCAGCGTCTTGGTGACGAAGAGGTGCCGGAGCTGGAAGGCCAGTTCCTCCGCCAGCCGCTTCAGGTCCAGGCCGCGGTTGAAGACCTCCTCCACGCGCTCCAGCACGCGCTTCGCGTCCTTGCGCACCAGCGCCTCGGCGAAGTCCTGCACCACCGTGCGGTCGATGGCGCCCAGCGCCTCGGCCACCTCTTCATCCGTGGGGTTGGCCCCGCACGAGGCAAGCACCTGGTCCAGGAGGCTCAGCGCGTCGCGCATGCCGCCTTCCGACTGGCGCACCACCAGGGCCAGCGAGCGGTCCGAGATGCCCGCCCCCTCCGCCTTGCAGATCTCCTGCAGCCGCTGGAGCATCCGCGCCGCCGGAATCCGCCGGAAGTTGTGGCGCTGGCACCGCGAGAGGATGGTGTCCGGGAGCTTGTGCGCCTCGGTGGTCGCGAAGATGAACTTCACGTGCCCGGGCGGCTCCTCCAGCGTCTTGAGCAGCGCGTTGAACGCCGCCCCCGACAGCATGTGGACCTCGTCGATGATGTAGATTTTGTGCCTGTCCCGCTGCGGCAGGTACTTGGCGTTCTCGCGAATCTCGCGGACGTTCTCCACGCCGTTGTTGGAGGCACCGTCGATCTCCGCCACGTCCACGCTGGTGCCGGCGGCAATCTCGGTGCAGGCCCGGCACTCGCCACAGGGGTTCGCCGTGGGGCCCTTCTCGCAGTTGAGCGCCTTGGCCAGCAGGCGGGCGGCCGTCGTCTTGCCCACCCCGCGAGGCCCGCAGAACAGGTACGCGTGAGCGACGCGGTCCATCTTGATGGCGTTCGCGACCGTCCGGACGACGTGCTCCTGCCCGGTCATGTCATCGAACTTCTGCGGACGCCATTTACGCGCGAGGACGAGGTAGCTCATGGGGGTGGTCATCTAAACACGACGGCGTGAATGATCCATCTCGTTGCCTGCCCACCAGGTGGGATTGCACTCACCGTCCGAGCGCCTGTAGCACCACGCCCGCCGCGTTGTGCCCGGCCGCGCCGATGACACTGCCCGCGGGGTGGCACCCGGCACTACAGAAGTAGAGCCCCTGCACCGGCGTCTCGTAGGGAAGCCGGTCCGTGAAGCCCCGCTTGTTGTCCACATGATGGATGTGGCCGCCGGTGATGCCGAAGTACTTCTCGATTTTCGGGGGAGTGAGGGTGAAGGTCTCCCGCACCCGGTCACTGGTGCCCGGGGCGAAGCGGTCGCAGATGGACAGGAGGTGCTTCACGTAGCGTGACTCCTCCTGCTCCCACGTCGTGCCCTTCAGCGCGTACGGCACCCACTGCACGAAGAGGGCGGAGTTGTGGTGCCCCTCCGCGTCGCGCAGCGACGGGTCCACCGTGGTGTGGATGTACCACTCGATGGAGGGGAACTCCGACAGCCGGCCTTCCTTCGTGTCCTGGTAGGCGCGCGCCAGCGCTCCGAGCACATCGTCCTCCTGCGGCAGCAGGTGGATGGTGGGGCCGAACTGGCCCCGGTCCTGCGGGAGGCAGGTGAAGGTGGGCAAATCCTCCAGGCAGAGGTTGACCTTCATTGTGGTGCCCGGCGCGGCCATGGCGTCCACCTTCGCGCGGTAGTCCGCGGGCAGCGCCGCCGCGTCCACCAGCTTCAGCGTGCGGAACGGGTCTCCGTTGGACACCACCACGGCGGCCTTCACCTCCTCGCCGCTCTCCAGCACCACGCCCTTCACCACGCCCCGGTCCACGCGCACGGACGTCACCTTCGCGCCGGTGCGGATGGAGGCCCCGTGCTTCCGCGCGACGTTGGCGATGGCCTGGGTGACGGTGCCCATGCCCCCGCCGACAATCATCCACGTGCCGCCGCTGCCGGGCAGCCGGCACATGTTGTGGACGAGCAGGTTCATCCCCGTGCCCGGCGTGTCGTAGCCACCGTCCAGGCCCGAGAAGGCGTCCGTCACCGCGTACATGGCCTTCACCAGGTCGGACTTGAAGCCGAAGCGCTCCAGGTACTCGCGCGCCGTGCCCCGGCACAGCCGGACGAAGTGCTGACGCAGGGCAGGGCGGATGTAGCGCTCCGCGGTCTCCTCCAGCGACAGAGGAGGCTTCAGCCACGCCGGGGCCAGGTCGTCGCGCAGCGCGGCCAGCTCGGTGTTCATCGCCACGTGGGCGTCCCAGTCCGCCTGGGAGAAGAACTCGAGGAACTGGCGCTTCAGCTCGCGCTCGTCCGAGCCGAACAGGAGGTAGCGCTTGCCGGTGGTGGGCAGGAAGTAGTGCGGGTCTCTCCGCTTGAGGGGCAGGTCCAGCTCCAGCTCGCGCAGGAGCTCCGGCGGCATCAGGCCCAGGAGGTACGCGCCCGTGGACACGCCCAGCCTCGGCGCCGCGCGGAACGGGTACTCCGTGCGGCACGCGCCGCCGATGACGTCCTTCTCCTCCAGGACGGTGACGGACAGTCCCCGGCGCGCGAGCAGCGCCGCCGCCACGAGGCCGTTGTGCCCCGCGCCCACCACGATGACATCCGGCATGCCTTCCTCCCGAGAATCGCCGCGTTTCCACCCGGGCCCGAGCCCGGGCGGAGAGCGGGCGGACGAACGCCACGCATCTTGCGCCCGGACGGCGGGGCGGGGAGAGTCGGCCACGCCCGTGTCCGCGCCCGCCCCCCAACCCCAGGCTCCCGCCGTTCCCGATACAACACTCGAGCCGGCTCCGGACCTGCCCCGCTCCTCGCCCGGGAATGGCCGGCGCTGGCCCGTTCTCCTGCTGGGACTGGGGGTGGCGATGCTGCCGGCCGTCATCGCCGTGCTGCAACTGGGCCGCATCCACCCGGACGAGGTGTACCAGGCGCTGGAGCCGGCCTTCTGGCGCGTGCACGGCTATGGCGTGCTGGCCTGGGAGTGGAAGGACGGCATCCGCAACTGGGCCGTGCCCGGTGTGCTGGCCGCATTCCTGAAGCTGGCGGACCTGCTGGGCATCACCCACCCGCGGGGCTACCGGGCGGTGATGGCCATTCCCCAGGCGGCGCTGCACGCGTGGAGCCTCTGGGCCGCGTACCGCTTCGCCTCGCGCCGCGCGGGCCCCTCGGGCGGGTGGCTGGCCGCCCTCCTGCTGGGGCTCTACGGGCCGGTGCTCGTCTTCGCGGGGCGCACCCTGGGCGAGTCCTTCTCCGCCTCCTTCCTCGTGGTGGCCATGGAGGCGCTGGACCGGCGCGAGCGTCCGGTGCGCGCGGGCCTCCTCGGTGGCATGGCCCTGGGGTTGGCGGTGGTGGCCCGCTACCCCTCCGCCATCTTCGTCCTGGTGGCGCTGGTGTGGCTGGCGGCGGCGCGGCGCTGGCGGTTGCTGGCCTTCACCTGCCTGGGCGGACTGGGCGTGGCGGCGGGGCTGGGCGCGCTCGACTGGGCCACCTGGGGCTCGCCCTTCCACTCCTTCTTCGCCTACGTGCGCTTCAACGTCCTGTCCGGCGGAGCGGCGGCGCGCTTCGGCTCCGCGTCCCCCGGCTTCTACCTGAAGCCCCTCCTCGACGCGGTGCCCCTCTGGGCGGCGGCCGCCGTGCCCCTGGGACTGGCCACCCTGCGCCAGCACCGCGCGCTGTCGCTGCCGCTGGGGTGCGCCGCCGTGTACACGGGCGTGCTGCTGGCCACCGCGCACAAGGAGGAGCGCTTCCTCTACCCGGGCCTGGTGCTGGCCATGCTGGCCGCGGCGCCGCCGGTGGCCGCCTTCATCACCGCCCAGGCCCGGCCCGTCCTCCGGTGGGGCCTCGCGGCGCTCGCCCTGGCGGCGGGCGTGCGGGTGGCCCGCGACTACCCGCCCGGCGACCTGCGGGCGGACCAGTTCCGCGCCATCGTCGCCGCCACCCGGGGGGAAGGGGCGAGGGGCCTGCTCATCGTCAACGAGGGGCTGTGGGGTGCCGGCGGCTTCTTCTACCTGGGGAAGCGGATTCCCTGGCTCACCTGCGACTGGCCCCGGGACGGCGCCTTCCAGCACGCCATGAGGGACAGGAACTTCAACCGCGCCGTCACCTTCGAGGACCGAGCCCTGGCCGAGTTGCAGGCCGCCGGCTTCCGGGTTGCGCGGAAGATTGGCCGCGAGACGATTCTCACGCGCGAGTAGCCGCCCGGGAGGGCGGGGCGCCAAGCCCGCAAAGGCGGAAAGCCGACATCCCGAAGCAGGATGCCGGCTCTCCAAAAGAACGGCCGGGACACACGCGGAAGTACGCTACCGTTGCTTCCTTCCGGACCTGGCGGGGTTCACGCCCCCACGTTGTCCCGACCACAAGCTCTGTAACCACCAACGACTGAAACAACAACGGAGAGGGTGGGATTCGAACCCACGATACCCTTTCAGATATACACGCGTTCCAGGCGTGCGCCTTCAACCGCTCGGCCACCTCTCCAAAAAGTCTGGAGCGGAGAGCGTAGGATTCGAACCTACGATACCGTTACCGGTATGCCTGATTTCGAGTCAGGTGCCTTCGACCACTCGGCCAGCTCTCCAGTATTCAGTTGTCACGTTTTCTCGCGCGCAGGCGCTCGAAGAACGTCTTCAAAAGCAGGCGGCTCTCGTCCGCCAGTACACCACTTGAGACCTGGAGCCGATGGTTGTGCCGAGGCTCCTCGGCCAGGTTGTAGAGCGAGCCGACCGCGCCTGCCTTCGCGTCCGAGGCTCCGAAAACGAGCCGTGTCACCCGGGACTGAACCAGCGCTCCCGCGCACATGGCACAGGGCTCCAGCGTCACATACAGGGTGACGCCCGAGAGCCGCCAGACGCCCAGCTTCCGGGCGGCGGCATCCATCGCCAGCATCTCGGCGTGCGCCAGTGGGTGCCGGTCCATCTCGCGGCGGTTGAAACCGGTGGCAATGACCTTTCCGTCATGCACCGCCACCGCGCCGACAGGGACCTCTCCGAGCTCCGCTGCTTCCCGCGCGAGCGCAAGCGCCTGCTGCATGAAAGCTTCGTCGTCACTCATGAGAACAACGCGAAAGAAGATGGCGCTCCCTGGAGGATTCGAACCTCCGGCCTTCGGATTCGTAGTCCGACGCTCTATCCAGCTGAGCTAAGGGAGCATTTCTTCCGGCGTTACTACCACAACAAGTGGCGGAGAGAGAGGGATTCGAACCCTCGATACCCTTTCGAGTATGCAGGTTTAGCAAACCTGTGCCTTCAGCCTCTCGGCCATCTCTCCATCTCTTCTCTGTCAAAGAACCGCGAAACTCAAGAACAAAATCGGAGGCGGTAGGATTCGAACCTACGGAGAGCTTGCACCCTCTGCGGTTTTCAAGACCGCTGCCTTCAGCCGCTCGGCCACGCCTCCATGCTTCAGAGCCGGCGGAGTCCCTCGGTCCGACGGCGACCGTGGGGCCGCCCTTCTACCTCATTCGGGGCCCGTTGCAAGCCGGATTCATGGCTCAAAGTGGCTTCAGCTCTTTCAGCCCCCCCATGTACGGCCACAACGCCTCGGGAATCGCCACGCTTCCGTCCTCGCGCTGGTAGTTCTCCAGGAGGGCAACGCTCGTCCGTCCCACGGCCAGACCGCTGCCGTTGAGCGTGTGGACGAGCTGGGGCTTGTCCCCCTTCTGGGCCCGGTAGCGAATCTTCGCCCGGCGGGCCTGGAAGTCACCGAAGTCCGAGCAGGAGGAAATCTCGCGGTACGTGTTCTGCCCGGGCAGCCAGACCTCGATGTCGTAGGTCTTCCGGGAGGCGAAGCCCATGTCCCCGGTGCACAGGAGCATCACCCGGTGGTGCAGCCCCAGGCGGCGGAGGATGTCGCAGGCGTCGTCCGTCAGCGCCTCCAGCTCCTCCAGGCTCTTCTCCGGGGGGGCGAACTTCACCAGCTCCACCTTGTGGAACTGGTGCTGGCGGATGAGGCCGCGCGTGTCCTTGCCGGCCGCCCCGGCCTCCGCCCGGAAGCAGGGGCTGAAGGCGCAGTAGCGCAGGGGCAGCTGCTCGCCCTCCAGGATTTCGTCCGCGTGGTAGTTGGTGATGGGCACTTCCGCCGTGGGGATGAGGAAGCGCTCGGGGTCCCCCACCGTCTTGAAGGCGTCCTCCTCGAACTTGGGGAGCTGGCCGGTGCCCAACATCGACTCGCGCAGCACCAGGTAGGGCGGGAGCATCTCCGTGTAGCCCTTCTGGGAGTGCACATCGATCATGAAGGTGACGAGCGCCCGCTCCAGCCGCGCCAGCGCGCCCTTGTAGAAGGCGAAGCGGCTGCCGGACACCTTGGCGGCGCGCTCGAAGTCGAGCATGCCCAGCTTCTCACCCAGCTCGAAGTGCTGCTTCGGGGTGAAGGGCAGGTTTGGCTTCTCGCCCCACGTGCGCACCTGGACGTTGTCCTCGGCGCCGGCTCCCACGGGGACGGACTCGTGCGGCACGTTGGGGATGAGCAGGAGGATGTGGCTGAGCTCCTCCTCCACCTCCTTGAGGCGGGCCTCCTTCTCCTTGATTTCCTGCGAGACGGCGCGCAGGTCCCCGCGCAGCGCATCCAGCGCCTTGGGGTCCTCCTTCGCCTTGCGCTTCATCTCGTCGTTGGCCGCGTTACGGCGGGCGGCCAGCGACTCCATGGAGACGTAGAGCTCGCGCCGCTCGGCGAAGAGGCTCTTGAAGGGGCCCAGGTCCAGGCTGCCACCGCGCGTCTGCAGGCGGGCGACAACGGCATCGAAGTTCTGCGCAACGTTCCGGAGGTCCAGCATGGGGCATGCCTTGTAGTCACCCCGGGCGGTGGCCAGCAAGACTCTCGCGCCCGGGCTGCTCAGGGGCGGACGCCCCGGCCCCCCTCCACCTGACGCCGGCCGTGTCCGCGAAGGGGCCACGGCCGGCCCGCCCTCCAGGGGCTAGTTCTCGAGGTCGTAGATTTCGTCCTCGATGTCCTTCTTGTCCGTCGCGTCCGGCTTGCGGGACAGGTAGTCCTTGAACGCCTGGACCGCCTCGCGGCGCTTGTTGCGCTCCTTATAGGCGAAGCCCAGGTAGTAGTAGGACATGGGGTTCTCCGGCTCCACGGTGGTGGCCTTGCGGTACCAGTCGATGGCCTTGGCGTGCTGGGCCTGCTCCGTGAAGGCGCGGGCGACCTTGTAATAGACGTACGTCAGCTTCGGGTCCGCCTTGAGGGCCGTCTGGTAGCGCTTCACGGCGTCACTCCAGCGCGCGGCGCTGAAGTACGCGTCACCGATGGAGCCCAGCACCCGGGTGCGGCGCGGGTCGGCCTTGAGGCTGGCCTCGAACGAGGCGATGGCCTCCTCGAACTCGCCGGCCTCCAGGTGGGCATGGCCCAGGGCCTCGTGGGCGTCCGCGTGCTGCGGGTCCAGCTCCACCGCCTTCTGCCACTCCTTGATGGCGTCCGGCAGGTTCTTCGCGTCACGCAGGATGACGCCGTAGGCGTAGTGGTAGTCCGGGCGAGAGGGCGCGCGCTCCACCGCCTTGCGCATGTTGTCCACGGCGCCGGTGAACTCCAGCCGCTTCGCCTTGACGAGGCCCAGGTAGTAGAGCGCCTCGTGGTTGGAGGGCTCGTTGCTCAGCGCCAGGCCCAGGTTGCTCTCCGCGCCGGCCAGGTCGCCCTTCTCCAGCAGCACCGCGCCGAGCGTAATCGGCGTGGTGGTGGAGCGCGGGTCCTCCACCTTGGCCTTCTCCAGCTCGGCCACGGCCTCGTCGAGCTGGCCCAGCCGCCAGAGGACGATGCCGCGCTGCAGCCGGCCGTCCTTCAAGAGGTGCGGGTCCAGCTCCAGGGCGAGGTTGGCCTCCTCCTTCGCCTTCTCCAAATCCCCGGACAGCAGCGCCACGCGCGACAGGCCCAGGTGGGCGTCGGCGAGGTTGGGGTCGAGCTGCACGGCGCGCTCGAACTCCTGCTGGCCCAGCAGCGTGTTGTTCTCCGCCAGGGCCAGCTCGCCAAGGCCGGCGCGCACGCCGGCCTCGTCCGGGGCCTTGGAGGCCGCCAGCTCGAGCTGGACGCGGGCCTCGGCGTTGCGGCGCTGGCGCAGGTAGAAGCGGCCCAGGTACAGGCTGGCCTCCACCAGGTTGGCGTCCGCGGCGATGGCGCGCTTGTAGTGGCCCTCCGCTTCGGAGAGCTTGTCGAGCGCGTCCTCGATGCGGCCGTAGAGGTAGGCGATGCGGGCCTCGTTGGGGAAGCGCTCGCTGGCCTTCTTCACGGCGTCCAGCGCGGCCTGCATCTTCCCCGTCATCACCAGGGTGGTGATGTGGCCGTCCGTGTACTCCAGGCTGTCGGCGTCCTTGGCGGCCAGGTCCGTGTAGAGGGGCAGGGCGCCCTCGTAGTTGCGCTGGGCGCGCAGCACGCGGGCGAGCTGGGCCTTGGTGAAGGCGGAGTCCGGGTCCTTCTCCAGGGCGGCCTTCAGCTCGGCCTCGGCCTCCTTCGGCTTGTGCTGCTGGAAGAGGGCCACGCCCTTGAGGCCGCGGGCGCGGGCCAGCTCCGCCGGGCCCAGCGCGGACTGGACGTCCTCGGCCAGGGCGCTCTCCACGGCCCGGGTGCCCTTCTCGCCGTCCTTGCGGACCAGCAGCTCCACCGCGGCCAGCTCCACCGCGGAGGCGGCGTGCTTCGGGTCGGCCTCCAGCGCCGCGGCGTACGCGGCGGCGGCGTCATCCGCGCGGCCTGCCTCCTGGTGCAGGTTGCCCAGGGCGTGGTGGGCCTTGGCGGACTTCGGCTCGCGCGCCAGCACCTTCTTCAACGTGTCGATGGCGCGGGCCTCGTCGCGCTTCTGGGCGTAGGCCTCGGCCACGAGGAAGGCCAGCTCCAGGTCCCCGCCGTTGGCCTCGCGGCTGTAGGCGTCGTTCAGCGCGGGCAGCACCGTGTCCACCTGACGGGCGGTGAGGGCGATGGCCGCGGCGGCCTTGACGACCTCCACGTCCTTCTTGCCCAGCAGCTCGATGTTCTCCATCTCCTGGCGGCAGCGCGCCAGCTCGCCCGGGGCGGCGGCGGCGTAGCGGCGTTGCAGGTAGTGGACGGCCTGGCACCACAGCGAGCGCACCGCGGGGTACTCACCCTGCTGGAGCACCTGGGCGCTGAGGGAGTGGGCCTCCTGGTAGCTGGCGAAGGTGTCCTGGAGGAGCGCCTGGCGCGCGTCCGCCACCATCTTCGCCTGGGGCGAGCCCTCGGAGACGCGGGCGGGGAAGAAGGCGCGGCGGCCGAAGGCACCGTAGCGCGAGCCCACCTCCATGCCCACGCCGATGCCCACCAGCACCACGCCGATGCCGGCGGCCACCAGCATGGGGATGCGCTTCTTCCACTTCTCCTGGACGCCGCTGCGGTCCACCACGGCCACACCGGCCATGCGGCCCTCGTACAGCTGCTCCAGCCGCTTCATGTTGGCCTGCGGGTTGGCGGCATCCACCCGGGGGGCCTCGGAGGTGGTGGCGATGGCCGGGGCCGCGACGGGGGCCACTCCCTTGGCGGGGCCCTCCATCAGCCGCTGGATGGCGGCGGCGAAGGTGGACACCGTGCCGATGGGCGACCAGTTCTCCGAGTCCGTGGAGACGTCCTCGTTGCCCAGCAGCTGCCCGTCTTCCAGCATCTTGACGATGACGCCTTCGTCGAACGGGCCGAACACCTTGCCCGAGCGGCGGCGGACGTGGAAGCGGCGCACCTTGGCGCCCGCCTGGGCACCGGCGTCCTTGCCGGCCGCGTCGTCGATGAACGACAGCATCTCCAGGCCGTCCGCGGTGCCCCCGTTGGGCGGGGGCGGCAACGGGTCGGAGAGGTCGGCCTCCAGGTCGTCCGCGGGCCTCGCGGTGGGGTCGAACTCGAGCGAGTCCGGGATTCCGCCGATGCCGGCGGGCGCGGCGGCCGCCGGGGGCGGAGAGCCGAAGTCCACGTCGCCGAAGTCCACCGCCGGGTTGACGGGGGCGGCCGGGGGCGGGGGCTCGGCGAAGTCGAGGTTGAAGTCCGGCGCGGGGGCGGGCGCGGCCGGGGGCTCATTGAAGTCGAAGGACAGGTCCTGCGGCGGCGCGGCCGGAGCGGGCAGGTCCGAGAAGTCCATCGCCGGGGCGGCCGGAGCAGGCAGGTCCGAGTAGTCCACCGCGCCAGGCACGGGCGGAGGGGGCAGGGCGAACGGGTCCTCACCCGCGGGGGCCGGCAGCTCGTTGAAGTCGAACGACGGTGTCGCGGCCGGGGGAGGGGGCAGGGCGAACGGGTCATCCTCCGGCATGGATGGCTGCGCGTACGCATCCGGCGGAGGGGGCAGGGCGAACGGGTCATCCGCCGGCATGGGCGGCTGCGCGTAGGCGTCCGGCGGAGGGGGCAGGGCGAACGGGTCCGCCTCGGCTGGCGCGGTGCCGTAGGCGTCCGGCGGAGGGGGCAGGGCGAACGGGTCCGCCTCGGCTGGCGCGGTGCCGTAGCCCAGGGTGGGGGAGGGCGTGGGCGGCAGCGCGAAGGCCGTGGCCTCGTTGCCCGGCGGCTCGATGTCGAAGGAGAACGGGTCCGCCCCGGACTGGGGCTGGGCGGGGACGGGCAGCGCGTCGTCGGAGAAGTCGAAGTCACGCGCGGTGCCGGGCATGTCGGGCGCGCCGTAGGCCGGCGCTTCCTCGACGGGCGGCGGCAGGGGCTCCTCGGAGAAGTCGAAGTCGCGCGCGGTGCCGCGCATCTCGTCGGACGTGCCGTAGTCCGGTGCGGCGGGAGGCTGCTCGGGGAACGCGTCCTCGGGCATCGGGATGCGGACGACGCGCGTCGCGTCCCGGTTGTCGGCCACGGCGAGGTCGTCCTGCTCGCCGAACGCATCCATCGGCGCGGCGGCGCCGGGCAGGGGGATGGCGGCGGCGGACGTCACGGCGGACGCGCCGTCGTCGAAGCCGAAGGCGTCCGGCTCCGGCGCGGCGCCCGGCAGGGGAATGGCCTGCGAGGACGGCCCCGCGCCCGGCAACGGAATGGCGGCGGACCGCGGCGCGGCAGCGCCGGGCAGGGGGATGGCCTGCGAGGACGGCGCGGCGCCCGGCAGGGGAATGGCGGCGGGACCGGCGCCGAGCGGAATGGCGGCGGCCTGCGGCGCGGCGCCCGGCAGGGGGATGGCGGCGGACTGCGGTGCGGCGGCGCCCGGCAGGGGAATTGCCCCGGCGGAGGGTGCGGCGGCGCCCGGCAGGGGGATTGCCCCGGCGGAGGGCGCGGCGGCGCCCGGCAGGGGGATGGCGGCGGCGGACGTCACGGCGGACGCGCCGTCGTCGAAGCCGAAGGCGTCCGGCTCCGGCGCGGCGCCCGGCAGGGGAATGGCCTGCGAGGACGGCCCCGCGCCCGGCAACGGAATGGCGGCGGCCTGCGGCGCGGCGGCACCCGGCAGGGGGATGGCGGCGGCCTGGGGGACGGGCGCGGCCGGCGCGCTCACCGACTCGAGCTTGATGGGGAAGGTGGTCTGGCACCGGGCGCACTTGAGCTTCGCGCCGCCAGGCGGGATCCGCTTGTCATCGATGTTGTAGTTCGTCTGGCAAGACGGGCAGGAGACTTTCATGGATTTCCTTCGACGGGTCCGACTGGCGCGAATGCTCGCGAGCAGGCTTCGGAGCGCCTTCGCGGTGCGCGCAGGCTAGCAGAGCCGTTTCCAGCCCGGAAAGAACGCGCACGTCGATGCCGGAAGAGAACCTCCCTTCGCTCCCCGAGCGGGCGGGCGAGGGCACTGTCCACCCGTAGGAGGGGGCATGCGTTCGTTTTCCCCCCGGTGAACCGGAGGTGGTAGACCCCTCCCGGCATGGAACCCATCGTCATTCTTGGCGCGGGACTCGCGGGCCTGTCCACCGCCCACTTCCTCCGGAGGCCCTGGCGCCTCATCGAGAAGTCCGACCGGGTCGGCGGCCTCATCAAGACCGAGGTCATCGATGGGTGTTATTTCGACCCCACCGGCCACTGGCTCCACCTGAGGGACCCGGAGATCCAGGAACTGGTGAACGGCACCTGGCTGCCGGGGCAGATGGTCCGCATCCAGCGCAAGGCGGGCATCTTCACGCGCGGGGTGTTCACCCGCTTCCCGTACCAGGTCAACACCCACGGCCTGCCGCCGGAGGTGGTGTCGGAGAACCTCGTCGGCTACGTGGAGGCCATCTACGGCGAGAAGGGCCGGGCGCTGCGGGAGCGGGAGCCGGCCAACTTCGAGGAGTTCATCCTCCGCTACATGGGGGAGGGCTTCGCGAAGAACTTCATGGTGCCCTACAACCAGAAGCTCTGGACGGTGCACCCGCGCGAGCTGTCCGCCGCCTGGGTGGGGCGCTTCGTGCCGAGGCCGAACCTCAAGGAGGTGGTGGACGGGGCGCTGGGGGCCGGCAGCGACGCGGTGGGCTACAACGCGTCCTTCCTCTACCCGCGCGAGGGTGGCATCGAGAGCCTCGCCCGCGCCATGCTGCGCCACCTCCAGGGCGGTGAGCTGAGCGTCAACACCGAGCCCACCGCCATCGACTGGAAGGCCCGCAAGGTGACGCTGTCGGATGGCCGCGTGCTGCCGTACTCGGGGCTGGTGTCCAGCATCTCACTGCCGGGGCTGGTGCAGCTGCTGGCGAAGGGCGGCCCGGGCGTGCCCGACTCCGTCATGGCCGCGTCGAAGCGGCTGCGCGCCACCACTGTCACCTACGTGGCAGTGGCCGCGCGCGGGGCCAACCGCCAGCCCTGGCATTGGATCTACCTGCCGGAGCCGGAGTTCCACACGTACCGCATCGGCTCGCCCTCGGCGGTGTACGCGCCGTTGGCGCCGCCGGACACCTCCACCTTCTACGTGGAGTACAGCCACCACGGGGAGCTGTCCCCCGCCACGGCGGAGAAGTACGCGGTGGAGGACCTGCTGCGCTCGCGGATGATTCATTCGGCGGACGACGTGCTCTTCGCCCACGCTCGGGAGATTCCGCACGCGTACGTGCTCTATGACGAGGCGTACGGCCCCGCGAAGGCGGAGATCCTCCGCTTCCTGGAGCACGCGGGCATCCTCATCGCCGGGCGATACGGGCAGTGGGAGTACTCCTCCATGGAGGACGCCATCCTCGCTGGCAGGGCCTGCGCCCGGACGCTGAACGGTTGACGGCCCGGCCCCCGCCCCATATCTGAGGGACCCAATTCCATGGCCCCGCACCTCTCCGTCGTCATTCCCGTCTACAACGAGGAGTCCATCATCGCCTCGGCGGCGGAGGAGCTCCGCCAGGGGCTGGATGCGCGGGGGCTCGACTACGAAATCATCTTCGCGGAGAACGGCTCGCGCGACGCCACGCCGGGCATCCTTGAAGACCTGTGCGCGAAGAACCCGCGCCTGCGCTGGTTCCACTCGGAGCGGCCCAACTACGGCTCCGCGCTCAAGGCCGGCATCACCATGGCCCGGGGCACCTACGTCATCTGCGACGAAATCGACCTGTGCGACCTCACCTTCTACGACGCGGCGCTGCCGCGGCTGGAGCGGGGCGAGGCGGACATGGTGGTGGGCTCCAAGGCGGCCAAGGGCGCCAGCGACCAGCGCCCGCTGGTGCGCCGGGCGGCCACGCGCGTGCACAACAAGCTGCTGAAGGTGGCGCTGGGCTTCAAGGGCACGGACACGCACGGGCTGAAGGCCTTCCGCCGCGAGGCGCTGCTGCCCGTCATCCAGAAGTGCGTGGTGGACATGGACGTGTTCGCCAGCGAGTTCGTCATCCGCGCCTGGCGCGAGGGGCTGAAGGTGGTGGAAATCCCCATCCAGCTCCACGAGAAGCGCCAGCCCTCCATCCACCTGTTCAAGCGCGTGCCCAACGTCCTCAAGAACGTGGGCAAGCTGTTCTACGTCATCCGCATCGCCGGGAAGTGAGCCCCGGGCTCCAGGAAGGGCGGGCACCGTGAGGCTGGCGTCCATCTCCGTCGACCTGGACTCGCTGCCGCACTACTGCCGCATCCACGGCCTGCCGGAGTCGCTGCTGGACGCGCGCGCCCGCACCCTGGTCCACGCGGTGGCGGTGCCCCGCTTCCGTGAGCTGCTGGACGCGCTGGGCGTGCCGGGCACCTTCTTCGCCATTGGGGAGGACTTGGAGTCGGACCCGGGCGCCGCCTCGGGGATGCGCGCGGCCCACGCGGCGGGCATCGAGGTGGCCAGCCACAGCCACTCGCACGACTACGCGCTCACCCGCCGGGGGCCCGCCGTCATCCGCGAGGACCTGGCGCGAGCGGACGCGGCCATCCTCGCGGCCACGGGCGTCCGTCCGGAGGGCTTCCGCGCCCCGGGCTACACGCTGAACGCGGACCTCTACGCGGCCACGGCGGAGCTGGGCTACCGGTACGGCTCGTCCGCGTTCCCCGCCGCGCCGTACTACGCGGCCAAGGCGGCGGTGATGGGAGCGCTGGCGCTGATGGGCCGGCCGTCGCGCTCGGTGCTGGACACGCCGCGGGTGCTGCTGGCGCCCCGGGTGCCCTACCGGCCCGACCCGGCCCGGCCGTACCAGCGGGGGACGGGCGCGGTGCTGGAGCTGCCCATGGCGGTGACGCCGGCCGTGCGCTTTCCCTTCATCGGCACCTTCGCCACCACGCTGCCGCTGCCCCCCCTGCGCGCGGCCTGGCGCGCGTGCCGGAAGGACGCCTTCTTCAACTTCGAGCTCCACGGGGTGGACGTCCTGGACGCGTCCGACGGGATTCCTCCCGCGCTCGTCCGCCAGCAGCGGGATTTGCGCGTGAGCGCCACCCGGAAGATGGAGCGGCTGCGCGAGGTGTTCGGCTGGCTGAAGGCGGAGTGTGACGTCGTCACCCTGCGCGAGGCCGCCGGAAGGCTCTCCGCCACGCCGTGAGGGCCCCGGGCCTCTGTCCTCCGGGTGACGTCGCCCGCGCCGGGGGTGGCCCGAAAAAGGGTGCCGCCGGTGGGCCGGACCTCCCGGAGAGCAGGCCGGTGGTGTAGACACCAGCACATGCTGGAGCGCCTCACCGACCGAGTGAAGAAGGGCCTGCGCGGCTGGACGGACCGGCTGGCCACCGACGAGCAGAAGGACCGGCTCCTGGCCCTGGCCCGCCCGGAGAACGAGTACGGGGTGGACCCGTTCGGCTACAACCTCGACTTCAGCCTGTCCGCCGTGGCGCCCTTCCTGTGGCTCTACCGGAACTACTTCCGGGTGGAGACGTACGGCATCGAGAAGGTCCCCGCCGGCCGGGTGCTGCTGGTGTCCAACCACTCGGGGCAGCTCCCGCTGGACGGCGCCATGATTGGCGTCTCCATGATGCTGGAGGCCAGCCCGCCGCGCGCCATCCGCAGCATGGTGGAGAAGTGGGTGCCCTCGCTGCCGTACGTGTCCACCTTCATGGCGCGCATGGGGCAGATTGTCGGCACGCCGGAGAACTGCCGCCGGCTGCTGGAGGCGGAGGAGGCCATCCTCGTCTTCCCCGAGGGCACCCGCGGCATCAACAAGCTGTGGCCCCAGCGCTACCAGCTCCAGGAGTTCGGCCTGGGCTTCATGCGGCTCGCGCTGGAGACGCACACCCCCATCGTCCCCATCGCCGTGGTGGGTGCCGAGGAGCAGGCCCCCGCGCTCCTGGACCTCAAGCCCGTGGCGAAGCTGCTCGGCTTCCCGTCCTTCCCCGTCACCCCCACCGGGCTGCCCATTCCGCTGCCCACCAAGTACCGCATCTATTACGGGGACCCGCTGCGCTTCACCGGCCGCCCGGATGACGAGGACAGTGAATTGGACAAGAAGGTCCGCACCGTGAAGGCCGCCATCCAGTCCATGCTGCACCAGGGCCTCAAGGAGCGCCGGGGGGTGTTCTGGTGAGCCCCGCGTCCAGCAGTGGCTCGAGGCCGGCCGTCGTCGTCACGGGCATCAGCGGCAACCTCGGCCGTACCCTCGCCAAGCTCCTCCACAAGCACGAGCGCATCATCGGCATCGACCGGCGCCCCTTCGTGGGCCGGCCGAAAGACGTGGAGATGTACGAGCTGGACCTGCGCAAGAAGAAGGCGGAGGACGTCTTCCGGAAGAACGAGGTCCGCGCCGTCATCCACATGGGCATCATGCATGACCCGCGGATGAGCGAGGAGGAGCACCACTCCTTCAACGTCGTGGGCACCACGCGCCTGCTGGAGTACTGCGCGAAGTACGGCGTGAAGAAGGTGGTCGTCCTCTCCTCGGCCAACGTCTACGGCCCCAGCCCGGACAACTCCAACTTCCTCACCGAGGACGCGCCGCTGATGGCGGCCAGCCGCTTCTCCGGCGTGAGGGACCTCATCGAAGTGGACATGCTCGCGCATGGCTTCTTCTGGAAGCACCCCCACATCGAGACGGTCATCCTCCGCCCCGTCCACATCGTCGGGCCCACCATCAAGAACGCGCCCTCCAACTACCTGCGCCTGCGCCGCCCGTGGGTGATGGCCGGCTTCGACCCCATGGTGCAGCTCATCCACGTGGAGGACGTGGCGCGCGCCATGGTGGAGGCCCTCCGCCCGGAGCCCAAGGGCGTCTACAACGTCGTGGGCCCCGGCGAGGTGCCCCTGTCCGCGGTGATGCGCGAGCTGGGCCGCAGCCCCATCCCCGTGCCGCACCCCGTGGCCCGCCCGCTCCTGCGCACGCTGTTCAAGTACCGGCTCGCCAACTTCCCGCCCCCGGAGCTGGACCACATCCAGTTCCTCTGCGCCGTGGATGGCAGCCGCTGGGTGAAGGACGTGGACTGGAAGCCGCGCCACTCCATGCGCGACACCATCCGCTCCGTCATCGGCGAGTAGCGACGGGAAAGTCCGAGAGCCCCCTGACATGGGTGTCACGGCCCATGTGGCGCCCGGTGCCCTTGGGCCTGACAGCGATGTCAGTACCGGCGGGGCAGGGCGGCCGGCCGGCCGGGCGCCTGTGACTGCAAGTCCTTGAATCTCCGAAGGGCGGGCCCGCTCCAGGGACATGCGGGTCCGCTGGCACTCGCATTGCTCTAGGGAAGCCACGAAACGGCGCGGCGACGCGGGCCTGGAGAAACAGCGTCGCCTTTCGCCAGCGTGTCAGGGCGCTCCATTGGGGGGCTCCCGACGCCTGATGTCCCGGCCGGCCCCGGGACATCAGGCGGATTCTTGTAGGGCGCCCCATAGGGGGGCTCCCGACGCCCACCGCCTCGGCCGGCCCCGAGACGGTGGGCGGTTTCTTTTCTACGGCAGCTCGCCCCCGAAGGGGCCCTCGAGCTGCCGCTCCAGCAGCCACACCCCGTCCCGGAAGACGAATTCCGACGTCACGAGGGCGGTCTGCTCGGAGGCGGACGGCAGGCGCATCCACTGGATGCGGCTCTGCACGGTGGCGCGCTGCCCGTCCTCGGAGAGCTTCACGTCCTCGATTTCATAGTCGGTGATGGTGAGGTCCCGGTCGTCGTGGAGCTCGAGGCGGGCCCGCTGGAAGTCCCCTTGCCGCTCCGGGACGATGAGGCGGGCCGCCGACCGGTAGTCCCTCCAACGGATGGCCTCGTGGAAGCGCTCCACGGTGGGCTTGAGTGCCTCCAGATTGGATTTCTTGGATGTGGTTGCGCACGCCCCGAGGACGAGCACGAGGAAGAGGGCAGGCAGGCGTTTCACGACGGGGACGGTAGCACCCGCCAGCCTCCCCGGACGAGGGCGCGGTGGTATGGTCCGGCTCCCTCCCGAGTACCGGAGTCGCGAGCGCACATGGCCAAGTCGATGGTGGAGCGATACGAGCAGCTCCTCCGGCAGGACCCCACTTCTTCCGTCTTCGTCGAGCTCGCCAAGGCCCTGTTGGAAAAAGGGGACGCGGCGCGCGCCATCGAAGTCTGCGGGCAGGGCATCTCCCACCACCCCTCCTCCATCGTGGGGCGTGTGTTGTGGGGCAAGGCGCTCATCCAGTTGGGCCGTCCCGCGGAGGCGATGGAGCAGTTCGACCAGGCCATCAGCATCGAGAAGGACAACCCCTACGCGTACAACCTCATTGGCGAGGTGCTGTTGCAGCGGGGGCTGTACCGCTCGGCGCTGCCCATCCTCCGCAAGGCGGTGGCGCTGCAGCCCAATGACGGGCGCGTGAAGCTGTGGCTGGAGCAGGCCCAGCAGGCGCTGGCCGGCGGACCGGCCCCCGTCTTCGCGGACCTGATGGGGCTGGAGAAGCCCAAGGCGGACGGCGAGGCCGGGGACGCTGGGGCCTCGGAGGGTTCGCAGGAGCCGGGCGCCGCGGCGGCTCCCATGGCGGCGGCGAGACTGCGCGCCGCCGCGCTCGGCGAGGCCGCGAAGGCGAAGCCGGCGGAGGGTGTCGGGGCGGGCGCGCGAGGGGCGCGTGGCGCGGCCGCGCGGCGCGCGGACGGTGCCGCGAATGGCGCGGCCGGGGCGGATGCGAGTGGTGCGGCGGGTGCACAGGCGCGTGGGCCTCGCGTGGATGGGGCGCCCGGGGCCGCTGCGGATGACGCGGCGGGTGGTGGTGCCTCCGGAACCGCGGCGATGCGGCCTGCGGAGGACGCCGCTGGTGCCCATGGGATGACGGGACGCCGGGCGGACGGCGCGGAGGCGGGGGAGGACCCCGCGTCCGGCGAGGGCTCCGAGGGCATCGACTTCGGAGCCTCGCTCGCGGGGCAGCCGGGGCGCGCGGCCACCGGCGAGCACGCCAGCGTGGGCGGCTCGGACTCCGCGGGTGACGTGGCGGATTCCCTGGGGCTGATGAACCGGCAGGTGCCCGTGCCGCGTCCGGCGCCGGGCACGGAGCTGCCGGGCCTGGACCTCTCGCTCGACGATGAGGACGGTGACAAGGCCGCTGGCGCCGAGGGTGCGCCGTCCTCCGAGGAGAGCCGGAGCGCGTCCGGAGACGAAGCGTCCGGTGGGAACTCCGCGGAGTCCGAAGCGGCCTCCGGGAGCGACACGGCCTTTGGGCAGGACGCGTCCGACTCGCAAGGTGAGCCAGAGGCCGGAGGGCTCCAGGCCGCTCCGCGTGAAGAGACGGGGGAGCTGCCGCTGCTGCTGTCCGGCGAGTTCACCACGGCGAAGCCGACGATTCCGGCCAGTGGCGGGCTCCTCGGGGACCTGCCGCCTCCCGAGCCCACCGGACAGGCGCCCGTGGCGGCGCGCAAGTCCACGCCGGTGCGACCGTCGGGGAGCAAGCGCTCGCTGCTCGACGACATTCCGGATGCCACGTCGCAGGCTCTGCAAGTGGCTCCCGCGAAGGCCGCGGCCAGCGCGCCGGACACGGAGGCGCTCACCGCCGCCTACGAGAAGGAGCTGCGCGCGAAGCTGGAGCGCGAGGCCGCGAAGACCTCGTTCATCGCCCGGCACGGCGTGAAGGCCGCCGGCGCGGTGGTGGCGGTGGTGGTGCTGGCCATCATCATCGGCGGCTTCATCAAGTACCGCGCGGACCAGGGCGGGCAGACGCTGAACGAGACGCTGGCCCGTGCCGAGGACCTCATCGTCCAGGACTCGCGCGGCTCGCTGGACACGGCGCTCGCGCAGCTCGCTCGCGCGCGGGAGATGGACGAGGGCAGCAGCCGGGCCTGGGCGCTCACGGCCTGGACACATGCGCTCCTCTTCGCGGACCACGGCATGTCGCCGGAGGACCGCCGCCTGGCGCTGGAGGCACTGGAGAAGCCCGGGGTGAAGGAGGGCTCGCCCGCGCTGGTGCTCGTCACCAACGTGCTGGTGGCCGACGACCGGGGACGAGAGCCCGCGCGCCGCGCGCTGCTCGCGGCGCAGGAGGACAACACGGAGGTCCACGCGCTCGCCGGCAGCCTGCTGCTGGAGGCGAAGGACGAGAAGAAGGCGCTGGAGCGCTTCGACCGCGCGCTCCGGGCCTCGCCCGCCAACGTGCGCGCGCTGGTGGCCCTGGGCGGCTACTACCTGGCCTCCGAGGACTTCCCGCAGGCCGTGGAGATGTTCGAGCGCGCGCGCAAGAAGTCGCCCGACCACGCCGGGGCCCGCATCGGCCTCGCGGAGGCGCGGCTCGCGCTGTACCAGGAGCTGGACGCGGCGCTGGCGGACGTGGCGCCGCTGGCGGATGACCCGAAGCTGCCGGCCGCGCTGAAGGGGCGCCAGCAGCTGGTGCACGGCGAGCTGCTCTCCGCGCAGGGCAAGCATGACGAGGCCCGAGCCCTGCTGTCCCGGGGCGCGCAGGGCCCGCTGGCCTACGACTTCCAGCTCGCGCTGGGGGCCGCCGGCCGCGCCGCGGGGAAGCTGGACGTGGCGCAGGCCGCGTACGAGGCCGCCCTCAAGCTGCAGCCCAAGAGCGACGAGGCCCGCGAGGGATTGGGCCGGACGCTGCTGGACCGGGACCGCGAGCGCGAGGTGCTGACGCGGCTGGAGGCGGACGGTGGGCGCAAGGTGGCCCTGGTGCGCGGTGCCGCCTACGCGCGGCTGGGCGACTGGAAGCGCGCCCGCGCGGAGCTGTCGCGCACGCGGGTGAATGACCGCTATCCGCCCGAGGCCGTGTCCCTGCTGGCGCTGGCCGACGCCGCGGAGGGCAATGCCTCCCAGGCGCGCGAGGTGCTGGAGAAGTCGCTGGCGGCCTCCAAGCGCCCGCGCAACGACATGCGGCTGGCGCTGGGGCAGGTGTACTGGCGCGAGCGCGCCTTCGACAAGGCGCAGGCCCAGTTCGAGGAGGCCCAGAAGGACCCGCGAGACTACGAGGCGTCCTGCTCGCTGGGGCGGCTGCTGCTGGCGCGCGGGCTGCCGGACATGGCCCTCAAGCCGCTGACGCAGGCGGTGGAGCGCAACGGCGCGCACGGCGAGGCCCGGGACGCGCTGGGCCGCACCCTGCTGGCCCTGGGCCGCACGCCGGAGGCGCTCAAGCAGTTCGAGGCGTGGCAGCTGGAGAACCCGGGCAGCGCGGGCGCGCACAAGGGCTTCGCGCTGGCGCTGTTCCACGCGGGCCGCCGCAAGGAGGCGGAAGGGGCGGCGGGCCGCGCGGCGAAGCTGGCGCCAGACGACGCGGAGGCGCACCGGCTGCGCGCCGCCATCCTCTTCGCCGCGGGTGACGCGCGGGGCGGCTTCTCCGCGCTGGAGCGCGCCAACAAGCTGGACCCGAAGGACCCGGACACCTTCTGCGAGATTGCCCACGCCTTCCTGCGCCAGGGCAACGTGGACAACGCGGACGCGGCCTTCGCCGCGGCCCGCCGCGAGGGCCCGGACGCCACCTGCGGCCGGGTGGGCGAGCTGTACACGCAGCTGCCCGGCGGCGGCCGGCCCGCGGCGCGGACGCTGGGGGACCTGGCGTCCCGCGCGCCCACGGTCTGGGACAAGGCCTTCGCCCAGGCCACCCTGGCGCGGGTGCTGCTGGGCGCCGGGGCGCTGAAGGACGCGCGCTCCGCGGCGGACGAGGCGGTGCGGCTGGCGCCGTACGCGGGGCGCTCGCACCTGGCGCTGGGGCTGGTGGCCTTCAAGCAGCGGCAGGAGGCGGCGGCGAAGACGGCGCTGGCGAAGGCCGTGGAGCTGGAGCCCACGGACGGGCTGGCGCACCTGGCGCTGGCGGACGTGCTGGTGCGCGAGCCGGCGGAGCTGCCCCGGGCCATCGAGTCATACGAGGCCTTCCTGCGGCTGGCGGACGGCTCGCCGGAGGCGGCGCGGGTGAAGAAGGCGCTGCCCAACCTCAAGAAGAAGGCGGCCAGGTAGCGTGAGGCCCTCTTCGTCCCGGCCCGAGGCCCCGTTGCTCCGCATCATGTGGGGCAATGCCTTCCTGCTCTCGCTCATCTACCTCCTGGTAGGGCTGCTGGTGGAGCTGGCGATGCAGCGGTGGGACCGGCGCTTCCTCCGGAACCTGTCGCTGTCGCTGGACTCGCTCCCCGCGCGTGCCCTGGAGATGGTGGGGGCCCTGGAGCCGCTGCGAACGGCCTTCTTCAACGGCCACATCTCCGAATCCGGCGTGCGCGTCATCTTCGGCCTCACCACCGTGGCGGTCATCTTCCTGCTCGCGCTGGTGGTGGGCATCTTCATGAGCGGGGTGCGCCTGTTCATGGTGCGCCGGGCCCTGCGGCGCGCGGGCGGCCGGCGCCTGTAGCGAGCGGGGAGTTCCCGCCCGCCATTCGACTCGGCGCGGGAGGGAAATGCACTCAGGCCGAGCGCCGCACCCGGGCCTTCCGCACCCGGGGCGGAGTCGCGGGCACCGCCTGCGGCTCATGCCCCGCCGCGCGCGCCATGAGGCAGATCTCCACCACTTTCGGTCCGAAGCGCTCCCAGCGGCTCTCCCCGGTGCCCTTCACCGCGAGGAACGACTCCCGGTCGATGGGCAGCGCCGCGGACAGCCCCAGCAGCGTGGCGTCGTTGAAGATGATGAAGGGCGCGACACCCAAATCCCTCGCCAAATCCTTGCGCCACCGGCGCAGCTCGGTGGAGGCCAGCTCGCTGTAGCTCGTCACCGGAGGGGCCGCCGCCGAGGACGACCCTCGCGAACGGGATGACGCGGCGGGCCCACCGGCCAGCAGCACCGGCATCTTCTCCGGCGTGCACACGTCGCAGTTGCCACACGAGGCGCCCACGTCTCGTTGCCCGAAGTACCGGAGAATCGCCCCGCGCCGGCACCGCTTGTCCCGGTCCGTGTACGCGTACTCCGTCATCCGCCGGAGCAATTGGAGGTTCTGCCGCTCCTGCTCGCGCACGCGGCTCAAATCCAATTCCAGCTCGCGGAAGGGCACCCGCTCCAGCGCGCGGATGGAGCGTCCCGAGAACGGCCGCCGCACCTTCGCCGCGCCGGACTTCTCCAGGAGGCTCAGCGCGTGCCGCACCTCGTCCACCGACAGGCCCGTACGCCGGGCCAGGATGGGCAATTCCGTCGTGGCCTGCCGCCCCACGGGGAACGTCTCCAGCAGCGACTTGAGCAGCCGCTGCGCGTCCGGCGAGTGCGGGTGCGCGGCCAGGGCCTTCTCCGTCAGCGTGATTCCGTGCTCGCCCTCGCCACGGCCGCCGCGCTCAATCTTCCCCTCGCGCTCGAGGATGCGCAGCGCCGCGGACACCTCGAACTCGCTGGCATTCACCGTGCCGGCCAGCGCGTACACGCCCCGCTCGAACTCCTCCACCGACTGCAGCACGTTCCACACGTCCCCGAACACCGCCTCCGAGGGGTGGCTGCTCTGGATGAGCCGCTCCTGCGTGTACACGTCCGCGTGGTTGAAGAGCAGCACCGCCCGCGCGTCCCCGCCGTCGCGGCCCGCGCGGCCAATCTCCTGGTAGTACGCCTCCACCGCCCGGGGGATGTTGGCGTGGGCCACGAAGCGGATGTCCGGCTTGTCGATGCCCATGCCGAAGGCGTTGGTGGCCACCGCCACCGCGTCCTTCGTGGACATGAACGTGTCCTGCGCCCGGCGCCGCGCGTCGTCCTCCATGCCCGCGTGGTACAGCACCGCCTTCAGGCCCTTGCCGTGCAGCTCGGAGAAGACGCCCTCCGCCGCCCGGCGCGTGGAGCAGTAGATGATGCCGCTGCCGCCCAGCGCCGCCAGCCGCGCGCAGGCTGCATACCGGTCCTGGTCGCCTCCCACCTCCTGCTTGCCCAGGAAGAGGTTGGGGCGGTCGAACCCCATGGCGAACTCCTGCGGGTCCTTCATCAGCAGGATGCGGATGATGTCCGCGCGCACCTCGGGCGTGGCCGTGGCGGTGAGCGCCACCGTGCGCGGCGGGCGCAGGCGCTTGCGCACCTGTCCCAGCATCGCGTAGTCCGGCCGGAAGTCGTGGCCCCACTGGGAGATGCAGTGCGCCTCGTCCACGGCGAACAGGTCCACTCCCACCGTGGACAGCGTCTCCAGGAAGCTCAGGCTCCGGAAGCGCTCGGGCGCCACGTACAGCAGCTTGTACTCACGTGCGCGCAGCCGGCGCATCCGCTCCGCCCGCTCCAGGTCCGACAGCGACGAGTTGATGAAGGTGGCCGCGATTCCCCGCGCGGTGAGCGCCTCCACCTGGTCCTTCATCAGGGCAATCAGCGGCGACACCACCAGCGTCAGCCCCGGCAGCAGCGTGGCGGGGAGCTGGTAGCACAGGCTCTTGCCCGCCCCGGTGGGCATCACCACCACCGTGTTGCGCCCGCTCATCACCGAGGAGATGACCTGGTCCTGCCCCGGCCGGAACCGCGTCAGCCCGAAGTGGCGAACCAGTCCCTGCTGGGCTTCCTCGAGGTAGGGCAGGGCCAACGGCATCGCTCGCATGTTCACCATCCTGGTCCGGCCGTCAACGGAAACGTCGCCGGCGCGGCACCCCACCTCACAGGTCGAGCCCCGGCGGGACGGGAACCGCCAGCAGCGCCCGCTTGCGCGCCACCTCGTGCACCCGCCGCGCCGTCCGCTCCGGCTCCAGCCGGCCGTCAACCACCACGTCCCCCTCGCGCACTCCCGCCGGCAGCGCCGCGCGCTCCACCGTGCATGCCCGCCCGGTATCCAGCCGCACCACCTGCGCCCGCTCTTCTTCCAGCAGCTCCACGTGCACCGGGCCGCTCAGGCCCACCGCGCCCACCATCATCATCCACCTCCTCCAGCCGCGCTCCATGCGCGCCTCGCTTCCCGCTCACCGTCCGGCAGGAGCCCACGCTCCATCATCGACACGAAGCTGCCGTCCCCCACCACCACGTGGTCCAGCACCTTGATGTTGAGCAGCCCCGCCGCGGCGACGAGGTGCCGCGTCAGGCCCATGTCCTGGACGCTGGGCTCCGGGTCCCCGGAAGGGTGGTTGTGCGCGAGGACGATGGCCGTGGCCCGCGCCGTGAGCGCCGCGGCGAAGACCTCGCGCGGGTCCACCGGGCACGCGTTCATGGTGCCCTCCGCCACGCGCGCGTCATGCACCAGCACGTTGCGCGCGTTGAAGCACAGCACGTGGAACACCTCGCGCCGCAGCGCCCCCAGCGCGGGCGCCAGGTACGCGTGAATCTCCCTCGGCGTGCGCAGCTTCGGCCGCCGCTCCACGGCCCGCTGCGCCCGGCGCCCCAGTTCCAGCGCCGCCAGCACCTGCGCGGCCCGCACCGGCCCCACTCCCGGCAGCAGGCTCAGCGCCAGCGGCTCCTCCTGCACCAGCGCCTTCAGGCCCCCACTGCGCGACAGCAGCGTGCCCGCCAGCTCCGGCGCCCCGGGCGTCCTCGGCCCCGGGCCCCACACCACGCACAGCAGCTCCAGGTCGGTGAGGGCCTCCGCCCCCAACCGGAAGAGCCGCTCCCGCGACTCCTCCACGCCGCCCGTCCCACCCCGCGCCCTCACCGACCCACCGCTCGCGGATTCACCGCCCGCCCACGCCGCTCCCGCCGCCTGCTCCATCCCGCCCACCTCCACGGGCGGGGAACAAAGCAACGCGCGTGCCTGCCTGCTCTACCTGGGACGTCGCTCTCCCACCCGTCCCGACTCGCGCGCACCAGCCCGGATTCCGGACGGACATGCACGTACCACCCCACCTCTCACGTGCTGAGAGGGGCGGCGCGTCAGAAGCGGGAGATGGCGAAGAAGGCCTTTATCTTCTCGTTCGTCTCGCGCAGCCGCTCACTCAGCGTGCGGACGAACGTCCAGAGCAGCACGTACGCCAGGTCCTTGTCGGTGAACATGAGCTGGTCCAGCTTGGACCGCTCGATGACCCATACCGTGCAGCTCACGTGGGCGATGGCGTCCGCCGAGCGGGGAGAGTCCTCGACTACCGCCATCTCTCCGAAATACTGCCCGGGCTCCAGGATGGCGAGCGCCTCCTCGCCGATGCCGGGCACCGTCTTGGAGATGCGGACCTTGCCCGACTCGATTACGAACATCTCCTGGCCGGCCTCCCCCTCGCGGAAGAGGAAGGCGCCCGCCGGGTAGTCCCGGGAGTGGCCGATTTGCGCCACCTTGGCGAGCTGGCCCTGGGTCAAACCCTCGAACAGCGCAACCTTCTTGAGGACTGCGGCATCCATGAGGCCAGCTTCGTATCACGCGCCCGAGGGGCTCTGGTACCTTCGCGGCTCCAACAGGACAGGGAGAATCCGGTGGCGGAGGAGAAGATCAACAAGGTGACCATCATCGGCTCGGGGCCGGCGGGCTACACCGCGGCCATCTATGCCGCGCGCGCCAACCTGCAGCCCGTGGTGTTCGCGGGCGGGCCCACGCTGGAGCACCCCCAGCGCGTGCCGGGTGGCCAGCTCATGGTGACGACGGACGTGGAGAACTACCCCGGCTTCCCGGAGGCCATTACCGGCCCGGAGCTGATGGAGCGGTTCCAGAAACAGGCGGAGCGCTTCGGCACCGTCATCCACATGGAGAACGTGGTGAAGGTGGACTTCTCCCAGCGCCCCTTCCTCATCCAGGGGGAGAGCGTGAGCTACCGCTCGGAGACGGTCATCATCTCCACGGGCGCCACGGCCAAGTGGCTGGGAGTCAAGGGCGAGGACGCCTACAAGAACCGGGGCGTGTCCGCGTGCGCCACCTGTGACGGCGCGTTCTTCAAGAACCAGGACGTGCTGGTGGTGGGCGGCGGCGACACGGCGATGGAGGAGGCCACGTACCTGGCGAAAATCGTCAAGCACGTCACCCTCATCCACCGCCGCGACACGCTGCGCGCCTCCAAGGTGATGCAGGAGCGTGCGCTGCAGAACCCCAAGATTTCCTTCCTGTGGAACTCCGCGGTGGAGGAGGTGCTGGGCGACGCCAAGGGCATGAACGGCGCGGTGGTGCGCAACCTCAAGACGGGCGACAGCCAGCTCATCAAGGCCACCGGCCTGTTCGTGGCCATTGGCCACACGCCCAACACGGAGCTGTTCCAGGGCGTGCTGGAGACGCACCAGGCCGGCTACCTCAAGACGGTGCCGGGCAGCACCCGCACCAACATCGAGGGCGTGTTCGCCTGCGGCGACGTGCAGGACAGCTACTACCGTCAGGCCATCACCGCCGCCGGCACCGGCTGCATGGCGGCCATCGACGCCGAGCGCTGGCTCATCGAGCACGGCGAGTAGTCCCCCCCGCGCCGCGCGTCACCGGTGAGCGCTTCGCGAGGCCGGCCCCCGTTCCCCGGGCCGGCCTTGCCATTCCCGCGAAGGAACCGACAACTCCCATGAGCAAGAAGCAGAAGACGGTGGCGGTGCACGCCGGCTCGCGGCTGACGGGCAGCAAGGCGGTGCCCGTGGCGCCGGCCATCTACCCGGCGGCGGTGAACTGGTTCGACAGCAGTGACGACCTGGACGGCGCGCTGGACGGGAAGGACTACGCCTACGCCCGCATCAGCGCTCCCAACACGACGCTGCTGGAGGAGGCGGTGGCCGCGCTGGAGGGCGCCGACGCATGCGTGGCCTACGCCAGCGGCATGGCCGCGCTCCGCTCCGTCTTCGAGGCGCAGGGCTTCCGGCCCGGCGACAGGCTGGTGATGCCGGCGGACGGCTACGGCGTCACGCGCCTGCTCTACAAGAACCTGTGCGCCGCGCTGGGCGTGGAGCTGCACGCGATGATGATGACGGATGCGCGCGCGCCCGAGCGCATCCGTGAGCTGCGTCCGCGCATGGTGCTGGCGGAGAGCATGACCAACCCGCTGTTGCGCGTTCCGGACCTGCGCGCGCTGGAGAAGGCGAGCCACGACGTGGGCGCGGCGTTCGTGGTGGACGCCACCTTCCCGTCGCCCGTGGGGCAGCGCGCGCTGGACTTCGGCGCGGACTACGCGGTGCAGTCCACCAGCAAGTGGCTCAACGGCCACAGCGACGCGCTGGGCGGCACGGTGAGCGGCTCCACCGCGCGCATCGCCCCGCTGCGCTCCGCGCGAGTCCTGGCCGGTGACGTGCTGGGGCCCTTCGAGGCGTGGCTCACCCTGCGTGGCCTGCGCACCCTGCCGGTGCGGATGAAGGCCCATGCCGAGCACGCGGCGCACGTGGCCCGGCGGCTGTCGGACTCGCCGCTGCTCGAGCGCGTCATCTACCCGGGCCTGCCCTCGCACCCGGACCACGCCGTGGCGAAGGAGTTGCTGCTCGGCGGCGGCCCCATGGTGGCCTTCGAAATCAAGGGCATCGGCCGGCCGGAGAGCATGCGCTTCCTGGAGGGGCTGCGAATCTGCAAGCCCGGCCCGTCGCTGGGGGACGTGGGCACGCTGGTGATGCACGCGGCCAGCGCCAGCGCGCGGCGCCTGACGCCCGAGGAGCGCGCCGCCGCCGGCATCCAGGAGAACCTCATCCGCGTGTCCGTGGGGCTGGAGGACCCGGACGACATCGTCGAGGACCTGCTCGGCGCGGTGGCCCAGGTGGTGCGCCGATGAAGATGGTGGACGTGGGCGCGAAGCCGAAGACGGAGCGCGTGGCGGTGGCCACCGCGCGCCTGCGCATGCTCCCCGCCACCCGCGAGCGCATCCTCGCGGGGAAGGTGGAGAAGGGGGACGTGCTCGCCGCGGCGCGGCTGGCCGGCATCATGGCCGCCAAGCGCACCCCGGACTTCGTTCCGCTCTGCCACCCCATTGCCCTCTCCGGCGTGGAGGTGACGCTCACCCCGGAAGAGGAGGGCCTGTCCGTCCGCGTGCAGGTCAAGACGGTGGACCGCACGGGCGTGGAGATGGAGGCCCTTACCGCGGCGTGCGCGGCGGCGCTCACCGTCTATGACATGTGCAAGAGCGTGGACCGCGGCATGGTGCTGGAGGCGGTACAGCTCGAGCACAAGGCGGGTGGCCGCTCCGGCACGTGGCACCGGGAGGCGGAAGGCGCCCGGAAGGCCGAGGCCCGCCCGGCGCGTGGAGGGAAGCGGGGCGGCGGCGCGGCTCCGGCCACCGTGGCGCGTGGCGGGAAGCGCGCGAAGCGCACCTGAGAATCGGAAGGACCGCGCACGGCCCTGGAGACCGTCGTGCGCGTCGGGTGAGCCCAAGCCACCCACCGCTCCACGCTTCCTCCGGCTCCTACCGCGAGCCGCCGGACTCCGCGCGCAGCCGCTCCAGGAAGAAGGCCACCACCACGAGCGAGTGGGTGATGTGGCCCTCCAGGATGAGCCGGGGCACGTCCGCGCGAGGGTGCAGCTCCACCGCGATGTCCTCGCCCTCGTCCTGCCGCCCCGCGTGGTGCTTCACGCAGTCCAGCGCCAGGTAGCTGAAGCACCGGTTGGGCTGGAGCGCGGGGTTGGGGTGCACGTCGCCGAGCGGCACCACCCGCCCCGGCACGTAGCCCGTCTCCTCCTCCAGCTCGCGCGCCGCGGCCACCGCCGGGTCCTCGCCCGGCTCCACCATGCCGCCCGGAACCTCCAGCGTGGGGGACTGGATGCCGAAGCGGAACTGCCGCACCAGGACGAGCTGGTCCTCCGGCGTCACGGCGATGACATTCACCCAGTCCGAGCAGTCCACCAGCACGCGCGGCTGCTCATGGCCCGTGCGCGGGTCTGCCCACCGGTCCTCGCGGACCTTGATGACGCGGTAGTCGTGCTGCAGCCCGTGGCGCAGTCTCAGCCAGGGCTTCACCGTCTGGGACACGCGGTCTCCCTCCAGGCTCCGTCAGTTGAGCAGCGCGGCGCGCTCGCGCAGCTCCCGGGCCGTCAGCTCCAGCCTGTCCCGGTCCGGCGCCTCGGGCGACAGCTCCAGGCACCGCTCCACGTCCTTGAGCGCCGCGCGGTATGCCCCCAGGTTGGCCAGCAGCGCCGCGCGCGTGCGCAGCTCTCCCGGGTGGTCCGGTGCCAGCAGGAGCAGCAGGTCCACCACCGCCAGCCCGCGCTCGCAGTCCTCGCGGCCCAGGTACACCCGCCGCAGGTTGGACAGCATGCGGTAGGTAATCAGCTCCACAGGCGCCGGCGCCAGCATGGCCCGGTCGAACTTGAGCTGTGGCGCCACCCGCTTGAGCAGCTCCTCGCAGCCATGCTCGGTGAGGATGTCCCCGTGGTGGAACGGGTCCATGACGAGCTTGTGGTCCCCCGCGTCGTGCGCCACCAGGAAGTGGCCGGGGAAGGGCACGCCGTACAGGGAGATGCCCGCGCGCCGCGCCACCTCCAGGTAGACCACCGACAGCGTTATCGGCAGGCCCACCTTCCGCTCCAGCACCTGGTCCAGGAAGCTGTTCTCCGGAGAGTGGTAGTCCTCCTCGTTCCCCCGGAAGCCCTCGATGTCCGCCAGCACGTGACGGAGCGCGCGCAGCGGCGCCAGCGCCTCGCCCTTCTCCGTGAGCCGCTCCGCCTCCACCTGCACCCGGCACGCCAGCACGTCCAGCATGTGAAGGCAGCCTGGCGCGTCCAGCGCGGGGCTGCCCAGTGTGGCGATGGCCAGGGCCGCCAGGTCCAGCCGGGGCGGCTCCGCGGCCAGGGCCGACACCAGTCGCTCACGGGCCAGCGGCGGGCTGAATCCAGAGGGAATGCTCACGGCGGGAACGAGTAACCCACGGCGGGCCGGACGGCAAAGGCAGGCAGGCGAACGTCAGATTGCTGGCGGAGCATGCGGCAGCCGTCCCTTGATTTCCGCACGCAGGGCCACCTGGGCCGAAATCAGCCCGGACAGGATTCCGTCCTCGAACTCGAATGTAGGATGCTCCTTGAGTTCTGGGAAATCATGGGGATTGCGCAGCTCCTCGGGGGTGATGTTGGGCACGGCCTCGCGGGCGAGCCGCATCACCTTGGCCTGCTGCTGGGAAATCATCCGCTCGAAAAGCTGGGACGACAGCTCCAGCATCTCCTGGGCCACCTGCTCCGTCATAGGCGTGTCTACTCCTGGGCGATATCCCATTTTGCCCGGCGGTAGCTGTAACGGAAGGCGGACGCGTCCGCCTCCTTTGCGTCGCCCTCGGCCTCACGGCCGTCCAGGAAGGCCACGAAGTCGAGCTGCCGGTCCTCGCGGCCATACTCCGCGTCGAAGAGGCGGACCAGCTCATTGGCGGGCAGGGTGCGGCGGCCGGCCACGTCCACCAGGGGGACGCGCAGGCCCTTCATGTCCTGGGAGGGGGCGTAGGCCTTCCACACCAGCTCCGTGCACACGAGCGTCTGGTCGGAGAAGAAGTCGAAGTTGAAGTCGTAGGGGCGGCCCTGGAAGGTGAAGGCGCGCAGCACGGCGCGGGCCTTCTCCAGCCGGGACACGCGCGGGCGCATGACGCCCAGGTAGTCCACGCGCATGCCGTGCTCCAGGCCGGTGAAGGAGACGCCCTCGCTGATGGACTCGATGATGCGGATGGGGTCCCCGTGCGCGTCCTTGCCGGTGTACTCGGCCCACTTGGCGGGGAAGGCGCGGGCCAGGTGCTGGGTGAAGGAAGCGGGCTTGCCGGGCAGGGTGGCGACCCAGGCCTTCACCTCCGGGTCCGCGTCGAAGTAGGCGGCGAGTTCCTCCGGCGTGCCCACGAACAGCTCCGCGTGCGGCCAGAAGCCCGGCAGGCCGATGTTGGAGAGGTACCAGTTCTGGCGGGCCACCATGACGTCGCCGGGCTCCATGCGCTCGAGCACGGAGAGCACCTGCTCGCGGGCGATGAGCGGCTTGCCGAGGCGGCGCACGCGGGTGTCCCCCATCCACTCGGCCACGGAGCGCTGCACGGGGAAGAAGGCGCGCTGCGCGGTGTCCTGGGTGATGTCCGCCGCCGCCTTGGCGAAGAGCGTGGCGCCGCGCTTCACCAGGAGCCCCTTGGCCACCTTGCTGTTCTCCTTCATCTCCTGCATCACCCAGGGCACGCGCGCGGCGTTGAGCGCGTTGGCCTTCACCAGCAGGGGCCGGAGCTGCTCCTTGTAGCCGTCCCCGGTGAAGAGCTGCGTGGTGGTGGCCACGTGGATGACCTTCTCCTTGAAGCGGGCGAAGGCGCGCGGGGGCAGGCCGTACTCGGGGGCGGGCTCGTCCAGCAGCACCTCCAGTTGCTTGCGGCCGCCGGCCAGCTCCGCGTAGGTGAGCCCGTGAGCCAGCTCCGTGGTGAGCGCGCCGTGGGTGAGCAGGAAGCCCCAGGCGTGTTTCTTCGGCTGGGTGAGGGCGGGCACCTTCACGAAGTCCCAGTAGCGCTGCCGGATGACCTCGGTGGAGACGAAGTAGTCGAAGAAGGCCGCCCAGGTGCTGAGCAGCAGATGCTTCTGGTCCGGCGTGTACGGCTCGCTCTGCTTCTGGAGGTAGACGCCGCGCGACTTCTTCACCTGCTCCTGCAAGGACCGCAGGCCGAGCGCATAGCGCTCCAGTTGGGCCAGGTCCCGCTGCGCCTGGGTCACGAAGGCCTCGTCGTCCAGGTCATAGACGTTGCTCATCCCCGTGGCCTGGGTGGCCGTGGGGGTGGCGGTGGCGGGCGGGGCGGCGGGCGTGCTGGCGAGCGTGAGCCAGGCGGCGAGCAGGGGCGCGGCGGGCATGGGGCGTAGGGCTCCGGCGGGAACGAAGGCTGCGGGGGCACTCTACCTCGGGAAGGCCCGGGGCGGCTGGCCCCCTGCCCGGCGGGGGGCGGGGACGGGGGGAGCCAGGGGGCTCCGGGTGGCTCCTCGCGCGGGGCATCCCCATTTTGTTCCTACCAAGCACCGCGCCCGGGCCTCGTGTCCGGGCAGAAAGGCAGAGTCGCGATGGCATACGGACTCGCGGAAGACCCCGGACTTTCCATCACCGCGCACCTCGACTCGGTGGACTACCCCGCGGAGCGGGAGCAGATAGTCCGGGCCGCGGAGGACAATGGCGCTCCCGTCGACATCATCAACGTCCTCAAGTCGCTGCCCCAGACGGAGTACGCGTCGCGCGAGCACGTGATGAGGGATTTGGCGGAGGCGGCGAGGCGGTTCGGCCGGCCCTGGCTGAAGGACGACGACGGGGTGGACCGGGACCGGCGCAACATCGGGCGGGACCTGGTGGAGAACGCGCCCGAGGGCCACACGCGGCACCCGTGAAGTACCGGGCCCTGGCGTGAGGAAGCGCTCGCGGGCGCTGGCGCTTTCTGCCAGCGTGCGCGGGCGCATGCGTCCAGGCCTCCTGCTGTGCAGTCTCATGCTGTCACTGATTGCCGCCGCCTGTCGGAGGGCTCCGCCGCCCATGGTTCCCGCGGCCGCGCCGCCGCCGCCGGTGCGGCTCGACTTCCAGCCTCCCGTGGACCGGGTCCTCACCGAAACCGTGCGCGCCGTGCGCGTGGTGGAGCGCGGGGGCACCTCCCTGCGCGAGGAGGCGGAAGCCACCACCGAGACACGCTTCACCCCCGCGGAGGGCGGCTGGCTGCTGGCCCAGGCGGTGCCACGCTCGCGCCTGGTGCGAGGGGCCGCGGATGCTGGCACCGAGGTGGACACGTGGGTGGACGACGTACTGGCGCGCTTCACGCTGCGGGTGCGGCTGGCGGCGGACGGCACCTTCGTGAAGCTGGTGTCGCCGGACTCCGCGCTGGAGGCGCTGCGCCAGGGGGGGCCAACGGGGACGGACCTGGCCACGCTGGAGCGCTTCTTCGGGCCGGAGGCGCTGGAGGCGAGGACGCGCCGCGAGTGGGAGGCGAAGTACGCGGGCCTCTTCGCGCGCAACCTCATGGAGGGGCAGCGCATCTGGGCGGTGGACGTGCTGACGGTGGGGGAGGCGCAGGTGGCGTACGTGCTGGAGCGCACGGTGCAGGGCACGCGCGACACGGAGTACGGTGACGCGCTGGTGCTGAGCCTCCGGTGTCTGGGGGCGATGCCGGAGGACGCTCCGGACGAGCTGGTGGAGGCGTGGGAGACGGCGGGGCGGCCGCCACTGACGCCGGGTGTGACGTGCGAGGGCGAGCAGGTGGTGGCGCGGGGCCGCTTCGTTCCGGTGAGCCGGACGCTCACGGTGAAGGCGGCGGTGGCGGGGGAGACGTGGACCGTCACCACGGAGTCGCGAGCACAGGGACTTCAGGAGGAGGCGCGATGAGCTGGGAACAGAACCTCGTGGAGGACGAAGCGGGCGTGGAGCGCGTGGTGAAGAGCGCGCGGCGGGTGGCGGTGCTGGGCATGAAGACGGAGCAGCAGTCGGGGCAGCCGGCCTTCTACGTGCCGGACTACCTGGCGCGGGCGGGCGTGGACGTGGTGCCGGTGCCCGTCTACTACCCGGACGTGACGCACATCCTGGGCAAGCCGGTGTTCCGCAGGCTGGTGGACGTGCCGGGCGAGGTGGACCTGGTGGACGTGTTCCGCCGGCCGCAGGACATCGACGCGCACGTGGACGACATCATCGCCAAGAAGCCGAAGGCGGTGTGGTTCCAGTCCGGCATCCGCAACGACGCCGCGGCGGAGAAGCTGGCGAAGGCGGGCATCCAGGTGGTGCAGGACCGCTGCCTCATGGTGGACCACCGGCGGTACGGGGCGCGGTAGCCGGGCACGTGGAGTGACCTCCACCCCGCCCACGCAGGGGAGCAGGGTGGAGGCCCGAGTCACACGGCCTTTGACTCAGTAGCTGCCGGAGATGACCTTGGGCAGCGCCTTCTTCAGGTCGGGCAGGGGCCCAATCTGCCGCGAGTCGGTGGCCTGCGCGGTGCCGTTGTCGCGCAGCAGGCCGCGCATCTGCACGCTCGTCAGGCGGCGGCCGTTGGCCAGGGCCACGCCCTGCGCGCTGGCGGCGGCGCCCACGACGATGGGCGAGGCGCTCGACGTGCCGCTGAAGGACGACGTGTAGTACTGGTCCTCGCCGTAGGACGAGCCGAACACGTTGCCGTAGCCCATGGAGTAGACGCGCTCACCCCAGCCGTGCACGTCCACGCGGCTGCCGTAGTTCGTCCAGCACATGGGCGCGCGCGTGGCGTACGTGCTGGCGCCCACGATGATGGCGCCCGAGTCGCGCACCGTGCGGTTGAAGGCGCCGCCGTACGCGGCCGCGTCCAGGTTGGCGCTGCCGTTGCCCGCCGCCTCCACCACGATGACGCCGTTGGCCGTGGCCGTGCGGATGGCGTCGTAGTTGGCCGTCCAGTACTCCATGGCGATGTAGTTGCACTGGCTGGTGTTGCACGTGCACGCCGTGCCGTCCGACGGGCCCCCCGCGTGCAGCTCGACGAGGACGATGCCGCCCAGGCCCGCGGCCGTGGCCGCCTTGGAGATGGCGCTCGCGGTGCTCTGGCTGCCGATGCTCTCCACGCCGGCCCGCGCCGCGTTCGCGATGCCCGTCACGCCGTACGCGTTGGCCGTGCCGACAATCTCACCCAGCACCGCCGTGCCGTGGTTGCGCCAGCCGATGTCGGTGTACTGCGTGCCGCCCTGGTAGAAGAGCGCCGGCATGTCCTCGTGGGTGGTGCGCCAGCCGCCCTCGATGTCCACCACCTTCACGTTGGTGCCCTTGCCGCCCCCCACCGTCCACCCGTACTTCGCGTCGATGCCGCCGGGCGCCGCGTTCAGGTAGCCCTGGTTGGCCTCGTACAGCGGCGTCGTCGGAGGAAGGTCCGCCGCGGCCAGCAGGCTCCGCACCGCCGCGTCCATGCCGAAGTTCACCATGGCCGGCTCGGGAGGAGGCTCGGCGTAGGCCACCTCCACGCCGTCCAGGCGGTTCAGCTCGGCGACGAGGTCCGCCACGCGCCCGGCGGTGGTGCCCGGCAGCAGCGGCACCTCGAAGTAGAGGTTCAGGTCCGCGAGCTGCTGGCCGCTGCGCTCCTCACCGGACGCCTTGCGCGCGGCCAGCGTGGGCTCGTCCTCGTCGAAGAGCCGCGACGGGGCGCCGGTGCGCGGCGCGCGCTCCAGCAGGGACTCCACGGCGGCGGTGTCGGCCTGGAGCCGCTCCTCGCTCAGCCCCCGGCCGGCGAGCAGCGCACGCTCCGCCTCGCCCCGCTCGGAGGCGAGCGGCACCAGGCGGTTGTCACGCAGCCGCACGCGGCTGCCCTCGTGGAACTTCACCACGATGCGCTCCACGTACGTCTCGGCGGCCAGCTCGCGGCCGGTGTGCTTCGCCACCAGCCCGCGAGGCTCCAGGGACTTCGGCGCGGCTTCGGCGGCGGGCGCCAGCGCCAGCAGGGACAGGGACAGCAGTGCGCCACGCAGGGGACGCATCGACAGGAGGAACGACGTCGGCATGGACTGCCTCCACTTCGAGAAGAGGACGGCCGTGACGCGCGGCCCGCCCGGACCCATGCCCGGACGGGTGCGAATCACGCGGACATCTTGCGTTCCCGGTCTGTCATCAATTTCTGGATGCGAGCCGGCGACTGTCCACCACCGAACAGTCGCCAGCCACCCGCTCTCAGAGCGAGCCCTGGGGTCCGAACGGCCCCTCCAGGAAGCCCGGGAGCGGCGCTCCACCCGCGGCGCCCACCGCCGGAATCTCCAGCAGCGCGTCATCCGCGAAGCCGTCTCCGTCCGCGTCCACGAGCGACGTGCCGTCTCCCGGGTGGCCGTTGGGCACGAAGAGCTGCGGGTGGTCGAACGGCGCGCGGCGGTAGAGGACCCGCTCGTCGGTGAGCGCCTCCAGCCAGGCGACGATGGCGTCGACCTCCTCCGGCTTCAGGGACGGCACACCGAGCGGCTCGATGGGCGTCCCGTCCGTCTGCGTGACGGGGGCCACGTTGCCACCGCGGCTGTAGAGCTCCACGGCCTCGTGCAGCGTGCGCGCGTCGCCGTTGTGGAAGTACGGCGCGGTGAGGGCCACGTTGCGCAGCGAGGGGACCTTGAACGCGCCCTCCACGCCCAGGCCCTTGGACACGGCCGCGCCGTCGAAGGTGGCGGGCAGCGCGCCGGGGAAGAGGCGCTTCGAATGGGACAACGGGCCGAACACGTCGCTGGCGCCCACGCCCAGGTCATCCGAAGTGGGCCGCAGGCCGATGTTGTTGAAGCCCTTGTCGATGATGTTGCCGTCGCGGTTGCGCACCGGGCCGTTGGCCGCGGCGGTGATGCGGCGCACGGAGGCGTCGGTCAGCTCGGCGGACTCGTGGCAGTTCGAGCAGCGGATGTTCGTGGGCCCGCGCGTGCGGTCATTGAAGAGGTGCGCGCCGAAGAGCGCCTGCCGGCTGATGTGATTCGGCGCGGTGTTCGTCCACGGGTTCAGGGCCGGGTCCGTGGCGGCGGGGTGCTCGCGGCGGAAGCGGTCCCACGGCGTGTCATCCGAGACGAGCGTCGCCTCGTACATCTGGATGGCGATGCCGAAGAAGAGGCTGAAGTTGTACTGCAGCAGCGTGTACTCCTCGGTCGCCGGGTCGTCGTCCGCGTACCTGACGACGGTGCGCGTCCCATCCGGAGCCACCTGGATGAGCCGGCGCGAGCGCCACCACACGTCGTGGAAGGCAGCCTTCACCAGGGCGTTGTACGTCGGCACGTCGAGCCCCGGCTGCGGCCAGCGGCTCAGCGGGCCCAGCACGCTGTCCGTCGGGTCCACCTGCTGGAGCGCGAGCGGGCGGACCTTCTCCATCCGCCGGGCCACCTTCCGCGACGCCTTCGCGAGCGCGCGGCCCACGTCCAGCGGGGTGCGCCCGGGCGCCGCCATCTCCAAATCACTCACGATGGGACCCACGGCCTGGGACGCGAGGCTCGAGTTCGCCAGCTCGACGCGCACCTCCACCGGGTTGCGCGGGTCATCCGCGCGGAACACCTTCGCGTCCGGGTCCCGGGTGCCGAATGGGTTCACCCCGTTGAAGACGCTCTCCGCGCGGCCATCCCAGAACTGGCGGTGGTTGAAGACGGCGTTGATGACCGACGGGGTGTTGCGGGGCTCCACCCGGCGCGCCTTCACGAAGCCCAGCCCGAAGCCCTGCGGGTCCAGTCCCGGCGCCAGCCAGTGCACGCCCTGCGACGAGACGACGTCGTTGCTGTCCGTCGCCGGGTCCAGCGCTCCGCGCACGCCCGGGACGGCCAGCCGCGTCAGGGGGAAGTCCGAGGCCTGGAGCTGGTGGTTCGGCCCGCCGGTGGTGAAGGTGAGGTCGGCGTCCGGCGTGCGCTTCAGGCCCGGGCTGAGCTGGTTCTTCGAGCGCGGGTCCGCGCCGGCCCGGAAGTGGCAGCTCGCGCATGCCGTCTTCCCGTCACTGCCGACCTGCATGTCCCAGAAGAGCGCCTTGCCCAGCGCAATCGCGGCCTGCTCGTCCTTCACGAAGTCACCGAGGTTCGGCGGCTTCGGCACGGAGATGGCGCGCAAATCTCCTGGCAGGTTGCTCAAGTCACTCGCGGGCGGCGGGTTCTGCACGCGGGGGATGCCCTCCTCCAGCGCGCGGGTGGCTGTTCCCAGCCGGCCCTCCGGCGTCGCACTGCCCGCGTCGCCACAGCCGAGGGCCCCCACCACGAGGCTCCCCAGCACTGCTCCAACGTACGGCTTGATTGTCATGGACTCCCCCTCGCTGCACTGTTCAGCGGCCGACAGACTCTAGGGGAGGAGACTGACAATCAAGTTGCAGCAGTTTCCCGGCGCAACCTTCGTGAAGGACGGGTTCTCCCGAGCGCGCCTACCACTCGGCCTGTGCGAAGACCTCACGTTGATCCGGCGTGGGGGGGACGCCCCCAGCGGCAGCGTGCGCGGGCGCCGCTTCGAGCGCGTTCCGGGTCAAGGCTGAACCGCGAGGATGCGCCACTGACGTACGTCGATGGCGTAGGTGGCGCCCGCATCGAGGACAACCGCCCTTTCTTCCTCGGAGCACGCGTCCGGATTGAAGACGAAGCGCACGAACACCACCCCGTCGGTACCGGGAGCAGCCAACACATCGAAGGACTGGCGTCGGTAGAGACACTGCTCGGTGGGAGTGGCTCCGCGATGGGGGCGAGTTCCTGGAGGGCGGAAGTCGTCCATCGCGAGCTGAATCGCGGCGGCGATGGTTCCGGAGAGTTCGTTCAGCCCTTCCGCTGGAAGCTGGTCTGGGAACTGGACCCGTGCCGCCTCTTCAGGCGGAGCATGGACTGGGCGCTCGTGCCGGTGCAGGAGCGCGCATGAGGATGACAGGAGGCAGAAAGTGAGCAGCAGGAGGTGCTTCATCATCGGTCCCGTCCGGAGGCCTGGCCTTGTTGTTCTATTCATCAACGAAGGTCATCCGCCCCGACTTCTTGTCTTCGGGCTTGATGTACGCGGTCAGCACCCACTTCTTTTCTCGCCGCACATACACCTCGCCGGGGCGATCCTCGTTCAGATAGGGAATCAGCTTCATCACGGTGCAGGATGAATCGAACTGGATTCGGACGTGGTAGAGTTGAAGGTTGGCTCGTCTGTCTTCCTCTGACAGGGCAGAGGGGGCCCATGGATGGCTGTGGTAGTCCCCCCAGAAAACCGCCCGGCCTCGCGCATCGTTGACGTAGCGAGGAGGCTGGCACTTCTTCTTCCTGGCCGGTCCGACCAGCACTATCGGAGCCAACGGAGAGGGATGGCTTGCATGGTACACGCCGTCACCGAGGGAGTAGATGACTCCGCAATACTCCTGCCCATAGTCCCCCGCGGTGGCTCGGGGCAACCTCACGATGGCTGGACAGAGTTGGTCGATGACGTCGTCGACGTTGCGTGACGGTTCTATCTCCGGCCAGGGACCGCGTACCCACACCTCCTTTCCCTTGAACCCGTAGTTCTCGGTTTCATCGGTCCGGGTTGCTCCGGTGGAGCAAGCCGTCACCGCCAGCAGAGCCATCCTGAATCGCCGCATGAGTCGATGCCCGATGTGCGCTCCCCGGCCATTCAAGGGGGAGCGGAGTAGCTCCGCATCCGTGTCCAGCCCCCTACCACTCGGCCTGTGCGAAGGGCAGCGGAGGCCGCGCCAGGGCGCGCTCGGCGGACAGGCGCCCCTGGTCCAAAGCGTCGAAGCCGCGCTCCATGGTGGTGGGCGTCACCGGTGGCAGGTTGGAGACGACGACATAGACGGGCACCTGGCGCTGCTCCAGCACGGAGAGCTGGAGGCGGAAGTGGTCTCTGCGCAGCGCCGCCGAGCCCGCGGCCAGGCCCTGCGCGTACGCCATGGGCCCGCCCACCACCTTGCGCGTCCGGCTGGGCAGGAAGTGCACGAGGATGGCGTCCAGCTCCTTGCCCACCGCGCTCTCGTTGAGTGACAGCGCGGGCGCCTTGTCCACGAGCCCGCCGTCCCAGTACAGGTTGCCCTCCAGCGGCACCGCGCGGAACAGGCCCGGATAGGCGCAGGTGGCGTGGACGCGAGGAGCCAGCTCGCCCGAGGTGAAGACCTCGTGCCGGCCCAGCGTGAGATTGGAGGCCACCAGCAGCAACGGGGTCGGCAGCTCCTCGAAGGTGCGCACCGCCAGCGTGTCCTCCAAGAGCCGCCGGAAGCGCTCGCCCTTGAGCAGCCCCGTGGGCCCGTGCCCCGCCGCGCCCGCGTTCAGCACCGCGCCAATCGGGTCCGGGTCCCAGAAGTTGGCCCGCGTCTGCCGCAGCACCAGCTCTTCAATCGCGTGCACCGGCGTCCCCGCCGCCGCGTACGCCGCCACCATGCCACCCGCGGACGTGCCCGCGTACGCGCGGGGCTTCAGCCCCGAGGCCGCCAGCCCCTTGAGGAAGCCAGCGTGCCCATAGAAGCCGAAGTAGCCCGCGGAGAGGACCAGGCCGAACCGTTTGCCTTCGAGGAGTTGCTGCAGGGTGGGAGGCGGCATGTCTCCACATGTACGCCACTGTCCGGAATCAGGCAACGCGACGCGTCGAGAGCCCCCTTGTCCCGCGCCTGGGCATCGACATATGTTGATGCGGCGATATGGAAGAGCTGTCCCAATCATTCCGGGTGCTCGGAGACCCGACGCGGCTGCGCATCCTCCGGCTGGTGGCCGAGGCTCCGCTGAACGTGACGGAGCTGGTGTCCCTGGTGGGGGTGGCGCAGTCCTCGGTGTCGCACCACCTGGGCAAGCTGAAGGGCCTGGGGCTCCTGCGCGAGGAGCGGCAGGCGGGCTTCAGCTACTACTCGCTGGCGCTGGAGCAGGGGGACGCCCGCTGGCCCCTCATCCGGATGGCCCGGGAGGCCGAGGACGCGGCGGGTGACTCGGCGCGGCTGAAGGACTTGCTGCGCGCGCGCGAGGACCGGCAGGCGCTCAACGAGCGGCTCCTGGAGCCGGGCCAGTCCTGGTTCCTGTGGGCCGGGGCGCTGGCGTCGCTGCTGCCGCCGCTGGACGTGGCGGACTTCGGCTGCGGCACCGGTGTGCTGAGCGTGGCCATCGCGCGGTGGGCGCGGCACGTGTGGGCCATCGACCAGAACGCGGACGCGCTGGTGCAGGCCCGCGAGCGCGCCGGCCGCGAGGGCCTCACCAACATCACCTTCCTGTGCGAGGACCTGCACCGCCTGTCGCTGAAGGCGCGGCGGATGGACCTCGTCGTGATTTCGCAGAGCCTCCACCATGTGGAGTCCCCCTCGGCGGTGCTGGCCGAGGCCGCGCGCCTCCTCAAGCCGGGCGGCCGGCTGGTGGTGCTGGAGCTGATGCCGCACGAGGAGCGCTGGGTGCTGGAGCGGCTGGGCCACCGGCACCTGGGCTTCGCACCCGAATCCCTCGAAGCCGCCCTGCGCGAGGCCGGCTTCACGTCCCTTACCCGCGAGACGCACGCGCGCGACGGGGCCAGTCCCTTCCGCGTCTTCCTGTTGACTGGAGTCAAGCCATCATGACGACCCACCTGCCCACCGCACTGCCGCCCCCCGCTGGTGAGAATGGCCGCCGAGTGGAGGCCCTGCGCGCCGCGATGCGCGAGCGCGTGCTGGTGCTGGACGGCGCCATGGGCACGCTGCTCCAGGGGCACGACCTCAAGGCGGCGGACTTCGGCGGCGCGGAGTACGAGGGCTGCAACGAGCACCTCGTCCTCACCCGGCCGGACATCATCGAGAACATCCACGCGCGCTACTTCGCGGCGGGCGCGGACGTGACGGAGACGGATAGCTTCGGCGGCACGCCGCTGGTGCTCAACGAGTTCGGCCTGGGCCACAAGGCGCTCGAAATCAACGAGGCCTCCGCGCGGCTGGCCCGCAACGCCGCCGCCGCCGCCGAGGCCAGGGACGGGCGGGTGCGCTGGGTGGCGGGCTCCATCGGCCCCACCACCAAGGCCATCAGCGTCACCGGCGGCATCACCTTCGAGGAGCTGGTGGACAACTTCGCCGTGCAGGCCGAGGGGCTCGCGCGCGGCGGCTCGGACTACCTGCTGGTGGAGACGGCGCAGGACACGCGCAACGTGAAGGCGGCGCTGCTCGGCATCGAGCGGGCCTTCCAGAAGCTGGGCTACGCGCTGCCGGTGGCGGTGTCCGGCACGATTGAACCCATGGGGACGATGCTGGCGGGCCAGAGCGTGGAGAGCCTGGCCGCGTCGCTGGAGCACGCGGACCTCCTCTACCTGGGCCTCAACTGCGCCACCGGCCCGGACTTCATGACGGACCACATCCGCTCGCTGTCCGCGATGAGCGCCTTCCCGGTGTCGTGCGTGCCCAACGCCGGCCTGCCGGACGAGAACGGCCACTACCTGGAGACGCCGGAGATGATTGCCCGCTCCCTGCGGCGCTTCTGTGAGCAGGGCTGGCTCAACGTGGTGGGTGGCTGTTGCGGCACGCACGCGGGCCACATCGAGACGCTGGCGAAGGCCGTGCAGGGCCTGAAGCCGCGCACCGCCACGCCCCGTCCCCGCGCCTCGCTGTCCGGCGTGGACTACGTGGAGGTGAAGGAGGACGAGCGGCCGCTCATCGTCGGTGAGCGCACCAACGTCATCGGCAGCAAGAAGTTCAAGGAGCTCATCGTCGCGGGCCAGCTCGACGACGCGTCGGAGATTGCCCGCGCGCAGGTGAAGCGCGGCGCGCAGGTCATCGACATCTGCCTCGCCAACCCGGACCGGGACGAGCTGGAGGACATGCGCCGCTTCCTGGAGGTGGTCGTCAAGAAGGTGCGCGTGCCCCTGATGATTGACTCCACGGACGAGCGCGTCATCGAGATGGCGCTCACGTACAGCCAGGGCAAGGCCATCATCAACTCGGTCAACCTGGAGGACGGGGAGGAGCGCTTCGAGAAGGTGGTGCCGCTGGCGCGCCGCTTCGGCGCGGCGCTGGTGGTGGGCTGCATCGACGAGACGGGCATGGCCGTCAATCGCCAGCGCAAGCTGGAGGTTGCGGAGCGCTCGTTCGAGCTGCTCACGAAGAAGTACGGCATGAAGCCGGAGGACCTGTACTTCGACCCGCTCGTCTTCCCGTGCGCCTCCGGCGACACGCAGTACACCGGCAGCGGCGTGGAGACGATTGAGGGCGTGCGCCTCATCAAGGAGCGCTTCCCTCGCTGCAAGACGGTGCTGGGCATCTCCAACGTGTCCTTCGGCCTGCCCACCGCGGGCCGCGAGGTGCTCAACTCCGTCTTCCTCTACCACTGCGTCCAGGCGGGCCTGGACGCGGCGCTCGTCAACTCGGAGAAGCTGGAGCGCTACGCCTCGCTGCCGGAGGAGGAGCGCAAGCTGGCGGAGGACCTGCTCTACAACCGGGGCGAGGACCCGGTGACGCCCTTCGCCGCGCACTTCCGCGAGCGCAAGCCGGCCCGCGCTGCGGTGAGCACCCTGCCGCTGGAGGAGCGGCTGCAGCGCTACATCATCGAGGGCACGCGCGACGGCCTCGCCGCGGACCTGGAGGAGGCGCTGAAGAAGTACGCGCCGCTGGACATCATCAACGGCCCCCTGATGAAGGGCATGGACGAGGTGGGCCGCCTCTTCGCCGCCAACGAGCTCATCGTCGCGGAGGTGCTCCAGAGCGCCGAGTCCATGAAGGCGGCCGTGGGCTTCCTGGAGCCGTACATGAGCAAGGCCCAGGCGGCCACGCGCGGCAAGGTGGTGCTCGCCACGGTGAAGGGCGACGTGCACGACATCGGGAAGAACCTGGTGGAAATCATCCTCGCCAACAACGGCTTCCAGGTGGTGAACCTGGGCATCAAGGTTCCGCCGGAGCAACTGGTGCAGGCGGTGCGCGAGCACCGGCCGGACATCCTGGGCCTGTCGGGCCTGCTGGTGAAGAGCGCGCACCAGATGGTGGCCACCGCGGAGGACTTGAAGCGGGCCGGCGTGGAGACGCCGATTCTGGTGGGTGGCGCGGCGCTCAGCCGCAACTTCGTGGACCGCAACATCGCCCCGGCCTACGGCGGCGGCACGGTGGCCTACGCGCAGGACGCGATGAGCGGCCTGGACCTGGCGAAGCAGATTGTGGACCCGGGCTCGCACGAGAAGCTGCGCGGCGAGCTGGCCGCGCGCCGCGAGAAGCTGGCGCGCGAGGTGAAGGAGCGCCCGGCCGCGACGGCGCCCGTGTCCCGCCCGCGCAGCGCGGAAATCGCCGTCCTGGACAAGGTGCCGTCCGCGCCGGACTGGGAGCGGCACGTGCTGACGAACACGCCGCTGGACCACATCTGGAAGTTCATCAACCCGGTGATGCTGTACGGGCGGCACCTGGGCCTGCGCAGCTCGTCGCGCGCGCTGGGCACGCCGGCGGAGGCGGAGCTCGCGAAGACGGAGGAGGGCCGCAAGGCGCTCGCGCTGAAGGAGGCGGTGGAGGAGCTGAAGGGCATGCTGCGCGGCGGCACCATGCATGCGCGCGCCGTCTTCCAGTTCTTCCAGGCGGCCGGTGACGGCAACCGGGTGGTGCTCTTCGACGGGCGCACCGGGCAGGAGGCGGCGTCCTTCGACTTCCCGCGCCAGGACCGCGAGGGCGGGCTGTGCCTCGCGGACTACCTCCGGCCGCTGGAGGGCGGGCAGCCGAGGGACAACGTGGCCATGTTCGTCGTCACCGCGGGCGCCGGCATCCGCGAACTGGCCGAGGAGCTGAAGGCGAAGGGCGAGTTCCTGAAGATGCACGCCGTGCAGGCGCTGGCGCTGGAGACGGCCGAGGCCTACGCGGAGATGCTGCACACGCAGCTGCGGAGCATGTGGGGGACGCCGGACCGCCCCGACATGACGATGCTGGAGCGCTTCCGCGCGGAGTACCCCGGCAAGCGCTACTCCTTCGGCTACCCCGCGTGCCCGCGCCTGGAGGACCAGGCGAAGCTGTTCGCCGCGCTGCGGCCGGAGGAAATCGGCGTGCAGCTCACCGACGGCTGCATGATGGAGCCGGAGGCCTCCGTCTCCGCCATCGTCTTCCACCACCCGCAGGCCTCGTACTTCTCCGTGACGTGAGCGGGGACGGAGGCCCCGCGTCTAGAAGCGTCCGCTCAGGCTCAGCCCCGCGGTGAAGAGGTCGCCCTCGTCGAAGCTGCCGGGGGCGATGTCCTCTCCGGCCATGACGCGGTACGTGGCGCGCGCGCCCATCGTCACGCCTTCGAGCAGGTATTCGAGGCCGGCCGAGACCGGCACCTCCATGACGAAGCCGTCAGCGAAGACGTTGGCGCCCGTCTCACCCGTCGGGTCGAGGTAGCTGACGCCCCCGCCCGCTCCCAGGAAGGGCGCCCAGCGGTTCGCCAGCACGGGCTGCAGCTTCACCAGGACGCCCAGGTTGTGGCGCCACAGCGCGCCGCTGTTGTCCTCCTCGAAGCCATTGGCCGAGCCCTCGTAACCCACCTCCAGGGCCAGGAATGAGAGGGGCCGGGCCTCGGCCTGGAGGCTCAGGAAGGAGCCCACGTTCGTCTGTCCGCCCAGGCCTCCCGTGAAGGCCGTCACCCCGCTCTGCACCGTCAGTCCCCTGTCCTGCGCGAGCGCGGGAGCGGCCAGGGGCGCCACCGCGAGGACGACTGCACACCCGAAGAATCGCCGGAACCGCATGCGTCCCTCCTGTCGCCGACGGGATGCCTCTCCGGGCACCCTGCGGGAACGATGGGGCCGGCTGGAAAGGTCGGCCACCCGGCGGACCCGGGATGGTGGGGCCCCCCGGAAGAGGAGGGAGCGGATAGACTGGGGCCCATGAGCGCGCCGAACATCCGCCGAGCCGTCCAGCTCCTGCCTGCCTGTGCGACCACCGGCATCGGGAGCCTGCCCCATACCCAGGTGGAGCTGGGCCTCCAGGCCGCGCTGGCCCTGGACATCCCCTTCCTGCCGCAGCTCCCCGTGGGGCACCCCTCCGAGCTGATGATTCCCGCGGCCCTGGAGGGGCTGCCGGGCCTGTCCTTCGACGACGAGGGCCTGTGCACGGTGGACCTGGCGGCCTGGGAGTCGGGCCGCGCGGACTTCGAGGCGCGGCTGGAGGCGGCGCTCTCGGCCGGAACCCTGGAGGCCTTCGAGCCTTCGCCGGAGGCGTGCCGCGCCTGGCGTCCCTTCCTGTGGGAGGTGGAGACGCGGAAGCTGGCCTTCGCGAAGGCGCAGCTCGCGGGGCCCTTCACGGTGCGCTCGGTGGCGCGCACCAGCACGGGCCAGCCGGCGCTGGAGGTGCCGGGGCTGGACCAGGTCATGTTCCGGCTGGTGCTGGCGCGCTCGCTGGCCATGGTGAAGGCGCTGCGGCGCGCGAACACCACGCCGCTGTTCTTCCTGGATGAGCCGGGGCTCTACGCCTTCCAGCGCACCAACCCGCGGCACCTGCTGGCGCTGCAGGAGTTGAAGCTGCTGGTGGTGGCGCTCCAGCGCGAGGGCGCGCTGGTGGGCGTGCACTGCTGCGGCAACACGGACTGGGGCGCGCTGCTGGACGTGCAGCCGGACCTGCTGTCCCTGGACGTGCGGCTGTCGCTGGATGCCATGGTGGAGGAGCGCGACGCGCTGGAGCGCTTCCTCGCGTCGGGGGCGACGCTCAGCCTGGGCATTGTCCCCACGGACCTGGCGTCCTCGTACGAGGTGGGGGAGCTGGTGGACTCGGTGGAGGCGACGCTGAAGGCGGCGCTGCCGCGCGGCTTCACCTTCCCGCGGGTGGTGTCCACCGTGGTGCTGACGCCCGCGTGCGGGCTGGCGATGCGCTCGGTGGTGGACGCCGAGCGCATCCTGGAGGAGCTGAAGGCGGCGCAGCGGCGGCTCCGCGGAGCGCTCGAGGCCGAGCGTCCCGTCGGGTTCCAGTCACCGACTCCCCATTGAGCGGGGACTACTGGCGGCCGAGGCTCAGCTCGCGCTCGGCCTGGAACCAGTCCTGCTCGGGGTTGCCGGGCGTGCCACCCCGGGCGAGGAAGATTTCATAGGCGCGCCGGGCAATCTGCTCGTGCGTGGGGGTGTTCCGGGGCGCCGGGGCCACGGCCATCGTGCTCGGGGGCCGCGCCGGCGTGCTCGCCGGGGTGTGCTGGGGCTGCTTGTTGGCGGTGTTGCGTGCCATGGGAGGCTCCTCCGGTGAATTTGGCGCGCGGAGTTTGGGACTCGGGTGGGGCACGCGAAAGCGACCCCTCGGGTCAGGGGTTCTCGGAGCAACAGGACGGACGCGACACTGTCGGGTGGTGCACGGAAGCTCCGGCGCACCGTCGCTCCGGGTGGAGGCTGCCCGCACGGGCGGGACGTGCGGGATGCTGGTGTCAGGGCTCGGGTGGACGAAGCCGGCGTGGCCCCCGGCAGGGTGGGCGCCGGTGAACCCGCCCGGTGTCAGCCGCCGTTGAGCACGCCCGAGCCGAGCGCGGCGTCCAGCGCGCGCTGCATGGCGGTGCTCATGCCGAGCGCGGCGGCCTCGGCGGGCGTGCACCAGCGCAGCTCCTGGAAGGCGGGAGCGCGGGTGGGGCGCTGGGGGCCGGACACGCGGAGCAGGCGCAGCGTGAGGTCGCGGTGCGTGAGCTGCCGCTTCACCGTGCCCAGCGCGGCCTCCAGCTTCACCTCCGAGCCCAACGAGGCCGCGAGCCGGACGATGGCCTCGGCTTCCGCCAGGTCTTCCTCCACCTCGGCGGCGGGCAACTCCCACAGCCCCCCGAAGAGGCCCGCGTCCGCGCGGCGCGCGAAGAGGAGGGTGCCCGCATGCGGCCACACCGCGAGGGCCAGCGTCAGCTTCTTCGGCGTCGCGCGCACCTTGGCGGGAGGTAGCTCGTCCACGCGGCCCTTGCGGAAGGCGACGCACGCGCCACGCACGGGGCACAGCAGGCACAGCGGGCTCTCCGGCCGGCAGGTGGTGGCGCCGTGCTCCATGAGGGCTTGATTGAAGTCACCTGGGCGCTCGCCCTTCACCAGTGCGGTGGCCAGGGCCCAGAGGGCGGCCTCGCGCTCCTTGTCACCGGGGAGGCCCTCCACCTCGAAGATGCGCGACAGCACGCGCGCCACGTTGCCGTCCACGAGAGGGGCTTCCTCTCCGAAGGCGATGGAGGCCACCGCGCCCGCGGTGTAGCGGCCGAAGCCGGGCAGGGTGAGCAGCTCCTCGGCGGTGGAGGGCAGCCCGCCGCCAAAGCGCGCCACCACCTCCTGCGCGGCGCGGTGCAGGTTGCGCGCGCGGCTGTAGTAGCCGAGGCCCTTCCACCCGGCGAGCACGTCGTCCAGCGGCGCGGACGCCAGCGCGAGCGCCGTGGGGAAGCGCGCGAGGAAGCGCTCCCAGTAGGGAATCACCGTGGACACCTGCGTCTGCTGGAGCATCACCTCGCTCAGCCAGATGGCGTACGGGTCCCTCGTGCGGCGCCACGGCAGGTCCCGCTTGTTGCGGTCGTACCAGCCCAGCAGCGGGCCGCGCACGGCGGCCAGGTGCCCGGGGGCGGGGGACGCGGTAGGAGGAGGAGCCGCGGTTCGTTTCGCGCGGGAAGCTCGCGTGGTGATGGCTTGCCCGGCTCCTTCAGCGTCGGGCGTCGGCGCGGACGTGCCGGAGCGCTTCGCCCGCCCCGTGGCGGTATCGTCCTTCGTGCGCCCGTTCTTTGCCGTGGCGAGCGCCGTGCGCTTCGTGCGAGGCGCCGGACCGTCGGAGTGGGCTTGCACATCGGCGGCCGGGGCCGGAGGGGCCTCGGCCCGCTTCCTACGGGGACCGCGGGGGCTCATGCGTCCTTCTTCTTCGGAGGGGCCGCCATGCGGCGGGCGATGCGGTCGAACAGTCCGGGCACGAGCCGGTTGGCCAGCACCATGACGCGGCCGGGAAGGGTGAGCACGGTGTCGCGGCGGCCGCGCAGGCTCGCGCGCACCATGGCGGTGGCCACGTCCTCGGCGGACATGGCCTTGAGCGGAATGGCCTCCTGCCGCCAGCCCTCCGCGTGGAGGCGGTTCTCCCGGAACTCGCTCTCCGTGAGGCCCGGGGAGACGAGCAGCACGCGGATGCCCTCGGCGGCCAGCTCCGCGCGCAGCGACTCGGTCATCGCGTTCACCGCGGCCTTGGACGCGCAATAGCCTCCCAGCAGCGGCAGCCCCCGGTGGCCCAGCACCGAGCTGACGTTGACCACCTGGGCGCCGGGGCGCCTGCGCAACAGCGGCATCGCCGCCCGTGTCACCCGCCACAGGCCGAACACGTTCAGCTCGAAGACCTGCCGGAGCTGTGCCTCGCTGATGGCCTCCAGCGGCCCGTAGAGCCCCTGGCCGGCATTGTTGACGAGCACGTCCAGCCCGCCGAACGCGGCCTCTGTCTCGCGCATGAGCCGCTCTACGTCCTCGCCCACGGTGACGTCGCACCGCACGGGCAGTGCCCTCACGCCGAGTGACGCCACTTCACGGGCCGCGTCCTCCACCCGCGGAAGGCGCCGGGCGGCGAGCACGACGTCCGCGCCCGCCTCCGCATACCGCTTCGCCGCCGCCCGCCCGATGCCGCCGGAAGCCCCCGTAATGAGGACCACCCGGCCCTTGAAGGGTTGGGTCTTCATGCCGCGCGCACCATACCCTCCTGGTAGCGTCCCCAAAGTGTCTTTCAACCGGAGGCGGGCGCTCGTTTCCCTGCTCGTTCCCCTTCTGGAGGGGCAGGCGAACGCCTAGGATGCGCCGCTTCCATGCGGCGTCCCACCCTCAGCAACGACTTCTCCTGGTCCAAGAGCCGCCACGAGAAGTTCTCCGAGTGCCTCCGGGCCTATTACCTCTACTACTACCGCTCCTGGGGCGGGTGGGAGGCGGACGCGCCGAAGGACGTGCGGGAGCTGTACGTGCTGAAGAAGCTGGCCAACCGCTTCAGTTGGGCCGGCAGCGTGGTGCACGAGGCCATCAAGGACGTGCTGCTCGACTGGCGGGCGGGGCGCGCCGTGGACCCGGCGGTGGTGGAGACGCGGGCGCGCAAGCTGATGCAGGACGACTTCCGGCATTCACGCGGCAAGGCGTACTGGACGCAGAAGTACCGCAAGCAGTTCACCGGCCTGGTGGAGCACGAGTACGGCGACGTGGTGCCGGACGACGCGTGGAAGCAGAACTGGGAGACGGTTCGCTCGGCGCTGGCCTGGTTCTTCACGTCGCGCTGGCCCCAGGTGGCCAGGGGGATGAAGCCCGAGCAGTGGCTGGAGGTGGATGCGGGCTTTGACTTCGCGCACTTCACGCTGGACGGGGTGAAGGTCTTCGCCATCCCTGACTTCGCCTTCGTGGACGCGGACGGCACCACGGTGGTGGTGGACTGGAAGACGGGCAAGGCGCGCGACGGGTACGACGAGCAGGTGCTCGGCTACGCGCTCTACGTGTCGCAGCGCTACCGCGTTCCGGTGGAGAAGGTGCGCGCCTCGCTGGTGTACCTCAACGAGGGGAAGGAGCAGGACGTGATGGTGGACCCGGCGGCCATGGACTCGTTCCGCCGGCACTTCGAGGGGAGCGTGGCGAAGATGCGGGCCCTGCTGAAGGACCCGGTCACCAACACCCCGCTGGACGCGTCCGCCTTCCCGCCCACCGAGGCGCTGACTGCCTGCGCGCGCTGCGTCTTCCGGCGCCCCTGCGGGCGCGAGGCCGCCGCGGCCCAGGCGCAGCAGCAGGTGGCGTAGCGGCTACCGCGTCGCCGCCAGCCGCCGCACCACCACGCCGGCCGCGTTCATGCCGAAGCACGACGTGACGAAGGCCACGCTGCCGTCAATCTGGGTGCGGTGGTCGCAGGTGTGGAAGTCATTGTCCTGCGGGCACACGCACAGGAAGCCGTCGGTGGCGTCGTCGTACTGCAAGGCCACGGGCAGCCGCCGCGCCTCGATGGAGTAGACGGCGGTGATGCCGGTGTGCCGGTCCGTCTCCACCCCGTACTTGCGCTTGAGCAGCTTGCGGATGTCCTTGGCGAACGGGTCCATGTGCGTCTCGGACAGGTCCTCCACGCGGATGGCCGTGGGGTCCAGCCGGCCCGCGGCGCCCATGGAGCTGACCACGGGGATTCCCAGCGTCACGCAGCGGTGCAGCAGGTGCAGCTTCGCCTTCACGTTGTCGATGGCGTCCACCACGAAGTCGTACTGGCCGGCCTGCAGCATCTGCTCGGCCACCTCCTCGCGGTAGAACTCGCGCAGGGCCTCGACCCGGGCCTGCGGATTGATTTCCTGGCAGCGCTGCCCCATCAGCTCCGCCTTGGACTTGCCCACGGACTTCACCGTGGCGTGGAGCTGGCGGTTGGTGTTGGTGACGCACACGTCGTCATGGTCCACCAGCGTGAGGTGGCCGATGCCGCTGCGCACCAGGCCCTCGGCGGCGTAGCTGCCCACGCCGCCCAGGCCGAAGACCACCACGCGGGCATTGGCCAGCCGCTCCATGGCGGAGTCGCCCAGCAGCCGGCCTGTCCGGTCGAAGCGCCGCGACAGCTTGAAGGGGCGGGCGAGCGAGTTCTCGGTCCGGTCCTGGGCCGCCGGGGGGGCGGGCGGAGTCTCTGTCTCGGGAGCGGCGGGGGGGAGCGGCTGCGGGTTCATGGCGGTCCTCTTATAACGCGACGCTCGCCTACCGCGATGGGGGAGGGAAAGCTTCCCGGAAGAACCGGCGGGCGTTCTCGGTCGTCCGCCGGGCGACCTCCTCGACGGGCTCTCCCCGGACGTGGGCCATGCCCGCGATGATGTGGGGCAGGTAGCCGGGCTCGGAGCGCTCTCCCCGGTGGGGCGTGGGGGCCTGGTCCGGCGCGTCCGTCTCCACCATCAGCCGCTCCAGGGGGATGGCCCGCAGCGCGTCCAGGGGCTTTCGCGCCTCCGCCCAGGTGACGGGGCCCGCGAAGGAGAAGTGGCAGCCCTTCTGGAGGTAGAAGCGCGCCAGCTCCACGCCGCCGCTGTAGCTGTGCATCAGCACGCCCGCCTCGGGCAGCTCCTCCTGCTTCATCAGGTCGATGAGCGCGGGGTGCAGCCGGTGGCAGTGCATCAGCACCGGCAGCCCGTGCTTTCGCGCCAGGGCCAGATGCCGCCGGAGGACGGACACCTGCCGCTCCAGCGGAGCGCCGGGAAGGGAGGGGCCGTCCAGGCCGCACTCACCCACGGCCGCGGCGCCGCCCCGGGAGAGCAGGGCATCGAGGTGCTCGAGGACGGCCTCGTCCTCCTCGGGCGGCAGCTCCGGGAGGAGCTGCGGGTGGATGCCCAGGCCCACCTGGAGGCGCGCGTCCTGACGGGACAGCTCCAGCAGCGGCTCCCAGTCATGAGGGCCGACGCCCGGAATCACGATGCCGTGCAGGCCCGCGGCCCAGGCGCGTTCGAGCACCGCGGGGCGGTCCGGGTCGAAGCGTGTCGCATCCAGGTGGCAGTGGGTGTCTATCATTGAGCACGCAGCGGCGGTTCGCCGTTCAATCAGAAACACGGTTTCCGGCCATGCCCCCCAGAGCGAGCACGGCCCCGAGCCACGAAGCTATACGCGGCCCTCGCTTCTTCGGAGGGTCTTTATGACCAAACGTGTCGTTGTCAGCGCGCTGTGCTGCGCGCTGTGGGTGCTCACGACGGGGTGTGAGGATGAGTGTGTCGACCAGTTCGACTGCCGCAACGACAACGGGCAGCCGGACGAGGGGCAGGAGTGGGTCTGCAACGACGATAACGAGTGCGAGCAGCGTGCGGTGACGCAGCCGCCCGAGCCGGACGCGGGCACGGGTGGGGAAGAGGATGCGGGGACCGACGCGGGCACGGGTGGGGAAGAGGATGCGGGCACCGACGCCGGCACGGACATGGACGCCGGTACCGACGCGGGCAGCATGAGCGTTCCGAAGGGCGAGGCCTGCGTCTCGTCGGCGGACTGCATGGCCGGCCTTCGCTGCGAGGGCGCCGCGGGGAGCACCACGTGCCAGGCGATGCATGTCGCGGTGTCGGCCGTCGAGGACGCCAATGACGACGCGAAGGCGCTCGTCATGCGCTTCGACACGCCCGGCATGACGCCGCTGACGGGTGACGGTGTGGAGAGCAGCCATCCGCGCTGGGGCCCGGGCGGCGCGGGCATCGCCTTCGTGCAGGGGGCGACGGCCTCGGCCGCGGGCGAGCTCGCGGTGCGTGACATCCCGCTCGTCGAGGGGCAGTCCACCGTCCTCGCGGATGGAGGCACCGGCGGCACCACCCGGTTCTGGTACACGGAGTGGGAGCCGGGCAACTCCATTGCATGGGTGCGGCAGAACGGCTCGAGCCGGTCCGGCATCTCCGCGGTGCCGACGGATGGCGGCTCCGTGGTGGAGGTGACCCAGAGCGGCACGTTCCCCGACTGGAAGGACGGCACCACCTTCGCGTTCAGCACCGCCACCCTGGGCCTGTCGACCCTGACGCTGGCCGAGGGCGCGGCGCCCACGCCCATCGCGAACTCGGGCGGTACGGCGGAGCAGCCGCACTACAACCGCGCCAACGACCAGCTTCTCTTCCTGGCCAATCCCGACAACAAGACGGTGACCTTCGACGGCGACGCTGACCCGACGCCGCTGCCCAGGCTCTACACCATCCAGGTGACCGGCGGCGGGCAGCCCCAGTTGATTGCCGACTACACCAGCGTGTCCGCCACGGATGGCGCCATCGAGTCGTTCATCGCCAACCCGAACTGGGCTCCGGACGGGAGCTGGGCCGCGTACGTCCGCGCGTACTACTTCAAGCCCACGGCGGGGGACGCGGTGCTCTGCGGCGGCGGGGACGCGCGCTGCGCGGGCACTCCGGGCAACCGCATCTTCCTGCGCCGCATCAACCCCCAGGACGGCACCCCCACGCAGGACCCGGAGGTGGAGCTCGCCGAGGGGGCCACGCTCCCGTCGTTCTCCCCGGATGGCCGTCACGTCGCCTACATCAAGGGCGGGCAGCTCTACGTCCAGCAGATTGACCCGGCCACGGGAAGGGCGCCCGAGGGCGTCGGCCCCATCATCCATCCGAAGGGCGGCTACACCTTGCAGACCCGCGACGGCGATGACCACCGCCCGCGCTGGCAGCCCAAGTAGTCCCAGGCGCCTGATGCCCTGACGTACGAGGCCCGCGTCCCGCCGGAGGGACGCGGGCCTGCGTCTGTCCACTCGGTGGAGGCGGAGTCTTGCTTCCCCCGGAAAAGGGACATAGGCAGGGCGCCTCCTTTGCCCCGGCAGGGGCTCTCCCTTGGAGGACACGCATGAGGCTTCACGTCGCGCTCGGCTTCCTGTTCTTCTCCGGCTGCGCCACCGTCTCGACACAGGGACGGGAGGACGGAAGCGGAGGCACCGTGGCCGGGGAGCCGCACGAGCTGGCCGAGCCCGTGCGCCTGGAGACGCGCTCGGGCACCTTCCTGGTGCACCCGAACAACGCCGGTGACTTCCAGAAGCTGCTCGCGGGGGAGCCCACCCGGCAGCGCTACAGCGCCAGCATCCTGCCGGTAGACGACTGACGACTGTCCGAAACGCGACGGCCCTCCCGCCCGCGTCCCATCATCCGGGAGCGGCAGGAGGGGGGAGGGGAGGCTCAGCCCTCCAGGATGATGCGGCGCCCCAGCGCCCGGCTCATCTGCGGCGAGCGGAGCTGGGCCATGACCTCGCCCAGCTCCCCGCCGGAGGTGTCGAAGGCCGCCGCGATGATTTCGCCCACCGTCAGGTGGGCCTTCTCCGCCACTGCCCGGGCCCGCTGGGCGGTCCGCCGCATCGCCGGCATCACCCGCCGGCCCTGCCTGGTCACCGTCCCGCCCTTGCGTGTCGTCCTCTTGGCCATGTGCTCCTCCCACCGCGCCGCACTGCACGGGTGAGTACACTGGAGGTCTGACACATGCAGGCGAGGTGCCAATGGGAGGGCTACCTGCCTGGTGTGACGAGGCACACGTTTCCCCAGTCGGATAGAGGGTTTCCGTAACACTGTCCGTGAACCGTCCGGCCGCTCTCCTGGGTGGTGACTCGTTCTGTCGAGTTTTTTCGTTCAGTCCGGGCCACGGACTCGACGTTTCGTTCAACAGTCAAGGTTCCGGCACCTGCCGCGAAACGTCCGTCGTGAGGTCCCCGGTGACTTCGCAGCCCCACGTCCTCATTGCCCCAGAGGGCCATGCCCCCGAGTGCTACCCGAGGGGCCCCTGACACCGGAGTCGTGCCTCGCGCCGGTGGGCGCAAGGCCGCGTGTTGCAGTAGAGGAGCCCTCCCATGAACGTCCAGGTCCTCTTCCACGACAGCTGCTTCGACGGCGCCGCCAGCGCGGCGGTGTTCTCCCGCTTCTACCGGGAGCGCATCCGCCCGGACGCGGCCTTCCGGTACCTCGGGCTGGCGCACAAGCCGGGCGCCGAGGGCATCGACCCGGCCGTCTTCACCGGCGAGGAGAATGTCATCGTCGACTTCCGCTACAGCCAGGATTCGCGGCTCACCTGGTGGTTCGACCACCACGTCTCCGCCTTCCAGCAGCCCGGCGACGAGGAGCACTTCCGCGCGGACACCAGCGGCCGCAAATTTCACGATGCCCACCGCAAGAGTTGCACGAAGTACCTCGCGGACGTGGCGCGCGAGCGCTTCGGGTGGGACGCCTCGCCCATGGCGGACCTCATCCACTGGGCGGAAATCATCGACGGCGCCCAGTTCCCCACGCCGCAGATGGCGGTGGCGCTGGAGGAGCCCGCGCTGCGCATCATGACGGTGCTGGAGGCCAACAAGGACCCGGCCCTCATCCCCGAGGTCATCCGCCGCATGCAGTCCGAGTCACTGGCGGACATCGCCGCCTCGCCCCTCATCGCCACGCCGCTGGCCCCGCTGCTGGAGCGCCACCGCGGCCACATCGACCTGGTGCGCGCGAAGGCCCGCTACGAGCGCGGCGTCGTCTTCTTCGACCTGGTGGACGAGGGCGTGGACAGCCTCAACAAGTTCATCGCCTACGCGCTCTACCCGGACGCGCGCTACACGCTGTGGGTGGGGAAGGGCGCCTCGCGCGCCAAGGTGTCGCTCGGCTCCAACCCGTGGAAGCCGGAGCTGCGCAAGCACGACCTGGCGGCCATCGCCGGCCGCTACGGCGGAGGCGGGCACCCGGTGGTGTCCGCGGTCAGCTTCAAGGCGGACCAGGCCGACAAGGCCCGCGCCGCGTACGCCGAAATCCTCGCGGAGCTGTCCACCGCCGGGTGAGGCCCCGGCCCCGGCCCCAGGCCCGGGCGCCACGGCCCGGGCCTCTCGTGTCACCGGCGCGGAGCTAACGGCGCGCGAAGAAGGGGAAGCCGGCCTGCCGAAGCAGCCGCACCACGGCCACCATGGGCAGTCCCTGCACGTTGGTGCGGTCTCCCTCGAGCCCCGCCAGCAACGCCTGCCCGGCGCCCTCCACCCGGTAGCTGCCGCAGCAGCCGCGCCACTCCTCCAGGTCCAGGTAGCGCTCCAGCTCGTCGGGCTCCAGGCGGTAGAAGGTGAGGCGGGCGCGCTCCACGGCCTCGGTGATGTGGCCACCCGGCCCCACCAGGCACACACCGGTGTGGATGTCGTGGGTGCGCCCCATCAGCCGGCCAAGCTGCCGCCGCGCATCGTCCCGGTCCACGGGCTTGGTGAGGATTTCGCCGCCCACCTCCACGAGCTGGTCCGCTCCCAGCACCCACGCGCCCGGGTTCCGGTCCTTCACCGCGCGGGCCTTGCGCGCCGCCAGCTTCAGCACCGCCTCCTGCGCGGACAGGTGGGATGCCACCGTCTCGTCCACGCCCGGGGCCTCGGTGCGATAGGGGATGCCCAGCCCGTCCATCAGGGCCCGCCGGGCGCTCGACGTCGACGCCAGAATCAGGTCTCTCATAGGGCCGCCAACCTAATGCACCTCCCCCGCGGGTGGGGTTGCGGCAGGCAGGCGGACACGCCGATGTTTCCCGCCCGCCGGGTGATGCCGTACCCTGGCGGCCCATGTCGCGGCGCGGTCTGCTCGCCTTCTGCCTCCTTCTCGCTGCCTGCAAGCGCAACGCTCCGGCCCCCGTGACGCCGGACGCGGGCACCCCCGTCACGTCCCCGGTGAGCGCGCCGGGCCCGGGCGCCGGTGACGCTCCCGTCATGATTCCCGGGGACGCCACCCACCGGGTGCGGCCGCTGGCGGTGTGCCGCGCGGACGGTGCCGCCCCGCTGGATGCCGCGCGCCGCTACTTCGACGAGGGGCGCTTCGAGGAGGCCCTGTCCTGCGCCGCGCAGGCCGCCGCGCTGGAGCCGGACCTGGCCGCCGCCCACGCCGAGCGCGGCGTCGCGCTCGCCGCCCTGGGGCGCGACGTGGAGGCGCAGCTCGCCTACGCGCGCGCGCTCGCCATCGACCCCGGGGACCCGGACGCGCTGCTGGGCGCGGCCCACCTGTACGCGGTGCAGCTCCCCTCCACGCGAGAGCGGGACGAGCTGGGCGTCCTCTACGCCGAGCGCGGGCTGTCGCAGCCCAACACGCCGCCGGAGCTGGTGCCGCACCTGGCGCTGGTGGCGGCCATGGCCTTCAACGACCTGGGGCAGGCCGAGGAGGCCCTCGCACGCGCCGCCATCGTCCTGGCCCGCGAGCCCGGCAGCAAGGAGGCCCTCTACGAGCGCGCCCTGGCCCTCTTCGAGCTGTGCCGCTTCGCGGAGGCGCGGGTGGCCTTCTCCGGGCTGCTGGACGACTCGGAGCGCTCCGCGCACGCGCACCAGCACCTGGGACTGCTGCTGGAGCGCGAGGGGAAGTGGAAGCAGGCGCAGCACCACTTCGACAAGGCCCGGGCGCTGGCGCCCGCGGACTTCCCCGAGCCCCCCATGCCCACCGAGGACGCCTTCCGCGCCGAGGTGGCCCGCGCCGTGGCCGCGCTGCCCGAGGACATGCGCGGCGACCTGGACGGCGTGCCCGTCACCGCGGAGGAGCTGCCCGCCGACGGAGACCTGCTGGCCAACCAGCCGCCGCTGTCACCCACGATTCTGGGCCTCTTCCGGGGCCCCCCGCTGGGCGAGCCGTGTGATGGCTCGGAGACGCCGTGCCGCTCCGTGGTGCTCTACCGGCGCAACCTGGCGCGGGCGGTGCGCACCCCCGAGGAGCTGAGCGAGCAGATTCGTGTGACGCTGCTCCACGAAATCGGGCACCTTCGCGGCGAGGACGACGAGGAACTGGCCGCTCGCGGCCTGGAGTGAGAAAAGCCCGATGCCCCCCAAAGCAGCCCTTCCCGTGGCGCGCGCCAGTCTCAAGGGCGCCAAGTCGCTGCGCCGTGGCAACCCCTGGCTGTACCGCACCGAGCTGGCCGCCCCGCCCGACGTGAAGGGCCCCGGCGCGGTGGTGCTGGTGGTGGACCCGCAGGGCAACCCCATCGGCCAGGCCCTCTACGCGCGCCGCTCGCCGCTGGCGCTGCGGCTGCTGACGCGCAAGGGGCCCGCCGAGGAGCCGGTGGACGACGCCTTCTTCCGCCGCCGGCTGGAGGCCTCGCTGGCGCGCCGGGCCCCGCTGGCGGGCCGCGACGGACTGCGGCTGGTGCACGGCGAGGCGGACCTGCTGCCCGGCCTCTTCGTGGACCGCTACGGCGCGGGCCTCACCGTGCAGACGATTTCGGAGGGCATGGACTCCCGGAAGGAGTCGCTGGCGCGGATGCTGGTGGAGCTGACCGGGGCCACGCACGTGGTGGCCCGGGACGACGGCTCCGGCCGTGACTTCGAGGGCCTGCCCCGCGAGGCGCGCCTGCTCCACGGCCAGGGTGACGCGCGCTTCACCTACCACGAGGGCGACAACCGCTTCGAGGTGGACCTGCTGGGCGACATGAAGACGGGCGCCTTCCTGGACCAGGTGGACAACCACCTGCGCGCCGGAGAGCTGGCGCGAGGCGAGGCGCTGGACCTCTTCAGCTACCACGGAGGCTTCGCGCTCTCCCTGGCGCGCAGCTGCGCCTCCGTGCTCGCGGTGGAGCAGGACCCGAAGGCCGCCGCGCGCGCGAAGGCCAACGCCGAGGCCAACGGCCGCGCGAATGTCACCGTGGAGAACGCCAACGCCTTCGACGTGCTGAAGCGCTTCGACACGGAGGGGCGCCGCTTCGACACGGTGGTGCTGGACCCGCCCGGCCTCGCCAAGCGCCGCGAGGGCCTGGCGACCGCGCTGCGCGCCTACCACGAGCTGAACCTGCGCGCCCTGCGCTGCCTCAAGCCGGACGGCCTGCTCGTCACCTGCTCCTGCTCCGGCAAGCTGGACCGCGCCGGCTTCGAGGAGATGGTGCTGGCCGCCGCCGCGGACGCGAAGCGGCCGGTGCAGATTCTGGAGCGCCGCGGCGCCGGGCTGGACCACCCCGTGCTCGGCGGCCTGCCGGAGACGGAGTACCTCAAGGCCCTCTACGTGCGGGCCCTGTAGCGAAAGGCCCGCGGGTGTCCGGCGGGCCGCTACGGCAGCCCCAGCTCCTTCTTCAGGCGGCTCACCACCTTGAAGTACTCGGTCCGGGGGAAGGGGACGTTGAGGATGTGGAAGTCCTTCTTCGCCAGCCCCACGCAGCCGAAGCAGTAGTTGCAGTCCTGCAGGTTGCGGCTCAGCACCAGGTACGCGCTGCTGGTGCAGTTCTCGCTCTGCACGCAGTAGGCGCACGCGTGGCAGCTCTTGCACTCCACGCAGTGCGAGCAGTTGTTGCACAGCTCGCACCGGGTGCAGTGGGTGCACTGGAAGCAGCTGTCGCAGTCCTTGCAGAACATGCAGTTGGCGCAGCGCTGGCAGCCCTCACACGCGTACGAGCCGGGGTTGCCCGGGTCCGCCGCGTAGCTCTTGGCCAGCTTCTGGAACTGCTCCAGGAACTCCCGCTTGCCCAGCATGGCCACCGCCGCGCGCGCCGCCTTCTCCTCCGCGAGCGGGTCCACCTGGGGCCGCGTTCCTTTCTCCTTCACCACCAGGACTCCTTGCCCATGTCTTGACGTTCACTGCAGCCGGGCCAGCCCGGCCAGGTCGATTCCACGCGCCACCCGCCGCACCTCCACGGTGCCCGGGAAGCCCCGGCTGGTGACGGCCACCACGAAGCGGTTGCCCACCAGGAGGTTCGCCTCCGCCAGCGACTCCTCCGCGTCGTACCTCACGAAGCCCACCGCGTCCTCCCAATGAATGGGGGCCGACGGGTCGCTCGCATCCCTGCCCTTCGCCCGCTGGGCGGCCTCGCGGATGGCCTGCCCAATCTTCTCACCCATCGTGGTGTCCACGATGCGCACCTTCACCTCTCGTCCCTCACCTCGGGTGAAGAGGCGCTCGGCCTCGGAAACGGACACCTCGCCGTACTTCCCCGTGGAGCCCTGGGTTCGCGCCACGGTGAAGCCGTCCAGCGCCGGCGGCAGGAAGGGAGAGAGCTGCTTGAAGTACACGCAGGGCGCGCTCTCCGCTGGCACGGATGGTGCCAGCTCCGGCGGGGCGCTTCCGTTGTCGATGCACCCCGCGCTCACGACGAGCGCGAGAAAAGCACCGGTGAACCAGAGGAAGGGGTCGCGCACAGGCGAATCAAAGGGTATCCCTGGCCCGCGCGCAATGGACCTCTCGAAGCTCAACCCTCCGCAGCGCGAGGCCGTGGTGACCCTCCAGGGGCCGCTCCTCGTGCTGGCGGGCGCCGGCAGCGGCAAGACCCGCGTCATCACCCACCGCATCGTCCACCTGCTCAACGAGCGGCCGGGCCACCTCATGGCCCGCAACGTCCTCGCGGTGACGTTCACCAACAAGGCCGCCACGGAGATGAAGGAGCGCCTGGTCCACATGGCGGGCCCGCGCGCGCAGGGGGTGCTGGTGTGCACCTTCCACGCCTTCGGCGCGGAGCTGCTCCGGGAGGACATCCACCGCCTGGGCTGGCCGAAGAAGTTCGCCATCGCCGACATGGGGGACCAGCTCGCCATCATCCGGCGCGCCATGCGCGAGCACAAAATCGACGACCGCTCGTTCGACGCGCGCAAGGTGCTCACGCTCATCTCCAAGGCGAAGAACTCCGGCAAGACACCGGAGCCCAAGCCGGAGGGCATTGGCGACGACTACGACCTCATCACCCACCTGGTGTACCCGGACTACCAGCTCGCGCTGAAGGCGCAGGGCTCGGTGGACTTCGACGACCTGCTGCTGTTGCCCACGCGCCTGCTGCGTGAGTTCCCGGACCTGTACGCCAAGTACACCCGGCGCTTCCGCTACCTGCTGGTGGACGAGTTCCAGGACACCAACATCGCCCAGCTGGAGCTGCTCAAGCTGCTGGCCGGCGAGGCGCGCAACGTGTGCGCGGTGGGCGACGACGACCAGTGCATCTACTCGTGGCGCGGCGCCGAGGTGCGCAACATCCTCGACTTCGACCGCTTCTTCCCCGGAGGGAAGGAGGTGCGGCTGGAGCAGAACTACCGCTCCGTGCAGATGGTGCTGGACGCGGCCAACGCCGTCATCGCCAAGAACCCCGAGCGCAAGGCCAAGCAGATGTGGACCGACCGCAAGGGGGGGCCGAAGGTGAAGGTGGTGGGCTGCCCCAACGACGAGGAGGAGGCCCGCTTCGTCGCGCACGAAATCCAGAAGCACATCGCCCTGGGAGTGCCCGCGGACGAAATCGCCGTGCTCTACCGCACCAACGGGCAGGCCCACCCGGTGGAGGAGATGCTGCGCGAGAAGAACATCCCCTACGAGGTGGTAGGCGGCAGCGAGTTCTTCGACCGGCGCGAGGTGAAGGACGTCATCGCGTACTTCAAGGTCATCGTGAACAAGCTGGACGAAATCTCCCTCATGCGCATCGTCAACGTGCCGGCGCGCGGCATCGGCGACGTGACGATGGAGCGGCTGAACGTCCACGCGCGGGGAGAGGGCGTCACGCTGTGGACGGTGATGCGCAAGGCCGACACGTACGAGGACCTGCCGCCCGGCGCCGGGGGCAAGGTGCTGGAGTTCGTGGAGCTCATCGAGCGCTACCGGGCCGCGTACGAGCACGGCCAGCTCGCCACGGTGACGCGCAAGCTGCTGGAGGAGATTGGCTTCCGCGAGGCCACGCGCGCCCACGCCACCTCCGCCACGTCCGCCGACAAGAAGCTCAAGAGCGTGGACGGGGTGCTCAACTCGCTGGAGAACTTCGAGAAGCGCGAGGGCCCCAAGGCCAGCCTCCTCACCTACCTCAACCGCCTCAGCCTGGACACGCGCCAGGAGGAAGAGGAGGTGCCCGGAGGCCACCGCCGCGTCACCCTGATGACCGTGCACTCCTCCAAGGGCCTGGAGTACCGGCTCGTCTTCTTCATCGGCATGGAGGAGGACCTGATGCCCCACGGCGGCATGCAGGGCGAGCCGCAGAACCTCGAGGAGGAGCGGCGCCTGTGCTACGTGGGCATCACCCGCGCCAAGGAGCTGCTGTACCTCACCCGCGCCAACGTCCGCGTGAAGCGCGGCAAGGAGGTGCCCCGCACCCCCTCCCGCTTCCTGGAGGACCTCCCCCCGGAGGTGGTGGAGAAGGTGGACCTGGATGCACCGCGTCAGGGGCCTCCCACGACGGAGGAGAAGAACTTCTTCGCCAACCTGAAGGAGCGCTTCAAGAAGCCGGGGGCTGCCGGGGCTCCGGCGGCCGGCGCCGGCCCCTCCGCGGGGCCCCCCCGGGGGGCGGCCGGGTAGGGGAGCGGCCCTGGGCGGGCCCTCCACGCCCCTGGGGGTGGGGAATCCGGACGGCAGGTGCGCGGCGACCTTGACTTGATCCGCCGCACCCACTAGGACGGTCGGCCTTTCCGGGCCGGCGTGGAGTTTTCACGGCGGACCCGCGGTTGGTTTGGCACGAGCAGCGGTCCCTGGCATGCACCCGGCGGCCGCGAGAAGTTTGGAGTGCAAAGAAATGTCGCAGAAGACCTACAGCGCGAAGGCTGGGGACATCAAGCGCCAGTGGCACGTCGTTGACGTGTCCGACAAGGTGCTGGGCCGCGCGGCGAGCCAGATTGCCACCCTGCTGAAGGGCAAGCACAAGGCCATCTACACGCCGTCCATCGATACGGGCGACCACGTCGTCGTCATCAACGCCGAGAAGGTGCGGGTGACGGGGACGAAGGAAACGGACAAGATGTACTACCGGCACCCGCACGCGGGTTTCCCCGGTGCCCTGAAGATCACCAACCTGGAGAAGCTCCGCCAGCGTCACCCCGAGGACATCATCATCAACGCCGTGCGCCGCATGCTTCCGCGCAACGCGCTCGGCCGCCAGATGATGACGAAGCTGAAGGTCTACGCGGGTGACACCCATCCTCACGCCGCCCAGAAGCCGGCCGCGTTCGAGGTCGAGGCGTAAAGGGAGACCACGTCCATGCCCATCCACCAAGAACTCGGTTTCTACGCCACCGGCCGCCGCAAGGAGGCCACCGCCCGCGTGTGGGTTCGCCCCGGCACCGGTCAGGTCACCATCAACGGTCGGGAGATCAACGACTACTTCGGTCGTGAGACCTCGAAGATGGTGCTCAACCAGCCCCTCGAGATCCTCGAGCAGAAGGGCAAGCTCGACGTCACCGTGAACGTCAAGGGTGGCGGTCTCTCCGGCCAGGCCGGCGCCATCCGCCACGGCATCGCCCGGGCGCTGTGCTCCTTCAACCCGGAGTTCCGTCCGGCGCTGAAGAAGGCCGGCTTCCTCACCCGCGATGCTCGCGCGGTCGAGCGCAAGAAGTACGGTCAGCCGGGCGCGCGTCGCCGGTTCCAGTTCTCCAAGCGCTAAGCGTCAAGCTCGGCTGCTTGCAGTCACTCGCGGCGGGGGTCCTCTTTCGGGGGCCTCCGCCGTGGTGTTTTCAGGGGTCGGGTTCGTCCCATCGCGCCTGGCCGTGGGGCTCTGCTACCATCCGGCCCGCACATGGAACTCAACGAGATTCTGCAGATCGCCCTGCGCGGCGGCGCCTCCGACATTCATCTCAAGGCCGGCCTGCCGCCCATGTTCCGCGTGGACGGCTCCCTGGTGCCGCTCAAGGACGGCCGCCGCCTCCCTCCGGAGGAGGTCGCGCGCATGGCCTTCGGCATCATGAACGAGTTCCAGAAGGAGAAGTTCAAGACGAGCAACGAGGTGGACCTGGCCTACGGCGTCCCCGGCCTGGGCCGCTTCCGCGTCAACGTCTTCCAGCAGCGCGGCACCGTGGGCGCCGTGCTCCGCGTCATCCCCTTCAAGGTGATGACGATTCAAGACCTGCTGCTGCCCCAGATTCTCGCGAAGATTTGCGGCGAGGAGCGCGGGCTCGTCCTGGTGACGGGCACCACGGGCTCCGGCAAGTCCACCACGCTGGCGGCGATGATCGACCACATCAACGCCAACGAGACCAGCCACATCATGACGATTGAGGACCCCATCGAGTTCCTCATTCGCGACAAGCGCTCCATCGTGAACCAGCGCGAGGTGGGCGTGGACACGATGAGCTTCGCGCAGGCCCTCAAGAGCGCGCTGCGGCAGGACCCGGACGTCATCCTCGTGGGCGAGATGCGAGACCACGAGACGATTGAGACGGCGCTCCACGCGGCGGAGACGGGCCACCTCGTCATGTCCACGCTGCACACGCTGGACGCCACGGAGACCATCAACCGCATCGTCTCCGCCTTCCCTCCGCACCAGCAGAAGCAGGTGCGCCTGCAGCTCGCGAGCGTGCTCAAGGGCGTGGTCAGCCAGCGCCTCGTGCCGCGCGCGGACGGCAAGGGCCGCGTGGCCGCCGTGGAGGTGCTGCGCGTCACCGCCCGCGTGCGCGAGCTCATCGAGGACAAGGACCGGACGAAGGAGATCCACGACGCCATCGCCCAGGGCACCGACTCGTACGGGATGCAGACCTTCGACCAGTCGCTGATGAGCCTGGTGCGCCAGGGGCTCGTCACCTACGAGGAGGCCCACCGGCAGGCCACCAACCCGGACGACTTCGCGCTGCGCTTCTCCGGCATCAGCGGCACGTCCGACTCCAAGTGGGACAACTTCGACGCCAAGCCCGGCGAGGCCCGCCCCGTCCCCGGCTCCGCCGCCTTCGCCCAGAAGGGGGCGCCCGGCGCGCCGGCTCCCGCCGCGCCCACGCCGGCTCCCGCTCCGGTGGCCCAGGCCATGCGCCCGGGGGCTCAGACTCCGGCCGCCGCGCGTCCCGCCGCGCCTCCCCCGGGAGCGCGTCCGCCCGCCGCGCGCCCGCCGACGCCGCCTCCCGCTCCCGCGCCGGCTCCCGCCGCGGGTGGGGATGACGACTTCCAGATTGAACGCTTCTGAGTGGCTGGCGCGGTGGTGCCGGGACTTCCGGCACCGCGCGCCTACGCGTCCTCTTCGCCGAGCAGGGCCCGCAGCCGTGACAGGCGCAGCGGGCCCACCAGGCCCTCCTTGGAGAGCGCCTGGAGGAGCTGCGCGGTGGCGTGTACCTTGGCCTCCTGCTCCTCCTCGGGCCGGTCCACCACCTCCGCGTCGAGCAGCGCCTCCATGTGCTCGGGGTTGATGGGGGCGGGCCCTTCCGACCAGGCGATGTCGAAGAGGGCGCGGGCCATGCCCTCGCGCACCTTGCGCTCGGCCTCGTTGGCGGCGCCCTTCACGAAGGACAGGAAGAGGGCGTCCACGGCCTCCTTGGTGAGGGCGGCCAGCGCGGGCACCTCGCCCAGCGCCTCCTTCACGTACTCGCGGTCGAAGCTGTCCACCTCCTGCTCGTAGCCGAAGGCCTCCTCCAGCAGGATGGAGGCGATGAAGGCGTCCGCCTCCTCCTCGCTGGCGCCCTCCTCGGCGAGCGCCTCGCGGGCCTTGCGCGTGGGCTCGGCCAGCTCGGAGTCCTCCCGCATGGCGCGGGCCGCGGCATGGGCCGCCAGCAGCACCAGCGAGGCCTGGGCGTCGGACGAGAGGACACGGCCGCCCACGCCGAGCATCACGGACTGATGCTTGGGGTGCGCCGCGGCGGCGTCGGCGAAGGCCTGCTCCTCGGGGGACAGGTCTTCGCCTGCCTGCTGCTTGCGGAGTGTCTCCCGGGCGGTGTCGGCGGTGAGGTAGCGGGCGAGGACGGGGTGCATGGTTGGGCCTGTTACCACATGCTAGGTATCCCGCCATGCATCCGGAGGACGAAGCCCCCGACGAGGGCCCCGACGCTGTCCGCCGCGCCACGGACGCCTGCCTGAAGCTGCTGTCCATGCGCGCCCGCAGCCGGCACGAGCTGGAGCTGGCCCTGACGCGCAAGGGCTTCCCGGAGGCGGTGCGCGAGCAGGCGCTCGCCCGCGTCCAGGGCTGGGGCTACCTCGACGACGCGCGCTTCGCACAGGAGCGCGCCGCCTCGCTGCTGCGCAAGGGGCGGCTGGGCCCGCGCGCCGTGCTCCAGCGGCTGGAGGCGCACGGGGTGGGGGACGCGGCCGCCCGGGACGCGGTGGCGCGCGCGAGCGGGGCGGAGGGCTTCGACGCGCTGTCCGCCGCCCGCGCGGTGCTGGAGGGAAAGGGGCTGCTCGGCCGCCCGCTCGCGGCGAAGGAGCGGGCCCGCGCGGCACGGCTCCTCGACAGCCGGGGTTTCTCCGAGGACGTCATCCATCAACTGCTGGGTGAACCTTCGCTGGACCCCTCCGGTCCGGAGGAATAGCGTGGTGGAGATGCGTTCCGCCGTCGCCTTCCTGTCCGCCTTCCTGCTGCTCGCCTCCGGCTGCGCCTCCCTGACCTCGGGGCAGGCCGGCGAGCCCGACTACGCCGTCACCGCCGATGAGAACCTGCGGCTGGGCGCCGAGGCCCTGGAGAACAAGGACTTCCTCCGGGCGCAGAAGTACTTCGAGTACGTCCGCGCGAAGTTCCCCTACCAGGAGGCCGCCCGCGAGGCGGAGCTGAAGCTGGCCGACCTGGAGTTCGCCCGCGAGGCCTTCCCCGAGGCGCGGGAGGCGTACCAGTCCTTCATCAAGCTCCACCCCACGCACCCCAAGGTGGACTACGCCGCCTACCGCTCCGCCCTCACGCACGTGGAGGACTACCCCTCGGAGTTCTTCGCCCTGCCGCCCTCGGAGGAGAAGGACCAGGGGGAAATCCAGGCCGCGCTGCTCGCCATGGAGGAGTTCCAGCGCCAGTACCCGCAGTCCGAGTTCGTCGACGAGGCCAGGGCCCACGCGGACGACGCCCGCAAGCGCCTGGCCGAGCACGAGCTGTACGTGGCCGCCTTCTACAAGAAGCGCGAGCGGTGGAAGGCCGTGGCCCAGCGCCTGGAGGCGCTCCTGCGGCGCTACCCGGGCACGCCCTATGAGGAGCAGGCCCTGTTCGACCTGCACACGGCCTACGTGAGGCTGAACGACCCGAAGAAGGCGGAGGAGACGCTGCGCCAGGTGCTGCGCCGCCTGCCGGGCACGCCCGCCGCGGAGCGTGCCCAGCGTCTGCTCGGCTCGTGAGGACCACCGAGGAGTGGAGCCGCCTGGGCGGTGCGCTCATCCTCGTCCTGGCGCTGGGCGCCACCCTGGCCGTGTTCGCCCCGCGCTTCCTGGGCGCGGCGGCCGGGCCGGAAGCCGAAATCATCACCGCCCTCAAGGAGACCGAGGCCGAGGGGCTGACGCTGCCCATCCCCGGCTCGGACGTCCCCCTGAAGTCCCAGAAGCACCGCTTCGCCCGAATCACCGTGGCGGTGGAGCCCGGCGGGAAGCGGGCCGAGGCGTACGCCACGCTCGACTTCGACGGCACCCTGGGCACCACCCATGTGGGCACCGCCGGGGTGGAGCGGGTGCCCTTCGTCCGTCGCGACGGAGACTGGGTGCCGGAGGGCACGGCGGCCCCCCGGCTGGTGGCCGTGGTGGCGGCGCTGGAGGCCCGGCGCCGGGCGCTCCAGGCGGCGGACGCGGAGGCCCTGGCGAGGCTGGCGGGGCCGGGCACCCCCGGGGTGGGCGGGCCGGAGTGGGAGGAGCTACGCCAGATGCGCGCCCGGGGTTACAGGGCGGAGGCCTGGTACGTCCGGCTGGAGCGGGAGGAGGCCGTCGTCACGGAGCACTGGCGGCTCCAGGGCGCCCTCCCGGCGCGCCCGGTGGATACCCGGGGGGAGCGCCAGCTGTCCCTGACGCTTCGCGGTGATGAATTCTTGTTTTCGCCCGGCCTCATGTAGGCTAGCGGCCTCGGAGGCAGGGCCCGTTCGGGCCGATTCATGGAAGAGCCCCTCAAGCAGCTACTGACCCTCGGGCGCGGCTACTTCGAGAAGAAGCAGTACGCCCAGGCCGAGCAATACCTCGCGAAGATCGTCGAGCAGAATCCGACGTTCGCGGACGTATTCAACATGCTCGGCATCATCTACCACGACCAGGGGCAGTTCGCCCGGGCGCAGCGCGCCTTCGAGTCGGCACTCAAGCTCAACCCCGCGTACACCGAGGCGGCCCTGAATCTGGCCGTCATCTACAACGACATGGGGAAGTACGCCGAGGCGAAGGAGGTCTACCAGTCCGCGCTCTCCCAGCAGAAGAGCGGGCCCGGGGAGCTGGATCCCTACGTCGAGAAGAAGATCGCCAACATGTACGGCGAGATTGGCGACGTCTACGCCTCCAGCGGGGCATGGGCGAAGGCCATCGAGGAGTACCGGCGAGCGCTCGGACTTTGCCCGCAGTTCGTGGACATCCGCCTCAAGCTGGGCAATGCCTTGCGCGACGCGGGCGACAACGAGGCGGCCATCGCCGAGTACGAGCAGGTCATCGCGCAGAACCCGGCTTTCATCCCGGGCCGTATCCAGTATGGAGTGGCCCTGTATTCGGCCGGCAGGCGGGCGGAGGCGGTGCGGGTCTGGGAGGACGTGCTGGCGCGCAGCCCGGATAACAAGAGCGCGCAGATGTACCTCAACCTGGTGAAGGACCCCGGCAAGGTGGAGCAGGCAGGTTGACGACCATGGACACCTCAAAGAGCTACGCCCTCAAGTTCATTTCGGGCAAGTACCAGGGTGGTGAGTTCCCGCTGAAGGCGGACAAGCAGGTCGTCATCGGACGCTCGAGCGAGCTGGACATGGTGCTCGTCGAGGACATGGTCTCGCGCAAGCACGCGAAGATCGTCTTCTCCGACGGGAAGATCACCATCGAGGACCTGGGCTCCACCAACGGCACCTTCGTCAACGGCGAGAAGGTGAAGCAGGCCCGGCTGAAGGAGGGGGACCGCATCCTCATCGGCACCTCCATCCTCAAGCTCGTCCACCAGGGCGCGGACGGGGCCAACGTCGACGAGAGCATGGCCAAGCAGAAGCTGGAGGAGGCCGCCGCCGCCCAGGCCGCGCGCACCACCAACAAGGCCAGCTCCATGACGGGGAAGATTGAAGAGATTCCCCTGCCGGACCTGCTCCAGCTCTTCCACACGTCCAAGAAGAACGGCGTGCTGGTGGTGATGGGCGACCAGGAGGGGAAGATCTACCTGCGCCAGGGCCGCGTGTACTACGCCGTCATCGGCGAGAACCACAACCTGGGCCCGCAGAAGAGCTTCAACCGCATCATCACCTGGGAGAAGGGCGACTTCGAGCTGCGCCCGGCGGACAACCAGGAGTTCATGGTGGAGCTGGACTCGTCCACCGAGGCGCTCCTGATGGACGCGCTCCGCCAGCTCGACGAGTTCAAGCGCCTCCAGCCGAGCCTGCCTCCGCTGGACGCGCCGCTGGCGCTGGCCTCGCCGCTGACGCCGCCGCTCAAGGAGCTGTCGCCGGAGCTGCTGGACGTGCTCCAGCTCATCCACAACCACGGCTCGCTGGGCGGGGTGCTGGACCGGGCGGACGCGGACGACGTGGTGACGGCGGAAGCGGTGGTGCAGTTGCTGAAGCGCGACTACGTTCGGCAGTCGTAACGGACTTCGCGGCCCGGATGGGGCCGCGAGCAGGGAAGGGGAGCACCATGGCGGACGAGCAGCCGGTGAAGCCGAAGCGCCTCACCGAATTGAGTCACTGCGCGGGCTGAGCGGCGAAACTGCGGCCCGCAGATTTGGCGCAGGTCCTGCGCCGACTGAAGACTGCTGGGGGTCCCCAGGCGTTGGTGGGTTTCAACACCAACGACGATGCGGCCGTCTATCGTCTCGCGCCCGGCATGGCCGTGGTGGAGACGGTGGACTTCTTCCCGCCCGTGGTGGACGACCCGTTCCAGTTCGGGGCCATCGCCGCGGCGAATGCCCTGTCGGACATCTACGCCATGGGGGCGCGGCCCCTGTTCGCCCTCAACCTGGTGGGCTTCCCGGACGGCCAGCCGCTGAAGGTGTTGTCGAAAATCCTGGCCGGCGGCCAGTCCAAGGCGGACGAGGCGGGCATCCCCATCCTCGGCGGCCATAGCGTGAGGGACCCGGAGCCGAAGTACGGCATGGCCGTCACCGGCGTGGTGCACCCGAAGAAGGTGCTCACCAACGCGGGCGCGAAGCCGGGGGACGTGCTCCTGCTCACCAAGCCCCTGGGCTCGGGCATCGCCACCACCGCCATCAAGCGGGGCGTCGCCTCGAAGCAGCTCTCCAAGCGCGTGGTGGCGGTGATGTCCGCGCTCAACCGCGCCGCCGGTGAGGTCTTCGCGTCCGGCAAGTTCAAGGTGAACGCCCTCACGGACGTGACGGGCTACGGCCTGCTGGGGCACCTGCTGGAGATGATGACCGGGGCGAAGGCGCGCGCGGCGCTGGATTTGGAGCGCATCCCCCTCATCACCGAGGTGGCCGGGCTGGCCGAGCAGGGCGTGGTGCCCGGCGGCACCAGGGCGAACCTCGCCCACGTGAAGAAGAAGGTCCGCTTCCCGGAGGGGCTGCCGGAGCACATCATGTGGGTGCTCGCGGATGCGCAGACCAACGGCGGGCTGCTGGCCAGCGTGCCCGCCCGTCACGCGCTGAAGGCGCTCAAGGCGCTGGACGCGGCCGGCGTGGACGCCGCCCTCATCGGTGAAGTGCGCGCGGGCCGGCCCGGCATCGACGTCATCGGCTGAACGCCGGGAGTTCGCCCCCGGGGCGCACCTCCGCTAGCATTCCCCGCCAGCATGCCGTCGCCGCACCGCCCCCTCCTGGCCGTCCTGTCGCTGCTCTGCCTCGTCCCCGTCACCGCCGGGGCGGCGGAGCGGCCCGCGCGCATCGTCCTCGACCCGGGCCACGGTGGCTCGCAGGAGGGCGCGAAGGGCCCGGGCTCGCTGCGGGAGAAGGAGGTGGCGCTCCAGATTGCCCTGCGCCTGCGGGCGCGGCTGGAGGCGGCGGGCGGCGAGGTGTACCTCACCCGCGAGCGCGACGCGCAGATGTCGCTGACCGAGCGCGTGGAGCTGACCAACGACCACGGCGCGGACCTCTTCATCTCCATCCACGCCAACTCCATGCCCACCAGGAAGATGCGCGCGCGCACCGAGGGCATCGAGACGTATTTCCTGTCCGCCAACGCCTCCGGCGACGCCGCGCGCGCGGTGGCGGACCGGGAGAACGCGGAGGCGCCGGTGTCCCGGGCCGCGCGGGGTGACTCCACGCTGGCCTTCATCCTCCAGGACCTGGTGCGCACGGAGGCGCATACGGACTCGTCCCGGCTGGCGTACTCCATCCACCCGCGCCTCATCCGCGCCACCCGCGCGGCGGACCGCGGCGTGCAGCAGGCGCCCTTCTTCGTCCTCTCCGGCGTGGAGTGCCCCGCCGTCCTCGTGGAGGTGGGCTACATCTCCCATCCCCAGGAGGGCGCGAAGCTGGGCCGCCCGGAGTACCAGGAGAAGCTGGCCGAGGCGATTTCAGACGGCGTGCTGGCCTTCCTCAAGGAGACCCGCCGGCGCGATGCCGCCCGGGGCCCCGAGGTGGCCGGCTCCGTGTCGCGCTGAGTGCACACCGGTGGCGTTGGACGCCACCTGTCTGGCGCGGCTCTGGTAGAGAGGGGCCCAAGCCGCCCACTCCCAATCCCATCTTCCAGGAGCCTGCCGTGCGTTCCTTCCAACGTGGTCCGCTGGACCTTCGCCCCGTCGTCCTCACCCCCAACGTCTCCCGCTACGCGGAGGGCTCCGTGCAGGTGGAGTTCGGCCACACCAAGGTGCTCGTCACCTGCTCCACCGAGGAGCGCGTGCCGCCGCACCTGATGGGCAAGGGCACCGGCTGGGTGACGGCCGAGTACGGCATGCTCCCCCGCGCCACGCACTCGCGAAACCAGCGCGAGTCCGCCAAGGGCAAGCAGACGGGCCGCACCATGGAAATCCAGCGCCTCATCGGCCGCTCCCTGCGCGCGGCGGTGGACCTGGCCACCCTGGGGCCGCGCACCCTCACCCTGGACTGCGACGTGCTCCAGGCGGACGGCGGCACGCGCACCGCCTCCATCACCGGGGCCTACGTGGCGCTGGTGCTGGCGCTGCGCTCGCTCCAGAAGGCGGGCACCATCTCCAAGCTGCCCAAGCTGACGCCGCTGGCGGCCGTGTCCGTGGGCGTGGTGAACGGCGAGGTGCGCGTGGACCTGGACTACGACGAGGACTCCAGCGCGGACGTGGACCTGAACCTCGTGGCCACTGCGGATGGCCGCATGGTGGAGCTGCAGGGGACGGCCGAGCACCAGCTCTTCGACCGCAAGACACTGGACGCCATGGTGGACGGCGGGCTGGCCGCGATTCAGCAGCTCATCGCCGCGCAGGCCAAGGTGCTGGGATGACGGCGAAGCCCCGGCTGCTCTTCGCCACCACCAACAAGGGCAAGCTGCGCGAGCTGCGCGAGCTGGTGGGGGACGCGGTGGAGGTGGTGTCCCTGGCGGACCTGCCCCCGGTGCCCGAGCCGGTGGAGGACGGCGCCACCTTCGAGGAGAACGCGGTGAAGAAGGCCCGCGCCTATGCCGACGCCACCGGGCTGCCCACGCTGGCGGACGACTCCGGCCTCTGCGTGGACGCGCTGGGCGGCGAGCCCGGGGTGCACTCCGCTCGCTACGCGCCGGGGGATGACCGGGCCCGCTACGAGAAGCTGCTGGGCGCGCTGGCCGGTGTGCCGGACGACAAGCGCACCGCGTCCTTCCGGTGCGCGCTGGCGCTGGTGCGGCCCGGGGGCGAGGCGCGGGTGGAGGTGGGGCGGTGCGAGGGCCGCATCGGCCACGCCCCGCGCGGCACCCACGGCTTCGGCTACGACCCCGTCTTCATCCTTTCGGACAGGGACCGGTCCATGGCGGAGCTGACGCCGGAGGAGAAGGCGGCGGTGTCGCACCGGGGGGCGGCCTTCCGGAAGATGCGGCCCCACCTGCTGGGACTTTAGGCGGGCCGTCAGGCACGTCGGCCTTGCGCGTCCGTTCGCAATGGTTCAACAATGCCGGACTCTACTTCTCGGGGCGTAGCGCAGCCTGGTAGCGCACCTGCCTTGGGCGCAGGGGGTCGGAGGTTCAAATCCTCTCGCCCCGACTTGAAGTAAAGCAGTTGGAAGCAGGCGGCCCGGCCAGCTCCAGTAGCTCAGCTGGATAGAGCACCGGCCTTCTAAGCCGGGGGTCGCAGGTTCGAGTCCTGCCTGGGGCGCCAACCTGCTTGCTGTGTCGGGAAAATTTGGGCCTTGAACGGCCCCGGTTTCCACGATAGGGAAGCCGCCGCTTCAACGCCGTACCCGCTGTAACGGCGGCCATAGCTCAACTGGTTAGAGCGCCGGACTGTGACTCCGGAGGTTACCGGTTCGATCCCGGTTGGCCGCCCACTTCTTCCCGCCCCGTTTCGCTGCGCTCGTAGCTCAACTGGATAGAGCACCGGGCTTCGAACCCGGGGGTTGGGGGTTCAAGTCCCTCCGAGCGCGCTCCTCCTCTTCCCGAGTCGAGCGGCCGGAACGGAAAACGCCCCCGCCACTCCTCGCGGCGGGGGCGCTCCCCTCACTTCCCTGGCTTCCGGACGGACGGGCTCAGGCGTCGTGGGCCGCGCCGCTGCCATTGCGCGCGCTGGCGGGGACGCGGCAGCGCAGCTCCGTCTCCGCCTCCAGCGCGGCCAGATTCTCACGCATCGCCTTGGCCCAGCGCGCCTTCGGCTGCTCCATCAGCTTCTCGTTGGCCATGTCGATGGTCTCACTCAGCTCCTCGTCGGAGAGCTCGGAGGCCGTCCGCCCCTTGTAGGGGCCGAACGCCACCACCACGGCGCTCGGCTTCGGGCGCGGCGCCGCCACCGCCTCCACCACGACTTCCTTCTCCGCCGCGGGCTCCGGGGCCCGGACGCTCTTCCCGCCGGGGGCGCTGGCGGGCTCGGTCTCCACCGCCACCTCCCGCGCGGGAGCGGGGGGCACCGGCATGTCCACGTTGAGCGGTTGCGCCGAGGCCCGGGGCCTCTCCTCCTGGGCCGGAGGGGCCGGAGGCGTGGGCGCCAGCGTGGGGAAGGACGCCTTCACCGGGCCGGGCTTCGCGCCCAGCACCTCGTAGGGGCCGCCGCCGTGGCCAGGCTCCTCGTGCGGTTGCTGCGGCTCGTAGTCCTCGGCGGGCATCTCCTCGCGCACGTACAGGCCGCCGAAGGCCTCCGGGTACGCCTTGCGCAGGGCCGCCACGCGCGCGCACTTCTCAATCATCGTCGTGGGAATCTTGGCCCACAGCGGCGTCTGCTGGACGTAGCCGCTGAAGTCCAGCCACACCACCACCGGCAGCTTGCCGTCGCGCACCACGCGCGCCCAGGCGCCCACCAGCGCGCCCTTGCGCTTGGCCGGGTTGAAGCGGTGCACCACCTCGCCCTTGCCCTGGTCCACGATGATTTCGTCCTCGGCGAATACGGCGGACGCCTGGATGCCCCGGAAGTCCGGAAAGCGCTCCGCCCGGGCGAGCATGCCCGCCTCGGAGGGCTGGAACTCGTACTTCGTCACCCAGTTGGGCCGCTCGCGGTTGCCGGCGTTCTGCCGGCGCGCCACGCAGAAGGCCTCCTTGAGCAGGGGGTCCAGTCCGCTGCGCTTGCACTGCTCGATGAAGAGGGCGAACTCGTCGTCGCTGATGCCCTTGGGGCAGATGGTGCGCTTGACCAGTTCCACGCGCTCCCGGCTCCAGCCGCCCTGCTGGGGGCCCTGGGCCGTCGCCGCGCCGTCCGCCTTCTGGTGGGTGTTGGCTTCCGTCACTGTCGTCTCCTGCATACGTCCTTCGCGAAAAGGGCGGACGACCTCCGTCCGCCCGCCTGGGTGCCGCGGCGGCGCACCCTCATGCGGCATGAGTGCCCACGAATCCCTTCGCCCGCCTCGTGTCCCGGAGTGCGGCTTACGCTCCACGCACAGTGGAGCCGGGACGAAAAGCGTGCCGTGGCCCTGTTGAACATCCGTGGGGGGCGCCTGCTTCACCCGCGCGTGGAGCCGTTCCGGGGGCTGGCCGCCGGGCGGGCGGACCGGCGTCAGGCGCCGGCCTGCGCGGGCGTCACAGCTTCGTGGGCGGGAATGAAGGGGGGCCCGAAAATACTTTTTGACAGCACGGGCGGGCTTCTGTAGTTACCGCCGCCACCTGGACGTCGCGCTGGCGACGGACCGGGGCAGTGCCGGGAGCGTAGCTCAATTGGCAGAGCAATGGACTCTTAATCCATAGGTTGTGGGTTCGATTCCCTCCGCTCTCACTCCGGGGCTCCTCCAGAAATGGAGGGGCCCCGTTTCTTTTTCCGGGCTCTGCCGTCCACCGGACGTTTCGCGGTAAGACGGTACGCGGCGTCGGCGCACCCGGGCGGGTGGCGAAACTGGTAGACGCGCCAGACTTAGGATCTGGTACCGCAAGGTGTGAGGGTTCGAGTCCCTCCTCGCCCATTTCGCGTTGACCCGCTCGTGCCTATCCCCTAAAGGCGCACGTCCCACTTTTCTTCGCGCCGTCCGGGACGTGTGTCCGAGGCGGCGAGCGAGGCCCGCATGAAGGTCCAGGTCGAGGAGCTCTCTCCCATCGAGAAGAAGCTCTCCATCGAGGTCGAGAACTCCCGCGTGGCGGAGGAGCTCAACCGCGCGTACTCCAGGCTCGGCCAGCAGGTCCGGCTGCCTGGCTTCCGTCAGGGCAAGGTGCCCCGCCGCATCCTGGAGCAGCGCTTCCGCGACCAGGTCGAGGACGAGGTCATCCAGCGCGTCGTCCAGTCCGCGTACGTGGAGGCCATCCGCGAGCACAAGGTGGACGTCGTCGCCAATCCCCAGGTGACCAACTCCGGCCTCAAGGCGGACGCTCCCTTCACCTTCGAGGCGCGGGTGGAGGTGAAGCCCAGGGTGGAGCCGAAGGACTACCAGGAGCTGCCCCTGGCGAAGTCCGACACCACCATCACCGACGAGCAGATCAACGAGCAGCTCGAGCGCATGCGCAGCTCGCTCGGCCGTCTGGAGCCCGTGGCGGACCGCGACACCGCGGCCTCCGGCGACTACGTCACCGTGGACTTCGAGGCCACCGTGGACGGCCAGCCGTTCACCGGCAGCAAGGCCCAGGGCATCAGCGTCCAGGTGGCCCCCGGTGAGCTGGTCGAGTCCAAGATTGCCGCCCTGGAGGGCGTGAAGGTGGGCGAGTCCAAGGACATCGACTACGCCTTCCCCCAGGACTACCGGGTGGAGGAGGTGCGCGGGAAGACGGCGCGCTTCCACATCACCGTCAAGGAGCTGAAGAAGGAAATCGTCCCCGAGCTCAACGACGAGTTCGCCAAGGAGACGGGCATCGCCCAGTCGCTGGACGAACTGCGCGGCAAGATGCGCACCGACATGGAGCGGGCGAAGAAGGCCCAGGTGGAGGGCGAGGAGCGCGAGGCCCTGATGAAGGCCCTCATCGAGCGCAACGCGTTCGAGGTGCCCCGCGCCATGGTGGAGCGCGCCATGGACTCCATGCTGCGCGGCGCCCTGCAGCAGCTCCAGCGCCAGGGCGTGGACCCCAGCCGCCTCAACCTGGACTTCAACCGCCTGCGCGAGGACATGCGCGAGAAGGCCCTCCAGGAGGTGAAGGGCACGCTGCTGTTCGAGGCCATCGCCCAGAAGGAGGGCATCCAGGCCTCCGACGCGGACGTGGACGCCCGGATTGAGCAGCTCGCCAACGAGGCCGGCCAGCCCGTGGCCGCGGTGCAGCGCTACTTCAAGGGTCCGGACGAGCGCCTCGGGTTGTCTCTCCGACTGAGGGAGGAAAAGACGATTGAATTCCTGAGGAGCCGGGCGAAGTATTCGTGAGGTTCATCTTCCGAGCTTCCGGTTCCTCCTAGAGGTCGACATGCCCTTCATGCCCGTTCCCTACGTCATCGAGCAGACCCACCGCGGTGAGCGCTCGTACGACATCTACAGCCGGCTCCTGAAGGACCGCATCGTCATGCTGGGCACCGAAATCGACGATGACGTGGCCAACGTCATCGTCGCCCAGCTCCTCTTCCTGGAGTCGGAGGACCCGGACAAGGACATCAACCTCTACGTCAACTCGCCCGGTGGCTCCGTGACGGCGGGCCTCGCCATCTACGACACCATGCAGTACCTGAAGTGTCCGGTGTCCACCATCTGCGTGGGGCAGGCGGCCTCCATGGGGGCCGTCCTCCTGCTCGCCGGGGCGAAGGGCAAGCGCTACTCGCTGCCCTCCAGCCGCATCATGATTCACCAGCCGCTCGGCGGTGTGCGCGGCCAGGCCACGGACATCGAAATCCAGGCCAAGGAAATCCTCCGGATGAAGGCGAAGCTCAACGAGCTCATCGTCAAGCACACCGGGCAGTCCATCGAGCGGGTCGAGAAGGACACGGATCGCGACTACTTCATGGGCGCGACCGAGGCGAAGGCCTACGGCATCATCGACGAAATCCAGAGCCCCCGGAAGGTCGTGGGGCTGGGCAAGGAAGAGAAGAAGTAGTCGGGTTTCCGGGGCCCCGGGGCCTCGGTTGGCGGCCGGAGTCGCGGGAATTCGCACCCGCGGCTCCGGCTTTCTGCTTTCTGCGTCGTGAGGGCCCCCCTGTTAAGTACCTGGAAGGCGCGTGGACGTTCCGGACAGGGGCTGACTAGATTGGACCAGAGGCAGGGGTAGGGGCGTTTACCAGGCGTGGGGCCTTTTCGGGCGCAGCGAGGGATTCAATGGCGGGTAAGAACGTGGAGAAGCGAGACAACCAGACCCTCTGCTGCTCCTTCTGCGGCAAGTCGCAGAAGGAGGTGAAGAAGCTCATCGCGGGGCCGACGGTCTACATCTGCGACGAGTGCATCGGGCTGTGCAACGACATCATCGCGGAGGAGATTGACCGCGAGGAGACCAAGGACACCAAGCTGCGCATCCCCCGGCCTTCGGAAATCAAGGCCGTGCTGGACGAGTACGTCATCGGCCAGGAGCGCGCGAAGAAGACGCTGTCGGTGGCGGTGCACAACCACTACAAGCGCATCGAGTCCAAGGTCGCCATGGAGGACGTGGAGCTCCAGAAGAGCAACATCCTCCTGCTGGGCCCCACCGGTAGCGGCAAGACGCTGCTGGCGCAGACGCTGGCGCGCATCCTCAACGTCCCCTTCACCATCGCGGACGCCACGTGCCTCACCGAGGCCGGCTACGTGGGCGAGGACGTGGAGAACATCATCGTCAACCTGCTCCAGGCGGCCGACCACGACATCGAGCGGGCGCAGCGCGGCATCGTCTACATCGACGAAATCGACAAGATTGCCCGCAAGTCGGAGAACCCCTCCATCACCCGCGACGTCAGCGGCGAGGGCGTGCAGCAGGCCCTGCTGAAAATCATCGAGGGCACGGTGGCCAACGTCCCGCCCAAGGGCGGCCGCAAGCACCCGCAGCAGGAGTTCCTGCAGGTGGACACCACCAACATCCTCTTCATCTGCGGCGGCGCCTTCGGCGGGCTGGAGCAGGTCATCGAGCGGCGGCTGGGCGGGCGCAGCCTGGGCTTTGGCGCGGACATCCAGTCCAAGAAGCAGCGCAACCTCACGGAGCTGCTCAAGCACGTGGAGCCGGAGGACCTGCTGAAGTTCGGCATGATTCCGGAGTTCATCGGCCGCCTGCCCATCATCACCGCGCTGGAGGAGCTGGACGAGCCGGCGCTCATCAACATCCTCAACCAGCCGAAGAACGCGCTCACCAAGCAGTACCGCAAGCTCTTCGAGCTGGACGGCGTCACCCTCAAGTTCACCGACGGCGCGCTCAAGGCCATCGCCCAGGAGGCCATCCGCCGCAAGGCGGGTGCCCGTGGCCTGCGCTCCATCCTCGAATCGGCCATGCTGGACGTGATGTACGAAATCCCGTCCCGCAAGACGGCCCGCGAGGTGCTCATCTCCGAGGAGGTCATCCTCAAGAAGAGCGAGCCTGTCGTCCTCCACGCCCACGAGAAGGAAGCCGAGGTGAAGAAGGAATCCGCCTGAGGCCACCGCCCGCCCCGCCCCGAGCGGGGCCTGGGGCGGATGGAGTGTTGACGGGGCGCGTCACGGAGCCATGAGCAGGCTCCGGCGCGCCCCGCGCGTTGGGAGGGGAGCGAGCCTTGCCGCCCCACCGCACTTTTTGTGGGACGGCCGGGGCCCTTTCTGTATGTGCTGGGCCCCCATGAGAAAGCTGCTCGTCCCAGCCCTGCTGTCCCTCGCCGCGTGCGCCACCCCGAAGGAGGCGGCGCGGGAGGAGCTTCCGGCGTCCGCGTCCGCGGCGCCTCCCCAACCACAGGAGTCCTCGCGAATGGTTTACCCGGCGACCCGGGCGGAGCAGGTGGTGGACACGCTTCACGGCGTGCAGGTGGCGGACCCGTACCGCTGGCTGGAGCAGGAGAAGGCCCCCGAGGTCCAGGAGTGGATGAAGGCGCAGGACGCGCTGGCGCGCGGGCAGCTGGCGAAGATGCCGGGCCGCGACGCGCTCGTGCGGCGCTTCACGGAGCTGTTCTACGTGGACTCCATCTCCCCGCCGGCCCGCCGGGGCGGCCGGTACTTCTACATCCGCACCCACAAGGACAAGGAGAAGGCCGTCCTCTACTGGCGCGAGGGTGAGAAGGGCGCGGAGAAGGTGTTGCTGGACCCGAACACCTGGAGCAAGGACGGCACCGTGTCCATGGGGACGTGGGCGCCGTCGTGGGACGGCAAGAAGCTCGTCTTCGCCCAGAAGCCCAACGCCGCGGACGAGGCGGTGCTGCACGTCATGGACGTGGACTCCGGCGAGTGGTCCAAGGTGGACGTCATCGAGGGCGCCAAGTACGCCTCGCCCCGGTGGACGCCGGACAGCAAGGGCTTCTACTACGAGTGGCTGCCCACGGACCCCAGCATCCCCGTGGACGCGCGGCCGGGCTACACCACCATCCGCTTCCACAAGCTGGGCACGGACCCGAAGGACGACGCGCTGGTGCACCCGCGCACCGGGGACCCCACCACCTTCCTCCAGTCCGACTTGAGCCGGGACGGCAGGTACCTCTTCGTCTACGTCATCCGCGGCTGGAGCGAGAACGACGTCTACTGGAAGCGGCCGGGTGAGAAGGACTTCCGCCTGCTGGTGAAGGGCCAGGGCGCGAAGTACAGCGTCAACGCGTGGAAGGACCGCTTCTACGTCACCACGGACGAGGGCGCTCCGCGCCAGCGTGTCTTCGAGGTGGACCCGGCGAAGCCCGAGCGCGCCGCGTGGAAGGAAATCGTCCCCGAGGACAAGGTGGCCTCGCTCCAGGGCGTCAACATCGTCGGCGGGCACCTGGCGCTGGAGTACCTCAAGGACGCCACCACCGAGGTGCGCGTGGCCACGCTGAAGGGCCAGCCCGTGCGCACCGTGCCGCTTCCGAGCGTGGGCGCCGCCTCCAACCTGGTGGGTCTGGAGGACGAGGACGAGGCGTACTTCGTCTTCACCTCCTTCACCACGCCGCGGCTCGTCTTCAAGACGTCCGTCGCCAGCGGGAAGACGGAGGAGTGGGCCCGGGTGGAGCTGCCCATGGACCCGTCCCTGTACACGACACAGCAGGTCTTCTACACGTCGAAGGACGGCACGCGGGTGCCCATGTTCCTGGTGCACCGCAAGGACCTGAAGCGCGACGGCGCCGCGCCCACGCTGCTGTACGGGTACGGCGGCTTCAACGTGAGCATGGAGCCCGTCTTCCGGGGGAGCATCCTGCCCTGGCTGGACGCCGGCGGCGTCTACGCGGTGGCCAACCTGCGCGGCGGTGGTGAGTACGGGAAGGACTGGCACGAGGCCGGCCGCCTGCACCGCAAGCAGAACGTCTTCGACGACTTCCACGCGGCGGCCGAGTACCTCGTCCGCGAGAAGTACACCCAGCCCCGGCGGCTGGCCATCCACGGCGGCAGCAACGGCGGCCTGCTGGTGGGCGCGGCCATGACGCAGCGCCCGGAGCTGTACGGCGCGGTGGTGTGCGCCGTGCCCCTGCTGGACATGGTGCGCTACCACCTCTTCGGCAGCGGCCGGACGTGGATTCCGGAGTACGGCTCGGCGGAGAAGGGCGAGGACTTCCCGACGCTGCACGCCTACTCGCCCTACCACCGCGTGCGGGCGGACGTGCGCTACCCCGCGCTGCTGATGATGTCCGCGGACCACGACGACCGCGTGGACCCCATGCACGCCCGCAAGTTCGTGGCGGCCATGCAGAACGCGCCTGGCAACCCCTCACCCGTGCTGCTGCGCATCGAAATGAACGCCGGTCATGGTGGCGCGGACCAGGTGGCCAAGAATATTGAGTCCAGCGCGGACCTGTACGCGTTCCTCTTCCAGACGCTGGAGGTGGAGATGCGCCAGGGTGGGGTGGCGGCGCAGGGCCGCTGACACCCCGGGCGGACACCCGAGTGAGCCAGGGGTGTTCCCTTGATGGCACGAGGCCGTTCCCCAATCTTGTCCCGGGGAACGGCTCGCGAAATCGCCGTGTTATAGACGTGCTTCACCCCGTGTGCGCGCCTGCCGGGCGGGCGGACGGGCAACTCTTCAATGGCCTGCTGTCAAGGTGGGCCTGCAGGTGGCGGATACATGTTCTTCGGACGTGACGACAAGAAGGAAGCCCAGAAGCGGGGACTCACCGTCCCGCTCTTGCCCCTTCGGGACATCATCGTGTTCCCGCACATGGTGGTGCCGCTGTTCGTCGGCCGGGAGAAGTCCATCGCGGCGTTGAAGGACGCGATGGCGCACAAGGGGCCGGACGACAAGGCCGTCATCCTGCTGGCTGCGCAGAAGAAGGCCAAGACGAACGACCCCACCCCGGACGACATCTTCCACTTCGGTACGCTGGGCCACGTCATCCAGCTCCTCCCCCTGCCGGACGGCACGGTGAAGGTGCTGGTGGAAGGCGTGCGCCGCGCCCGGGTGAAGAAGTTCCACCCCAACGACGCCTTCTTCATGGTGGAAGTGGAGGAGGTCGAGGAGCAGACGGAGAAGAGCGTGGAGCTGGAGGCGCTCGTTCGCAGCGTCCACTCCGTGTTCGAGGCCTTCGTCAAGCTCAACAAGCGCATTCCCCCCGAGATGCTCATGCAGGTGGCGAGCATCGACGACCCGGCGCGCCTGGCGGACACCATCGTCGCGCACCTCTCCCTCAAGCTGAACGACAAGCAGGCCCTGCTCGAGACGGAGTCCCCGGCCAAGCGCCTGGAGAAGCTCTACGAGCTGATGCAGGGTGAGATCGAGATTCTCCAGGTGGAGAAGAAGATCCGCACGCGCGTCAAGAAGCAGATGGAGAAGACCCAGAAGGAGTACTACCTGAATGAGCAGATGCAGGCCATTCAGAAGGAGCTGGGTGAGCGCGACGAGTTCAAGAACGAAATCCAGGAGATTGAAGAGAAGCTGAAGAACAAGCGGATGAGCAAGGAGGCCACGCTCAAGGTCAAGAAGGAGCTGAAGAAGCTCCGGATGATGAGCCCGATGAGCGCCGAGGCCACCGTCGTCCGCAACTACATCGACTGGATCATCAGCCTGCCCTGGTACGACGAGACGCAGGACCGCCTGGACGTCTCCGAGGCGGAGCGGGTGCTCAACGAGGACCACTACGGCCTGAAGAAGCCGAAGGAGCGCATCCTCGAGTACCTGGCGGTGCAGCAGCTGGTGAAGAAGCTCAAGGGCCCCGTGCTGTGCTTCGTGGGGCCCCCGGGCGTGGGCAAGACGTCGCTGGCGCGCTCGATTGCCCGGGCCACCGGCCGCAAGTTCGTGCGCCTGTCGCTGGGCGGCGTGCGTGACGAGGCGGAGATTCGCGGCCACCGGCGCACGTACATCGGCGCGATGCCGGGCAAGCTCATCCAGTCGCTGAAGAAGGCGGGCAGCAACAACCCCGTCTTCCTGCTCGACGAAATCGACAAGATGTCCACCGACTTCCGTGGCGATCCGAGCGCGGCGCTGCTGGAGGTGCTGGACCCCGAGCAGAACCACAACTTCAACGACCACTACCTGGACCTCGACTACGACCTGTCCAAGGTGATGTTCATCTGCACCGCGAACACGATGCACAACATCCCCGGTCCGCTCCAGGACCGCATGGAGGTGATTCGCATCGCCGGCTACACGGAGCCGGAGAAGCTCTCCATCGCGCGGCGCTACCTCATCCCGAAGGAGCAGGAGGCCAACGGGCTGTCGGACATCAAGGTGGACATCAGCAACGAGGCGCTGAAGACCATCATCCACCGCTACACGCGCGAGTCGGGCGTGCGCTCGCTGGAGCGTGAGATTGGCGGCGTGTTCCGGAAGATTGCCCGCGACGTGCTGAAGAACGGCAAGCGGGACATCGACGTGGACCGGAAGACGGCGATGAAGTTCCTCGGCACGCCTCGGTTCCGCTACGGCGTGGCGGAGAGCGAGGACCAGGTGGGCATCGTCACCGGCCTGGCGTGGACGGAGCTGGGCGGTGAAATCCTCACCACCGAGGCCACGGTGATGCCGGGCAAGGGCAAGCTCATCATCACCGGCAAGCTGGGCGAGGTGATGCAGGAGTCCGCGCAGGCGGCCATGTCGTACGTGCGCAGCCGCGCCGACCGGTTCGGCATCGACCGGAAGGCGTTCGAGAACTTCGACATCCACGTCCACCTGCCGGAGGGCGCGATTCCGAAGGACGGCCCCTCCGCGGGCGTCACCATCTGCACGGCGCTGGTGAGCGCGCTCACGCGCACCCTCATCCGCCGCGACGTGGCGATGACGGGCGAAATCACCCTGCGTGGACGGGTGCTCCCCATTGGCGGCCTGAAGGAGAAGACGCTGGCCGCGCACCGGGCGGGCATCAAGACGGTCCTCATCCCGAAGGCCAACAAGAAGGACCTGAAGGACATCCCGCTGAAGATTCGCAAGCAGCTGCGCATCGTCCCGGTGGAGTTCGTGGACGACGTGCTCCGCGAGGCGCTGGTGCTGGAGAAGCCGGAGGAGTTCGGCCGCAAGCCGCTGTCCACCGACGGCGCGAAGGCGGTGCCCGCGGCGGAGCTGCCGGCCACCGCTCCGGCCCCGGCTCCGGCATAGCTTCCGGGCGTGCCCCGCTGAAATGAAGGCTCCCTCCCCGGACGGGGAGGGGCCACCGAGCTGACGAGAAGCCAGGATGCCGGACGACCGAGGTCGCCGGGGTCCTGGCTTCTCCTTTTCGGGGGTGGCGCGCTTCGGGGTACAACGCGGTCCGGTGGCTTCGCGCGCTCGACTCCGGTGGACGTTCCTCCTGCTGGCCCTGGCGGCCTCGGCCTGCGGCCCATGTGGCTTCCAGCCGGACCCGGGCGTGAAGGTGGTGGTGCCGACCATGCCCACCACGCTGGACTGGAGCCACTCGGACCCGGAGAGCTGGGCGAACTACCCGGTGATGCTGGCCACCCAGCGCGGCCTCACGGAGCTGGGCGCGGACTACTCCGTGCGTCCCGGGCTGGCCGAGCGCTGGGAGCGCGCCGTGGATGCCCAGGGACGCGAGGTCTACACGTTCCACCTGCGGCGGGATGTGCGCTGGTCGGACGGCTCGCCGCTCACCGCGCGCGACTTCGTCGTGGGCTGGCGGCGCGCGCTGCGCGGGCGTGAGCGCGGCGAGATGGCGGACCTGGCGGGCGCTGCCGAGGCGCTGGCCGCCCAGGAGCGCGGTGCCCCGGAAGCAGAGATTCGCGCGGCGCTGGAGCGCGTGGGCGTGGAGGCCGTGGACGCGCACACCCTGCGGGTGACGCTGGCCCGGCCCCGCAGCTACTTCCTGGCCCGCGTGGCCAACGTCTACATCTTCTACCCCGCGCCCGCGGCGGACCTGGAGGGGAAGTCCGACGAGGAGGTCCGCGACTACTTCGACCGGCCTCGCGACGGGCGCCCGCTGGCGCTGGGGCCGTACCGGGTGGAGCGGTGGGACCGCGCCGGAGAGCGCGTGCGGCTGGTCTACAACCCGGCCACGGCCTTCCCGCCGCCGATGGCGCCCGGCGAGACGCCCGCGCCCGTGCTGACCCTGATGAAGTCGGAGATAGGCCCGGCGCTGTACGAGCGCGGCCGGGTGGACTTCGTCTTCATGGACAGCGCCGCGGCGCTGCGCGTGAGCCGGCCGGAGGACCTGCAGCGCGAGCCGCTGCTGTCCACGTACTTCCTCGCCTTCAACACGGAGCGGCCCCCGCTGGACCGGCCCGAGGTGCGGCGCGCGCTGTCGAAGGCGCTGGACCGGGAGGCGCTGGTGGCGGGGCTCCTGCCGGCGGCCCGCCCGTCCAACGTGCTGCTGCCGCCGGAGCTGCCAGGGGCCGCCACGCCCGAGGAGGCCGCGCGCCTGCCGCGCTTCGCTCCGGAGGCAGCGCGGGCGGAGCTGACCGGCGTGCCGGGGCTGGAACGGCCGCTGCGGCTCGTCTACCGGCAGGGCGACGGGTTCCTGCCGGAGGTGGCCATCGCCGAGCGCGTGGCCGCGCAGCTCGCGAAGGTGGGCGTGACGGTGGTGCTGGAGGCGCGCTCGGATTTCTCCGCGGAGATTTCCCGGCGCTCGGAGCAGGGGCCTCGTGTGTATGACCTGTATCTGCGCCGTCTGGGCGGGGACTACGCGCACCCCAATACCTTCTTCACGCTCTTCGAGCGCGAGGGCAACCACCAGACGGGCTGGGAGACGCAGGCGGGAGGCGAACCCATGGCCCGCTTCGAGCGGCTGCTGGAGGCAGGGGACGGAGAGCCAGACGAGGCGAAGGCTCGCGCGCTGTATGCCCAGGCCCAGGAGGTACTGGTGGGCGAGCAGGCCGTGATTGCGCCCATCTACCATCCGGACCGCTACTTCCGCGCCCGGGCTCGGCTGCGCGGGCTGGACGTGGACCCGTTCAACTTCCTCGCCCTGCGCGCGCTACGGCTGGCGCCGGACGCGGCGGAAGTCCGGGCCGGGGTGACGCGATGAAGTGGGGACGGTGCGGCCGACGTGCGGTGGCCCCGTGCGTCCTCATCGCCTCGCGCGAGCCGTGGCGGCATGACTTCCCCGAGGTGACGCCATGAGCGCGGTGACGCAGCGGCTGGCGCGGCAGTTGGTGCTGGTGCCCGTGGTGGCGGTGGCCTCGTACTTCCTCATGGCCGCGCTGCCGCTCACCACGGAAACGGATGCGAAGCGCCAGGTGTCGAAGGAGCTGGCCGCGTCGTACCAGCGGGACCTGGGCATTGGCGAGCCGCTGGGCTTCCTGCGCCCCTGGGAGAAGCTCTTCCGTGGCGAGCGGCTGGGCACGAGCGCCCAGGGCATCACCGGCGACGAGCTGCTCTTGAAGCTCTCCGGCAGCGTGGGCGTGGGGCTGATGGCGCTGCCGCTCGCGCTGGCGTGGGCGCTGGGCTTCGCGCTGCTGCGCACGCGGTGGCGCAAGGGGCGCTGGGCGGCGCTGGGCGACGCGGTACCGGCGGTGGCGTTCGGCACGCCCGTCTTCATCCCCGCGCTGCTGCTGGCACCCGCGGTGGTGGAGCGCGGCAACATGCTGCCGGAGCTGTGCGCGGCGCTCGTCACGTCGGTGTGGCCCGGCATCTTCCTGGGCACGCTGGTGGGGGACTCGCTGGAGACGGAGCTGTCCCGCGACTACGTGCGCACCGCGCTGGGCAAGGGCCTGGCGCAGGGCACGGTGCTCCGCCGCCACGTGCTGCCCAACGTGTGGCCCGCGCTGCTGGACGCCGTGGGGCCGGTGGCCACCTCGCTGCTGGCCGGCTCGTTCGCCGCGGAGCGCGTCTTCGGCCTGCCTTACTTCGGTCAGCTCTACGTGCTGGCGGTGCTCAACAAGCAGGTGGCCGTCGTCGTGGTGGCCACCACCACCTTCGCCTCGCTGCTCGTCATCGTGAGCCTCGCGGTGGAGGTGCTGCGCTACGTGGTGGACCCGCGCTCCCGGGAGGCCACAGCATGAGCCGCCCCTCCGTTTGCGCCGACGTGTCGCTATGTGAGGCCGCGGGCGTGGGTTGCCGCTGTTCGTCGCACCGGCGCTCCGAGGAGGCCGCGCCATGAGCCGCATTCCTCCGCGCGCCCGCTTCGGTCTGGTGCTCCTCGTGGGCCTGGGCCTGCTCAGCCTCGTGGCGGGGCGCCTCTTCCCGGAGGTGCTCTCCAGCACCTGCCCGCTGGGCATGGACCCCACACGTCCCGACCGCACCGTGTGCGAGCTGGCCTTCGGCGGGCTATGGGTCTCCCTCGCCGTGGGGCTGGCCGCGGGCGCGCTGTCCACGCTCATCGGCCTCACCGTGGCCGCCGTGGCGCGCCTGTCCGGTGGCACCGTGGAGCAGCTCCTTCTGCGCGCGGTGGACGCCGTCTTCGCGCTGCCGGACGTGCTCGTGGTGATGGTGCTCCAGCTCGCGGGCCAGTCCCTGTCGGACGCGGGGCAGGTGGGCGGGCTGGGCCCCTTCGGCCTCATGGTGGCCTCGCTGGCGCTGGTGGGCTGGGCCGGCCCCGCGCGCATGTTCCGCAACCGGCTGGCCACCCTCGAAGCGCAGGAGTACGTGGCGGCCGCCCGGGCGCTCGGCGGGAGCGGTGCACACCTCCTGCGTGTCCACCTGTGGCCCGCCCTGCGCCCCTTCGCGCTGGCGGTGTTCCTCAGCCGCCTGCCGGCCGCCATCCTCACCGAGTCCACCGTGAGCTTCTTCGGCATCGCCCGCATGGAGCCCATGTCCCTGGGCCGCTACCTGGGCACCAGCTACGCCGCCCTCATCTACGAGGGCGGCGGCCGCGTGGTGCTGCCCGCGTGGGCGCTGCTGGTGCTGCTGGTGCTCGGTGCCTCGCTCGCCTCCCAGGCGCTCTCGGCGGCGCCGCGCCGGCCCGCCTGAGAGGCACCGCGAGGGTGGGAGAAGCACCGCCCTTCCGTGGAATTCCCAACGTTGGGAGGTGGGTTTCCATCACACGGAAACCTTTTGCCCACCGGTGCCTTCATGTCCCTGCCCACCACCGAAGAGCTTCCCATCGCCACCGGACACGACCGCGAGGAGCGCACCGAGCGCGCCGACGAGCTGAAGCTCGAGCCCGTGCGAGGCGCCGTGCTGGTGGTGGAGGATGACCCGGCGCACCGGGAAATCCTGGTGGAGCTGCTGGCGGGCTGGGGCTACGAGCCGCTGCCGGTGGGCAGCGCCGAGGAGGCCGAGTTCGCCGTACGCAACAAGCGCATGGACGCCGCCATCGTCGACGTCTTCCTGCCCGGCCGCAGCGGCACCACGCTGATGTCACGGCTGCGCGAGCGCTTCCCGCAGGCGGTGCTCATCGGCGTGAGCGCGATGAGCGACGCGGCCATGGCTCGCAAGTGCAAGGGCCTGGGCGCGGACCTCTTCATCGGCAAGCCGCTCAACCCCGAGAAGCTCGCCGAGGCGCTCCAGTCCAAGCACACGAGCTGGCACTGAGCGTACCGGCGTACCGGGGGCGGGTTCCGGTTGCGCCGTCACCTCGAACGGTTGATGCTGTTCTCGTGAAGACCCTCGCTCCCGGATTCCTGCTGGCCATGCCCCGGCTCGGGGACCCGAACTTCTACCGCTCGGTCATCCTGATGATTGAGCACGGTGAGACGGGCTCCATGGGGCTCGTCATCAACCGGGGGGCGCCCCTGACGCTCGGTGAGCTGGCGCGCGGCCAGGACATGGGCATCGCCAAGGAGCGCGAGGGGCAGCCCGTCTTCGTGGGAGGCCCGGTGGAGCCCCAGCGGGGCTTCGTCCTCCATGACGACGCGGAGCTGCTGGAGAAGCACCCGGTGGTACCCGGCCTGTTCCTCAGCGTGACGCTGGACGCGCTGGGGCCGCTCCTGGAGAACCCCACGCCGCGCCTGCGCTTCTGCCTGGGCTACGCGGGCTGGGGCCCCAAGCAGCTCGAGAACGAGATTGCAGAAGGTTCCTGGCTGTTCGCGGACGCCACCGCCGAGGCGGTGCTGGGCCAGGAGCCCGCGAAGTTGTGGGAGACCACGTTGCGTGGCATGGGCGTGGACCCGGCCATGCTGGTGACGGGAAGGGGAATGAACTGATGCTCGACGCCGACTTCGTCCGGGCCCGCATCCTGGAGGCCCTGCCGGGCTCCGAGGTGGAGGTGAGAGACACCACCGGGACGGGAGACCATTTCGAGGCCCGCGTGGTGAGTCCCGCCTTCGCGGGCAAGCCCATGGTGCAGCAGCACCAGCTCGTCTACGCGCCACTGCAGCAGTGGCTGAAGACGGGCGAGCTGCACGCCCTGGCACTCAAGACCTATTCGCCCGAGCAGTGGCAGAAGCTCGGGCCGCGCTAGAAGGAGACGCCGTCATGACCCCTGAGCTCAAGGCCCGGCTGGAGAAGGAGACCCAGTCGCACAAGATTGTCCTCTTCATGAAGGGCAATGCCCTCTTCCCACAGTGCGGCTTCTCCGCGCGGGCGCTGCAGCTCCTGCAGCCCTACGGCGAGGTCCACACGGTGGACGTGCTGGCGGACCCCGAGGTGCGCCAGGGAATCAAGGACTTCACGAACTGGCCCACCATTCCGCAGGTCTTCATCAACGGGCAGTTCATCGGCGGCTCCGACATCCTGATGGAGCTGGCCGAGCGCGGTGAGCTGGCGGACCTGGTCGCCGGCAAGTCCCCGGCCTGAGGCGGTCTCCGGGCGGTGGGGGAGGGGGAGACCGCCTCCCCCCGCAGCGGCTAGAATGGGCCGCCGCTGCCCGGAAGGAACCGCCGTGGTCACCGCTACACAGCCCAACACCCCCGAGAAGAAGGACGAGTCCGTCGAAGCGCCGGGAGCCCCGGCCGCCTCCGGCCATGTCCCCGTCGCCACGAACGCCGCCGTCGCGCTGAACGACACCGCGCTCCCGGCCACCGCGCCCCCGGTGGACCCGGATGACCTGGTGGCCACGGCGAAGACGCCCACCCTCATGGAGAAGGTGCAGGAGTTCCGCACCCGCCACGAGAAGTGGGAGATGGCGCTCTTCTTCTTCGGCGGCTTCATCTACGACATCGTCTCGCTCAGCCGCATCGACGACACGCTGACGCTGGTGCAGAGCTTCGCGTACCTCGTCATCCTGACGTCGCTGCTGCTGCTGGAGCAGCGCTTCCCGGACGGCGCCGAGCCGCCGAGGTTCCTGGCGAAGGTGTGGCGCTGGCGCGAGGACGCCGTCCACTTCTTCTTCGGCAGCCTGCTCAGCGTCTTCATGCTGCTGCTGTTCAAGGCCACGTCGGGCTTCATGCCCTACCTGTTCGTGGTGGGCCTCTTCGCCCTGCTGGTGGCCAACGAGCTGCCGCGCTTCCGCCAGGTGGGGCCCGTCATCCGCGTGGTGCTGCTCAGCCTGTGTGTGACGCTGTACTTCGCCTGCCTGCTGCCGGTGGTGATTGGCCGCATGGGCTTCTGGGTGTTCCTGCTCGCGGTGGCCCTGGGCAGCGCCAGCGTCTTCGGGCTGATGCGCCTCATCGAGCGCTGGCGCCCGGACGTGGAGTTCCTCGTCCGCAACGTGGCCATTCCCGGCTTCGGCGTGCAGGCCGCGCTGCTGGTGCTGTACCTGGTGGGCGTGATTCCGCCGCTGCCGGTGGCCGTGCAGTTCGCGGGCATCTACCACAAGGTGGAGCGGGTGAGCCCCGGCGTGTACCACCTGTCCACGGTGGACGAGAGCGTCTGGTACAAGCCGTGGACGTGGTTCGGCCCGGACTTCGTGATGCAGCCGGGCGACAAGCCCTACTACTTCTTCCGCATCTTCGCGCCCAAGGGCTTCGCGCCGTACAAGGTGCGCGTGCGCTGGTACTACGACCACCCGGAGAAGGGCTGGACGACGTATGGCAACGGCTTCATGGCCAACGTGAGCAGCAACGGCACGGACGGCGGCTACCGCTACTACGCCACCACGTCCAACCTGAAGCCCGGTGACTGGCGCGTGGTGCTGGAGACGGAGGACGGGCACGAAATCCACCGCCTCAACTTCTCCGCCGGGCCGAGCGAGCGCACCGAGCCCCGCGAGTACACGGTGGAGGTCTCCACGCTGAAGGAGGTCAACCCTCTGGCGCTGGAGGAGTGGGAGAAGACTCGCAAGACGACAGCGAAGCCGGGCGAGGCCGCGCCGAAGGCCGGCGCCCCCGCGCCCGGCGCGACGGGCACGGAGCCCGCCCCGCCGGAGGCCGCGTCCGGTACGGCGCCGTAGCGGCTACTTCTTCTTGGAGGCCTTCCACACGGACTTCATCCAGGCCTCCACGTCCTTGACGGTGCGCGGAATCTTCCCGGAGAGGACCTTGCAGCCGCGCGCGGTGACGACGACGTCGTCCTCGATGCGCACGCCGATGCCGCGGTAGCGCCGCGGCACGGAGAGGTCGTCCGTCTGGAAGTACAGGCCGGGCTCCACCGTCAGCACCATGCCCGGCTGGAGCTTGCCGTACTTGTACGCCTCCTGCCGCGCCTGGGCGCAGTCATGCACGTCCAGGCCCAGCATGTGGCTGACGTTGTGGAGCGAGTAGCGCTTGTAGAACTGGTGCTCGTCCTTGAGCGCTTCCTTCGCGTCCTCGAGGATGCCCAGGGCCTCCAGCCCTTGCGCCAGCACGCGCATGGCCACGCGGTTGGGCTCCATGAAGTCGTTGCCCGGCTTCACGGCCTTGATGGCCTGCTCCTGCGCCTCCAGGACCAGCTCGTAGATTTCGCGCTGCTCCTTGGAGAACTTCCCGGAGATGGGCAGCGTGCGGGTGACGTCGGCGGTGTAGAGGGTGTGGCCCTCCACGCCCGCGTCGAGGAGCAGCAGCTCGCCGGGCACCAGCGGGCCGTCGTTGCGCGTCCAGTGCAGCACGCAGGCGTGCGAGCCGCTGGCGGCGATGGTGCCGTAGCCCACGTCGTTTCCTTCCACGCGGGCGCGGAGGTTGAAGATGCCCTCCACGTAGCGCTCCGTCTTCGCCGTCTTGAGGCCGCGGATGACGTCCTCGAAGCCGCGCTGGGTGGCGTCGATGGAGGCCTGCAGCTCGCGCAGCTCCTGCTCGTCCTTGAGCAGCCGCATCTCCGACAGCGCCTGGGCCAGGGCCTTGTCGCGCTCTCCACCCTCGGGCACCGCGGTGTCCACCCTGGGCGAGTAGCCGCGCAGCACGCGCGTGGGGCGGCTCACCTCGCCGCTGAGGCCGGAGAGGTAGTCCTTCAGCGTGTCGAGGCCGCGCGCCTCGTCCACGCCGTAGCGGGCCTTGCTCTCCGGCACACCCAGGCGCGGGCCCACCCACAGCTCGCCCTTCACGCGGTCCGTGAAGAAGGTGGCGTCACTGCGGCCCGGGTTGGGCTCCACGAAGAGGAGGTCCGTGTGGCCGCCGCCCTCCTTGGGCTGGAGGACGAGGACGCAGTCCGGCTCGGTGTTGCCGGTGAGGTAGTAGAAGTCGCTGCCCGGCCGGAAGCGGTAGTAGGTGTCGTTGGCGCGCACCTTCTCGTGGCCGGTGGCGATGATGAGCGTCTCGCCGGGGAACAGCTTGGAGAGCGCCTTGCGGCGGGCACGGAAGGTGGCGGCGTGCTTGAGCTTCGGCGGCAGCTTCCGCGCGCCGGGCTTCCAGCGCTTCATCATGAAGTCGAGCAGCGCCGGCGGCGGCACCGTGTCGTGGCTCGCGGGCTTCGCGGGCGCGGCCTGGGGAGCCTGCGGCTCCGAGGTGACGAGGGGCTGCTGCTCACCCACGGCGGGCTGCGCGGTGCCGTCGGCGGGGGCGGGGGCGGAAGGGGTGGTGGTGGCCATGGCGTGTGACTCTTGAACAGCGCCCGGCGGCCCTTCAAGCCCGAGTTGGTTCATGACGCGCAGCGGTGTCTTCCCGCAGAAGCGCGACCTGCCCCAGCAGCACGGGCACCGCCGTCTCCACCCGGAGGATGCGCGGGCCCAGGGAGAAGGGGCGGAAGCCGTGGGCCTCCAGAAGTTGCGCCTCAAAAGGCACCCAGCCTCCGTCCGGGCCGATGGCCAGCACCACGCGCTCGGCCGTGTCCGCGCCCGTCGCGCGCAGCGACTGCCGGGCGGGAGGGTGGGGGAGCAGCCGGACGGACTCGGGGCCGAAGAGGGTGTCCGCCTCGTCCTCGACGAAGGGGCGGAAGCGCTCGCGGACGAGGACCTCCGGCAGGTGCGTGTCACGCGCCTGCTCCAGCCCCTGGAGGAGCAGCTCGCGGACGAAGGCGTCGTCGAGCACTTTGGAGTCAAAGTAGCTCTTCTCGACGCGGGCCGCGTTGACGAGCACCACCCGGTCCACGCCGAGCGAGGCCACCGCGGGCAGCACCTTCTTCAGCGCCTTGGGGCGGGGGATGGCGAGCAGCAGGTCCACGCCCGCGCGTGGGGGCGGGGGCTCGGTGAGCGAGACGCGCAGGTGGAGCACGCCGGCGCTGTTCTCCAGCACCTCGCCGGTGCCGGTGAGGCCGCCGAGCCGGCCCACGCGCAGGGCCTCGCCGGGCTCGGCGCGGAGCACCTCGCGCGCGTGCCAGGCACGGCGCCCGGTGAGGCGGGCGGTGCCGTCCGGGAGGAAGTCCTCATCGAAGAGCAGCAGCAGGTTCACGGGGCTTGTGTACTCCGTCACCCGGCGGCGAGGGAGGACATCTTCGGTTCGCAGGCCCGGTGTCCTCGGGAAAGGGAGGAGCCTGGCGTAAGGCCTGTCTCCCTGGCCGGGCGCCACCCGGCCCATCGGCAGTGCTTGCCCCGCCCGGGAGCGTGCCGTAAAGCCGGACTGTGCGTAACCTGTGCCTTCGCTGCCGCCGTCCCGAGAGCGCGTGCTACTGCGCGCAACTGCCGCCCCGGTTGGAGACCCAGACTCGCGTCGTCTTCCTCCAGCACCCACGTGAGCGGCGCGTAGCCATTGGCACCGCGCGCATGGCGCACCTGGCGCTGAGCAACTCCGAGCTGCACGAGGGCGTGGACTTCACCGGCCACCCGCGCCTGGAGGAACTGGCGGCCCGTCCCGAGTCGGTGGCCGTGCTCTTCCCGGGAGAGGACGCCATCTCCGTGGAGCAGGCCCGCGAGCGCCCACCCGAGACGCTCATCGTCGTGGACGGCACCTGGCCCCAGGCGAGGAAGATCGTCACCCGCAACCCCGTGCTCGCCGGGCTGCCGCGCATCGGCTTCGTGCCTCGACGCCCGAGCAACTACCGCATCCGCTCCGAGCCCGCCGACCACTGCGTCTCCACCATCGAGGCCGTGGTGGAAATCCTCGGCATCCTGGAGGGCGACACGGCGCGCTTCGACACCATTCTCCGCGCCTTCGAGTACATGGTGGACACGCAGCTGGAGCGGCAGTCGACGCGGACGTCGCCCAACCGCCGCCGCATCTACTTCGGCCCGTGGCGTCCGCCGCTGGAGCTGCGCGCGCTGGCCGAGCGCTTCGAGAACCTCGTCCTCTTCTATGGCGAGGCCAACGCGCACCCGTCCGGAACGGACATTCCCTCCGAGCTGGTGCACGCGGTGGCCTGCCGCCCGGCCACGGGCGAGCGCTTCGAGGCCGTCATCGCTCCCGAGCTCCCGCTGGCGCGCAGCACCCCGCTGCACGTGGAGCTGCCCGAGGAGGTGCTGCTCGCGGGGGAGCCGCGGACGCAGGCGCTGGCGCGCTTCGAGGCGTTCCTCCGCCCGGGCGACGAGCTGGCGGTGTGGACCACCTTCGCGCTGGACCTGCTGTGGGCGGGCGGTGTCACCCGCCGGCCGGCAAGCAACGTGCGGCTGGCCACGGCGCGCGCGCTGAAGGGCAAGGCGGGTGGGGTGGAGCAGGCCATGGAGCTGCTGAAGGGACCGGACCTGCCCCTGTGGGCCCCCGGACGCGCGGGCCGGCGCATCCGCGCGCTGGAGTCCGTGGTGCGCGAGCTGGTGGCGCGCGGCAATGCCACGGAGCCGCCGCGGAAGCTGCCTCGCACCGGTACGGGCGGCTGAGCGCGGTCAGGGCAGCAGCGCGGTCCGGGCCTCGTGCACGTAGCGGCCCCGGGGGAACTCGTTGAGGTACTGGCGGTACTCGCCCTGCGCCGCCTGCGGCTGGAGCTTCTCCTCGAAGCAGCGTGCGCGCAGGTAGCGCGCCTGCTCGCGGTGCTTCGCTCGCGGGCTCTTCTGGGCAATCTCCTCCAGTCCCACCAGGTAGCCCTCGCACGTGCGGCGGTTCAGCTGCAGCCGCGCGTACCCGAGGAACCGCTCGTCCGCGTCCTTCGACAGCAGCGCCATCGGAATCAGCGGCTCCTTCTGCTTCTCCTTCACCGGCCGCTCCGCCACCGCGACGGGCGGCTGGGGCTCCGGCGCCGGGGCCGTCTTCGGGGGCAGCTGCTTCGTCACGGACTCCGCGGGGTAGGGCGCGAACTCCTGGTCCGGCTCCGTGAGGGCTGGCGCGGCGGCCACCGCCACCGACGCGGCCGAGGGCACCGTGCCCATGGCCTGCGCGGGAGCGGGGGGCTCCACCGGCTGTGTGGTGGGCTCCCTCGGGGCCGGAGTGCGTAGCGCCGCCGATGCCACCTGAGACCGGTGCTCCCTCGCGGGCACGGCCGTGGCGACCGCGGGCTTTACCGCGGAGGGGGCCTGCGGTGCCCGGGCCACCGCCTGTACCGTGCTGGCCTCGGTATCCGGCGCGGTCGAGACCATGGGCACCGTGTCACCCGGCGCCGGCTCGGGCGCGTTCAGCTCCTCGAAAGCCCGCTGGTCGGGCGCGGACACCGGCTGGTGCTTCAGCGTCCGCTCCTTCGCGTCCAGCTCCACCCGCTCTCCGGCGCTCACCAGCCGCGCGGGTTGTCCCTCCACCTCCACCCGCACCCGTCCTTCCGCCACGGCCACCGCGGCGCCGCGCTCCGTCCGCTCCACCGTGAAGACGGTGCCCACCACGGACACGCGCAGGCCCGCGGCCTCCACGAGAAACCCGCGCCGCTCCGCATGGGAGGCCTGCACGGACAGACGGCCCTGCCGCACCGTCAGGTGAACGTCACGCGCCTCCGCCCGGGACAGCTCCACCTCCGAGCCCGCCGACAGCCGCACGCGGCTCGCGTCCGGCAGCCGCAGCAGCGCCGTGGAGCTCGCGGGCGTCCGGACCGCCACGCCCGAGCGAAGGTGCGTGCCTGCCCGCAGCGCGCGCTCCGAGCCCCCCGCCTCCCGCAACACCGCGCCCGCGGCGCTCTCCGCACGTGCGGTGGCCGCCGCATCCAGGGCGCCGCCCGCAGCGCTCTCCACCCGTGCGGTGGCCGCCGCATCCAGGGCGCCGCCCTCGACGCTCTCCGCCCGTGCGGTGGCCGCCGCATCCAGGGCGCCGCCCGCGACAAGCTCCGCGTGCGCGGTGGCCGCGCCGCCCGCGGAGTCCTCGCGCACCGGCTCCGCCGGCCCCTCCGCCACCACGGGCGCCACCGGCGCGACCTCCGGCGTCCGCAACATCCAGAAGCCGAGCATCGCCGCGCACGCTCCCGCGAGCGCCAGCGCCCATGGCAGCCGGGCCCTGGGCGCCGCCTTCGTCATGTGCCGGGCCGCGGCGGACCGGAGCCTCGCGTCCACCGCCTCCCAGCGCACGTCCGGCGTCACCGCGCGAGCCTCGTGCAGCACCTCTCGAGACTGCTTCACCCGCTCCAGCTCGAGCGCGCACGCCGCGCACCCGGCCACATGAGTCTCCACGCGCGCCCGGTCTCCCGCCGGCAGCTCGTCAGCGGCGAGCGCCCAAAGCGCCTGGGCCTCATGGCATGCCATGGGGGCCTCCAGGGGGACGGGTGGTGAGCAGTCGCTGCATGGCCTCGTTGAACTCCAGCCGCGCATGGTGCAGGCGGCTGCGGACAGTATTGACCGAGCTTCCCACGGACTCGGCGATTTCGTCCGGGCTCATCCCGCACAGCTCGTAGTACACGAAGACGATGCGCTTCTTCGGCTTGAGCCGCTCCAGCGCCAGCTCCACCAGCCGGGCCGCCTGGCGCCGCGCGGCGGCGCGCTCCGGGTCCTCCCCCAGCGCCTCCGTGTCCGGCGGCTCCGCGAACGAGTCCTCCGGCCGCCGCCGCTTCCAGCGCAGGTGCGACAGCGCGACATTGGCGCACACCCGGTAGAGGAACGTCCGGAAGCGCGACTCGCCCCGGTAGCTCTTCACCGCCGTCAGCAGCCGCAGGTACGTCTCCTGGAGGAGGTCCTCCACCTCCACCCGGTTGCCCACCAGATGGCGCAGGGTGCGCGCGGCGTCCGTCCGGGTGAGGGCGTAGAGCTGGTCGAAGGCGGAGAGGTCGCCTTCCTGGACGCGGCGGACCAGCAGGTGGAGCCGCGTCTCATCCGCGGACGGAGGCGCGGGCACGTCCCGTTCCTGGCGCTCCCCGGACGCGGGACCTTCCACCAATGAGCGGACTCCACGGAGCAACACCGGGGCCTCTCCCTCGGGGACACGCAACGAGCCGGCCCCACTCAGGAGCGCCCCGCCGTACATGGGTAAAGTCCAGGCCAGCACACTACCTCCGTGCCCCTGGGTCGCCGCGGCGACGGAAGACGATCAAAAATTATTTTTGATCAGCCGTCACGCCCCCGGCGTCCTACGACGCTGAAACCGGACAACCTCCCCGGTGGCCGGACCGGTCCCCAGTTCTCTCGGAGTCCCCGCTCATGTGGAACACCCCTTCCCGCGGCTGGCTGTTGCCGCTCCTCGTGCTGCTCGGAGCCACCCTTCCGGGTTGCATCATTCACGAACAGGACGACGGCTGGTACGACGACGAAACCGAAGTCTGTTGCGAGAGCAACTCGGACTGCGAAAGCGGGCAGGTCTGCCGCTCCGGCTACTGCCGGGCCGTCGCTCCGGGCTCGGGGGACTGTGCCTCGTCGAGCGACTGTGACCGGGGAGAGGTCTGCATCAACTCCGTGTGCCTCCAGCCGTGCTCGCGCGACACGGACTGCTCGGGCGGCCGGTGCTTCGACCACTACTGTGTGCCGAGCAGCTCCACGGACGGTGGGACGCGGACGGACGGCGGGACGCGCCCGGACAGCGGCACCGACGGCGGCACGCGCCCGGACAGCGGCACCGACGGCGGGACGCGCCCGGACTCCGGCACGGATGGCGGCCCGGCTCCCATGTGCCGGGTGAACGCGGACTGCGGCTCGGGCAACTACTGCATCAACAACCAGTGCTACCGCGGCTGCACGGGCGACCTGCAGTGCGGCTCCACGGAGGCGTGCATCCAGGGCATCTGCCGCCCGCGTCCTCCGGACCCGAACGCGTGCACCACGGGTTATGACTGCCCGTCCGGCAAGGACTGCGTGGACGGCCAGTGCCGCGCGTCCTGCGACTCCACCACCGAGTGCCCGCCCGAGTACGCCTGCCACATCGGCTACTGCATGCCCATTCCGAGCGGGGGCGAGTGCCGCGCCAACTGCGAGTGCCCCTCGGGCCAGGTGTGCACCAACGGTAAGTGCCAGTCCACGCAGCCTGACCCGGGCCAGACGTGCGTAGCCAACTGTGACTGCCCCTCGGGCCAGGTGTGCACCAGCGGCTACTGCAAGTCGCCCACGCCTCCGCCCCCGCCGCCGGACGCGGGCACGGGCACCGCGTGCCAGGCGAACTGCGACTGCCCCTCGGGCCAGGTGTGCACCAGCGGCTACTGCAAGTCGCCGGAGCCGCCGCCCCCGGCGGACGCGGGCACCTCGACGGTGTGCCGCGCCAACTGCGAGTGCCCGTCCGGCAACGTCTGCACGGACGGCTACTGCAAGCCGGTGAACCAGGGCAGCGGCAAGGCCTGCGTGGCCAACTGCGAGTGCCCCGCCGGCGAGCGCTGCGTCGAGAACGTCTGCTGGCTGTAGCGCGGGCCCCGGTGGCGCCCGGCCCTTCACGTCAGGGCGCCACCATCCGCCAGCAGCGGTGGATTTCCTTCCGCTGGAAGTCCTCGGGGATGGAGCCGGGGGTGATTTCCTCCACCTCCATCCCCCGCGTCGCGGACTCGGTGAGCTGGAAGCCGAGGAAGTTGGTGGAGAAGTAGAGGACGCCGCCGGGCGCGAGCAGCGTGCGGATGGCCGCGAGCAGGCGCGGGTGGTCTCTCTGCACGTTGAAGCTGCCCGTCATCTTCTTCGAGGTGGAGAAGGACGGCGGGTCGCACACCACCAGGTCGTACCGCTCCGGCCCTCCGGCCTGCGCCTCCACCCACGCCTTGGCGTCCGCGCGGATGAGCACGTGCCGCGCGTCCGCCAGCCCGTTCAGGTCCAGGTTGTCCTCGGCCCAGTCGAGGTACGTGTTGGACAGGTCCACCGTCGTCGTGCTCCTGGCGCCTCCCGCGGCGGCGTAGACGGTGAAGGCGCCCGTGTAGGCGAAGAGGTTGAGGAAGCGCTTGCCCTTCGCCTCCGCGCGCACCCTCGCGCGGGTGTTGCGGTGGTCCATGAAGAGGCCGGTGTCGAGGTAGTCGCCCAGGTTCACCCAGAACTTCAGGCCCTGCTCCTCCACGACGATGCGCCCGCTGCCCTGGCCCACCCGCCCGTACTGCGAGCGGCCCCAGGGCTGGGGCGTGTGCGTCTTCACGAAGATGCGCTCCGGGGGCACGTCCAGCACCTCCGTCACCGCGGCGAGCACCTCCTCGCGCTGCGACTCGGCCGTGCCGGACTTGAGGGCGCGGCGGCGCGGGTACTCCACCACGTGCGCGCAGTCGCCGTAGAGGTCCACCGCGTAGGGGTACTCGGGAATGTCCCGGTCATAGACGCGGAAGGCCGTCAGCCCCTGGGCGCGGGCCCACTTGCGGAAGCGCTTCGCGCCCTTGCGGAGGCGGTTGGCGAACATACCCGCCGGGTCGGGTGCCTCTTGCGTGTCGTGGTTACCTTCTGAATCAGCCATGCCCAAGCGTCCTCCCGTCCAGACCGCCGCCCCTCTCATCCCCGAGTCTCCGACGTACGACAAGCTCAGAAAGGCCGCCGCCGGCTGCCGGGCCTGCCCCCTGTGGAAGACGGGGACCCAGACGGTCTTCGGCGAGCCCGTCGGCAGGCCCCACCCCGGCCCCCGCGTCATGCTGGTGGGGGAGCAGCCGGGAGACCAGGAGGACCGGGCGGGGAAGCCCTTCGTGGGCCCGTCCGGCCGGCTGCTGGACGAGGCGCTGGAGGCGGCCGGCATCGACCGCTCTCAGGTGTACGTCACCAATACGGTGAAGCACTTCAAGTGGACCGGCCAGGGCAAGCGCCGCCTCCACGCGAAGCCGAACACGACGGAGATTCGCGCCTGCCTGCCGTGGCTGGAGGCGGAGATTCGCGTGTTCCGCCCGGACGTCATCGTCTGCCTGGGTGCCACGGCGGCGCAGGCGCTCATAGGCAAGGACTTCCGGGTGACGCAGTCGCGCGGGCGGCCCATGCCTTCGGATTGGGCCCGCGTGGTGGTGGCCACGGTGCACCCGTCCTCCATCCTCCGCGCGCCGGACCCGGAGGCCCGCGAGGCGCAGCTCGAGGCGTTCATCGACGACCTGCGTGTGGTGGCGCGGCTCATCCACGGCCGTGGCGCGGAGGCGGGAGAGGGCGCGCACGCGCCGATGTGAGCGGAGCTCCGGCCGCGCGCAGTGCGTCATGGCCGGGGCCATGCCGCGCGTGAGGTCCACCATGTCCCCTGCGATTCCGGCACCCGCCAGGGTAGGCTCCCGCGCCGAGTGCAGAGGGGCCGTCACCGAGGCGCACACCCCTCTGGACCTATGACCCCGCGCCGGAGGACCTCAGAATGACTGCAAGCCGTTGGTTGGGACTGGCCACGCTGACCGTGCTGTTCGCCACGAGTGCCCTGGCCGAGGAGGCGACCCCGGTGGGGCGCTGGACCACCATCGATGACGAGACGAAGAAGCCGAAGTCCGTCATCGCCATCTACGAGGAGGGGGGCAAGCTGTTCGGGAAGATCGAGAAGCTCTACCGCGAGCCCAACGAGGAGCAGAACCCCGTCTGTGACAAGTGCGAGGGGACGCTGAAGAACCAGCCCATCATCGGGATGGTCATCATGCGCGACCTCAAGAAGGACGACGACGAGTGGACGGGCGGCTCCATCCTCGACCCGGCCAACGGCAAGACCTACAAGTGCAAGATTGCCGTCGAGGACAAGGGCAAGAAGCTGAAGGTCCGCGGCTACGTCGGCATGGCACTGCTCGGCCGCACCCAGCACTGGGTCCGCGCGGAGTAGGCCGTAGACGGTGGGTTCGCCCGGGCCAGCGCCAGCCGGGGCGCTGGACCCGGGCCGCGTGCCGGCGGACACTCGGCCCATGAGCGTTCGCATCGAGAAGAACGGCCCTGTCACCACCGTCGTCCTCCACCGCCCCGAGGTGCGCAACGCGGTGGACGCTCCCACCGCCGAGGCGCTGGTCGCCGCCTTCCGCGCCTTCGACGCGGACCCGGACGCCCACGTGGGCGTGCTGTACGGCGACGGCGGCACCTTCTGCTCGGGCGCGGACCTCAAGGCCATCTCCCAGGGGCGGCTGAACCGGCTGGCCCCCGACGGCGACGGCCCCATGGGCCCCTCGCGCATGGTGCTGAGCAAACCCGTCATCGCGGCCATCTCCGGCCATGCGGTGGCGGGCGGCCTGGAGCTGGCGCTGTGGTGCGACTTGCGCGTGGCGGAGGAGGACGCCGTGCTGGGCGTCTTCTGCCGGCGCTGGGGCGTGCCGCTCATCGACGGCGGCACGGTGCGGCTGCCCCGGCTCATCGGCCTGTCCCGGGCCCTGGACCTCATCCTCACCGGACGGCCCGTGCCGGCCCAGGAAGCGCTGGCCATGGGCCTGGTCAACCGGGTGGTGCCGAAGGGGCAGGCCCGCGAGGCGGCCGAGGCGCTCGCCCGCGAGGTCGCCGCCTTCCCCCAGGGCTGCATGAGGGTCGACCGGGCCTCCGCCCATGAGCAGGCGGGGCTGGGCCTCGAGGAAGCACTGCGTCAGGAGTTCAACCGGGGCGTCACCGTCATGGAGGCGGAGGCCGTTGGCGGAGCCGCCCGCTTCGCCCGGGGGGCGGGCCGGCACGGGAAGTCCGAGTAGGCGCCGGGCGGGTCCGCGGCACTCCTGGTGCGTGGCAGGGAGGGCTGTGTTAGTTCCCCGCCCATGCGCTTCGACACGCTTGCCATTCATGCCGGCCAGGAGCCGGACCCCACGACGGGCGCCATCATGACGCCCGTCTATCTGACGTCCACCTATGTCCAGGACGGGCCCGGGGAGCACAAGGGCTACGAGTACAGCCGGACGCAGAACCCCACCCGCAAGGCGCTCCAGGACTGCCTGGCCGCGCTCGAGGGCGCGAAGTACGGCGCCGCCTTCGCCTCCGGCCTCGCGGGCACGGACATGCTGATGCACATGCTCAACGCCGGGGACCACGTCGTCGTCTCGGATGACGTGTACGGCGGCACCTTCCGCATCTTCGACAAGGTCTTCAAGCGCTCCGGCCTCGACTTCTCCTTCGTGGACCTCTCCAAGCCGGAGAACTTCGAGGCGGCGATTACGCCGAAGACGAAGATGGTGTGGGTGGAGACCCCCACCAACCCGATGCTCAAGCTCATCGACCTGGCGCGCATCGCCGAGGTGGCGAAGAAGCGGAACATCCTCTCCGTCGCGGACAACACCTTCATGACGCCGTACTTCCAGCGCCCGCTGGACCTCGGCTTCGACGTGGTGGCGCACTCCACCACCAAGTACCTCAACGGCCACAGCGACGTGGTGGGCGGCTTCGTCTGCACCAGCCGCGATGACGTCGCCGAGCGGATGTACTTCCTCCAGAACGCCGTGGGCGGCGTGTCCGGCGCCTTCGACAGCTTCCTCGTGCTGCGCGGCGTGAAGACGCTGCACGTGCGCATGGACCGCCACGCGCAGAACGCGATGAAGGTGGCGCAGTACCTCGCCACGCACCCGAAGGTGAAGAAGGTCACCTACCCGGGCCTGGAGACGCACCCGCAGCACCAGCTCGCGCGCCAGCAGATGAAGGGCTTCGGCGGCATGCTGACCTTCGACATCCACGGCGGCCTGGAGGCGGCGCGCAGCTTCCTCAAGACGGTGAAGGTGTTCGCCTGCGCCGAGTCGCTCGGTGGCGTGGAGTCGCTCATCGAGCACCCGGCCATCATGACCCACGCCTCGATTCCGCGTGAGACACGCGAGAAGCTCGGCATCGCCGACGGCTTCATCCGCCTGTCCGTGGGCATCGAGGACGCGCAGGACCTCATCGACGACCTCGCCCAGGCGCTCGACGTGGTGAAGTAAGGCCTCCCGCGGACCGCCTGGCACAAGGCACGCCCTCGCTGGTGTCGGAGGGCGCATGGCCCTATATGGGGCCCATGCGCTACTTCGATGACTTCCAACCGGGAGAGGTGAGCGAGTTCGGGCCGTATGTCGTTTCGCGTGAGGAGATCATCGCCTTCGCGAAGCAGTTCGACCCGCAGCCCTTCCACCTGAGCGACGAGGCCGCCCGCGAGGGCATCTTCGGCAGCATCGTCGCCAGCGGCTGGCACACCGCCTCCATCTGCCACAAGCTCATCGTGGAGGGCCTGCTGGGCAAGGCCGCGAGCCTGGGCTCGCCCGGCCTGGACGAGCTGCGCTGGCTCAAGCCGGTGCGCCCCGGGGACACGCTGTCGGTGCGCACGGAGGTCCTCTCCACCACGCCCTCGCGCAGCAAGCAGGACCGCGGCGCCATCAAGTTCCGCTTCGAGGTCCGCAACCAGCACGGCGACGTGGTGATGAGCGAGGTGGCCAACGCGCTCTTCGCCCGGCGGACGCCGTAGAAACACCAAGGGCCTCCCACTCCCGCGCCGGGAATGTGGAGGCCCTCCGTGCTTCAGCCACCCGTGGGGGCTTCGGACTACGCCGCCGTGCGGTGCAGGTAGTCGATGAGGTCGATCTTCGTGACGATGGCGACGACCTTCTCGCCCTCCTTCACGACGGCCACGTTGTCCGCCGCGAAGACCTCACGCAGGCGGGCGATGCTGGTGTCCAGCGACAGCGCGCCCTGCAGCGGCGCGACGATGGCGTCGATGGTGTCGGTGAACTTCACCTTCCCGGCCACCAGCGCGTTGAGCAGGTCGTACTCGTGCACCATGCCCACCGCGCGCCCGTCCTCCGTCACCACCGGCATCTGGCTGATGCCCAGCGCGCGCATGGTCTCCACCACCTGGTCCACGCGGTCACCCTTGCGCGCCGTCTTCACCTCGCGGCGCTTGTCCCCGATGATGTCGCGGACGGTGCCGGAGCCCTTGTCCTCCAGGAAGCCGTTGTCGCGCATCCACTCGTCCGAGTGGAACTTGCTGATGTAGCTGCTGCCCGAGTCCGGGAGCACGACGACAATCGTCTTGCCCTTGCCCACTTCCTTGGCGAGCTGCACGGCCACGTGCACCGCCGCGCCGGAGGAGCCACCCGCGAAGATGCCCTCCTCGCGCGCCAGGCGCCGCGCCGCGATGAAGCACTGGCGGTCATCCACCTGCCGCACGTCGTCCACGACCTTGAAGTCCATGGCGCCGCACAGCATGTCCTCGCCGATACCTTCCACCTTGTAGACGTGCGGCTCGGTCAGCTTGCCCGTCTTGAAGTAGCCCTCGTACACCGAGCCCACCGGGTCCACGCCGACGTTCTTCAGGCCGGGAATCTTCTCCTTGAGGAACTTGCCGGCGCCGCTCATGGTGCCGCCGGTGCCCAGGCCCGCGACGAAGTAGTCGAACTTCCCCTCGGTCTGCTCGTAGATTTCAGGCCCGGTGAGCTTGTAGTGGGCCTCGATGTTGTCGGGGTTGTGGTACTGGTTCAGCATGAACGCGCCGGGCGTCTCGCGGTACAGGCGCTTGGCCGTCTCGTAGTAGCTGCGCGGGTCCTCGGCCGGCACGTTCGTCGGCGTCACCACGACCTGGGCGCCGAGCGCCTTCAGGCGGTTGATCTTCTCCAGGGACATCTTGTCCGGCATGGTGAAGATGCACTTGTAGCCCTTCACCGCCGCCGCCAGCGCCACGCCCATGCCGGTGTTGCCGGACGTGTTCTCCACGATGGTGCCGCCGGGCTTGAGCTTCCCCTCCCGCTCGGCCTTCTCGAGGATGTAGAGCGCCATGCGGTCCTTGATGGACGCGCCCGGGTTCATGAACTCGCACTTCACGAGCACGGTGGCGTCGTTCGGCCCGACGAGCTTGTTGAGCTTGACCAGGGGCGTGTGGCCGATGGCGGTAAGAATGGTGTCGTGGATGTCCATTGCTGCTTCCGGAAAAGGGTTCGCGGCGCGTCTTATATGTCGCCGCCCGGGCCCGGTCGACAGCACATGGCGTCTCGGTCCCTCGGGGTGGAACAGGTCCGGCCCCCGCGTCCTTCCGGACCCCGGGGCGGGAGGCACTTCGGGCGGGCCCCGGCCCCGCCGCCCGGTCCCCAGGCGCTCCGACGCGGCGCGACGTGGTGGGGGCCAGGGGGCCCGTCTCGTACGTGACAGGCCGGGGGGCTTCCGGGCGTTCTCCTCTCGCGGCCTTTGACCCGCACCGACGCGCCTCCCATACTCGGGAGTCACGTTTCAACCCCCTCCGGAGAACCCCGTCGATATGGAACTCGAGGCCGCCCTGCGCGACCAGGTGGGACAGGCCGTTGGCCGTCCCGTGCCCCACGCCGCCATCAAGAAGCTGAAGGGCGACGCCAGCAACCGCTCCTACTACCGCGTCGGCGCGCCACCGGAGAGCTGGGTGGTGATGGTGATGCCCCCGGACGCGACGAAGAAGAGCGAGGAGGCCACCAAGGGTGAGCCGCCGAAGGAGCTGCCCTTCATCAACGTGCACCGCTACCTGGAGAGGCTGGGCGTGCGGGTGCCGCGCATCCTCCGTTACGACGAGCCTGCGGGGATGATGGTGCTGGAGGACCTGAGCGACATCACCTTCGAGGCCGCGCTCGAGGGCGGCAAGCACCGGGAGGCGCTCTACACCCGCGCGGTGGACCTGCTGGCGCGCCTGCGCGCGGCGGCGGAGAAGCAGCAGGACCCGGACTGCCTGGCCTTCACCCGCGCCTTCGACGAGGACCTCTACGACTGGGAGCTGCACCACTTCCGCGAGTGGGGCCTGGAGGCGTGGAGCGGGAAGAAGCCCACCGACGCCGAGCGCGCCGAGCTGGACCGCACCTTCCGCGACATCGCGAAGCAGCTCGCCGCCGCGCCGCGCGGCTTCACCCACCGCGACTACCAGAGCCGCAACATCATGGTGAAGGAGGGGGAGCTGGTCGTCATCGACTTCCAGGACGCCCTCCAGGGCCCGCGCCAGTACGACCTGGTGGCCCTGCTGCGCGACAGCTACGTGGAGCTGGACCGGGCCTTCGTGGACACGATGCTGGACCGCTACATCGCCACCTTCCAGGAGGCGACCGGCGAGCGCATCGACGCGGCGTCCTTCAAGTCCTTCTTCGACCTGCTCACCATCCAGCGCAAGCTGAAGGACGCGGGCCGCTTCGAGTTCATCCACCGCGTGAAGGGCAACCCGGGCTTCCTGGTGTCCATCCCCGCGTCGCTGCGCTACGTGCGCGACGCGTTCGCCCGGAAGCCGGAGCTGCGGAAGCTCCAGGACCTGGTGGCGAAGTACGTCCCCGAGCTGGCGGCCTGAGTCCGGCGTCCGGAAAGGGGAGGCGACAATGAAGGCGATGGTCCTCTGCGCGGGCCTGGGTACCCGCCTGCGCCCGCTCACCGAGCGCTGGCCCAAGCCGGCCATGCCGCTCCTGGGGCAGCCGCTCTTGCGCTACCACCTCGCGGTGCTGAAGGCCGCGGGCGTGACGGCGGTGGGCATCAACACCCACCACCTGCCGGACACCATGGCGGAGGTGGCCCGCGCCGAGTGCGAGCGCGCGCAGCTGCCGCTGCACGTGGTGCACGAGCCCGTCATCCAGGGCACCGGCGGCGGCATCCGCGGCCTGCGCGAGTTCCTCTCCGGGGACGACTTCCTCGTCTTCAATGGGGACATCCTCTACCCGGTGGACCTGCGGCCGGCGGTGGCCATGCACCGTGCATCCGGCGCGGTGGCCACCATGGTGCTGCAGGCCATGCCGGAGGGGGAGAAGTACGCGGCGGTGGAGCTGGATGCGTCCGGCCACGTACGGCGCATCGCCGGCCACGGCCCCGGAGGCGAGGGCCTGACGCCGTGGCACTTCACCGGCGTGCACGTGATGTCCCCGCGCATCTTCGACTTCATGACGCCGGAGGGGCCCGAGGACATCAACCGCGAGGTCTACGTGCGCGCCATGCAGGCGGGCCAGACGGTGCGCGGCGTGCGGGTGGACGGGTACTGGTCCGACCTGGGCACGCCGTCACGCTACCTGGCCACGGTGCTGGACGTGCTCGCCGGCCGCGTGCGGCTGGAGTGGCTGGGCGCGGACGCGCCCGGCCCGTCCTGGGTGCATCCGGAGGCGCGCGTGGGCACGAAGTCCGTGGAGGGCCCGGTGTACCTCGGCCGCGGGGCCACCGTGGCGGAGGGGGCCTCCGTGGGCCCCGGCGTGTCCGTGGGCGCGGGCGCGAAGGTGGGCACGGGCGCGAGAGTCCAGCGGGCCGCCGTCTTCGAGGACACCGAGGTGGCACCCGGCGAGACGCTCACCGAGGTGCTCGCGTGGGGGACGCACCGGATTCCCGCGCCGCTGTCGGGGCGCTGAGAGACTCCGGACCGCGAGCGCGCGCCGGGCCGCGTGCTCCGGTGCCCGGACCGTGGGCTTCCTCCGGGAGTCTGGAGCTCGAGACTCCAGACTCCGCGGGTGCTCAGCTCGCGTGGTAGCGCGCCAGCACGCAGGTGACGTTGTCGTTGCCGCCGGCGGCGTTGGCCAGGTCGATGAGCTGACCGCAGGCCTTGTCCAGCTCGGGGGTGCGCAGGAGGATGTCCTGCATCTGCGCGTCCGTCACCATGCCGCTCAGGCCGTCCGAGCAGAGCAGGAAGATGTCGCCCTCCTGCGGCTCCACGCGCGACACATCCACCTGGACGTTCTCCTTCATGCCGAGCGCGCGGACGATGACGTTCTTGTGCGGGAAGTTCTCGATTTCCTCCGGCGAGAGCTTCTTCGCCTTGAGGTAGTCGTTGAGGAGCGAGTGGTCCTCCGTCACCTGCTTGAGGGCGCCGGCTCGGAAGAAGTACACGCGGCTGTCGCCCACGTGGCCCACATAGGCCACGTCGGCAGCGAAGTGCACGCTGACGATGGTGGTCCCCATGCCCTTGTACTTCGCCTCGGTGCTGGCCTTCTCGTAGATGCGCGCGTTGGCGAGCTTGATGCCGGTGGAGAGCCGGTTCTCGTCGTAGTTGCGGGCCTTGTCCATCTTGAAGGGCCAGGTGCAGTCCTGGTCCTTGGACGTCATCCGGTAGAACTCACCGAGCTCGTCCACCGCGATGCGGCTCGCAATCTCGCCGGAGGAGTGGCCACCCATGCCATCCGCCACGCAGAAGAGGTTCTCCTCCTGGAGCACCAGGAAGTTGTCCTCGTTGTGATTCCGTTTCATCCCGACGTGGGTGCTGCCGGCGACCTCGATGCGCATGCTCGGGAACTCTTCTGGAGGGGGCGGAAAAACTCGCGGCGGAGGTTAACAAAGCCCTCGGAAAACGGTCAAAACTCATGCCTGCCGGCTCTTCAGGCAGGGAAATGGGGGGTGGGCGGCTGGGAGACCGGCTCGAAGCTCAACCGGTCACCTTCCCGCGTTCCGCTGGCCTCCAGGACGCCCGCGGGCAGCTCCAGGACGGAGCGTGATTGAAAGTACACGGAGGTTGCCCGCCAGGGAGGGAGCGCTGAGAGCTGCTTGACGATGACGCCCTGGGCGTCCAGGAAGGCCACGTCAATGGGGATGCGCATGAAGAAGGTGTGGATGGAGTTGCAGGGAAGGATGTGCAGCCCCTCGCCCACGGCGAGCGAGCGCCGCCCCATGAGTCCCTTGAAGCGGTGGAGGAACCCGGTGGCCCGCTCGGCCCGGTCCGCCAACAGCCGCTGCCGTGTCTCGTTGTTCACCCTCCAGCGCATGTAGCGCGTTCTACCCCATGCTCGAACCCCTGGCGCGTCCTCTGCATCTGGTCCTGGTCTCCCCGCAGATTCCCCCCAATACGGGCAACGTGGCCCGGCTGTGCGCGGTGACGGGCTGCCGCCTCATCCTGGTGGAGCCGCTGGGCTTCTCCATCGACGACCGGCACCTGAAGCGGGCGGGGCTGGACTACTGGGACAAGGTGTTCCTCCGGCTGTATCCCACCTATGCGGCGTACGTGGCGGACTACCCGGAGGCCCGGCGGTGGCTCTTCTCGGCGCGGGCGGAGACGTCCCTGTACGAGGCCCGGTTCCAGGAGGGCGACCACCTGGTGTTCGGCTCGGAGGTGACGGGGCTCCTGCCGGAGGTGATGGAGGGGGGGACGGGGACGGCGGTGACGATTCCGATGCTACAGGACCGTCGCAGCCTGAATCTGTCCACGGCGGTGGGGATTGGGGCCTATGAGGCCCTGCGGCAGGTGGCCTTCAGCGGAGCGGGCAGGCAGGCCCCCCCGGCAAGTTGAGGGGAGGGGCGGAGGGACTACACTGCGGCGGAGCATGACCCCGTCGCAGGCCGCCGAAGCGCTGTATTCCGCCCACAAGTCCCGAGCCACCGGGTGGCTGACGCTTTCCGCGGGAGGGCGTGAGTCCCGGCTGTTCCTGCGCGAGGGGAACCTCGTGGGCACGCGGCTGGGGTTCGGGTACCAGAGCCCGGCGCAGGCGCTCTTGCAGAGTGGGATGCTGGGCGCGGAGGCGCTGGATGCGCTGTGGGCGCGCGGCGGGGCGGGGGCGCCGGACGAGGAGTTGCTGGAGGAGTACGGCCTGGAACCGGACGTGGTGGTGGAGCAGCAGGTGCTCGCCCACGTGCGGAGGCTGAGCGAGCTGGCCGAGCGCGCCGCGTTCGAGCCCGGCTCGGTGGAGGAGGACTTCCGCCCCATCGCGGGGGCGCGCGTGGTGCGCGCGGCGCTGGAGACTCCGCACGGTGCGGCGCCGGTGGTCCGGGTGTTCCGCTGCGAGGATGTCGCGGCGTGCGAGCCGTGGCTCACGGATGAGTCGGAGCGGGAGTTCTTGGAGACGCTGGCGGAGTTCCGGCAGCCGGAGGGGTTGACGGCCGCGCAGGAGGCACTGCTGCTCGTGCTGGAGCGCGAGGGGTGTGTCCAGGCGCTGTCGGTGGAGGAGTGGGAGGCGCGGGAGCAGGCTCGGCGGGAGGAGGAGGCTCGGCGGAGGGCGGAGGAGGAGGCACGCCGACTCGCGGAAGAAGAGGCACGCCGCAGGGCCGAAGAGGAACGGCTGGCCGAAGAGGCTCGACTGGCGGAGGAGGCCCGGCTGGCCGAAGAGGCTCGGCGGGCTGAAGAGGCTCGGCTCGCTGAAGAGGCTCGACTGGCGGAGGAGGCCCGGCTCGCTGAAGAGGCTCGACTGGCGGAGGAGGCCCGCCTCGCTGAAGAGGCTCGACTGGCGGAGGAGGCCCGGCTCGCTGAAGAGGCTCGACTGGCGGAGGAGGCCCGGCTCGCTGAAGAGGCTCGACTGGCGGAGGAGGCCCGCCTCGCGGAGGAGCGTCGTCTCGCGGAAGAGGCCCGGCTCGCTGAAGAGGCTCGCCGCGCGGAAGAAGCGCGCCTCGCGGAAGAGCGTCGCCTGGCGGAGGAGGCCCGTCTCGCTGAGGAGGCTCGGCTCGCGGAGGAGGCCCGTCTCGCCGAGGAGGCCCGCCTCGCGGAGGAGCGTCGTCTCGCTGAGGAGGCCCGGCTGGCTGAAGAGGCTCGCCGCGCGGAAGAAGCGCGCCTCGCGGAAGAGCGTCGCCTGGCTGAGGAGGCCCGTCTCGCTGAGGAGGCTCGGCTCGCTGAGGAGGCTCGGCTCGCTGAGGAGGCTCGGCTCGAAGAGGAGCGTCGTAGGGCCGAGGAGGAAGCGCGTCTGGCTGAGGCTGCAAGGCTCGAAGCAGAGCGCCTCCGCGCGGAAGAAGAGGCTCGGCTGGCCGAAGAGGCGCGTCTGGCGGAGGAGCGCCGTCGCGCCGAAGAGGAGGCCCGTCTCGCGGAAGAGGCTCGCCTGGCCGAGGAAGCCCGCCTTGAGGAAGCGCGTCGTCTTGCCGAGGAAGCTCGCCTTCGGGCTGAGGAAGAGGAGCGGCGCGCCGCCGAGGAACGTCGCAGGGCCGAGGAAGAAGCGCGTCTGGCGGAGGAGGCGCGCATTGAGGAGGAGCGCCGGCTGGCCGAAGAGGCGCGTCTCGCGGAAGAGGCCCGGTTGGCCGAAGAGGCCCGCCTGGCGGAGGAGCGTCGTCTCGCGGAAGAGGCCCGGCTCGCGGAAGAGCGGCGCTTGGCTGAGGAGGCCCGCCTCGCCGAAGAACGGCGCCTCGCTGAAGAGGCTCGGCTGGCTGAAGAGGCTCGTCTCGCTGAGGAGGCTCGGCTGGCTGAAGAGGCTCGTCTCGCTGAGGAGGCTCGGCTGGCGGAAGAGGCTCGCCTAGCGGAGGAGGCTCGTCTCGCTGAAGAGGCCCGGCTCGAAGAGGAGCGTCGTCTCTCGGAAGAAGCCCGGCTGGCGGAGGAGGCTCGCCTTGCCGAACAGCGACGCCTGGAGGCTGAAGCGCGTCGTGCAGAGGAGTTGAGGCTCGCGGAAGAGGCTCGGCTGGCCGAGGAAGCGCGCCTCGCGGAGCAGGCGCGCCTCGAAGAAGAGCGTCGCCTCGAAGAAGAGCGTCGCCTCGAAGAGGCTCGGCTGGCGGAGGAAGCGCGCCTTGCTGAAGAGGCTCGCCTCGAAGAGGAGCGCCGACGAGAAGAGGCCCGCCTGGCCGAAGAGGCCCGGCTTGAAGAGGAGCGTCGTCTCGCTGAAGAGGCTCGGCTCGAAGAGGAGCGTCGCCTCGCGGAGGAGGCCCGTCTTGCCGAGGAGGCCCGGCTCGAAGAGGAGCGTCGCCTCGCTGCGGAAGAAGCGCGGCTGGCCGAAGAGGCCCGTCTTGCTGAACAGCGACGCCTGGAGGAAGAAGCGCGTCGCGCGGAGGAACTGAGACTCGCAGAGGAAGCGCGCCGGGCTGAGGAGGAACGCCGCAGAGTCGAAGAAGAGCGCCGCGCGGAAGAGGCTCGGCTGGCGGAAGAAGCTCGCCTCGCCGAAGAGGCTCGCCGCGCGGAAGAAGAGCGTCTGGCGGAAGAGGCTCGACTGGCTGAGGAAGCTCGCCTCGCGGAGGAAGCCCGCCTTGAAGAGGAGCGTCGTCTCGCGGAAGAAGCGGCTCGCCTTGCCGAGGAGGCCCGTCTAGCCGAGGAGGCCCGCCGCGCCGAAGAAGCGCGCCTCGCCGAAGAGGCACGGCTGGCGGAAGAGGCCCGCCGCGCCGAAGAAGCGCGCCTCGCCGAAGAGGCACGGCTGGCGGAAGAGGCTCGTCTCGCCGAAGAAGCGCGTCGCGCGGAAGAGCGTCGCCTCGCCGAGGAGGCCCGTCGGGCCGAAGAGGCACGGTTGGCGGAAGAGGCTCGCCTCGCGGAAGAAGCGCGCCTCGCGGAAGAGCGTCGCCTGGCTGAGGAGGCCCGGCTGGCGGAAGAGGCTCGCCTCGCGGAGGAGGCCCGTCGGGTCGAGGAGGCTCGCCGCGCCGAAGAAGCGCGCCTCGCCGAAGAGGCCCGGTTGGCGGAAGAGGCTCGCCGCGCCGAAGAGGCTCGCCGCGCCGAAGAAGCCCGGTTGGCCGAGGAGGCCCGTCTAGCCGAAGAGGCTCGCCTGGCTGAGGAGGCCCGGCTGGCGGAAGAGGCTCGCCTCGCAGAGGAGGCCCGTCGGGCCGAAGAGGCACGGCTGGCGGAAGAAGCACGCCTTGCGGAAGAAGCGCGCCGCGCGGAGGAGGCTCATCGGGCCGAAGAAGCACGCCGCGCCGAGGAAGCCCGCCGCGCGGAGGAGGCCCGCCGCGCCGAAGAAGCACGCCGCGCCGAGGAAGCTCGTCGCGCGGAAGAAGCGCGCCTGGCCGAGGAAGCTCGTCGCGCGGAAGAAGCGCGCCTGGCCGAGGAAGCTCGTCGCGCGGAAGAAGCGCGCCTGGCCGAGGAAGCTCGTCGCGCGGAAGAAGCGCGCCTGGCTGAGGAGGCCCGTCGCGCCGAGGAACTTCGTCTCGAGGTGGAGCGCCGCCGTGCGGAAGCGGTGCGCAAGGCGAAGGAGGCGCGACTCGCGGAACAGGCGCGGCTCGCGGAGGAAGCTCGTCGCGCGGAGGAGGCTCGTCGCGCGGAAGAGGCCCGCCGTGCCGAAGAGGCCCGCCGCGCGGAGGAAGCCCGCCTCGCCGAAGCGGCCCGTCAATCCGCCGCCTCCGCGCCCGCGCCGGACGACGCCGATGCGCTCGCCCTCGATGTCGGAGACATCATCGTTCCCGACTCCGAGGCGCGGCAGTCACCGGACGCCTCCTGGGCGGACGCCGTCTCGCGGGCAGCATCTTCCACCCTGGACCTCCCGTCCTCGGCCGAGGACCCCGAGGCCCTGCGGGTCGCACGTCAGCGCGCCCAGGCCGCGCTCCTCCACGACATGCAGGAGGCCATCCGCCGCTCGAAGACGCAGCCGCTGGAGCCCTGGCTCGCAGAGGAGCCTCCTCGCGCCACGCCTCCCACGCGGACGAAGGACCTCGTCCCCGCCCAGCACGAGCCGTGGAGCGCCCGGGAGACCACCCTCTCCCCCCCGTCCGAGGCCGACCCGGCGGAAACCGAAACCGACCTGCCCCTGCTGGAGCTCGAACCCGAGGCTCTGCTGGAGGCCACCCCGGTCCCCGAGCCACTCCCGAAGCCCGCCGCTCCGGCCCGGGCCTCCACCTCGGGGCCACCCGTCCTCACCCCCGCCGCGCCCCCCAAGTCCAAGGGCGGGCCGCCCGTCCTCACCCCCGTCGCCGCCCCGCAGCCCCCCACCGCGGACGTGCTCGACGGGGGAGACGACGCCAGCCTGTGGACCTCGCGCCCGGCGCCGCTGGCGGCCCCGCCCCCGCTCCGTCTGGGCCCGGCCGCCCCCAAGGCAGGCGAGGAAGACCTGTGGCGCATCGTCTCCTTCGACAAGGACGAGGGCGCGGCGAGCCTGACGGCCTCCTTCGAGGCGGCGCTCATGCAGGTGGACTCCCACCTGGAGTCGCTCATCCGCTCGGATGTCAATCAGGCGGGCGTCGATTTCAACGAACCCCCCGTCGAAGCCATTGTTGAAGCGACGATCGAACCGGGGGACCCCCTGGATCCAGGTTTCATCCCCGGTGACAACCGAGATGCAACTGGACAGACTGCATGGGCCGAGCCGTCCGGGGACCTGGACGACTGGGACTTCGACGAGGACGACGTGGCGGCAGACCCCTCCAATCCCGACGAGGCAGCGAAGCTCCGGCGCCAGCGCCTGCTGCGCCGTGCGATGGAGAACATGGGCGTACTCGGCTCGCGTGGACCCGCCGTGGTGGGTGCCACACCCACCGCCGAGCCCGCCCAGGCCACCCCCACGCCGCCCGCGCCTTCCGAGCCGCCCAAGCCGGACGAGGCGCGGCTCGCCCAGCAGATTGAGCAGCGCTACTCGGACGTCCAGGCCCGCAGGGACCACTTCTTCGTGCTCGGCGTCCCGCAGGACGCTTCCCGCGAGCAGGTGAAGTCCGCCTTCCTCAGCCTCGCCAAGCTCTTCCACCCGGACCGGCTGCCGCCAACGCTGCCCCACCTGGCGCCGAAGATTACCGCCGTCTTCGAGGCCATCCGCGAGGCCTACGAGGTCCTCTACGACGACGCCCGGCGCAAGGCGTATGTGCAGAGCCTCCAGGCCCAGCAGGCCCTGCCGAAGGCGCCCGCGCAGGCCTCTTCGTCCGCTCCCGCCGCCCGGACCGCGGGCCGTCCCGACAGCAGCCCGGACGACCTCTACAAGATGGGCGAGGTCTACTTCCGCAAGCGGGACTTCACCACCGCCTCGGACCACTACGACCGCGCCTACTCGATGGACCCGAAGCCCCTGTACCTGGCCGCCCGCGCCTGGGCCATCTACATGGACCCGGCCCGCAAGGCGGACATCCCCAAGGCCAAGCAGATGATGGCGGACGCGGTGCGCGCCGACCCCAACTGCGACCGCGCCCACTACCAGCTCGGTGTCATCGCCCGCGTCGAGGGCGACATGGACCGCGCCGAGCGCCACTTCCGTGAGGCGGTGCGCGCCAACTCCAAGCACCTGGAGGCCAACCAGGAGCTGCGCCTCATCGAGATGCGCAAGAAGAACCCGCCCAAGAAAGGTGGCTTCTTCCGCTGAGGCGGCCCCGGCTCCCCGCCCTCACGGAGGGTGAGGGCGAGGACGGGCACGAGCCGCCTGTCCGGCCGGGGGACAGCCGGATTCCCCGTCTTCCCAAGCCATTGACATGCCTGGAAAGCGGGCAGGATGCTCCCGCGCCAGGCTCTCTGTAGAAGTCCGCAGCGACGAAAGGCAAGTAACGTGGCCAAGCAGCACCTGCTCCTGGTCGATGGTGACGCAAAGAGCCTCCGCGTGATGGAGGTCAGCCTGAAGAAGGCCGGCTTCTCCGTGACGACGGCCATCCACGGCAAGGATGCGCTCGAGAAGGTTCAAATCAGCCCACCGGACCTCGTGCTCGCGGACACGAAGATGCCGGAGATGGACGGCTTCGAGCTCTGCAAGGCGCTCAAGTCCGACGAGCGCTTCAAGTTCATCCCCTTCGTCTTCCTGACGAACCAGAAGTCGGTCGAGTTCAAGGTGCGCGGCCTGGAGCTCGGTGGCGACGACTACCTGACGAAGCCCATCTACATCAAAGAAATCGTCACCCGCGTGAAGATGATCCTCCAGAAGGCGGAGAAGGAGAGGATCGAGAAGCGGGAGACGACGAAGGGCGGCTTCGCCGGCAGCCTCGCCGACATGGGCGTGGTGGACCTGGTGCAGACGTTCGAGATTGGCCGCAAGACGGGCATCATCTCCATCCAGGGCGAGCGCACCGGCACCGTCTACTTCAAGGAAGGCCGGGTCATCGACGCGGAGCTGGGGCGGCTGAAGGGCGAGAACGCCTTCTACCGCATGCTCAACACGTTCGAGGGCCAGTTCGAGGTGCAGTTCACCGCGCTCGACCGCCCGGAGCGCATCGAGGTCTCCACCCAGGGCCTGCTGATGGAAGGCATGCGCCGCCTGGACGAGTGGGGCCGCATGCTCGAGCAGCTCCCGCCGCTGGAGACGGTGTTCGAGATTGACTACCACCAGCTCGCCGACCGGCTCTCGGAGATTCCGGACGAGGTCAACGGGCTGCTGCGCCTCTTCGACGGCAAGCGCACCCTGAGCCGCGTGGTGGAGGACTCGGACTTCGAGGACCTCGCCGCGCTGGGCATCATCAGCAAGCTGTACTTCGAGGGCCTCATCCGCGAGCTGGGCAACGCCCCGCTGGAGCCGGTGCCGAGCAGCAAGCCCGGCATCGAGCAGTGGCTCAACGCGGCGCCGCCTCCCAGCGCGCCCGTGGAGCCCGCGCCCGCCACGCCTCCGGAGCCGCCGCCCGCCGCCGTGGCCGCGCCTCCGGAGCCGCCGCCCGCCGCCGTGGCCGCGCCTCCGGAGCCGCCGCCCACGCCCGCCGCGCCCGAGCCGCCGCCCGCCGCGCCCGTGGAGGCTCCGCCCGCGCGCGCCATGCCCCCGAGCGTGCTCGCGCCGCCCGCGGGCGTGGAGGACCCGGGCGCGTCCGCCAGCCCCGCCACCGGGGCCCAGCCCGCCAACGTCGTCGTCTTCCCGGCGCGGCCCCGGCGCAACGGCGCCGTCCCCGCGACGCCGGATCCGGAGGACACTCCCGCGCTTCCGCCCACGGCGGAGGGCTCGTCCTTCCTCGTGGAGCCGCCTCCGGCCCACCGCGCCCGCGAGCACGCGCACCGCAGCCTGCTGCTGGACTGGAGCCGCGTGGACACCGAGGGCATCAGCTCGGCCTCCACGTGGGGGCCGGGCTCCGGCTGGGCTCCCGGGCCGCGCGCCTACCCGAGCAACAGCGCCCCGGCACAGGCCCAGGGGACTTCGGCCTCCGAGACGGCACCGCGCGCTCCCATCTTCGGTGGCGCGGCCGTGGGGCCCAACCCCTTCCCGCCCGTGCCTCCTCCCGCGCCGGCGCCTCCCTCGTCCGAGGTGACGCTGGTGAGCGGCAGGGGCGGCGCGGCTCCGGCCGCGGTGCCGCCGGTGGCGCCCGTGTCCGTGGAGCCCATCGCGGAAATCGAGGAGGTTCCTCCGACTCCGCAGCTCGCACTGCCGCCGTATCCGGGCCACGGGGCTCCCCCGCCCGTGACGCCGGTGGCGCCCGAAATCCCCGAGGAGCCGCGCACGCCGAGCTCGCCGCCGCCCGCGGTCGCCGTGGCGCCTCCTGTCGAGACGAAGCCGGCGGAGGTGAAGCCCACCGAGACGAAGCCGCAGCCGCCCGCCGCCGAGGCGAAGCCCGCGACGGTGGCGCCCGCGAAGCCGGCGGGGACTCCGTCGGAAGATGACGCCGCGCTTGCCGCGGTGGTCCGCCCCAAGCGCACCGGTCTGTACGTGGCCGCCGGCCTGCTGCTCATCGGCGCCGTCGCCGCGGTGGTCGCTCTGGGCGGTGGCTCGGGCTCCTCGGACCCGCGTCAGGCTCCGCCCCCGAAGGCCCCGGTGGAGACGCCGGCACCTTCCAACACGGTGACGCCGCCGGGCACGGACACGCCCACGCCGCCGCCCGAGGCCGCCACGCCTCCGGCCGCCGAGGATGCGGGAGCCGCCACGGCCACCGCGGCCACGCCTCCGGTCACCGAGGACGCGGGAGCCGCCACGGCGACCGCGGCCACGCCGCCTCCCGCCGCCGCGCCGGACGCCGGGACGGCCACCGCGGAGACTCCGCAGCCCCCGGGTGGGGAGACGCCGCCGGTGGACCCGGAGGTGGAGTACGCGAACCTCGTGAAGCAGGCGAAGGCGGCCATCGTCGGTGGCCGCCACAAGTCCGCCGCCATCAGCTACCGCAAGGCGCTGGCCCTCAAGCCGGCCTCGATGGAGGCGAAGGCGGGCCTGGGCATCGCGCTGGTCAACGGCTCCACCTCGGACGCGGCCTACCGCGAGGCCGCGAAGCTGCTCCAGGAGGTCGTCCGGGAAGAGGACCGGAATGCGCGCGCCTGGCTGTCGCTCGGCATCGCGCTGCAGATGACCGGAAAGAATTCCCAGGCGGCCGAGGCCTACAAGCGGTACTTGTTCCTCGAACCGACGGGAGCCTCCGCCACTGAGGCCCGCTTGATGCTCAAGCAACTGGGCAACTGAGCGGCAAGGCGGCCCGCCTCCCATAGCCTCGGAGAAGTGAGCCGCCTTGCTCGTCCTCGGACTGGAAACCTCCTGTGATGAGACCGCCGCCGCCGTCGTGGAGGACGGGCGGCGCGTGCTCGCCGACGTCGTCTCCACCCAGGTGGACATCCACCGGCGCTGGGGTGGGGTGGTGCCGGAGCTGGCCAGCCGCAACCACATCGTCCAGGTGATGCCCGTCATTCACGAGGCCCTCACCCGCGCCCAGAAGACGCTCGACGACGTGGACCTCATCGCCGTCACCTCCGGCCCCGGCCTCATCGGCGCGTTGCTGGTGGGCGTGCAGGTGGCCAAGGGGTTGAGCCTCGCCACCGGCAAGCCCTTCGTGGGCGCCAACCACCTGGAGGGCCACCTGCTGGCCATCCGGCTCATCGAGGAGGCCCCGGAGCCGCCGTTCCTCGGGCTCGTCGTCTCCGGCGGGCACTCCAGCCTCTACGAGGTGCAGGCCTATGGCCGCTACCGGCTGGTGGGCAGCACCCGCGACGACGCGGCCGGCGAGGCCTACGACAAGACGGCGCGCATCCTCGGGCTGCCGTACCCGGGCGGGCTGCCCATCGACCAGCTCGCGCAGAAGGGGGACCCGGAGGCCATCCGCTTCCCGCGCGCGCTCCCCGGCGACAACTTCGACGTCTCCTTCTCCGGCCTGAAGACGGCGGTGCTGCACCACGTGCAGAAGCACGGCGTGCCCGAGGGACAGGCGCTGGCGGACCTGTGCGCGTCCTTCCAGGAGGCGGTGGCGGACGTGCTGTCGAAGAAGCTGGTGGCCGCCGCGCGCCGGCTGGGCCACAAGCAGCTCGTGCTGTGCGGGGGCGTGGCGGCCAACTCGCGGCTGCGCGCGCTATGCAGCGAGCGCGCCCGGGAGCGGGGGCTGAACATGTTCCTGCCGCCGGTGCGGCTGTGCACGGACAATGGCGCCATGATTGCCGTGGCGGGTTATGAGGCGTACCGCAGGGGGCTGCGCGGGGACTTCCGCCTGGCGGCGGACCCCGCGTGGCGCATGTAGAGGGAGGGAGACCGGGTGGAATCGCCGCGAGAAATTCTCAAGAGACATGGCCTGCGCCCCAAGCACAGCTGGGGGCAGAACTTCCTCGGTGACGAGGATGCCCTGGAGACCATCGCCGACGCGCTCAACCTGCGCGAGGGCGAGCCGGTGGTGGAGCTGGGCCCGGGCCTGGGCCACCTCACGCGCTTCCTCGCCGCCACCGGCGCCCGCGTCACCGCGGTGGAGCGGGACCGGGACATGCTGACGGTGCTGGAGAAGGAGGCCATCCCCGGCGTGCGCGTGGTGGCCGGCAACGCCGCCACGGTGGACTTCGCCGAGGTGGCCGGCGCGCCCGAGGTGGCCGTGGTGGGCAACCTCCCGTACCACCTGACCAGCCCCATCCTCTTCCGCGTGCTGGAGCAGCGCGCCCACGTCACCCGCGCCGTCTTCACCCTCCAGAAGGAGGTGGTGGAGCGGCTCGCCGCGGAGCCCGGCAACCGGGACTACGGCCTGCTCACCGTGCTGCTCGGCATGCACTTCGACGCGGAGAACATCCTCACCCTGGAGGCCTGGCGCTTCCACCCGCCGCCCAGGGTGGACTCCGCGGTGCTGCGCCTCACGCGCCGCAAGGCCCCGCGCGCCCCCATCATCGACGAGGCCCGCTTCACCCGCGTGGTGAAGGCCTCCTTCGCCCACCGGCGCAAGACGCTGCTCAACTCCATCAAGTCGGACCCCGCGCTGGGCACGCCCGAGTCGCTCGCCGCCGCGCTGGAGGCCGCGGGGGTGGACCCGCAGCGCCGCGCGGAGACGCTCGCGCCCGAGGAGTTCGCCGCCATCGAGCGCGCGCTGGGCCCCGTCGTGGAGAAGCTCCCACCGCCGACGCTGGAGGAGTAGGGCGGAGGCCTAGCGCCCCCGCATGCCCAGCGCCTGGAGCAGGCCGCCCTGCTGCTCCAGCCAGGCGCGGAACTCGGCCTCGGGAATGCGCATGCGCGCCAGCACGCCGCGGAGGATTTCCTCCACGGTGCCGTCCTGCCGCCGCTTCAGCTCCAGGGCCGCCTTCAGCAGCACCACGCCGTAGAGAGGATCCGGCTCCACCGGCGGTGCGGGTGGCGCCTTGGGGGCCGTGCTCTGACGGGCCTCTTCCAGCCGTACCACCGTCTTCGCCCGCTGCCTGCCGCCACTCATGTCCGGAGACCACCCCGCGCACACGCCAGGAAATCGCGGGGACCGTAGGGGATGACCTCCGGAGCGTCAAGGGAGCCTGGCATCCCCGACGCGGGGTGCGGGCGCGCGAAATTGCCGGATTCGGACGCCCGTGTTGTGTTATCCGCCCGGATGCGTGGCCGGGCCCCCTGAGATATGGGCGCGCGGCTTCAGTGCGCATTCCGCGGTCGGGAGGCCTCGGCGGATGGACTACCGGTACATCGTGGTCGAGGGGCCCATTGGCGTGGGCAAGACCAGTCTCTCCAACATCCTCGCCGAGCGGCTGGGCGGCCGGCGCATCCTCGAGGTGGTGGAGGAGAACCCCTTCCTCTCCAGCTTCTACTCGGACCGGCAGAAGTTCGCGTTCCAGACGCAGATATTCTTCCTCCTGTCGCGCTTCCGGCAGCAGCAGGAGCTGTTCCAGCAGGAGCTCTTCAGCTCGATGACGGTCAGCGATTATCTCTTCGCCAAGGACCGCATCTTCGCCCACCTCAACCTGGACGCCCACGAGCTGTCGCTCTACGAGCGCGTCTTCGAGGCGCTCGGGCCCCGCGTCACCAAGCCAGACCTGGTCATCTACCTCCAGGCCCGCCTGGACGTGTTGCTGCACCGCATCAAGAAGCGGGGGCGCGAGTTCGAGCGCAAGTTCGACTCCGAGTATCTGGAGGGGCTCGTCCACGCCTACAACACGTTCTTCTTCCATTACACGGAGACGCCGCTGCTGGTGGTCGACACCTCGGACATCGACTTCGTCCACCACGAGGCGGACCGGGAGGACCTGCTGGCCGCCATTCGCAAGGCGAAGCCGGGCACCCAGCATTACCTTCCAAAGGCTTCCCGACGGGCCTGAGAGACCAGCGCCCGGCGGGCAGGTCGTCCTCCAGGCCCCCACGACCGCCCGGAGGGCGTTAGAGTGCGGTGGACGGGCCCCTGGCCCCCGGTGATCCCCTGACGGGGACGGCGAGGGGCGAAAGGGTCCGTTACAGGTCGTTCAACCCGTCGACTCAACAGGAGGTGAACCGTGAAGGACAAGGTCACCATCCACACGCTGAAGCGCTTCAAGCAGATCGGCCAGAAGATCTGCATGGTTACCGCCTACGACGCCACGTTCGCGCACATCCTCGACCAGGCCGGAGCGGACGTGCTGCTCGTCGGGGACTCGCTGGGCATGGTGGTGCAGGGGCATGACTCCACGCTGCCGGTGACGATGGACCAGATGGTCTACCACTCCGCCGCCGTCACCCGGGGCGCGCGCCGCGCCCACGTGGTGGGGGACCTGCCCTTCATGAGCTACCAGGTGTCGACGCACGAGGCGGTACGCAACGCCGGCCGGCTCGTCTCCGAGGGCGGCGTGGGCAGCGTCAAGCTGGAGGGCGGGGCCGAGTTCGCGGAGACGGTGCGCGCGATTACCCGCGCCAGCATCCCCGTCATGGGCCACCTGGGGCTGACGCCGCAGTCCGTCCACAAGATGGGCGGCTACGTCGTGCAGGGCCGCGACGAGGAGCAGGCCCGCAAGATTCTCGATGACGCGCTGGCGCTGGAGCAGGCCGGTGCCTACGCGCTGGTGCTGGAGGGCGTGCCGCTGGAGCTGGCGCGCACGATTACGCAGAGCCTGTCCATCCCCACCATCGGCATTGGCGCGGGCGTCGACTGCGACGGCCAGGTGCTCGTCTGCTACGACCTGCTGGGGATGAACCCGGACTTCAAGCCGAAGTTCGTCAAGCGCTACGCCAACCTGCACGGCTCCATCACGGAGGCGGCCGGCGCCTTCTTCTCCGAGGTCCGCCAGGGCGCGTTCCCGGACGAGGACCACTCCTTCAAGTCCAGCAAGAACATCCGCCTGGTGGCCGGCAACCCCGCGGCGCGCGCGGAAGTGCCCGCGGCCGCCGAGGGCGGAGAGAAGATTGGCCCTGTCTACGGGGTTCCGGTCTAGCCATGGCGCCCGTCGTCCTGCGCACCGTGGCGGAAGTGAAGTCGTGGGCGGCGGGCCTTCGCCGTGAGGGGCGCCGGCTCGCGCTGGTGCCCACCATGGGCTACCTGCACGACGGCCACCTCTCGCTCATGCGGGAGGGGCGCCGTCGTGCGGACGGGGTCGCCACCTCCATCTTCGTCAACCCCACCCAGTTCGGTCCCCGGGAGGACCTGTCCCGCTATCCCCGGGATTTGGAAGGGGACGTGGCGAAGTGTGCCAGCGCCGGGGTGGACGTCGTCTTCGCCCCGGAAGACCCCCACGTCATGTACCCGCCGGGGTATCAGACGTACGTGGAGGTGACGGAGGTGAGCCAGGGGCTGTGTGGCGAGCGGCGCCCGGGCCACTTCCGCGGGGTGGCCACCATCGTCACCCAGCTGCTGTGCCTCTTCCGGCCGGAGGTGGCCCTCTTCGGGGAGAAGGACTACCAGCAGCTCCAGGTCATCAAGGCGCTCAACCGCGACCTGCACCTGGGCGTGGATATCGTCGGCATGCCGACAGTGCGCGAGCCCGATGGGCTGGCCATGAGCAGCCGCAATGCGTACCTGTCCCCGGAAGAGCGGCGGCGGGCCCTGTCCCTGTCGAGGGGGCTGAGGGCCGCCCAGGCGCTGCTCAAGGAGGGCACCCGGGAGGCAGGCGCGCTGGTGGGCGCCGCGCGGCGCGAGCTGGAGGCAGCGGGACTGCGCGAGGACTACGTGGAGCTGGTGGACGCGGAGCGGCTCACGCCCCTGGCCTCGGTGGCGCCAGGGCAGGCCGCCCGCATGCTCGTCGCTGCCTTCAGCGGGACGACACGCCTCATCGACAACATGCCGCTGGACGGTTAGGAGACGCGGGAGCGTATGGCATCCGGTGGCAAGTCGAAGGGACCCGGCGGTGAGCCCGGGGTGAAGGTCATCGCCGAGAACCGGCGTGCGCGCTTCGACTACACGGTAGACGAGAAGCTGGAGGCCGGGCTGGAGCTGACCGGCAGCGAGGTGAAGTCGTTGAGGGAGGGTATCGCCAACCTGTCGGACGCCTATGCGCTCCCCAAGGGTGACGAGCTCTTCCTTCACAACGCCAACATCGGCTCCTACAAGGCGGCCAGCGTCTTCGACCATCTCCCCACCCGGGGCCGGAAGCTGCTGATGCACCGGGCGGAGATTGACCGTTGGACGGCGAAGGTGCGGGAGCGGGGTTATTCCATCATCCCGCTTGTGCTGTACTTCAAGAACGGGCGGGCCAAGGTGGAGCTGGGGCTCTGCCGAGGCAAGACACACGAGGACCGGCGCCAGGACATCAAGGAGCGGGAGACGAAGCGGGAGATGGACCGGGCGATGCGCCGACGTTGAGAGGGGCGCCCGAATTTCTCTCGCCGTACACGGATGGACGACAAGAAGGGTCTCGACAAGAAGGAGCGGCTGCTGGCCGCGCTCGACCAGGGGATGGTGATGATCCACCTGGACGCGCGCCGCCCCGGCGTGCTCGTCCCCGCGTCACTCAAGAGCGAGGCCCACCTGCGCCTCAACCTCTCCTACCGCTTCGACCCGCCCGACCTCACGGTGGGCGAGTGGGGCGTGCGCTGCACGCTGAGCTTCTCCGGCTCGCGCTTCACGGTGGCGGTGCCCTGGTCGGCGCTGTTCGCCATCGCCAGCCACGTGACGAAGGAGTTCTGGATGTACCCGGACGACATGCCGCCGGAGCTGCTCCAGCAGCCCGCCTCGGCGCGTCCGCCGCAGCCCGTGCCGGTGGTGCCCGTGGCCGCGGAGCGCCCGCGCACCTTCCTGCGCGAGGTGCCCAGCGTCAGCGCCGAGCGGACCAGTGAGCCCACCGACGTCCCGCCCGAGGGCCCCAAGGATGAGCCGCCGACGCCGCGCCGGGGCCACCTGCGCCTCGTCAAGTGAGGGGCGGGGGGCTCCGCCCTCGACGGCGGGGCGAAGCTCCTGCTCTCGGTGCTCCAGCGCTGGGTGAAGTGAGCCAGGGGCGGCGGCTCAGCGCTCCAGCGCTACCTGGAGCTGGACGGGCTCGCCGCCGCGGAAGGTGCCCTTCCACGCGCGGTAGCCCTTGAGCCTCACCTGCACGGGGATGGACGTGGCGGGGTAGAGGTTCTCCAGCGTCACGGGCGTGGTGCCCACGTCCCTGCCGTCCACCCGCACCGTGGCGCCCGGGGGCTCGCTTTGGATGGTGAGCACCGGCGCGGCGGGCCGGATGTCCAGCGCGGCGAAGACCTCGCGCTGCACCGAGCCGCGCGCGCTCCACAGCCAGAAGCCGCCACCCGCGAGCACGGCCACCCCGCCCAGCAGCACCAGGGCGCGTTTCCAGCGCCCGCGGGCCGGTGGCTCCTCCCAGTCGCTCTCCGGACGTGGTGCGCGCTCGGCCAGCTCCAGCGAGTCCGCGGGCATCTCGAGCACGCTCCTCGCCGGGGCTGTCTCGGGGCGCGGCTGGAGGTCGTCCGCGATGGACAGGGTGGGGGAGGGCTCCATCGCGGGCGTCCTGGCGCTCGTGGCCCCCGGAGCCGGCGCGCGCGAGGAAGACGGGGGCCGCCCCATGGGCGCGGTGGAGGAGACCGGGGTGAAGGCCGGCGAGGGCGGGGCGAGCTCCTCGGCGCAGCGGTCACACGGCGCGCGCGGCGCGGACAGCGGGGCGCCACAGCGCGCGCAGTGGTGCACCACCCGCCCGCTGGCGCTCATCGCCGCGCCACCCGGCAGGGCCTCCTCCGCGCCCTGCTCCGCCCACTCCAGCTGCGCGAGTGGAGGTACCGGGGGCGGGGCCAGGCGCGGGGCGGGGTCCGCCTCGCCCAGCTCCCGGAGGGTGGGGGCCAGCCGCAGCGTCCGCAGGAAGTCCGCGAGCGCGTGCGACGTGGCGGGCTCTCCGGCCTGGGCCAGCCACCGCGCGAGCGCCTCGCTCACGGCCTCCGGCGTCGGGAAGCGCGCATCGGGGGCCCGGGCCAGCATGCGCATGACGGTGGCGGCCAGCGGCGCGGGCACGTCCGGCGGGGGCGGTGGAATCTCGCGGGACAGGATGGCGTACGCCACCGCCATGGGCTCCCGCAGCTCATGGAAGGGGTGCCGGCCCGTGAGCAGCTCGTACAGGACGATGCCCAGGGAGAACTGGTCGCTCCAGGCGGTGGCGGGGGCGCCTTGAATCACCTCGGGCGCGCTGTAGGCCTCCTTGCCCCGGAAGATGCCGGGCTCCGTGAAGGAGCCACTCCCCAGCCGGGCGATGCCGAAGTCCGTCACCTTCACCTCGCCCTCGCGCGACACGAGGACGTTGGAGGGGGACACGTCGCGGTGGGCCATCATCACCGGGCGCCCATCGTGCTGCTTCCGGTAGGCGTGGCAGAGGCCGGCCAGGACTTGAAGCACGACGAAGGCCGCCAGGTGCGGCGGGAAGCGCAGTCCCTGCCGCGCGGCGGTGCGCAGGACGATGCCGAGGTCCCAGCCGTCCACCAGCTCCATCACCAGGAAGAGGCCGCCGGCGCCCTGGCCCACGTCGTAGACGGTGGCGATGTTCTGGTGCTGCAGCAGCATGGCCAGCCGCGCCTCGGCCAGGAACATGCGGGCGATGTCCGGCTCCCGCGCGAGCTGCGGCAGCACCCGCTTGATGGCCACCGTGCGCTCGAAGTCCCCGGTGCGCGCCACGCCGAGGAACAGCTCCGCCATGCCGCCGGTGGCCAGGGGCCGTACGAGCCGATAGCGTTCGTTCACGGACGGCCTCCAGGCACGAGGGCCTTCATCCTCAGGTGGCGGGCTGGGTGACTTCGCGCAGCAGCTTCCAGGGGTAGATGCCGGTGGTGTGGCCGTCGCTGAAGACGAAGGCCAGCGCGTAGTTGCCCACCGGCTGGACCTGCTGGATGCGCAGGTCCGCGGGCACCTTCGCCGGGTCCAGGGTGCGTTTGTTCGTCCACTCGTCCACACACGCGGCGCAGGGGCACTGCTGGCGCAGCACCTGCGCGCTCGCGCCCGTCTTCACGCCGTCGTCCCATGCCAGCTCCAGCCGCGCGCCGTCGGAGGACAGCCGGACATCCGTCGCGCTGACGGGCTTGGGGGCGGGCTTGATGCGGTCCCAGAAGCTCAACGTTCCACCTTCTTCGTCTGGAGTCTCAACAGCACGGGGCCTTCCCTAGCATCCTTCCGCCCCGGCGGCTGGGGGAAGCGCGCGCCCGTGCCCCGTCAGGAGGCGAGTTTGACGGGCAGCCGGTGGCCCTCCAGCCGCACGCCCTGCTTCGCCAGCACCTGCCGCAGCGCCGCCACCACCTTCGGGTCCAGCTGCGCGCCGCTGAGGTTGTCGAGGATTTCCATCGCCTTCTCCAGCGGCATGGCCTTCTGGTACGGGCGCGTGGAGGTGCACGCGTCGAAGGTGTCCGCGCACGCGACGATGCGGGCCAGCAGGGGGATGTCCTCGCCCTGGAGCCGGTCCGGGTAGCCGGTGCCGTCCCAGCGCTCGTGGTGGTGGCGCACGCACGCGCGCACCGCGCCCAGGAAGCTCACCGGACCGATGATGGCGTCGCCGATGGCCGGGTGCTCTCGCATGATGGCCATCTCCTGGTCCGTCAGCCGCGACTGCTTGCAGAGGATGGACTCGACGATGCCAATCTTGCCGATGTCGTGGAGGATGCCGCCGTACTGGAGCTGCCGCAGCTCGCGCTCGGTGAGGTTCAGCTCGCGGCCAATCTGCACCGCCACGTCGCCCACGCGCTGGCTGTGGCCGCGCGTGTACGCGTCCTTCGAGTCGATGGAGTTGGCCAGCGCGACGATGGTCTCCAGGTAGCCCTTCTCCAGGCTCTCGTAGAGGCCGCGGTTCTCCATGTCGTACGCCAGGAGCTGCTTGCTCATGTAGTTGAACGTCTGGGCCAGCTCGCCCAGCTCGTTCTTCTGCGGGACGTCCACCTCCACGCCGAACTTCCCGCGCGCCAGCTCCAGCGCGCTCTGCGTGAAGCCCTTGAGGGGCCGCGTGAGGTTGCGCGAGAAGAGCGCCGCCAGCACCAGCGCCACGAGGATGGCGCCGCCCAGGCCCAGGAGGATGCGGCGCTCCATGGTCTCCACCTGGAGGTAGGCGTGCTCCACCGGCTGCTCGGAGATGATGGCCCAGCCGAGCTCCGGCAGCACCGTGTACGCGGCCACCACCGCGCCCCGGCCCTCGCCGAAGTTGCCCACGTGGAATAGCTCCGTGTCCGGGTTGTGCTCGAGCTGCCGCAGCAGGTGCGCCACCGGACTGCGTCCCGACACGTCCCCGCCCAGGTCCGCCACGCCGCCACCACCAACGACGAGGTGGCCGTGACGGTCCGCCAGGTACGCGAAGCCGGTGCTGCCCACACGCTCCTGCTCCAGCATCCGCCGCAGCTCACCCAACGACAGGTCCGCCGCGACGTAGCCCTGGACGGGCTCTCCCACCGGGAAGGCCAGCGTCACCACCGGCTCGCTTCCACCCGCCTCCATCACCGCGTCCGAGTAGCGCAGCCCGTCGATGTCCTCCAGCAGCGCGCGGGCGCGCTCCTCGTGAGCGGCCAGCGCGGTGGGGGGCACGTCGTGCTTGGAGAAGGCCTGCAGTCCCGGCAGCCGCTGCCGGTCCGGACCGAACACGGTGAGGGCCAGCACCTCGCGCCGCTGCGTGAGCACCGACGCCAGGTGCGTCTGCTGGGCCTCCCGCGGCAGCCGGAAGAAACCGGGTACGCGCGCCAGCCCCAGCACCGTGTTGGCGGGCTCGCCCAGGAAGTCCTCCGCCTTGAGCCGCAGCTGCTTCACCCGTTCCTGTGCCAGCTCCTGCGCGTCGCGCACCAGCAGCTCGCGCGTGTGGGACACGGAGAGCCAGCCCACCATCAGCGTGGGGACGAAGCTCACCACCAACATCAGCAGGAGGATGGCTTTGAACAGGCGCACGGTGCGGCTCCTCCGGTGGCTACTGCCACTGTCCCTTCTTCACTTCGAGCTTGAGCTGCTCCGGCGCCAGCTCGAAGCGCCGGGCGAGGCTGGGCTCGGAACGGCCCGACGGGCCCACCGCGCGCACCGTCCACCGGTACCGGCCGGCCGGTAGCACGGGCAGCTTCACGTCCACGGAGGTGACGTCCTGGGTGAAGACGGAGGCGCCCTCGCTGTCGCTCGACACCTCCACCACGTAGCGCTCCGCCCCATGCACCGGCGCCCAGGCCAGCCTCACCGGCCCCAGCCGGCCCGCCTTGTCCGGGCGCCGCTTCAAGAGCTCCCCATCCTCCGGCAACGCGGGGCGGGGCGCCACCAGGGGGGCGGCGGGCGCGGGGGGCGGGTTGCCCCTCTCCACGCGCAGCGACTCTCCAGGGGGGACGGGCCGGGTGACACCCTGGGCCTCCACCCGCACCGGGGGGCCGCGGCTGACGGTGACGGTGGTGGTGCCCCCATCCGCGCCCACCTCCACGGAGAAGGCGGAGGAGGCGTGCGTCGTGGGCGGCTGCGCTCCGTGCTTTCCGGCGGCGTTGGCCGCCTCGGACGCCTGGGCGTAGCGGCCGGCGCGGAAGTGCGTCTCCGCCTCCTTCAGCCGCACCTCCGCCTCCGGAGACGCGCCCGCGTCCCCCACGAGGGTCCGCGCCGTCTCCAGGGCCTTGCGCGCCAGCACGCGGTCATGGCCCGGCACCTTCAGCCGCGTGCCCGCGGCCACCGCGTCCGAGCTCAGCCCGTTGAGCGCCATGATTTCCGCCGCCGCGTCCGGGTCCCCCACGGTGCGCTCCGCCACCTGGCGCAGCGTCTCGTTGGGACCCACCACCGCCGTGTCCTGCGCGGCGGCGGCCAGCCATGGCAGCAGCAGGAAGAGGGGTAGCCTCATTGGAAGACAATCTCCCTTCCCGCCTGGATGGTGGCCGCCGGCGTGGTGACGGAGAGGGACTGCGCCGCCGGCCTCTCCAGCTCCGCGTCGATGCGGCCGCGCAGCACCGTGAGGTCCGTGCGCTGCTGGCCCGGCCGGAGCCGCGTCTCGGCGATGCCGATGAGTGAGTCGGCGCCCAGGTGCACCGTGCCGCCGTCACTGGCGAAGACGAGGTCCGCGCGCGCGCCCGCCTCGGTGCGCACCTTGTCGTTCTCGAACAGCGGCAGGTCCTCCTGCGCGGGGCTCCAGTCGTCCGCGGCGGCGCGCTTCACCTGCACGGCCCCCTGGAGGCTCCGCAGGTGCGCGCGGGGCGACGGCGCCGGTCGCGCGGAGGACGCGGGCGCGGGAGCCTTCTCGTCGGCGGTGCAGCCGAGCGGTGAGGCCGAGAGCGCGAGCGCGAGCAACATGGGAGACCAGCGTCGTCGGTTCACGTGGGGGTCCGGGGAACCTGCACAGTCTAGCGGGGATGGACCCGCGCGAAACGGGCCCGGCCACCCGGACGCTAGTCCAGCCGACGGTGTTGCAGGCAGGGCAGATTCCTGCGGATGCGCGCCTGGAGCTCCGGGTCCACCGGCGCCAGCGCCAGCCCCTCGCCCTCGGACGCCCGCGCCGTCACCAGCCCCCACGGGTCCACCACCATGGCGTGGCCATAGGTGAGGCGGTTGGCGGAGTGTCTCCCACCCTGGGCGGGTGCGAGCACGTACGCCTGGTTTTCGATGGCGCGCGCCCGCAGGAGTACCTCCCAGTGGTCCTTGCCCGTCATCAGCGTGAAGGCCGCCGGCACCGCCAGCAGCGTGGCGCCGTCCTTCGACAGCCGCCGGTACAGCTCCGGGAAGCGCAGGTCGTAGCAGACGGACAGGCCCAGCCGGCCCACCTCCGTGTCCGCGCCCACCACCTCCGTCCCCGGCGCCACGGCGGCGGACTCCTGGTAGGTGGCACCATCTCCCACCTCCACGTCGAACAGGTGCATCTTCCGGTAGACGGCCAGCCGCTCGCCCCCGGGCCCGAAGAGGACGCTGGTGTTGTACAGGCGGCCGCCCGGCGCTCCCGCCTCCAGCACGCTGCCGGCCAGCAGGGTGACTTTCAGCTCCCGGGCCAGTTGCGCCATGCGGGACAGCGTGGGGCCGTCCAGGTCCTCGGCGGCGCCCGGACGCTCGGGCTCGGGGCCCATCCAGGAGAAGTTCTCGGGGAGGCCCACCAGGCGAGCCCCCAGCCCGGCCGCCCGCCGCACGAGGCGGGCGGCGACGTCCAGGTTGTGGCTCTTGTCCGCGGTGGACACCATCTGCGCGGCGGCAATGAGGTGCATGGGCGCCGTTATAACGTCCCTCGGGGGGCTCGGAACCCCTGGGAATTCCTTGCCCTGTCGGGCAGGTTTCACCCCGAGCACGAGGGTGCGTCCTTCCTTTACACCCCGACGGGGCGTGTGCTACGGACGCCCCACATTTTTCGATGATGGACCTCGAAAAGTGGGCCGCGTGCCCGCTTTTCGCGTTTTTGGAGACCTGTTTCCCGGCTATGTCGGAGAAGAACATCAAGCAGACAGTGGAGGAGAAGGCCGTCGCCTTGCTCGACCCCATTGTCGCCGGTGAAGGCCTGGAGCTCGTGGACCTGGAGTTCGTCCGGGAGCGCGAGGGCTGGGTCCTCCGGCTGTTCATCGACAAGCCGGGCGGACGGGTCGGGCTGGACGAGTGCACCCAGGTGTCGCGCGCCGTGGACCCGGCGCTCGACGTGGAGGATTTCATCCCCCACGAGTACAACCTGGAGGTCTCCAGCCCCGGGGTGAACCGGCCGCTCAAGAAGCCGGCGCACTTCGACCGGGTGAAGGGACAGAAGGTGAAGGTGAAGACCTTCGGGCCGCTGGGAGACCCCCCGCGCAAGAACTTCACCGGCACGCTGGCCGAGGTGTCAGGCGACGGCATCTCGGTGGATGTGGAGGGCGCCGGAACCTTCCACATCCTCTTCAAGGACATCGCCAAGGCGAACCTGGAGTTCGAGTTCTAGACGTCGACATACAGGGTGCCCCTCCGAGCGGGGACGCCCGTGGACCCTTTTAGGAGAAGACCATGGCCACGCAGCAAGCCAACCCGAGCGTCAACCTCAACCTCGTCCTCGACCAGGTCGCCAAGGACAAGGGCATCGACCGGGCTGTGCTGATTGCCACCCTCGAGGACGCGATGAAGACCGCGGCCAAGAAGCACTTTGGCCAGGACCGCAACCTCGAGGCCAAGTACGACCCCGAGAAGGGCGTGGTGGAGCTGTTCCAGGCCATCACCGTGGTGGATGAAATCACCGACCCGGTGCAGGCGGTGAATCAGATCACCATCGCCGAGGCCCACAAGAAGGGCATGGAGGTGGAGTCCGGGGACGAGCTCGTCTTCCAGATCTTCTACCGCGACGAGGACGCCGCCGAGGCCAAGGCGCAGGACGACCAGTACGGTGACATCCTCCGCCTGAAGACCTTCCGCCGCGGCTTCGGCCGCATCGCCGCGCAGACGGCCAAGCAGGTCATCCTGCAGCGCACGCGCGACGCGGAGCGGGAGAACGTCTTCAACGAGTACAAGGACCGCAAGAACGAAATCGTCACCGGCATCGCCCGCCGGTTCGAGCGCGGCAACATCATCGTGGACCTGGGCCGCGCCGAGGCCGTGCTGCCGGTGCGCGAGCAGGTGCCGCGCGAGACGTACCGCCCGGGCGACCGCGTCCAGGCCTACGTGCTGGACGTGCTGCGCGAGTCCAAGGGCCCGCAGATTGTGCTCAGCCGGGCGTCCGTCAACCTGCTCACCAAGCTGTTCGAGATGGAGGTGCCCGAAATCGCCGAGGGCATCGTCGTCATCGAGGCGGCGGCGCGCGAGCCGGGTGGCCGCGCCAAGATTGCCGTGTCCAGCCGTGACTCGGACGTGGACCCGGTGGGCGCGTGCGTGGGCATGAAGGGCAGCCGCGTGCAGGCGGTGGTGCAGGAGCTGCGCGGCGAGAAGATCGACATCGTCCCCTACGACGAGGACCCGGCCCGCTTCGTGTGCTCGGCGCTGGCGCCCGCGGAGGTCAGCCGCGTCATCATCGACGAGGCCAACCACGCCATGGAGCTCATCGTCCCGGACGACCAGCTCAGCCTCGCCATCGGCCGGCGCGGGCAGAACGTGCGCCTGGCGGCCCAGCTCACCGGCTGGAAGCTGGACATCAACAGCGAGAGCCGGGTGCGCGAGCTGCGTGAGTTCGCCAACCGCTCGCTGGGCTCGCTGCCGGGCATCAACGAGATGCTGGTGGAGACGCTCTACGCCCACGGCTTCCGCCAGGCCCGCGACGTGGCCGAGGCGAACCCGGAGGTGCTGGCGCAGCTGCCGGGCCTCGACCCCGCCCGCATCCCCACCATGCAGGAGGCCGCGCGAAAGCGGATGGTGGAGGACCAGGCGGAGCTGTCCCGCATGGATTATGAAAGGGAGCAGGCCCGGTTGGCGGAGGCCCGTCGCCATCCGGACGAGCTCAGCCAGCCCGAGCGCATGGCCCGCGTGCGTGGCGTCGGTGAGAAGACCATCGAGCAGCTCATCCTCGCCGGTTACAAAACGGTGGAGGACATCGCCAACGAGAAGGACCTGGCGAAGCTGGGCGACGTGCCGGGTGTGGGCATCAAGAAGGCCCGCCAGCTGAAGAGCGCGGCGGAGAACTACCTCGTGGAGGAGGCGAAGCTGCGCGCGGAGCTGAACGCCGAGCGTGGCGTCATGGCGGCGACCTCGGAGGGTGGCGCGGAAGCCACCAAGTCGCCGTAAGCTAGGGAAGGGAGGGGACGTGGGGCGCCCGACCGGCCGTTCGGTGCCGGGAGAGCAGAGCGCGGAGTCAGGTCCGGTCCGGACGTGCGTCGGATGCGGGTCACGGCGACCGCAGGCGGAGCTCACCCGGTTCGTGGTAGGGCCTGGGGGCGCTGTGGAAGTGGACAGGGCACGGCGGCTGCCTGGACGGGGCGCCTACCTGTGCGGTGCCGGTTGTCTGACGGCGGCGCTGAAGCGGAAGGCGTTTGGCAGGGCCTTTCGCGGCAAGGCGGGGCAGGTTGACCCGTCGCAGCTCGGGCAGGCTTGGAAGCCGGGGACGGGGAGCTAAGGGGTGTGGGGGGGGAGTGGGTGTTAAGGACCACTCGCACACATTTTCGGGTTTGGACTAGGGTGCTGCGCCCCGGAAGCCGGCGGAGCAGAAGGCCAACAAGGGCAATATGTCGAAGAAGCGCGTCCATGAAATCGCCAAGGAGCTCAAGGGCCACGGAATTGAGCTCGACAACAAGGAGGTCGTAAACGAGCTCGCTGCGCTCGGGTACGACGTCAAGAGCCACTCGTCTTCGCTCGATGACGACCAGGCGACCGCAGCCGTCCAGAAGATCCTGGACAAGCGCAAGCCGAAGCAGGCCGCGCCGCCCGTGACGGCGAAGGGATTCGTCGTCCGCCGCAAGGTGGGCGCGCCCGCCGGTGGTGCGTCCGCCGAAGGGGGAGCCGAGGGCCAGCAGGCCGAGGCTCCGCAGTCCGCCTACGAGGCGCCCGAGGCTCCGGCCATCACGGCCGCGCCGGCCGAGGAGCCGTCGAGGGCTCCCTCCGTCGAGGCCCCGCCGGCCGTCCAGGTGCCGCAGGCTCCCGCCGAAGCACCGCGTGCCGCCGAGCCGTCCCGGCCGGTGGAGGCCGTTCCCCAGGCTCCGGAGGCTCCCGCCGCCGTCGCCGCCACCCCGCAGCAGCCCGCGCCGGTAGCGGAGGCCCCCCAGGCTCCCGCCGCCGCCGTGAGCCAGCCCACGCCCCCCGCCGAGGCCCCCAGGGCCCCGGTGGAGGCGCCCCGCGCCGCCGTGCAGCCGCCCGTCGCCGCGCAGCCACCTTCCCCAGCTCAGGAGCGCACCACCTTGCCCCAACCTCCCCCCCGCTCACCGGTCCCGCCGACTGTCCGGACGCCTTCGAGCACTTCCACGTCCGCGACCGTCGTGTCCCGAGGCCCGGGTTACGTCCAGCGCGGTGGGCCCGGCGGTGGTCGTCCCGGAGGCCCGGGCGGCCCTGGTGGACGTCCGGGTGGGCCGGGCGGCCCTGGCGGACGTCCGGGTGGCCCGGGCGGCCCGGGTGGGCGTCCGGGTGGGCCGGGTGGCCCCGGTGGCCGTCCGGGTGGTCCCGGCGGTCGTCCCAGCTATCAGGGGCAGCCGTCCTATCAGGGGCAGGGTGCTCGTCCGGGCCAGCCGCCCGTGCGTCCCACCGCGGCTCCGGGCGCCGGTGCGCAGGCTTCCGCCGGCGGCGCGGCCGCTCCGCAGGGGCCCACCATCATGGTGGGCGGCGTGCCGCACGCCCAGGTGGCGCCCTCCGCCGGCCAGGCGCGTCCCACGGCCACGCAGGCCGTCGTCATCTCGCGCCCGCTCATCCAGGTGCGCCGGGTGACGCCCACCACGGGCCAGGCCAAGCAGTACCCCATGGCCCCGGGCCGCGCCGGCATCCCCGAGCGGCGTGAGTACAAGGTCGTCCCGGACCACCTGGGCCGTGGCCGCGAGCTGGTGGACGTCTCCAAGAACAAGGAGCGTGGCCAGCGCAAGCGCACCAGCGGCGATACGCAGAGCGTGTCCAAGCAGGAACTGACGGACATGGTCTGGGGCCGCGTCACCATCCCGGTGCGTGGCAAGAAGAAGAAGCCCACGAAGAAGGGCGCCAAGACGCAGATCACCCAGATGGCCGAGGAGAAGAAGGTCATCAAGCTCCAGGAGGGCATCAGCGTGTCCGACCTGGGCCAGCGCATGGGTGTGCGCACCGCGGACATCATCAAGAAGCTGATGGGCCTGGGGAAGATGGCCACGGCCAACCAGCTCGTCGACGCGGACACCGCGGAGATGATTGCCGGCGACTACGGCTGGAAGATCGACCGTGTGGGCTTCGAGGTGGAGGACTACCTGCCCGAGGTGGAGGCCCGTCCCGAGGACGAGCGTCCGCGCCCGCCGGTGGTCACCATCATGGGCCACGTCGACCACGGCAAGACGAGCCTCCTGGACGCCATCCGCAAGGCCAACGTGGCGGCGGGCGAGGCGGGCGGCATCACCCAGCACATCGGCGCGTACAGCATCTCCACGTCGCGCGGTGACGTCACCTTCCTCGACACCCCGGGCCACGAGGCCTTCACGTCCATGCGCGCCCGTGGCGCCGACGTGACGGACATCGTGGTGCTGGTGGTCGCCGCGGACGACGGCGTGATGCCCCAGACGATTGAGGCCATCAAGCACGCCAAGGCGGCCGAGGTGCCCATCGTCGTCGCCATCAACAAGATGGACGTGCCGGGCGCCAACCCGGACCGCGTGAAGAAGGACCTGGCCAACCACGAGCTCGTCCCCGAGGAGTGGGGCGGCGACACCATCATGGTGCCGGTCTCCGCGAAGACGAAGGAGAACCTGGACCTGCTGCTGGAGAACCTGGCCCTCCAGGCCGAGGTGCTCGAGCTGACGGCCAACCCGGCCCGTCCGTCCGTGGGCGCCATCATCGAGGCGAAGCTGGACCGCGGCCGCGGCCCGGTGGCCACGGTGCTGGTGCAGGAAGGCACGCTGAAGCTGGGCGACGCCATCGTCACCGGCACGCACTACGGCCGGGTCCGCGCCATGACGAACAGCCGCGGCGAGCAGGTGAAGGAAGTGAAGCCGGGCTACTGCGCCGAGGTCATCGGCCTGTCCGGCGTGCCCAGCGCGGGCGACACCATCAACGTGGTGGCGGACGAGAAGGCGGCCAAGCAGATCGCCGAGCACCGCAACATGAAGGAGCGGCAGACCGAGCTCGGCAAGGTCAGCCGCGAGTCGCTGGAGCAGCTCTTCGCCAAGACGAAGGCGGGCGGCGGCCCCAAGGAGCTGCGCGTCGTCATCAAGGCGGACGTGCAGGGCTCGACCGAGGCCGTCAAGCAGGCCGTGCAGAAGCTCTCCACGCACAAGGTCAAGGTGGAGATCGTCCACTCCGGCGTGGGCGCCATCACCGAGGGCGACGTGATGCGGGCGGCGGCCTCCAAGGGCCTCGTCGTCGGCTTCAACGTCAACCCCGAGTCCGGCTCCGAGGCCGCGGCCAAGGCGCAGGGCGTGACGCTGCAGAGCTACTCCATCATCTACGAGCTCATCGACGGTGTCCGCTCGGCGATGGAGGAGCTGCTGGAGCCCATCCGCACCGAGCGGAAGCTGGGTCGCGCGGAGGTGCGCAACACCTTCAACGTGCCCCGCCTGGGCACCATCGCCGGCGCGGCGGTGCTGGACGGCGTCATCAAGCGCGGCTCGTTCGTGCGGCTCATGCGCGAGAACAAGCAGCTGTTCTCCGGGAAGATGGCGTCGCTGCGGCGCTTCAAGGACGACGTCAAGGAGGTCGCGCAGGGCTTCGAGTGCGGTATCGGCATCGAGAACTTCAACGACCTCAAGCCCGGTGACATCATCGAGGCGTACGAGATCGAAGAGACTCGTCAGAGCCTCACGTAGTCGACAGTCCGTGCCCTCCCTGACCCCCTGGGAAGACCCCATCTTCCCAGGGTGCTGATGCCCCGGTGGCCGCTTCGTCATGCGCGGCCGCCGGTGGCCGGGGGACTTCTATGTTTGTTGGTGTCGCACGCCTGACCCTCCAGATTCCGGACAGCGGCTCGCTCAAGTCCAAGCGACAGGTGCTCCGCCGGGTGACGGACCGGGTAAAGGCACGGTTCAACGTGGCCGTGGCCGAGGTCGATGACCAGGATCTCTGGCAGAAGGCCGCGCTCGCCCTGGCCGTGGTGGGGAATGACCGCCGCCATGTGGACGAGCAATTGGAGAAGATCATCCACTACGTGGAGGAGATGTACGTCGCCCCGCTGATGGCGAGGGAGACGGAGATTTTCGGCTTCGGCGACCAGCTCTTCGCGAGCGGCGGGACGACGCGCTCGCCCGGCCAGGCCCGGCCTCCGGTGGAGGACGAGGCCGGCGGCGAGGACTCGGAGGAGGTATCCCCCGAGGACGCCGCGGCGCAGTCCGAGGCCGCCATTGCCCGCTTCCTGCGTGGCGAGCGCGCCTCGCTGGCGGAGGCGGAGGGGCTGGGCGACTGGGAGCGCCGGCACGAGGGTGACAACGACGGTGGCCCCGGTATGGGCCGCCCGTCTCCGTCGGGCGGTGGACGGATGACGCTGGACGAGGCGCGGGCCCGGGCCCGCTCCCTGCGCAACCCGCGAGACTGGGAGAAGAAATGACGACGCATTCCCGACCGGAGCGTGTGGGGCAGGAAATCCAGGCGGCCATTGGCGACCTGCTCGCCCGGGGCATGCTGAGGGACCCGCGCATCGGCTACATCACCATCACCGGCGTGAAGGTCTCCCCCGACCTGCGCGTGGCGCGTGTCTTCTACTCGATGATTGGCGGCGAGCAGGAGCGCGCGGAGACGCAGAAGGGGCTGGACGCCGCCAAGGGCTTCGTGCGCCGCGAGGTGACGTCCGCCGTCAACCTGCGCGTGTCGCCGGAGATCTTCTTCACCTTCGACGAGTCCGTGGGTGAGGGCGACAAGATTGACCGTCTGCTGCGCGAGGTCCGGAGCAAGGAAGGCTGGTAGTTCCTTCCCCGGGCCCACAATATTGGCGTGACATGGACGGCGTCCTGGTCATCGACAAGCCTGGCGGCCCCACGTCTTTTGACGTGGTGCGACAGGTGCGTTCGCTGCTGAAGCTGAAGAAGGTGGGCCACACGGGGACGCTGGACCCGATGGCCACCGGTGTGCTGCCGCTCTGCCTGGGTGAGGCCACCAAGGTGGCGGGCTTCATCACCGAGGGCGACAAGGCCTACGACGCCACGGTGCGGCTGGGCTCGGAGACGGACACCCAGGACGCGCAGGGGCAGGTGACGGCGAGCGCGCCGGTGCCGCCGCTGACGCCGGCCCTGCTGGAGTCCGCGCTGGCGCGCTTCCGGGGCACGTACGAGCAGGTGCCGCCCATGTACTCGGCGGTGAAGGTGGCGGGGAAGCGGCTTTACGAGCTGGCCCGCGCCGGCGAGGAGGTGGAGCGGGCCGCCCGCCAGGTCACCGTCTACGAGCTGGTGCTGCGCGACTACTCCGCGGAGCGGCTGCAGCTCTCCGTGCGCTGCTCCAAGGGTTTCTTCGTCCGGACGCTCGCCCATGAGCTCGGCCGGGCGCTGGGCTGCGGCGCGCACCTGGAGGCGCTGCGCCGGACGCAGAGCGGCCCCTTCTCGCTGGCCCAGGCGCTGCCGCTGGCGGACGTGCCGGCCCTGGTGAAGGAGGGCGTGCTGGCGTCCCGGCTGGTGTCCATGACCGACGCGCTGGCGGAACTGCCCGCGGTGCGGGTGGGCGCGGCGGAGGCGCAGCGTGTCTCGCACGGCGTGCCGGTGGAGGTGCCCGCCGGGCGGCCCGGCCGGGTGCGGGTGATGGGCCCCGACGGAGCACTGCTGGCGGTGGCCGAGGTGGTCGGCGGCCGGCTCCGCTACCTCCGGGTGCTCGTCTAGCGGGACTATTCACCCCTCCCGGGTTGTAAGTCTTCGCACTGTCTCGCGCCGCGGGCGCCTGGCAGGCAGGCGTCGAAGGTTGACCCTGCGGGGGGCGAAGCTTATAAGCGCCCCGCTCGTTAGAAGGACGAGACCCGGTCTGTACCCCTCCGCGGACCGCGGCTCGAAGCAGTCCTCCACCGGAGTGGGCGAAGGAAGAGGCACATGTCGGCATTGCATCAGGAGCGCAAGTCGGAGCTGGTCAGCAAGTTCCGCACGCACGAGACGGACACGGGTTCTCCCGAGGTGCAGGTGGCGCTGCTGTCCGAGCGCATCAACATGCTCACCGAGCACTTCAAGACCCACAAGAAGGACCACCACTCCCGGCGCGGTCTGCTGAAGCTGGTCGGTCAGCGTCGCCGCCTGCTGGACTACCTCAAGTCCAAGGACGTGACCCGGTACAAGAAGCTCATCGAGGGTCTCGGCATCCGCAAGTAGTCAGCTGAGCAGCACCCGGGGCGCTGGTGGCAACCAGCGCCCCGCGCGTTTACGACGTATGCGGTAGGCAGCACGTTGTTGGTAGTGAAGCAGCAGAAGCGCGGTGGGTGGAGGCGGGCAAGGGAGTGGTGCCGTCGGAGGTTTTGGTTTCCGTTCGGACCGGCTGACCTCGGAGTCGAAGTCAGCCGGTGCGATCAGGGATCAAAAGTTCCGAGACATCCCTCCGGCGCTCCGCAAGCGCCCTCCGCAGTACAGGCCGGCGGTTGCCTGACCTGAGCCTGTCCAAGGCCCTGGCGACCGCTCAACACACCCCGAGGGCCCTCCCGGGGTGCCGGGTCCTTTTGCGGGCCGGGTGCGCGCGGTGGGGTCCTCGCCCAGCAGGACACAGAGGCAAGGACATGCTGAAGAAGAGCGTCAAGATTGGTGGGAGCGAGCTGAGCATCGAGGTGGGCCGTCTGGCCAAGCAGGCCGACGGCGCCGTGGTGGTGCGCTACGGCGACACCATGCTGCTCGTCACCGCGGTGAGCGCGCGTGAGAAGAAGGACGTGGACTTCCTCCCGCTCACGGTGGAGTACCAGGAGAAGCTGTACTCGGCGGGCCGCATCCCCGGCAGCTACTTCAAGCGCGAGGGCCGGCTGACGGAGAAGGAGACGCTCGCCAGCCGCCTGGTGGACCGCTCCTGCCGCCCCCTGTTCCCGGACGGCTACGCGTACGAGACGCAGGTCATCTCCAGCGTCATCTCCGCGGACCCGGAGAACGAGGGTGACATCCACGGCATCACCGGCGCCTCCGCGGCGCTGTGGGTGTCGGACATCCCGTTCAACGGCCCCATCGCCGGCATCCGCGTGGGCCGCGTCAACGGCGAGCTGGTGGCCAACCCCACCGCGAAGCAGCGTGAGCAGAGCGACCTGGACCTGGTGATGGCGGTCAGCCGTGACGCCATCGTCATGGTCGAAGGCGGCGCGGAGGAGGTCTCCGAGGTGGACATGGTGGCCGCGCTCGAGTTCGGCCGCAAGTCGGCCCAGCCCGCGCTGGACATCCAGGACGAGCTGCGGCGCGAGCTGAACAAGCAGGTGCGCGCCTACGACAAGGCACCGTCGGTGGACGAGGGCCTGCGCGCCAAGGTGCGCGAGCTGGCCATGGACGCCATCAAGGCGGGCTACGGCATCAAGGAGAAGGGTGCCCGCTACGAGGCGCTCTCCAAGGCGAAGAAGGACGCGCTCGCGAAGCTCAAGGAGCAGCTCGGCGAGGGCTACACGCCGCTGGTGGAGAAGCACGCCAAGTCGGTGGTGGAGGACTTGAAGTACGAGCACATGCGCGAGATGACGGTCAACGGCGGCCGCATCGGCGGGCGGCCCCACGACGTGGTGCGCCCGATTACGTGCGAGGTCGGCGTCCTGCCGCGCACGCACGGAAGCGCGGTCTTCACCCGCGGCGAGACGCAGGCGCTGGTCGTGGCCACGCTGGGCACCAGCGAGGACGAGCAGCGGCTGGAGATGCTGAGCGGCATGGCCTTCAAGCGCTTCATGCTGCACTACAACTTCCCGCCCTTCAGCGTGAATGAGACGAAGCCGCTGCGCGGCCCGGGCCGGCGTGAAATCGGCCACGGCGCGCTGGCGGAGCGGGCGCTGCGCAACATGGTGCCCAAGAGCGAGTCCTTCCCGTACACGGTGCGCGTGGTCTCGGACATCCTGGAGTCCAACGGCTCCTCGTCCATGGCCTCCGTCTGCGGCGGCACCCTGGCGCTGATGGACGCGGGCGTGCCCATCAAGGACCCGGTGGCCGGCATCGCCATGGGCCTGGTGAAGGAGGGCGACAAGGTCGCCATCCTCTCGGACATCCTCGGTGACGAGGACCACCTGGGCGACATGGACTTCAAGGTGTGCGGCACCTCGAAGGGCATCACCTCCATCCAGATGGACATCAAGATCACCGGCCTCACCACGGAGATCATGAGCCGCGCGCTGGAGCAGGCGCGTCAGGGCCGCATCCACATCCTGGGCGAGATGCTCAAGACGCTGGCCGCTCCCCGCAAGGAGATCAGCCAGTACGCGCCGCGCATCACCACCATCCAGATTCGTCCCGAGTTCATCAAGAACGTCATCGGGCCGGGCGGCAAGGTCATCAAGGACATCATCGCCCGCACCGGCGCCGCGATTAACATCGAGGACTCCGGCCGCGTGGACATCGCCAGCGCCAACGCGGACGCGGTGAAGGCCGCCATCGCGATGATTCAGGCGCTCACGCGCGAGGCGGAAATCGGGAAGATCTACACGGGCACGGTGCGGAAGATCGCCGAGTTCGGCGCCTTCGTGGAGCTGTTCCCGGGCACCGACGGCCTCATCCACATCTCCGAGCTGTCCGACAAGCGCGTCAAGAGCGTGTCCGACGTCCTGAACGAGGGCGACGAGGTGCTGGTGAAGGTGGTCAGCATCGACAAGACGGGCAAGATCCGCCTCTCCCGCAAGGAGGCGATGGCGGAGCGCGCGGCGGCGCAGCAGGGCGCGGCCGGCGGCGACGGCCTGCCCGCGGCGCAGGCCACCCCGGCGGCCTCGCAGCCGGACGCCAAGGCCTGAGCCTCTGACGGCTGAGTCACGAACGCCCCCTTCCGCCACCGAGCGGGAGGGGGTGTTTTCATTTCCGGCGCGGATGACTTAGACCGGGAGGTGGGGGCCGTGCGTTGCAGGGGAGCCCCGTCCCGGAGGCTCCGTGCCGCCCCGACCGCCGCCTGTCACCTCGCCACCGTCCTCGAGCTTCGTCGCCGACGTGTCCCGCTTCCTCGGCGGCTTCCGGTGGGCCTTCATGCCGCTGGGGCTGTTGGCGCTGGTGGCGGTGGGGGTGCACTCGGCGGCGGACACGCTGGATGACCGGCTGGTGGCGCTGGTGGACCGCGTGGACGCGTCCTTCGATGGGCTGGTGGGGCGCTACGACGTCACCGCGCCCATGGTGGAATGGGTATCGCTGGAGCTGCGCACCCGGATTGCCCGCGGGCTGGCGCTGGCATGGGAGCTGGCGGCGGACCTGGTGCTGGCGCTGCCCGCGCTGGGCTACCGGGAGACGCGGGCGCCCGCGCCGGCGGAGGCGTGGCGCATGGCGATGGGCAACGCGCCGGCGCGGCCTTCGTGGCGGGCGCTGTGGGCGCGGTGCGTGCGGCGGCCCACGCCCATGCGGTGGCTGCGGCCGCTGGCCACGGCGGCGGTCGCGCTGGCCGGCGCGTGCGCGGTGGCGCGGCTCATCCAGGGCACGGTGTACCTGTCCTGGCGCGAGCTGATGGGGGACGGCGCGGCGGACGTGCTGGCGCGGGGACTGGCGGTGGGCGCGCTGGTGGGCGTGCTGGTGACGCTGGGCTGGCGCGTGGTGCTGCGCAACCTCCAGCACGCGGACGCGGCCTGCGAGGTGGAGGGAGGGAAGGGGGCCTTCCGGCGCGGGCTGCTGGGGTGCGCGGTGGTGGTGCCGCTGGCGGTGGCCGCCGTGGTGGATGCGTCTCCGGTGCTGTCCTTCCTGCGCTGAAGAGGGCCCGCCGCCATGTTCCCGAGCCGCGCGAAGGGGTTGCTGGACTTCTGCATGGCCGCCCTGTGCCTGTGGGCGGCGTACCACCACACGCCCGCGGGCGCGCTGGTGCGCAAAGGCGTGGCGTGGGCCTCGGGGACGCGGAGCACCGCGCGCCCGCTGCTGGCGTACTACGACGGGGTGAGCGGCACGTCCGTGTCCGAGCCCCTCGTCGCGCCCCTGCTGCCGCTGGCCCGCCCGCTCACGGACGCGGAGGCCTTGGCCTGGGGCACGCACCTGGCGCTCAAGGGGCTGGAGCCCCGCGCCCGGCAGCCGGCGCTGGCGCTGGCCACGGAGCTGGGCGTGTCCTCGACGGCGCTGCTGGACGTGGAGGCGGGGCCCGCCGCGGCGAGGAAGCTGCACGAGGCGCTGGTGACGGACTTCCCCGGGGAGGAGGCGCGGCTGGCGGCGCTGTTCGCCGGGCGGGTGCCCGCGCGCTACGCGCTGGAGCGGGTACGGGCGGAAGGGGAGGCGCCCACGCTGGAACGGCTGGCGCGGCAGCTCCCCCCGGGGTTCGAGGGTGCGTCCGTGGGCGCGGCGCAGGCGCTGGCACTGGCCACGGCGTTCGGTCTGGCGTGGCCCGTCCACGAGGCCGCACGGGTGACGAGCCCCTTCGGTGAGCGCATCCACCCGGTGCTGGGCACCCGGAAGCTGCACACGGGCGTGGACCTGGGCGTACCCATCGGCACGGAGGTGGTGGCGGTGGCGGAGGGCGTGGTGCGGCGCGCGAGCGAGGACGCCGTGAATGGCCGCGTCCTGGTGCTGGACCATGGCCGGGGCGTGACGACGGCGTACTGCCACAACTCGGAGCTGGTGGTGGCGGTGGGGCAGCGCGTGGAGCGTGGACAGCTCGTCGCGCGCTCGGGCAACACGGGCCGCTCCACCGGGCCCCACCTGCACTACCAGCTCGAGCTGGCCGCGCGGCCCATGGACCCGCTGAAGTTCCGCACCGCCATCCGGACCGCGGCGAGGGACGCGACGCACTGAGTGGGCCGCGTCCCGGCTGGAAACTGGCTTCAGTGGGGCGGTGTGGCATGAAGGTCCACATGGCCTCTCCGCTGATTGTGAAGGTGCGTCGCGTGCGCGCGCACCCGGACCCGCTGCCCCTGCCCCGGTACGAGACGGAGCTCGCCGCCGGGCTGGACCTGCGCGCGGACATCGACGGGGAGCGCGTGCTCCGGCCGATGGAGCGGATGGCGGTGCCCACGGGCCTCGCGCTCACCCTGCCGCCGGGCTACGAGGGGCAGGTCCGGCCCCGCTCGGGGCTCGCGCTCCGGCATGGCGTCACCCTGCTCAACGCACCGGGGACGGTGGACGCGGACTACCGGGGGGAGGTGCAGGTCATCCTGGTGAATCTCTCCGGCGAGCCCTTTACCCTGCGTCGTGGGGACCGCGTGGCGCAGTTGGTCGTGGCCCCCGTCACCTCCGTGGAGCTGCGCGAGGTGGAGGTGCTGGACGAGACGGCGCGGGGCGCGAACGGCTTCGGTTCCACCGGCCGGTAGGGGAGACGTCGCTCGTCGTTCCTTGCTGTCAGGGGAGCGGTCAGAATATGAGGTCGGGCCGCCCCCCGTGGTGGCCACCCCCGACTGGCCCCTGGAGTCCGACTGCTTTGCTCTGCTACCGCTGCGGCAGCCACGTCCCAACCACGACCGACACCTGTCCCACCTGCGGGCTGAAGTTCGACGCGGCGTCGCGCCAGGCGGCCGGCGCCGCCCGCAGAAGGGGACTGGAGGGCGCCCCCTTCAAGCCGGGGGACGTCGTCGCTGGCCGCTACGCCATCCAGGAGGTGGTGGGCGCCGGGCCCATGGGCTTCGTCTTCCGGGCCCAGGACCAGGAGATTGACGTCGAGCTGGCCCTCAAGGTCGTGCACCCGCGCCTCGTGCAGCAGCCCGAGGAGCGCACCCAGTTCTCGCTGTCCCTCCGGGTGGGGAAGAAGCTCAACCACCCCAACCTGCTGCGCGTGTACGAGGAGGGCCTGGACGGGGACCGGCCCTTCTTCACCATGCAGCTCCTGGAGGGGATGACGCTGCGGCGGATGCTGGAGCAGCGCGTCGCTCGTGGGCAGCTCTTCTCGCTGAAGGACGTGGAGCCGCTGCTCGCGCAGATGGCCGCCGCGCTGGACGCCGCGCACCGCTTCGGTCCGCACTCGGACCTGAAGCCGGAGAACGTCATCGTCCTGCCGGACCTGCTGAAGGTGACGGACTACGGGCTGGGGCTGGCCGTGCCGCACCTGCCCTTCGCCCAGGCCCAGAAGGGCCACCGCGCGGACGTCTACATCGCGCCGGAGTACGTGAGCGGTGGCGAGCTGGACACGCGCATGGACGTGTACTCGCTCGGCGTCATCATGGGCGAGCTGGTCACCGGACTCCTGCCGGAGGAGGGCGTCATTCCCGGGTTGACGATGCACCACCCGGACCTGCCGATGTCCTTCGAGGCGCTCTACCGGCGCGCGCTCAACCCCAACCCGCTGGCACGGCCGAAGACGGCGGGGGAGCTGCACGCGGAGTTCGCCAACATCCTCTCGCGCCAGCCGGCCGCCGTCGTGACGCGCCAGCGCGCGCCGTTGCCCGCGCCGGGCTCGCCGCAGGCCGGTGGCGCGAAGGCACCTCCCAGGCCGCCCCCGCCTCCGCCCGTGCCCACCGGCATGCTCCCGATTCCCGAGGGGCTGGCGTCGCCTGGAGTCGCCTCGCCCGGTGTCGCCTCGCCGGGAGTGGCCGCACCGAGGGTGCCCGTGCCCGTGGAGGAGGAGGAACCGCCCCCGCCCGACGCCACGCAGCCGCTCGACGCGGCGACGCTGGCCGCCATCATGGGGAGCAAGCTTCCTCCACCGCCGGCCAGCAGCGGAAACGCCTCGCAGCGGCTGACGGAGCAGGCCCTGCCGTTCATCGCACCGCCTCCGCCCAAGGCGCCTCCCGCCGCGCCGGAGCCGCCTCCCGCGCCTCGTGCCTCCGGGCCCGCGCCCCGGCCCTCGGGTGCGGTGCCCGCGCATGTCCGCGCCGCCCCGCGTGGAGAGGACCGGAACGGCGCGCCCACGGGGGACGCGTCCCCGGCTGTCTCTCGAGACCGGAACGGCGCACCGGCGCTGGAGCCCTCACCGGCCGCTTCGCGAGACCGGAACGGCGCACCGGCGCTGGAGCCCTCACCGGCCGCTTCGCGAGACCGTCACGCCGCGCCGACGCTGGACTCGGCACCAGCGGTCTCCGGTGCCCGCTCCGCCGCGCCCACGTTGGAGTCTTCGCCCGCCGTCTCCGGTGCCCGCTCCGGCCCTCGCACCCTGGAGTCTTCGCCCGCCGTCTCCGGTGCCCGCTCCGGCCCTCGCACCCTGGAGTCCGCGCCCGCCGTCTCCGGTGCGCGTACAGGCCCCCGCTCGCTGGACGCGTCGCCCACCATGTCGGGGGCGCGCTCGGGGGCTCGCAGGCTGGACTCGCCCACGATGTCCGGTGCGCGCTCGGGCGTCCGCGGCCTGGATTCCCCCACGATGTCCGGTGCGCGCTCGGGCGTCCGGGCGGCGCTGCCCACCCAACCGGTGATGCGGGCCTCGAAGTCGAAGACCCGCTCCGTGCTGGGCCTGGTGCTCCTCACCGTGGGCGGCCTGATTCTGGGGGGGGGAGGTGGCTACCTGGTGCTGCGGTTCGTGGTCCCGATGTTGAAGCCGGCACCGGTGCCCCCTGGAGCGCCAGTCACGGTGCCGCAGGCGCCGGCCGGGCAGGGCGGCGTCGAGGGGACCACCTCCGCACCGGCAGGGGGGGCATCCGCGGTGGCCGCGCCCGTGGGAGGCTGCCCCGCGGGCATGCGGCTGGTGAGCGGTGGTGCGTTCAAGATGGGGACGGCACCGGACGACTCCATGAGCTTCCTGGACGAGCGTCCGCTCACGAGCGTCCAGGTCCCCTCCTTCTGCGTGGATGAGTACGAGTACCCCAACCAGGCCGGGGCCCGGCCGAAGGTGGGCGTGACGTGGGAGGAGGCCCAATCGCTGTGCGAGCAGGCCGGGAAGCGGCTCTGCACCGAGGAGGAGTGGGAGAAGGCATGCAAGGGTCCGGGCAACGCGCGGTTCCCGTACGGCAACACGTACGACGCCGACGCCTGCAACACCGAGACGTCCCAGGGCATGGACCGGACGCTGGCGGCGTCCGGGAGCTTCGCACGCTGCCGCTCCGCTTATGGCGTGGTGGACATGTCCGGCAACGTGGCGGAGTGGACGTCCACGCGCTTCGACGCGGCGGACTTCACGCACAAGGGCGGCGCGTTCGACCGGCAGGACTACACGTCGCGCTGCTCGGCCCGGAAGAACGCGGCACCCACGGACCACTCGGACTCGGTGGGCTTCCGCTGCTGCGCGGGCGTGCGGCCATGAACCAGAAGTTCGAAAGGGTCTACAAGTGATTCCGCGATACAGCCGACAGGAGATGTCGTCCCTCTGGTCCGACGAGGCCCGCTACCGCCGCTGGCGCGACGTGGAGCTGGCCGCGCTGGAGGGCATGGTGGAGGCGGGGCTCGCCCCTCGCGAGGCGCTGGAGGATTGCCGTCAGCGCGCCGGGGACTTCACGCCCGAGGACTCCGCGAAGATTGAAGAAATCGAGCGGACCACCAAGCACGACGTCATCGCCTTCCTCACCTTCATGGAGCAGCGGGTGGGGCCCAGCGCGCGCTGGCTGCACCTGGGCATGACGTCCTCGGACGTGCTCGACACGTCCCTGGGCCTCACGCTCCGCGACGCGCTCGACCTCATCCTGAAGGACCTGGACCGCGTCATGGCGGCGGTGGAGAAGCGCGCCTTCGAGCACAAGCACACGCTCCAGATGGGCCGCAGCCACGGCATCCACGCCGAGCCCATCACCTTCGGTCACAAGCTGGCCATCTGGTACGACGAGCTGCGCCGCGGCCGCACGCGCCTTCTGGCCGCGCGGGACACCATCGCCGTGGGCAAGATTTCCGGCGCGGTGGGCACCTTCGCGCACCTGCCTCCGGCGGTGGAGGAGCACGTCTGCCGCAAGCTGGGGCTGAAGCCCGCGCCGGCCTCCAGCCAGGTGGTGCAGCGTGACAGGCACGCGGAGTTCTTCACCGCGCTGGCGCTGCTGGGCTCGAGCATCGAGAAGTTCGCGGTGGAGATTCGCCACCTGCAGCGCACGGAGGTGCGCGAGGCGGAGGAGCCCTTCACCGCGGGGCAGAAGGGCTCCAGCGCGATGCCGCACAAGCGCAACCCGATTCTCTCGGAGAACCTCACGGGCCTGGCGCGCCTGCTGCGCGGCTACGCGGTGAGCGCCATGGAGGACGTGGCGCTGTGGCACGAGCGGGACATCTCCCACTCCTCCGTGGAGCGCGTCATCGGCCCGGACGCCACCATCCTGGCGGACTTCATGCTCATCCGCTTCGCTCGGCTGATGGAGGACCTGCGCGTCTACCCGGAGCAGATGAAGAAGAACCTGGACCTGCTCGGCGGCGTGGTGAACTCGCAGCGGCTCCTGCTGGAGCTGGCGCGCAAGGGCATGGACCGGCAGGCCGCGTACGTCATCGTCCAGCGCAACGCGATGAAGCTGTACGAGGAGGGCGTGGACTTCAAGAAGGCCCTGCTCGCCGACGCGGACCTCTTGAAGATGATGACGCCCGAGGAGATTTCCGACTGCTTCTCCCCGGGCTACCACACGCGGCACATGGACGACGTGTTCCGCCGCGTCTTCGGCCGGAGCGAGTAGACGCTCCGGACCGGGGCTCCATGGCCCCGGTCTCCACCGGAGAGGGCTACTTCAGGTAGCCCTTCTCACGCAGGTTGCGCTCGATGCGCGCGTGCACGTCACCCGGCACCAGCGCCAGCGGCGTGCCGGTAATCCGCTCGTAGGCGGCGAGGTACTTGGTCGCCAGGTCCTCGCGCACGCTGTCCGGGATGACGGGCGGCGTGCCCTGGCCGGAGAAGTTCCGCTCGCGGATGAGCCACTGGCGGATGTTCTCCTTGTCCAGCATGCGCTGGTCCTCGCCCCTGGCGAAGCGGGCCTCGTACTCGTCCGCCACCCAGTAGCGGCTGGAGTCCGGGGTGTGCATCTCGTCGATGACGTAGAGCGTGTCGCCCACCTTTCCGAACTCGTACTTGGTGTCCACGAGGATGAGGCCGCGCGTCCGCGCCCACTTCTGGCCCTCCAGGAAGAGCCCCTTGGCGGCCTCGGTGATGCGGGCCCAGTCACGCGCGCTGGCCAGCCCGCGCGCGAGGAGCTCCTTCTCGGAGATGGGCTCGTCGTGCTGCCCGTACTCGGCCTTGGTGGACGGGGTGATGATGGGCTCGGGGAAGGCCGCGTCCTTGCGCATTCCCTCCGGGAAGGGCAGGCCGTAGGCCGTGTGCGCGCCCTTCTGGTAGTCGCGCCACAGGCTGCCGGTGAGGTAGCCGCGGACCACCACCTCGATGGTGAAGGGCTGGCAGGCGCGGGCCACGGTGACGTTCGGGTCCGGCACGTCCAGCACGTGGTTGGGGCAGATGTGCTTCGTGCGCTCGAACCAGAAGGCGGACAGCCGGTTGAGCACCTCGCCCTTGAAGGGGATGGTGGTGAGGATGTGGTCGAACGCGGACAGCCGGTCCGTCGTCACCAGGATGAGCCTGTCACCCTGCCGGTACGTCTCGCGGACCTTGCCGCGATAGTGCTGGCCGAGCGACGGCAGGTCCGTCTGCTTGAGCGTCAGGGAAAGCTGAGCGTGAAGTGCGGAGGTATCCACGAGCGCCTCGCGACCCACCCCCTCGCTGGGAGTGGCGAGAGAAAGGTGGGCCTTCCGGAAGAGGCGCGCGACTCTACTGGAGGCTGGCCGGCATGGAAGCGGGACCGTAGGCCGCCGCCAGGTACAGGAAAGCCGGATTGATGCGGAGGATTCCGTCCACGTAGGCCACCGCGTACGGCGCGCCCGAGGCCCGGTCCACCTGCACCGTGCCCTCCGGGTGGATTCCCCAGTGGGCCAGCAGCGTGCGGGCCACCAGCTCCGCCGCCTCGCGCTCGGACAGCCCTTGCAGGCCCTCCCGGCGGTCCTCCGGCCAGCGCTCGCCGTAGCGCGCGTCGAACACGAGCTGGAGGCCGCCGCCCGCGTCCGGAGACTGGAAGAGGTCCATCTTCGCGTCGAAGCCCGGCGCCGCCAGCAGCTCGCCCTGCCGGGTGATGGGGAACAGCACCAGCGCCTGCGCGGCCTGGCCGGCCTCCACCACGGACTGGCGCGCCACCTCGCGGTACAGCTCCAGCCGCGTCGCCGGGGGCTCGAACTCCAGGAACTCCGGCGGATTGGTGAGGGCCTGACGGGCGCTCATGGTCGCGAGCACGGGCTTGCCGGCCTCGCCGCAAGCGGTGAGGACCGTCAACACAGAGAGGAGCAGCCCAGGGAGCCAGCGACGCATGACCCGGGGAATATACCGATCTCCTCCCGGATCAACCAGCTAAACTCGGAGGCATGCGTCCAGGGGAGTATCTCACGGTTGTCCTGCATCAAACTCGCTCTCCGGACAACCTGGGGGCGGTGGCGCGGGTGATGGCCAACTTCGGGTTTTCACGGCTGATTCTGTCGGACCCGGCCACCTATTCCTTCCGGGGGGCCGAGCGCCTCGCCGTGAAGGGTGACGCCGTGCTGGAGCGCATGGCCGTGGCGCGCGATCTGCCGGAGGCGCTCACCGACTGCGTGTACGCCGTTGGCACCACGTCTCGCACCCAGCTCAAGGGCCGGACGGCGCTGACGCCGGAGGAGGCGGCGCGGCGGCTGGCGGAGGAGAGCACGCGGGGACGGGTGGCGCTCGTCTTCGGCGGCGAGCAGCGGGGAATGTCCGACGAGGAACTGGCGCGCTGCACGGACGTGCTCGTCATCCCCACGTCGGACGTGCAGCCGTCCATGAACCTGGCACAGTCCGCGGCGGTGCTGCTCTATCTCTGCCACCGGCAGGGGATGGAGCCGGCCCAGTCGCCTGGGGAAGCCGCCGCCGAGCCCGGAGCGCGCCTGGGCACGCTCAACGCGCTGGCGGCGCGGATGCGCGAGGTGTTGCTCTCCGCGGAGTTCCTCAACCCGCAGGCGCCGCAGCACGTGCTGCACGAGCTGGAGTTGACGTTGATGCGAGCGCGGCTCACCCAGCGCGAGGCGGAACTCTGGCTCACCGCCTTCAAGCACCTGGGCCGCGCGGTGGCTCGGGGCGCCTCCACCTGAGAGGAGGGGCGCCCCGTCGCCGCGGGGACAGCGACGGCTCTAGGCCGCCGCCTCCTTCTTGTACGTCTCGCCGTAGTGCTTCTCGCACAGGCCGGCCTTGAAGGTCTTCACGCGGCACTCGGCCTTGGAGCAGGTGCGGTAGCGGGTGTGGGGCAGCTCACCCTGCCGCCACTTCTTGAAGTGGAAGAAGCAGTAGCTCTTGGCGCGGTAGGGGCGCTTGCAGCCCTCCACCGTGCACGCCTTCTTGCCATTGCCCTTGGCGGTACGCGGCCAATGGGTGAGCTTCGTCGTCTGGGCCTCGGCCATCTGGAACTCTCCTGCGAAACGATGCGGAACCGCGGCGCCACACCGAGGTGGACCCGCCGCCGGGTACGGAAAAAGGCGCACTGTCTAGCGCCCATGCAACCCGAACGCAAGGAGGCCGGAGAAGGCCGGGAGCCGGCAGGCCCTTCCTCCCTCAGGGCACGGGTGCACTGTCCTCGGAACCCGGGGCGCCGGGCGCGGCTTCCTGCTTGCCGGGGGCCGCCGGGCCGGCCTTCGGGCGGGGGACCGGTGAGAGCAGGTCCTCCAGCACGGACTGGGCGCGGGTGGGACGGCGCCCCTGGGAGCTGGCGGCCAGGGCGGGGGCGGGCGCTTCCTCGGCCGGCATCTCCTCCAGCTTCACCTTCACCCGCATCGGGCGGCCCAGCCGGTGGATCTGGAGCTTCACGTCGCGGCCCACGCCGCGAGCGGCCACCTGCCAGCGCAGGGTGTGGGCCCGGTGCACGCGCCGGGCATCCAGGCCGACGATGACGTCGCCGGGCTGCAGGCCCGCCCGCTCGCCCGGCCCGCCCTCGGCCACGTCCGTCACCACCACGCCCCGGCCGCGCGGCAGGTTGAAGGCGTCCGCCACCTCGGGCGAGAAGTCCTGCACGCTGATGCCCATCCACCCCCGGCGCACGCGGCCGTGGGCCTTGAGGTGCGGAATCACCGTCTTGGCGATGTCGATGGGGATGGCGAAGCCGATGCCCTGGCCCGCCACGTTGACGGCGTTGGCCACGGCCACCACGTCACCGTGCAAATCCAGCACGGGGCCACCCGAGTTGCCCGGGTTGATGGACGCGTCCATCTGGATGTAGTCGAAGTCGCCGTCGCGCCCGTTGGGCGTCACGTCCGTGCGGCCCATGTAGCTCACCACGCCCACCGTCACCGAGTGGGCCAGGCCGAACGGATTGCCGATGACGACAATCCAGTCCGCCGAGCGCACGTGCGACGCGGAGGCCAGCTTCAGCACCGGCAGCCGGCGCGGGGCGTCGATTTTCAGCAGGGCGCAGTCGGTGCGCACGTCCTCGCCCACCACGCGCGCGACGTACTCCTCCACGCCGCCGCGCGGGTGCAGCACGGAGATGAGCACCTCCGACGCGCCCTCCACCACGTGCGCGCTGGTGAGGATGTAGCCGTCCGGGTGGATGATGAAGCCGGAGCCGATGCCCTTCTGCGGCTCCTCGCCGGAGACCGCCGTCTCCGCGGTGCCCTGCTTCGTGGTGATGGACACCACGGCCGGCATCGCCCGCCGGGCCACCTCGCTCAGCGTGGCGCGCTGCTGGTTGAGCGCGCGGTTCTTCGACTCCAGCCACAGCCGCTCACGCCCGCTCCCGGCGGCCCGCGCTGGCAGCACCAGCGCGCACGCCAGTGCGAAGAATACGACGCTCCTGAGTTGCGCCCTGCCCATGGCCCCGCCTCCACCCCGACCACCTGCTGCGGCAAGCTAGGGAGTGGGGATTTTCAGCGGAAGCGGGCCTGGCGTACGGGCTACTTCTTTTGAGCGATGATGCGGTTCACCGCCGCACGGTCCTCGGCGCTGATGCGCTCGCGCGGGGGCGCATCCGTCGGGCGGGAGACAGCGTCCTTCGCGTCCTCGTACGCGTCCTCCAGCCCGTCCTTCATCCGGTCCATGGCGGACGGATTCACGCTGCGCTTCCAGGCCCGCTCCATGTGGTCCAGCGGCGTCCGCCCGTCCACCTTCGCCGTGGCCAGGAAGATGCCGAGTCCCACCGCGCAGGCCGTCCAGATGATGAATTTCAGTGCACCCATTCTTCACAGCCTCCTACCTGTTCGTACATCGGGCGGGGGCGGCTGGCCAGTTTCCGACCGCGGGTGTGTGCAAGGCGCTGACAGGGCGGGGTGGGGCCTTTAATGTCCGCGGGCTTGCAACCCGAAGAGCTCTTTCAGGCCGCCCGTGAGCGGGCGGCGACGCTGGATGTGGGACGTGGGGACGCGGCGGTGGAGCGTGTGCGCGCGGCGGCCTCCGCGCTGTTCGCCCGCATCCCCGAGCCACCGGTGTACCGCCGCGCGGAGGACCCCTCGCGCAAGGCGGCGCAGGCGCTGCTGCCGGAGGTGGAGCGGGTGCTGGCGGAGGCCCTGGCGGCGGGGAGGGAGCCCGCGGCGCTGCCGGCGCTGGACAAGCTGGTGAAGGCGCTGCTGGCCCACGGCGAGGCGCTGTGCCACACGGCGGACGGCCGGCTGGAGGCCGCCGAGACGGCGTGGCGCCGCGCGCAGGAACTGGAGCGGGCGGCGCACCCCACGCGGCACCTGGTGACGGCGCCGCCGCGCCCTCCGCCGGTGTTCGACAAGGCGTCCGGCAGCTCGCGGTACGACCCGCGCCCCGCGCCCCATGCGACGGTGAAGCTGGTGTGCCCCAACACCGGCTGCAAGCGGGTGAACGACTTCTCCTTCCACACGAGCCACCCCTACAACCGCTTCGTCTGCCCGGCGTGCAAGACGCCCTTCCTGGCGTACTTCGGCGAGCTGCGCGGGCTGGAGGTGGAGGTCCGCCGCAGCTCCAAGCGCTACTTCTTCACGGTGGACGAGGTGGGCCCCGCGGGCACCACGCGCATCGAGTTCGAGGAGGCCAGCGGCCAGGACTTCCCCGCGGCGCGGAGGGACTTGCTGGCCTTCCTCTACACGGAGGCGCGCGAGCTGAAGGTGGTGGTGAACCTCACCAACCAGCGGCTCATGTGGGTGAGCCCGGCGTCCTCGTGCTTCGTGGCGACGGCGGCCTTTGGCGAGGGCGCGCCGGAGCTGGTCGCCTTCCGTGCGTACCGGGACGAGGTGCTGCGCAAGAGCGTGCTCGGCCGGGCCTTCATCCGGGGCTACTATCGCTTCGGCCCCGATGTGGCGGCCTGGGTGTCACACCGCCCGGCGGCCCGGAGCGGAGTGCGCTGGGTGTTGCGGCGGGTGCACGGCCGCCTGACGAGGAGTGGATTCGAGTGAATCAGGAAGGCATTGGGGCTCCACCGCCGCCCCCGAAGACGGCCCGCGGGATGAAGGTGGTGCTGGGGCTCGTGGCGGGGCTGGGGCTGGCGGGCGTGGTGTACCTCGGAGTGATGGAGGCCCAGCGCGCGAAGCTGGTGCCGGACGGCACGTCGGCGCCGGAGCTGGAGCTGGCGCGCCATGACGGCGGCACGCTGAAGCTGTCGGAGCTCCGGGGCCAGGTGGTGATGCTGGACTTCTGGGCGACGTGGTGCCCGCCCTGTCGCGAGGAGATGCCGGCACTGGTGAAGCTGGCGAAGGAGTACGAGCCCCAGGGGCTGGTGTTCGTGGCCGCCAGCCGTGATGACGGACCGAAGGCGGACCGGCTGGTGGAGTCCTTCCTCAAGCGCACCCTGCCGGACCTGCGGCCCTACGTGGTGTACGCGAACGACGACGTGGCGCGGACCTTCCAGGTGACGGCCCTGCCCACGCTCTACTTCCTGGACCGCGAGGGCAAGGTGATGGACGCGCAGCGGGGCGCCCTGTCCGAGGACGCCCTGCGCCGCCGCATCGAGCGCGCGCTGAAGCAGCAGTGAGCCGCGTGGCGCGCCCCGCTACTTCCCGGGCGGGACGACGGTCTCCTTCTTCTCCGTCTCCACCTCGGAGCGGACGAGGCGGAAGTCGACGCGGCGGTTCTTCGCGCGGCCCAGCGCGGTGTCGTTGGTGGCGATGGGCCGGTCGAAGCCGAAGCCCTTCGACGTGAGGCGCTTGCGGTCGATGCCCTTGCTCACGAGGTACTCGAGCACCGAGCGCGCGCGCTTGTCGGACAGGCTCATGTTGAGGGCTCGCGAGCCGCGGTTGTCCGTGTGGCCCTCGATGAGGACGGGGCCCAGCGTGGGGTTCTTCCGCAGCACCGTGGCCACCTCGTCCAGCAGCGGGTACGAGCGCTTCTGGATGACGGCGGAGCCCGTCTCGAAGAGCACGTTGCCCTTGATGCGGATGCGGTCGGACTCGACGAAGACGTAGGGCGGCGAGTCGAACGGGCAGCCGTTGTTCTCCGGCGGGCCGAACATGTCGGGGCAGTCGTCCTCGGCGTCGGGCACCTCGTCCCCATCGCTGTCCGGGCAGCCGTCGTAGTCCTTGGGGCCGGGCTTGTCCGGGCACTTGTCGAAGTCGTCGGTGACGCCGTCGCCGTCGCTGTCCTTCTCCGGGCAGCCCTTGCGCTCCTTGGGGCCCTTCTCCATGACGCAGCCGTCCTCGCCGTCGACGATGCCGTCCCCGTCGTTGTCCGGGTCCATGCAGCCGTCGTTGTCCTGGAAGCCGTCCCGGTCCTCGGCCTCGGTGGGGCACCTGTCGCGCACGTCGGGCACGCCGTCGCCGTCCGAGTCGAGGAACTTCTCGTCGTAGCGCAGCGCGAACATGACGCGCAGGGCCTCGCGCCCGTAGCCGCTGGAGAGGTTGATGCCTCGGCCCAGGTTCAGCTCCAGGCCCCAGTTGCCCCACACCTTCGCGCGGGCGCCCACCAGCACCTCCCACGGCGACTTGAGCGAGTCGGCCTGGTCGAAGTTGAAGGGGCGCACCAGCGGGGTGCCCAGGTGCATCTCCGCCACGCCCTCCACGTCCGTGAAGCGGCCCATGTTGGGCAGCTCCGCCACCGCGCCGGCGCCCAGCGTCAGCTCGTCGTCCACGAGCAGGTTGAGGTACTGGGCATGGGGCCGGAGGCGGACGCCCACGTTGCCCAGCGCGCGGAAGGGCACGGGCAGGAAGGTGAAGCGCTGCTCCACCGCCAGGCGCGGGGCGAAGAGGACGCCGCGCTCGCCGGTGAAGCTGGACGCGTCACCGGTGGGCAGGCGCACCTCGGCCACCAGCGACAGGCCCACGGGGAACGTCTCGCGGTCCAGCAGGTGGACGCGCGGCAGGAGGCGCACGTCGCCCAGGGTGGTGCTGCTGACGGCCGCGGCGCCCGGGAAGTCCGGGGCGCCGAGCTGCTCCCCGAGCAGGTCGAAGTTGCTGCCCTGCAGCAGCGTGAATGGGATGTCCAACCCCAGCTCCAGCCGCTCGTGGAGCTGGTACGCGAAGAGCAGGTGCGCGTCGAGCCGGTAGGGCAAGAGGTCGCCCACCTTCTCGTCGCCCAGCTTCAGCGAGAGGATGCGCCAGTTGAAGTCGAACAGGAGCGCGCCGCGGAAGCTGCCGACGGGCTCCTGACTGGACGTACCTTCCAGCGCGATACCACTGCGCTGCGCCGCGGTGGCCTTCACTGGCACGGCGTCGAAGCCGCGGGAGAAGGGGTCGTGTTCCGCGCGAGCCGACACCGTGGCCAGCAGCAGGCCGAGGGTCGCGAGTCGGATGGCCGGGAAACCTCGCATGCCTCCGGCTCTTAGCACTCGATACCGGAGGGTGGAAGGAAATGACCCACCCCCGGTATTTGATACAGCCCTGTCTTATTTCTCCATCACGGTCTGCGCGGGGACGACCTGGATGGCGTCCGGGCGCACGGGGAGCTTGAAGGTGGAGATGTCCTTGTCCTGCTCCAGCAGCGCCTGCTCCTTGGGGGAGGCGTAGGTGATGGGCGAGGGCGCGCCGGAGCGCAGGGCCTGGGCGAGCCCCTCCGCGTCCTGGGTGACGAACGCGAAGTTGAGCGCGTCCGGGTGGACGTGGCGGCGCAGGGCCTCCTGCACGGACCGGGGCGTCATCTTCGAGAGCGCCTGGCGGTACTCCTCGAGGAAGTTGGGCGTGCCGTAGAAGAGCGAGTCGATGGCGTAGCCCAGGCGCCGCTGGTCGGTCTGCTCCCAGAGGCGGGTGTAGCCCTGGAGGTAGCCCTTCATCAGGTCGAAGCGCTCCTGGGGGATGCCCTCCTTCACCAGCTTGTCCAGGAAGAACACCGCGCCGCGCGTGGCGAACACGCCGTTGGCGGGCACCACGGGGCGAATCCAGAGGCTGTGGAGCTGCTGGGTGCGGGCGATGTTGGTGCGGTTGTACGTGGAGCCGGGGTCCTCGATGAAGTTCTCGGCGTAGGCGTAGTTGCCGTAGTTGAGGCCGCGCTTCTCGCGCAGCTCGTTGAAGAGCACGCCCAGGAACTGGCGGTGCTCCCCCAGGTGGGAGAACGCGAAGGCCAGCGGATAGAAGTCCGGGTCCCCGCGGCGCACGGGCGTGACGTAGCCCAGGCTGATGGCGGTGGAGAGGGTGGGCTTCTGGACGATGAGGGCGCGGCCCGCCGTGGTGGGCACGGGGGGCAGCTCCACGCGAGGGGCCCCCTGGGCGGGCAGCGCGGACAGGCGCGAGGTGAGGGCCTGCTTCAGCGCGTCGTCCACCGGGCCGGCCAGGCCGATGACGAGCCGGTCCTGCGTGAAGACGCGCCGTGCGTGGGCCTTCACGTCGTCGAGGGTAATCGCCTTCAGCCCCTGCACGGTGCCGCCGACGTAGTGCGCGTACGGGTGGCCCTGGTAGAGGAGCGCGTCGAGCGCCACCTTGCCGAGCGCCTCGTCATTGGCGCTGCGCAGGCCGTTCTCCACGTCGCTGATGGCGTTGGCGCGCAGGCGCTCCAGCTCGGCCGCGTCCAGGCGCGGGTTGAGCAGGACGTCGGTGAAGATGTCCATGAAGCGCGGGAGGAAGTCCTTGTGGACGCGGCCGGAGAAGGTGGTGAACTCCTTGTCCGTGTACGCGGAGAGCTGCGCGGCCATGGGGTAGAGCGCGTCCAGGAGCTGGGCGGAGGTGAGCTTCTGCGTGCCGCCCTCGGCCATCAGCGTGGAGGTGAGGTCGGTGAGGCCCTCCTTGCCCTTCGGGTCATCCACCGAGCCCGTGTGGAACACGAGCCGGAAGGAGACGATGGGCGTGTCCGGGCGCTCCAGGACGACCAGCTCCATGGGCCTGGGCTGGCGCAGCGGCGTGGCGGGCACGGCCTCCGGGCGCGCGGGGGGCTGGGCGGGCTGCTGCTCCAGCGCGGCGGTGGACGGCACCGCGGGAGGCGGCGCGTTCGGGTCCACGGGGGGCTTGGGCGTGGTGGCGCAGCCCGCGAGTCCGAGCAGGGCGGCGAGCGAAACGAGAGCACGGGTCTTCATCACTTCGTCCCTCCGGCGCCGGCCGTCTTGGGGGTGAGGCTGAGCACGATGAGCCTGTTGGCGGTGAGGTAGCGCTTGGTGAACTCCTGGAGCTGCCCGGGCGTCACCTTCGTCAGGTTCTGCAGGTGCCGCTGGAGCCCGTCGGGCGTGCCGAGGATGCCGGCGTACCAGGCGAGCTGGATGCCCACGTCCCGCGGCGTCTGCAGCGACATGAGGGTGCCGTAGCGTGCATGGTCCTGGATGGCCTTGACGCGCGCGGCGTCCACGCGGCCGGCGGCGAGGTTGCTCACCTCCTTGAGGAGGGCCAGCCGCACCGTGTCGCGGTGGCGCTCGTCCTTGAGGGTGGCGGTGAGGGTGAAGAGGTGCGGGTCGCGGTGCTCGCTGAAGTCGCTGCCGATGCGCTCCACGAGCTGCTTGTCCAGCACCAGCGACTTGTACGCGGGGCTGGTGGGGCCCGTGAGGTAGTCCACGAGGACCGTCTGCAGCGCGGCGTCCATGGTGTCCACGGACGCGGCCGGGGTGCGCCAGGCCAGCACCATGCGGGGCTGGGTGGGCTGCGGCCAGTCGATGTGCGCGGTGCGGGGGCTGGACTGTGGGGGCTCGGCGGGGACCTTGACGGTGGCGGCCTTGCGGTTCCACGGGCCGTAGTTCTCGCGGACGAGCTGCATCACCTTCGCGTCGTCGAAGTCGCCGACGATGAAGAGCATCGTGTTGTCGGGCGTGTACCAGCGCTCGAAGAAGGTCTTGCTGTACTCATAGGCCTGGGGCATCGCCTTGATGTCCTCGTAGAAGCCCATGGTGGTGTGGCGGTAGGTGTGGCGCGTGAAGGCGGCGGCGTTCAGCTCCTCCTCCATCTTGAGGAAGGGCGCGGCGGCGTTCTTGTGGTACTCGCCGAGCACGGCGAGGGCCTCTGTCTGGAAGGAGGGCTCGGCGTACTCGAGGTTCTGGAAGCGGTCGGCCTCGATTTCGATGAGCTGGGGCAGGCCGGCGGCGGGGCCGTAGGAGTAGTAGACGGTGACGTCGTCGGCGGTGAAGGCGTTGTCGTCGAAGCCGAAGGTCCCCATGATGCGCTCGCGCGCGCCCTCGGGGTTCTTCTTCGTGCCCTTGAACATCATGTGCTCGAAGAAGTGGGCGAAGCCCGTCTTGCCGGGCTCCACCTCGTTGCGCGAGCCCACGCGGACCACGGTGAGGTACGCGATGATTCCCTGGGACGGGTAGGGGACGCGCACCACGGTGAGGCCGTTGGGCAGGCGGTCCGTCTTGAGGGTGTAGGGGAAGGAGGCGGAAGGCCCGGACTGGGCGGCGGCCGGGAGGGCCGTGCCCAGCAGGAGCAGCAGGAGGGTGAGCAGTCGTCTCATGCGGGGTCCTCGTGGCCGGGCTCGGTTGGGGGCAACCCGGCGGGGAGGCGACCCTACGACGGCTTGGTCGTTGGAGGTGCAGGTTATGGCGGGAGTGTCCGCGGCCGGGCGCGAAGGTGCGAGCCGGCACCGTCAGGAGGATTGACGGACCCCCGTCAGCGGTTAATGTGAGGAAGCGCGGTTGAGGATGACCGCGCGGAAGTCGCAGTGGCAGTGAACCTACCGGGGGCGACCTGGTTTCGACGGGGGTAATGAAGTCCGAGACGCGTGCCGAGCTTGTCAGGTAGCTCGTAAATCCAACCCGGCAAAGACACAAAAGCCAACGACAACGTTGAGCTCGCGCTGGCTGCCTAACAACAGCTTCTAGTGCGCGGTCCCCCAGCTCTCGGCCCGTGGGGTTGGGACGGACCGTCATAATGCGGGCTGGCTGCCGAGGGTGCCTGGACCCGAGGTGGCGAGACCTTTCCAGGACCGGCTCGGAGGATCCCGTCCGTGGGAGCCTCCGGGACGTAGCAAATCGCGGACTACGCACGTAGGGTCGAAGGACGGACGACTTTCGGACGCGGGTTCGATTCCCGCCGCCTCCACATTCAGAAGCCCAGCAATCTCACCGGGTTGCTGGGCTTTTTCTTTGGCCGCGTGGCCTCATGTGCCCTCAGTGTGCCCCTCCGGCGTCTCTGCCCGGTGCGGCGTGGAGCTGGGGCACGGGCCGGTCGAGCTGCTGCACCGCGCTCTCGCGGGCCTCCGGCGCGAGGTGGGCGTACCGCATGGTCATCTCGATGGTCGCGTGGCCCATCAGCTCCTGGATGACCTTGAGCGGGACGCCCCGCATGGCGAGGTGGCTGCCGTAGGTGTGCCGCAGGTCGTGCCAGCCGATGCGCCCTTGCTCGCGGCTGATGCCTGCCGCCTGCACCGCACGCTGGAGTGGCAGCTTCAACAGGCCATCGGTGAGCGGCTGGCCGTCCTCCTGGCAGAACACGTAGGGCCCGCGCAGGTGCCGGTGTCCCTTGAGTGCATCCACCACCGAGGCCGGAAGGTCCACCGTCCGCTCGCGTCCGCCCTTGGGCGAGCCCATCACCCCGCGCCAGATGGTGCGCCGCACGTGCAGCTTGCCGCGCTGCAAGTCCACGTCGCTCCACTGGAGCCCGATCAGCTCTCCCTGCCGCAGCCCCGTCTTGAGGGCCACCAGCAGCACCGGCCGCCACTCCGGCTCCGCGTCGGCCACAAGTCGCTCGGCCTCCTCGAAGGTGAGGAAGTCGAAGGCGGGCTTCTCCGTCCGGAAGAGCTTCACGCGAGGGACGTGGGCGATGACGCCCTGTTCCTGCGCCAGTGCGAGCAGCTTGTGCAGCACCGTGAGCACGTTGTTGATGGACTTGAGGCTCAGCAGCTTCGGGCCAGTGCCCTTGCGCTTGCGGAGGGCTGCCCGCGTGGGGGCGTCCTTCCGGGCGCGTGCGCCTGACGGCTTCTTACGCATGGCGGCCTTGAAGTCCTCAATCTCCGCAGGGCCGATGGCGTCCAGGGCCATGCTCCCGAAGGCGGACACGAGGTGGTCATCAAGAATCTGACGCTTGGTGACGACGCTGGAGTACTTGTTGTTGTTCTCGCTGTACGTGATGAAGCGCGGGACGAAATCCCCGAGGGTGAGGACCCGGCCCGGCGCGTTCTGCTTCTCCTTCCCGAAGGTGCCCGTTAGGAGGGCTTGGCGGACCTGACGCTCGTACTCCTCAGCACCCCGGCGGGTGTTGATGGGCGATGCCTTGCGGACTCGCTCCACCCTCCCGTTGGGGTGCTGGTACTTCACGTCCACCCACCACGCCTCCTGCACCTTGCCCTCCTTCGTCTTCCACTTCCGCAGCCTGACGCTCATCGCTTCTCTCCGAGCGCAGGACCGCTGTTGCCCGGCATCCAACGTAGCAAGACAATGCGGCGGATGCGGATGGATCGACCGAGGTGGAGGACACCGGGCACCTGTCCGAGCCGGATCGACTCGTAGAGCGTCTTCAGGTTCACGCGCAGGAGTGCTGCGGCCTCTTCGACGGTCAGGAACTCGGGGGCGCTTGCACCGGCCTCGCGGGTGTCCTGCGGCATCTGCTCGTCACCAGCACGCGCGCTCATGGTTCGTCCCCCACCATGCGGGCACCGCGCGCAGAGCCTTGCGTGTGCCCTGCCTCCATCCGCGCGTCGTCCAGCACCACGCAGTAGGCGCGGACGCGCTTTCCCTCGACGGACACCTTCCGCGTCAGGTGCCCTTCTTCCTTGAGCGCCAGTCCCTTCGTCACCAACTCCGTTAGCACCTGCCGGGTATCGAAGCGCCCCTCCCGCGCGATCTCCTGCATGGTCGGCTGGAAGATGGCGACGATGCTCCGTCCGTTGGCGTCCTTCTCGTCCAGCACCATGCCGGGGCGCTTGAGGGCGACGGGCTGGGAGAACCCGGTCCAGTTCGCGGTGACGTGGTTCATGATGAGGTCGTAGGCCGCATCGGCGGTCGTCTGCGTTTCTCGGGACTCCTTCCGCACGGCGGCACAGAAGGCTTGCCCCGCGTCGAGTGCGGCGACTCGGGCGCTGGATTCGTCTTCGCCGCAGACGAGCGTACGCGCGAGCACGTCGGCCAGTACCAGCAGCGCCGCGTAGCGTGCCTGCTCCGTCGTTTCGGTGGCCATCTTCGAGGTGAGCTGCCGATGTTGCTCGCGAAGTTCGTCCAGACGCTCCGCACGGATGAATTGCTCCATCAGCGCGAGGATGAAGGCAGGCCCCGCGTGTCCGTGGTGCTTCTCCAAGCCCTGATGCGTGAGCGTGGCGAGGTTCGCGTCACCGAGCGGCTGGGCGCATACCTCCAGCGTGCGGTTCTTCGCTCCTGCCGCGCCGCCGACCTGCAACAGCGGCTTCTCTCCGGAGATGAAGGCCAGCGAGCGCCAGGTCTTCCGCGTGCGCAACTCTCCCGTCTGCGTCGCGCGAGCGCCGCTCGTTTCCGTTCCGACGATGTAGGCCATCAGGTTGGTCATCCCCTCGCGCGTCACTTGCGTGTCGTCAATCCAGGTGGGCAGGTCGCGGTGCCGGGCCAGCTCGCCCTGCAACGCGGCGGACGACACATCGCCGCTGACCTTGAGGCCCGAAGGGCGGCCCCACACCGAGGTGGTGGTGGCCTGCACTGCGGACTTCCCCGCGCCGGAGGGCCCCCAGACGGACAGACACATGCTGCGCAGGCCCAGCAGCCGCAACAGGGGCGCCGCGAAGCCGGCAGCCCACGCCATCTCCGCGATGGGGCTCCTGTCGCGCACGACCAGCATCAGCCGCAGGTGCTCGTCCACCGAGCCGCCCGGCACCAGGGCATCAACGAAGGCCGCCTCACCGGGCATGATGACCCGGCCGGGCTCGCCAATGACCTGCCGGCCCACGACGAAGCTGCGCATGTCCTTCGACCAGCCGCTCTGGGTGAAGATGCCAACCCGGGGCAGCCTCGCGTGCCATTGCTGCTCTTGGGCCTGGAGAAAGTCCTGCACCCGCTTGCTGTTGCTGCTGGTGATGGGGGCGCCTCTTCCGGCCAGCTCCAGGATGTCGTTCCCCGCCACCTTGGCGCGCGGCATCGTCTCCGTGCGCTCCCGTTCGCCGTGCAGCCAGCGCACAGTCACGTAGCAGGTGCCGTGTTCGTCCTCGCCTGTCTCGGTGATGTTGATGGGGGCGGCAGCAATGGCGGAAAGGTTGCCCTTGTCGGTGTACTTGAAAATGCCGAGCGAGAGACCGTCGTGGACGGCGTAACCCGGTGCGGCCATCCAGGTCCCAGCCTCGGGGTGCTGTCCAGGGGCGGGGCTGGCCTCGGTTGACGGGCGAGGCCCACCAGCGGCACGCGCAACTGCGGCGAGCTGTGTGGAATGCGCCAGCGACGCGGCGTACTCCGCATTTACCCGCTGGAGCACCCCGGCCACTTCGCGCGCGTCATGGTCATCACACGCCAAGGCATCCACGGACGGCCCGAGGAGTCGCAAGAGCGTTGTGTCCGACGCCTCGGGGCACTTGAAACGCAGATACGAAATGAAGGCCCAGAGGTTGTCTTCATGGTGTCCCTTCGGGAACAGCTCCCCTCCCGACAGCATCCGCTCCACTGCCGCTGCGTGCTTCGGGTCGGTCGCCTCGCGCAACCGCTTCCGGAGCTGCGCCTCGGTGAGCCCGTCATGATCGGGCGGCTGCCACTCGTTGACCGTGTTGGCGGGCAGCACAGGGGCGGGACGGGCACGCTTCGGCTGGGCAGCGTTGCGGATCCACTCCGGCGCTTCCGCGAGCGGAATCTCCGAGGGTGCGAGCCCCTTCTCCCATGCGTACCTCTCCCCGTTACGGTGGAGGCTGGGCGGCGCGATGACGTACCCACCGTCGCCTCGCGTGTCGATGCCGGGCGCGATGCTGCCAGCCTTCGACACCATGCCTGCGTGGCGGAAGTAGACGTGACAGCCGCCGCCGCTGGTGCGGGCCGTGACGCTCTCGGGAAGCTCGCCCCGTTCGTCCGCCAGCTTGAAGAGCGTCGTTACCCCGTCGGCCTTGGCGTCGGCGTCTACAACGTCGATGCCGGAGGTGCCTCCCGTGGCAATGGCAATGTTGGCCGTGGGCCACTGCTGCCACCACTCGCGAATGAGCGCCGCGTCCGTGGTGGCGTCCTTCACTCCGTTGGCAGTGCGCGGGTGCTTGCCCGCGTTGCCGCACCGCTCGCCCTTCGGACAGGCGCAGATGAGGGCGCCAGAGGGGGAGTGAACGGGTTCGTAGCAGGGGAAGACGCGCCAGCCTCGCCCGGCGTACTCCAGGGCCGCTGCTTCCAGATGGTGAGTCGAGTCCAGGTAAATGGCTTCCACGACAATTCCAGGGACAAGAGGAATGAGAGGGGGATTCGCGGTCAGCCGGAGGGCTGGCGCGTTGGCGTTCAGTAACGAAGCGGGGCGGAACAGGTAGCGGGGTTGAAAGCGGGGCAGGGCTAACCTGTGAGACTCACTCTGGAATTGGGCGACCTGCCCCGCTGCCCCGGTGCCCCGGCGGAATACACACGAGTCCAAGCAGGAGGAATGGAAGGAATTGAATGACTGGCAATTGCGGCTTGGGGGTTGTGTTCTTCTTTCTCTCTCTCCTCTGAAACAAGCGGGGCAGGCGGGGCAGAGAGACGAAGGACGAGCAAGAGCGTTGTGTTCTCGGGCACTTGGCGTGGTGAGAAGCTGCCCCGCTTCGCGCCCCGGTGTGGTGTGGCAGCGGAGCCAAGGGCATGTGACCGGGGCAACACGCCTGAAGGCTCCGCGTGCCCAACACCACTCGGGTTGTCACCCTGCGAGCTGGTAGACGCGTGGTACCGCACCGCGCACGCCGGGCTTGTAGCGAAGGGACTGGCGCACCGTGCCCGTCGCCAGAAGAACGGTGAGTATGCGGCGGATGACCTGCTCTCCGGCTCCGAGGCTCGCGCGCAGCTCCTTCACGGTGAGGCCGTCGGGCCCGGCTTGCGTGAGCGCCGCGATGACGTGGGGACGGTACGACTCGATAGTCTCAATCATGTTTGGTTTTTTTGTCTCCCTCCCAGCCGATAAATGTGTGCGGTAAATGGGGGTGGTTCGCGGGATCCGGCAGCGATGAGCTGTCGTGTCCGGCTTGCTTGCAGCGCAAGGGGCCCGGCATTCCGCAGCCTGCCCTCGCGATGGACCGACCTGGAGACGCCCCCCCGGTTCGGATTTCCGCAGCGAGGCCACTTGTAACCGTGCTCGGCGGTCGTACACGCTGGGAAAATTTCCGAGAAAAACCGTGGCCCTCGCCGGTTTCGCCGTTCGTACCCCCTGAAATCTTGCCGAAACGGCGTCCCCAGGTGCGGGGAGTGCACCGGAGACCGGAACTGGCGCCTCACCTGCTAGGTTGGGCGAAGTTCTTCGGAGGTTGTCCGCCGGTGCCTTCTGTCCCACGTCGGCTCGTTCTGCTGTCTGTCCCCCTGCTGGGCGCGAAGGCCATGGCCCAGGACGCCCCACACGGGCGCGAGCTGAAGCGGCGTCGTGTGGCGCTCTCCGTGGCCACGGCCGACAAGCCGGTGGAGCTGCGCGTCGCGCCCGACTACCTCACCGTCCTGGAGTTCGATTCGCCTGTGGATCGCGACTCGATAACGCTCGGCGACTCGGAGGGCCGCTTCGCGCTGTTCGAGGTCACCAATCGTACCGTCGTGCTACGGCCGGCCATGGAGGTGGCGTCCGGGCAGAGCGTGGCGCTGACCGTGCCTTTTGCGGACAGCTTGGCCCCGCCTCGCGTCGTGTTCTCGCTCGTCACGCACGCCTCCGTGGTGGACGGCCAGGTGATGGTGTCGCGTCTGCCTCGCACGGCCGAGGCGGTACAGGCCGAACTGGACGAGGTCCGCGCTGCGTGTGCGGCCAAGGACGCCGAGTTGGAAGCACTCCGGGTGCGCAGCGCGGCGAGTGGCCCGGCCGGTCTCATCTTCGCGGGCCTGCTAGACAGCATGGGAGTTCAGGCCGGAAGCGTTGACACAGTTGATGCTCGGGGAAATGGCCATCTGGTGCCCGAAAGGCTCGCCACATACCGAGCGACGGCATGGGCAGCTTTGGCCGTGTCAGTGCGTAACACCGGCTCCGGCCCCTGGAAGCCTGCCGAGGCACGACTCTCCATCGTCGAGAGCGACGAGCGCATCCGTATCCTCGCGGTGCGCATGCAGGAGCCGCGGATTGAGCCGGCGAAGACGGCCGTCGTGGTTGTGGAAACCGGGGCTCCGGACTGGCCTGAACGTGCGGCCCTCCGGTTGGAGCTGCGCGACAGCGAGGGCAGCCGGCGCCTTCTCATCCCGCGCTTCGCGTTCTAGAAACGTGCCCATGCTGACCGCGACGAACCCCGCGCACCTTCAACCCGGGCAGATGGTGGACAGCTGGCGCGTGGTGCGGCTGCTGGGCTCAGGCACCTTCGGCGCTGTCTACCTCGTGGAGAAGGACGGCCAGCGCTTCGCGATGAAGATCGCCATGCACCGCGCTAGCAGCGGGGACGCGGAAATGGCGGACGAGCGACTTCAGCGGGAGCAGGGCTGTCTGCATCAAGTGCGTGGGCACCCCAACATCGTGCGGATGCATGCCCACGGGCGCTGGCCAGACCCGACGAAGGGCTGGCTCTACCTCGTCATTGACTACGTGGATGGCTACACGCTGGGCGAGTGGGTGGAGAAGGTGCACCCGACGGCTCGTGAGGTAGTGAGTGTGTTCGTCAAGCTCGCAGGAGCGTTGGCCCATGTGCACGCGCGAAGCGTCTTTCACCGCGACTTGAAGCTGAGCAACATCCTCGTACGCGCCTCGGACGGTGAGCCCTTCATCCTGGACTTCAGCGCGGGAGACTACGCGCTTGCGCCGGAGTTGACGGACTCGCCGTTGCCCCCCGGCACCCGGCGCTATCGCTCCCCGGAGGCTTCGCGCTTCCTGCGCGAGCACGGGAACGAGCAGGACGCGCGGTACGAGTTCAAGGCGACGGATGACGTGTACGCGCTGGGCGTCTGCCTCTATGACGTGCTGACGAGTGCGCAACCAGCCACCGAGCCGCCGCGTGTGGTGGTGGGGAGCCACTGGTCGCCGCCCGCGCCGCATGCGCTCAATCCGCGAGTACCCGAGGCCCTGAGCGCTGCGGTTCTCCACTTCATCGCCCGCCAGCCGGAGAAGCGAGTGCCCACGGCCGAAGTCATGCGCCGGGAACTGGAAGCGTTGCTGCCGCAACAAGGCGGCGAGTGGGTGGTGCCCTTGCATGTGCCCGCGCCGCACCTCCAACTCGCTCCCGCCGCGCCGCAGGTGGAGGGGCCGCAGGTGGCACCCCGGCCCCCACGGCGGCGCGTAGCGGGCGCTGTGGCTGCTGTGGCGCTCATCATGGCGGCACTCGCCGGTTACGCACTGCTGCGCCCCTCCACGCTTCCAATGAGGCAGGCGCCGGAGGTCCGAGTACCCGCCCCGTCTTCCGTCGCGAGGGACGCGGGAGCTGGCTCGCTGCCCCCCACCTCACCCCCAGCGCCCACCGCCTCGCCCCCTGGGGTAGCTTTGCCCCCTCCCGCACCTGTCCAGAAGGAACGCCCTCCCGTGAAGCGCGCCCCCGCCCTCATGACCGACCCCGCCGAGTCCACCACCAGGAAGCTGAAGGGCCTCGCCTCCCGCCCGAGCTGGCCCCCATCGCCCTGGGCGGACTTCCTCAAGACGTGCGCGGGCGCGACTGCTGCTGCCGCGCTCCAGTTGGGTTGCCCGGGTGCCCAGGTTCGCCCAGAACCCGCTGACTGCCCCGCCGAGGCGCGCGATGTCATGTTCAACTTGAAGCGCAAGGACGGGCTGCGCTTGCGCCCGGGTGACTCGGTGATGCTCACCCTGGACAGGCGACAGCTAGGCGCTCTAGGCGAGTACGGGGTCTACACCGACGGCCCTGTGACCGGAGTCGTGCGAATCAGTGACAGAAGGGGGCTGCCGGAAGGAACGCTGCTGTCGGGCTACTTGTGGACAGGCGGAGAGTTTGCAGTGGGTCGTTACACCGAGGCGCAGCTCCCGGATGGGCGCACGTTCCCAGTCTGCATCGTAACGGGCCGCAATGGGTACGTGGAGAAGGGGCCAGACTCAAAGCCGGGGGCAGTGCAGCTCAACAGGTCTGTTGGGGCCTACGCCGTCGAGCGCTGGCCGTAGCTCTCTCGGGCAATGTAAAGCTGCTTTGCAATTCAGGGCTCCACCTCTTCACTCGGAGTGATGAGGATTCTAGGTTTTTTCGACCTGTCACGTCGTTCCACTCGGCGTGGGCTGGCAGTACCTTGCGTCTGCCTTTGTGCGAATCCCTCTCGCACGGGCACCAGGAGCTTCCCGTCCATGTCCAATCCGCCTGACTCTCGGCGTGCCGGGGGCGTTGTCCTATTCACGAACGGCGACACCTCTTACGAGTTCTTCCGGGACTTGGGGCAGGGCCGTGTCGGCGAGCGAGTTCTCCTCGCCCAGACCCGCACGCCGCAGGGCCTCGGAGCCTGCGTGGTGCTCAAGTGCGTCCCCCTGCCGCAAGTAGCGGAATTGACCGAGAAGGTCCATCGCACCCGAGCACGTCTGGAGGAGGAAGTCCGGCTGGCGCAGTATCTCCAGCACCCGCGCATTGCTCGCGTCCACGGCCTCTTCGAGATTCCTTGTGGACTGTGCGTGGCGATGGAGAACATCGAGGGGCTGACGCTCAACACGCTGTTTGTTGACGAGCACCCTGGATGAGGGCTCGAGGCCCGAGTTCGAGCCGGCGGCGTGATGGGTTCGCGCCGCTCGCCCA
>NZ_JAIQDG010000120.1 GCF_020037125.1 Myxococcus sp. RHSTA-1-4
CAGGGCGATCGCATCTTCCTGGCAGTTTGGGGTAGGAGTTACGCGGAGTTACCGGGTGGGTTGGACAGGAGTGGGGGGAATGTGCTCGACGGGGCGGATGGACAAGCCCCCGACCCCAACGGCGAGCCTCGTGAAGTACTTCTCCAGCCTGAAGGACCCGCGCGTCGAGCGGACGAAGAAGCATTCGCTGAGCGACATGCTCGTGATTGCCGTGTGCGGCTTCATCTGCGGGGTGGACAGTTGGGTGGAACTGGAGGAGTTCGGAGAGGCGAAGCGGGAGTGGTTTGAAGGCTTCCTTGAGCTGCCCCACGGCATTCCCTCGCACGACACCTTCGGCCGACTCTTCGCGGCGTTGGACCCGGAGGCCTTCAGCCGCTGCTTCATCGCGTGGGTGAAGGCGGTCGCGGAGGTGACGGACGGGGAAGTGGTGGCCATTGACGGCAAGACGCTGCGGAGAAGCTTCGACCGGGCGTCTTCCAAGGCGGCCATTCATATGGTGAGCGCCTGGGCTTCGAGGAATGGCCTGGTGCTGGGGCAGGTGAAGACGGACGAGAAGTCGAACGAAATCACGGCCATTCCGAAGCTGCTCGAGTTGCTGCACCTGGAGGGCTGCATTGTCACCCTCGATGCCATGGGGTGTCAGCGGGAGGTCGTCGCGCGGATTGTGGAGAAGGGCGCCGACTACGTCATCTGCGTGAAGAGCAATCAGGAGGCCCTGCACGAGGCCCTGCACGACTTCTTCCAGGAAGCGCGAGAGGAGCGCTTCGAGACGGTACCGCACGCATACACCGAGACAGTGGACAAGGAGCATGGCCGCTTCGAGAGGCGGCGGTATTGGATTACCTCCCAGCTGGACTGGTACCGGCACAAGAGAGAGAGCTGGGCGGGCCTCACCAGCGTTGGCATGGTGGAGGCGGAGCGCACGGTGGACGGCAAGACGTCCAGAGAGGTGCGCTACTTCATCAGCAGCCTGACCGGGGATGATGCGCAGAAGTTTGCCTCGGCTGTGCGACGGCATTGGACCGTGGAGAACAACCTGCACTGGGTGCTGGATGTGGCTTTCGGCGAGGACGACAGCCGCGTTCGCAAGGACAACGCGCCGGAGAACATGGCAATGCTGCGCCATCTGGCTCTCAACCTGCTGAAGGCAGACACGACGACGAAGGTGGGAATCCAGACTCGTCGCAAGAAGGCCGGCTGGGATGTGCGTTTCCTGGCCCACCTGCTCGGCGTGAAGGGGGCCTATACCCCTCGGCCCCCCAAGCGGAAGCCCGCCGCCTCCCGCAGGTGAAGATGCGATTCCCCTG
>NZ_JAIQDG010000121.1 GCF_020037125.1 Myxococcus sp. RHSTA-1-4
CGACGTCCCGGCGGGCAACCCGGCCACCCGAAGCATGAGCGGGAACTGGTGCCGCTCGAAAGCGTCCAGCAGGTGGTGGAGCTGGTGCCCCAGCGGTGCCAGCAGTGTCAGCGGAAGTTGAAGGGCCAGGACACGAATCCCCTGAGGCATCAGGTGGTGGAGCTGGAGCCGGTGAAGACGGTGGTGACCGAGTATCGGAGTCACCGCCTGGAGTGCGCCGCGTGCGGCGGCCTCACACGAGCCGAAGTGCCCCACGAGGCGCGCAGTGCGTTCGGGGAGCGGCTGGCGGCGAGCATGAGCCTGCTGGTAGGCAAATACCGGCTGTCCAAGCGACTGGTGGAGGAGTTGTTCGCGGACCTCGGGGGCGTCCAGGTGTCGGTGGGCAGTGTTTCGAACCTGGAAGAGGAGATGAGCGCGGCGCTGAAGACACCGGTGGAGCAGGCCGAAGCGCACGTGCGCGAGGCACGGGTCGTCCATGCCGATGAGACGGGATGGACCCAGGGAGTGAAGGCCGGGCGGGCTGCTCGTGCCTGGCTGTGGGTGGTGGCGAGCGCGCTGGTGGTGGTGTTCCGAATCGCTACCAGCCGAGGCAGTCAGGTCATCCAGTCGCTGCTGGGGAAGGACTTCCTGGGCTGGCTCATCACGGACAGGTGGAGCGCGTACAACTGGTACGACCCGGGGCTGCGCCAACTGTGCTGGGCGCACCTGACGCGCGACTTTCAAGGCTTCATCGACCGGGGTGGGCGAGGGGGCCGGATTGGCCGGGCGCTGATGGCCGAGCGCCACCGGATGTTCAGGTGGTGGCACCGCGTCCGGGATGGCACCTTGGCGCGTAAGGAGTTCCAGCGGCGAATGCGCGGAGTCGAGCGGAGGGTGGGCGAGCTGCTGCGCCAGGCGCAGGCGTGCACGGAGGAGAAGAAGACGGCGGGCATGGCCAGGCAAATCCTCCGGCTGGAGAAGTGCCTGTGGGTGTTCGTGGACGTGCCTGGGATGGAGCCAACGAACAACTACGGCGAGCGAACCATTCGCCAGGGAGTCATCTACCGGAAGATTTCCTTCGGAACGCGCAGTGAGCGTGGCAGCCGCTTCATCGAGCGAATCCTGACCGTGGTGACGACGCTCAAGCAACAACAGCGCAACCCATTGGAGTTCCTGACGGCAGCGCTGAAAGCGTACCGCCGTGGCCTGCCACCGCCTTCGCTCCTTCCGAACTCTGGCTCGGCCCAGGCGGCCTCCGTCGCTGCCTGAGCCGGTGAACAGTTAC
>NZ_JAIQDG010000122.1 GCF_020037125.1 Myxococcus sp. RHSTA-1-4
GAGCACCTCACGTACGCGCAGCTCGACCTGCGGGCCAACCAGCTCGCTCATGCGCTGCGCCGCCGGGGTGTCGGGCCCGAGGTCCGCGTCGCGCTCAGCGTCGAGCGCTCGCTGGACATCGTCGTCGGCCTGCTCGGCATCCTCAAGGCCGGTGGCGCCTGGGTGCCCGTCGATCCGCTGCTGCCCCGCGAGCGCCTGGCCTTCATGCTGGAGGACAGCGGCGCGGCGGTGCTGGTGACACAGTCCCCCCTGCTGGAGCGCTTCCCCGAGGCGCACCGTGCCCGCGCGCTCTGCCTCGACTCCGAGCGGGACGCGCTGTCGCGCGAGAGCACCGAGGCCCCCGTGCCGGGCGTGGCCCCGTATCACCTGGCCTACCTGCTCTACACGTCCGGCAGCACCGGCACGCCCAAGGGCACGGCCGTGGAGCACCGCGGCGTGGCCAACCTGGTGACGCACGAGGCGGTGGCCTACGGCATCGGCCCGGGCAGCCGCGTGTTGCAGTTCGCCAGCCTCTCCTTCGATTTGTCGGTGGAGGAGATATTCACCACGCTGTGCTCCGGCGCGGCGCTGGTGCTGGCACCGCTGGAGAAGCTGATGCCGGGCGCGCCCTTGCAGAAGCTGCTGCGCGAGGAGGCCCTGACCGTCATCAGCCTCACCCCCGCGGCCCTCGCGGCAACGTCACCCGAGGGGCTGACCGAGCTGCGTACCGTCATCTCCGGCGGCGAGGCACTGCCCGCCGAGGTGGTGGCTCGCTGGGCTCCAGGCCGCCGCCTGCTCAACACCTATGGCCCGACGGAGGCCACGGTCATCGCCACGCTCACCGAGTGCGCGGCGGACGGGCGTGTCCCGCCCATCGGACGGCCCCTGGCCAACGTGCGCGTGTACGTGCTGGACGCGCGCGGCGAGCCGGTGCCCGTGGGCGTCAAGGGCGAGCTGTACGTGGGAGGTATCGGCGTCGCCCGTGGCTACGCGGGCCGCCCGGCCCTCACCGCCGAGCGCTTCGTGCCCGACCCGTTCGTGGCTGAAGCGCGGATGCGCTCGCACCGCACCGGCGCCACGTCCACGGGTGAGGCGGAGACGCAGGCGCACCGCGCTGGCGACTCGTCCGAGAGCGGAGCCGGGGCGCGCATGTACCGCACCGGCGACGTGGTGCGCTGGCGCGAGGACGGCACGCTGGAGTTCGTCGGCCGCGCCGACGCGCAGGTGAAGGTGCGCGGCTTCCGCATCGAGCTGGGTGAGGTGGAAGC
>NZ_JAIQDG010000123.1 GCF_020037125.1 Myxococcus sp. RHSTA-1-4
GTCATGGCCAAGGAGAAGTTCGACCGTAGCAAGCCCCACGTGAACATCGGCACGATCGGACACGTGGACCACGGCAAGACGTCGCTGACCGCCGCCATCACCAAGGTGCTGGCGAAGACGGGCGGCGCCACGTTCATGGCGTACGACCAGATCGACAAGGCGCCGGAGGAGCGTGAGCGCGGCATCACCATCTCCACCGCGCACGTGGAGTACCAGACGAAGAACCGTCACTACGCGCACGTCGACTGCCCGGGCCACGCCGACTACGTGAAGAACATGATTACGGGCGCGGCGCAGATGGACGGCGCCATCCTGGTGGTGTCGGCGGCGGACGGCCCGATGCCCCAGACGCGCGAGCACATCCTGCTGGCCCGCCAGGTGGGCGTGCCCTACATCGTCGTCTTCCTGAACAAGGTGGACATGCTGGACGACCCCGAGCTGCGCGAGCTCGTGGAGATGGAGGTGCGCGACCTGCTGAAGAAGTACGAGTTCCCCGGCGACACCATTCCCATCGTCCCCGGCTCGGCGCTCAAGGCGCTGGAGGGTGACACCAGCGACATCGGCGAGCCTTCGATTCTCAAGCTGATGGAGGCGGTGGACAGCTACATCCCCACCCCGCAGCGTGCGACGGACAAGCCCTTCCTGATGCCGGTGGAGGACGTGTTCTCCATCGCCGGCCGCGGCACGGTGGCCACCGGCCGCGTGGAGCGCGGCAAGATCAAGGTGGGCGAGGAAGTCGAAATCGTCGGCATCCGCCCCACGCAGAAGACGGTCATCACCGGCGTGGAGATGTTCCGCAAGCTGCTGGACGAGGGCATGGCGGGCGACAACATCGGCGCGCTGCTGCGCGGCCTGAAGCGTGAGGACCTGGAGCGTGGCCAGGTGCTGGCCAAGCCGGGCAGCATCACCCCGCACACCAAGTTCAAGGCGCAGATCTACGTGCTGTCGAAGGAGGAGGGTGGCCGTCACACCCCGTTCTTCAAGGGCTACCGTCCGCAGTTCTACTTCCGCACCACGGACGTGACGGGGACGGTGAAGCTGCCGGACAACGTGGAGATGGTGATGCCGGGCGACAACATCGCCATCGAGGTGGAGCTCATCACCCCGGTGGCCATGGAGAAGGAGCTGCGCTTCGCCGTTCGCGAGGGCGGCCGCACGGTGGGCGCCGGCGTCGTGGCGGAGATCATCGAGTA
>NZ_JAIQDG010000124.1 GCF_020037125.1 Myxococcus sp. RHSTA-1-4
TCGCGCTTCCCGGGCTCCTCACGTCCGGACCTCATTGGCCGGACCGAACAGCGACCTGATTAGCCGAGCCTTGACACTCAGAGTTGAACGGGGCGTTCACTGGGAGCGCTCATGTCTCCTGGCGCTTCTCCGCCCGGGAAGGTTTGAGCAACTCCCCAACGTCCACTTCGAATCCCTCGCAGAGGCGCGCCAAGCTGGTGAAGGTGACGTTGACCTCTTCACCTTCCATTCGCTGGAAAACGCGCACTGTCATACCGCAGCGGTGGGCAGCCTCTTCCTGCGTCCAACCCTTCTGCTCTCGTAGGCGCCGCACAGCGGCGGCCAAGCGCCGCTGGAGCTCGCGGTAGGCGTCGCTCTCGTACTGTTCCGCCCGCTCAGGCCGGCGTCTTCTCTCGGCCCGAGGCCCCATCTTGCGGCCGGACCGTAGGAGGGCCTAGAAGATACCTGCCACGTCACTAGAGACGTGTCCCTAGCGGCGTAAAAGCGGCGCTGGTCTCTTGCGGGGAGAAGGTGAATGGCTCCGGTGAAGTGCGGGAAGTGCGGCAGTGAGGTGACTCTCCCTGCAACGGCGTGCGCGCAGTGTGGGACGCCAGTGCCCAAGCCGCCCATGTCGACGAAGAAAATCCTCTTCATCATCTTCGGGGTTCTCGCCGTGTACACGGTCGGCTCCGTCCTCCTGCGCGGCAGCCGCGGGGGGCGCGGTCCTTCAGCGAGCGCTAGAACGAGTGCCGAGGATGCAGCGAAGAAGTCCGCGAGGTGGGTAGAAATCAGCACCCTGCTGTCGGAGTACCGTGACAACGAGGTGCGCGCCGACTCCAGCTTCAAGGGCACCTGGGTCCAGACGTCCGGCTACGTGGACGACGTGAAGCGGGACTTCCTGAACTCCATCTACGTCACCCTCGGTACTGGGCAGGCACTCGAAGTCCCGCAGGTGCAGTGCTTCTTCGCCGACTCGGAGGCAAAGAAGGCGGCGACCCTGACGAGGGGCGCGCGCGTCACCGTTCGTGGACGTGTGGACGGCCTGATGATGAACGTCCTGGTGAAGCGCTGCGAGTTCGTCGGCCTCTAGTCTCGTGCTCGGCTCCTTGTGTTGACGCGCACCCTGGTTGAGGGAGCGAGGCCCGAGTTCGAGCCGGCTGTGTGATGGGGTCGGGAGGACTGCCC
>NZ_JAIQDG010000125.1 GCF_020037125.1 Myxococcus sp. RHSTA-1-4
CTACGACGCCTTCTCCCAGGGCAGGCCCTCTCCTCTGCCGCCGCTGCCACTCCAGTACGCCGACTACGCCGTCTGGCAGCGCGCCTGGCTCCAGGGCGAGGTGCTCGACGCTCAGCTCGGCTACTGGCGGCAGCAGCTCTCCGGCGTCCCCACCCTCGAGCTGCCCACCGACAAGCCACGTCCTCCCGTGCAGACCTTCCGCGGCGCACAGGTGCCCGTCGCGCTGCCTCCCCCCACTTCCGACAAGCTCAAGGCCCTGTGCCAGCAGGAGGGCGCCACTCCCTTCATGGCCCTGCTCGCCTCCTTCCAGGTGCTCCTGTCGCGCTACTCCGGCCAGCAGGACATCGCCGTCGGCTCTCCCATCGCCGGCCGTCAGCGCGGCGAGCTGGAGGGCCTCATCGGCTTCTTCGTCAACACCCTCGTGCTGCGCGCGCGGCTGGACGTGCGCGCCTCCTTCCGGGACATGCTGCGTCAGGTGAAGGAGTCGGCGCTGGGCGCCTACGCGCACCAGGATGTCCCCTTCGAGCGGCTGGTGGAGGAGCTCCAGCCCACCCGCGACATGAGCCGCAGTCCGCTCTTCCAGGTCATCTTCGCCTTGCAGAACGCGCCCACGGCCGCGGCGCAGGACGCGCGGCCCGCGCAGAAGCCGGCGCTGGCGCTCCGCCCGCTGGAGGCGGTGGACAACCCCACCGTCCGGTTCGAGCTGGAGCTGAGCCTGTCGGAATCGCCGGAAGGCTTCCAGGGGCCCCTGCGGTACAACACCGACCTGTTCGCGCCGGAGACCGCCGCTCGGATGGCGGAGCACTTCCGAGTGCTGGTGGAAGCGCTGGTCTCCCGGCCCGATGCGCCCCTGGCATCAGCCCCCATGCTCACCGAGGCCGAGCGCCGGCAGGTGCTGGTGGAGTGGAGCAAGGCCCCCTCCAGGTCCCCGCGCGAGTCCACCCTCCCCGAGTTCCTCTCCGAGGTGGTGGCCCGCTTCCCCGACAAGGTCGCCGTCGAGTTCGGGGACGCGAAGCTCACCTACCGGCAGCTCGACGAGCGCGCCAACCAGCTCGCACACCACCTGCGCCGCCTCGGTGTGTCCACCGACTCGCGCGTGGCCCTCGCCGTGGAGCGCTCGCTGGAGCTGATTGTTTCGCTGGTGGCCATCCTCAAGGCCGG
>NZ_JAIQDG010000126.1 GCF_020037125.1 Myxococcus sp. RHSTA-1-4
TTCGTGCAGGTGCTGGCGCTGTGCCAGAAGGCGGGGCTGGTGAAGCTGGGGCACGTGGCGCTGGACGGCACGAAGCTGAAGGCCAATGCCAGCAAGCACAAGGCGATGAGCTACGAGCGCATGCAGCAGCGCGAGAAGGAGCTGGCCGAGAAGGTGGCCGGGTTGCTGAAGCGCGCTGAGGAGGCGGACGCGGCGGAGGACCAGCTCTACGGCAAGCTGAAGCGAGGCGACGAGCTGCCCCAGGAGTTGCAGCGAGCCGAGACGCGGCTGGCCCGAATCCGCGCGGCCAAGGCGGAGTTGGAGGCCGAAGCCAGGGCCGCCCATGAGGCGCAGCAGGCCCAGAAGAAGAAGGACCCAGACGACGAGCCACCCGGGCCGACGCCCTTGCCCAGCCACCGGGTGCCCACCCAGGAGGAGGGCAAGCCTACGCCCAAGGCGCAGCGCAACTTCACCGACCCGGAGAGCCGAATCCAGAAGACGAAGGACGGCTTCATTCAGGGCTTCAATGCGCAGGCGGCTGTGGACGAGGAGCACCAAATCATCGTGGCCCAGGCGCTCACCAACCAGCCGCCGGACGTCGAGCACTGGGTGCCGATGCTGGAGCAGGTGGTGGAGAACTGCGGCGGGGTGCCCGAGGCCGTGACAGCCGACAGCGGCTACTTCTCCGAACAGAACGTGGCCACCGCGGCGAGCATGGGCATCAACGCATACATCGCGACCGGCCGGCTCAAGCACGGCGAGGCGCCAGAGCCAGTGCGAGGGCGGATGCCGCGAGACTTGAGCCTCAAGGAATGGATGGCGCGAAGGCTTCGGACGAAGAAGGGACGTGAGGTATACGCCCGACGCAAGGTGGCGGCCGAGCCGCCCTTCGGCCAAATCAAACAGGCGCGAGGCTTCCGGCAACTGCTGCTGCGCGGGCTGCAGAAGGCGCGTGGGGAGTGGGCACTCATCTGCCTGACCCACAACCTGCGCAAGCTGCACGGCGCGACGCTGGCCGGGTAGCTGTAGGGGGCGCCCGCCCGCAGAGGGCAGACGTGGAATGAACATTCCTTCCACGGACGCCCACCCGCAGGCGGAGGGACGGGCGGCCCAGGTGCAGCAGGGAGCCCTTTACCTCGCTCCTTGCCCGTTACAGCAACACGCTCCTAG
>NZ_JAIQDG010000127.1 GCF_020037125.1 Myxococcus sp. RHSTA-1-4
CTGGAGGGCCTCATCGGCTTCTTCGTCAACACCCTCGCCCTTCGCTCCCGCCTGGAGGACGGCCTCTCCTTCCGGCAACTGGTGGCTCGCGTGCGCGAGGCAACGCTCGGCGCCTACGCCCATCAGGACGTTCCCTTCGAGAAGTTGGTGGAGGAACTCCACCCCGCGCGTGACCTGGGCCGGGCTCCGCTCTTCCAGGTCTTCTTCGCGCTCCAGAACATGCCGCTCCCCGCGAAGGGGGAGTCGGAACTCTCCATCCAGCATGTCACGGGCCTGAAGACCACCGCCGCGAAGTTCGAGCTGGAGCTCGACCTCGCCGACTACCCGGAGGGCTTCACCGGCTCGCTCATCTACAACGCCGACCTCTTCCTGCCGGCGACGGCTCAACGGCTGGCTCGCTACTACGTGCACCTCCTGGAGGCGCTGCTGGGCCAGCCCCAGCTGTCCCTCCACCGGCTGCCCCTGCTGCCCGCGGATGAGCGGCGCTCCGTCCTCTCCGATTTCAACCGCGCCCCTTCTGCATTCCCCGACAACTCCACGGTGCCGGAGCGCTTCGCCCACGTTGTCGCGGAGCACGGCGGCTCCGTGGCCCTGGAGTTCGGTGCCCAGCGTCTGACCTACTCGCAGCTCGACGCACGCGCCAATCAGCTCGCGCATCTGCTCATCGCGCGAGGCGTGCGCCCGGATGCACCGGTGGCCCTGGCCCTGGAGCGCTCCGTCGAGCTCATCGTCTCCCTGCTCGCCATCCTCAAGGCCGGAGGCGCCTACCTTCCCCTCGACACCTCCTATCCTCGCGAGCGCCTGGCCCACATGCTCGAGGACGCACAGCCCGTCCTCCTGCTCACCTCCTCGGCACTGAGAGACTCCCTCCCGGCCGCTGACTCGCTGCCTGTTCTCTGCGTCGATCAGCTTCAGGAGCAGCTGAGTGCCGAGCCGACGCACGCGCCCTCTGTGGCGCTGTCACCCCAGCACCTGGCCTACATCGACTTCACCTCGGGCAGCACCGGCAGGCCCAAGGGCGTCGCCGTCTCCCACCGCAACGTCCTGCGCACCGTCTGCAATGCGCCCTATGCGGACGTCTCCGCAGGCCACTCCTTCCTCCTCATCGCCCCCATCTCCTTCGACGCCTCCACCCTCGAAGTCTGGGG
>NZ_JAIQDG010000128.1 GCF_020037125.1 Myxococcus sp. RHSTA-1-4
TTGCGGAAGCGGTAGTACCAGCGCTCCAGCGTCGGCACGCTGAAGTGCCGCGTGCGCTCGGCTCCGGGCGGACGGAATTTCTGCCGCGCCAGCTCCTTCAGCGCGCCGCGCAGCTCTCCGCGCGTCAGCTGGCGGTGCACCACCGGGCCAATGACCTGGCTGCGGAAGACTGCAATCTCTTCGCCGTGGTCCTTCGGGACGAGCTCGTCCATGGAGGTCTCCTTCCCGCTGCCGCGTCCATCGCGGGCCTGGCGGGAAGCTCTCCCCTCGCATCCGCCTGGGCCGCTGGGAGCGTGCCCAACGCGGTGGGCACGGATTCCCCAGCCACTTCGCGGTGATGGCCATCAGCTCACATGGCGGGCTCCGGCGAAGGCTTGATGCTCGAGCGGCGTACCCCGCCACGCGAGCGGCGCGTGAGCGCACAGTGCCTGCGCCGCGCGGGCCGCGAGCGCCCGGGGCCCCTCCGCCACCGCGCCGAGCGGGAGTGCGCCGAACAGCTGCCGCGCCCCAAGCTGCCGCGCCCACCTCGTGAGCGACCGCCAGCCACGGGCGGCGTCCCCACGACGCGTCCAGTCGCTCGTCCGCCGTCGCACCTCGTCCGCCCCCAGGCCGCACAGGGCCCACAGCGCCAGGGCGAAGGCAATCGCCTCCCCGCTGAAGTGCTTGCGCGGAGAGACGGACGGCGGCACCACGCGCATCACCGCGCCACAGGGCTTGCAGCGGTAGCGGCGACAGAGCACCCCCCGGCATTCCGGCGCCCCGTCCGGAGTCGGCGGGCCGCGCTGCTGGCGCTCGACGAGCCCATGCCCATGGAGGCCCAGCCCGCCGCCTTCGTAGGCCCCGCGCCCACACGCCACGCAGCGCTTCGGCCGGCCCTCGTCCACCGAGGGCGGCCAGTTCTTGACGTCGCCCTCGAAACGGACGACTCCTCGGGTGTCCCGGTTCTCTTTCCGCAGGGTTCCCGGGGCCCGCGCATGAGGGTGTTCCCGCACCCTCTGCGCACCTTTCTCCCCGTCCTCCTGACCGCCTGCTACATCATCGGGCGTGGCGCTCCAGTTTCTCGCTGACGATGGGCGAGCGGCGCGAACCCATCACGCCGCCGGCTCGAACTCGGGCCTCGAGCCCTCATCCAGGGTGCTCGTCAACA
>NZ_JAIQDG010000129.1 GCF_020037125.1 Myxococcus sp. RHSTA-1-4
CGGCAGCGTGTCGCGCAGGTGCGAGTGGGTGAGGAGCACCGTCGCGCCGCAGTCCTGGAGCATGTAGTCCAGGCGTTCGCGCGGGTAGGCCGGGTCGAGCGGCACGTAGGCGCCGCCAGCCTTGAGCACGCCGAGCAGGCCCACCACCAGGTCGAACGAGCGCTCCATGCACAGCGCCACCCGTGTGTCGGGGCCGACGCCGCGCGAGCGCAGCTCATGGGCGAGCTGGTTGGCGCGCGCGTCCAGCTCGCGGTAGCTCAGCGACTCCGCGCCGAAGCGCAGGGCCGGAGCGTCGGGCATGCGTTGCACCTGGGCCTCGAACAGCTCGTACACGAGAGCGCCGTCCGGGAAGGGCACGGCCGTCTCGTTCCACTGCGTCAGGAGCTGGCGCTGCTCGTCCTCGCGCATGAGCGGAAGTGCGGACAGCCGCTGACGCGGATTGGCGACGAGGGCCTCCAGCAGCACGTGGAGGTGGCTCACCATGCGCGCGGCGGTGGAGGCGTCGAACAGGTCGGTGTTGTAGCTGAGCGAGCCGAACAGCCCCTGGGGCCCAGGTGTCATCGTCAGCGTCAGGTCGAACTTCGCGACGTGGGTGGGCGCCTCCACGGCGGACAGCTTCAGGCCGGGCAGGGAGATGGAGGCGGTGGGCAGGTTCTGCATGGAGAACATGACCTGGAACAGCGGCGAGCGGCTCAGGTCGCGCTCGTGCTGGAGGACCTCCACCAGCTTTTCGAAGGGCACTTCCTGGTGCGCATGGGCGCCCAGCGTGGCCTCGCGTACCCGGGCCAGCAGGGACACGAAGGTGTCCTCGTCGGAGAAGCGGGCGCGCAGGGCGAGCGAGTTGACGAAGAAGCCGATGAGGCCCTCGGTCTCCGTGCGGTTGCGGCCGGCGATGGGGGAGCCGACGACGAGGTCATCCTGCCCGGAGTAGCGGTGCAGCAGCATCTGCCAGGCGGCCAGCAGCACCATGAAGAGGGTGGCGTCGTGCTGGCGGGCGAGCGCCTCCAGTTGCTGGCCCAGCTCCGCGGGAAGCGCGAAGGGGTGCACCGCGCCGCGGAAGGTCTGCACGGGCGGGCGGGGCCTGTCGGTGGGCAGCTCCAGTGCCTGGGGCGCGTCGCCGAGCTGCTGC
>NZ_JAIQDG010000012.1 GCF_020037125.1 Myxococcus sp. RHSTA-1-4
CTCACGGCGGCCACGTGCGGCCAGGGCAAGTCATCCTCCGGCCGGGGCACCAGGTCCGCGTCCAGACTCTCCTGCTCCTCCGGGGGCACCGCAGCGCCTTCAGGCCGCTCGCCCGGAGGCAGGGCATAGGCCCCCTCCAGCCGCAGGCCCGTCATGGCCGAGAGAGCCTCTCCCGCCAACTGCGTCACCTCGGGCACCTCGAGGTACTTCACGCAGGCCTCCATGGCCCCCACCCGACCGCTGAAGCCCAGCGCCCAGAGCGCCTGAGCACGCAACTCGGCGGACTCGAGCAAGCCCACCAGCATGGACGCCTCCGTCTCGTCGTATCCAACCGGTCCTGCCATGCAGTGGCGGTGAACGAGGTGCCGCAGAGTGCGCGGCATGATGACGACCAGCCTGGCAGTGACGACGAAGACGGAGCCCGCGTGGTTGGTAGCCGCGCGGCAGCCGCGGTGGACACCGGAGGTGGCCGCGGAGGTGATGCGCGCGTGGAAGGCGGAGGGAGGGACGCAGTCGGCGTTCATGCGCCGGTATGGGTTGCCGCGCGAGCGGCTGCGCTTCTGGACGAAGCGGGGTGAGGAGAAGGCGGAGGCGAAGCGCGCGCCAGGCTTCGTGCCGGTGGAGGTGGCGTCGGCGGCGGTGCGCGAGGAGGCGGTGGTGGAGGTGGGCGGGGTGAGGGTGAGGGTGGACGGCGGCGCCAGTCAGGAGTTGGTAACGCGGGTGCTGTGGGCGGTGAAAGAGGTGCAGGGGTGCTGAGGCTGCCGGAGGGGGTGCGAATCTGGGTGGCGACGGCGCCGTGCGACAGAAGCCGTCAATCCTCATCCTCGGCGAGACCGTATTTCACGAGGTGGGCCGAATGAATGCGCATCAAGAACCTGGCTCGGTCGTACCCATCTCGTAGACGGTCAGGAATCGGCTCCCAGGGGTTGGAGTCCTCGCCAAGCGTTGCCACAGATTCGAGCTGCTCTCCGCTAGGGAAGTCAACGTAGCACCAGTCGGAAGAGAGGACGGAGCCCGCCCCGAGAACCGACCCGTCTCGGTCAACTCGCTCGGTGGAGATCATCCTCTTGGATGACGAGACGCTGGAGACTCGAAACCACCTTCCTCCAATGCTGACGAACTCGCCGACCCGCACGTTCATGGGCGGGCGATTCTCAAACGCTTCCTCCGCCGCAGTGAGCGCCTCCCAGAAGGTCTTCCCATCGACCCGCACGTCGTGCTTACTGATCATCGGAACTAGTCCTTCGCTGCCGTACACCGCACCGTCATATGCCTTCGGGTGAAGGCGCTTGAGCTCGGCGATGAAAGGCGGGAGCACCGAATCCCAGAGGCGGCTGTTAAAAACGTGGACCTTCTTCTCGGGAGCGGTAGCCATTGGTTCGAGCTCCATCGTCTTTGGAGGCAGCCTCTTCTGGAGATCCGGTAGGTGTCCCGCCGCGCGGGCGACCAGGCAGATCTCCCGGACCTTCGTCCCAAACCTCTCCCACCGGCTCTCGCCCGCACCCTTCACCCGAAGGAACTCCTCTCGGGAGATCGGAAGTGCGGTGGCGATGGCCAGGAGGGTTGCGTCGTTGAAGATGATGTAGGGCGGGACGTCGAGGCTTGAGGCCAGCTCACGGCGCCAACTCTTCAGCTCGGACAGCGCCAGCTCGCTGTGGCTGCTGGGGAGGACGTTGGTGACTGGCGCGACGTCACGCTCGGGGAGCCGGGCGGCGTGCGCGGCGAGGAAGTCGGAGTAGCGGCCGTCGCCGGTGTCGATCACGATGAGGTTGTGGCGGGCGCGGGTGATGGCGGTGTAGACGAGCTCGTCCGAGGTGAAGGCTTCCTCGTGAGGTTCCGTGATCTCGCCGAGGATGAGGATGATGGTGTGGCCCTCCCAGCCCTTGAAGGAATGGATGGTGGAGAGCTTGACGGTGCCGGGGTTCATCCTGAAGTGGTGCTTGCTGGCTCTGCGGATGGTCTGGATGTCGAGCCAGAATTCCTCCGTCGCTTCCCCCAGATGCCTGGCGAGTGCGCTGCGCGCTTCGACCGATGCGAGACGGGGGCTCTCTTTCTTGTAGCGATCGGTTTTATTCCCGTGGTGGGCGGCGAGGCGATCTCGTTCCTCGTTGGTCTCGAACGTGCGCGAGGCCATCTCGCCGGCGTTACGGAAGCCGTCGTAGAGGTCGCGAAGGACGTCGACGAGGGGGGAGACGACGATGAGGTCGTTGGGGTGAATTCCGAGCGCAGCTGCCTGCCCCTGGATCAGACCGAAGAGCTCGCCGGCGGTGGCACCGGGGCGGTGGCCGTATGCGATGAAGGGGGGAGCGTCAAAGAGGTCAGGCTGGACGACGTTGACCTCGTCGTCGATGGCGTACTTGTCGGCGTAGACGGACTTCTGAAAGGCCTGTGCGAGGGCGACGAGTTTGGCGTTGAGTCGGAACGAGTCGGTGAGTTCGTTCCAGCGGCCGGGGATGGTGGTGTTGGGGCGGCGCTCCTCGTCTAGCGGCTTGCCGTAGACGTTCTGCTTCTCGTCGCCGAAGACCACGAACTCACCGTCCGGGGCGAGGAAGTAGCGCTTGAGAATGCGGAGCCAATTGGTCTCGTAGTCCTGGACCTCGTCGACAAAGATGGCGGGGTAGCGGGGAGTCCGGTCCTCGACGGACTCGAAGAACTCCACGTCGGAGCAGGTCTCGAGGAACGAGTCGGGATCGACCCTGAGGTTGAGGTTGTTGGCGGCCGATTTGAAGAACTGGTGGTAGTTGTCGATGTGGAATGCGTCCCAGGAAAAGGAGCGGCGGACCTCACTGATCCGGTCCTTGATGTAATTGCACAGGGTGATGTTGAAGGTGAGGATGAGAACCTTTTCGTCGGTACGGGCGTGAGCGTGGACGGCGCGTCCGGCCAGGACGTAGGTCTTCCCGCAACCTGCCACGCCGCGAATCTTCTGCTGAACGCCCGCGCGGCTCTCCACGAGCTCTTTCTGCTTGCCCCGGTAGATAATTGTTTTCCCTTCCTCCTCGGTGTGTCTGGGGGGCTGGAGGTAGCGACGGAGCGCGCGGTAAGTCGTGCTGTCCCAGGACTTCGAACCTTGGTGGAGATGACAGTCGCGAAGAAGGCTCCTCCACCGCTTCCTCGTGAGAGAGTCCCTTCCCAAGACATGCGTGTACTGTGGGTTACCACACCGCACGCGCGCGTCAGCCTCCGCGGCGTTGTGGAAGTAGACCGCCGTCGACACGAGTCTGGCGTTCCCGGAGTTCTCGATCTTCTTCTTCAGGAGCTGCCCGACGTGGAGGTTGAAGAGGTTCCACTTGTACGTCTCGACCTGGTCGACGGGCGAGCGGATGTGGGTTCCGTCCGAGACCAACTTCCAAGTCTTCGGGTCGACGTCTTTGTACCGAGAGAGGTCCCAGTCCTTGACCTCGATAATGAGGACGCCGGCATCGGGGCGGACGAGAACAATGTCCGGGCGGTCTCCGTTGAAAAAGGGCTGGACGTAGAGCTCGTACTCATCGCTGAGCTCCTCACAGAGGAACGCGACGAGGTGAGCTTCGCCGGGCTCAAGGGGGACCTTGAGCGAGGCGAGCTTCTCCGGGCCAGGGTAGCAGCGGGGCGCGTTGGTCATGCAGCCTCCGCATCTGCGAGCGATCTCACCTCAGGCTCCTCGTTTCCTCTAGTGGAGTGTCCTCGAAGTCCGTCGACATAGTCGCGGAGGATAAATAGCTCTCCTGGATGAGGAGACGACCTCCGCGACTCATCCAACTGTCCCAAGAGGATACTGCCCTCTTGGAAGAGTTGGTGCACGACGGCCGCACCGAACAGCGCGTAGCACGCCGAGCACGCATCCTGCTGGCCATGACCGACCCGGACACCGTCGTGCAGGACCTGGCCGAGCACTTCGGTCTGGACCGAACCAGCATCTGGAGCCTGTGCCGCCGCTACGAAGCCTGGGGGCCCCTGGCAGTCTGGGATGCCCCTCGCTCTGGCCGCCCACCGCGGCTCTCCCCCCTGCAGCTCGTCGAAGTTGAGCAACTGGCCTGCTGTGAACCGGCAGGCGTGGGACTCCAGATGACCCACTGGAGTACGCGCTCGCTGGCGCGGGTGGCCCGCGAGTGCGGCATCGCGCCTACCTTGGCGCACTCCAAGGTCGCCGTCATCCTCAAGCATGCAGAGTTGCAACCCCACCGCAGCCGTTACTGGAAGACGCCCACGTTGGACGCCGACTTCCGCAAGAAGGCGGCGGCCGTCCTCTGGTGCTACGAGCGGGCGCAGAACCTCGCCGAGCACGGCGAGGTCGTGCTGTGCGTGGACGAGAAACCCAACATCCAGGTTCTTGAGCGCCGCTGTCCCATTCGGTTCGCGCGGCCGGGGCTCATCGAGCGGCGCGAGTTCGAGTACGTGCGCCATGGAACGGTGAACTTCCTGGCCTCCCTGCTGGTGCATGCGGGCACCATGCGCGGCTGGTGCCTGGAGAAGAACGACGGGGCCTGCCTGCGAGGCGTGCTGCCCCAACTGCTGCACCCCTACCGCGAGGCTCGACGCATTCACCTCATCTGGGATGGAGGACCAAGCCATACCGCCCAGGACACCCGTGCGTTCCTTCGCGGCTACCGCAACGTGCGTCTGCTTGAGACTCCGCCCCATGCCTCCTGGCTCAATCAAGCCGAGTTGCTGCTGCGCGCCTTCGGTGCCCACTACCTGCAGCGCGGCGACTGGAAGAGCCGCCCCGATTTCGTCGCCCACCTGGAGGCCAGTTGGCCCGAGTATAACCGCCTCTACGCGCACCCCTTCGTATCCGTCCGGTCCTGCCATGTCCTGACATGGTGCCGGGAGCAGGGGAGCGTGGCAGGTTGGGGGCGTGAGTGACGGCGCGTCGACGAGCCTATCGCTGCTGAGCCTGCTGCTGAGCCCACGTCTCGGGGAGGAGCTCGTCGAGACGGGAGGCCGGGAAGCGGGTGTCGCCGAGCTTGGGCAGCACGTCGCGCAAGGTGGCCCACGGGTCCACGCCCAGCCGGTAGCAGCTGAGCACGAGGGAGTAGACGTTCGCGGCACGGTGGCCGGCCTCAACGCTGCCCAGGAAGAGCCAGTTCTTCCTGCCCAGGGCAATCATCCGAATCAGCCGCTCGGCCTCTCCGTTATCCACCGGCACCCGCCCGTCCTCGAGGAAGCGGCCCAGGGGGACGTAGCGGTTTTGCGCGTAGGCAATCGCCTTGCCCAGCGGCGTTTTCGGAGGCACGTGGGGGGCCCACCGCGCCAGCAGCTCGAAGAGTTCCGCGTAGACGGAGCTCACCGGGCGGCTGCTGCTCGTCTTCCAGCGTGCCCCTCTCGTCGGCGGCTGTCTCGGGCGTCGTCATGCGCGCCCCATATGCAATGCACCGGGTAGGGCGCGCAACTGAAGACTCAGTGCATGGGCCTGCGCCGTGCCGCGCACCCGGCCTCCACCAGCGCCAGCAATTCGGCCAGCTGCCGCGCCTCCAGGAGCGCGCTCAACCCGTCGGCTTGCTTGCGCATGTCGCACGGCGCCGTCGCCACCCAGATTCGCACCCCCTCCGGCAGCCTCAGCACCCCTGCACCTCCTTCACCGCCCACAGCACCCGCGTTACCAACTCCTGACTGGCGCCGCCGTCCACCCTCACCCTCACCCCGCCCACCTCCACCACCGCCTCCTCGCGCACCGCCGCCGACGCCACCTCCACCGGCACGAAGCCTGGCGCGCGCTTCGCCTCCGCCTTCTCCTCACCCCGCTTCGTCCAGAAGCGCAGCCGCTCGCGCGGCAACCCATACCGGCGCATGAACGCCGACTGCGTCCCTCCCTCCGCCTTCCACGCGCGCACCACGTCCGGTGTCCACCGCGGCTGCCGCGCGGCGGCCAACCACGCGGGCTCCGTCTTCGTCGTCACTGCCAGGCTGGTTGTCATCATGCCGCGCACTCTGCGGCGCCTCGTTCATCGCCACCACATGGCAGGACCGGACGGATACGACGTGGCAGACCCGGTCAAAGGCGAAATACCGTGAGGCAAGGTCGGCTGCGAGGCTTGCGCTGGGCGGCCGCAATGCGCAGCTACGGTGTTCAGCGCCCCAAATCCAACAGCACCGCCTCCGCCGCGCGCCGGCCGGAGCCCAGGGCCCCATCAATGGACGCATTGTCCCGGTGGTCACCACAGACATACAGACCCGGGGACAGCCGCACCGGGCGGCGCGGAGGCTCCAGCGATTCCGGGAGCTGCGCGGGCAGTGCGCGGGCAATGACATACGTGCGCAGGTGCCGCCACGCGGACACCGCCGTGCCGAACCATCCCGCCAACTCCTCGCGCACGCGGGCCTCCACGGCCCCGGCGTCCGGCCACTCCCCCAGCACCGACACGGACACGAGCGACTGTCCCGGGGGCGCGTAGGCCGGAGACACCTCGCTCATCACCGCCACGTTGTTCACCACGCCCCTCCCCTCCCCGTTCAGCACCAGCCACGGGCCCTGGACGGGCGGCTCCGGCGCGGCGAAGTACAGGCACGTCACCCGGTTCATCCGGGGCGCGAGCATCCCGGGCAGCAGCCCCACCGCGCTCAGCGGGTCCGCCGCCACCACCACCGCCTTCGCGCCAATCACCTCGCCGTCCGCCAGCCGCACGCGGTGGCCCCACACCTCCGACACGGGCGCGCGCCTCCGCAACGTGCCCGAGGGCAGTCCCGCGGCGAGCTGCTCGGGGATGGCGCCCATCCCCCGCCGCGGCACCACCGTGTCCCCGGTGGCGAACATGCGGAAGACGAACTCCAGGAAGCGGCTCGACGTGGCCAGCTCGCGCTCCAGGAAGATGCCCGCGAAGAACGGCCGGAGGAACCCCTCCAGCATCCCCTCCGTGAAGCCCAGCTCCTCCAGGTAGCGCGACGAGGCGCGCTGCGGCCGGTGCCACAAATCCTCCAGCTCGCCGGACACGGAGAGCTGCCGCAGCTCCAGCACCCTCAGCTTGTCCCCGAAGGTGCCCGGCCCGCGAAAGAGGTGCGACAGCGCCACCCCGGGCCGCCTCAGCGGGTCCGCCACCGTGTGCAACCCGCCGCCTCGCCACACCCTTGCGCCCGGCGTGAACCGGCAAAGGTCAAGTGCCCCGTAGTCCAGCACCCGCCGCCCCTCCGGGTAGGCGGTCAGGTACACCTGGAAGCCCCGGTCTAGAAGAAACCCCTCATGCGTGTCCGTGCGAACCCGGCCGCCAGGTGCGTCCCCGCCCTCCAGGAGCAGCACCTTCACCCTCGATGCAGCGAGGGCCCGCGCGCACGCCAGCCCGGCGAGCCCCGCGCCCACCACAATCACATCCGGGTTCGACACGCGCGTTTGCTCCCACACATCCCACCAGCACCGGAAACCCCGCCACCCTGGCTTGATAAGCCTCCCGGGCACAAGGGAGACTGCCGGGCGGTTCACGGGCAACGGACACTTGGTGCTGAACCGAGTCAGCGTGCCCGTTAGCCTGGATACCTGGTGCCGGCCTTCCCCGGCACCTTCACTCGGAGAGAGAGCAGGAACCCCCATGTTGATCGTGATGCGACCCGACGCGACGGCCCAGGACATCGAGCGTGTGAACGACGAGATCCGCCGTCGTGGCTGGCAACCGCACGCGATTCCAGGGGGCACTCGCACCGCCATCGGCATCACCGGCAACCCGGGCGCGGTGGAGCCGGAGCCCTTCCGCGTGCTGCCCGGCGTCGCGGACGCGGTGCCCATCTCCCAGCCGTTCAAGCTCGTCAGCCGCGAGGTGAAGCCGGACAACACGACCGTCCAGGTCGGCGGCCTCACCCTCGGCGGCGCGGCGTTCCACGTCATCGCCGGCCCCTGCTCCGTGGAGTCGCGCGAGCAGATTCTCTCCACCGCCGAGGCGGTGAAGAAGGCGGGCGCCACCATGCTGCGCGGCGGAGCCTTCAAGCCCCGCACCAGCCCCTACGAGTTCCAGGGCCTCAAGGATGACGGCCTGGCGCTGCTGGCCGAGGCGCGCAAGGAGACGGGCCTGCTCGTCACCACCGAGGTGAAGGACACCGCGACGCTGGACGCGGTGTGCGACGCCACGGACATCCTCCAGGTTGGCGCGCGCAACATGCAGAACTTCAGCCTCCTGGAGGCGGTGGGCGAGCGCCGCAAGCCGGTGCTGCTCAAGCGCGGCATCAGCGCCACCATCAAGGAGCTGCTGATGGCGGCCGAGTACATCGTCGCCCGCGGCAACACCCAGGTCATCCTCTGCGAGCGCGGCATCCGCACCTTCGAGACGATGACGCGCAACACGTTGGATTTGAACGCGGTGCCGATGCTCAAGCAGCTCACGCACCTGCCCGTGTTCGTGGACCCGTCGCACGGCATCGGCGTGCGCAAGGCGGTGCCGGCGATGATGCGCGCGGCCACGGCGGTGGGCGCCGACGGCATCATCGTCGAGGTGCACCCCAATCCCCCGTGCGCGAAGTCGGACGGCTTCCAGTCACTGGACTTCCCGGAGTTCGAGAAGGCCATGAACGAGGTTCGCGCCATCGCCCAGGCGATGGGCCGCGAAGTCGTGAGGCTGGGGTAGGCCATGACGCTCAAGGAAGCGCTGGGCAAGGTGGTGGGCCGGCGCGACCTCACCCGCGAGGAGATGGCCCGAATCATGGGCCTGATGCTCGCGGGAGAGGCTTCGCCTGCCCAGGTGGGCGCGCTGGCGACGGCGCTCAAGATGAAGGGTGAGACGGAGGACGAAATCCTCGGCGCGGCGGAGGCCATGCGGGCCTGCGCGGCGAAGCTCTCGCCCAGGGCGGAGGTGGTGCTCGACACCTGCGGTACGGGGGGTGACGGGGCGCACACCTTCAACATCTCCACCGCGGTGGCCTTCGTGGCCGCCGGGGCGGGGGTGACGGTGGCCAAGCACGGCAACCGCGCCGTCTCCAGCCGCTGCGGAAGCGCGGACGTGCTGGCGGCGCTGGGCGTGTCCATGGAGCGCCCGCACGAGCACGTCGCGAGGGACATCGACGTGCACGGGGTGGGCTTCCTCTTCGCGCCCTCGCACCACAGCGCCATGCGGCACGTGGCGCAGGCGCGGCGGGACATGGGCTTCCACAGCGTGTTCAACCTGCTGGGCCCGCTGACCAACCCGGCCGGCGCGCGCTACCAGCTGCTGGGCACCTTCGACGGCAACCGCGTGGAGCAGACGGCGCGGGTGCTCGGGCGCCTGGGCAGCCGCCGCGCGTGGGTGGTGCACGGCGATGACGGGCTGGACGAAATCTCCCCCTGCGCACCGACGCGGGTGGCGGAGCTGCGCGAGGACGGCACCGTCCACACCTTCACGGTGACGCCGCGGGACGCGGGGCTGGAGGTGGTGCCTCGCGAAGCCATCGCCGGCGGCGACGCGGAGGAGAACGCGAAGCGGCTGCGCGAGCTGCTGGCGGGTGAGCGCTCCGGGCTGCGCACGGCGGTGGTGCTCAACGCGGCGGCGGCGCTGGTGGTGGTGGGCCTGGCGGCGGACCTGCGCGAGGGCGTGCGGAAGGCGGAGCACGCCATCGACTCGGGCCAGGCCGCGCGCAAGCTGGACGCGCTCATCCACGGGGGCGCGTCATGAGCGCGCCGCTGCGGGAGGGTGTGGCGGCCCCCGGGACGCTGGACCTCATCATGGCGCGCAAGCGCCGGGAGCTGGCCGCGCGTCCGCCCATGGCGCCGCGCCCGCGTCCGGCGCCTCGGGACTTCGCCGGGGCCCTGGTGGCGAAGGTGCCGGGGCGGCCGGTGAGCGTCATCGCGGAGGTGAAGCGCAAGAGCCCCTCGGGCGGCGCGTTTCCGCACGCGGACGTGGTGGCGGTGGCCCGGGCCTACGAGGCCGCGGGGGCCAGCGCCATCAGCGTGCTGACGGACGGGCCGGACTTCGGCGGCAGCCTGGAGGACCTGGTGGCGGTGCGGGCGGCGGTGTCCGTGCCGGTGCTGCGCAAGGACTTCCTGGTGGCCGCGCGCGAGGTGGAGGAGAGCGCGCTGTGGGGCGCGGACGCGGTGCTGCTCATCGCGGACGCGCTGGAGGACGGCGAGCTGCGGGAGATGGTGGCCGCGGCGCGCGAGATACGGGTGGCCGCGCTGGTGGAGGCGCACACGGAGGCGCACGCCGAGCGCGCGCTGGCCGCGGGCGCGGAGCTGGTGGGCATCAACAACCGCGACCTCGCCACGCTGAAGACGGACACGGGCACGGCGCTGCGGGTGATGCCGAAGCTGCGCTCCCGCGCCCGGGCGCTGGTGGCGGAGAGCGGGCTCAAGTCGCTGGCGGACCTGCTGGCGGCGCGCGAGGCGGGCGCGGACTCGGTGCTGGTGGGCGAGTCCCTGCTGCGCGAGGCGGAGCCCGGACGGGCGCTGAGGCGGCTGCTCGGCGCGGAGGGCCCCACGACGTGAGCGTCCGGGTGAAGGTGTGCGGAGTCACCCGCCTGGAGGACGCGAAGGCGGCGTGGGAGGCGGGCGCGGACGCGCTCGGCCTCAACTTCTACGAGAAGTCCCCCCGCTGCGTGGACGTGGCCACGGCCGCCGCGCTCGCCGCCACCCGGCCTCCGCTGGGCTCGGTGGTGGGCGTGTTCGTCAACGCGTCCCCGGAGGACATCCGGGCGAAGGTGCGGGCGTGCGGCCTCACGGCGGTGCAGCTCCATGGAGACGAGCCGCCGGAGGCCTGCTCGAACTACGGCGTGCCCGTCATCAAGGCCCTGCGGGTGCGAGGCCCCGAGGACGTGGCGCGCGCCCGCGAGTATGTGGGCGTGGGAGACGTGGCGGGGCTGCTGCTGGACGGGGCGGCTCCAGGGTATGGCGGCGGTGGTGTCGGCTTCGACTGGTCGCTGGTGGCGCAGCTCTCCGGGAGCGGCGTGCCCGTGCTGGTGGCGGGAGGACTGAAGCCGTCCAACGTGGCCGAGGCCGTGCGTGCGACGCGGCCATACGGCGTGGATGTGGCCAGCGGGGTGGAGTCGGCCCCCGGCATCAAGGACCTGGACGCGGTGCGCGCCTTCGTGCGGCTCGCGAAGTCCATCAACCTCTGGGAGTAAGAGATGACCACGGAGACTACCGTCGGACGCTTCGGGCGCTACGGCGGGCGCTACGTGCCGGAGACGCTGGTGCCGGCGCTGCTGGAGCTGGAAGAGGCCTACGCGAAGGCGAGCGCGGACCCGTCCTTCGGTGAGGAAGTCGCGCGGGTGCTGAAGGAGTTCGTGGGACGGCCCACGACGCTGACGCCCGCCCGGCGGCTCACCGAGGCCTGGGGTGGCGCGGAGGTGTGGCTCAAGCGCGAAGATTTGGCGCACACGGGCGCGCACAAAATCAACAACACCGTGGGCCAGGTGCTGCTGGCGAAGCGGATGGGGAAGAAGCGCATCATCGCGGAGACGGGCGCGGGCCAGCACGGCGTGGCCACGGCCACCGCGTGCGCCCTCTTCGGCCTGCCCTGCGAGGTGTACATGGGCGCGCTGGACGTGGAGCGGCAGGCGCTCAACGTCTTCCGCATGCGCGCGCTGGGCGCGGTGGTGAAGCCGGTGGAGTCCGGCTCGCGCACGCTGAAGGACGCGATGAACGAGGCCATGCGCACCTGGGTGTCGCAGGTGGCGGACACGCACTACGTCATCGGCAGCGCGGCGGGGCCGCACCCGTACCCGACGATTGTGCGCGACTTCCAGTCCGTCATCGGCAAGGAGCTGAGGACGCAGGCGCTGGCGGCCTTCGGGAAGCTGCCGGACGCCATCATCGCGTGCGTGGGCGGCGGCTCGAATGCGATTGGCGCGCTGCACCCGTTCATCGGTGACAAGGGCGTGCGGCTGGTGGGCGTGGAGGCGGGAGGGCATGGCCTGGACTCGGGGCAGCACGGCGCGTCGCTGACGCTGGGGACGGAGGGCGTGCTGCACGGCTCGCGCTCGCTGGTGCTCCAGGACGCGGACGGCCAGATTCAGGAGGCGCACAGCATCTCCGCGGGCCTGGACTACCCGGGCGTGGGGCCGGAGCTGGCGTACCTGGCGAAGACGGGGCGGATGGAGGTGCGCACCGCCACGGACGACGAGGCGCTGGCGGCCTTCTACGAGGTGGCGCGGATGGAGGGCATCCTCCCGGCGCTGGAGACGTCCCACGCCTTCGCGCGCGGCCGGGAGCTGGCTCGCGAGCTGGGCAGGGGAAAGCACCTGGTCATCAACTGCTCGGGCCGCGGCGACAAGGACGTGGCGACGATTTCCGCGCGGGGCGTGCCGCCGCCGGTGGGGGTGAAGGCGTGAGCGGAGAGATTGCACAGGCGTTCGCGAAGGCGAAGGCGCGCGGCGAGGGCGTGCTGGTGGCGTATGCCATGGCGGGCGACCCGGACCTGCCGCGCTCGGTGGACGTGTTCGCCGCGCTGGTGGAGGGTGGCGCGGACATCGTGGAGATTGGCGTGGCGTTCAGCGACCCCATCGCCGACGGGCCCGTCATCCAGGGCGCGTCGGAGCGGGCGCTCAAGGCCGGCTCCACGCTGAAGCGCGTGCTGGATGAAGTCGTCCCCGAGGTGCGCCGGCGCTGCCCCCAGACGCCGCTGGTCATCATGACGTACGTCAACGTCGTCATGGCCATGGGCGAGGAGCGCTTCGCGAAGCTGGCGCGTGAGCGCGGCGTGTCGGGCGCGATTCTGCCGGACCTGCCGCCCGAGGAGAGCGCGGACCTGCGGGCCACGTTCGACGCGGCGGGGCTGGACTTGATTCCGCTGTGCGCGCCCACGACGCCGCCGGCCCGGGCGGAGGCGATTGCCCGGGATGCCCGGGGCTTCGTCTACTGCGTGTCCGTGGCGGGTGTGACGGGCATGCGGGCGGAATTGCCGCCGGACCTGTCACAGCGGCTGGACCTGGTGCGCAGGGCCTCGCCGGTGCCGGTGGTGGCGGGCTTCGGCATCTCCACCGAGGAGCAGGCACGCACGCTGGCCGCGCACGCGGACGGTGTCGTGGTGGGCAGCGCGCTGGTGCGCGCGGCGCACGCGGACGGGCCGCAGGCGGCGAAAGCCCTCTGCGCCAACATCAAGCGCGGTCTGAAGCGCTGAGCGGCGGTGGGAGGGCGGGGCTCCCTGCCCTCCCTCCTCCCCGGTGCCGTCACGGAGAGTGTCCACCCTCGGGCGCTCGCGGCCAGGAAGTCCAGGGCCCTCCACTCCGCCGTCTGGCACGATGCGCGGCATGAAGACCCGAGGACACCAACTGGTGCTCGTCCGGCACGGTGAGACGGATTGGAGCCGCAGTGGCCAGCACACGGGCCGCACGGACATTCCCCTGCTCGAAGACGGCCGGAGGATGGGAGAGCTGCTTGGAGCGCCGCTGCGTGCGTGGCGCTTCGCCGAGGTGTGGACGAGCCCGCTGAGCCGCGCCGCAGAGACGTGCGCGCTGGCCGGCTACGGCGGCGTGGCGCGGCGGCGGCCGGACCTCATGGAGTGGGACTACGGTGAATACGAAGGCCGTAGGGGGGACGACATCCGCGCGAGCCGCCCCGGCTGGTCCCTGTGGAAGGACGGAGCACCCAACGGCGAGACGGCGGCGGACGTGGGCGCCCGCGTGGACCGCGTCATCGCGGACGTCCGGGCGGTGAAGGGAGACGTGCTCGTCTTCGCCCACGGCCACCTGCTGCGGGTGCTGGCTGCGCGGTGGCTGGGACTGCCGCCGGACAACGGGCGCCTCTTCATGCTCGGCACCGCCTCCATCAGCGTCCTCAGCCTCGATGGAGACGGCACCCAGCCCGTCGTCGTCACCTGGAACGACACCACGCACCTGCGCGGATGAGCGCTACAGCCGCCCCTCCAGGAAGTTGCGCACCAGCTTCGGTCCCTCGGGGGTGAGCACGCTCTCCGGGTGGAACTGGAAGCCCACCACGGGCCGCGAGCGGTGACGCAGCGCCATGATGAGGCCATCCTGGCTCCACGCGGTGGCCTCCAGGTCCGCGGGCAGCGACGACGCCTCCACCACCAGCGAGTGGTAGCGCGCCGCCTGGAAGCCCTGGCTCACCCCGGTGAACACGCCCGTCTCTCCATGCCGGATGTGCGCCGCCTTGCCGTGCACCGGCTCCGGTGCGCGAATCACCTTGCCGCCGAAGGCCGCGCCGATGGACTGGTGCCCCAGGCACACGCCCAGCACCGGCACGCGGGACTGGGCAATCGCCGCCACGCTGACGCCGGCCTCGTGCGGCGTGCACGGGCCCGGCGAAATCACCAGGTGCGAGGCCCCCGTCGCCGCCACGCCCGCGGCATCCAGGTCGTCGTTGCGCACCACCTTCACCTCGGCGCCCAGCGTGTACAGCAACTGCACGAGGTTGAAGGTGAACGAGTCGTAGTTGTCGATGACGAGAATCACCGCCCACCTCCCTCGCGAGCCAGCCGGAGCGCGGCGGCCATGGCGCCCGCCTTGGCCTCCGTCTCGTCCGCCTCCTTCGACGGCACCGAGTCCGCCACCAGCCCCGCGCCGGCCGTCCACATCGTCCGGTCTCCGTCCACGAAGAAGGTCCGCAGCGCAATCGCCACGTCGAGCGTGCCGCAGAAGGACAGGTAGCCCACCGCGCCCGAGTAGGGCCCGCGCCGCTGCACCTCCAGCTCGTCGATGATCTGCATGGCGCGAATCTTGGGCGCACCGGACACCGTGCCCGCGGGGAACGTGCTGGCCAGCGCGTCCAGCGCGTCGTACTTCGGGTCCAGCTTCCCGCGCACCTGCGAGACGATGTGCATCACGTGGCTGTAGCGCTCGATGACCTTCATGTCCTCGACGCGCACCGAGCCCGGGGCCGCCACGCGGCCCACGTCGTTGCGGCCCAGGTCCACCAGCATGACGTGCTCGGCCAGCTCCTTCTCGTCCGCGAGCAGCTCCTTCTCCAGCGCCAGGTCCTCGGCCTCGGTGGCGCCGCGGCGGCGCGTGCCGGCGATGGGCCGCACCACCACGTCCCCGTCGCGCACCTGCACCAGCAGCTCCGGAGACGCGCCCACCAGCGCGCGGGCCTCGCCCAGCTCCACCAGGAAGAGATACGGCGAAGGATTCACCCGCCGCAGCGCCCGGTAGAGCGACAGCGGCGGCGGCGCGCCGCGCGCCTCGAAGCGCCGCGCGAGCACCACCTGGAAGATGTCCCCGGCGCGGATGTACTCCTTGGCCCGCTCCACCGCGGCCTCGTAGCCGGCGCGGTCCCAGCACGCCACGGGGGCGGCGTCACCCTTCATGCGCGGGGCGGGCGCGTACGCCTCCGGAGGCAGCGGCTTGAGCAGCCGGTCCGCCATGGCCTGCGCGCGCTCCTCGGCGTCCTTCAGCGCGCCGGCCACGCTGCCGTGCAGCGAGGGCCGGGCGATGGCGGTGGCCTTCAGCGTACCCGTGCGCGTGTCGTGGGTGACGAAGTCCTCGCACACCAGCCATTCCGAGTCCGGATAGGAGATGTCGCGCGGGTGCCGGTCCGGCACGGTGGGCTCCAACCACGAGATGCAGTTGTAACCCATGTACCCCACCAGCCCGCCCAGGAACGGGGCCTCGCCGGGCAGCCGGGCCACGGCCAGCTCGCGCCACAGCGCGCGCAGCACGTCCAGGGGCTTGCCCTCGCGGCGCTCCTCGCGCGAGCCACGCCACACGGTGGCGCCCGCCGCGTCCAGCCGCACACGGCCGGCCGCCTGGGCGCCCACGTGGCTGTAGCGCCCGAAGCGCTCGCCGCCGTAGCAGGACTCGAGGATGAAGCCGTGCGAGCCTCCGCCCAGCTTCAGGTACGCCGACAGCGGCGTGTCCAGGTCCGCCGGCAGCTCCACCGACACCGGCACCGCCTCGCCCTTCTCCGCGAGCTGCCGGTACGCCGCCTTCCGCTCCTGTGCGTCCATCTTCATGATTGACTCTGCCCCCTAGGGCTTCGTTTCCGCCACCGCGGAACCCGCGGGCTTCTCTTCGGAGAACACGCCGTCCGACAGCTTGTACCGGGTGCGCTCCGTCGTCTTCACTTCCTTGCCGGACTCGTCCTCCTCTGTGTTCGTCCGAACCACCGTGAGGCCCTTCTGCTTCGGCTGGAACGAAACCTGGTACGAGGAGTGGGCGGGCGGGTCCGCCAGGCCGCCCAGTTCCAGGGCAATCTTCGCCTTGCCGAGCACGCCCTTCTTGTTGCCCGGCACCGTGTAGCTCACGTACGCGGTGCTGAAGTCTCCACACGCCTCGGGCGTGGAGTCCACCTGCACCAGGGGGAGGCCCGCCGTCTTCGCGGCGACGAGCCGCGCCTTCGCCGGGCCGCCATTCACGCTCAGGTAGGCCTGACCCGCGGGGGTGACGTCGATGCTGCTGACACGGCGGGGCGGCTTCACGTTGGGCTCCAGGACGCGGACGCGAATCTTGAAGTCCGCGCTCATCACCACCGTGGCCACCTCCTGCTCGCCGTCCCCGTCGAAGTCCGCCTCGAAGCGGAGGGGCGTGAGCGTGTTGCCGAAGAGCCAGCCCCGGACGGGCGCGTCGTCCCCGGTGTCCGGGGTGCCCCTGGTGTCCATGTACTCCACCCGGTACCAGTGGTTGACGTACTCGCCCACCTTCTGGCGGTCCCTGCCGCGCTCCATCACCCGCACGGCGGCGCCCAGCGGCAGGACGGTGACGACCTTCGCGTCCGCGGCGGGGGACTCGCGGAGGTTCGCCTCATCCACCCCGACGAAGTGTTTCGCCTGCTTGCCGGTCGGCTCCCACACGGTGAAGTCGTAACGCTCCAGCGCGGGCTTCGTTCCCTCCGCCTCGGAAGCGGGGGCGGTGTAGTGGATGGAGGCGCCGGGCGGCTGGGAGAGCACCAGGGACAGCAGCAGGGCAGGCGTCATGCGGGGACCGTCCGGAAGGGAGGTGCCGGGGTTATCCCCTGTCCGGAAGCGCCGTCCAAGGGGCGCGGTATTCCCACGGGTTCCCCTCGGGCGCCCTCGTGACAGGGGTGTCAACGGAGCATCCCAGGGAGCAGCGGCCCGTCCGGTGGACGCACACCCCGGGTGGCCGCCTCCGGAGTGCCTCGCTATCTGAATGGGACCTTGAGCGCATCCTCTCCCTTCCAGGACAGACCGCCGCTCATCACCGTGACGCCGCTGGGACTCTACTGCGCTCCGGGCGACTTCCACATCGACCCCTGGCGCCCGGTGGACCGGGCCCTCATCACCCACGCGCATGGCGACCACGCCCGGGGCGGCAGCCGCCGATACCTGGGCGCCCGGGCAGGCGAGGGGCTGCTGCATCGGAGGCTGGGCGCGGACGCCACCATCGACACCCTGGAGTACGGCGAGCGGCTGCGCATCAACGACGTCACCGTCAGCTTCCATCCCGCCGGCCACGTGCTGGGCAGCGCGCAGATTCGCATCGAGCACCGGGGCGAGGTGTGGGTCGTCTCCGGCGACTACAAGCGCGCGCCGGACCCGACGTGCGCGCCCCTCGAGGTGGTGCGCTGCAACACCTTCATCAGCGAGGCCACCTTCGGCCTGCCCATCTACCGCTGGGACGACACGCGCCTGGTGGCCGAGGACATCCTGCGGTGGTGGGACGCCAACCGCGCCGTGGGCCGCGCCGCGGTGCTGTTCTGCTACGCGCTGGGCAAGGCGCAGCGCATCCTCGCGGAGCTGGCGCGGCTGACGGACCGGCCGGCGTACGTGCACGGGGCCCTCAACAGCCTGGTGGCCGTGTACCACGAGGCGGGCGTGAGGATGCTCCCCACGCAGCTCGTGTCCGAGACGGAGAAGGGCATGTCCTTCGCGGGCGCGCTGGTGCTGGCGCCGCCTGGCGCGGGGGGCTCCACGTGGATGCGCCGCTTCGGTGAGCACGAGACGGGCTTTGCCTCGGGGTGGATGCGGGTGCGGGGCAACCGGCGGCGGCGCGGGTTCGACCGGGGCTTCGTGCTGTCGGACCACGCGGACTGGCCGGACCTCTTGCGCACGGTGGCGGACACGCGCGCGGAGCGGGTGCTGGTGACACACGGCTACTCGGACCCGCTGGCGCGCTACCTGAGGGAGAAGGGCGTGGACGCCGCCCCCCTGGCAACGCCCTTCGAGGGCGAGGCGGAGGACTGACGCGTGAGGCGGCTCGCGGACCTCTATGAAGCGCTGGACCAGACCACGTCCACCAACGCCAAGGTGGACGCACTGGTGCGCTACTTCAAGGAAGCGCCTCCCGAGGACGCGGCGTGGGCGCTGTACTTCCTCACGGGCCAGAAGCTGAAGCGGCTGCTCACCACGAAGCTGCTGGTGGGGTGGACGCAGGAGCTGACGGGCATCCCCGACTGGCTCTTCGCGGAGGTCTACGCCTCCGTGGGAGACCTGGCGGAGGTGATTGCCCTGCTGCTGGACGGCCTGGAGCGCCCGGCCCGGCCCGAGGAGCTGCCGCTGTCCGTCTGGCTGGAGCAGCGCCTGCTGCCCCTGCGCGATTTGGACGCCGCCGAGCAGCGCGAGCGGGTGGTGTCCTGGTGGAAGGCGATGCCCCGGCGGGAGCTGTTCCTGCTCAACAAGATGCTCACCGGCGAGCTGCGCGTGGGCGTCTCCGCCACGCTGGTGATTCGCGCGGTGGCGCAGGTGGCGGGGCTGCCGCCGCCTGGCGTGGCGCACCGGCTGATGGGGACGTGGACGCCCTCGCCGGGCTTCTTCAAGCAGCTCGTGTCACCGGACGTCTCGGATGGGGACCGCTCGCGGCCCTATCCCTTCTACCTGGCATCACCGCTGGAGCAGGCGCCGGAGTCTTTGGGCAAGCTCGAGGACTGGCTGGTGGAGTGGAAGTGGGACGGAATCCGCGGCCAGCTCATCCGCCGGCAGGGCGGCGTGTACCTGTGGAGCCGCGGCGAGGAGCTCATCACCGAGCGCTTCCCCGAAATCACCGAGGCCGCCTCGGCGCTGCCGGAGGGCACAGTGCTGGACGGCGAGGTGCTGGCATACGAGGACGGCAGGCCCCTGCCCTTCGCGCGGCTCCAGCGGCGCATCGGCCGGCAGAAGCTGACCCCCAAGGTGCTGGCGGAGGCCCCCGCGGCCTTCATCGCCTTTGACCTGCTGGAGCTGGGTGGGAAGGACGTGCGCGAGCTGCCCCTGCGCGAGCGGCGCGCGAAGCTGGAGGCGCTGCTGAAGGACAGGCCGCGCTTCCCCATCTCCCCCTCGGTGAAGGCGGGCGCGTGGGAGGAGCTGGCCCGGGTGCGGGGTGAGGCCCGGGAGCGCAACGTCGAGGGCTTCATGCTCAAGCGCCTCGAGTCGGCATACCTCACCGGGCGCAAGCGCGGCGACTGGTGGAAGTGGAAGATGGACCCGTTCACCGTGGACGCGGTGCTGCTCTATGCGCACCCGGGCCATGGCCGGCGCTCGTCGCTGTACACCGACTACACCTTCGCCGTGTGGAACGGGCAGGAGCTGCAGCCGGTGACGAAGGCGTACTCCGGCCTCACGGACGAGGAGATAGCCCGGCTGGACCGGTGGATTCGCGCGCACACCCGGGAGAAGTACGGGCCGGTGCGCTCGGTGGAGCCCGAGCAGGTCTTCGAGCTGCACTTCGAGGGCATCCAGGCCTCGCCGCGCCACAAGTCGGGCGTGGCGCTGCGATTCCCCCGCATCGCCCGCTGGCGCACGGACAAGAAGCCCCAGGACGCGGACACGCTGGACTCACTCAAGGAACTGCTCCATGCCCACAGGTAGGTCGCGCTCGCTGCGGGCGCAGCTTGCCGCCCGGCGAAAGGCCCTGCGCTCCAACAACGAGGGAGGCGGCACGCCCGCCCTGCTGGAGCCGCCCGCGAAGAAACACCGTGCGGTGAGGCGCCGTCGCCGGGCCGCCGAGGCCACCGGACCGGAGACGACCGGCACACCCACCCACCTGGACGAGGGCCCCTTCCGTTTCGCCCACCACCCGGAGCCCGCTCCCGGCCGCTACGTGTGGGCGGGACACCTCCATCCCACGGTGCGCCTGTCCGGGGGTGGAGACCGGCTCCGCCTCCCCTGCTTCCATGTGGGCCGCGGCGTGGGTGTACTGCCGGCCTTCAGCGCCTTCACCGGCGGGCACGACGTCTCCCGCCGCCCCGGCGAGCGCGTCTTCGCCATCGCCGACCCCGCAGTGGTCGAGGTGTAGGATGAGCACCGCCAAGCGCCGCCGCATCCTGGGCATCATCGCCACGGACAACACCTTCGAGCGCACCGAGCACCGGGGCCGCGAGGCGTGGCTCGGCAAGTGCCTCCACTGCAACGCGCACCTGCTGGTGGGGCTGGACGGCGAGCCCATCAGCCGCGCCACCATCGAGCACATCGTCCCGCAGACGGCGGGTGGCACGGACGACCCGGCCAACCTCGGCCTGGCCTGCGCCCGCTGCAACCAGGGCAAGGGCAGCCGGCATGACCCCCACTATCACCGCGACGCGCGCGTCCGGGAGCTGGTGGAGCGGCTGTTGGCCCGCCGCCGCGAGCGCTGGCGCGAGCCCGAGGATGAGGACTCGGAGTGAGCCCCCTCGCCGCTGATGGCTGGATTTACTTCCTCTGTCGCGGCCTGTAGCACGCGTCCAGCTCCGTACGCGGGGTGCGTCCGGAGGCGCGGGCCGCGCCTCCTGGGAGCCGCTGATCTCCTCCGGGGCGCGTGTCTCAAACGTCCCTTCCTTCCGCCAGAAGAGAGATTCATCCGCGCCCACCCGCGACTTTCCGCCATCGGGCGCGAAAATGGTATCCGACTGCCGCAACATCAGAATGGTTGACACTGCCGTGTCGATGCCCGATGGTCCCGCGCCGCGTCAGGGCTGGGAGATTTCGGAGGGCCCCGCCCGCGGCATTCTCATAGAGGTTTCGTTGGACGTGACTGCTTCGGATTCCGCGCGCCAGGAGCCGCCGCCCGCCCGCCCCATCGGGGCCGGGATCGCCCTCCCGCTCCCCGCGCCCGGCCACGTCCGCGCCTCTCTTCTGAGCCTTCCCGTCACTGTTGTCGTTGAAGCCCCCTTGCCCATGGTCCTGGTATGAGTGGCCCTCTCTTCCCACGCTGGACGAACACGGTGTCGCGGCTGTCCGCCGCGGCGCTCCTCGCCGTGCCCGCCATCGGCATTGGCGGCCTCATGGCCTACGTACGCTCGCCGTACGTCACCAACCAGCAGATGCCCTACGAACAGCCGATTGAGTTCGACCACCGCCACCACGCGGGTGACGAGCAGATCGACTGCCGGTACTGCCACTGGACGGTGGAAGACTCGCCTTCGGCGGGCATCCCCTCCACCACGGTGTGCATGTCCTGCCACGCGCAGGTCTGGAACAAGAGCCCGTACCTCGTCGAGGTGCGCAAGGCCTTCTTCGCGGACCAGCCCATCCCCTGGGTGCGCGTCCACAACCTGCCGGACTTCGTCTACTTCAATCACGCCATCCACGTGAACAAGGGCGTGGGCTGCGCCACCTGCCACGGCCGCATCGACCAGATGGGCGCCGTCGAGCAGCACGCGCCGCTGACCATGGCCTGGTGCCTGGATTGCCACCGCAATCCCGAGCCCAACCTCCGTCCGGCCGAGTTCATCACCTCGATGACCTGGGTTCCGCCCTCTGACGCCGCCGAGGCCGCCGCGCTCGGCAAGAAGCTGGCGGAAGAGTACGACGTCCACTCGCGCACGAGCTGCTCCACATGCCACCGATGAACACGAAGCGCGACGGCGCCCCGTCGCAGGACACCTCTTCCTTCGCGCTCCCGGTCGTGTCGGACCGGCCCGCCGCCTCGGCTGACGCCGTGGGCGAGGCACTGGAGCACGCCGCCGCCAACGCCTCCCCCACCGAGCCCGGCTACGGCCGCGGCTACTGGCGGAGCCTCGAGGAGAAGCTCGGCACCTCCGAGTACCTGGAGGAGACGCGCCCCGAGTTCCCCGCGGGCGCGGACCTGCCCCCCTCCGGCGTGGCCCGCCGCGAGTTCATGCAGCTGCTGGGCGCCTCGATGGCCCTGGCCGGCGCCACGGCGTGCAGCACCCGTCCCTCGGACGAGCGCATCCTGCCGTACACCAAGACGCCGCCCGAGGTCACTCCGGGCAACCCGCTGCACTACGCGTCCGGCATGACGCTGGCCGGCCACACCTCCGGTCTGCTCATCACCGCCCGCGAGGGTCGCCCCATCAAGATCGAGGGCAACCCCCAGCACCCCGTCAACCAGGGCGCCGCCGGCCCCTGGGAGCAGGCGTTCCTGCTGTCGCTCTATGACCCGAACCGCGCCCGCGTGCTGCGGCAGGGCAAGAGCCCGCGCGCCCTGCGCGTGCTGGCCGAGGACGTCTCCGCCCTGGTGAGCAAGGCCGCCGCCGCGGACGGTGGCGCCCGCCTGCGCTTCCTCGGCGAGCCCACCAACTCGCCGCTGATGGGCGACCTGCGCAACCGCATCCTGAAGAAGCTGCCCAACGCGCGCTTCTACAGCTACACGGCGATGACGCAGGACGCGGAGTCCGAGGCCACCCGCGCCCTCTTCGGCGGCCAGGCCGTCTCCGCCGTCTACGACTTCTCCAAGGCGGACGTCGTCCTGTCGCTGGACGCGGACTTCCTGGAGAGCCGCCCGGCGAACCTGGCCTACGCGCGCCAGTTCGCGGACCGCCGCGACCCGAAGAACGGCCCGCTCAACCGCCTCTACGTCGCCGAGGCCCGCTACTCCGTCACCGGCGGCATGGCGGACCACCGCCTGCGCGTGAAGTCGGCCGAGGTGCTCGCCGTCGCCGCCGCCGTGGCCCAGGCCATCGGTGGCCCCGCCGCCTCGCTGGCGGGCGCGGCCTCCGCCAAGGCGCAGCTCCGCGGTGACCTCAACGCCTGGGTGCAGGCCGTCGTCGCCGACCTGCGCGCCGCGAACCCCGGCCGCACGCTGGTGGTCGCCGGTGAGCGTCAGCCGGCCGCGGTCCACGCCCTGGCCCACGCCATCAACGCCGCGCTCGGCGCCGCGGGCTCCACCGTCCGCTACGTGCAGGCCCCCATCGCGGAGCCCACCGGCCTGAGCCAGGTGCGCGCCCTCGTGGAGGACATCAAGGCCGGCCGCGTGGACACGCTGGTCATCACCAGCTGGAACCCGCTGTACTCCCTGCCGGGCGACACGGGCCTGGCGGAGCTGCTGGACCCGGCGAAGAACCCCAACCGCACGAAGATGTCCGTGCTCTACACGGGCCTCTACGAGGACGAGACCAGCCAGTTCGTGGACTGGTTCGTTCCCGCGGCGCACCCGCTCGAGACGTGGAGCGACGGCCGCGCGGTGGACGGCACGGTGGCCATTGCCCAGCCGCTCATCCAGCCGCTCTTCAACGGCGTGCCGGAGTCCGAGCTGCTGGCGATGTTCCTCGACGAGCCGTACCGCCCCGCCTACCAGCTCCTGCGCGAGTACTGGCAGGGCCAGGCTGCCGGGACGGCCACGACGGCCGGCGGCGCGAGCGACTTCGAGTCCCGCTGGGAAGTGTGGGTGTCCGAGGGCATCGTCGCCGGCACCGCGTCCCCCGCCGCCACGGCCACGCCGGACTTCGGCGCCGCCAGCGCCCTGGTGACGGGCTACACGCCGCCGGCCGCGGGTGAGCTCGAGCTGAACTTCGTCCACGACTACAAGGTCTTCGACGGCCGCTTCGCCAACAACGCGTGGCTCCAGGAGCTGCCGGACCTCATCACCAAGATGGTCTGGGACAACGCCGCCCTGGTGAGCCCGAAGACGGCCCAGGACAAGGGCCTGGAGCCGGGCAGCCTGGCCGAGCTGAGCTACGGCGGCCAGAAGCTGACGGTGCCGGTGTGGGTGACGCCGGGCCTGGCGGACGACACCGTCACGGTGGCGCTGGGCTACGGCCGCAGCGGCCTGCACGAGTCGGTGGCCAAGGGCGTGGGCTTCAACGCCAACGTCCTGCGCCGCGCCGCGGCCCCCTGGTTCGACGGCGGCGCCACGCTGACCAAGGCGCGCGGCAGCCACAAGTTCAGCCTCACCCAGACGCACTGGCGCATGGAAGGCCGCCCGGTGGCGCTGGACATGCCCATCAGCGAGCTGACCAGGCCCTCCGTGGAGACGCAGCACGTCCTCCACCGCGTCCAGGGCGAGCTGAAGCCCACCATCCACGACAACCTGCCCGACTTCGACTACAGCAACGGCTACAAGTGGGGCATGGCCATCGACCTGTCCCGCTGCACCGGCTGCAGCGCGTGCGTGGTGGCCTGCCAGGCGGAGAACAACATCCCCGTCGTGGGCAAGGAGCAGGTCGCCCGCAGCCGTGAGATGCAGTGGCTGCGCATCGACCGGTACTTCGAGGGTCCCGAGAGCGACCCGAAGATGGTCATGCAGCCTGTCATGTGCGTGCACTGCGAGAAGGCCCCCTGCGAGTACGTGTGCCCGGTGAACGCCACCGTGCACTCGGACGAGGGCCTGAACGACATGGTGTACAACCGCTGCGTCGGCACCCGGTACTGCTCCAACAACTGCCCGTACAAGGTGCGCCGCTTCAACTACCTGCACTACACGGCGGACAAGACCTCCACCGAGAAGATGCTGATGAACCCGGACGTCACGGTCCGCAACCGCGGCGTGATGGAGAAGTGCACGTACTGCGTCCAGCGCATCGAGCGCGTGCGCATCAACGCCCGGGTGGAGAAGCGCCTCATCCAGGAGAAGGAGCTGATGACGGCCTGCCAGCAGACCTGCCCCACGCAGGCCATCGTCTTCGGCTCCCTCAACGACAAGCAGCAGCGCGTCACCCAGCTTCACGAGGACGAGCGCGCCTACAAGCTGCTCCACGAGCTGGGCACCCGCCCCCGCACCGCGCACCTCATCCGCGTGCGTAACCCCAACCCCGCCCTCGAGCCCGCGAAGTCCGCCGCGGCGACCGAAGGGAGCCACTAGTCATGGCAGAGACTGCAATCACCGCTCCGCTCGACCCGCTCGAGCCGCGGCACCTCGTCGCGCCGCACCACGACGACGCGTCGCTGAACGAGACGCTGCTGGACCATGTCTGGCGCAAGCCGGGCAAGGGCTGGTTCATGCTCTTCGGCCTGACGCTCAGCGCCCTGGGCCTGCTCGTCATCGGCGTCACCTACACGCTCGCCCGCGGTATCGGCGTGTGGGGCAACAACCAGCCGGTGGGCTGGGCGTTCGACATCATCAACTTCGTCTGGTGGGTCGGTATCGGCCACGCCGGTACGCTCATCTCCGCCATCCTCCTGCTCTTCCAGCAGAAGTGGCGCACGAGCATCAACCGCTTCGCCGAGGCGATGACGCTGTTCGCCGTCATGTGCGCGGGCCTCTTCCCGCTGCTGCACACCGGCCGTCCCTGGTTCGCCTTCTGGCTGTTCCCCTACCCCAGCACCCTGGGCGCGTGGCCGCAGTTCCGCTCGCCGCTGGTGTGGGACGTGTTCGCCATCTCCACGTACCTCACGGTGTCCGCGCTGTTCTGGTACGTGGGCCTCATCCCGGACCTGGCGGCCCTGCGTGACTCGTCCAAGACGAAGGCGCAGCGCCTCATCTACGGCCTCTTCAGCCTCGGCTGGCGCGGCTCCGGGCGGCACTGGCACAACTACAAGATTGCGTACCTGCTGCTGGCCGGCCTCTCCACGCCGCTGGTGGTCTCGGTGCACACCATCGTGTCCTTCGACTTCGCCGTGTCGCTGCTGCCCGGCTGGCACGCCACCATCTTCCCGCCCTACTTCGTGGCCGGCGCCGTGTTCAGCGGCTTCGCGATGGTGATTACCCTCATCGTCCCCGCCCGCAAGTACCTGGGTCTGCGCGACGTGATTACCGACCGGCACCTGGAGAACATGAACAAGGTCATCCTCGCGACGGGCCTCATCGTGTCCTACGGGTACATGATGGAGCACTTCATCGCGTGGTACTCGCAGAACCAGTACGAGTACTGGACCTTCTATGTGAACCGCGCCACCGGCCCCTATGCCGGCGTGTACTGGCTGATGATTGCCTGCAACGTCATCACCCCGAACATCTTCTGGTTCCAGAAGTGCCGCCGGAGCATCCCCATCATGTGGGTGGCCTCCATCATGGTGAACATCGGCATGTGGTGCGAGCGGTTCATCATCATCGTCACCTCGCTGAGCCAGGACTTCCTCCCCTCGTCGTGGGGCATCTACAGCCCGACCTGGGTGGACTGGGCCATCTACATCGGCACCCTGGGCCTGTTCGGCACCCTGTTCCTCCTCTTCCTGAAGTTCGTGCCCGCGGTCGCCGTGAGCGAGGTGAAGGAGCTGCAGCTGGAGCTCAAGCACGCCGCCCACCACCACGACGGTGCGGACGCCGCCACGCACGGAGCGCACTAGAGCCATGGCCGCTGCCACCACCACCCTCTATTCCTGGGTCCTGGCCGAGTTCGCGACGCCGGACGCCCTCGTGTCCGCCACCCGCCAGATGCGGGAGAAGGGCTTCGAGGGAATGGACACCTACTCTCCGTACCCGCTGCACGGCGGCTCGGAGGCCCTGGGCCTGCCCCCCTCGCGCGTGCCGTTCATCGCGCTGGGCGGCGGCCTCACCGGCCTCGCGACGGCGCTCGCCATGCAGACGTGGATGAACACCATCGACTACCCGCTCAACATCGGCGGCCGCCCGCTGATGTCGCTGCCCGCGTGGGTGCCGATTACGTTCGAGCTGAGCGTGCTGTTCGCCGCGTTCGGCATCTTCTTCGGCCTGCTGGCGCTCAGCCGGCTGCCGCAGCCGTATCACCCCGTCTTCGAGTCCGACGCCTTCCGCAGCGCGTCCACGCACGGCTACTGGCTGAGCGTGCCGCATGCGACGGGCCAGGACGCCACCACCGTCATGGATCAGCTCAAGGCCCTGGGCGCCACCCAGGTGACCGTCGTCACGGGAGAGAAGGAATGAGGTGGCTCATCCCCGCCGCCGGGCTCGTCGCGCTCACGGGCTGCGACGTTTCCTCCGAGTTCCTCCAGCGCATGGAGGCCCAGGCCAAGTACGAGTACTACGAGGCGTCCGACTTCTGGGCGGACGGCCGCGCCATGCGCACGCCCCCCGAGGGCACCGTGCCGCGGGAGCGCCCGGTGGGCAACCCCGGCATCTCCACCGGCCGCGCCAACGGCCAGCTCGTCAGCAACATCCCCGTCGAGGTGGACAAGGCGCTGCTGACCCTCGGTCAGAAGAAGTACAACATCGTCTGCTCGCAGTGCCATGGCGTGCTCGGCGACGGCAACAGCATCGTCGCGGAGAACATGTCGCTGCGCCTGCCGCCGTCCCTGCTGGAGCTGCAGGGCAAGCCGGCCGGTCACTTCTATGCCGCCATCAACGAGGGCTACGGCGTGATGCCGTCGTTCTCGGGTGAGCTGAACACGCGCGAGCGCTGGGCCGTGGTCGCCTACGTGCGCGCCCTCCAGGCGGCCCGCAACACGCGCACGGACGGGCAGCAGCCCGTTCCGCAGGAGAACCGATGAGTCCCCCCGTCACCACCGCGCGCCTGTCCGACCTGGGGCGCTACACCGCAACCCCGAAGCTGATGGTGCCGGCCTTCGGCCTCGGCGCCCTGGGCCTGCTGGCCACCCTGGCGGGCTACTTCACCGGCGCCACCGGCCAGGCCGCGCACAGCTACCTCATCGCCTTCGCCTACTGGCTGGGCATCAGCGTGGCCTTCCTCATCATGGTGGCCATCTTCCACACGGCCAAGGCGAAGTGGCTCATCGTCCTGCGCCGCACCATGGAGACGGGCGCCGCCTCGGTGGTCATCTTCATCCCGCTCTTCGTCGTGCTGCTCCTCATGACGAAGGACCTCTACCCCTGGTGGCCGGGCTCGCCGCTGGCGGCCCACATCACCGGGCTGGAGGCCGAGCACCTGTCCCACAAGCAGCACGGCTACCTGAACCCGACCTTCTTCTACATCCGTCAGGCCATCTACTTCGCGGTATGGGCGTTTGTCGCCTGGCGCCTGCGCTCGTGGAGCCTGAAGCAGGACGAGACGGGGGAGCTGGACCTCACGGTGAAGCAGCGGCGCTTCTCGCCCGGCTCTCTGCCGTTCCTTGCGCTCACCATCACCTTCGCTTCTTTCGACTGGCTGATGAGCCTCACGCCGCTGTGGCAGTCCACCATCTTCGGCGTCTATTACTTCGCCGGAAGCTTCCTGGCCGCCTTCTGCATCCTGACGCTCACCACCGTCAACGCCACGGGGGCCAACCTCTACGGCAGCGTCGTGAAGCTGGACCACTTCCACAACCTGGGCAAGCTGATGCTCGCCTTCACCGCGTTCTGGGCCTACATCGCCTTCTCCCAGTTCCTGCTGGTGTGGATTGCCAACATCCCTGAAGAGGCGCCCTGGTACGGCCTGCGCATCTTCGGCTCGTGGCGGCCGCTGTCCATTGCCCTGTTCTTCCTGCACTTCGTGCTGCCCTTCTTCACGCTGCTGTCGCGCAACCTGAAGCTGCAGCCGCGCAAGCTGGCGGTGGTGGCCGTCTACATCCTCGTCATCCACGCGGTGGACCTGTACTGGCTGGTGTGGCCGGCGCTGACGGGCACCGAGGGCCCCACCTTCCACTGGACGCTGGTGACGGCGTTCATCGGCGTGGGCGGCATCTCCGTGGGCTTCGCGCTGATGCAGGCCCGCAACCGCTTCACGCTCCCGGTGAAGGACCCCTACATCGCCGAGTCCCTGAGGTACGTGCAGCCATGAAGAAGACCCAGTCGGAGTACGAGTCGCGGGTCATCGTCGGTCCGCATGGCGTGGCCGCCGAGGAAGACCACCTTGTCATGGGCAAGGTGGTGGGCATCGGCGTGGGCGCGCTGGTCATCTTCGTGGCCGGCATGGTCTGGGCCTGGCGCATCCAGGTGCGGACCATGGCGGAGATGCAGCCGGACGGGCCGCCTCCCCGGCCCGCGGCCATGGGCCAGTACGAGATTGGCATCGTCAACCAGCGCATCTTCGAGCAGGACTGGCACGCGGTGGACAAGATTGGCGGCCAGCAGCAGGCGCTCGGCGCCGGCTGGGGCGACCAGCCCGGCGTGAAGGCGCACCCCAAGCTCGACGAGGCCATGGAGCGCGTCATCAACGAGGCGCGCACCCCGCCCCCGCCCCCGGCTCCGGCGCCTGCCCCGGAGACGGCCCCGGCGCCGGGCACCCCTGCGTCACCGAGGCAGTAGCTTCCGCCCTCCCCCTGGCGTAAGAGCCGTCCTGCAATGAAGCCCGTTCTCCCCCACATCTCCCCACGCTCCACCGTCGCGGGCCTGTTCCTGGCGGGACTGGTGCTGGCCACGGCGCTGCCGGCGTCCGCCATGCCGGGTGCCGGCAAGACACCGCGAGCCATCACCGAGGCCCAGCAGGACCTGCCGCCTGAGGTGAAGGGCGTGGACGTGCAGGAGCACCTGGGGGAGATGGTGCCGAAGGACGCGCGCTTCATGGACATGGAGGGGCGCGAGGTGAAGCTGGGCGACGTGCTTTCCAAGACGAAGCCCACCCTGCTGACGCTGGTGTATTACAACTGCCCCATGCTCTGTAACCTGGTCCTCAACGCCCAGGTGCAGGCCATGCGGGAGCTGGGGCTGGAGCTGGGGGAGGACTACGAGTCGGTGACTGTCAGCATCGACCCGGAGGACACCCCGGCGCAGAGCATGGAGCGCCGGCGGCGCCATCTGCAGTCCATGGGCAAGCCGGAGAGTGCCCCCTGGCACTTCCTCACCGGGACGGAGGGTGAAATCCACCGGCTCGCGGAGGCGCTGGGCTTCAAGTACACGTATGACGCGAGCACGAAGCAGTATGCCCACCCCGCGGTGGTGCACGTGCTCACCCCCGAGGGCAGCATCTCCCGGTATCTCTACGGGACGACCTTCCCTCCCAAGGACATGAAGCTGGCGATTCTGGAGGCGGCCAACGGCCGCGTGGGCACCAGCTTCGACCAGATTGTCATGTCCTGCTTCAAGTATGACACCGCCAGCCGGCGGTATGGCTTCTACATCTTCGGGTTCATCCGCCTGGGGGGGATTCTGGTGTTCACCGCCCTGGCGACGATGCTGATCTATTTCTGGAGGCGCGAGCTGAAGAAAGGCGCGGCGGCATGAGCGAGCTTCTCAACAACATCCTGTTCCTCCCGGAGGCCGCGTCCACGTTCGCGGAGCGGGTCGACATGCTGCATCACTTCGTCGTGGGTACGACGATGGTGATGTCGGCGGGCGTCGGCCTGGCGGCCCTGTTCTTCTTCTTCCGGTACCGCCGCCGTCTCCCGGCCCAGGCGACGGAGTACGTGGTCCCCACGCTGAAGACGGAGTTCCTCTTCGTCTCCGTGCCCCTCGTGTTCTTCCTGGCCTGGTTCGGCATCGGCTTCCGGGACTTCACCTTCGTCACCACGCCGCCCAAGGACTCGATGGATGTCTACGTCATGGGCAAGCAGTGGATGTGGAAGTTCGCCTACCCGGAGGGGCCCAACGGTGTGAATGTGCTTCACGTCCCGGCCAACCGCCCGGTGCGGCTGCTGATTACGTCCCGTGACGTGCTGCACTCCTTCTACGTCCCGTCCTTCCGCATCAAGATGGACGCGGTGCCGGGGCGCTACACGCAGATCTGGTTCGAGGCGACGAAGCCGGGCACGTACCAGGTGCTGTGCACCGAGTACTGCGGCCTGTCGCACTCGAAGATGCTGGCCGAGGTGGTGGTGCTCCCCCAGGAGGAGTTCGACGTCTGGATGAAGGAGCAGCGCCGCGGCCGGCTGCAGGACCGGCAGGACGCGCTGGCGGACACCTCGCTGGTGCCGCCGGTGGCCCGCATGGTGGAGCAGGGGCAGGTGCTCGCGGGCACCCAGGGCTGCCTGAAGTGCCACTCCGTGGACGGCTCGCAGCACATCGGCCCCACCTTCCTCGGCATGTATGACCGGGTGGAGCGGCTCCAGGACGGGCAGGACGTCCGCGTGGACGAGGCCTACATCACCCAGTCGATGATGGACCCGGGAGCCCACCTGGTCGTGGGCTACCAGAACGTGATGCCGACCTACCAGGGCAAGCTGCAGGGGCCGGAGACGGCCGCCATCGTCGAGTACATCAAGTCGCTGCGCACTCCGAACGTTCGCGAGAGCGCCTCCGAGGGACCCGCCTATGACGCCATCCAGTAGCATCGCAGCCCCGGGCGCCACCCCCGCGCACGAGGAGCACCACGACCACCACCCGAGCTACCTGGTCGACGGCACCACCATCCGTTCGTGGCTGCTGACCGTGGACCACAAGCGCATCGGGCTCATGTTCCTGTTCTGGGTCCTGCTGTTCTTCCTCGTGGGCGGCATCTTCGCGCTGCTCATCCGGGTGGAGCTGCTCACCCCGGGCCCGACCATCATGGACGCGATGACGTACAACCGTACGTTCACGCTCCATGGCCTGGTCATGATCTTCCTGTTCATGATTCCGGCCATCCCCGCCGTCTTCGGCAACTTCATGCTGCCGCTGATGCTGGGCGCCAAGGACGTGGCCTTCCCGCGGCTGAACCTGCTGTCGCTCTACATCTACCTGTTCGGCGCCGTGCTGGCGCTGTGGGGCATGCTCAACGGCGGCCTGGACACCGGGTGGACGTTCTACACGCCGTACAGCGCGCACACGACGACGACGGTGGCGCCGGTGCTCTTCGGCGCGTTCATCATCGGGTTCAGCTCCATCGTCACGGGCATCAACTTCATCGTCACCTGCCACACCATGCGGGCGCCGGGCATCACCTGGTTCAAGATGCCGCTGTTCGTGTGGGCCCTCTACGCCACGAGCTGCATCCAGGTGCTGGCCACGCCGGTCATCGGCCTGCTGCTGGTGCTGGTGGCGGTGGAGAACATCTCCGGTATCGGCATGTTCGACCCCGCGCGCGGCGGCGACCCGATGCTGTTCCAGCACCTGTTCTGGTTCTACAGCCACCCGGCCGTGTACATCATGGTGCTGCCGGCCTTCGGTGTGATGAGCGAGGTGGTCGCCGCGTTCAGCCGGAAGAACATCTTCGGCTACCGCGCGGTGGCGTACTCCAGCCTGGGCATCGCCTTCGTGGGCTTCTTCGCCTGGGGCCACCACATGTTCGTGTCCGGCCAGTCCACGTTCGCCGCCGGTATGTTCGGCGCGCTGACGATGCTGGTGGGCGTGTTCACCGCCATCAAGGTCTTCAACTGGGTGGGCACCGTCTACAAGGGCGCCGTGGACTTCAAGACGCCCTTCGCCTACTTCTGCGGCTTCCTGTTCTTCACCGTCTTCGGCGGCATGACGGGAATCGCGCTGGGCACGGTGTCGCTGGACGTCGCGTGGCACGACACCTACTTCGTGGTGGCGCACTTCCACTTCATCATGGTGGGAGCGACCATCATGGCCTTCCTGGCGGCGCTCCACTACTGGTTCCCGAAGATGTTCGGGCGCATGTACCACGAGGGGTGGGGCCTGGTGTCCGCGGCGCTCATCATCCTGGGCTTCAACGCCACGTTCATCCCCCAGTTCCTGCTGGGCAACAACGGCATGCCGCGCCGCTACTACGAGTACCCCGAGCGCTTCCAGGCGCTGAACGTGGCCTCCACGGCGGGCGCCTCGCTGCTGGCCTTCGGCTTCATCATCATCGCCATGTACCTGACGTACGCGCTGGTGTACGGAAGGGCGGCCGGAAAGAACCCGTGGCGCAGCAAGGGCTACGAGTGGCTGACCGAGTCCCCGCCGCCGACCCACAACTTCGTGGGTCCGCAGCCGACCTACCCCGAGGAGCCGCACTTCTACGTGGATCCGAAGAAGGCCGAGGTGCCCGATGCAGTCTAGTGTCTCCACCGCCGGGGCGGCGGCTCCCGTCCCTCGGCTCGCCATGCACTTCGCCTCGCTCGAGGTGCAGAACCATGCCGCGCGCCTGGGAATGTGGCTGTTCCTGGCGACGGAAATCCTGCTCTTCGCGGGCCTCTTCGTCTGCTACGGCGTCTACCGCTTCCTGTTCCCGGACGCGTGGGCCGCCAGCAGCCGCAGCCTGGACCTGACGCTGGGCACGGTGAACACCGTGGTGCTCATCACCTCGTCGCTCACCGCGGCGCTCGCGGTGCACTACGCGAAGGAGGGGAAGAACAAGGCGGTGGCGGTGCAGATTGCCCTCACCCTGCTGATGGCCTGCGGCTTCCTCGTCATCAAGTACTTCGAGTACTCGCACAAGTTCCACATCGGCACGCTGCCGGGCCGCTACTACTTCTACGAAGGCATCCAGCTGCCGGGCGCGCCGCTGTACTTCACGGTGTACTTCTTCTCCACCGCCCTGCACGGCCTGCACGTCCTCATCGGGATGGCGGTGCTGACCTTCTCCATGGTGCGAGCGTTGAAGAAGGCGGACTTCGGTCCGAACAACTACACCATGGTCGAGCTGGGCAGCATGTACTGGCACCTCGTCGACCTCGTGTGGATCTTCCTCTTCCCGATGCTGTACCTCGTCTGAAGGGCTGCCCGACCATGGCCATTGCCAACGAATCCCGCCAGGAAGACCGCAACATGCGCGAGGAGCATCACGGCGCCGGGCGCTACTGGGTCATCTGGGCCGCGCTGCTGGTGCTGACGGCCATCACCTACGTCACCGGCCGCATGCACATGCCGACCTTCGGCCTGCTGCTGGCGCTCATCATCGCCACGACGAAGGGCACGCTGGTGGCGCTGTACTTCATGCACCTGGCCGATCACCGGGGCGCCAACCGGCTGGTGTTCGCCGTCTCCATCCTCTTCGTGATTCTGATGCTGATTGCGCCGCTGGCGGACGTCGGTACCCGCTACCGCGGCTCCAACCCGCCGGGCTCGCAGTACAGCGACCTGCAGGCGGTGGACATCGGCGCCAACGCGCAGCAGGGCCGGTACGGCGGCCAGAACAAGCCGGACACCTCCGAGCAGTCCGAGGGCCACTAGCCCTCCGTGGGGCGGGGTGCCCCACCCCACGCACGCGGCGCCGAGGGACCTCCCCGGCGCCGCGTTGCTTTTGCGGGCTACAGCTTCACCTCGAGGTTGAGGGCCAGCGCGGTGTCGGTGGACACCTTGCCCTGGGGCGGCTCGCTGTCGTGCTTCACCTGGAAGCTGGTGCTCAGCGACAGGGCCTCCGTCAGCCCCACGGAGAGCTGCGTCTGGCTGTTGAGCAGCATGCGCGAGTCGCCGATGACGCTGACAATCACTTCCACGTCCTCCTTGAAGAGGACGTCCTTGCTGAGGCCGTAGCGGAACACCGCGCCGAAGCGGGGGCCGCCCAGGTCCACGTCCTCCAAATCCAGCCGCGTGGGGTAGTACTGGAAGCGCGTCTCGTAGGCGTAGCGGAAGGCGGCGTCCGTGCGGAGGTAGGACTCCTTGCCCTCCGGCGACTTCTCGTCCCACCACAGCACGCCGAGACCGCCTTCACCGTAGCTGCGCGACTCCACGCTCTTCACGTGGTCCGTCTCGGCGCCGCCCAGCAGGTAGCCGCTGAGCACCTGGGTGAAGCGGCGGTCTCCGCGAATCTCCACGCCCGCGTTGAGGGCCACCACCTGGGAGACGGCCTCGTCGCCCTCCACCTCGGGCGGGCGGCTGCGGCCGTAGGCGCCGAACGCCTTGACGGCGTAGATCCAGTGCTCCGTCTTGCGCTGCGCGCTGGCGAGGCCGCTGAAGGTGAAGGTGGAGGCATTGCCCGTCAGCGAGATGAGGCCCGCGCCCAGGGTGACGTCCCACACGTCCTTCCTCTCGGCGGGGGCGGCGGCCGCGGGCGCGGCGGGGGCAGCGGCACCGGGGGCGGGAGGCGGGGCGGCGGCCGTGGCGGCGCGCTCGGCGGCCTCGGCGGCGCGGGCGCTGGCCTCGGCGGCGCGCTCGGCGGCGGCGGCGGCACGCTCGGCGGCGGCGGCGGCGCGCTCCTCGGGGCTGGCGGGGGCGGCCTCGGCGGCCGGGGCCGCGGGCGCGGCGGGCGGAGTGGGAGCAGGCGCCTGGGCCTGCAGGGACGTGGCAATCAACAGCGCGGCGGAAAGCATCGAGTCTCCAGGTTGAGCTGCCGGTAGTACCGGCGCGGCCCCTTCCTGCTCAAAGAGGGCCCGTGATTCAATCCTCAATGTGGTTGATTCAGCCGCCCCGGCCCTCCGAGGAGGCCCTCCGATGAGCCCCGCCCGACTCCTGCTGCTGTCCCTCCTGCTGCTGCCGGGCCTGGCCGCCGCCCAGCGCGTCACCGTCCCCGTGGACGTGGGCGTGGGCCCCGCCGCATTCCTCTTCTTCGGGCCTGTCTTCGAGGACCAGCCCATCCACACCGGCCTGAAGCTGTCCGTGGACGCGGTGCTGGACCGGGAGTGGCTGAGGAAGAACCAGCGCCTCATCCCCAGGCGCTACCGGAAACAGGCACAGCAGATGGACGAGATTCGCATCTCCCCGTCCATCCTCATCCCGGACTCGCTCATCATCTCCCCCAAGCTGCGCGACACCGGCATGTACGGCGCCACGTGGAAGCCGCTGTCGCTGGGCCTGCCGCTGTCCTCCAGCCCGGCGCGCTTCTCCGTGGGGGCGGGGCTGCTGCTGACGTACGCCTACCTGCACTCGGACACGCTGGAGGACACCCACTTCCTGCGGCCCGGCGCGTCGCTGGGCGTGGACCTGGAGCTCCAGCTCTCCAAGAGCTTCCTCGTCGGCGTGGGCTGGGAGTCCGCCTTCTACGTGCCGCAGGAGCTGGGCGGGCTCGGGCTGCCGGAGCGCCTGCGCGACGGCATCTTCCACGTGGGACAGGCGTACCTGCAGCTCCACTTCCGCTTCCCCTACACCACCCGGCTGTGAGCCCCCGCCATGCACCTGGTCCTTGCCACCGAATCCCAGAAGGCCGAGAGAGACCGCGTCACCCACTCCGCCTGGGGCTCTCCGCTCACCGTGGAGCAGTTCCACCAGCGGGAGGTGCGGCTGCGCGCCCACCCCTGGTGCCGCGAGGGCATGCGCACGTGGCTGCTTCAAGCGGATGACGGGCGCGTGCTGGCCTCGTGCGAGAGCTTCCACAACGACAGCTACCTGCGCGGCCCGGACGGCGGGTACACCGCCGGCGACAGCTTCTCCATCGCCAGCGTCTTCACCGAGGAGTCCCTGCGCGGCCACGGCCATGCCTCGCGGCTGATGGACCTCGTGGCCGCCGAGCTGGAGCGCGCCTCGCCGCGGGGCCATGCCGCGGTCCTCTTCTCGGACGTGGGGGCGCCGCTCTACCGCCGCTCCGGCTACGTGGAGGCCCCCGCGTGGGACTGGCACCTGCCGGCCCGCGAGGGCCTGTCCACCCGCCGCGTGGACTCGCTGCTGAAGGACGCGGACGTGACGGCGGCGCTGGAGCGGATGCGGCGGCCGAGCGTGCCCTTCTTCCTCTGGCCGAGCCCGGCGCAGGTGGACTGGCACCTGGAGCGGGAGCGCATCTACGCGGAGCTGCTCCGCCGTCCCCGCCCCGAGGCGTGTGGCGCGGCGGTGGGCGACTCCACCGCGCTGTGGGCGATGATGGCCCGCTACGGCGAGCTGGTGGTGCTGATGCTCGACGCGCGCTCCGAGGAGGACGCCGCCGCGCTGCTGGAGACGGCCGGGGCCCTGGCGCACCGGGCCGGGCTGGCGAAGGTGGTGCTGTGGGAGGAGCCGAACACCCTGCCCTGGGTGACCCGGGTCCCCGGCGCCACCCGCGTGGCGAGGGACGGCGCCCTGCCCATGCTGCGGCCCCTGCGCCCCGGGCTGCCGGCCGCCCCGGACGTCCCCTTCCCTCGCGCGCTCTGGGTGTGAGCGCCGGATAGGATGGGGCCATGGCCAAGCGCACCCGCATCATCGAGGGGACCTGGAACTGCACGTCCTGTGACACGAAGGGCATCCCCGCGCGCCACAAGGTATGCCCGAGCTGCGGCAACCCGCGCGAGCTGACGGGGAAGGAGTCGGAGTTCGACTTCGGCGGGGTGGACGCGAAGAGCGGCAAGTCGCTGCGCGAGGGCGTCACGGACGAGCCGGCGCTGGAGCTGGCCGCCGCGGGCGAGGACTGGTTCTGCGCCTATTGCGGCGCCTCCAACCGGGGAGACCTGCCCCGCTGCAAGCAGTGCAACGCGGAGCGCACGGACGACGCGAAGGCGGCGGTGAGCCGGGAGCTGCCCTCCCCCGCGGAGGCCCCGCCCGCGCCCCCGCCGAAGAAGGGCCTGGGGAAGAAGGCGTGGCTCGCGCTGGGCCTGCTGTTCTCCTGCTGCTTCGGCACCGGCGTGTTCGGCATCTGGGCCGGCAGCACACACGAGTACCCCGGAAGCGTGACGGGCACCGCGTGGCAGCGCTCCGTGGTGCGCGAGCGCTTCAGCCCGGTGGTGAAGACGGGCTGGCGGGACGAGCTGAGCACCACCGCCCCCCGCATGCCCGTCAACGGCGCCGGCGAGGTGGCGGGCGTGGCCAACATGCGTGACTGCGTGTCGCGCCAGCGAGGCACGCGCCGGGTGGCGGACGGCACGGAGCGGGTGTGCCGGACGAAGACGCGGAAGGTGGCCTGCGGCACGGAGGAGAAGTGCCGCCGCCGCGACAAGGGCAACGGCTTCGTGGAGGAGGTGTGCGAGGACGTCACGAAGTACTGCAGCGAGAGCTACGAGGACTGCCAGAACGAGACGCGCTACCGCACCGAGCCCGTCTACGCGCTCCAATGCGCCTACGACACCTACGAGTGGAAGGAAGTGGACCGCCGCGAGACGTCCGGCACGGATGACCGGCCGCGCTGGCCGGAGCTGACGGCGAGCGGCGTGGACCGGCTGCGCCGCGAGGAGAAGTACTCCGTGCGCATCCGCTACGAGGACGACGGCGAGAAGGAGCACGTGCTGGAGCCGAAGAGCGAGCAGGAGTTCCTCACGTGGAAGAAGGGCCAGGGCGCCACCCTCACGGTGACGAACCTGGGGAAGGTGGAGCAGGCCGTCCCGCGTTGAGTCACCGAGTCACCGAGCCCCGTGCGCGAGGCGCACCCAAGCCCCGTGCGCGAGGCGCACCCGAGGTTTCCCAACCCATGGAGTGCACCCGCTGTGGCGCCTGCTGCGTGGCGCCCGACATCGCCGCGCTGGACAAGCCGCTGGGCCTGCGCTGCCCGCACCTCACCGAGGACAACCTCTGCGGCGTGTACGAGCAGCGGCCGTCCGTCTGCCGCGCCTACGAGGCGGACGAGGTCTGCCGCCTCATCGAGGCGCCGACGCTGGAGGAGCGCGTGCGCAAGTACCTGGACCTCTTCGGCCTCGCCGCCGAGGCCGAGGCCGTGCGCGAGCAGGGCTGCCCCTCCATGCGCGCCGCCCGCCGCCTGGCCTCCGGGCGGCCGGTGGAAGGCGTGCCTCCCGGCAACCGCCGCGAGTAGACGCTCCACGGCGTCGTCCCTTGTCCCCGGCGCGCGCGGGCGTTAAGCCCCGGCCGTGCGATTCCAACCCAACCAGCCCTTCGTTCCCGCGTCCGGACTGGCCAACGAGCATGCGCAGACCATCTACGCCTCGCTCGTGCGCCCCACCCACGCACCCATGGTGCGCCGCGAGCGCCGCGAGCTGCCCGACGGGGACTTCGTCGACCTGGACACCTTCGACGGCCCACGTGGCGCGCCGCACGTGGTGGCGCTCCATGGCCTGGAGGGCTCGTCCCGGGCCGGGTACGTCACCGCCATCCTCCGCGGCGCCGCCGAGCGCGGCTGGGGCGCCACCGCGCTCAACTTCCGCTCGTGCAGCGGTGAGCCCAACCGGATGGTGCGCCTGTACCACTCGGGTGACACCGGAGACGCGCTGCTCGTGTTGCGCGAGCTGCGCGCCCGCGTCACCGGTCCCCTCTTCGCCGTGGGCTTCTCGCTGGGCGCCAACGTGCTGTGCCGGCTGCTGGAGGACCAGGGCGAGGCCGCGCCCGTGGACGCCGCCGCCTCCGTCAGCGCGCCCTATGACCTGGACGCCTGCTGCCGGAGAATCGACGGCTCGAGCCCGTTCGCCCTGCTCTACCGGGAGCGCTTCCTGCGCTCGCTGAAGAAGAAGGCGCGCGAGAAGCTGCGGCGCTTCCCCGACGCCTTCGACCGCCGGGCCATGGAGGCCGCGCGCACCCTCCGCGCCTTCGACACCGCCGTCACCGCGGCGCTGCATGGTTTCCGCGACGCCGAGCACTACTACGCCGAGGCCGCCTCGGGTCCCCGGCTGGGCGACATCCGCAAGCCCACGCTGCTCCTGAGCGCGGCGGATGACCCGATGCTCGAGGACCCCGTCATCCCTCGCAGCGCCACGGACAACCCGCGCCTGAACGTGGTGCTGACCGAGCGCGGGGGACACGTGGGCTTCGTCGGGGGCCACTTGCACCGGCCGCACTTCTGGGCGGAGCACCAGGTGCTCGAGTTCTTCGGCACCCTCGCGCGCTAACCGAAGGACAGGAGGATGCCCAGCTTCGCGGTGGGCCGCACGCCACGCAGCCTCCAGGGCCGGGCCTCCTCGGGCGCCAACACGCCGCGGAACGGCTCGTCCAGGTCCTCCATGCCGGGGCCGAACAGCTCCAGGACGCTGAACCCGCCGCGGACGAAGAAGGTGAGCCGCCGGGGCATCCGCACCTCGAAGCCGAGGAGCGCGCTCGCGTAGTTGTAGCCCACCCGCTCCAGGGAAGGGCTGGGCGGCAGCGTGCGGTCCGCCAGCCTGCGCTCGAGGCCGCGCGCATCCGCGGGCTCCGCATGGCCCAGCTCCAGGCTCAGCGCCGGCGTCAGCCACCCGCGCATCGGCAGCAACGTGAGCCCCGCGCGCGCGCCGGGGCGGATGCCGTTGTGCGTGCCGCCCAGGTGCAGCCGCACCATCCTCGTCGGCTGGAAGGACACGGAGAGTCCCGCGCCCTCCGTGACTCCCGCGTCCAGCATCAACCCGAAGGGCGCGAGCCGCTCCGGGTCCTGCGTCCTGCGCCGGACCTCCCTCAATGGCGCAGGGTCCGCGGCCGGCGCCACCTGCGCTGTCAGCAACACACCCAACGCCGTGAGCGCGGACACCGCCCCCATGAACCGCCTCCCCCTCCACACCGCCGCCACCGCCCGACCACGCCGAGCGAACCGTTGCACCCACTGGAGGTGGACCGCCCTGCCCCACCGGCCACCCGCCGTGCCCAACGCCCCTGGCCAAAGCATCCGCCGTGCCGAGCCATCGCACGTGAGGAAAGCCTCGCGGCATCAGGAGGTTATGGCGCGTGTCGCCAGGGCCGCGGGCCCGCGCCAGGGGTGGAACCGGAAAAAACTCCGGCCCTCCAGGGTGACCGTCCTAACGTCCGGTGGGTCTGTTGATGAGGAGGAACTCCCCCCTTGCGCCTGCCAGTCGCCGCAGCCCTGCTCACCCTCGTCGCATGCTCCAAGACGACGGAAGGCCCCACACCCAAAGTGATTGGGGCCATCAACCCGCTCACCCGGAACGTCACCCCGCCACGCGTCTGCAACGCCCAAGGAGGCGAGCGAGGCTGGCGCATGGAGGTGGCGGGTGAGCGCTTCGCCCCGATGCCCGGGGACGTGCTCACCGACAATCCGACGGTGGCCATGCCCGAGGTGACGCTCCGCGGCCCCGCCACCCTCACGCTGTCGAGGGACCGCGTGTTCTTCGTGCGCCCGGAGCTGCTGCTGCTGGACGTGCCCACCCGGGACAGCACGCCCGCGACCGATTTGCCCCCCGGCAGCTACGCGGTGGAGGTGAAGAACCCCGTGGGCGGCACCGGCTCGCTGCCGGATGCGCTCGTGGTGGTGCCGCCTCCCACGGTGACGCGGGTGCTGCCGCCGCCCAACGGGTACTCCTTCGCCTCGGCCAGCCCCATCGTCATCGAGGGGACGGAATTCCAGCCCAACACCTACCCGGCCATCGTCCTGCGCCGGGCGGGCGTGCCCGACCAGCCGCTGTTCGTCGTCAACGTGGTCTCGCCCACGAGAATCGAGTCGGAGATTCCCCCCGGCACACCCGAGGGCACCTATGACCTGGTGCTCACCAACCCGGAGGGGTGCTCCTTCACGCTGCCCCAGGCCATCACCATCACCTACGCGAGACTTGGGACGCTGACGCTGGACCCGCGCTTCGGCTGGCAGCTGCGCAACCAGGCCGTCACCCTCTACAACGCGCCCACCGGCGACGAGCGCACCTTCGCGGCCGGCGCTCCGGACATCTTCCTGGTGGCGCCGCTCAAGACGGCCCCGACGGAGCTGGTGGACATCCCCCTGCGCCGCGTGGCGGTCGTCTCCCCCAACGAGGTGACGGCGGTGGTGCCCACGTGCTCGGGCCTCGGGGCGGCGCCCATCACCGCCCCCGAGTGCCCCAACGGCATCGTCCCCGGCGGCCCCTATGCGCTCCGGGTGGTGGACACCAGCGGCGCCGTGGGCGAGGTGCCGGCCTCCGCCGGCTTCACCGTGCTGGCCGAGCCCCCGCCCGTCATCAGCTCCATCACCCCCGGCTCCACGGAAGCCGGAGGCCTGGGCAGCGCCCCGCTGACGGTGCTGGGCGAGAACTTCGGCGCGGGCGCGAAGGTGCAGCTGCTGAAGCAGCTCGCGAGCGGCAACGTGCTGGCGTGTGACCTGCCCTCCACCGGCACCCCCACCGCCACGCAGCTCCAGGCGCTGGTGCCCGGCACCGTCGCGGCCACCAGCTGCGTCCAGTACACGTCCACCGGCACGCAGGTGGAGGGCAACACGGAGGCGCTCACCCTCGCCCCCGGCCTCTACGTGGTGCGCGTGCAGAACACCACCGACCCGGCCTTCGCCAACTACTCGGGCCTGGTCGTCACCAACGCGTCCGCCAACCCGCTGGTGGGCCCCCGCTTCAGCACGCGCATGGGCACGGCGCGCGCGGACTTCCCGCTCGTCACCGCCACGGACGACCTGGGCCAGCCCTTCATGTACGCCCTGGGCGGCGTCACCCGCGAGGTGGTGGACGGCGCGGGGCAGCTGCGCACGCTGTCCTCGGTGGAGGTGGCGCAGGTGACGCTCTTCGGTGACCTGGCCGGCGCGTGCGAGGGCACCACCTGCACCTTCCGCACGCTGGCCTCCACGCCGCTCGGCGTGGGCCGGCGGCTCGCGGCGGACGGCTCGGGCACCCCGAACGCGACGCCCACGCCCCGAAGTGGCCACACCGCGGTGGTGCGGACCGTGAAGGGGGACACCTCGTACCTCTTCCTCATCGGCGGCGTGGACGAGACGGGCGCGGCGCAGTCCTTCGTGGAGCGCGCGCAGGTGCTGCGCGCCGCGGACGCTCCGGCGCTGGCGCAGCCCGCGACGACCACGGAGGAGGGAGCCACGCTGCCCGCGGGCACCTTCTACTACCGGGTGTCCGCGCTGCTGCGTGAGGACGACCCGAAGAACCCCGGCGGAGAGACACTGCCGTCGGACGAGTACTCGGTGAAGAACCTGAGCACGGGCACCGTGGTGCAGCTGGCCTGGCCGTGTCAGCCGGCGGCGGCGCGGTACCGCGTCTACCGCACGGCCACCCCGGACCAGACCTCCGGCACCGAGGTGCTCCTGGACGAGGTGGCCGCTCCGGACTGCGCCGGCACGCCGCTGCCCCAGGTGACGTGGCGGGACACCGGCGCGCTCCAGCCGCAGGACGGCGCGCCCCGCCCGCTGCCTCCCGGGGCCCTGGGCCGCTGGGTGCGCTTCGCCAACGGGCTCAACGTGGCGCGCGGCCAGGCGGCCACGCAGCCGGTGGGAGACGAGGTGTACGTCACCGGCGGCTTCTGCTCGACGGTGGACGCCAACTGCCCCGGCGCGGGCGCCTCGGTCGCCAGCCTGGAGCGGGCCACCTTCGTCGACGACGCGACGACGGGCCCGCGCCTGGGAGACTTCACCCTGCTCTCGGCCGGTAACTCGCTGAACGCGGCGCGGCGCCGTCACTCGCTCGCCGTGGCCAGCGCCACCACCGCTCCGGCGTCCTTCGCTTCCACCAGCCCGGACAACCGGCAGGACGTGTGGCTGGTGGTGGTGGGCGGAGACCAGGGCGGCGCGCCGCTGAACAACGCGACGGCTCCCGACGCTGTCTTCGAGGTGGCGAAGGTGAGGGACGCGAGCGGCCTCGTCGCCGCGCCCACCTTCACCGGCATCGACAACCGCAACAGCGCGAACCACGGCGGCTGGGCGTACGTGGCGGCCAACGGCCTCTTCGTGGGCGGCGCCACCGGAGGGACGACCGCGGCCTTCCGCTCCGGCAACCTGTGCCCGGCGGGCAACGCTCCGGTGCCGTGTGCCAACGCCGGCAGCTTCAACGACAACCTGAACGCCACGGGGTTGGGCGGCAGCTACCAGGACGGCGCCGCGCGCTACCTCAACGGCAACGTCCTCTTCCGCGCCTACATCTACGTGGCCGGCGGCTTCCCCGGAGACACCCAGCTCCAGGGCGCCACTCCCTCGGCCACCGTGGAATCCCTGCTGTACTAGCCCTCGCGGAGCGACTGAACCATGAACGCCCTTGCCCTGCTCGTCGCGCTCACCGCACTCGCCTCCGCCGAACCCGGGTCACCACCCGAGGCCACGGCGGACTCCACGCCCCCGGCTGGCAGCATCCTGCTCGCCCCCAAGGTGGGCGTCTTCAAGTCCACCACGCCGCTGGACGCCGACCTCTTCCTCGCCGCGGAGGTGGGCTACGTCACCCCGCTGCTGGAGCGGCGCCTCGCGGTGGTGCTGGAGGTGAACTACCACCGGCCCAAGGTGTCGGGCACGCTGACGGACCCGCAGCTCGGCGGCTTCGACGCGGAGCCTCCGGATGGGAGCTACTCGGTCGCCGTGCGCGAGGTGGCCTTCCTGCTGTCGGCCGTGTTCCGCTTCGAGCAGGCGCTCGGCTCGCTCACGCCCTACGTGGGTGGCGGGCCCGGCCTCTACCTGCACCGCGCCACCTCGGACATGTTCGGCACCGTGGCCTCGGAGAGCGACGGTGGCTTCGGCCTGCAGGCGCTGGCCGGACTGGAGATGCCGCTGGGCCCCGGCGGCGCCTTCTTCGAGGCGCACTACCACTTCTCCCCGGTGGACTTCGTCTCCACGGGCGACGTGAATGTGGGCGGCTTCCTCGCGAGCGTGGGCTACCGCCTGCGGCTGTAGGCCGGCGCCGTCAGAAGCTCCCCGCCATCCCTCCGACGAGGCTCCCACCCGGCGTGGCGCCCAGCATGGGCGTCACCCGCACGCCGGAAGGCCGCTCCGTGAGCAGCGAGGCCTTCCGGCGTGAAAAGTGATGGGAGACCTCGTAGCCGATGGCCGCGCCCAGCACGGCGCCAATCGGGCCGGCGATGGCGAGGGCGGTGCCGTTGCCAAAGGCGATGGTGGGCATGGTTCCGACGACGCCGATGCCCATCCCCATCGCCGAGCCGAGGTAGGCCGCCCAGAGCTTCCCCTCGCCGCCCAGCAGGCTCCCCATCGCCCAGGCTCCAACGGGCGCTGTGGCCGAGACGCTCAGCATGGTGACGAGGAACGACGTGAGCACGCACATCCGCTCCTGCGTCCGGAGGCATTCGGTCCCGGTGAGGAGCTCCACCAGGGCCAGGCCGCCCAGCGTCGCCGCGCCGGCCCCCGCCACGTCGAGGAGGGAACGGAACATCGGCACCGCCAACGGCTCCTGCACCAGGCGCGGAGAGAACCGGGGTGCCGGTGACGCCGGGAGGAGCCCCGGTCTGGTGGGAGCGTCCTCCGCGGAGTCACCGAGGGGCTCGGTGGGGACGTCCTCCGAGAAGTCACCAAGGGGCTCGGCAGGGACGTCATTCCCAGGGTCACCGCGGGGCTCGGCGGGCGTGTCCCACGCGGAGTCGCCGATGGAACCGGAGGGGGCATCCTCCGCGGTGTGTCGCGGAAACTCAGCGGGCGCGTCCTCCTCGGTGTGGTGGGCGGGCACGGACGGCGACTCTTCCATGAGCGGAGGCAGCGGCGCTCCGGGGTAGCCGAGGGGCTCGAACGGCGCATCATCTCCGGACGTGGACTCCGGCGCCGCTCCAGCCTCCGGATACGGGCTCCATGCGTCGTCTCGCACGGCCGGCTCCTCCGGGGTCTGCGCCCGGCCGAGTCCCGGGACGAACACGAGGACCAGCAGGAGCATCGCGAGGCGGGAAACACTCATGGCCTCAGCGTAGCCGCGAGCACCGGCGGGTGCCTATGCCACCCCAGGTCCTTGGGCGTCCAACCTCCTCGCCGGCCGAGCCCCCCGGGACGCGCTCGCGTCAGGCCCGCCCGACGGGAGTGCGCAGCACGCGAATCAGGTCCTGCGCAAGCAGGTCCTGCATGGCCTGCTTCAGCGCGCCGAGCATCTGGTGGAGCGCCTCGGCGGTATCGCCGTAGGCCTCGCGCACCCGCTCGTGACGGCCGTCGAAGATGCGCAGGCGTCCCGGCACGAGCGCGATGACGGGCAGCCCGGGGTGGCGCTTGCGCAGCAGTCCGAGGAAGAGCGGGTGGTCCTCGTCCGGCCTGCGGAGGTCCACCACCACCAGCGCCGGTGGCGTGGTGGTGATGGCGGCGAAGGCGTCATCCGTGTCCCCCGTCGCGGAGACGGACAGCCCCGGCTCCGCGAGCATGCGCCTCAGCAATTCGCGCGAGGCGCTGTGGGGACTGACGATGAGGACACGACGCATCTTGCCGCTGAATCTAGCCCTTCCACACCGCGATTGCGGCGCCCGCGAAGGCGACCGCCGAGCCCAGCACCCGGGCGAGCGTGGCCGGACGCCCTTCCACCAGGGCGTCCCAGATGAGGCTGGTGAGGAGCTGCGCGGCCATCAGCAGGAGCACGGACTGCACCGCGCCCAGCCGCCCGATGGCCGCCGGCATTCCGAGGACGATGAGCACACCGCACAGGCCCGGCAGCAGGTGCCACGGGGTGAAGCCGTCGAAGAAGCGGCCCTGGGCACCCGAGGAATCGGCCATCAGCCCTGGCACATAGCGTGCGACCGCGTACACACCGAAGGTGGCCACGGTCGCCACAACCATGTTCACGAGGACGGCGCTGAGCAGGCCCCATTGGCCGGCGAAGCGGCGGTTGAGACCGGCCTGAGCCACCACGGCCAGGCCACACAGCAGGGGAACGAGCGAGATGAGACGCATGCCGCGCGCTGGGTACCGTGAACGCCTGCTCGCCGCAAGCAACGGCTGAGGCCCAGGGTGCCGAGGGGACGGGCGATGGCCCTACCTTCCAGGTATTCTTGGTGGTGGCGAAACGCGGCTTGACGGGCTACTTCCCCCACCGCGCGAATGGCCAACCCCACCGAGCTCCACTTCGACTGCGGCACCCTGGTGGTACCCGTCCTGCCGGATGACGCACGCCTGCTCGCCCTGTTCCAGAAGGACGGGCGCACCGGGGTGTACCGCGCGCCGGCATGGCACTACCGCGACGTGGTGCTGCGGCTGCGCGAGCTGGGCCTGCCGTACGAGGACAAGGCGAAGCGCTTCGAGCCGCTGGAGCTGGCCCTCACCTCCCCCATCAACCCCTTCCCCCATCAGCGCGCGGCGCTGGACGCGTGGACGCGGGCGGGAGGCAGGGGCCTGGTGGAGCTGCCCACGGGCGCGGGCAAGACGCTGCTGGCGGTGCTGGCCATTGCCCACGTGAAGCGCCCCACCCTGGTCGTCGTCCCCACTCTGGACTTGATGGCGCAGTGGCAGGGCGTGCTGTCCCGCCACTTCTCCGTGCCGGTGGGCCTGCTGGGGGGGGGCGTGAGTGACAGGCAGCCGCTGACGGTGACGACGTACGACTCGGCGGCCTTGCAGACGGAGTTCCACGGCAACCGCTTCGGGCTGCTCATCTGCGACGAGTGCCACCACCTGCCGGCACCCAGCTACCGCTTCGTGGCGGAGGGCTCGCTGGCGCCGTACCGGCTGGGCCTCACCGCGACGCTGGAGCGCACGGACGGTGGCGAGCGCGTCTGCGAGGAGTTGCTGGGCCCGCGCGTGCACCGCTCGGACATCCGCGAGCTGCAAGGGGAGTACCTGGCGCCCTACGAGGTGAAGCGGGTGGAGGTGCCGCTGACGCCGGACGAGAAGGCCCGCTACGACGCGGCGCGCGCGCTCTACGTGGGCTTCGTGCGGAGGCTGGGGGTGCAGCTCTCCGCGCCGGACGGGTGGGCGCGCTTCCTGGCGCAGAGCCAGCGCAGCGACGAGGGCCGCGCCGCGTACCGGGCCTACCGCGAGCAGCGCCGGATTGCCCTCACCTCCAGCGCCAAGCAGGAGGTGCTGTGGCGCATCCTGCTGGAGCACCGCGAGGACCGCGTCCTCGTCTTCACCGACGACAACGAGACCGTCTACACGCTGGCGCGGCGTCTCTTGCTGCCCGCCCTCACGCACCACACGCCGGTGCCGGAGCGCAAGGCGCTGCTGGCGGCCTTCGCGAGCGGCGAGTTGCCGGTGCTCCTCACGTCGCGCGTGCTCAACGAGGGCGTGGACGTGCCGGACGCGCGCGTGGGCGTGGTGCTCAGCGGCAGCGGCAGCGTGCGCGAGCACGTGCAGCGGCTGGGGCGCATCCTCCGCAAGCGCCCGGGAAAGCGGGCGCTGCTGTACGAGGTGTGCTCGGCGCAGACGGCGGAGAGCGGCATCAGCGAGCGGCGGCGTCAGCACGGCGCCTACCAGGGGGAGGCCTGACGTGCTGACGCGGGAGCTGCTCAACTTCCGGGTGCGCGAGGGCATGCTGCGTCCCGCCTTCGTGAAGCGCACCGACGCGGCGCTGCTGGCCCTGGCCGGGGAGCTGCTCGCGGAGGTGGAGGCCTCACGCGGTGCACGGCTGGACGACCTGGAGGAGTCGCTCGGGCTGAAGGCCGGCGCCTTCACCCGGCCCAAGGTGGCCCGCGGGCTGGTGAAGCTGCTGCTGGACCGGCTCCTCTTCGACGAGCCCTCACCGGGCGTGGGTGAGGCGCGCTGGGAGCGGCTGAAGGCCGCGGCCCGGGTGCTGCGCGCGCTGCCGCCGGACGCGACGGTGGAGTCCTACGAGGCGCGGCTGGCGGAGGCGCTGCCCGTGCCGCTGCCCGAGGCGCGCGAGGCGCTCTACGCGGACCTCCCCGGGAATCGGCGGCTGGTGGGCTGGGACGGCGAGCCCCTCGGCGCGCAGGCGCTGGTGGACCGCTACAACCTGGCGCTGGCACAGGGACCGCTGCTGACGGCGCGGCGCCTCACGCTGCGGGCGCTCGCGCCGGAGCTGCTGCGGGTGCGAAAGGTGCTGCGGTGGCTGAAGTTCTGCCGGCTGGTGGCGGAGGTGAAGCGCGTCGGCGAGGACTGGACGCTGGACGTCGAGGGGCCGGGAGCCATGCTGGCCTTGCAGAAGAAGTATGGCCTGCAGCTCGCCTCGTTCCTGTCGGTGGTGCCGGTGTTGAAGCACTGGGAGCTGACGGCCACGGTGGAGACGGCGCGCACGCAGGCCACGCTGGCGCTGAGCGACAAGGACCCGCTGGTATCGCCGCTGCCCACCGCGCTGGGCCACGTGCCGGAGGAGGTGGCGTCGCTGGCGGAGGGCTTCGCGGATGACGCGTGGGAGGTGGACCTGACGCCGCTGCCCCGGCACATGGGAGCCGCCGGGCTGTGCGTGCCGGACCTGACCTTCCGTCACCGCGAGTCGCGGCGCGAGGTGGCGCTGGAGCTGTTCCACGCGTGGCACGCGAGGCCGCTGGCGCGCAGGCTGGAGGAGCTGCGCTCGCGGCCGGACGGAGGGCTGCTGCTGGGCGTGGACCGCGCGCTGGCGAAGGAGTCGGGGGAGCGAGAGGCGCTGGAGGCCCACCCGCAGGTGGTCCTCTTCAACGGCTTTCCGTCGGCGCGGAGGCTGCGCGAGCGGCTCGCGCGGATGGTGGAGGGGCCCGGGAGATGAGCGCCGTGGCGGCGGCTTCAGCTCCCCTTCGGTTTGAACTGCGCGGCGAGCACGCTGAGGATGCGGATGGAGCTGCGGTCCAGCTGGCGGGCGCGACGCATGAGGCGGCGCAGCTCGGCGGACTCGCCGTAGTCGCTCGGCGGTTCGGCGGCCCACTTCACTTCCTGCGACGGCTTCAGGCCCAGCGCCTCGTCGGCGGAGATGGAGAGCACCACGCACAGCCTGCGGAACGTCTGGATGCTGGGCAGCATGTGGCCGCGCTCCAGTCGCCCGTAGACTTCGCTCGCGATGCCGATGCGCTCCGCGACGTCTGCCTGCGTCAGGTTCAGGCGGGTCCGTGCGAGGCGCGCTGCTCCTCCGAGCCGGGATGCGAGGGTCTTTTCCATGGTCGTTAACCTACCGGGTCCGCCTATGTCGATATGACTTGAGAGGTTGGCATCCAAGAACTTCCTGGGTAGTCTTGTAGGCAAGCAACCTCGTGCATCGCGCCAGTCGCACGGGCTCTCGCGGTGATGGACTCGAAGAAAATGCTGACCTTCCTGTTCGTGGACGAAGACCCGCGCTCGCTCGCGGCGCTGCGGCGTCTGGTGAGAGACCTGCCGGGCTGCAAGCGCTTCGCGCGAGGCGCGGCGGAGGCGCTCGCCCTCGTGAGGGAGGAGGCTCCGGCGGTGGTGGTGAGCGGTGATTTGTTGCCGGATGGTGACGGACTGGGGCTGCTGGAGCTGGTGCGGGCGCGCTACCCGCGCACGGCCTGCGCGCTGCACGCGGTGACGCCCCCCGTGACTCCGCGCGCCCGCGGCATCACCTGGATGGACCGCGCCGCGCCACCCGCGGAGGTGCATGCCCTGTTGCGCGCGCTGGGGTCGGGGAGGGTGCTCCGGCCTGCTTGACGGGTTGGGTGGGCGGGGGCGCAGGAGGCTGGGGGCAGCCGGCGCTCCAGCCCGTCCCTCGGCGCGGCCGGCCATGGGAGCGGGCATTACGGACGCCCCGAGCGTGTCTAATTCATGACGTTCCCATGTACACGGTCACCGAGACGCTTCATGAGAGCAGCCGGACGCTCCTCTACCGGGGGCTCCGGGACAGCGATCGGCGCCCCGTCGTGCTCAAGGTGCTCGCGCCCGGGCACCGCCCGCAGGACCTCGAGCGCCTGAGACACGAGTACCAGCTCCTCGGCACGCTCCACCTCCCGCCCGCGGTAGCTCCCCTCGCGCTCGACACGTTTCGCGGCATGCCCGCGCTGGTCATGGAGGATTTCGGCGGCGCGTCGCTCGACGGCCAGCTCGGCCCCCCCATGGAGACGGGGCGGTTCCTTCCGCTCGCGATACGGCTCACAGCGGCGGTCGCGGAGCTCCACCAGCGCAACGTCATCCACAAGGACCTGAAGCCGCAGAACGTCCTGGTCCACCCCGGCACGGGAGAGGTGAAGCTCGTGGACTTCGGCATCGCCTCGCGCCTGCCGGATGAACATGGGCCCATTGGAAGCACGAGATGGATCGAGGGCTCGCTCCCCTACATGTCTCCCGAGCAGACGGGGCGCATGAACCGGAGCCTCGATCAGCGCAGCGACCTGTATTCGCTGGGCATCACGTTCTACGAGATGCTGACCGGGAGGCTGCCTTTCGAGGCGGAGGATCCGCTCGAGTGGGTGCACTGCCACATCGCCCGGTCGCCTCTGCCCCCGGCGGACGTGCTCGCAACGGTGCCCGAGGCCATCTCGGCCATCGTGATGAAGCTGCTCGCGAAGCAGCCCGAAGAACGCTTCCAGAGCGCAGCCGGGCTGCAACGCGACCTCGAGACCTGCCTCGCGCAATGGCGCGCGAGCGGGAGCATTGCGCCGTTTCCGCCAGGCGAACGCGACGACGGGGCCGACCGCTTCCAGATTCCGCGGAAGCTGTATGGGCGCAACGAGGAGCAGGCCGCCCTGCTGGCCGCCTTCGAGCGGGTCGTCGCCACGGGGACGCCGGAGCTGATGAAGGTCTCCGGGTACGCGGGCATTGGAAAGTCCTCACTGGTCCACGAGCTTCACAAGCCCATCGTCGCCGCTCGGGGACTCTTCGCGTCCGGGAAGGCCGCCCCCTATCAGCGCGACATTCCGTATGCGCTGGGGGTCCAGGCAGTCCGGGAGCTCGTGTTGGACGTCCTCGCCGGGAGCGAGGAGAGCATCGCCGAATGGAAGCAGCGGCTTCAGGCCGCACTCGGGAACCATGGCCAGCTCATCGTGGACGTGATTCCACCGGTGGAGCACATCATCGGCCGGCAGCCGCCGGTTCCCGAGCTGCCACCGACCGAGGCGCACAACCGCTTCCGTACCGTGTTCCGGCACTTCATTGGCGTCTTCGCACAGAAGCCACACCCCCTCACCCTCTTCCTCGACGACCTCCAATGGGCCGACTCCGGAAGCCTCGCACTGCTCGTGGATCTACTGACCCATCCCGAGCTGCGGTACCTCTTTGTCGTCGGGGCCTATCGCGACAATGAAGTGTCCGCCAGCCATCCCTTGATGCTGATGCTGGAGCGCCTGCGGAAGGCCGCCGCGCATGTCTCGAGCATCGTGCTCCGTCCACTCCAGGAGGCGCACCTCGCCGCCTTCCTCGGCGATGCGCTGCACTGCCTCCCCGAAGAAGCGGGGCCGCTCGCGAGGCTCCTGGAGGAGAAGACGGCGGGCAATCCGTTCTTCGCCATCCAGTTCCTCACCGCGCTCCATGACGAGCACCTCATCGCGTTCGATGCTTCCTCCAGGGCGTGGCATTGGGACATCGAGAAGATCCGCGCCAAGGGCTTCACGGACAATGTCGCCGAGCTCATGGCGGGCAAGCTCCAGCGGCTCCCCACTGCCACCCAGGAGGCCCTGAAGCTCGCCGCCGGCGCGGGCAGCAGCGTGGAGCTCGAGTTGCCCGCCACGCTGCTCGGCCGCGACGAGGAGGAGACCCGGACGGCCCTGTGGGAAGCCGTCCGTGCGGGCCTCCTCGTCTGCGCCGGGCGCCGTTACACGTTCGTCCACGATCGCGTGCGGGAAGCGGCCTATGCGCTCATCCCGGAGGAGTCGCGGGCCGCCGTCCATCTGCGGATTGGCCGGTTCCTGATGTCGCGATTCGGGGAGGCCCCGGCCGACGAGCGGCTGTTCGACCTGGTCACCCAGCTCAACCGCGGGGCCGGGCTCATCGTCGACGAGCGTGAGCGGGCCCTGCTCTGCCGGCTGGACTTCCGGGCCGGGCGGAGGGCGAAGGCGTCCAGCGCCTACGCGTCGGCCGTTGGCTACCTCACCCAGGCGGCGCGGCTGTTGCCGCCAGAGGCGTGGAGCACGCACTACGAAGAGACGCTCGCACTCCACCTGGAGCTCGCGGAGAGTGAGGTCCTGGTCGGCCACTTCCAGCAGGCCGACATGCTGTTCAGCCTGATGCTCGAGAAGGCGCGGACCCATCTTGATCGCGTCGAGGTCTGGACCCTCCGGATGCGCATGTATCAGGTCATCGGCAGACCGGGGGACGGGGTGACGTTGATGCTCGAGGGGCTCCGGCTCTTCGGGATGAGCCTCCCGGACGAGGACTCGGCCCTCGGGGGAGCGCTGGAAGCGGAGCAGCGGGAGGTCTCGCTCAACCTGCGGGGGCGCCGCATCGCCGACCTCGTGGACGCTCCGGTCGCGACCGACCCCAACGTGCGCGCCATCATCCGGCTGCTCGTCACGGCCATGCCCTGCGCGAACATCGGCCGGCCCAGGGTCTTCCCCCTGATTGTCATGCGGGCGTTGAACCTCTCCCTGCGGCACGGGAACACCGAGGACTCCTGCTTCACGTACAGCGCCTACGGCACGCTGCTCATCTCGGTCTTCGGCGACATTCCCTCCGCCTTCGAGTTCTCCGAGATGTCGATCCGGTTGAACGAGAAGTTCGGCGACCTCCGGCAGCGGGGAATCATCCTCTACCTGCATGCGCACTTCATCCACTGCTGGCGCAAGCCGATGTCCACCGTCACCCCCATCCTGGAGAGGGTCCTGCCCGCCTTTCTGGACGTCGGGGAGTTCGTGTTCGCCTCGTACCATGGCTTCTGGTCGACCTGGCTGGCGGTGGAGCGGGGCGACACGCTCGATGACGTTCTCCGGGAGGCCCGCAAATACGTGGCGTTCGCGCGCGAATCCCACAACGACGTCATGAGGGAGCTCATCACCGCGGAGCAGCAGTTCGTGGCAAGCCTGAAGGGACGGACGCGGGAGCTGGCGAGCTTCGACGATGAGCAGTTCAGCGAATCCGAATGCCATGCGAAGCTGGTCCGGGCGAACTTCGGCACCGGGCTCGTCGCCCTCCAGATTGCGAAGCAGGTCTCCGCCTTCATCTTCGGGCGGTACGACGAGGCGCTGGCATGCGCCGGGCGGGTGGCGCCGGAAATCGGGGCCGTGCTGGCCACGACCATCGAGGCCACCCACCACTTCTACCACGCGCTCACCCTGGCAGCGCTCCATCCGCGGGTCTCCGAGGAGCGGCAGCGCGAGTTCGCACGGCTCCTCACGGAGGAACTACGGAGACACGAGCTCTGGGCGCGGCACTGTCCCGAGAACTATCAGAACCGGTTTGCCCTGGTGTCCGCCGAGGTCGCGCGCATCGAAGGACGGGAGCTCGATGCCGAGCGCCGCTACGAGGAGGCCATCCGCTCCGCGCGGGACAACGGCTTCGTGCAGAACGAAGCGCTCGCGTGCGAGCTCGCGTCGAAGTTCTACCGGGGGCGAGGATTGCCGTTCGCCGCCGATGCCTACCTCCGCGAGGCCCGCTCGTGCTACTCGCGGTGGGGCGCCGATGAGAAGGTGCGGCAGCTCGACCAGCACCATCCCCAGGTCCGCGAGTCGCAGGCGCTCGCCCCCGCTGCCACGTTCGCCGCCCGGGCCGAGCAGCTCGACCTCCTCTCGGTGGTCAAGGCGTCGCAGACCATCTCCGGGGAGCTCGTCCTCGACAAGCTCGTGCGAACGCTGCTCCAGGTCGTGCTCGAGCAGTGCGGCGCACGGAGAGGCGCGCTCATCATTCCCAGGGACGGCGAGCTGACCCTCGAAGCGGAGGCCGCCTTCGACGAGCAGGGCGTGACGACGAAGCTGCTGCCGTCGGTGCCGGCCGCATCGTCCTCGCGCGTCCCGATTTCGCTCATCCAGTACGTGCGGCGGACGCGGGAGCGCGTGATTTTGAATGACGCCGTGCGGGCGCGGTATGCGTCGGACCCGTATCTTGCCCGCGAGAAGCCGAGGTCGGTGTTGTGCCTGCCCGTCCTCCGGCAGGCGGAGGTCGTCGCCATTCTGTACCTCGAGAACAACCTCGTCTCCGACGCATTCACGCCGGAGCGGCTGGCGACCCTGGAGCTGCTCGCCACCCAGGCGGCCATCTCGTTGGAGAATGCGCTGCTGCTGGCCAAGGAGCAGGCGGCACGGACGGCAGCGGAGGAAGCCGAACGCCGCGCGGCGTTTCTCGCCGAGGCAGGACAGCTCCTGTCCGAATCACTCGACTCCGGGGAAATCCTCGCGCGATTCAGCCGGCTCTGCGTGCGCTCATTCGCGGACTGGTGTCTGCTGGACGTGCTCGAGGCGGGCGGAGAGCTCCAGCGGGTGGCGGCGGCACATTCCGACGCCCAGCAGCGGAGTCCCCCCGGCTGGGACTCCCCCCCACCCGCCCTCTCCCTGGGCATCCAGCAGGCAGTGGAGCCGTCCCTCCTCCCGGAGGTTTCGGATGCGTCACTGCGAACGTCGCCCCTGGATGAGTCCTCGCGCGCGCTCCTCCAGGCGCTGGGCGCACACACGGCGATGGTCGTCCCGCTCGTGGCTCGAGGACAGCACCTCGGGGTGCTCACGCTCGCCTCGGCGAAGCCCGGCCGCCCATATGGGCGTGAGGACCTGGAGCTTGCCCGGGAGTTGGCTCAGCGCGCGGCGATCGCCATCGACAACACGCGGCTGCACCGCCGCACCCTCGAGGCCCTGCGCCTTCGCGAGGAGTTCCTCTCGGTCGCCTCCCACGAGCTCAACACCCCCATGACGTCGCTGTCGCTCTCGTTGCAGAGCGTGCTCCGCGCGACCCGGAAGGGGCGGACTCTCGAGCCCGACCTCCTGGACAGAACGGTCGACCTTGCATGGCGGCAGGGACAGCGGCTCAACCGCCTCATTGGCGAGCTGCTGGACGTGTCACGAATCGAGTCCGGGAGCCTCGTCCTGGAGCTCTCCGAGGTGGACCTCGCGTCCCTCGCGCGTGAGGTGGTCCAGCGGTTCACATCGGATCTCACCCAGACCCAGTCCTCCGTGACGATTCGAGGCGCGCCCTCGGTCATGGGCCGGTGGGACCGCTCACGCATCGACCAGGTGCTGACGAACCTGCTCTCGAATGCCCTGAAGTTCGGCGGTGGGAAACCCATCGAAATCGACATCACACAGGACAACGGGACGGCGCGCCTCGCCGTGACGGACCGGGGCATCGGCATCGACTCGTCCCGGCAGGCCCGGATCTTCGAGCGCTTCGAGCGAGCGGTTTCAGTGCGCCACTACGGCGGTCTCGGGCTGGGTCTGTACATCTGCCGGAGAATCGTCGAGGCCCATGGCGGCTCCATCCGGGTCGAAAGCCATCCGGCGCAAGGTGCCACCTTCACGGTCGAGCTCCCCCGCATGCCGCCGCCGGAAGCCGCGGACACGCGGCCCGCTTCGACGCACCTGCGTGCTCCGGGCGAGCTCGAGCACTGATTCCACCGGGGAAAAGTGAGGCAGCGCGCGTTGGTCGACGGCTGGCGGCAGGTCAGCAAGAAGATCGTGCCCGGCGCGAAGCTCATCGCCACCGATGCCAGGTGCTACTCCGTCATGCAGTTGAACGTAGCCCTCAACGAGGCGGAGCGAGACGAAGGGCGCTCATTGCTCGCGTCCTCGGGCGGCTACGTCGACGGAGCGCAAGGCAGGAACACGCCCTCGTCGTACGAGCGAATCTGCCAGCGGCAGAGCGACCCGGACGGATGCCTCCGTCTCATTACAGGAGGCTTCACCTTCGGCCCGATGGAGCGGCGCATGATGGCGCTCTACTTCGCCATCGATACCGTCTGGGATGGAGTGGAAGAAGCCATCAAGGACCATGCGAACCCGACCGCACTCCGCGCGTTGGTGACGACCCTGATAGGAAGGGCGCTCGTCACGTTGGTGGCACCCGAGCCCATCATGAAGTTCGTCGCTATCGCCCTGACAGCATCCCTCATCGCAGGAAGGAACCCTGCTGCGTCAACTCATCACGAAGGACCCCGGAGCCTGAAACATGGCAAGGCGCTTCTTTGACCTGAAGATCGATGTGAATGTGCCAGGGCGTTGGTATCTAGCGGAGCCGACCAACCTCGCAGGAGAGGAAGTAGAAGACATCTGGGCATTCATGCAGGGGCGACCGGTTGAGATAACCGAACGGCTGCGCATTCCCATCTTCAGGCCCGGCAAGCCGCTTGACATCGAGTTTGCCGGAGCTGGGCAAACCCCGATCATCAGTGGGCGGGTGGCGTCCGTATTCCGCGAGATGGCGCCCCAAGACGTACAGCTCTTCCCTGTTGAGGTCGAGGGTCAATCAGAGCCCTACTTCTTGCTGAACGTCGCGCGGGAAATCCGGTGCATCGATGATGCAGCCTGCGAGGCGGTGCAGTACTTCACCAAGGAAGATGTGCGCTCGGACAAGGCCGGGCAATACCGGTCTGTCGCCGGCCTGCGCATAGACACATCGAAAGTCGGTGACGCCCGCGTGTTCCGGCTCTGGGGCTACCACGTGTCCATCATCGTCAACGAAGAGCTCAAGGAAGCCCTGGAGCGGGTCGGCATCCTCGGTGGCCGTTTCGACGAGGTCTGAATCGGTCCGCGTCCGTACGGTCGACCGGACTTTCCCGGAGGATATTGGCCGCCTCCCACAGATGGGACTCCAGTTCCCCGAGCGTCACGGGACCGGGCGCTGGGTCTTGCGTCTTTGGGGGGGCTGCCACCGCCGAATGAACGAGCTGTTCCGGCCGGGCCTTCATTCGTTTCTGGGTACACATGACGTGGAGGCTTAGAGCTGCACTCCTCTATCAGGAGTTGCCCGGCTTCGCCGATGGGTCCGCGCAGGCAGGGTACCTTCCCGCGGCCAACGGGGAGAGCCATGCACTGGAAGACGGCCGTGAGGTGGTTGCTGGCGAATCCCGAGAAAGCCGCAGCGCAAATCACCGAGGACGAGGAGTGAGCACGCGCGCGATAGCTGGCGCGGTCATCGGCCTGCTACTGCCCTTGCCTCTGGTGTTGCTGCTGCTCAACGCGGGAAGCCCCCCTCAACCTCCGCCCGAGCCAGGAGCCCTGCCCGTCAGCCCGGTCCTCGAGTTCGAGGAGAAGATGCGCCTGCAGACGTACCACCGCCACTGCCGCGACGGCTCGGAGTGTGAGCCGCCGCTGAGCTGCCTGTCCGACATCCGGAGGCGGTGGACCTGGTGTACCGACAGCCAGTGCATGACGGACGTGCAATGCCCCGAAGGAGAGGTCTGCCGGAGCGTGGAGGCCGTGGGCGGAGGGCGGCTGGTACGGCTTTGCGTCACCGTGGGCGAGCGCCAGGAGGGTCAGCCATGCTGGAGCACGCCCACCACCCGGGATACCGCATGCGGCTCAGAGCTGCTGTGCGGAGGGGAAGGCTGGTGCGCCCGGCCCTGCGGGAGGCAAGGCACGCCCCCCTGCCCGGAAGGCTTCTTCTGCGCCAACGTGGCGCCCGAACCCCTCTGCCTTCCGACCTGTGAGGGACGAAGCTGCCCCGAGGGCCAGCGGTGCGTGCGGCATGATGACGGGGTTTCAGCGTGCGCCGTCGTGTATGGCCACAACTGTCAGGACGACCCCACCTGCACGGAGTGCGACGTGGCCGCCTTCCCACAATCCCCCGGACAGGTGTGGATGGAGTGCGTCCGGCGATGCGACCTGGACGGCCTCCCACCCTGCCCCGAGGGGAGCGCCTGCGGCTGGCTGCAATGCCGCCCGACCTGTACCGCGAAGCCCAACTCCTGCGGCAAGGGGTTCTACTGCGCGCGAGCCGACGAGGACCGCCCCCCGATCTGCATGCCGGAGTGGATGAGGTCCAAGGATTGACCGCGGCGGCCTCACTCTACCCACTACGTCCAGTCCATGTTAATCAACCTTCCCGGGCAGGTGCCCTCCCGTCATGGAGGCTCACGCCACCCGCCCCCGGCTCGGGAGGTTGCGTCACATGGGACAGGGCGCCAGGAAGGTGGGAGTGGGCGTGTGGCACCTGCTGGCCGTGCCGGACGGCACCGACATCGGCGGCTTCACGGTGGAGGGGCTGCTGGGCACGGGGGCCTCCGGCGCGGTCTACCGGGCCCGGCGCGGCGGAGCGCATTTCGCCCTCAAGCTCCAGCCCCTGAAAGGGCTCGCTGGCTGGGCCGAGCGCGAGGTCTCCATCCTCCTGCGCCTCAAGCACCCCAACGTGGTGGGCTTCCGTGCCTGCGGCACGTGGCCGGACCTCGCGCCCCGCGGGTTCTACCTGGCCATGGAGCTGGTGGAGGGCCGGCCCCTGCACCTGTGGATGCACGAGGAGCCCCTCGACGCGCGCCGGGCCCTCCTCCTCCTGCGGGGGCTGGCTCGGGGGCTGGAGGTCGTCCACGCGGCGGGGGTACTGCACCGCGACATCAAGGAGTCCAACATCGTGATTCGCGCGTCGGACAGCGAGCCGGTGCTGGTGGACTTCGGCGTGGGCGACTACCCCGGCGCTCCGCGCCTCACGCAGGGGGTGCTGCCTCCAGGCACCCCGCTCTACCGCAGCCCGGAGGCCCTGGCCTTCCGCGAGACGCACTGGCGCCAGCCCGAGGCCCGCTACACGTCCGCGCCCACGGACGACCTGTTCGCGCTGGGGGTCGTCCTCTACCGCGTGCTCACCCGGCAGTACCCCTTCCCCGACGTGGACTTCGCCGGAGCGGCGGCGCTCGAAGCTCCGCCCATCCCTCCGCATGAGGCCAATTCCCGGGTGCCCCAGGTGCTGAGCACGCTGTGTCTCCGGCTCCTCTCCCGGGAGCCCGGGGAGCGCGGCAGCGCCCAGGCGCTCCGCGAAGAGGTGGAAGCGCTGCTGGCGGGCGTGGACACCCACTGGGAGGTGCCGCTGCACGACAGGGCCCCGGAAGGGCCCGTGGCCGGCCTCCGGAGCACACCTCGAGTGATGAAGGCGGGGAGCCCAGGCCCACGAGACCACCGGACCCGCACCGTGGACGGGCTCGTGGAGCCGGAAGCGGGCCCCTCAGGCCCGCGCATGGAAGCATTCGCGCAGCCCGCGCCGCTCAGGCCTTCAGAGACGCCACGAGCGGGCGTCGCGCGGAAGCCTACCGGCCGCTCGAAGAGGACTCGGGTCTGGCTCCGGACAGGGGTGCTCGCTGGACTGGGGGTGTACCTGACGGCGGTCCTCGCACAGGCGCCCTCCGAGGAGCCCAGGAAACAAGAGGAGCCACCGGACACGAGCGCCGTGGTGAATCGGGAAGTGGCGCGCGCCGCCCGAGGGCTGGAACCTGCCGAAGCCGCGCCGCCGCCCCTGGCGGTGTCCACCTCCGCGGCCGCCGCTCCGGCGGCGTCACAGCAGGAGCCCGACATGCCCATGAAGCCGTCCCCTTCCACCGATACGCCCACGCCCCCGGGAGGATGGGGGCCGCTGGGGCGCACCCTGGCCGCCGCCGCCGCTTGCACGGGGCTGGCCTGCTCCAGCGGGCCCCAGATGAGGCCGCCGCCTCGCTCCGAGCCGTGTCCCCCGGGCGCGGTGGAGGCCATGCAGGAGCTCGGCATTGATGTCGAGAGCGGGCAGGACGGCTCCGCCACGTTCGCCACATCCAAGCAACCGAACCATGTGCTCACCGTGCGTGACGGGCCTGTCCGGATCCGGGTGGGCATCGGCCTCGGCCGGCTGAACAACGGCACGGTGTCCGGGCGGCTCTTCGTGTCGGACCGGGTGTACGGCTACTTCGACCAGGGGAGCACCCGAGACGGACAGACCTACCCGGTATGCTTCATCTTGAGAACTGCGCCGGTGCGTGACCGGGGAGTCCCCAGGGAGCCCGGAGACGACAGCCCCGACTCCGCCCGCATCTACTCCGAGGTGGAACTGGAGGCGGTCCCCCGCTTCGAGTGAGTCCAACGCTCATGTCCCGCGCTCCTCCCCTTCCCCTCCTCGTGCTCTCGCTGCTCCTTGCCGCCAGTGCCGCCGGACAATCCGCCGTGGGGAAGAGGGGGGAAGGAGCGCGCGTCATCGAGCTGGGCGCGGAGCCCGCGCGTCAGCCGCCAGAGCTACGCATCAGCCCCACCCTCAGCACCGTGGTGCTTTTCGACACGCCCCCGACAAGCGTAGAGGTGAAGGAGCCCCGGCACTTCCGCCGCGTACGACTGGCCGGAGACACCCTCACCCTGGTGCCGTCCGCAGGGCTTACGGAGGGAGCACGATTGACGCTGACTCTGCACTTTCAGGATGGCCAGATGCAGGAGCGCGCGGTGTTGACGCTGCTGGTGGACGAGGACGCGGCTGAGCGAGAGGTGGAGGTGCGTCGCCGCCCGCGGCCCAGGGAGCGCGACCCGATGCAGCTGGAGGACCTGCACGAGGAGAACCAGCAACTGCGGCAGGCCCTGGAGGCGCTGCGCGAAGAGAACCGACGGCTGCGACAAGACATGGGCCCTCTTTTCTCCGCACGGGATTGCTCCGTCGGTCTCGGCGGGTTGTTCACGAACGGGCCGCTGAAGAAAGCAGACCTTGCCGTGCGTCCGCTCGCGACCCGGAACATCAGTCTCCCGGAGCAGCCCATCGAGGTACGTGCGGCCTGGACCTATCGCCTCGGCTCACAGGCGGCGTTGCTGCTGGAGTTGGAGAACACCTCCAGCGCCCAGTCCTGGCAGGCCGGAGGCGCGCGACTGGAGAGTCCGGAGGGCGCGAATGTGAAGACGCTGGACGTATGGATGGAAGCGAACCTGGGACCGGGCGAACGGGGGCACCTCGTCCTGGGGGTGGAACCCAGGGGAAACGAGTTGCGAGGCTCGTTCACGCTGAAGCTCCAGGATTCGGAGGGAGGCCAGACCGTCACGCTACGCGACGTCGTCTTTCCGTGACTTCACCACCGCGCCCAGGTCACGCGACCTCTTCGTCCCGCGTGCCCATGCGCGCGTCCTCGATGACCACGTAGCCCTGCTCGCGCACGACGCGGCACCGGCTCCCCGCGCGCACGGCGTCGAGCGCTTCCGGCAGCACCTCTGGACGCGCCGCGAGCAACAAGGGGACGTAGCGGCCCGCCGCGACGTTCTCCAGCGCGCCGGACACCTCGTAGAGCGTCGGTGTGCTCAGGTCCGGCTCGCACTCCAGGTGGCAGAAGGACGCTTCCAGCGCACGACTCATGGCCAGGAAGAGCCCCCGGGCCCGCGCCCAGGCGGCGGGGTGCTCCTTCTGCCAGGTGAACCGCTCCGAGTCCTCATAGACGGCCACGGTGGTCAGGTCCGACCGGTGGTAGTTCCAGAGCAGCACGGCCAGAGAGCCCCGGAGGTGCTCGCGGGCATACCGGAAGTGAACGGCCACGCCCTGCCAGCCCTCCGCCTGCTTCAGCGCGTCCGCGACGCTCCGGCACGGCTCGGTCCTCCCCGTCCAGACATGCATCTGGAGCCGGGCCTCCAGCGCCAGCTCCTCGCACTCGTCCTCGGCGAGGACGAGGTCCTCGACCTGGAGGACGGGCTCGAGCCGATGCATGACGTCCGACCGGGTCATCGGCAGGGCGGGAAAACGTACGTAGTAGTCCTTCACTCCAGGAGTCCCCCTTCCGGGCACGGCGGATCATGACCCAACCCGGCGACAATCCGAAGGGCAAGCCGGTGACGACGCCCGCCCTCTCGCGCGCTAAGGTGGCGGGCTTCGCGCCATGAAGCTCTACGCCATCAGTGACCTGCACCTGCGCCACACCGACAACCGTCAGGCGCTCCAAGCGCTCCCCGCCCACCCGGACGACTGGCTCATCGTCGCCGGTGACGTCGGGGAGACGCTGGCCGAGATGGAGCTGATGCTGCGCACCCTGACCGAGCGCTTCCGGCAGGTCATCTGGGTGCCGGGCAACCACGAGCTGTGGACGCTGCCCTCGGAGCAGCCCCCCTTGCGCGGAGAGGCGCGCTACCAGCGGCTGGTGTCACTGTGCCGGAGCTACGGCGCGCTCACGCCGGAGGACCCCTACCCGCGCTGGCCCGGCGAGGGGCCGCCGCGCGTCCTCGTCCCCATGTTCCTGGGCTACGACTACTCGTTCCGCCCGGACCACGTGCCCGAGGGCAAGGCGCTGGAGTGGGCGTGGGAGGAGGACCTGCTGTGCACGGACGAGGTGCTCCTGCACCCCGAGCCGTACCTCAGCCGCTCCGCCTGGTGCGCCGCGCGCGTGGAGTCCACGCTGGCACGCCTGCAGGCGCTGCCCCCCGACTGCTCCACCATCCTCATCAACCACTACCCGCTGCGCTACGAGCACGTGCGCCTGCCGCGCATCCCCCGCTTCTCCATCTGGTGCGGGACGAAGCGCACCGAGGACTGGCACACCCGCTTCCGCGCGGAGGTGGTCGTCTCCGGGCACCTCCACATGCCGGCCACGCTCTGGCGCGACGGCGTGCGCTTCGAGGAGGTGTCGCTCGGCTACCCCATGCAGTGGAAGTACCGCGGAATGACGCTGGAACGCGGCCTGCGGGAAATCCTCCCCGGTCCGGCGGTGCGGCCGCTCTGACGCTTGCAAGCCCGGCTGCTGCTACCTTCAGCACATGACCGACTCGGGTAACTCGCCGCCCTCCGACCCGTTCGACGCGCTCATCCGTGAACTGCGCGCATTCGCCGCCGAACGAGAGTGGGCGAAGTTCCACGACCCCAAGAACCTTTCGATGGCAGTTGCCTCGGAGGCAGGGGAACTCGTTGCCATTTTACGCTGGATTCGCAACGAGGAGGCAGACGCCTTCGCCCGGGATCCCGAGAACCACGCGCGTCTCAAGGCGGAGATCGCGGACGTCGCCATCTCACTCCTGCTGCTATGCGATCGCACCAGCATCGACCTTCGGCAGGCCATCCTCGACAAGCTTGAGGTCAATCGCAGGAACTATCCCGTCGAAAGTTCCAGAGGCCGGTCGGACAGGCCCGGGCGCTCCAGGTCATGAAGCCAGCCAGAGTGACACGTTCCGTGCGTGTGCCCCCATAGGGCATGTGCGTATGAGATGACCTTGGGAGTCCTGGTGAGCAATCCAGCGCTCCACTCCTGTACGGGCTGGCCAGCCTCCACGGCTGGCTTCTGGCGCCCCGCCAGGAGGCCCCGTGTCCGTCTACCTTGTTCCAGCAGACCGCAAGAACCTGGATAAATCGATCGAGAGGGACGTTCCTCCAAATCTGCTCACCGATGTGCCCAAAGACATTGTCATGGAGATCCAGGCCAGGGCTGGAGCGGAGGGGATCCGCTGCTGGGCGATGACCTCAGCCCTGCGCGCCTCTTTCGAGAAGATGCAGCCGGGGGATCTCGTTCTTCTGTCGGAATCGGGCACAGGGCGCTTCACGTATGCCGCATGGGTGACCTTCAAGCTGGAGAACAAGACGCTGGGTGACGCCCTTTGGCCGTTCAAAGGCCAGAACTCCTGGGAACTCATCTACTTCCTGCGCGACATCCAGCCGCTCGACGTCCCCAAAGCCGACCTCGTCAAGCAACTCGGCTACCAGGACAACTACAAGGTCTACAGCACGATTCGCGTGCAGGACACGAAGCTCCAAGCCTTTGAGGACCAACATGGCTCGCTAACGGAGTGGCTGAGGATCTTCGAACTTCCTCCGCAATTCGAGGAGCCTGCCGGCCCCCTTCCCATCGCGGCCGAACCAGCGGCAACGGACTACTCGGCCTCCGACATCACCGGGAAGGCGAAGCGGCGACAGAGGTACGCTCAGTTCGCAAAGAAGGTGAAGGCGAACTACCAGAACGCTTGCGCGATGTGTGGCATCACCGAGAAAGAGTTCCTCGTCGCAGGGCACATCGTCGCCTGGGCCATGGATGAGCAGCAGCGACTCAATCCCGCCAATTGCATGTGCCTCTGTGTCCTTCATGACCGCGCCTTCGAACGAGGATTCATCATCCTTGATGAGGAGTTCCACATACGGCTGACCCACCGAGTCGACCGCGCCTCGCACCTGGGCACTCGATTGAAAGAAGTCGAGGGCCAACGCATCCGACTTCCAGTTGGACCTCAACCATCACGCGACCTGCTCAAACGACATCGGGAGCTGTGCCTGCGAATGCCCGCGCGATGAGTTCCCGGCCACGCCGCTCATGACGCAGAGCAGCGCGGTGTGGGCCCGTGGGATGACGCGAACGCGGAGAGTTCGCCTGGGTTGACGGTGGGCGGAGGGTTGCGTCTGCTGGGCGCATGGCCGACTCGCCTCCTGCCGTGCCGGATGCCAGCGCCACCCGCCCGGTGGATGCCGCCGAGCGCATCGTCCTCCTGGACGTGCTGCGCGGCTTCGCGCTCTGCGGGGTCTTCCTCTCCAACACCGTCACCCACTTCAGCGGTCAGAGTCTCCTCCCACGGCAGGGCAACGCCGCGCGCCCGCCGCTGGAGTCCGCCCTCGACACGCTCTTCGGCGTGCTGGTGAACGGGAAGTTCCTCACCCTCTTCACCTTCCTCTTCGGCCTCGGCTTCTCCATCCAGCTCTCGCGCGCGGAGGAGCACGGCGTCGCCATCGTCCCCCTGTACTCGCGGCGCCTGGCCGCCCTGCTGCTCATCGGCCTCGTGCACCTGCTCTGCTTCTGGCACGGCGACATCCTCCACCTCTACGCGGTGCTCGGCTTCTTCCTCCTCGCCTTCCGCCACCGCTCGGACCGCACGGTGCTGGCCTGGGCCGCGGCGTTGCTCATCACCGTCCCACTGCTGGTCCCCGCCATCACCCGCTTCGGGCCCCTGCTCACGCTGGGCCCCGAGGCCGCCGCCGCCCTGTCCCGCGCCACCCGCGCGAGCGACGCGGACCTGCGCGCCCAGACCTTCGCCGCCCTCTCCAGCGGCTCCTTCCTCGACGCCCAGCTCGCCAGCGCGCACTACCTCGCACGCACCTTCTGGAGGCCCCTCCTCGCCGTGGATGCGGCCGCCATCCTGGGCAAGTTCCTGCTGGGCCTGCTCGCCGGCCGGCATGCCCTGCTGCACGACGTGCCCCGCCGCCGCTCCTGGCACCGCCGGCTGCTCGGAGGGGGCCTGGTGATGGGCGTGCTCGGCACCGGCGCCGTCGCCTTCATCCAGCACCTGCGCGCGCGCGGGCTCGTGGATCCGGCGGTGGACCCGTGGATGTTCACCATGGCGTGGCTGCACGAGGTGGGCTTCCTCGGGCTCGCCGCGGTGTACGTGGCCGGGCTCTCCCTGCTCTTCCAGCACCCGGCGTGGCAGCGGGGCCTGTCCGTGCTGGCCCCGGCGGGCCGCATGGCCCTGACGAACTACCTCACGCAGACCGTGCTCGGCCTCTGCCTCTTCAACGGCTACGGGCTCGGGCTCATGGGCCGGCTGCCGGCCTCGCGCCTCCTCGGGCTCGCGCTGGCCGTCTTCACCGTGCAGGTGGCGCTCAGCCATCTCTGGCTGGCGCGCTTCCACTTCGGCCCCGCCGAGTGGCTGTGGCGCTCGCTCACCTACGGCCAGCCCCAGCCGCTGCGCCGCCAGCCCGCCGACACTCCCGCGCCCGCGGCCTTCTGACGGCCACCGGCTCCAGGCACGAAGCCCCGGGTGCCGCGCGCAGCGTCCTGCCCAGGACAGCGCCCAGCGCTCGCCCCTGAAGCACCGCCCCTGGGAAGCACGAAGCCCCGGGCGCCGCGTGAAGCGGTACGCCCGGGGCCTCGTGGACGCGGCTCGCGCCGCGCCGTCACGTCAGGGGACTACCACTGCTTGTTGTACGAGGCGATGAGCGCGAGCTCGGTGTAGCCGCCCTTCGCGCCGTAGACCTCGATGTAGTACTTGCCGGCCGGCACGTTGTTGAGGTTGCACACCTCGGACATGTGCTCCTTCACGCTGCGGCAGTCGTAGTCGAACTTCGTCGGGGCCCCGCCGAGCTTCACGTACAGGTCGGGGTTGCCGTAGCCCTGGCCCGTCTGGATGCGCAGGGTGTTGGTGCCGGAGCCGGGCTTGTACTCCGGGACCTGGATGGTGAACACCGTCGAGGAGCCCGCCGCGCCGTCGAAGAACTTGTAGGGCACGCCGCTCTCGATGGGGATGTAGCCGCCCTTCCACGTCACGGACAGCGTCACGCCGGAGTACGCGCTGTAGCCGTTCAGCATCACGTACCAGGTGCCGTGCTGCGGCGCCGCGAACGCGCAGGACTCGTTGTTGCCCGAGCGGTACGGACGGCAGTCGTAGGTGGTGGTCGTCGGCGCGTTGTTGAAGCGCACGTACATGTCCGCGTCACCCGTGCCACCGGACATGGTGAACGCCAGGTCGTACGCACCCTCGGGAATCGTCACGGAGAAGTACTGCTTCCCACCGCGAGCGCCGGACAGGTCCGTGGCGGGCACGTCCTTCTCAATCGGGGTGGAGACGGGAGGAGGAATGGGCACGCCCACGCCCACGGCCTTCCACGCGCTGGTCACCGAGGCGATGGTGGCGGCGTCATAGCCGAGCTGCTGCGCGGCCTGCTCGGTGGCGGCCTTCGCGGCCTCGAAGTTGGAGGACGGCAGGAGGAGGTCGGCGTTCGCCTTGTAGAAGATGCGCGCGGCCTTCTCGATGCCGATGCCCGCGACGACCTCGGTGGACCGCCCACGCGGGTGCGTGCCGCCCTGCGACAGCAGGTAGAACGCCAGGTTGGAGATGCCCGAGCTGTAGTGCACGTCCACGCCGGACTGGTAGTCGTGGTAGTGGTCCAGCGAGACGCCGTCAATCGTCGGGCTGTGCATGTAGCGGAGCGCATCGTTCGGGATGCTCGGCGTCCACACGTCGTCGCCAATCAGCCAGTGGCGGGCGGAGACGTCGCCCGCGCCGTCGCCGTACCACTCGCACACGGCGCCGAAGATGTCGGACATGGACTCGTTCAGACCGCCGGACTCACCCGAGTAGATGAGGTCCGACTCGTTGTCCGTCACGGCGTGGGTCAGCTCGTGCGCCGTCACGTCCAGCGAGTTGGCCAGGTTGCTGGCGTTGACGTTGTCGCCATCGCCGTACACCATCTGCGTGCCGTCCCAGAAGGCGTTCACGTAGTTGACGCGGTGGTGCACGGTGCTGATGAGCGTCGCGCCCGCGTTGTTGATGGAGTCGCGGCCGAAGAGGCTGTTGTAGCAGTTGTAGACGGTGCCCAGGTGGTCGTAGCTGGTGTTGACCACGGGGTCGGCCACGGGGGCCTCGCCCTCGAGGCGGGCCACGGGGCCCGGCAGCGTGCTCAGGTTCTTGCCGTCGTGCAGGCGGCGGTTGAGCGCCTCGTGGATGGTCGGGATGCGCAGCTGCACGTCGCCGTTGCGCGCGTCGACCAGGAGGATGTCGCGCACGGGCGTGCCGTCCCGCTTCTCGCCCGTCTGGAGGACCTTGTACATCAGGCGCAGCTCGTCGCCGTCACGCCAGTAGACCAGCTCGGCCTCCGGGTGGGTGACGAAGCCCTCGAGCGCGTCGCGGTCCGAGGCCGCGGAGGCCACGGCCGTCTCGGCGACGATGCCGGGCTTCGCGTCCGCCTTCAGGTCGCTGCGGACGTTGGTGTTCGCCGCGAAGACCTGCCCGGCGCGCACGTGCAGGCGGAACTCACCGCCGAACACCGGGATGTCGTTGTGACGCACGGCATACCGGAAGTGGCTGTCACCCTGCGGATCCGTATAGCCCTTCGTGAAGACCAGGTTGGCCGGGGCCAGGTGGAACACCGGGGCCAGCGCCTCCACCACGGGGACCAGGGCCGCCTGCTGCAGGGCCGCCGCGCCCGCCGCCGGGAGCTCCGGCGCCGCGCCCAGGTTGCCCGTCACGAACGTGGCCACACCGGCCGAGTCCTTGGAAACGACGTTGTGCCCGTTCTCCAGCGCCGCGCTCTTCGCGGCCTCTCCGGTCTTGTTCGACTCGGGGGTGGGGGTGGACTCATTGCAGCCGACAACAACCGACAGCGCCGCGATTCCGAGTGCTCCTCGCACCCGCTTGTTCTGCACCATGTAATCCTCCTAAGCGGAAAGATTAGGAAGCATGGTGGCACAGACGTTACAGTTGTTTCAAGGTTGCGAGATTATTTTAGTTTCTCGCGAATTCTTAGATTGCAGGTCATGCCATGAAAGCCCAAAAGTTCCATGGACTTACACCGGGTGAAGTAAAACCCCGGAGATTGTGACAGAACGTGATGGGTCACATCGGATACCCCGTTTTTTCGCCCAAACCCGTGGCCGAAATGCACTTCACGGGGTCCGCGCGCGCGAGGCGGCCGGAAAATGCGCGAGCGGGGCGCGCTGTGGCCGGAGCGCACTCCACGGGGTCCGCGCGCGCGAGGGGCGATTGAGCGCTCGTGACGGAGCCGCGATGTGGCCGAAATGCACTTCCTGGGGTCCGCGCGCGAGGCGGAAAAAGCGGCCGGGCCGCGGCGACAGGTGGGTGCTGGATGACAGCACTCCCTCGCGCGCGGCCCGGCCGGGTTCTTCAAGAAAGGGGTGGCGTCCGAGTGGAGAAGCCATCCGTCTTCAAGGCTCGCGCTCTCCCACTGAGCTATCTCCCGGAAGCATTCGGGAGAGCCGGATTCGAACCGGCGACCACGGGCTCCCAGTGCGTGTAGGGCCTCTCCGGACGGACGCCAAAGCGTCTGAAGCTGGGTGCTGCAGGGGGCATCCGGATGGGGACGCCCTTCGAAATACGGCCCGCGCTCTTCCACTGAGCCATCTCCCGAAACGTTTCGGGAGAGCCGGAATCGAACCGGCGCCTCGGGACACCTGGGTGCTGAAGGGACTTGAAGCGCCCGAGGGGTGAAGCCATCGGGTACCGCTCGATTTACCGTCGAGTGCCTTTACCAGTTTGGCTATTCCGCCACAGGCGGCGGAAGTTGGATTCGAACCAACAAGATGGGCGTGTAGGGCCTCACCGGCCGGGCGCTTCAAAAGGGGTGGCTCGGTATCGGGCGTTGCCACCGTCGACCGTGCCTGCGAGGAGAAGGACGCGCATGGACACGGCGACCTGACAGGGGATTTTTCGCCAGGGGCCGTTAGTCTAGGGCCCACCTTGGAGGTTTGACGCACATGCGAGCACTGCAAGTACAGCGACTGGATGGGCCGGACGGGCTCCAGCTGGTGGAAATCCCCGAGCCCGAGGCCGATGACATGGTGCTCATCGACGTGGTGGCCGCGGGGGTGAGCTTCCCGGACCTGCTGCTCTCCCGGGGGCAGTACCAGGCGAAGCCCGCGCTGCCCTTCGTGCCGGGAGTCGAGGTGGCGGGCGTGGTGCGCAGCGCGCCGGCCGGGGCGGGGGTGAAGCCGGGCGAGCGGGTGATGGGGTTCAGCTTCGGGCTGGGCGGCTTCGCCGAGGTGGCGGCGATTCAGCCGGAGATGGTGTTCCGCATCCCCGAGCGCTGGAGCTTCGAGGCGGCGGCGGGCGTGGTGATGAACTACCACACGGCGCACTTCTCGCTGCACCGGCGCGGGCGCGTGAAGGCCGGCGAGGTGGTGGTGATTCACGGCGCGGCGGGAGGCGTGGGGACGGCGGCCATCCAGGTGGCGCGAGGCGCGGGCGCGCGCGTCTTCGCCGTGGTGAGCGACGAGCGCAAGGCCGGGGTGGCACGCAAGGCCGGGGCGCACGAGGTGCTGCTGTCCACCGGCGACTGGGTGGCGCAGGTGCGTGAGAAGACGGGCGGCATGGGCGCCAACGTGGTGCTGGACCCGGTGGGCGGCGACATCTTCGACAAGAGCCTCAAGTGCCTGGCGCCGGAAGGCCGGCTGCTGGTGGTGGGCTTCGCGGGTGGCCGCATCCCCGAGGTGCAGGTGAACCGCCTGCTCCTGCGCAACATCGACGTGGTGGGCGTGGCCTGGGGCGCCTTCCTCCTGCATGAGCCGACGCTGACGCCCACCATCGCCAAGGACCTGGAGGCCATGGCGGAGCAGGGCATCCTCGACCCGGTGGTGGGCAGCGTCTTCCCACTGGAGCAGGGCGCACAGGCGCTGCGCGAGCTGGAGGCGCGGCGGGCGACGGGCAAGGTGGTGCTGCGCGTGCGGCCGGGCTGAGGCACGCGCCCGGAAGGCATGGCTGTCCGGCGGAGACGGGAGCCGCCCGGCCGGATGGCACCGTGCCGGCGCTCGTGCCAGGGTGCCCGCGGGGCGGACGGCCGGGCGCGGGCGCTCGCTCCCCCGCTGCCGTCCTCCGGGGGCGGACCGCACCTTGGTGCAGGAGGTGACAGCACCATGGCGGACAACCCCGTCGAGAAGCAGCACCAGCGCGAGCGTGAGCAGGAGCGGGAGCGGCTGCGCGAGCAGGAGCGGAAGGACCTGGAGGTGGAGTCACGCCGGGGGGCCCGTCCGCTGGAGGGCTACGCCGGAGGACACACCACGTGGACGGGCTCCCAGGACGACGAGGCCGCCGCCCGCGTGCACGCCCGTGACGCCGGCGAGTCCTGGGAGGCCAGCCAGCGCCAGGCCCGGCTGGAGCCGGAGCCCGAGTCCCGCGACGAGGACGAGGACGCGAGCACGCGCGGCAAGGAGCCCGTCTCCCTGCGCGAGTAGGCGTGGCTTCGGGACAGGGGTGGAGCCCCGTGGCTCGCGGGCGTGGGCCTGTTAACGTCCGCCGCGTGCCTCCGTCCTCCCTTCCTCCCGCCGTGACGCTGCACCCGGACGAAGCGCGGCGCTACCTCGTGGGCCAGCACGGGCTGGCCCGGTCCGTGTTCCCCCCGGGCGCGCGGGGCGTGCGCGCCTTGCTGAAGACGCTGCGGTGCATCCAGTTGGACCCGCTGGACGTCATCGGCACCAACGCGGACCTGGTGGCGCTGGCGCGCGTGGACGGCCTCGCGCGCGGCGACGTGTACCGCCACCTGATGCCGGGCCATGCCTTCGAACACTTCGCCAAGGAGCGCTGCCTGCTGCCCGCCAGCGCCTTCCCCTACTACCGCGAGCGCGCGGCCCAGGCGCCGTGGTGGCGGCTGGAGGAGCGGCTCAAGCGCCTGCCCGAGGCGGTGCTGCACGCGGTGATGAAGGAAGTCGAGGAAGCGGGCCCCGCATCCTCGAAGGAGCTGACCGACCACGGAGCGGTGGTGCCACTGGACTGGAGCGGCTGGAAGGGCACCGGGCGCGCCACGGCCATGGCCCTGGAGGTGCTGTGGACGCGCTGCCAGGTGGTGGTGTGCGGGCGCGCTCCCGGCGGCAAGGTGTACGACGTGCCCCGCCGCGCCCTGCCCCGCCACGCGGAGGCTCCGGTGACGCAGCCCTTCGAGCGCTGGGCCCTGATGGAGCGCGTGGAGGCCGCGGGCCTGCTCAGCCGCGCCAGCGGGCCGCACTGGTCCATGCTGTCCGACGTGCGCACCACCGGCCTGCCGGACACGCTCGTGAAGGAGGGCCTGCTGGAGGAGGTGTCCCTGCCGGGCTCGCCCCGGCGCTACCTGGCCCCCACCGGCTTTCGCGAGCGCTCCTTCCCGGAGCCGGATGACCGGATGCGCATCCTCGGGCCATTGGACCCGGTGCTGTGGGACCGCGGGCTGGTGCGGCTGGCGTTCGGCTTCGACTACGTGTGGGAGGTGTACAAGCCCGCCGCGCAGCGGCAGTGGGGCTGGTACGTGTGCCCGCTGCTCCACCGCGGAAGGCTGGTGGGCCGCCTGGAGGCGCGCGTGCGCGAGGACACGCTGCACGTGGACAACCTGTGGCGTGAGAAGGGCGTGAAGCTGGACGACGCGGCGCTGGACGCGGCGCTCGAGCGCCATGCGGCGGCGTGTGGCGCGCAGCGCGTCCGCCGCCCCCGGGCCCGCGTCGCCTCGTGAGTCAACGGAGCGCGGGCAGCTCGCGCTCCAGCGCCTCCGCGGCACGGGCGTCCTTCGGCACGCCGAAGCGCTGGCGCGAGCAGGCCAGGAGCTGCCCCGCGTAGACGGTGTCCTCCAGCGCGGCCCGGAATTCGCCGCGCTCCGCATGGGCCCGCGCCCGCTCGTCCACCAGCCGGGCGAGGATGCGCGCCTGCTCCGCATGGGCGAACAGGCGCACCACCGAGCGTGCGTCGAAGCGCACCAGCGTGTCGAACTCCATGCCGAGCGACAGCGTGCAGGCCTCGCGGATGCCCTGGAGGCACTCGTCCAGCGAGGCCTCCGCCCGCGCACGGGCAATCTCCGGAGCCATGCGGCCGAGCTCGCGCACGGCGTTCAGCGTGAAGACGTAGCGCAAGACGGGCATGTGGATGGGAACTACACCCCAGGCCGGGCGAATCATCCAGTCCCACCCGCGCGAGCCCCCTCCGCGCGCTCCTCCTGCAATCTTCGCGGCTCACTTCAGGGAGGCAGGAAAGTCACGAAGGTCTGGTGGACCGCGCGTGCGGGGGCGCGCCAGACTTCGGGCCATGAACCTGCCACGTGTCGCGCTCCTCGTCCTGCTCCCTTCGCTTGCAGCCCAGGCCGCCGAGTACCGGGTGGGCCCCGGGCAGCCGTATGCCTCCATCGGCGCGGTGCCCTGGGAGTCACTCGCGCCCGGGGACACCGTGCTCATCCACGCGCGGTCCACGCCCTACGCGGAGAAGTGGGTGCTGGGACGGCGAGGCACCGCCGCCGCGCCCATCACCGTGCGGGGTGTGAAGGACGCGGCGGGCAACCTGCCCGTCATCGTCGGGGAGAACGCCACCACGCGCTCTCAGCTCAACTACTGGAACGAGGAGCGCGGCATCCTGAAGATTGGCGGCTCCAACACGCCGGCGGACACGGTGCCCGCATACCTCGTGGTGGAGAACCTGCACCTGCGCCGGGCGCGTGGCGCCTTCACCGGGCGCAACGGTGCCTCCTCGTACGCGGCCAACGCCGCCGCAATCTTCGTCGAGAAGGGCGAGCACATCACCCTGCGCGGCAACGTCCTGGAGGACAGCGGCAACGGACTGTTCATCGCCAACGCGACGTCGGACGTCACCGTCGAGAACAACCACATCCTCGGCAACGGCAACCCCGACAGCATCTACGAGCACAACGCGTACACCGAGGCGCTCGGCATCACCTACCAGTTCAACCGCTTCGGACCGCTGTGCACGGGCTGCCTGGGCAACAACCTGAAGGACCGCTCCGCCGGCACCGTCATCCGCTACAACTGGATTGAGGGCGGCAACCGGCAGCTGGACCTGGTGGAGTCCAGCAGCGCCACGCTGAGAGCGGACCCGTCCTATGCGCGCACCTTCGTCTACGGCAACGTGCTGCTGGAGCCGGAGGGCGCGGGCAACCGGCAAATCGTTCACTTCGGCGGCGACAACGGCACCACCGCCAACTACCGCGGCACGCTCTACTTCTTCCACAACACCGTGGTGTCCTCGCGCACGGACCGCACCACGCTGCTGCGCCTGTCCGACAACGCGCAGACGGCGCACGTGACGGGCAACGTCGTGCTGGTGGCCGCGGCCAATGGCAACACGCTGTCGCTCACCGACGCGGCGGGCACGCTGCGCCACGGGGGCAACTGGTACAAGCCCGGCTACGTGTCCAGCTTCGGCACCGTCACCGGCTCCGTGGTGGACACCGGCGGCAACCTCACCGGCAGCGACCCGGGCTTCGCCGACCTCTCCGGACAGGACTTCCGCCTGACCGCGGGCTCGCCCCTCCGGGACGAGGCGGTGGCACCTCCCACCGAGGCCAGCGGGCATCCGGTGGCGTGGCAGTACGTGAAGCACACCTCCGGCGAACGGCGCGCACAGGTCAGCCCGGGCCACATCGGCGCGCATGGGGACACCGTGCAGCCCGGAGCGGAGACGGACGCGGGGACTCCGGACGCGGGGAGCTCGGACGCCGGGACGGAGACGCCCGACGCGGGCCCGCCTCCGGTGACGGAGCCCGGAGAGAATCCGGGCTCGGGGGACGACAGCGGGTGCGGCGCGACGGGAGGAGGGTTCGCCGGGCCGCTCGCGCTGCTGCTGCTCGCGGCCCTGGCCGCTCGGCGTGGACGGCGGGCGAGCTGAAGCGCCCGGGGTGTGACCGCGAGGACTCGGCCCCGCGGTCACACCTCCGCGAGCACGGTCCATCCCGGTCGCGGGGTGATGCGCCTCGACAGCGCGGGGCGGAACCGTGGACTGGAGCGCGGAACGTCACCTCGGGACTTCGCGGAGCAGCCGTGATTGCGGCACACTCGCGTGAGGAGGCCCACCATGTCCCAACCCGGCGGTCCCGACGTTCGCGACCAGTGGAATTCACGCTTCTCCGCGCAGGAGTACGTCTACGGCACGAAGCCCAACGACTTCCTCGCGGAGTCCGCGTCCTCGCTGCCTCCCGCGCCCGCGCGCGTGCTCAGTCTCGGCGAGGGCGAGGGACGCAATGCCGTCTTCCTCGCGACGCTGGGCCACCGAGTGACGGCGGTGGATGCATCGGAGGTAGGACTGGGCAAGGCCGAGAAGCTCGCGGCGGAGCGCGGCGTCTCGCTGAAGACGGTGGTGAGCGACCTGGCGGACTTCACCCTCACGCCGGACACGTGGGACGTCGTGGTCTCCATCTTCTGCCACCTGCCCATGCCGCTGCGGAGACAGGTGCACCGCGCCGTCGTCGCGAGCCTGCGGCCCGGCGGCATGGTGGTGCTCGAAGGGTACACGCCGGCCCAGCTCGCCCTGCGCACGGGTGGGCCCCCGAAACGCGAATGGCTCTACACCGCCGAGGAGCTGCGCGAGGACTTCCAGGGGCTGGACTTCCTGGTGCTCCGCGAGCTGGAGCGTGACGTGGTGGAGGGGAAGCTCCACACCGGCAGGGGCGCGGTGGTGCAGGTGCTGGCGCGCAAGCCGACCCGCTGACTCATGACGCAGTAGGAATCGCACGACTCGACGTGCTCCGCGACAGGCGCAAACGCGCCGGCTCCTCCGGGCTCGGAGTCTGCCGTCATTGCCATCCCCGGAGGAGGCGTGCCAATGCCCCGGGAGCCTGAGTCCTTCTCCGCCGCCAGCGCTCCCCATATCAGGGTGTCCACCCCAGGGGTCTGACATGGTGGGGAGGCTGGAGCCCGCCACCGGCGAGGACCTGACAGGCCACGCGGAATGGAGGCTCCATTCCGGACCTGGCGCCCCCGGGGACGGCCCCGGCAGGGTGGCTGAGCCCACGGGTGGTGAGGGCCTGGCTGCCACGTGGAATGGACGCTCCATTCCGGACATGGCGCCCCGGGCGCTGACCCGGCAGGAAGCCGTGGCCTGAGAGACAGGGCCCGGAGCTTCGCATGCCCTCCGGCTCGGGCCCCCCGGACATGTCCAAGACACCGTTCCTGCTACCGCGTGGCCGAGATGGCTCCGCGACGGGTCCCATCCGCGTCCCGCGTGAGCCACCTTCCGCATGCCTTCGCTGTACGCCATGCCGCGAGGGCTGCGAGACTCCATCGCGGTGGCCCCCTCCCCTGCTCTCACGCCTTCCGCTCGCACCACCGGGGCTCCCGGCTGGCGCTGGACGTGCGCGGTGTTCAGCGCGGCGTTCCTGTTCCTCCTCGCGCTGGAGGCGGGGTTCCGGCGGTACGCCCCGGACGGGCTGCGCTTCCAGGCGTGGAACTCCGAGCGGATGATGCAGACGCTGTCGCTGCGAGACCTGCGCGACGAGCCGCTGCGCTCGCTCTGGTACCTCCATATCCAGCCGCCACTGCTCGATGTCTTCCGCGCCTCGCTGGCGGGGCTGCACCGCTCGCTGGACGAAGCCTCGCTGGTGGACGCCGTGGACCGGTGGACGTACGTGGCCTGGGCGGCCGTGTTCGCCGCGACGGCGGCGCTCGTGTTCTCCTGGCTGCACCGGCTGGCGGGATGGAGGACGGCGCTTGTCGGCACGGTGCTGTGGGTGCTCCATCCGGCGGCCATCGCCTTCGCCACCCTCCTGGATGGGACGGCCGCCAGCGCCGCCGCCTTCCTGTGGTTCTGCCTGGAGCAATGGCGCTTCCACCGGGGAGAGGGGTCGGTGCCACGGCTCGCGGCCGCGACGCTGGTGCTCTTCTTCCTGCGCTCCATCTTCCAGTGGCCGTTCCTCGTGCTGGGGGTGCTGAGCCTGGTGCTGCTACGCGTGCCGGCCCGTCGCGTGGTGCGGTATGCGGCGGTGGTGGGGCTGCTCGCGGGGCTGTACGTCGCCAAGCAGTTCGTGCTGTTCGGCACGCCGATGACGTCCACCTTCGACGGGATGAACTTCTGCCGGGCCATCGGCATGGGGGAGCCGGATGTCAGCGAGCTGCGCCTGCCGCGAGACATCTTCCCCGGGTCGCTGCCCTCACCCACTCGCGCCGCCGTGCTGCGCGAGGAGGAGAAGCTGGGCGGGCACTACAACTACAACCAGCTCGACTACCTGCGGTACTCGGCGGCGCTGAAGCACGTGTGCCGGCAGGCGCTGCGCTCCCGGCCGCTGTCCACCACACTGGCCTCCTTCGCGCAGAACGCGCTCCTGTATGGCCGGCCGTCCAGCCGATACCAGCCGAATGTCCTCGTGGACCGGCTGCCCTGGCGCGGGGCGTACGACTTCGTCTTCTCCTCACCGGTGCTGTGGCTGCTGCTGCTCGCCGCCGGTGTGAGCGCGGCGCGGCGGCTGAAGGGCGCGGAGGACTGGCGGCACACGGCGGCCCTGGTGCTGCCCATCCTCTACGTGGCCGCGGTGAGCGTCCTCTTCGAGAAGGGCGAGAACATGCGGTTCAAGTACTTCGTCGAGCCGGTGCTGTTCGTGTTCCTCTGCTCGGAGGGGGCCCGGCTGGCCACGCGAATCCGGCTTCGGAGACCGGCCACCCACCGCACCGTGGGTGACAGCGCCGGATGAGCGCGGCGGCATGGCGGATGGCCGCCGGGCGGGGCTTGCACGGGATGCCCCCACGGCCGCGGCCCACGGGGTGGGTGGGCAGGCGCGGGCGCTTCGCGGATACTGCGGGCACCGCGATGTACCGCCACCTCTCTCAGCCAGGGAATGCGACATGAAGGACCTGGACGCCATCCTCCGAGCCCGGCAGCGAGCCCGAGGACCGCTGGTGCTGGCCACCGTCGTTGCCGTGTCCGGCTCGTCGTACCGGAAGCCCGGTGCGCGCATGCTGATGGGCGAGGAGGGGTGGCTGGCGGGTGGCGTGAGCGGCGGGTGCCTGGAGGCCGACATCGTCCGCAAGGCCTTCTTCTGGACGAGCACCGGCCCCCGGCTGCTGCGCTACGACTCCACCGGCGACAACGCCGAGGACGAGGGCGGCCTGTCCTTCGCGCTCGGGTGCAACGGCGTGGTGGACGTGCTGCTGGAGCGCTTCGAGGCGGGCCCCGCGGATGCGCTCACCTTCGCGGACGAGGCCCGGCGGGCGGGACGGCGCGCGGTGGTGGCCACCGTGTACCGGGGCCCCGCCTGCGCGGCGGGCTCGCGGCTGCTGATGGGTGAGGACGGCACGGAGGCGGGAGACCTGTCCGGAGCGCTGCGCGATGCCGTGCGTGAGGCGGCCCGCGAGGCGCTGGAGGCAGGGCACACGTGGAGTGGCCCGTGCGGTGGCGCGGACGTGCTGGTGGAGGTGGTGGAGCCGCCCCATCCGCTCGTCATCTTCGGCAGCGGCTTCGACGTGGCTCCGGTGGTGACGCAGGCCGCGGGCCTGGGCTGGCATGTCACCGTGGTGGCGGACCGCCCCGCGGAGACGCTGCGGCGCCGCTTCCCCCTGGCGCACGCGGTGGTGTCGGCGAAGGCCCGCGACGCGGCCGACGCGGTGCCCCTGTCCCCGCGCACACTCGCGGTGCTGATGACGCACAGCCTGCCGCAGGACCGCGAGCTGCTGCCCCGGCTGCTCCCCAGGACGCTGCGCTACCTGGGCGTGCTGGGCCCGCGCGCGCGCACGGAGCGGCTGCTCGCGGAGATGTCGCCCGCGCCCACGCCCGCGCAGCTCGACAAGCTGCATGCGCCCATGGGACTGGACGTGGGGGCGGAGGGTGCGGAGGAGATTGCGCTGTCCGTCATCGCCGAGCTGCAGGCGGTCGTCTCTGACCGCGACGGAGGCAAGCTGCGCGAGCGGCGGGCTCCCATCCATTCCGTGGCTCCGCCTCCGGCTCGGAGGTTGGCATGACGGCGGGCGTGGCGCCGCTGACCGCATGGGGTGCCACGCTGCTTGCACCCCTGACGCTGCCGTGGGTTGCTCCTCAAACGCGGAGGCTGGCGTGACGGTGGGGCATGGTGTTGCTGGCCGCACGGAGTGCCGCGCTGCTGGCGCTCCTGATGCAGCCGGGGGCAGCACCTCCCGCACGGAGGCTGACGTGACAGTCGGAGTGGTGGTGCTGGCTGCTGGAGGCTCCTCGCGGCTGGGGCGCCCGAAGCAGCTCGTGCTCCATCAAGGCAGGACTCTGGTGCGGAGGGCCGCGGAGTCCGCGCTCGCCGTGGAGTGCGGCCCCGTGGTGGTGGTGCTTGGCGCGCACCGCGAGGCCGTGGCCTCGGAGCTGGCGGGCCTCCCCGTACGGACCGTGGAGCATGCGGACTGGGCAGCGGGGCCCGGGGGCTCGCTCGTCGCGGGCGTGCGGGCCCTCACCGGGGCGGTGCCTTCCGTGGAGGCCGTGCTCGTCATGCTGTGTGACCAGCTCCGCGTGGACTCCTCGCACCTGCGCGCGCTGGTGGAGACGTGGAGGCGCACCGGCGCGGCCGTGGTGGCCTCCTCCTACGAGGAGACCCGGGGCGTCCCCGCGCTCTTCTCCCGCGCCGTGCTCCCGGAGCTGGAGGCGCTCGGCCCCGAGCAGGGCGCGCGCGGAGTGATTGCCCGTGAGCCCTCGCGCGTGGCCGAGGTGCCGCTGCCCGGTGGCGGCGAGGACGTGGATACCGTGGCGGACCTCGCGCGACTGCGGTGAGCCGACCTACGGGCCCGGGGAGCCCCCACCTCCGGGCGCGGGGCTTCCTCGGCACCTCCCGCGCCTTCGTGGCCATGGCCGTGAAGCCCGTGGCCGCATAGGGTGGCGGCCATGGAGAGTCGCGCCACGCTGGTGTTCACCGACGGTGCATGTTCCGGCAACCCCGGCCCGGGAGGCTGGGGCGTCATCATCGTCACGCCCGACGGACAGGTGACGGAGCTGGGCGGCCACGAGCCGGAGACCACCAACAACCGGATGGAGCTCACCGCCGTGGGCAAGGCGCTGCGCCACCTGGAGCGGACCCCGGGGCCCCTGCACATCCTCACGGACTCCACCTACGTGATTCAGGGCATCACCCGCTGGGCCTTCGGCTGGAGCAAGCGCGGGTGGAAGACGGCCGAGGGCGGCGACGTCGCCAACGCCGCCTACTGGAAGCGGCTGATGGCCCTGCTGGCCGAGCGCAGGCAGTCCTTCTCCGGCGAGGCCGCCTCCATCGAGTGGAAGTACGTCCGCGGCCACGTCGGCGTGCCCGGCAACGAGCGCGTGGATGAAATCGCCGTCGCCTTCTCCAAGGGCAAGCGCCCGGCCCTCTACACCGGCCCGCTCCAGGGATACGGCGTGGCCGTGCACGACATCCCCGACGACACCTCCATCCCCGAGAAGGAGACCCGGCAGCGCGAGGGCTCCTCCAGCAAGGCGTACTCCTACCTCAGCGAGGTGGGCCGCACCGTGAAGCGCCACTCCACCTGGGCCGCGTGCGAGCGCCGCGTGAAGGGCGTGCCCGGCGCCCGCTTCAAGAAGACACGGAGCGCACTGGAGGAGGCCAAGGTCCTCGAGGAGTGGGGCTTCAGCACCGAGGACGTCCAGGCGGAGGACTGAGCCCGGCCAGGTCCGGGGCCTGGCCGCCCTGGGGCTCGACTACCGGTACGTCCTCACCGGCTCGATGCTCGACCTGCTCGCATCCACGCTGAAGGCCGGCCGCACGCGCGGGGAGGGCTACTGCTGCTGCGGTTGTCCCTTCACCGGGAAGTAGCCCACCTGCGTGACGATGGCCTGCCCCTCGGGGGAGAGCGCGAAGTCCATGAAGGCCTTCGCGGTGCCCGAGGGCGCGCCGCGCGTGTAGAAGAAGAGGTCGCGGCTGAGCGGGTAGCGGCCACTCTGGATGTTCTCCTGGCTCGGCGCCACCTCGTCGCTGCCCACCTTCACCGCCAGCTCGCGGATGCCCTTGCCGTAGGCCGCGCCGCCGAAGCCGATGCCGTTCTTCTCCTTGGACACCGCGTTGACGACGGCGGCGGTGCCCGGCAGCGTCAGCGCCTCCGGAGCGAAGTCCTCACCCTTGAGCACCTCCTCCTTCACGAAGACATAGGTGCCGGAGGAGTTCTCACGCGAGTAGACGACGATGGGCGCGTCCGGGCCGCCCACCTCCTTCCAGTTCTTCACGTCGCCCAGGTAGATGGCCCGCAGGTCCTCCAGGGAGAGCGCGCGCACCGGGTTGGCCTCGTGCACGTAGAAGGTGACGCCGTCGCGGGCCACCGCCGTCTCCTGCGCCTGCGCCTTGTGGCGCGCCTGCACCTGCTGGGATTCGGCCGGCTTGATGGCGCGGCTGGACATGGCGATTTCGGTCGTGCCGTTGAGCAGCGCCGCGATGCCCGTGCCGGAGCCGCCGCCCGTCACCTGGACGCGCATGGCTGGGTTCTTCTTCATGAAGGCCTCGGCCCACTGCTGGCCGAGGATGACCATGGTGTCACTGCCCTTGACGGTGAGCGCCCCACCCGCCGCCGGCGCGGCTTCCGACGGCGCGCTCGCGTCCGGAGCGCCAGCCGCGCCGGACTTGTCGCCACCCTTGCAGGCCGTGACGAGCGAGAGGAGCGCGAGGGTCAGCAGGGAGCAGAGGGTGTTCTTCTTCATGCGCGATTCCAGGAAGGGAGTGGAGACACATCCGACAGCACGAATGCGCCGCGACCATCTCACGACCGGGCCAGCGCGCGACGTCCCAGGTGAAACACACCCCGGCTTCCGTCCTGTCCGAGACTTCGTCACGACTTCGTCACAACCGGGGGCGCCGGGCTTCAGCCCCGGGGCGGCAGGAGGGCCAGCAGCCGCTCCAGGTCCGGCTGGAGCTCGTCCGGCGCGGCGCTGGCCAGCTCCTCCTGGGAGTGGGTGCCCCACGTCACCGCGTAGGTGCGCAGGCCCGCGGCCTGGCCCGCCCGCAGGTCCAGCGTGGTGTCGCCCACCATCCACAGCCCGCCGGTGCCCAGCGCGGACAGGGCGCGGTACAGCACGTCCGGCGCGGGCTTGTGGGGGAAGCCGTCCGTGCCCTGCACGTGGTGCAGCACGTCCCCCAGCCCCATCGCGTCCACGAAGCGCCGCGCCATGTCGCCGCGCTTGGTGGTGGCCACGGCCAGCAGGTAGCCACGCTCGCGCAGGGTCCGCAGCACCTTCGCCACGCCGGGGAAGGGGCGCGAGCGCCGGTGGAAGTTGGCGGGGTAGTGCTCGCGGTAGGCCGCGCACAGGGCGGGCACGTGGTGCTCGGGCGCGAAGACGGTGTACATCGCGTCCAGCGGCTGGCCGATGAGGGCACGCACCTCCGCGTACGAAGGGGCCGTCAGCCCCAGGTGCGCGAAGCCGTGGAGGAAGCTGTCGATGATGTCCGGCAGCGAGTCCACCAGCGTGCCGTCGAGGTCGAAGAGGATGCCACGGGGTTCGGCGGTGCTCACGCACCGGTGCATACGCCGTCCGGCGCCCTCGTGCACGGGTTGTCGGAGGTCCGGCATCGTCAACTGGTGAACAGAGCCGTGGAAGGCCTTCCACCTCGGGCCCGTGCCCGTCCCCGCCCGGCGCGCCGCCCCTACCTGAACTCGGTATCCTGGGAATGCAGTCAACCCCGTGGCTCGGTCTGGGAGGCTCACATGCAGGCAAGGAACTTCGTCGCAAGCGCGCTGCTGGCTGCCGGAATGCTGATGGCGGGATGTGGAGGTGCTGGCGTGGAGGCGAGTGAGCCGGCCGACCTCACCTCGCGCGAGGACGCGCTGCCGGACTGCACGGGCCTGGACTACGAGTACACGTACTACAGCGACCCGGCCAAGCTGAACGTCGTCGGAGGCAGGGGCTGCTCGTGCGGCGCCTGGTTCCGGTGGGGCACGACGACCGCGTACTACGACTACTACTCCGGCACCTGCTTCTGAGGCAGCCCCGCCGCGTGCACTCACGGCCCGCCCACCGGCCCGGCTCGGGTGCGGCCCGAGCCCGTGACGCGCCACCGTCACATCCGCGCGAGCGCGTCCTCCAGGAAGCGCAGCGCCCCACGCAGGTCGGACGACGCCGCCTCCGCCGGAGCGCCGCGCGCCCGCTCCAGCCGCCGCCACACCGACTCGCGGGCCTGCCGTACCCGCGGGTCATCACCAGGCAGGCTCCGGGCATCCGCCACGTCCACCGCCCCGCGTAGCAGCGAGACCAGCTCACGCAGCACCGGGTCGTCCCGGAACTCGGGCGCGCCCTCCAGCACCACGAAGCTCGCCTCCGCCGCCGACGGGTCGCCCAGGAAGGCCTCCACCGCGGCGCGGTGCACGGCGAAGCGCAGCGCCTGGGCGCGCGACACCCGCCCCAGCCCGGACACGGCCTCCGACAGCCGCGCCCACGCCTCCTCCATGGCCCCCAGCGCCAGCTCCGCGCGGCCCAGCTCCCCCATCGCCGTGCCCTCCAGCAACCGCTGCCCGAGCTGCCGCCCCATGCGCCCCGCCGCCAGCAGGTGCTCGCGCGCCTCCTTCGCCCGGCCCTCCTCCAGCAGGAAGCAGCCCAGGTTGAGGCGCGCCAGCGCGTGCCCCGCCCTGTCTCCCTCGCTGGCCGCGCGAGTCATGGCCTCCTCCAGCAGCCCCAGCGCCTCCCGTGTGCGCCCCGCCTCACCGATGGCCACCGCGCAGTTGGTGAGGAAGCCCACCTCGAACGTGACGTCCCCCACCTCCCGGAACAGCGCCTGCGCGGCACGCAGGTGGGGAATGGCCGCCTCCGCGCCGCACCGCGCCTGCTCCACCAGCCCCAGGTTGCCCACCGCGTAGGCCTCCAGCCAGCGCTCCTCCCCCGACGGCAGCCGCCCCGCCTCCCGCACCAGCGCCGAGGCCCGCCCGAGCTCGCCCTCGTGACGGGCGACGATGGACAGGTCCACCAGCACGCGCTTCTCCCCCGCCACCGCCCCCAGCCCCCGCAGCGCGGAGCGCGCCTCCTCCAAATCCCGCCGCGCCGCTTCCAGGTGCCCCGCCTCCAGCAGCACCCGGCCCCGTACCGCCAGCGCCTCGGCCAGCAGCCGCGGCGACACCGCCACCGCGCCGGCCGCCACCACCGCCGTGTCCAGCCGCGCCAGCAACAGGCTCACCGGCCCGCGCGTGACGACCTCCGGCTCCAGCGCCACCAGCGCCTCCAGCGCCCGCTCCACCGAGGCGGCCGTGGGAGGCATCACCGCGAGCGCGTTGTCACACGCCGCCAGGAGGTTCTCCCGCTCCAGCGCGAGCCGCCGCAGCGCCTCCGCCGCGCCGAAGCCGCGCACCCGCCCGCGCAGGCCGCGCGCCAGCGTCAGGTACCAGCCCGCGTGCCGCTCCTCCAGCGAGCGGGCGCCCCCCACCTCCGGCAGCCTCGCGGCGGCGTACTGGCGGATGCTCTCGTACTGTCCCAGCCGCGGCTCCCCGCCGGGCCCCTCCATCTCCAGCACGCGCAGCAGCGACTTGGAGCGCAGCGACTGGAGCACGTCCAGCACGTCCGGCCCGTCCGGCGGGAGCGCCAGCACCGCCTCCGCCGCCTCCAGCGTGAAGCCGCCCCGGAACACCGAGCACTGCGCCAGCGCGGACTGCTCCGCCGGCTCCAGCAGGTTCCAGGACCAGTCGATGGCGCCACGCAGCGTGGCCTGCCGTGAGCTGGCATCCCGCCGTCCTCCCCGCAGCAGCTCGAAGCGGCGCGGGAGCCGCTCCTGGAGCTGGCTCACGCTCAGCACGTTCATCCGCGCCGCCGCCAGCTCCAGGGCCAGGGCGATTCCGTCGAGCTGGCGCACGATGTCCGCCACCCGGGGCGCCTCCTCCGCCGTCAGCTCGAAGTCCCCCCGCGCCTCGCGCGCCCGCTGCACGAACAGGCGCACCGCGTCCGCGCGGCCGATGTCCTCCAGCCGCGCCGCCCCCGCCTCCGGCACCCCCAGCGGCGTCAAGTCCAGCAGGCGCTCCCCGGGCAGGCGCAGCGCCTCACGCGAGGTGGTGATGAAGCGGGCGCGCGGGGCCAGCGCCAGCCACCTTCCCAGCGTGGCCGGCACGTGCCGCACCACCTGCTCCAGGTTGTCGAGGATGACCAGCACGTCGCCACAGTCGCCCAGCGCGCGGCCCAGCCGCTCCACCGGCTCGGTGGGGTCGCCGTCCCGCCGCAGGGCCACGCCCAGCGCCTGCCCCACCGCGTGGCAGAGCGCGTCCGCCGTCTGCGCCTCCGCCAGCTCGCACAGCCAGACGCCGCCCTCCCACGCGCCCGACTCCAGCTCCAGCGCGCCGAAGTGCGTGGCCAGCCGCGTCTTGCCCATGCCGCCCGGCCCCAGCACGGTGATGAGCCGGACGCCTTCCGCCAGCCAGCGCCGCAGCGAGCCCAGCTCCACGCTCCGCCCCACCAGCCCCTCGCGCGCCACCGGTACGTTGCCCTGCCTGTCCCGGGGCGCGCGCGGCGCGCCGAAGCGCCGCTCCGCCAGGGACGCCGGCAGCACCTCCACCAGCGCCACCGCGTCGTCGATGCCCTTCAGGCGGAACGTCCCCAGCGGGCGCACCGCGGGCCGGCCCAGCGACTCCAGCGCCGGCGCGGCCTGCGCCCAGGCCACGCCGCTCACCAGCACCTGCCCGCCATGTCCCGCCGACGTCACCCGCGCCGCCACGTTCACCATGCGGCCCAGGTAGTCCGCCCGTCCCGTCCGCTCGTCCACACGGCACTCGGGCTCGCCCACGTGGACGCCCATGCGCACGCGCAGCCCCCGGTGCAGCGGCCCCTGGGGGCCGTGCTCCTCCGCCGCCTCCGGCTGTGCCAGCAGGTCCGCCGGCCAGGGTGCGCGAAGCAGCGCCTCCTGCGCGTCCAGGCACCAGCGCAGCGCCTCCAGCACGGAGGGGAAGGCCACCATGAAGGAGTCGCCCTGCGTCTTCACCTCGTAGCCGTTGCCGTCCGCCAGCAACGAGCGCAGCACGCGGTCATGCACCTCCAGCGCGGCGCGCATGCTCGGGCCACACCGCTCCCACAGCCGCGTGGAGCCCTGTACGTCCGTGAAGACCAGCGCCACCGTCCCCGTCGGCGGCACGGACGGTGACGTGCCCTCCGCGGATGCCGGCTCGTGTCCGGGCAGGGCTCGCAGGTTGCCCGCCGGCGCAAGCAGCAACTTTCTGGAGACATCTCCCATCGCCCGCTCCCGCTGTGCCAGTCGGAGCCCCCGAGCCATTCACGCGGCGCCTTGCCCGCCCCGCACTCACGCGCCCGTCTGCTGGATAAATTTCACCACGCGGTTGTGACTCCGCCCATCTTGGACGCCGGCGAGCGTATGGCGCTGACGTGGCCAGCATCCGGCAAACAACGGATTCCCGGAACAGCGTCCACCACGTCACGCAGCATCTGTCCCATGAGGGCAGGCGCACCGCGCCCACGTTCCAATACCGTGAGTCACGCGTCACCTCGCCACATGGACATCCAATGCGTGACGGACGCACACACCCCCGTCTTTGCCCTCATGGCCCCGATGTCCGGGGGCGATGGGCCCCACACCGGCGTCCACTTCCGTGGAGGCCAGCGCGATGCAACGTTCCCTCGAAGGGCCACCGTCACCGTGCCCGTGCTCCTCGCGTGGCCTTCACGGACGTCGCCCAACGCGCGCCGCCCGCTGACGCCTGGATGTCGAGGAGCCGATGAAAACGAGACTGTTGGAGCAGAAGTGCCATGGACTTGCCGCCGCGTTCGTGGCCGTCGCCGCGTCGTGCCTCATCACCGCCTGCGGGCCGGTGGAGGACACGCCGGTTCCCCCGCCGCTCGGGCAACAGGAGCAGGCGGAGGAGTCGGACAATGGCCTGTCCTTCAATGGACTGTCCTTCAATGGCCTTTCGTTCAACGGGCTGTCCTTCAACGGCCTTTCGTTCAACGGCATGTCCACGAGCGCCTTCAACACGTGGTTCCAGGCGGACCCCGCGCTGGCGGACGCGGTGATGCGCTATGTGGTCCGCTGCGCCGCGCCCGCGGGAGAGACGCGCTCGTACGTCTCCCCTTCCACGGGGCAGCAGTACACCTGGGCCGGCGGGCTGGGGCTGGCCCCGTCGTGGGCCTCGGGCGCCATCGCCACCGAGCTCGAGCAGCAGGTGGTGTCCTCGTGCCTGGCGGCGCACGCCAACCGGCTCGGGCAGACCGTGTCCATCTCCGTCCTGGGCCGGAACGCGGCGGGCACGCCCCTCTCGTACACCGCGGAGGAGCTGACCTCGCACTCGCGCAGGGAGTCCTGCTTCTTCGGAAACCTCTTCACCGGCCAGGGCCTCTTCGTGGGCGCCGACCGGGAGCCCCTGGGGCCCAGTGAGAGCACCTCCCGGGCCTGTGGCGCCCTGCTCTACGAGGGCACCGAGGCCAAGGCGCCCTGCGCGCCCCTGATGTACACGGCCTCCTGCGACTCCCTCTGCCAGCTCGATGCCACCGGGAACTTCTACACGTCCTGCACGTACAACGGCGTCACCTGGCACCGCCCCCTCACCACGCGGCTGCGCACGGGGGACGTCAACAAGTGCGGAGACGGCAAGTGCCAGGCCACCGAGCGGTGCGGCACCTCGAACCGGTACGACAGCTGCGGACTGGACTGCCCCTGTCCCTGAGCCGCGCCCGGCCGTTCTATCGTGGGCCGGGTGAAGGGTTTCTCACAGCGGCCTCCGGTGGCCCTGCTGCTCGCCAGCGCGCTGCTGATGCTCGGAGTCCTCCCCCGTGTCATCGACGCGCTCGAGTCCGCTGAGGCGGTCCCCCGCGCGCCGGCGCCCGGAGTCCTGCTGGTGGCGCGGCCCGGCGGGGTGGGCCACACCTTCGACAAGACGGTGGTGCTGCTGCTGGAGGCGGACGGGACGCGCACGTGGGGGCTCGTGCTCAACCGCCCGAGGCCGCCCGGCGGCGGGCCGCTGCCAGCCGGCGTGGACCGCTGGGGTGGACCGGTCCATGCCGACTACCGGGTCACCCTGGTCCTCGAGGACGGGGCGCGCGGCACCGGCGTCCTCCAGGGGCTCTCCTGGTACGAGGGCACACGCGAGGACGGAGCGCCCGGCGGCTCCGCGCTCACCTTCACCGGCGTGGCGTCCTGGGCGCCGGGGCAGCTCGAGGAGGAGCTGACCCGCGGCGCCTGGTGGGGCGTGGAGGGCACCGCCAGGGCCGTGTTCACCGCGCCCGACGCGCTGTGGGCGGAGCTCGCCGCGCGGCACCTGTGACGGTGCCCGGGACGGGCTCAGCCGCAGGTGCCGCAGTCGTCCTTGCAGGAGAGATGGTCGTTCCGCTCCCCGCAAGCCTCGGTGGGCTGGCAGATGCCGTCCCCGCACTTGTAGAAGGTCCGCTTGTCCAGCCGCGTGGTGAGCGGTTGGTACGTCACGCCGTTGTACGTGCAGGACGTGTAGAACAACTTCGACTCATCCATGACGCAGTGGAGCGCGCACCGGCCGATGTAGACGAGCGGCGCGCAGCGGCGGCGGTTCAGCTCCAGCTCCTCGGCCGAGCCCACCGCGCTGGAATCATCGAGCCCATCGGCTTCCTCGTCTTCATCGTCCCCCCGGCTGGCCATCACCGAGCAGGCCCGCGAGGAGCTCTCGCGAGACCTGAGCCGGCCCTTGTCACGGCCCACGAAGAGGCCCTCGCCGCTGAAGAGGTTTCCGAAGAAGCAGGACTCCCGCCACTTGTACTGCTTCAGCTCGTCCTCGGTGGTGGAGATGGCCCGGCCATCCGCCCGGCGGCCCAGCACGGAGATGGGCACGTGCTTGCCATACTTGTTGGCATGTGCCGCCAGACACGCGGACACCACCTGCTGCTCGCGCACGGTGGCCGGCGCGCCACCGGCCCAGTCCGGGGCCAGCCCCAGCCCGCCGGTCCAGGTGTACTGCTGCCCCGTCCGCGGCTCCGTGTACGTGCGCATTTCTCCGGCCGGCACGGCGCAGTGGATGAGGTAGCGCATCACCATGTCGGCCAGCGCCGGCTCCTGGTCGAACCAGGACGCGAAGGCGCTGGTCGACAGGCCATTGAAGGACAGGCCGTTGAACGACAAGCCATTGAACGACAGCCCGTTGAACGACAGCCCATTCACGGAGAGGCCATTATCGCTCTCCAGCGCCTGGGCCGTGGCCGACGTTCGCGGCGACAGCCCGGGCGGAGGCAGCTCCGGAGACTCCTCCGCGGGGGCACAGCCGGCCCCGAGCAACAACAGCACCGCCAGGCACAGTCCCGCTCGCGGCCTGGCGCCGCGACGATGCCCGTGTTCATTCCGAGTGGGGGTCATGTGTTCTTCCTCGTCAGGGTCTGGGACGACACCGGACGAGGCGCTCGCCACGTCCGGAGGGGCGGGCGAAGGTGGGCAGCACAGGGTGAGGCCCCTTGAAGGAAATACCCCGTCTTCACGCTTTCCGGGTGCCTACCGGGACCGCGGGCCGGGACATCCATCCATGGGCGACACATGTCCCGTCTCGCGACGAACAGCCGCGCGCGGTGACAGGGTTTGGATGAAGTTCCGCTGGGGATGTGCGCCGGACACGCACGGGAGGCCCTGGGATATTTTGAACAATGACTACCGCGCCGACACTCCCCGTTGTAGTCCTCACGTCCCATGCCATCGTTCAACCTCTCGCGTCTGTCCTGTCTTTGCCCCACCCTGCTCCTGGCCTCCGTGCTGCTGGCGCAGCCGTCCCGCGCGGCCACGCCGCTGGAGGACAACCGCCGCATCACCGAGGGCTACATCCAGCTCGCCTATGAGATGGGCGCCGTGCTGGACCCGGAGCTCGAGCCCGGCGGCATCAGCAGCGTCCGTCCCAACTGGTACGTCTTCGCGCCGCACGCCTCCCGCACCGGAGGCGAGGGCATGCTCGGCACGGCCATCGCCCGGAGCGTCATCGACGCCGCCCGCGGGCGTACCACCTTCTCGGTGCTGCAGGCCCTGGAGCGGGTGGGCCTCACCGGCCAGGCCCTCGTCTCGGGAGAACAGCTCGGCCTGGAGCTGGTGCTGCAGGGCCTGCCCTTCGACGCGGCCGCCTCGCTCGGCTCGCTCACCTCCTCCCTGAATGCCGAGGCGCTCGCGGACCCGCGCACGCTGCTCACCACGGCGTCGCGCCTGGCCTCGCTCTACTGGAGCGCCCCCGCCTTCTTCCCGCTCGACAAGGCGGAGCGCGTGGTGGTGACGCTGGAGCGCACGCTGCACGAGGGCAACCTGGCCATCTTCACGGACGTCGGCGCCGCGGGGCGCCTCTACCTCGACTGGCGCCAGGGCGCCGGTGCGGTGACGCCGGAGCGCGTGCTGACGGAGTTCGTGCTGCCGGGCGCGTCCGCCGCCGAGGCGCGCCAGGCCTACGACTTCGCGCTCGCCCATGCGTATGACTCGCCGCGCCCGTACGAGCTGGACCTGCTCCTGCCGGGCATGAACTGGAAGAGCCTGCTGGTGGCGGCCTTCGCCGTGTACGAGGAGGCCCGCCTCGCGCCCACGCCCGCCGCGCGCGACGCGCTCATCGCCATGGGCAACAACTACGTCGCCTGGCGCGAGCAGCACGACATGGCCCAGCCCGTCTTCATGCCCGCCTCCCGCGCGCCGGACGAGGTGTCCCGCCCCAAGCTGCTGCAGGCCATCACCCCGCTGCTGCGCACGCGGTTCGGGACGATGGAGTGGAACTACGCCGACTACGCGTACGGCCAGCCGGACCGGGACGGCAATCCGTTCACCTCGCCGCCCACCGAGTACAACTGGGCCGTCTTCTGGGACCGCTGGACGGGAATCCTCCACGCCTTCGACCAGGCGTACCTCCAGCCCACGGCCCTCTGGGCGATGCCGGACCCCGTGGTGGACCCGGCCGCGCTGACCGCCGGGGATTGACCCGGCGCGTCCGCCCGTTGTTGCCAGGGGGGACCCGGTGGCGGGAGCGTCGGAGACCAGGCCGGCGGCCATGCTGACGCGTGGACGTCTCCCCGAGGCAGGGTAGGACAAAGATGGCAGAGGGCTGGACCACCTCGGACGATGGAGAGACCTCGCGCGCGGCCAGGAATCCGCGCGCCTGCTCCGAGCCGGCTCCCCTGCCCGCCGCGGCCGCCGACGAGGCGGGCCTTTCCCCCGAGGCACGGCTGTACGTGCTGCGGGAGATGATGGACGAGGCCTTCTTCACGCTGGACGCCCACGGGTGCATCCGCGAATTGAACACCCACGCCGCCGCCCTGCTGGGCCAGCCCGCCGAACGCCTCCTGGGACGGGAGCCGTGGCGGGCCTGGCCCGAGCTGGCGGGCACCGTGCTGCATGAGCGGCTGATGGCCGCGCTCACCCTGCGCGAGGGAGGGCGCTTCCTGGCGGAGCTGCCGTCGCGCCTCTGGCTGGAGGTGAAGGTCCGCGCCGTGGGGGATGAGACCTGGGTGCTGGCGGCCGACATCACCCAGCGCCAGCATGCCGAGCACGCGGTGTCCCGCACCGAGGAGCGCTTCCGCCAGCTCGGCGAGCGCTTCCAGGTGGCGCTGGACTCCGCGCAGATGGCCGTCTGGGAGACGAACCTCGCCACCGGCCAGGTGTTCCGCTCCGAGGGACATGACCGGCTCTACGGCTACGCGCAGCCCCTGGAGGAGTGGACGCACGAGCGTTTCCTCGCCTCCATCCATCCGGAGGACCGGCCCGGGGTGGAGGCCCAGGTCGCCGCCATCTTCTCCGGCGAGGTGGATTCCTATGCCTCCACCTTCCGCGTCCACTGGCCGGACGGCTCGTGGCACTGGCTCATCAGCCGGGCGAAGGTGCTGCGCGACGCGGCGGGCAACGTGGTGGTGGTGCGCGGGGCCATCCTCGACGTCACCGCGCTGAAGGAGACGGAGGCCGCGCTCCAGCAGGCGGTGCGCACGCGCGACGACTTCCTCTCACTGGCCAGCCATGAGCTGCGCACGCCGCTCACCTCGCTGCGCCTGCAGCTCCAGCTCCTGCGGCGCATGGCGGAGACCGGCGCGGGGGAGCCGCTCGGCTCGCCGAAGGTGGTGGCGAAGCTGGACACCACCGAGCGCCAGCTCCGCAGGCTGGGGGCGCTGGTGGACAACCTGCTGGACGTCAGCCGCATCCAGCGGGGCAAGCTGGACTTCCAGTACGCCGACGGCGACCTGGCGGCGGTGGTGTCCGAGCTCGTCGCGCGCTTCACGGACGAGGCGCGGCAGGCGGGCGTGGTGCTGAGCGCGCGGGTGGACGGGCCGGTGCCAGGCCGCTTCGACCTGCTGCGCATGGAGCAGGTGGTGAGCAACCTGCTGTCCAATGCCCTGCGCTACGGCGCGGGCAGCCCGGTGCGCGTGTCGCTGACCCGGCACGGGGGCCTCACCCGGCTGAGGGTGGCCGACAGCGGACCGGGCGTGCCCGAGAAGGAGCGCGAGCACATCTTCGAGCGCTTCTCGCAGGGCCACAACGCCCCGCACAAGGGCGGCCTGGGGCTGGGGCTCTACATCGTGCGGCAGATTGTCGAGGCGCACGGCGGCCACATCCGGGTGGAGGAAGCACCGGGTGGCGGCGCGGCCTTCGTGGTGGAGCTGCCGCTGTAGCGGCCGCGCGCTCAGGCGCCGGGCCCGTCATGGAAGGCGAAGCCCTCCGACACCTCCAGCCGGTAGCCGGGGTCCTCGAACACCACCCGCGTGCCGGTGCCCTCCAGCAGCTCCCGCACGTAGCGCACGTGGACGCGCAGCGCGTTGTCGTGCAGCCGCGGGTCATAGTCGGCGTCCCACATGGCGCGCACGCACGCCTCCTTCGGCAGCGTGCGCCCCGGCTGACGGGCCAGCGCGTACAGCAGCCGGCGCGGGAGCACCCGCTTCGCCAGGGAGACGGTGCGCCCCCCGGCGCGCAGCTCGTGCTGCCGCGCATCCAGCACCACCCCCTCCGCCGCTCCGGCGGGAGCCTCCGGGGCTTCGGGCTCCGCGGCCCGCGGGGCCAGCGCGCGGGCCAGCTCCGGAATCAGCTCCGGGTCCACCTCGCCCTCGGCGGCGGCGCGCGCGGCGTCCTCCAGCGAGGCCTGGGCGTCCATGGCCCGCCCGGCCAGCCGGTGCACCTGGGCCCGTGCCAGGTGGCCCAGCGCGCGCTCCAGCGCGAAGTCCTCTCCCCGCGCCAGCGGCTCCAGTGAGGCGAGCAGCCCCACCGCGCGCACGCTGTCGCCGTGCTTCGCGGCGTGGAGGGCGGCCAGGGCGCGCTGGCGGGCGGCCACGCCCGGGCGCACCTCGCGAGGCTCCACCGTGGCGGGCCGCTCCAGCTGCCCCGGCACGTCCATGGCGCGGGCCACCTCCACGGCCCGGGCCAGCCCCCGCGCGCCGCGGGAGACGACGTCGGCCTCCACCGCGTCCAGCAGCGCCAGGCCCTCCGCGCGCCGCCCCAGCTCCAGCAACATGCGCCCCGCGCCCACGCGCGAGAGGTAGCGGATGAAGAGGTAGCCCGCCTGCTCGGCCCGGGCCTCCGTCTGCCGCAGCAGCGCGAGCGCGGCCCGGCGCTCGCCCTGCTCCGCGCGCATCCACGCGGCGATGCAGTCCAGCTCCAGCGCCAGCCGGGGCGCCCCCAGCCGCTCGAGCCGCTCGCGCGCGCTCGCCATGGCGGCCTCGGCCTCCGCGAAGCGCCCCAGCCGGCTGAGGATGCCGGCGGACATGGCCGTCACCAGCGGCCCGCGCGAGTCGAGCGGCGCGTCCTCCAGCAGCGACATGCACCGGTCCACCGGCTCCGCCAGCTCGCCGTCGCGGCCGTCAATCCAGAGCATCAGCGCGCGCGAGTAGGCGAACCAGCCCAGCACGTGCCGGTCCTCCGTCCCCGCCGCCGCGGTGTTCAGCATGTCCAGCGACTCGTCCAGCCGGCCCTGGAAGAAGCGGAGCGCCGCCCAGGCCAGGAGCTGCTGGAGGAGGTCCTCCGGGTTGCCCGGCATGGGCATGGAGCCGAGCGCCCGCTCACAGGTGTCCAGCTCCAGGGAGAAGAGGGCCACGCGCACCAGCACCGTGTTCACGCCCTCCAGTGCCGCCTCGCCCGGCGCGTCCAGCGCGGCGCGCAGCTCCAGCAGCTCCGCGTGGGCGCGGCGCAAATCCAGCAGCCGCACCAGCGCCCGCGCGCGGGCCAGCCGCACCTCGGCCGTGCGCAGCTCCGGAGGCAGCGAGCCCAGCAGCGACAGCAGCTCCGCGGCGGCGCCGTGGCGCACCAGCGGCTCCGCCTGCTCGATGATGAAGGCCGCGCGCTCCCGGTGACGGCCGAGCGCCTGGAGGTGCCGGCACATCGCGCGCACCCGCACCACCGCCGGCAGCGGCTCTCGGGAGAGCAGCTCCAGGAGTGCCTCGTGCGCGGAGCGCGCCTCCTCCGGGCCCAGCAGCGCCCCGAGCGCCTCGCGCACCAGGTCATGGACGCCGTGACGGCCCTGCGCGTCCGTCTCCACCAGCAACCTCGCGGACAGCCGCCGCAGCGCCTCGCCGGCCTCGCCCCCGGGCAGCACGTGCTGGAGCGCCCGCGCCGGCAGCGGCACCTCGCTGAGCGCCAGCACCGCGGCCAGCCGCCGCTCGTCCCCGGGCAGGGCCTCCAGGGCCGCGCGCACCGGCTCCTCATCTCCCACGTCGCCGGCATGGGCGCGGCGCAGGAGGAAGGGCAGTCCCCGTGAGCGGGCCCACGCCGCGCCGAAGCCCTCGCGGTGCCCGTACAGGGAATCGAGCTGCTCCCACAGCGCGCGCGCCGCGGGCTCGGGCAGGCCGTCCAGCCGCAGCTCGAAGCGGTCCGGGCTGGTGGCGTGCCGGGGCACCGCCTCGCGCGAGGTGGCCAGCAGCGCGCCCTGCCGCAGCCGCCCGCCCAGCTCCTCCAGCAGCGCGGCGCGCTCCTCGGGCTTCAGCCCGTGCACATCATCCAGGACGCACAGCGCGCGGCGCGCCTCCAGCTCGCGCGCCAGGTCCTCCAGGCGCGACGCATCCGACAGGGCCTGGGCCACGGGCGCCTCGCGCAGCAGGCGGCGCACGTCGTCCACCACGGTATCCAGCGTGTCCCCGGGCCGGACGCGGCGGTGCACGACGGGCCCCCGGTAGCGCGCGGCCACCGCCGCCACCAGCGCGGACTTGCCCACGCCGGGCAGGCCGTAGACGACGCCGGTGCGCACGCGCCGCAACATGCCGCCCAGGCGCTGCACCTCCTCGGAGCGCCCGACGAAGACAGCGGGCGGCCCCAGCCCCTGACGAGACGACGTGTGCATTGGTGGACCCATTGTAGGGTTGGAAGGGCCCCCTCGCGTCAGGCTCCGGTGTCGGCTCCCGTATACATGCGGGGCCAGGCCCCCAGGGCCCACCTGCACGGGTGTGCGCAGTGGCAACGGGGTGCGCAACTCACACACTCCAGTTTCTTACATGCTGACGCTTTCCAGGAAGGAATTGGCGCCGGAAGTGAAACCGTCCGAGCCCGAATCGCGCATCATGCAGGTACTGCTCGACGGCCCCACGGCCCGCGCCCCCACGCGGTCCTCTCCACCGCCGAGCCACCCGTCCGGAGGCGCTCCGATGTGGATCGAGACCATCATCATGCCGCGCGAAGAGTCGGAGCCGTATGTCCCTTCGCCCCAGCGTGACCGGAGCAACCTCCTCGCATCGACGGTGGAGGAGAGCCGGACGCTTCGGGACGCCGTGCTGCGGTTCCTGAGCGCCCACCACCTGTCGGACGCGGTGAAGTGGATGAGTGAGCCGGGCTTCCTCCCCATCATCACCATCCACTGTACGGAGTTCGCGCTGATGAAGCTGCGCGAGGCCGCGGAGTTCGTGGTGGGGTGCGCCGCGCCCGTGGACACCTACCCCACCCTGGTCATGCCGCAGCCCACCGTGACGCCCGCGGTGCTCCTGCCGGCGCTGTCCGTCCTCGAACCCCGCGTCTGAAGCCCGGCGCTACGCGCGCGCGGCCGCGACGAGCGTCGTGGGCTCGTGGGTGACGGGGAAGCTGACCGAGCGCGCGATGAAGCACAGGGCGTGGGCCTCATGGTGGAGCGCCTGCGCCTTGTCCCGGTCCGAGCCGGCGGTGATGGTGACTCGCGGCCGCAGCACCACGCGGACGAAGCGGCCGCCGCCGTCCGCCTCCTCGGCCATGACGCCCTCGGCGTCGTCGACGTAGTCCGTCACCACCACGCCGGCGGTGGCGCACAGGTGCAGGTACCAGAGCTTGTGACACGCGGACAGCGAAGCCACGAGCAGCTCCTCGGGGTTCCAGCGCGCCGGGTCTCCCCGGAAGGCCGGGTCGGACGAGCCCGGAATCGTGGGCTTGCCCTCGGCCCTCAGCTCGTGCGCACGCTCATAGCGCTTGTAGCTCGAGGTGCCCTCGCCCCGGTTCCCGGTCCACTCCACGGTGACGGCGTAGCGGTGTTCCTTCCCAGCCATGGTGCCTCCCTTGCCGTGCGGCCCTTGCCCTCCACGTCTATCACCGCACCCGCCCCCGCGAGGCGGGGAGCACCGCATGGCCCGCATATAATGATACGGGCCAACGGGTGGCGTCCCCGCGCCCCAGCAGGCATGCTCCGCGCGGACCCGCCCACGCATGAGCACCCCGAACTTCGCTGGCGCCCGCCAGACTCCCGTCCCGCTCCACCCCGTGTCGTCTCCCGCCGCGCGCCGGAAGCCCTGGCGCCGCGCCCTGCCGTGGCTCACCGCCGTGCTCGTCGTCGCCTGCAAGGGCACGTCGCCCGCCCCCGCAGCGAAACAAGAGCCCGCCACGGCGTCGAAGCAGGAGCCCGCCGCCACCGCGCTCGCGGCTCCCGACGCGGGCCCCGCCACCGCCGCGCCGGCGCACGGGGAAGACGGCGCGCTCGGCCGCGAGGCGCTGACGGGCATCGTCACCCGCTACCGGCAGAACATCGTCCTCGCCGCGGACGAGGCCACCCTCGACGCGGAGACCCGCGAGCGCGTGGCCATCGTCGGCCGCATGCTCTTCGAAGAGAACCGGCACGCGCTGGAGTCCCTCGGCGAGGGGCTCCATGCCGCGCTGACCGCCGCCTCGGGCTCGCCCACGGCCCCCACCTCCGTCACCACGTTCCTGGACTGGCTGGAGAAGGACGCCGAGCTGCACGACGCGGACAAGCTCGCCTTCCGGGACACGCTGGCGGACCTGCGCGACGCCCTCACGTCCCTGGAGCCCGCTCCCGCGTGGAAGGCGTCGCTGCGGGCCCGCGCCGAGGAGGACCAGCGCGCGCTGCAGGCCATCCAGGCGCTCTACGAGAAGGAGCTCCAGGCCGTCTTCGGCCGCTTCGACACGCGCGGAATGCCGGTGCGCCGCGAGGCCTGGGAGGCCTACCTCGCCTTCCTCAAGGGCCGCTTCACCCGCGAATCCATCCTCCAGTCCTTCGACGACACGCTGCGCCCGCTGGGCGAGGGGCTGCGCGGCAAGGGGCCTCGCAAGGAGGACCCGGCCATCATCACCGGCAACACCCTGCCGCCGAAGACGCTCGTCCTCACCTTCGACGACGGCCCGCACCCGCGCCACACGCCCTCCATCCTCGCCACGCTGGAGAAGTTCGGCGTGAAGTCCATCTTCTTCGAGGTGGGGCAGAACGTCGCCCTGCCCGCGAAGGGCACCGCCGACGCGGGCACGGCGCTCCACCGCACGGAGGCGGGCGCGTACTCCGAGCGCATCCTCCAGGCGGGGCACCTGCTCGCCAACCACTCGCTGACGCACGCCTTCCTGCCCAAGCTCAGCGACGAGCGGCTCACCAAGGAAATCGACGAGTCGAAGCGCATCATCGAGTCGGTGACGAACAGCCGCATCTCCCTCTTCCGCCCGCCCTACGGCGCGCGCAACGAGAAGGTGAGCGCGGCGCTCGCGGCCCGGCAGCTCAAGGCCTACCTGTGGAACGTGGACTCGCTCGACTGGAGTGACCCGCTGCCCACCTCCATCGCCAACCGCGTGGTGCAGCAGGTGGAGGCCAACGGCCGGGGCGTCATCCTCCTGCACGACGTGCACGCCCAGACGGCGGAGGCGCTCCCGCTCATCCTGGAGACGCTCCAGACGCGCGGCTACCGCTTCGTCCTATGGGACGGCGCCACGGTGCTCGGCGGTGACGCGGACGGCGGCACGCCCGCGGCCCCCGCGCCCGCGGCCCTCTACCGCGAGAGCCATGCGGTGGTCATCGGCATCAACGCGTACCAGAAGTGGCCGAAGCTCTCCTACGCGGTGAACGACGCGCAGGGCGTGCGTGACTTGCTGGTGCGCAAGTACCGCTTCAAGCCGGAGAACGTCACGGTGCTGCTGGACGAGCAGGCCACGCGCGAGCGCATCCTCTCCGTGCTGGGTGATTCACTCGCGGACCCGTCGAAGGTGCAGCGCGAGGACCGCGTCTTCGTCTTCTTCGCGGGCCACGGCATCACCCGCCGCCTGCCCAACGGCAAGAGCCTGGGCTACATCGTCCCGGTGGACGCGGACACGTCCAACTACCAGAGCACGGCCATCTCGATGACCAACTTCCAGGACATCAGCGAGGCCATGGCCGCCAAGCACGTCTTCTTCGTCATGGACGCCTGCTACAGCGGGCTGGCGCTGACGCGCGGCGGGGCCCCGGCGGGCGCGGACGTACGCAAGTACCTCCAGGAGGTGACGCGCCGGAGCGTGCGTCAGGTGCTCACCGCGGGCGGCGCCGACGAGCAGGTGGCGGACCAGGGCCCCAATGGCCACTCCATCTTCACGTGGACGCTGCTGCAAGGGCTGGAGGGACAGGCGGACCTCAACACCGACGGCTACGTCACCGCGTCCGAGCTGGCCGCCTACGTGGGCCCCACCGTGTCCTCGCTGTCCCGGCAGACGCCCGCCTTCGGCAGCATGCCCGGCAGCGAGGGCGGCGAGTTCGTCCTCGAGCTGAACCACGAGGGCGAGTTCCTCAGCGAGAGCTCCGAGCAGCTCGACACCGAGGCCATCCGCCTCAACGCCGAGCTGGAGCGCGTGCGCCGGGAAATCGCCGAGAAGACGGCGCGCAACGAGGCCCTGGCGCGAGAGCTGGCGGAGGCGAAGAACCAGCTCTCCCGCTTGCAGGACGCCGGCACCGTGGCCGCCGCCGCGCCGGTGCCGCCCGCCACGCCCGCCGAGCAGGCCCGCCGCCATGGAGACCGCGGCATGACGCTCTACCGCGAGAAGCGCTACGCGGAGGCCCTGGCCGAGTTCCAGGCCGCCGCGCGCCTGGACCCCACGGACGCGCAGGCCACCAACAACGTGGGCTTCGTCCACTTCCGCCGCGGCGAGTACGCGGAGGCCGTGAAGTGGCTGGAGAAGACGCTGGCGCTGGACCCGCAGCGCGCCGTGGCGTACCTCAACCTGGGCGACGCGTACGACAAGCTGGGCCGGGGCCCGGACGCGGCGAAGGCCTACGGGCGCTACCTGGCGCTGCTGCCGGACGGGCCCGCCGCGGGCGCCGTGAAGGAGAAGCTGGCGCGGCTGGGCCGCTGAAAACCGCGCCAGCCCCCCCCGCCCGGGGCCCTGGAGTCCCCCTTCCCAGGGCCGCCCGGACTCCTCCTACTGGGCGATGACGGTGCCCGGCATCTCACCGCCACCGTTGTTGAGCTGGAAGATGCCGAGCTGGTTCACCCGGTCCACCACCGTGGTGGAGTCGTTGTTCATGGTCGGCGTCATCAGCCAGGAGATGGCCGCCTCCGGCGACTCCGCGTTGGCCACGTTCATCACCCATTCCGGCGGCGGGTCCGCGTAGCCCGGGCGGCCCTCCTCATGGGCCTGGACCCAGTCCTTGGCGAGCTGCTGCATCTGCGCCGCCTCCTCCGCCGTGAAGGACATCGTCACCGTGCCGCCCGTGCCCGTGTTCGGGTAGAGCTGCGACAGGCCGTCCACGGAGCCGGCATTCACGTCCGTGAGCGTGGCCTGGTACGTGTGGGTGCTCGGGTCATTCACATCGCCGCTCACCTGGAACGTCACCGGGCCCAGGGTGCCCGTGTACGCGAACTCCTGGCGGCCGTCGTCGTAGGTGGTGAAGACGTACTCGTCGCTGGCCAGGCTGCTCTCGCCGAAGGAGATGCCCAGCGTCAGCTCCTGGGTGGCCTCGCCGGAGATGACCTGCACCGTGGCCGCGTTGGAGGTGCCGTTGGCGGGGTCGTTGCCGGGCAGCTCGCCGGTGGCCATGAAGTGGTCATACGCGGCGCGTCCCTCGGGGGTGGAGATGTCGAAGTCCACCTGCCGCGCGGTCTGCTGGTTCACCGTGCCCGTGGAGGCCAGCTCCACCCCCACGCCGCCCACCGCGAGGCCGACGCTGCCGGTGCGCGACACCATCTCCGTGGGGCCGATGGTGACGCGGACCGTGTTCTCGTCCACCTTGTTGACGGCGATGGACATGCCCTGCGCGCGCTCCACGCTGTCGCTCACCGACAGGTCGAAGACGCGGGCGATGTTCTGGAACGTCACCGACATCCCCGTCTGCACGAAGGACTCACCGTGCAGGGTGATGGTGGTGCCCACCGGGAGGTTCTCCGGCTCGAACGGGTTGAGCAGCTGGGCGGCCTGCTCGGGCGAGGTGATGCCCTCGGCGGCCGAGGTGGGCATCGTCACCTCGTAGCTGGCGCGCACGCCCGCGGAGCCGTTGACGTTGCCGGAGACGATGCCCGCCTCCACGCCCGCCTCCCCCTTGACGCCCACCTCCGCCTCCACGTTGAAGGTGGTCATGTCGCCTTCGGTCGTCCGGCTCGCCCCCACCTCGGTGTAGGCGCCCACCGTCAGCGAGAAGGGGCCACCCTCCACGGACACACCCAGCTCGGCGCCCGCCTGCGCCGAGACGCCATTGGGGCCCACGGTGACGGAGCCGCTGACACCCGCGTCCAGGGAGATGGGGCCGTCGTCCGGCTCCTCCGGCGTCGGCGTGACGGGAGGCGGGGTGCCGCCCTGGAGGAACACGGCGCCGTTGTCCTGTGGGAACAGGGGGTTGCGCAGCGAGCTGGTCCGCGTGCCGCCACCGAACCCGTCGGTGAAGGCGCTGGCCGTGCCACCCTGGCCCGTCGCCGCCGGCTTCGGGAGGACGGCCGGCGCCGGGGCCGGAGCCTGCGGCTTGCTGGCCTGGGTGCCGCTGGCCGGCTTCGGGATGTAGGTGAAAGGCTGATTGCTCTTGATGGGTCCCGCCATGTGCTTCCCCCTCGTGAAACGTTCACAGGAGTTTTCACGCGGGCGGGGGCGGCGGTTGAATTAAACCGAGTTAAATCCGCGTCCCCACAGCCGAAATATTCGCGGAAAGCCCGAGGACACCGGGGAGCGCGTCCAGCGCCCGGGCACGGAGCACGCCGGGGCGCGAGGGCCGTGGCCCACCGCGCTCCCGGCGGGTGCGGCGGGACTACTGGCAGCCGATGCGCGCGGTGCTGCTCACCACGACGTTGTCGTAGAACGTCTCGGAGCCGGACTGGCCCTTCGGGTGGACGAAGCCGTAGCCCACGGAGAAGTTCTTGAAGCCCCGCATGCCGACGTCGGTGAACTCATAGGCCAGGGCGCCATCCACATAGGCCCGCGCGATGCCCAGGGAGCTCGACGCGGTGTCGCGGCGAATCTCCCATTCCAGGCACATCCAGCGGCGCGCGTTCAGGCCCACGTTGATGGGGAGGTCCTGACGGTTCCAGCCCGTGCCGCGTCCGGTCCAGTTGTCCAGCGCGAAGCCCCGGTCCGAAATCGCCTGCAGCTCGATGCCGCCGAAGTCGCTGTCTTCCAGGTTCCAGACCACGAAGAACGTCCCCATCTGCCCGAAGACCTTGGGCAGGGAGTCCATGTACACGTGCGCGCGAACCCAGAGCTGCGTCTGGAAGGCGGGCATGGGCCTCGCCCAGCGCGCGATGGCCTGGGTGCCAAATGTCGTGTCCTCGTTGTGGCCGTCCTCGGTAACGACGCGCAGCATGCCGTTGGCCGCCTGGATGGTGGCGTGCTCCGTGCTGGGCTCCCATCCGTTGAGGCCCTTGTCGAAGGTCTCGCAGATGATGGCATTGGCCGGGCACGTGCCGGCCGGGCTGGTGCCCGGGTCCGTCCCCGCGTCGGGGAACACGACGGTGCCCGAGTCCTGCTGCCCGCCGGTGCCCGCGTCCGTGCCCGCATCCGCGGACGTGCCCGAGTCGGGGTTGTTGTCGTCGTCGCCGTCGTCACCCGAGCAGGCGGGCATCACGCCCAGCGCGAGCACCGCGAGGGGCAGCACCACAAACCGATTGAAGCGCATAACGTCCTTCCGAGCCGGGCCCGTGGGCCCGGTGTATTTCCGAGTGCCCGCGGGGCCGGGCTGGCTCTGCAAGTCATGAAGCTCGGCGGACTCCCCGGGGCGGCGCCGACCTCGACGAACACCTATCACCCGGAGCAGGCCCGGGTCATCGGGGCCGGGCTGACCCTGGGGGCCACGGCATGCCGCGGGCGGGCCGGGAGCAGCCGGCCGGGCACCGCCGGCCAGCCGCTGACGCCGGGATTCCGTGGCGCGGCGGCGGGGAGCCGTGCAGGAATCCGCGCCCCTCTTTCAAGACATGAGGACTCCACGCACATGAAGCTCTTCTACACGCCGGGAACCGGCTCGCTTTCGCCGCACATCGCGCTGCGCGAAGCCGGCCTGCCCTTCCAGCTCGAGCGCGTCAGCCTCCGGACCCAGAAGACGGAGACTGGCGCGGACTTCCAGTCCATCAACCCGCACGGCTATGTCCCCGTCCTGCAGCTCGATGACGGGAGCCATCTGATGGAGGGACCCGTCATCCTCCAGTTCATCGCGGACAAGCTCCCGGACAGCGGGCTGGCCCCGGCCCATGGAACCCTGGAGCGCTACCGCCTCCAGGAGAAGCTCAACTTCATCTGCTCGGAGCTGCACAAGCCCTTCGCATCCCTCGTCAACGCGGCCTACCCCGAGGAAGGCAAGCGAATCACGCGCGAGCGGCTCGCCCAGCGCTTCCGCGTCCTGGAGCCCACCCTCGAGAAGAGCCCGTACGTCATGGGCGAGCGGTTCACCGTCGCCGACGTCTACCTCTTCACCGTGCTGAGCTGGTGCGGCTACCTCAAGGTCGACCTGGAGCCCTTTCCCGCCCTGCGCGCGTTCCAGGCACGAATCCTGGAACGGCCGAGCGTCCAGGCGGCCATGAAGGCCGAGGGGTTGCTCCGATGACGACGCCCTTCGTCAAGCTGCTCATCCAGGACGTCTCGCGCTCCGTGGCGTTCTACGAGGCGCTCGGCTTCGAGCGGAAGCAGACCGAGCCCCCCTTCGTCCACCTCAGCTGGGCCGGCGCCATGGACGTGTACCTCGTCACGCCTCCGCCCCAACTCAAGGTGGAGGGACGGCGGGGGCTGGGCGTGCTGGTGGGCCTGCGCGTCACGGACGCGGGGGGCGTGGACGCGGTGCTGAAGCGTGCCCAGGCCCACGGGGCCCTGGTGGAAGGCCCCACCCTCCAGCCATGGCACACCCGGGAAATCATTGTCACCGACCCGGACGGCTACCGCCTGAACTTCATCGAGCCCGTATGACAGGCGCCTGGGCGGCACCTCCCAGAAAGACAACTCTCCACGAGAAAAATCCGCCCAACCTTCAAAAGCAGCCCACCCCGCCGGCCCTCGTTGTCTGAGGGCCGAAATTTTAATGTTGATTACAGCCAGTACTCCCAGTAATAAAGCGTTCACTGCATGACGCAATGCTCGGCGGCATGATGATGCATTGAGTCAGTGACTCCGTGGATGCCAGCGGCTGGCCTGGCGGTGGCATCCCGGAACAAGGCGGCGGCCCTCCGGCCTCCGCTCTCAGAGTATGGCGACACCGCGGGGGGCGGTTCATGCTTGAGATTGCGAAGCCAGATGGCCACTTGCCTCCGCCCGCTCTGGAGCGGGCCATCTTCGGCTTCATGGCCAGCAATGTGCTCTTCGCCGCGGATGAGCTGGGATTGCTGGACACGCTCGCCCGTGGCGGAACTCATGGAACACATAAGCTGGCCTTGGAGCTGAAGGCCGAGCCCTCCGCGCTGGACAGGCTGCTGACCGCGCTCGTCAGCATGCAATTGCTTACACGCGAAGGGGACGGGTACCGCATGCCGGACCCGCTCCGCCCATTCCTGACGCGGAGCAGCAGTCTTTACTGTGGTGGCGTCTTTCCCCTGCTGAAGAACTTCTCGATGCGGACCTTCCAGCATCTGGGCGAGGCCATGGTGGATGGCGCCCCCCAGTGGAAGAAGGTGCTGCCCGGGGAAGGCGCGGCCCCCTTCGACATCATCTACCAGGATGCCGCGGCCCTGGAGCGCTTCGCCCGGGCCATGTGGAGTCTGGGTTACCAGGCCGCCACGGAGCTGGTGGAGCACCTGCGGCTGGAGCGGGGCGGCCACCTCGTGGACCTGGGCGGTGGCAGCGGCTCGTTCGCCGTCGCCGCGCTCCAGCGCTGGCCCGCGCTGACCGCCGAGGTCTTCGACAGGCCCGCCATGGAGTCCACCGTGGCCCGGACGCGAAGTGACTACGGGCTTTCCACGCGGCTGGGCTTCACCGGTGGCGACTTCTTCGAGTCCCCGCTCCCGCGGGCGGACGTGTACGCGCTGGGCTTCATCCTCTCGGACTGGACAGACCCCCAGAGCGTCCGCCTGCTCCGCTCCGTCCACTCGGCCCTGGCCCCCGGTGGCCGGGTCCTCGTCCTGGAGCGCCTCTTCAATGAACAGCGGACGGGCCCCCTGCCCACCGCGCTGATGGACCTCTGCATGCTGCTGGAGACGGGCGGCAAACACCGGAGCGCCTCGCAGTACCACGACCTGCTGCGGCAGGCGGGCTTCGCCCCGGGCCCCGTCCACCACTCCAGCTACGAGAAGCACATGGTCATCGGCATCAAGGAATGACCGCCCAAGCCGTTCCACTGACTCGCGAAAGGCCCTCTACGATGGAGCACCACGAGTATCTGGTTCTGGGCGCAGGTCCCGCCGGCCTGCAGGTTGGTTACTTCCTCGAGGAGAACGGCCGGGACTACCGGGTCCTCGAGCGCGGCTCCTCCCCGGGGACGTTCTTCTCCACCTTTCCGCGCCACCGCAAGCTCATCTCCATCAACAAGGTCTACACCGGCCATGAGGACCCCGAGCTGAACCTGCGCTGGGACTGGAACTCCCTGCTGTCCAACCACGAGGGGCCGCTCTTCAAGGAGTTCTCGCAGAGCTACTTCCCCCCGGCGGACACCATGGGCGCCTACCTGCGGGAGTTCGCCCGGCGCCACGAGCTGAACATCCAGTACGGCGTCAACGTCACCCGCATCCGGCGCAATGGCCGCTTCGAGCTGAGCACCGCCGAGGGGAAGACCTTCACGTGCGAGCGGCTCATCATCGCCACCGGCGTGTCGCGGGAGAACGTCCCGGACATCCCCGGCGTGGAGCTGGCCGACCGCTATGGCTCCGTCAGCCTGGACGTCACCGAGTTCCGCAACAAGCGCGTCCTCATCCTCGGCAAGGGCAACTCCGCCTTCGAGACCGCGGACCACCTCATGGAGAGCGCCGCGGTCCTCCACCTGGCCAGCCCCCGGCCCATCCGCATGGCCTGGCGCACGCACTTCGTGGGTGACCTCCGGGCGGTCAACAACAACCTCCTCGACACCTACCAGCTCAAGATGCAGAACGCGCTGCTGGACGCCCAGGTGCTCGGCATCAACCGCGTGGGGGACCACTACGAGGTCACCTTCCAGTACTCGCACGCGGGCGGCGAGGTCGAAACGCTGACGTACGACCGGGTCATCCTCTGCACGGGGTTCAAGTTCGACAACACCCTCTTCGACGAGGCCTGCCGCCCCGCGGTGACGCCCTGCCGCCGCTTCCCCATGCAGACGAGCGAGTGGGAGTCGGTGAACGTGCCCGGTCTCTTCTTCGCCGGCACCATCATGCAGATGCGGGACCTGAAGAAGTACATGTCCGGCTTCATCCATGGGTTCCGCTACAACATCCGCTCCCTGAGCCACATCCTGGAGTCCAGGTTCCACGGCAAGCCCTGGCCCATCTCCCGCGCCGTCTCCGGCCATGAGGAGGTCTCGGCCTGGCTGCTGGACCGCATCAACTCCACGTCCGCGCTCTGGCAGCAGCCGGGCTTCCTGTGTGACGTGCTGGAGCTGACCGGAGGCGGGCGCGGCGTGGGGCGCGAGGAGTTCTCCGTCGACTACGCGCGCGAGCACCTGGCGCGCAAGGGCACCGAGTTGCTGATGCTGACGCTGGAGTTCGGGCACTCGGCGGGCGCCGACCCGTTCGCCAGCGAGCGCATCCACCGCTCGGACGTGAACCGCGCCAAGGAAAGCGCCTTCCTCCATCCCATCGTCCGCCACTACGTCGACGGCCAGCTCGCCGCGGAGCACCACGTCATCGAGGACCTCGCCGCCGAGTGGCGCGAGCCGGAGCACGTGCAGCCGCTGCGTGACTTCGTCCAGCGGGTGCTCCAGCCCGCCATGCCCGCAGCGACTCCCATGTCCCGCCCCGCCATGGCGGCGTCCCACTAGCCGCAGTCCCCCACCGAGGCCGCCATGATTGACTTCCATGTCCACGCAGGTGACTTCTTCCGCCTCCGCGACGACATCCAGGGCCTGCTCACACGCCGCCCCCTCGAGGAAGGGGAGGACATCACCCGGCTGTTCACCGAGCCGGCCGAGCTGGAGCGCTACCTGCGGCGCCACGGCGTGAAGCGCGCCGTCATGCTGGCCGAGTGCGGGCCGGGCACGAACTTCTCCATCGACAGCGAGATGATTGCCGCCAAGGCGCGCGGCTCGGACTTCTTCATCCCCTTCGGCAGCATCAACCCCAACTTCCATGATGCCCGGAAGGAGCTCGAGAAGAGCCTCGCGCTGGGCATCCGGGGCTTCAAGTTCTACCCGGCGGACCACTCCTTCGACCCGTACACCCGGGACATGTGGGCCGTGTATGGCGAGTGCGAGCGGCACGGCCTGCCCATCATCTTCCACACCGGCCACACCGCCCAGCGTGACGCCGAGCAGAAGAACATCCAGCCCACGGACTTCGAGCGCATCGCCGGGAGCTTCCCCGGGCTGACCATCGTCCTCGCGCACGCGGGCAAGCCGCTCTGGTACCAGGACGCCAGGGACCTCGTGCTGCGCTACGAGAACCTCTACGTCGACACCGCGCTGGTGCCGCTCACGGAGCTCACCACGGTGCTCGGGGACCTGCGCGACGTCCGCCACAAGGTGGTCTTCGGCTCCGACTGGCCGGTGGCCGGCAGCTACAGCAAGCTCATGAGCCAGCTGGAGCAGGCCCACCTGCCTCCCGACATCGCCAGCGACATCCTCCATGGCAACGCGGACCGCATCCTCTCGCGTGCCGGCAGGGCCTGAGCAGTCCCATCGAAGCAGTCTCACGTCCGGCAGGGTCCCCCATGTACAGAGACCTCCATCCCGTCACGTACTACTTCTATCCGCTGCTCCAGGGTGACTACGCCCCGGGTGCCCACAAGGACCTGTTCGACACCATCCTGGACACGGAGGTGGCGAAGCCGGCGGAGAGCCTGCTCTACGTCCACATCCCGTACTGCCACGACCTGTGCCAGTTCTGTCCGTTCCACATCAAGATTGCGAGCGGCGAGGACGTCTACGAGCGCTACACCACCAGCCTCTGCCGGGAGATGGAGCTGCTGGCGCAACGTCCGTCCATCGCCCAGCGCACCTTCTCGGCGGTGTACTTCGGGGGTGGCTCGCCCTCCATCCTCCCCGTGCCGCACATCCGCCGCCTCCTGGAGGGCATCCACCGCCACTTCCGGCTCACACCCGGCGCGGAGATCAGCTTCGAGGGAGAGCCCCGGACGCTGGGCAACCCGGAGCTGCTCGAGCTGCTCAAGGAGTGGAAGGTCAGCCGCCTGAGCTTCGGGCTGCAGACGTATGACGAAGTCCAGCGGCAGCGCTTCCGCATCGTCGCCACGCTGAAGGACGTGGAGCGTGTCACCGTGAATGCCCGCCGGCTGGGCTTCCACGACATCAACGTCGACATGATGTACGACCTGCCGGGGCAGAACCTCACCACGCTGAACGAGGACCTGGCGGCCCTGCGCGCCGCGGACTTCGACAGCGTGGACTACTACAACCTGCACTACTACGCGTTCCCCAAGAAGTTCCGGGCCGCGATGGACTCGGGGGAGATTCCGCCCAAGCCGGGCATGGACATGCACATGGCCATGACCGAGCACATCCGCTGGCACATGCGGGAGATGGGCTACAACGCCGTCGCGGACCAGGTCTTCTCCAAGTACGACAAGGTCTGTGAGTACTTCCGGCTGCTCTGGGGCGGCGGCGAGGGGGACCACTCGGCGGAGACGGTGGCCGTCGGCACCTCCGCGCGCGGCTACCTGAGCGGCGTCGCGTACATGAACACCGGCGAGGTCAACACCTACTGCTCCATGGTGGAGCAGGGCCAGCTGCCCGTGGCCAAGCTGTCCGCCCGGCTGGAGCGGCCCGAGAACCGGGGCGCGGTCTTCATGCCCAAGTTCTTCCGCATCTCCAAGCGGCACCAGGCCGCCATCGACACCATCCCCGCGGACGTGTGGAAGGCGTGGCAGGACAGCGGCCTCATCTATGAAACGCCGGGCTCCTGGGAGCTGAGCGAGCACGGCAAGCAGTGGACCCCCAACATGATGCTCGACGCCTTCGAGTCCTCCCAGCGGCAGGTCGCGGGCGTCTCCCTGAACGCGCTCGAAAAGAAGCCCGGCGTGCGCACGGGCACCTTCTGAATCCCCTCCCCTCATGAGCACCGGAACCCAATTCAAGGACCTCTTCAACCGTGAAGCCATCCTCGACCTCGGCAAGCGCGGCGCGGCCGTCGTGCCCGGGCTGAACGCCCAGGCCTTCGTACGCGAGGCCAGCCAGGGACTCGAGTCCATGGAGATGAAGGACCGCGTCCGCCACCTGGCGAAGACGCTGCGCCGCCATCTCGCGGAGGACTACCCCACCGCGCTCCGCCAGCTCGAGGCGATGGCGGGCTCGGAGCAGGGCCCCCTGTCACCGTTGCGGGGCTTCCGCATCTGGCCGCTGTGCCACTTCGTGGAGGAGTACGGGCTCGACCACCTGGATGACTCCATGCGGGCCATGCGCCTGCTGACGACCCGGTTCACCTCCGAGTTCGCCATCCGCCCCTTCCTGCTCCGCTACCAGGAGCAGGTCCTCGAGTACCTGCACCGGTGGACCCGGGATTCGGACGAGACGGTGCGCCGGCTCGTCTCCGAGGGCACGCGCCCGCGCCTGCCCTGGGCCCAGCGGCTGCCGGCCTTCCAGAAGGACCCCACCCCGGTGCTCGAGCTGCTGGAGAAGCTCAAGGCGGACCCCGCGCTGTTCGTCCGCCGCTCGGTGGCCAACAACCTGAACGACATCGCCAAGGACCACCCCGACGCCGTCGTGCGGGTCGTCCGCCGCTGGGCCAGCGAGTCACCGGGCCCGGAGACGCAGTGGCTCGTGCGCCATGCCAGCAGGACGCTCGTCAAGCAGGGCCATCCGGGCGCGCTCGACGTGCTCGGCTTCACCCGCAAGCCACGCCTCGAGCTCAAGACGTTCAAGCTGTCGTCGAAGTCCATCCAGCTCGGTGGCGAGCTGCAATTCCATATCGAGCTGCACTCCAGGGCGAAGAGCGACCAGAAGCTGGTCATCGACTATCGCATCCACCACCGCAAGGCCTCGGGAGAGCTGTCTCCCAAGGTCTTCAAGTGGACCACGCGCCAGCTCGCCGCGGGTGAGCAGGTGGAGCTCAAGCGCGTCCACAAAATCTACCCCATCACCACGCGCCGCTATTACCCGGGCCAGCACCTCGTCGAGCTGCTCGTCAATGGCGAGGCGCTCGGCACCCGCGAGTTCATGCTGAGCGTCTGAGCCCGGCCCCCAGCGCAGTCTCACCCCGACGTAGCAGGAGTCGTTACACACCATGTATCTGACCTTGTCTGACCAGGCGCAGCCCGCGAGCATCCCCCCCGAGAGGCTCCACGCGAAGGTGACCGCCACCGTCATGGGCAACCTGGCGGCGAACTTCGTCACCGTGGCCCGGACGCTGCCCGACCCCTCCGCCGTGCCGGTCACCCCGGTGCTCGCCAACCTCGTCCACGACCCGGGCACGGCCGTGCTCTTCATCGCCTTCCAGCTCGACGCGGGCAAGGGTGAGCCCGAGGTGCGCCGCTACGTGGAGGCCCGCGCGCCCGCGCTCGCCAGACATGGCGGCAAGGTGCTGATGAGCGGGCTCACGCCCCGCCGCGGCGGCTGGCAGTTCGACGGCTTCGAGCTCGTCCAGTTCCCCGCCCCGGACACCATCCGCAACCTGATGGGAGACCCCGAGTACCGCACCCCCGCCATCCAGGAGCTCTCGAAGATCTTCACCGGCAGCTTCGCCATGCTGCAGGTGGCCGTCAGCTGACCCTGCCGTTCACACAGGGGGGCCCGGCCGCCGTCCACCGGGCCCCTTCCTCCCGCCGCCCACGGAGAGACGCCCTCATGCCCGCCCTGGCCCCTGGTCCCTTCGGCCACCTGCTGCTGGGAAATGCCCGTGAGTTCCGGGACCACCCGCTGGACCTCATGATGAGGTGCAAGCGGACCTATGGCGACGTCGTCCGGCTGCGCATGGGCCCGGTGGACCTGTACCTGGTCTTCCACCCGGAGCACGTGGCCCGGGTGCTGGAGGGCGCCACCTTCGGCCGCAGTGACGTCGCGTCACTCTTCGAGCCGCTGCTGGGTGGCAGCATGATCATCGCCGACGGCGAGCCGTGGCGCCGCCAGCGGCAGGCACTCTCCCCCACCTTCGCGCGGGAGCGGCTGAAGCAGCTCGCCGGCAGGATGCGCGAGGCGGCGCTGGGGCTGGTGGCCCGCTGGGAGGAGGCCCGGCAGCAGGGGCGGGAGATTGACGCGCAGCAGGAAATCACCCGCTACGCGCTGGAGGTCATGGCCATCTACCTGGTGGGGCGCACCTTCGACGCGGAGGAGTCCGCGGCCATCTCCCGCGCCTGGTACGTCTGCCTCCAGAGCATGGCGGACCGCCTCTCCGCCATGGTTCCGCTGCCCGCGTGGCTTCCCACGCCGAGCATGCGGCGCCTGGTGGCCGCCACGGCGGACATCTCCCGCATCATCCTGCGGCACGTCCAGGAGCGCCGCCAGGAGCTGAAGCCCGAGGACCGGGGCGACTTCCTCTCCATCCTCGTCCACACGCCCACGCCCGAGGGCCGGAAGCTCACGGACGCGGAAATCCTCGCCGAGGCCAAGGGCCTGTTCCTCGCCGGCTTCGACACGGTGGCGTCCGCGATGAGCTGGACGCTCCACGCCTGCGCGGCCCACCCCGAGGTGCAGCGGAAGCTGCGCGCCGAGGTGCGCGCCCTGCCGGACGGCGGCCCGCTGGGCGCGGCCACCGCGGACATGCCCTACTTCCGCCGCGTCTTCAACGAGGCCATCCGGCTCAACCCGCCCCTCTGGATTGTGGACCGCAAGGCCCAGGAGGACACGGAGCTGGGCGGCTTCACCATCCCCAAGGGCTCCAACATCATCACCTGCCCGTACGTCACCCACCGGGACCCGGCCTGGTGGGAGGACCCGCTCGTCTTCGACCCGGACCGGTTCCTCCCCTCCCGCGCGGAGCACCGCCCGCGGTACGCGCACTTCCCCTTCGGCGGAGGCCGGATGAAGTGCATCGGCCAGGGCATGGCCATGATGGAGGCGCAGATTCTCTTCGCCGAGCTGCTGCCCCGCTTCCGCTTCGAGCTGTCCCCCTGGCGCCCGGTGGAGCTGGAGTCCACCCTGGTGCTCCGGGCCCGCAACGGGCTCCACCTCAGGCTGTCCGAGTCCCCACCCTCCTCCATGAGCGCGACCGGCTGACACCGCCGGACTCGAAGGCTCCAGTCCTCAAACCGTTGTTGTTGTCCAACCCAAGGGAGTCCCCGTGCTCAACCTGCTCCTCGTCGACAACATCGACCTTCCGCTGCAGACCGCCTACAAGTTCCCCCACGCCAGCCCGCCCATCGGCCTGCAGTACCTGGCGGCGTACATCAAGCAGCACCTGCCTGAAGTCGCGTCCGTCAAGGTGATGTCGCTCCCGCTCGCGCTGCTGGAGCAGAAGCGGCACCCGCTGGAGGTCGTCCTCGAGGAGCTGCGCGGCCAGCGCTACGACATGCTCGGCATCCGCTCGCTCACCAGCGGCCGGGACTTCATGGAGATTCTCTCCGGCGCCGTGAAGAAGGAGTTCCCCGAGCTGCCCATCATCGCCGGTGGCCCGTACGCCTCCGACTCCGCCGCCCTCATCCTCAAGGACCACCCGGGCGTGGACTACACCGCGAGCCAGGAAGGCGAGGAGGTGCTGAAGCAGTTCATCGAGGCGCGCCTGCTGGGCCGCGGCGAGGTCGAGAAGGTTCGCGGCCTGGGCTACCGCAAGGGCGAGCAGGCCGTCATCAACCCGCCCATGGCGTGGATTGACGACGTGGACACCATCCCCTTCCCGGACTACCAGCACGTCCACCTCGACCGCTTCGCCAAGGTCGAGAACCCGATGCGCATCGCCAACGGGGAGACGTGGACCTCGCTCTTCACCCAGCGCGGCTGCCCCTACCGCTGCACCTACTGTCACGAGGGCTTCGGCAAGCTGAGCCGCGAGCGCAGCGTGAAGAACGTGCTGGACGAAATCTTCTGGCTGCACGGCGAGAAGGGCGTCACCCACTTCGCCATCCTCGATGACATCTTCAACATCCGGAAGGACCGCGCGAAGGAAATCATGCGCGGGGTCATCCGCTCCGGCATCAAGGTCCGCTTCTCGTTCCCCAACGGCCTGCGCGGCGACATCATGGACAAGGAGCTGGTGGACCTGATGGTCGAGGCCGGCACCGTCTGCATCCACTACGCCGTCGAGACGGCCACGCCGCGGCTGCAGAAGTGGATCAAGAAGAACATGAAGATGGACAAGCTGGACCCCATCATCGACTACACGGCCCAGTACGACATCCTCCTGCGTGGCTTCTACATGGTCGGCTTCCCCGACGAGACGGAGGAGGAGCTGAAGGCCACCATCGACCACGCCATCCGCAGCCGCTTCACGGAGACCTACTTCTCCATCCTCTGCATGTGGCCCGGGACGAAAATCTACGAGGCCGCCGTGCAGGACGGCTTCATCCCGGAGGGCGCCTGGACGAGCGCCACCTCCCACGACGTGAAGAACAACGGCTTCCGCTACCCCGCCGAGCTGATGGTCTCCGAGCGCCTGCGCGGCTACGGCCACACCCACTTCTCCAAGGAGCGGATGAGCCGCAACCTCCGCATCTGCGGCGCGCTGGGCATCGAGCGGAAGCACATCATCGAGAAGGAGGTCAAATACGCGCAGCTGCTCCGCGACGGCTGGCAGGGGCCGGGGCCCATCCCCTACGCGCCCGAGCCCTTCATCGTCGACACGCTGCTCGCCGTGGGTGACGGGAAGCTGACGTCCGACGCGGCCTACGACGTCATCGCCCGCCACATCTCCGAGGGCCACACCTCGCAGCCGGGCATCCAGGCCCCGGGAGTCAATCCCAACTATGTGCGCGGCGGGGGGCTCGCGCAGCAGGCCCCCACGGCCCCCTAGCCACAGGCCCCGGCCCCCGCCGGGGAGGACCCACCTCGTCGTTCCGCGAAGAAGGAGAGCCTTCATGCTGCAAGGGCGTGCCTGCGTCCTCCATCCGTACCCCAACCGCTACCTCATCGACAGCCTGCACGGCGCGGGGCTCCAGGTCGTCCTGGTCTGCCCGCGCGACGTCGTGCCGCCGGGAGCCCCGGTGGAGGCGGTCATCGACGCGCCCCTGCACGACGATGCCGCGGTGATGGCCGCTGTCGAGGAGTTCCACCGCACCCGGCCGCTCGACCTCGTCGTCCCGCTGTACGAGGGCTGCACGCACCTGAGCGCCGCCATCGCCGCACGGCTGGGGCTTCCCGGCAACCCGCCGGAGGCTGCGGACGCCAGCCGGAACAAGTACCTGGCCTACCAGTGCTGGGCGCGCGCGGGCGTCAGCGCCCCGCGCACCATCCCCCTGCTGGAGCTGGACCACGCCGCGGACGCCATCGAGAAGGAGCTGGGCTTTCCGGCCATCGTCAAGCTGGCGGACTCCATGAACAGCCAGGGCGTGGGGCTCGTGCGCGACCGCCAGGAGTACGCGGCGTACCGCGAGGTGCTGCGCACCATGCTGTCGCGTCCGGTGGACATCGACATCCAGAGCGACCGCAACCGCCTGGCGTACGGGCGTGGCGCCGTGAAGGTGCTGGCCCAGGAGTTCTGCCGGGGCTCGGAAGTCAACGTGGACATCCTCATGGGCGGCGGTGAGTACGTCGTCGCGGGCATCTTCGAGAAGGCCCCCGCCATGGGGCCCTGGTTCGCGGAGACGATGTCCGTGTCCCCCACGTCCCTGGGCCCGGAGAAGGAGGCGGAGCTGGGGCGGCTCGCCATCGCCGCCGTCAAGGCCCTGGGCGCCACGGTGGGCGCGGCGCACGTGGAGATTCGCTACTCGGAGCAGGGCCCCCGCGTCCTCGAGGCCGGCCTGCGTCCGGGAGGCGGCTACACCATGCAGGCCATCGAGCACCTGACGGGCTACAACATGCCCGTCGAGGTAGCGCGGATGCTGTCGGGCGGCAGGGCCCCCGGCATCACTCCCCGGCGGAAGGCGGCGCTCTACGGCGGCATCGTCTACCCGTACAGCGGCACGCTCCGGAGCGTCACCGGCCTGGAGGTCTTCCGGGACATTCCCGGCCTCATGACGCACGTGGTGCTGCACAAGCCGGGAGACCGGGTCTACGCGCTGCCCGAGTCCGCCCAGCCGCACCTCACCTACTACCTCATCGGCGGCGAGACACGGGACGAGGTGCTGGCGCTGCACCGCCGCATCCAGGAGTCCATCCGCCTGGAAATCGAGCCCTTCGCCTGATGGAACCGACCCGAGACACTGGCGTGCCACCGGCGCCCGGCGACGACTGGCGGCAGCTCCGCGACGCCGTGCAGCACGTGCTGGAGGTGATTGCCCGCACCCGCGAGCACGCGGAGGAGCGGCCCGTGCTGACGTCGGAGGAGTGGCTCCGGGAGCAGGCCGTGCACCCGGGCCCGCTCCCGGAAGGGGCCACGGAGCTGACGGCGGCGCTGCGCGAGGTGGAGGAGCGCATCACCGCCGGCTGCTGCAACTTCGCGCACCCCCGGTACTTCGGCTACGTCTCGCCGCGGCCCCTCCTGCAACCGCTGCTGGGGGATTTGCTCGGCAGCGGCCTCAACCAGGTGCCCGGCGCGTGGCGCGGCGGAGCGGGCGCCACCGTCATCGAGGCCGAGACTCTCGCCTGGCTGGCGGACTTCGTCGGTTATCCCCGGGGCGTGGGCTCGCTGCCCGGCGGCATCTTCGTCAGTGGGGGCACCCTGGCCAACGCGAGCGCGCTCAAGCTCGCCCGCGACACGGTGCTGGGACGCCACGTCCAGACGCGGGGGCTCACCGGGCTGGGCGTCCAGCCCGCCTTCTACATGTCCCGGGAGGGCCACTTCTCCGTCTGGCGCGGCCTGGACCTGCTGGGCCTGGGGCGGGAGTCCGTGCGCCTCATCGAGGTGGACGGCAGCGGGAGGATGGACCCCGGCGCGCTCGAGCAGCGCATCCACGAGGATGTCGCCCAGGGGTTCAAGCCCGTGTGCCTCGTGGGCATGGCGGGCACGACGCCCACGGGCGCCGTGGACCCGCTGGAGTCGCTGGCCGCCATCGCCCGCGAGCACCAGATGTGGTTCCACGTGGATGGGGCCTCGGGCGGCGCGCTCGGCCGGCACCCGGACTGCGCCGGGCTCTTCTCGGGGCTGGAGCTGGCGGACTCGCTCACGGTGGACCCCTGCAAGTGGATGTTCCAGCACTTCGGGCTCGGCGCGCTGCTGGTGCGGGACGGGCGTGAGCTCTACAAGAGCTTCACGGCCACCGGCCACTACTGGGAGGAGCTCGGAGAGCTGGACCTGTTCCAGATGAGCCCCTACGGCACGCGGCAGTGGCGCTCGCTGGGGCTGTGGCTGACGCTGAGGCACCTGGGGCGCACCGGCCTGCAGGCGCTCCAGTCCCGCCTGCTGGAGGCGACTCGGCACCTGGCCGCGCGTGTCCGGGAGGACGCCCGGCTGGAGCTGCTCATGGAGCCCACGCTCCCCATCTGCTGCTTCCGCCTGCGGGGGCCCACCCCCGAGGCGCGCAACGCGCTGAACACCGCCGTGCAGCGCGCCGTCACCGCGGAGGGACACAGCTACATCACCCTGATGGACTGGCGTGGCGAGCTCTACCTGCGGGTCGCCATCAGCAACTACGTCACGGAGCCGCGCCATGTCGACGAGATGCTCGCGGCCGTCCTGCGGCACGCGGGAACGCGCCAGCCGGGAGCGGACGTGGTCCGCCCATGATGAAGCTTGGGCGCCCCTCATGGCTCCAGACGCGCGACGCCGCGCGCTCCGCCGGCGGGCTGGTGCTGCTCGTGCTGGCCTGGGACCTGGCCCTCTACCTGTCCGCCGCGCCGCTGCTGCCCCGGCCGTGGCAGGTGGTGCTCGGCCTGGCCGAGCTGCTCACCCGGGGCGTGCTGCTGAAGCACATCGCCGCCTCGCTGTTCCGGGTCACCTGGGGCTTCCTGCTCGCGGTGGGCCTGGCCATTCCCCTCGGCTTCGCCCTGGGCTGGAACGCACGCGCGGGCAGGGCGCTCGGGCCCTTCGTCCAGTTCCTCCGCCCCATCAGCCCCCTGGCGTGGATTCCCATCGCCATCCTCTGGTTCGGCGTGGGGGACCCACCGGCCGTCTTCATCATCTTCCTCGCCTCGCTGACGCCCCTGGTGCTGACGGCGATGAATGCCGTGCGCAACGTGCCCGCCGTGTATGTGAATGCCGGCCAGAACTTCGGGCTCGGCACCCGGGAGCTGTTCCTGCGCATCCTGCTGCCCGCCTCGCTTCCGGACCTGCTGGCCGGGCTGCGGCTCACGCTGGGCATCGCCTGGCTCGTGGTGGTGGCCGCGGAGATGATTGCCGTGAACTCGGGGCTCGGCTTCCTCATCGTGGACTCGCGAAACGCGGGCAACCGCTACGACCTGGTCGTCGCGGGCATGGTGCTCATCGGGCTCATCGGGCTGTTGCTGGACTGGACCATCAGCCGGCTCGCCCGGGGCTTCCTGAGGGGGCGTGACATGATTGGAGACACCCCATGAGTAGCGTGGCCACCGCGAGGCTCCTTCCGGCGGAGGAGACGACTCCGGCGCCATGCGCGGACACCCGCCCCGTCAAGCTGCGTGTCACGGGCGTCTCGGTGTCCTTTCGCATGGAGGGCGTCCAGCGCACCGTGCTGGAGGGCATCAACCTCGAGTGCCGCGAGGGGGAGTTCATCTGCCTGCTGGGCCCCTCCGGCTGTGGCAAGTCCACCCTGCTCAACGTCATCGGAGGCTTCCTCACCCCCACCCAGGGACAGGTCCTCATCGACGGGCAGCCCGTCACCGGGCCGGACCCGCGGCGCATCTTCGTGTTCCAGGAGCGCGGCGTGTTCCCCTGGCTCACCGTGGAGGGCAACATCGGCTTCGGCCTCCAGCACCTGCCCGCGGAGCAGCGCCGCCAGCGCATCGCGCACTACGTCGAGATGGTGGGGCTGCGGGGCTTCGAGCGGGCCTACCCGTCCGAGCTGTCGGGCGGCATGAAGCAGCGGCTGGAGGTGGCCCGCGCGCTCGCCGTCAACCCGGACATGCTCTACCTGGACGAGTCCTTCGGCGCGCTCGACTACATCACCCGCCACACCATGCGGCGGGAGCTGCTGCGCCTGTGGACCACGGAGAAGAAGACCATCCTCTTCGTCACCCACGACATCGACGAGTCCGTGCAGCTCGCCGACCGCGTGGTGGTGATGTCGGCGCGGCCGGGCCGCATCCAGCGGGTGGTGGACATCGACCTTCCACACCCACGGGACATCAGCGCGCCCCGCTATCTCCAGTACCGCGACGAGCTGCTCGACGAGCTCGGCGTGGCACACAAGGTCTGAGGAGCCGGCCCGCATGCGCCCTTCCCGGAAGACGCTGGAGACGCTGCTGCTGCCCACCCTCACCGGGCTGCTGCTGCTGCTGCTCTGGCATGGGGCGGTGCGGCTCTCGAAGACGACCACCTTCCCCACGCCCTGGCAGGTGCTCCGCGGCATGGAGGAGCTGGCGAGCCAGGGCCGCCTGACCGGCTACATCCGGGACTCCATCCACCGGGTGGTGACGGGCTACCTGCTCGCCGTGGCCGTGGGCCTGCCGGCCGGGCTCTTCATGGGACTGCACGCGCCGACCGCCCGCGTCCTCGGGCCCGTCATCCAGCTGCTGCGCCCCATCAGCCCCCTGGCGTGGATTCCCGTCTCCATCATCCTGTTCGGCGTGGCCAACACGGCGACCGTCTTCCTCATCTTCCTGGCGTCCCTCTTCCCCCTCACCCTGGCGGCGATGAACGCCGTCCGGAGCGTGCCCGCCATCTACCTCCGGGCGGGGCAGAACTTCGGACTCGGCCGGGTGGCCCTGCTCCGCCGCGTCATCCTCCCGGCGGCGCTCCCCTATGCCCTCACCGGCCTGCGCCTCAGCTTCGGCATCGCCTGGCTCGTGGTGGTCGCCGCCGAGATGATTGGCGTCGACTCGGGGCTCGGCTACCTCATCATCGACGCGCGCAACGCCGGCAAGCGCTACGACCTCGTCGTCGCCGGCATCCTCCTCATCGGCAGCATCGGGCTGGGCCTGGACGTGCTCATGCGCCGGCTGGAGCGGGCCCGCTCCGTGCGCTGGGCGTACCACCGGGAAACCTGACCCCTCACCCTTCACCGCTCGGAGCCACCATGTCACCTCGCAAGCTGCTCACCGCCCTCGCCCTCTGGACGCTGGCCATCTCCGTGCTGCACGTCTCCCTCAACACGCGCTGGGACAGCTTCGTCAACGAGCTGCGCCCCGAGCAGGAGCGCAAGCTCAACGTGGCCTACATCCCAGTCACGTGACACCTCACGTGCCCGGTGACGGACTACATCGCCCGCCACTCGCTCGAGCAGTACCTGTTCATCCCCAAGATGTTCCAGGGGTTCCCGGAGATAAAGGAAGCACTCATCTCCAACAGGATTCAGGCGGGCTTTCTCGTCGCACCGTTGGCCATCGCCCTGCGGTCGCAGGGTGTGCCCATCAAGATTGTGTTCCTGGGCCACCGCTATGGCAGCGCCATGGTGGTGAAACGGGGAGGCCCCGTGAAGACGGTGGCCGACCTGAAGGGGAAGACCATTGCCATTCCCAGCCGGTTCTCGGACGAGCGGTTGTTGCTGCTGCGGGCCCTCAAGGCGAACGGGCTCGGGCCCACGGACGTGCGCACCCTGGAGATGGCGCCCCCGGACGTCGCGGGAGCGCTCGCGTCGGATGCCATCGACGGCTTCGTCATGGGAGAGCCCTTCCCCTCGCAGGCGGAGATGGGCGGCTTCGGGCAGGTCCTCTTCCATGCCCGTGAGTACTGGCCGGACTACATGTCGTGTGTGCTCGTCGTGCGGGACGACATCATCGAGAAGCGGCCCGAGGCGGTCCAGGTGCTGGTGGATGGCATCGCGCGCTCCGGCCTCTGGCTGGACGAGGGCCAGACGGAGCGGGAGTACGCCGCCGAGTTCGTCGGGCGCTACTACTACAACCAGCCTCCCTCGCTCCTCAAATGGGCCCTCACGCGCCCCCTGGACCGGGTGCGCTTCAATCCCCTGCTGCCCCGGAAGGACGACTTCGAGCTCGTGCACGGCCTCATGCTCGAATACGGGCTCATCGAAAAACCCATCGCGTTCGAGGACTACGTGGACGCCCGCTTCGCGGAGGGCGCCGTGGCCGAGACCGCCTGGGACTACCCGGTCGGCCACGGCCGGATGGACGTGAACCAGCTTCCCATGGAGTGAAGGACCGCTTCACCACCCGAGGCACCGGAGGTCGCGCACACATGAATAGCCGACTCAACCTGCTGGCACCCGAGGTCCGTGACAATCCCCATCCCTACCTGGCGGAGCTGCGCCGCTCGGCGCCCATCGTCCAGGTGGACCCGGGAGGCATCTGGGCGGTCACCCGCTACGACGACGCGCAGTACGTGCTCAAGTCGACGCAGCTCTTCTCGTCGGAGGCGCTGCGGATGGCCATGGACCCCGACTGGCTCGGGCGCCCCAATCCCATCGCGGAGTCCATCATCTTCCTGGACCCGCCCAAGCATGGACGGCTGCGGACGCTCATCAGCCGCGCCTTCACGCCCGCGACGCTGACCCAGCTGGAGCCACGCATCCGCGCCGTCGCCGAGGGGCTCGCCGACCGCATGATGGAGGAGCGGAAGGTGGACTTCGTGGACGGCTTCGCCATGCCCATCCCCGCCACCGTCATCAGCTGGTTCCTGGGGCTGGACCCGTCCCTGCGGCGGCACTTCAAGCGCTGGTCCAACGACATCGCCGCCATTGGCGGCGCGCTCCCGGGGGACACCGAGCTGATGGAGCAGTGCCGCCGCACCGTCGAGGAGATGGAGCAGTACCTCCAGGGCGTGCTGGCGGACCGGCGCAAGACGCTGGGGGATGACATGGTGAGCGACCTCATCCGGGTCCGGGTGGATGGGGAGTCGCTGACGGACCGGGAGCTGATGGGCTTCCTCTTCCTGCTGCTCGTCTCGGGCCTGGAGACGACGGCGAACCTGCTCAGCCAGAGCGCGCGGATGTTCGCCATGTACCCGGAGCTGCTGCCGCGCCTGCGGGAGAACCGCGCGCTCATCCCCCGCTTCATCGAGGAGACGCTGCGCGTCGAGCCCACCGCCGTGGCCACGCTGCGCACGTGCACGCAGGACGTGACGGTCGCCGGAGTGAACCTGCCCCAGGGCTCCATGGTCCTGGTGTCGCTGGCCTCCGCGGCCCGCGACGAGAAGCACTTCCCGGACGCGGACCGCTTCATCCTGGAGCGGGAGGGCACGCCCAGCCTCTCCTTCGGCCACGGCTCCCACTTCTGCCTGGGCTCCATGCTCGCGCGGCTGGAGGCGCGCGTCGCCCTGGAGGAGCTGGTCTCCCGGGTGGACCGGCTGGAGCTGCGGACGGAGCGCATCGAGTGGACGCCCTCCCTCACGGTCCGCGGGCCGCAGTCGCTGCCCGTCGAGCTGTACCCCGTCTGAGCGCCGGTGCGCCGGGAGGCCGAGGCCGGCCTCACCGCGCCCGTGAAGTCCCGCTGCCGGGGGGCGCGCGAAGCCCCCCAGCAGCAACTCCACAGACGCTTGTGAACCGCCGCCCGCTCGCTCGGGCCCCCACCGCGACGGGCCGCTCGCCCTCCGGCCGTGCACCGGAATGCACCGGACCCACTCCGCCCGGGCGCACGGGCGCGGTGTACGGTGGAGCGTCCGGCCCCGCTCCACGCCAGGGCCCTTTCGCTGCGCATGGACTCCCGCGTCGACTCACTCCTCGCCCACGTTCGCGAGCACGCCGAGAACCGCCCCGGGGTCTACCGGATGCTGGGCCCCTCGGGAGAGCTCCTCTACGTGGGCAAATCCGTGCGGGTGCGGACGCGGCTGCTCTCGTACTTCCGCGCGGACGACGGGGAGAAGGCGGCGGAGATCATCTCCCACGCACACCGCATCGACTGGGAGTACACCGCGAGCGAGTTCGCCGCGCTGCTGCACGAGTTCCGGCTCATCAAGTCCCACCGCCCGCTCTACAACGTGGAGCACAAGAAGGACCGGGGCCACTGCTTCATCCACCTCACGCGAGAGCCCGTGCCCCGGCTGCGCGTCGCCGGCCAGGCCAACGGAGAGAGCGGCGACTACTTCGGCCCCTTCCACGGCCGGAGCGCGGTGTCCGAGGTGGTGCGCGCGGTGAGCGACCTGCTGGAGCTGCGCGACTGCGCCGCGGACACGCCGATGCGGCTGGCGGACCAGGGCCAGCTCTTCCCGGTGAAGCAGGAGCCCCTGTGCATGCGCGGCCAGCTCTCCCGCTGCCTGTCCCCGTGCGCCGGCGGCTGCACGCAGGCGGAGTACCACGCCCGTGTCACGCAGGCCCGCGGCTTCCTGGAAGGCACGTCCGACACGCCGCTCCTCCTGCTGCGCGAGCGGATGAGCCAGGCGGCCCGCCGTCTCCAGTTCGAATACGCCGCGGAGCTGAGGGACAGGGCGGAGCGGCTGGAGCTGATGCGCGGCTGGATTGTCGAGCTGGGCCAGCTCCTGAAGCAGCTCTCCTTCGTGTACACGGTGCCCGGGCACGGCGGCGAGGACCGCGCCTACGTCGTGCGCCGGGGCAGCGTGCGCGACGAGCTGCCCGCGCCGGGCACGCTCGAAGAGAGCGAGGCCCTGCGAGCACGAGCGCGCGAAGTCTTCGAGCGGCCGGAGCCGGAGACGCTCGGCCTGCGCGCGCACGAGGCGCAGGAGGTGATGCTCATCGCCCGCTGGTTCCGCCTCCACCCCGAGGAGCTGGAGCGCACCCTTCCCGCGAGCCGCCTCCTCGCGCCGCCGGACGCCTCCACGCCCGCGCACTGAGGACCGCGCGTCCGGCGCACCCCTGAAGTTGGTTCACACGCGAAGGACTCCGCGCGGAGTCGTGGAAAACCACGACGGGAGGTGTCCCCACGCGTCGGGCTCCGCCATGGAAGATGTCAGGGATGCGGCGTATGACTTCGTATGAATTCCCAAACACTCCGACTCAGGGGGAACGAAGACATGAAGACGAAGCTCTCGGCGCTGACCCTGGTGGCCTCGCTGCTCGCGTCGTCCGCCGCGTGGGCGGCCGTCACCGTGCGCTACTACAACCGCGACTCGCGCGACTACACGTGGTCGGCGGTGTGCAGCGGCGTGAAGACGAGCGTGACGTTCGGCCGGAGCCAGACGGCCTCCGTCACCATCCAGGGCTCCGGTCCCTGCACCGTGCAGACGGGCGCCGGCAACGTGGTGCTCAAGGGCGGCGAGGACCTGGACATCAAGGACGGCAAGCTCCAGGTGAAGTAGGCCGGAACCCTCCTGGAAGGGAGCGCCCGGCCGCCGTGATGGGGGCCGGACAGCCGGGCGCCCCATCTCCCTTCCCCCTTGGAATCAGGACCAACAAGCTCAAATACCAACGAACTTATCCTTCCTGAGCGCCGACCAAGGCTACCTGCCGTTGAAATTAACCCTGAGCCGATCCACAATGCGTTGCGTCAGTCTTCCGTGAGGAGGCGCAATGAAGAAGTGGTTGGCGGTGGCCCTACTGGTGGGTGTAGGTGCGATGGGCTTGTTGGTGAGCCCGGCGACGCAGGTGAAGCAGGGCGGGCCCATCAACGCGGCGGACACGGCGTGGCTCCTCACCGCGACGGCGCTGGTGCTGCTGATGACGCCGGGCCTGTCGTTCTTCTACGGCGGCATGGTGCGGCTGAAGAACGTGGTGTCCACGCTCTTGCAGAGCTTCATCGCCATGGCGGTCATCAGCCTGCTCTGGGTGGTAGTGGCCTTCAGCCTGAGCTTCGGTGACAGCATCCACGGGCTCATCGGAGATCCGCGGACCTTCTTCATGTTCAGCGGGGTGGGTGGCGAAACGCATCCGGACCTGGCGCCCACGATTCCCCTGCTGCTGTTCGCGCTCTTCCAGCTCAAGTTCGCCATCATCACCCCGGCGCTCATCACCGGCGCGTTCGCCGAGCGGGTGCGCTTCAAGGCGTACGTGCTGTTCATGGTGCTCTTCACGCTGTTCATCTACGCGCCGCTGGCGCACTGGACGTGGCACCCGGAGGGCTTCCTGCGCAAGTGGGGGGTGCTGGACTTCGCGGGCGGCACGGTGGTGCACATGTCGGCGGGCTTCGCGGCGCTGGCGGGCGCGCTGGTGCTGGGGCGCCGGACGGTGCACCAGGAGAACGCCGCGCACACGCCGGCCAACATCCCCTTCGTGATGCTGGGCACGGGCATGTTGTGGTTCGGCTGGTTCGGCTTCAACGCGGGCTCGGCGCTGTCCGCCTCGTCGCTGGCGGCGCTGGCGTTCGCCACCACCAACACGGCCTCGGCGGCGGCGATGCTGGGGTGGATTGCCTTCGACTGGCTGCGCGGCCGCAAGCCGAGCGCCATGGGCGCCTGCATCGGCGCGGTGGTGGGCCTGGTGGCGGTGACTCCGGCGGCGGGCTTCATCACGGTGGGCCAGAGCATCGTGGTGGGCCTGGTGGCCAGCTTCGTGAGCAACGCGGCGGCGCATTTCAAGAGCCGCACGGCCATCGACGACACGCTGGACGTCTTCCCCTGCCACGGCCTGGGCGGCGTGGTGGGCATGGTGCTGACGGGGGTGCTGGCGAAGGACGTGGGGCTCATCCACGGCGAGACGCGCACCTTCATGATGCACATGCTGGCGCTGGTGCTGGTGTCGGTCTTCTCCTTCGTGGGCTCGTACCTGCTCTACAAGCTGGTGGACCGCATCGTCCCGCTGCGAGTCACCCGCGAGCAGGAGGAGGAAGGGCTCGACCTCAGCCAGCACGGCGAGACGGTGGGCGAGGTCTCCGTGCCCCCGGCGCCTCCGCTCCCCACCGTCGCGGCCGCGAGCACGGCCACCCCGGACGCGGAACCCCGGGGCCCCTCCGTGCCGCTCCCGGCCTGACGTACCGGATGTAACGCGGGCCAGGGGTTCGCGAAGGCTGGCGCTTGCAATGGCGCCAGCCTTTGCGCGTGGATGGGGGTGTATGAAAACACCCGGACCGCGCGGAAACCCGCTCCACCGAGCCCTCCCCCTCCTCGCCCTGCTGCTGGGCACGTCGGCCTTGGCGGACTCACAAGGCGTGGGCTTCCGCGAGCTGGCGATGAAGGACCCCGTCGGCGGAGGCCCCATGAGTGGCCTCGTCTTCTACCCGGCGGCGCAGCCCAACGAGCCGCTCCCCGTGGCGCTGTACCTCGTCGACGCGGGCAGGGAGTTGGAGCTCGCCCCGGGCCGCTACCCGCTGGTGCTCATCTCCCACGGCCATTCCGGGAGCCGCTGGGGGCACCACGACCTCGCCACCGCGCTGGCACGTAAGGGCTTCATCGTCGCGACGCTGGACCACCCGGGCGACAACTACCGGGACCCCAGCGGCGCGGGCACGGACGCGGTGTGGCTCGGGCGCGCGTCGCAGATGCGGGCGCTGCTCGACGCGGTGCTGGCGGACGGGACGGTCGGCGCCTCGGTCGACCCGGCCCGGGTCGGCGCCCTGGGCTTCTCCGCGGGCGGATACACCGTGCTGCTGCTGGCGGGCGCGGAGCCGGACTTCGGCAGGCTGGAGCGGCACTGCAAGGCGCGCAAGCAGCCCGTCATCTGCGCGGAGCTGACGAAGGTCCGCGCCACGCGGCCCGGCCTGAAGAAGGACACCGCCGAGCCGCGCATCCGCTCCGTCTTCTCCATGGCCCCCGTCGGCGTCTTCTTCGACAAAGCCGGGCTGAAGAACGTGAAGGTCCCCGTGCGGCTCTACGCCGCCGCGAAGGACGAGCTGCTCCCCGTCGCGGACCACGCCGCCCACGTCCGGGCCTCGCTGCCGGCGCCGCCCGAGTACACGCTCATCCCCCGAGCGGGGCACTACGTGTTCCTCGCCCCCTGCACACCGGAAGCAAAGGAGGAAGCCCAGGAGCTCTGCACGGACGCGCCCGGAGTGGACCGCGAGAAGCTCCACCGCGAGCTGGCCACCGACGCCGAGCGCTTCTTCACCCGCACCCTGGCGCCCGCGGCTCCGGGCCCTTGAGTCCGGGCACCGGGCCTCAACCGCCCTTCTTCGCCCCCGCCCTGCCCCTGCGCCCACCACCCACGCGAACCATGACGGTCTCCGGCATGGGGCCGTTGTTGGGGCTGCCCTCCGCATCCGGGGCCACCTTCGGCCTGCGCTTGATGCGCCGGGGCGGCAGCAGGTCTGGCTCGCCGGGGACCTTCTGCGCCATGAAGATGGCGGCATCGAGCTTGTAGAAGTTGCGCGCCCGGTACCACGCCAGGGCGGCCTCGTTGTTCTCCGCCACCTCCAGCACCAGGTGCGTGCAGCCCCGGGTGCGAGCCAGGTGCTGGAGCTGATCCATCATGAAGCTGCCCACCCCGCGCCCCTGGTAGTCGGGGTGCACGGCCAGCTCCTCCACGAAGAGGGGCCGCATGCCCCGCTTCTCGAACCAGCGCGGGTTGACCCAGTTGTCGTCGCCGGTGGCCTCGAAGGCGCACTCGGAATAGCCGACGATTTCCCCGTCCACCTCGTAGAGGAGCTGCTCTATCCAATCGGAGGTGTAGACCTCCATGAAGCGCCGCTTGGAGCGGGGACGCTGGTACTCCACCGTCTCGCGATTGACGTCGCGGAAGACGAGCTTCAGGAACTCCCAGGTCCGGTTCAAATCACGGCGGTGGATGCGGCGGACGCGCACCTCGAGCGTGTCCTGGGATTTCTCCGTCGGCATACGCCGCCTCCATAGCAGGATGGAGGAAACCCTCCAGCACTTCCCGGTCCCGGCTGGCGCCCCGCCCGGTGCCGGCCAGCGCCCCGTGCCGGGAAATAGGGGGTTGGACGCCTGTCAGACCTGCGTGTTCCCCTCCTGAAGCCCCCGGACTGGGTGCCGTACGACATCAGGAGGGTTGCTTGCAGGTGGGGTGGGAGGATGGAATGGGGACAACCAGGCAGCCGCGACACCCACGAGCTCCGACCCAATGACTCGACCCTCCGACGGTGACCTCCGTACCGACACCGTCTTGCGCAACACCTACAAGATTGTCTCCGTGCTGGGGCGGGGAGGCATGGGCGCGGTGTACCTGGCCCAGCACCTGCGCCTTCCCGGCAAGCAGGTGGCGGTCAAGGTCCTCCGGGGTGGGGACCAGGTGACGCAGGAGATATTCACCCGCTTCCGCCGCGAGGCGGAGATCGCCTCCCGGCTGGGGCACCCCAACATCGTCGAGGTGCTCGACTACGACACCCTGGAGGACGGCACTCCGTTCCTGGTGCTGGAGTTCCTGCGCGGCGAGAGCCTCCAGTCCCGGCTGGAGCGGGGGCGGCTGCCGCTGGACGAGGTGTTCTCCTACACGCGGCAGATGGGCTCGGCGCTCCAGGCGGCGCACGGGGCGGGCATCGTCCACCGGGACCTCAAGCCGGCCAACGTGTTCCTGGTGCCCACCGACTCCGGCGGGGTGGTGGCTCAGCGCGTGAAGCTGCTCGACTTCGGCATCTCCAAGGTCCTCAGCTCGGAGACCTTGCAGACGCAGGAAGCCACCATCATCGGCACGCCGCAGTACATGTCGCCCGAGCAGGCGATGGGCAAGAACCGGGAAATCGACGCGCGGACGGACATCTTCGCGCTCGGGTGCATCGTCTACGAGATGCTGTCCGGCAAGCCCGTCTTCGGCGCGGGCACCCTGGCGCAGATGATCTTCCGCGTCGTGTACGAGCCGGCCGATCCGCTGGCCCCGCTCTGCCCGGAGGCCCCGGCGCACACCCTCGCCGCGGTGGAGCGTGCGCTGTCCAAGCGCCCGGATGACCGCTTCCCGGACGTGGCCTCCTTCGTGGAGGCGCTGACGGGCAGCCCGCTGCACACGCTCTCTCCGCAGCCGGGAGCGCAGCCGCTTCCCCGCCCTGCGGCGCCCCATCCCACTCCGAGCGCCCGGCCCGTCTCGGGCATCGCGCTGCCCTCGGACAACGCGGGCGAGGAAGGCTTCGACGCCACGATTGCACCGGGCAGCGGCAAGGCCGCCGTCCCGGATACGGGCCGCATGGGCATGGTGCAGCCCGAGCCCTTCGCGGGGGGCGGCACGGGCCGCATGGGCATGGTGCAGCCCGAGCCCTTCGCGGGGGGCGGCACGGGTCGCATGGGCGCGCCGCTGATGGACCCGCCGGCCCTGGAGCCCACGCTCATCTCCAAGCAGGTCCCCGTCCCTCCGCCGGAGCGCCCGCCCCAGCCCATCACCGCGGTGACGCCCCCGGTGCAGTCCGTGCCCCAGCAGGGCCCCGCGTCCGTCCAGGGCGTGGCCCCGGGCCAGCCCATGCACGCCGCGCAGTCCGTGGCCGGGGTCCCCGCGCAGCCCATCGCCGTGGCTCCCGCGCAGGCCATGCAGCCCGCGCCCACCAGGAGCCGTGGCCCGCTGGTCACCGCCGCGGCCGTGGCGCTCTTCGTCGCCGGTGGTGGCGTGGTCTGGCTGATGAGCCGCCCCGGGACTCCGTCCACGACGCCGGTGAGCGGCCCCCAGACGACGGCGGTGCAGCGGCCCCCGGCCAACTCCGGCAACGGCACCCCGACGGCCCTGGTGAATCAGCCCCCAACAAACTCCGGCAGCGGCACCCCGACGACTGCCGTGCAGCAGCCTCCGCCCGACGTGGGCACGCCGGAGCCGGGCCCTTCCAACACTCCCACGGTGGCCACCACCACGCCGGACAAGCCGGCCACCACCACCCGCCCAACGGCGCGCCCGGAGCAGTCCGAGGAAATGCCCGAGCGGGTGCGGGAGCTGCTGGCCGAGGGCGAGCGCGCCCTGGCCGCTGGCGATGCCGTCAAGGCCATCGCTCTCGCACAGAGCAGCCAGCGCACGGGCTTCGTGGCCAAGGCGTCGTACTCGCTGCTCACCCGCGCCTACTGCAAGCAGAACGACCTGAGCAATATCAATGCCCAATGGCCCAAGGTCGCCGCCTCGGACAAGCCCCGGGTCCGCAAGTTCTGCAAGCGGTACGGCACCGAACTCTGACACACGGGCCTTTCGCGAAGGGGGGCCCTCTCCGCAGCACGAGGTGATTCGCTTGAGAACCATGGTCGCAGTGATTGTCGCGGCGGTCGCGCTGGGGGCCGCACCCAGCCTGGCGGCTGCCCCCGTGGAGGCGGGCAAGGTGTACTCCGGTACCGAGGGCGAGGAAGTCGCGGTCGTCCCCCTTGCGCCCCGGTCCGACAAGAAGTTCCTCATCCGCGTGCGCGGCACGGGCTCCGAGTTCGACGGGAAGGTCTTCCCCTACGAGCTGAACGACTGGAGCACCAGCAGCACCGTGCAGCTCAACTACAAGACGCAGTGGCACGGCCGGGACTACACGGCCCTGCACGTGCGCGACCAGCGCTACGAGATGTACGTGCCCGGCCGCCAGCAGGCCATCCGCCTCACCTACGACGAGAAGAAGACCCAGTCCCTCAAGCCGGAGGAGGTCTACTCGCAGTACCAGAAGCTCCAGAAGGACGGCACGCTGGCGAAGCTGATGGCCTTCGACCGCAAGGGCGAGGCCGCGCGCCACGACAAGGACTACGCCGACACGCTCCACGAGATGAACAGCGCGTGCGGCACCTCGGTGTCGGCGGCCATCGACTGGAGCAGCGTCACCGACGACCACCTCAAGGAGCTGAGCATCTCCAGCTACTGTGACGCCCCGCTCACCGCGATGAAGCAGCTGTGCACCGTCTCCAACATCGCGAAGCAGACCGTGCGCGAGAAGGTGAAGCAGGTCAGCTGCCGCTTCGGCAACGCCCTGGAGCCGAAGCTCGAGGCGGACCGCGTCATCTGGACGACCCACAAGGACGCCAGCAACCAGGACCAACACGCCACCCGGTTCCTCAAGACGAACCTGTAGCCGGAGCCCTCCCAGATGAACTTCAAGCGATTCGCAGCGGTCGCGATGTCCCTCGCGTGCGGTGCCTCCCTGGCCGCCGACCCCGTCCAGCCGCCTTGGGGCAAGGAGGAGAACCTCGGCCAGAAGATGCTGATGGAAGCCACCTCCGTGTGCACCGACGGCAAGGGGCACTACGTGGTGCTGGCGCCGGAGGACGACGAGAACCGCCCGCGCATGTACTACGGCGACGGGAAGACCTTCGTCCTGGTGGCCAGCCCGGGCCACTATGCGCCGTCGAACTCCTTCCTGGAGCCGCGCTTCTTCAACAAGTCCGCCAACCCCAACTTCCGCGGCATGGACTACCGCGTGATGTCGGAGGTGGAGCTGGACGCGAAGGAGAAGAGCTGCGCCCTGCGCTGCGGCGAGAAGAAGATTCCCCTCACCCTGATGGACGGCGCGGAGGCCGCGGACCTGCTGCGCAAGGCCACGTACCAGCCCAACCCGCAGAAGTACGCGCCCCACGCGCTGCTGCGTGACACCAAGGGCAACTACTACTTCGTGGACCGCGGCTTCCACGAGGCCGACCAGAAGAGCTACCGCGTCTTCATCGGCCAGCGCGGCACCCTGAAGCAGCAGAAGATGACCAACGTCGTCTCGGACTCCGAGGGCGAAATCTTCTCCACGAAGAAGGGCGAGCTCCGGCTGGTGCTCGACCAGGAGAAGTCCTCCATGTGGATCGAGAACACCAAGAAGTCCTTCGAGCTGCGCCAGGTGCCCGTCCACGAGAACCTGCCGCTCATCTACAACGACCTGGGTGTGTACGAGGGCGCCCGCCTGGGCACGCCCTGCGACGACCAGTAGCCACGCGCCTCACGGCGCCGGCCCCGCGGGCCGGGCGGAACGTCTCCACGACGCTCCTCCCGGCCCGTGGCCGTTTCAGTGTCCCCGGCTCGAGGTCCGGGCGGGAAGCCGGCGGGCCGGCCTTGATTGAGTGGCGCGGTTGCGCGAGCCTTCCCCTTCCGCCGTGAGCCATCCCCGCTACTTCGTCCCCCATGCCGCCAGCGCGGCCGAGCCCGTCCAGTCGGACGCCTCCGCGATAGCGCACGTGGTGGATGCGTTCCGCTTCGAGGCCAGACACCTCCTGGAGCAGGAGTGGATTGTCGGCATCGACGCGGTGGGCAACGTCCACGTGGTGCCCGCCAGCGCGAGAGACCCGCTCCCCGCCGAGGCGAAGGCGCAGCTCACGCACCACGAGGTCGCCTCCGGCCGCACGCCCCGGCGCATCGCCGCGGAGGAGCTGTACTTCTTCGCCGTGGAACTGGTGGAGCACCCCTCCGACGCGGAGGGCTTCAACGACCCGGTGTACCTCTATGGCCACCTGTCGGGCCCGTGGCCGGGTGATGCGCCCACACGCGTGCCGGGGCAGCTCACGGTGACGCGCGGGGACGTGCTGGCCGGGCTGGTGCACGGCGCGGCGGAGGCCTTCCACTACGTGCAGACGCCGGAGAGCCCCTCCGCGCCGCGCGGCTACCACGCGCTGCTTCCAGGGGACCGCCCCGAGCGCCTCGCCGAGGGCCGGGGCCTGGTGCTCGCCTGGCCCGCGGTGCCACCCGAGCTGCAGGTGGGCAACGCCTCCAACGGCCCCATGGTGGCGCGCATCCTCCATGACGTGCTCACGCAGCTCCAGGAGGACGCCCGCGCGCATGGCGGCCCGGAGCCGCTGGCGCGAATGGAGCTGCCCGTCCCCAGCCGCGCCATGGCCATCGCGGACCTGGAGCTGCGCGGCTATGAGGTGAAGGGCGACGTGGCCATCCTCCGGCGCAACCACCCGGGCCTCCTCACCCGCATGGCGGAGTGGCTGCGCGCGGAGAAGGTGAAGGTGCCCACCGAGGCCGGCGCCCCCGGCTTCCTCGAGGTGGCCCGCGCCGCGCTCGCCGCCCTCCCCGGCTGGCCCGGGGAATCGGAGCGGGTGCTCCGCGCGCTCGTCCGTCCCGGAGGCAGCGCGCCCGTGCCCGTCGGCTCCATGGCCATTCCCGTGGCCGCCGCGGCCGTGGCGCCGCGTCCCCTGCCCCCTCGCGCGCCACCGAAGCCGCCGCGCCCGGACGAGTGGATGCAGGACTTCCTCAACGCGCACGCCGCGTCACACCCGGGCGGCGCGAAGCCGAAGCTCACGCGGGCGAAGCCGGCCTTCACTCCGCCTCCCGCGCCCGCGAAGAAGTCCGGCACGCCGGACTGGATGGCGGACTTCGGCGCCACTCGCGGTGAACCCGCGTCAAAGCCCTCCACGAACACGGCGTCCCCCGCGAAGAAGCCGGATTGGATGAGCGACTTCGAGGACTGAGGGTGGGCCGTTGCGGCTCCTGCCCGCGGGGCGATACCGTCGCCCCCCAATCGCAGGGGGAACAACGACACCATGGGACACGAGAAGCCGGTAGAGCCGTTTTCGGACCTCCACGTGGAGGAGGGGAAGGTGCGCGCGGTGCTGCTGCACGACCCCACCGTCGAGGGCCTGGACGTCGCCATCTACATGGACGCGTCGGGCAGCATGCAGGACGAGTACAAGTATGAGCGGCCCCAGCGCACCTTCCTGGAGTGGATTCGCGGCGCGCCGCTGAAGGACCCCGCCAACCAGGTGGAGCCCCAGGTGCAGTGGATGCTCGAGTACCTGGCCACCAAGGACCGCAACGGCCAGCTCCGCGTGGCCTACTGGGCCTGCGGCAACTCCGGCCGCGAGGTGGAGGTGGTGGGCGAGCTGAAGGGCGTGGACGTGAAGCAGTACAAGTTCCCCGGCGCGAAGAAGCTCGGGAACCACACGTACCTGGCCCCCGCGCTGAAGGACTACGTGCGCTACCTCAAGGAGCAGGTGCCGCAGGGCGCCCGCCGCGGCTGCGCGGTCATCGTCACCGACGGCCAGCTCCACGACGCGGATGAGGTGGAGAAGTTCTCCGAGCAGGTCGCGAAGGAGATCGCCTCCGGAAAGCTGCCGCGCCTGAACTTCGTGCTGGTGGGCGTGGGTGACGGCATCGACGAGGAGCAGCTCGAGAAGATTGCCCACACCGAGTACCCGGGCGTGGGCCACCTGTGGTGCCACCGCATCGCCAAGGAAATCACCCAGGTGGCGGAGCTGGTGGCCGTGCTCGTCGACGAGAACATGACGGTCGCCGCCGGCGGCACCATCTACGACGACAAGGGCAAGGTCCTGAAGACCTATGAGGGCCGCCTCCCGGCGGTGCTGGAGTTCGACGTGCCCGAGGGCGCGGAGAGCTTCACCCTGGAGGTGAACGGCCAGCGCTACACCCAGCCGCTGCCGGACGAGGACCACCACGACGAGGACGAGGACCACCACTGATGGCCGGCCACGAAGTCATCGTCCGGCCGTTCTCGGACGTGCACCGGATGGGGAACAAGGTCGTCGCCACGCTGCTGCACGACCCGACGGTGGAGGGGCTGGACGTGGCCCTCTACATGGACGGCTCGGCGAGCATGGAGGACGAGTACGGGCCTCGCGGCGTGCTGGCGAAGCTGGCGCCCGTGAAGAACCAGGTCGAGCCGGAGATGCGGTGGATGCTGGAGTACCTCGCATCCAAGGACCGCGACGGCGTGGTGCGCGTTGCGTACTGGGCCACGGGAGACGGCAGCCAGCTGGAGCACGTGGGGGACCTCACCGCCTTGCAGGCGAAGGACTTCCGCTTCCCGGGGCCGCGCTTCTACGGCAAGGCCACGGTGATGCTCCCGGTGCTGCGGGACTTCGTGGCCCACATGAAGCAGCAGGTGCAGACGGGCGCGCGCCGGGGGCTGGCGGTCATCATCACCGACTCGCAGCTCTCGGACGGCAACGACGTGCGGGCCTACGCCACCCAGGTGGCGAAGGAGATCGCCGCCGGCCGCCTGCCGCGGATGAACTTCGTGTTCGTCGGCGTGGGCGACCAGGTGGATGAAGAGCAGATGGAGGAAATCTCCCACGAGACGTACCCGGGCGTGGGCCACCTGTGGTGCCACCGCATCTCCCACCGCATGGAGGAGATGGCGGAGCTGGTGGCGGTGCTGGTGGACGAGACGATGACCGTCGCGGCGGGCGGCACCATTTACGACGAGCAGGGCAAGGTCCTGAAGTCGTACGAGGGCCGGCTGCCCGCGGTGCTCGAGTTCGAGGTCCCCGAGACGTGCAAGGCCTTCACCCTGGAGGTGGCGGGTCAGAAGTTCACCCAGCCCATCCCCGAGGAGCACGAGGACGAGGACCACCACGAGGAAGAGGAGCCCCAGCCCGCACCGGTGAGCGCCCCCGCCCCCGCTCCCTCCCGCAAGCACGGCGGCCACCGCCACTAGCACCAGGAATCACGACGCCATGTCCGAGCAGAAGAAGAGCGGTGCGCAGTCCGGCCATGTCCATGGGCCGGGCTGCGAGCATGACCACGCGCATGACCATGACGCCGCTCATGCGCACGGGCATGGCGAGCCTCACGTCCACGGGCCGGGGTGCAAGCACGACCACGGCCCCTCCCTGGCGGCGGTGAAGCCCGTGGGGAAGCTGTCCTTCAAGGAGCTGAAAATCATCGGCCCCGCGAAGGCGGAGAAGCACGTCCACGGTCCGGGCTGCAACCACGACCATGACCACGACCACGGTCATGACCACGCGCACGGCGAGAAGCATGTGCATGGCCCTGGCTGCAACCACGACCACGGTCATGACCATGACCACGACCATGAGCACGGCCCCGGGTGCAGCCATGACCATGGTCACCATCACCCGAAGCCGAAGCGCATCCGTCCTCCCGGGAACCGGCCCGCGGAGGGCGGGGGCGCGGCGCTCCAGCTCGACCTGGAGGGCGCGCTGCCGGGCGAGACGGACGACGTGGGCCGCTTCCAGAAGCTGGAGGCCGCGCTGGAGGCCCACCGGGGCGTCACCGACGTCCACCTCCGGAGAGACCAGGGCTACGCGGAGGTCTGCATCCACTACAAGCCGGAGCTGGTGAGCGCGACGCAGCTCCTCACCGCCGCGCAGCGCACCGGGGCCGAAGTCTCCGCGCGCTACAAGCACCAGACGTGGTTCGTGCGCGGCATGGAGTCCGCGGACGCGGCCTCCACCATCGAGACCGGACTCGGGAAGCTGAAGGGTGTCCTCTCCGCGAGCGTGGCGTACGCCAGCGAGCGCCTCGTCGTGGAGTACGACAGTGAGGAAGTCACGTTGAAGGACGTGGAGGCGAAGGCGAAGGCGCTCGGATACGCGCTGGAGGTGCCCTCGCACGGGCACGCCTGCTCGCACCACGCGCACGGGGGAGGCCTGGCGCCCCTGTTGGAGATGCCGCTGGTGGGGGTCTCCGGCGTGCTGCTCCTCGGGGGCTGGCTGCTGGAGCGCTACTTCCAGGTGTCCCCGCTGGTGCCCACGCTCGTCTGGGCGCTGTCCATGGCGACCGGCGGCTTCTTCGCCATCCGCGGCTCGGTGAAGTCGCTCTTCCAGCTGCGCATCGACATCGAGACGATGATGGTGGTGGCGGCCCTGGGCGCGGCGGTGCTGGGCGCCTGGTTCGAGGGCGCCTTCCTCCTCTTCCTCTTCGGCGCGGGCCACGCGCTGGAGCACCGGGCCATGGACCGCGCGCGGCGCTCCATCGAGTCGCTCGGCGCGCTCCGCCCCGAGGTGGCGCGCGTGCGCCGCGGGGGTGACGTGGTGGAGGTGCCGGTGGGCGAGGTGCAGCGCGGCGAGCGCATCGTCGTGCGCCCCGGCGACCGCGTCGCGCTGGACGGAATCATCCGAGAGGGAAAGAGCTCGCTGGAGCAGGCGGCGATTACGGGCGAGTCCATCCCCGTCGCCAAGAAGCCGGGGGACGAGGTGTTCTCCGGCACCATCAACTGCGAGGGCATGCTGGAGGTGGAGGTCACCCGCCTCTCCTCGGAGTCGGTGCTGGCGCGCGTGGTGGACATGGTGGCGGAGGCGGAGGCGCAGAAGGGCCCCAACCAGCGCTTCGCGCAGCGGCTGGAGCGCATCGTGGCGCCGCTGGTGATGATTGGCGCGGTGGTGTTCCCGGTGGTGCTGATTCTGCTGGGCACGCCGGTGAAGGAAGCCATCCTCCGCGCGGTGGCGCTGCTGGTGGCGGCCTCGCCGTGCGCGCTGGCCATCTCCACGCCGTCGGCGGTGCTGTCCGCCGTGGCGGCGGCGGCGCGGGGCGGCGTGCTGGTGAAGGGCGGCATCTACCTGGAGCTGCTGGCGAAGGTGAACGCCATCGCCTTCGACAAGACGGGCACCCTGACGGTGGGCCGGCCGAAGCTGCTCGCCACCGCTCCGGCGGAGGGCGTATCGCGCGAGGAGCTGCTCGGCACGGCCGCGTCGGTGGAGTCCCTCTCCGCGCACCCGCTGGCGAAGGCGGTGGTGGAGGCGGCGGCCGAGGCCGGCATCCAGGCCCCGGCGGGGAGCGATTTGGAGGCCATCCACGGCAAGGGCATCCGCGCGAAGGTGGGTGACGCGCGGGTGGACGTGGGCAGCCTCGCCCTCTTCGAGGGGCAGGCGGTGCCGGCGGAGATTGCCGCCCAGGTGGACAGGCTGGAGGAGGCGGGCCAGACGACGATGGTGGTGCGCAAGGCGGAGCGCTTCCTCGGGGTGCTGGGCGTGGCGGACACGCTGCGGCCGGGGGCGCGGCACGTGGTGCACACACTCAAGGAGTCCGGCATCGGGCGCACGGTGATGCTCTCCGGCGACAACGCGCGGGTGGCGAAGTCCATCGCCGCGCAGGTAGGCCTGGACGAGGCGCGGGCGCCGCTGATGCCGGCCGACAAGGTGACGGCGGTGCGGGAGCTGGGCCGTCAGGGCTCGGTGGCCATGGTGGGCGACGGCGTGAATGACGCGCCCGCGCTCGCCGCGGCGGCGGTGGGCGTGGCCATGGGCGGGGCGGGCTCGGACGCGGCGCTGGAGACGGCGGACGTGGTGCTGATGAGCGACGACCTGTCCCGGCTGCCCTTCGCGCTGGGGCTGGCGCGCCAGGCCACGGCGGTGATGCAGCAGAACCTGGTCATCTCGCTGGGCATCAGCGGCATCCTCATCATCGCCGCCATCTTCGGCCTCACGCAGATCAGCCACGCCGTGGTGCTCCACGAGGGCAGCACGCTCCTCGTCGTCGCCAACGGCCTGCGCCTGCTCTTCGTCCGGCCCCACGCCATGACGTCCGCGCCGGAGCCGGTGGTGGGCGTGCGGCCCGCCGCCGGCTGAGCACCTCTCTCCCCGCGGGGGCTACCCGCGGACCGTCTTCCGGAAGCTGACCTCAATGAACGTGGCATCCACCCGGGCGCGAATCTCCGCTCGCGCCTGGAGCAGCTTCGAGACGTTCACCCGGCTCTGGCGGTTCCAGATGATGAAGTCACCGTCCTCGCCGTCGAAGTTCCACTGGTGCAGGCCCTGGTAGTTCTCGTTGACGGCCTCGTTCCGCGCGTGCGCGAGCACCAGGTAGCCGCCCGTCTTCGTCAACGTCAGCGCCTGCTCGATGATGCGCACCGGCTCATAGCTGTGGTCGAGCGAGTTCTGGGCCCACACCAGGTCGAACGTCTCCGGGGCGAACCGCGTCGTCAGGATTTCACCGTGGCACCACGTGGTGCGGACCGGAGGAGTGACTCCGTACTTCGCCATGACGCGGTCGTACGCATCCGCGAGCGGGTCCACCGCCGTGATGCGAATCTTCCGGTTGGCGGAGCGCTTGCCCAGCTTCGTCACCGGCCCGGCGCCCACGTCGAGAATCTCGATGATGTCCTCTCCCCCAGGCGGGAGGTAGGCCTCCACGAAGCTCTGGAGCGGGGTGTCCGGGTCCATGCGGACCTTGTAGTCCTCGGGCCACTCGCCTCCATGGGTCTTGAACCAGTTGTCCCAGAAGGCAATCTCGGTGGGCAGGGCTTCGGTCCAGAGGGCCTTCGCGTTCTGGGGCTCGGAGGCCTGGGGCGTGGAGGCCTGGGCGGGCACGGCACTGTTGGTGACGCCGTGCGCGGACGTGGGAATGTCCGCCAACGCCGCATAGAGGCCACGCCGGACGCGGGTGAGCACTTTTCGTGAAATGTCGAGCATGGGCCGCAGCATCGGCCCGGATGAATGTCATATCAACACCCTTCCCCGCCGAATCCCAACCCGCGGTCAGTCCCAAAGTCAGTCTGCCTGACAAGTTGAATCCCAGGCGGATGGTCCTCCTGGCCTCTGGCGCAACGGACTGAGCGCCGCCGCGCCCCGGCCTGTCAGCACAGGCCACATGACGCAACCGCGCCAACGCAGTGCGTCTACGTCACGAGCGCGTCCCGGCGATGACGTTGGCCTTCCAATGAGCGGCGCCCGTCCGGACGGCGACACGCGTTTCGCTCGCGGGCGCTGGGAGGGAATACGGAACGTGGCATGTTCCGCCCCCATGGCCGTCAGCGTCTTCGACCTCTTCAAGATTGGCATCGGGCCCTCCAGCTCTCACACCGTCGGGCCCATGCGTGCCGCGCGCGCGTTCGTCCTTCGACTGGCGGAGGCCGGCAAGCTGGAGCGGCTCTGCAAGCTGAAGGTGGAGCTGTTCGGCTCGCTGGGCGCCACCGGCAAGGGCCACGGCAGCGACAAGGCGGTGCTGCTCGGCCTGCGCGGTGAGACGCCCGAGGGCGTGGACGTGGAGTCCATTCCCGCGGTGATTGCCCGCTGGCGCACCGAGGGCCGCGTGCCGGTGCTGGGCCAGCGCGAGGTGACGTTCCGCGACGGCGAGCACCTGGTGATGCACCGCCGCCGCGCGCTGCCCTACCACCCCAACGGCATGCGCTTCTCCGCCTTCGACGCGGACGGCACGGAGCTGGACGCCCGCGTCTACTACTCCGTGGGCGGAGGCTTCGTGGTGGACGAGTCGGCGGTGCAGGGGCAGGACCCGCTGCGCCAGGACGGCACGCCGCTGCCCTTCCCCTTCCACTCCGCCGCCGAGCTCCTGGAGCACTGCGACCGCCAGCGCGCGTCCATCAGCTCCATCATGCTGGCGAACGAGAAGGCGTGGCGGAGCGAGGAGGAGCTTCGCACCGGACTGCTGCGCATCTGGGATGTCATGCAGTCCTGCGTGCGCCGGGGCTGCACCAGCGGAGGCATCCTCCCCGGTGGCCTCAGGGTGGAGCGGCGCGCCGCCGCCCTGTACCAGCGGCTGCTCAGCCGTCCCGAGGCCGGGCTCACCAACCCGCTCACGGTGCTGGACTGGGTGAACCTGTACGCGCTCGCCGTCAACGAGGAGAACGCGGCGGGTGGCCGCGTCGTCACCGCGCCCACCAACGGCGCGGCGGGCATCATCCCCGCGGTGCTGCACTACTACTGGCGCTTCGTGCCGGGGGCGAACGACGACGGCGTGGTGCGCTTCCTCCTCACGGCCGGCGCCATCGGCGTGCTCTACAAGGAGAACGCGTCCATCAGCGGCGCCGAGGTGGGCTGCCAGGGCGAGGTGGGCAGCGCATGCTCCATGGCGGCCGGTGCGCTCACCGAGGTGCTGGGCGGCACGCCGCTCCAGGTGGAGAACGCGGCGGAAATCGCCATGGAGCACAACCTGGGGCTCACCTGTGACCCCATTGGCGGGCTCGTGCAGGTGCCCTGCATCGAGCGCAATGCCATGGCGTCCGTGAAGGCCATCAACGCCGCGCGCATGGCGCTGTCCGGAGACGGTCGCCACTTCGTCAGCCTGGACAAGGTCATCAAGACCATGCGCGACACCGGCCGCGACATGAAGGACAAGTACAAGGAGACCGCGCGCGGCGGGCTCGCCGTCAACGTGCTGGAAGTGGCCAACCTGAGCGTCGGCCTGCCGGAGTGCTGACGGGGCGCATCCGGCCCGCGGTCCTTTGACGTGCAACGTGGCCGCCGGCAGGGAGGACCCGACGTGGAGAGTCCCGCCGGTGCCGGGGTGCGCCTTGCGTCGGGTTGCCCGAGCGCTCTAAGACGCGCCCGGGCCCGCTCCCCCACAGGGCCCCCTGTCCAGAGGACACACCCCATGCTCAAGAAGATCCTCGGCGGCCTCGCGGCCGCCATCCTGGTGCTCGTCGCCGTCATCGCCACCCGTCCCGCTGACTTCAAGCTGCAGCGCACCGCCATCCTGCCGGTGACGCCGGACGTGGCCTTCGCGCTGGTGAACGACTTCCACCGGTGGAACGAGTGGTCGCCGTGGGACAAGCTGGACCCGAATCAGAAGACCACGCACTCCGGCGCGGAGTCGGGCACGGGCGCGGTGTACGCCTGGGCCGGCAACGACGACGTGGGCGAGGGCCGGATGACCATCGAGGAGAGCAAGGTCAACGAGCTCGTCCGAATCAAGCTGGAGTTCATCAAGCCCTTCGAGTCCACGAACACCACCACCTTCGCGTTCAAGCCCGTCGAGGGCGGCACCGAGGTGACGTGGGCCATGAGCGGCACCAACAACTTCATGAGCAAGGCGTTCGACCTGTTCATGGACATGGACGCGATGGTCGGCAAGGACTTCGAGAAGGGCCTGGCCAGCATGAAGGTCGCGGCGGAGGCCGAGGCGAAGAAGCGCGCCGAGGCCGAGGCCGCGCGCGTGGCCGCGGAGAAGGCCGCCGCGGAGAAGGCCGCCGCCGAGGCTGCCGCCGCCGCCGCCGCTGCCGCCGAGGGCCAGCCCGCCGAGGGCACGCCGGGCGTCGCCCAGCCCACGCCGTGAAACACGGCTGACGCAATCAACCGCCGCCCCCGTGCACACGGTTCCGTCGCGGGGCGCGGCCCGGGTTTCCGCGCGCGTCCGCCGGCCGGGGCTCAGCCCGGCATCCGCCCCACGTACACGCCCAGGAAGAACGCCAGCACGGTCAGGCTCACCGCCAGCAGCACCGGGACACCCTTCCGTCGTGCCGTGACGGGAGCCACGACGCGCACCGCTCCCGCGCCTTCCTCCGGGACGATGATGCGCACCTTGATGACGGCCTGGACGAGCACCTCCTCCACGTCCCGCAGGAAGCGCTCGTACTCCTCCGCCTGCATCTCCAGGGGCACGCCGTGGTGGGACTCGTAGCGCTTCGCCACCGCCTCGAAGTTGCGGAGCTGCGCCTCGCGCTTCGACACGTCCACCCAGCCGCAAATCAGCGACGGCGAGTTGCCCTTCCGGGGCACGAGCGAAATCGCCTGCCGGGCCAGCTTCCCTCCCGCGGTGCTCGGCCCTTCCGGCTCGTCGATGCGCAGCACGCGGTGCGGTCCCCGGCCGTACATCTTGGAGGACATCGCGCCCCGGAGCTGCTCCGCGAGCAGCGCGGAGTGATTCGCGAACATCGTCCGCAGCGCGGGGGGCTCGTCCTCCGCCGGCATCTTGCCCTTCGCGGGCTCCAGCGGACTCAGCCGCACCACGCCCACCTGCGCCGGCGGAGGGCTCGCGCGCTTCTCGCCGCCACCCTTCGCGAGCCAGCCCGACGCCTTCTCCTTGCCCCCACGGGCCACCACCGGGGGCTTCTCGGTCCGGATGTCCGTGGGAACATCCAGCGGGGGCAGCTCCTCATCACGAGCCCCCCGGCCCGGTGCCGCGCCCCCGCGCGCCTTGCCGCCACGGACGGGCCGGTCCTCCACCGGCCCCATGCGCGTCTCATTGGCGCCCGTCTCCAGCGGGGCCATGCGCGTCTCCTCGGGCCGGGTGAGGAGCGGGATGTCGCGCGTCGCGTCCGGGTCCTCCTCCAGCGCGACACGCGTCTCCTCGTGCCGGCTCGGGCCGCCGCCCCGTCTCTGTCCGTTCGCCATGGCCGCTCCTCGTCAGGCCAGGATAACCCGGCCCGGGCCAGGCGGTGACTTCCGGGCACACTGTCGGGAACCCACCACTCCCGCCTGCGCGCACGCGCATCCAGCGGCGGGGGTGAGCGCCCGGCGGCTCAGCGCACCAGGCGCACGCGCAGGGTGCGCACATCCGAGCGGCCGCGGTCATCCACCGCGCGCACGACGTACGTCCCCGGCCGGGCCGCCCAGTGCAGCGGCTCGCCGCGCGGCGCGGTGCCCACGAGCTGCTCGTCCACGAACCAGAACACGCGGCGCACGTCCGCGTCCGTCACCACCGCCAGCGGCACCGTCTGGGGCGCGGAGGAGGAAACCCGCAGGTTGTAGTCCACGCCCTCCTCCGGCGTCGTGATTTGAGGAGGAATGCCCTCGCTCGCGCCCTGCTCCAAATCACAGCTCGAGTCCTCCCGCGGCGGCACGCGCCGCGGCAGGCCCGCCTTCTGGAACAGGCGCAGCAGGTCCGACGGCCAGAACTCGAACACCTCCGCGCGGGTGAAGGGCCCTGGCACGCAGGCCCGCAGCCCCGTGCGCGTGTCCACCAGGACCTCGCGGTGCACGTCACACGCGCGGATGGGCGAGGTCCCCGGGATGAACCACGTGCTCGCCTTCCGGTGGCAGTGCGGCCCGGGAAGTCCTCCGGACAGCGCGCACACGTGGACGCGGCTGAGTCCGGGCGGCGGGGCCCTGCGCACGGTGCGCACGTCGGCATCTCGCGAGCGCACCGAGTCCACCAGCTCGAACATCAGCGGCGCGGCGGCCGTCTGCCCGACGAAGGCCGGGTTGGGCTGCCCGTCGAAGTTGCCCACCCACACGGCCACCACGTACGGCCCCACCACGCCCACGCTCCACGCGTCCCGGAAGCCCGTGGAGGTGCCCGTCTTCCACGCCACCGGCACCGTGTCCCGCGTCCACTCCGGCCGGAAGGACTGCGAGGGCCGGGGCCCCTTCTCCAGCGCCTCCAGCACCATGAAGCTGGCCTCGGCGCTCAAGAGGCGCACGCCCTCGTCGCGCGGCGCGTCCGTCCCCAGGCGCAGCGGCCGGAGCACCCCGCCGTTGGCCAGCATGGCGTACAGCTCCACCAGCTCCACCATGGAGACTCCGGCGGAGCCCAACGCCAGGGACAGGCCGTAGTGCTCCTCGCTCCGCAGCCCGGTGATGCCCGCCTGCTTGAGGAAGCCGTACAGCCCGGGCGCGCGGAGCTGCTTCGCCAGCGCCACGGCGGGGATGTTGCGGCTGCGCACCAGCGCATCCTCCGCCGCCAGCGGCCCCACGAACTCACCGTCGAAGTTCTCCGGGTCATACCCGCGGAAGCCGGTGGACGCGTCCTTCACCATGGTGCGCGGGTGGAGCAGCCCCTCGTCGAAGCCGAGCCCGTAGATGAACGGCTTGAGCGCCGACCCGGGAGAGCGCTTCGCCTGCGTGCCGTCCACCTGCCCGTCGATGGCCACGTCGAAGAAGTCCGCCGAGCCCACCGCCGCGCGCACCTCCAGCGAGCGCCAGTCCACCAGCATGGCCGCCGCGTTGTGGATGCCCACCTCGCGCCGCCGCTCCACGTACTGCCGGAGGTGCCGCTCCAGCAGCTTCTGCATGGACAGGTCCAGCGTGCTCCTCACGCTGGAGCCCGCCGGGCTCGCCCGCAGCGCGCGGCCCACGAAGTGCGGCGCGAGGAAGGGCAGGTCCTCCGGCGCGCGCACCGGAAGCGGCTGGGCCAGCACGGAGCGGCGCTCGGCGTCTTCCGGATGGAGCGCCACCCAGCGGTCGAAGAGGCGCAGCCTCGCCGCCGTCAGGGCCCCCGCGTCACGGCCCGGGTCCCTGCGCGCGGGGCTCTGCGGGACGACGGCCAGGGTGAGCGCCTCGGCCAGGGTGAGGTGCTCCACGCCCCGGGAGAAGTAGACGAGGCTGGCCGCGCCCACGCCCTCCACGTTGCGGCCATACGGCGCGAGGTTGAGATACGCCTCCAGGATTTCGTCCTTGGCGTACGTGCACTCGAGCTGGAGCGCCCGCAGCATCTGCCGGAGCTTCCCCAGCGGAGTGCGGGATTCGATGCCATAGCGGATGCGCGCGAGCTGCATGGTGAGCGTGGAGCCGCCCATGCGGCGCCCGCCCGTGAGGTAGGTGCTCCACACGGCGCGGCCCAGCGCCACGGGGTTGACGCCGAAGTGCTGGCGGAAGTGCTGGTCCTCGTGGAGCAGCGTGGCCTCCACGAGCGCCGGGGGGATGCGCTCCAGCGGCACCCAGAGCCGGTACTTCTCGTCCGGCGACAGGGTGAGCCGCAGGAGCCGGCCCTCGCGGTCGAACACCGCCTGCGAGAAGCCCAGCCCCTCGCGCAGCGGCGGCCGGGGCACCGCGGCGTACAGCACCACGAGCCCCAGCACCGCCCACAGCCCCCGGCGCAACACCTTCCGGCTCACGGCGCGAGCACCGCCACCTTCGAGCCGACCGAGCGCGCCCGCACGCCGCGGTCGTACATGCCCTCGGCGAAGGCCGGCGGCATCACGAAGCGGCCGGTGTTGGTGGCCTTGATGCGGTAGATGTACTCGGTGACGCTGGAGCCCACCCGGCCGTAGAGCACCACCCGGTCCTCGCGGATGTCCACGTACTCGGGCGAGAACGAGGAGCGGTCCGCGCCCACCGGGGACACCCAGCCGCCCGCGACGGGCTCGGGCTCCTGGTAGTAGTGCTCCTCCTCCTCCCCCTCACCCTCCTCCGCGCCTTCTCCTGCTCCTTCTCCTTCTCCTTCGTCCTGGGGCTTCTCCATCACCACCTCGAAGCCGCCGGGCAGCAGGTCGGTGATGGCGACGTGCGAGACGGTGTCTCCGAGCGAGCGCAGCTTGAGGTGGACCTCCACCTCGCCACCGAGCGGCACCTCCGTCACGACCTTGCCGTCCAGCCCCCGCAGCTCGCGCTGCACCTCCAGCTTCTGGAGGATGGGCTGCGTGGGCAGCTCCAGGTCGTAGCCCGCCTGCGTCACCTGGAAGAAGAGCGGAGCCTCCGTGGAGCCCTCCACGCGGACGGCGGTGGCCTCCTCCGAGAAGGCCACCCGGGGGAAGAGCCCCTCGGGCAGGGTGAGCGGGCGGAGCTTGTCGGCCACCTTCTCCAGGACGGCGGCGCCGCCGCGCGACGGCATCCCCTGCGCGCCCAGCGCCTGGGCATACGCGTCCAGGCCGAGGATGGCGTAGGCGGAGGACAGCGTGTTGAAGCGCTCCTCGGTGATGGGCCGGGCCATGGCCACCAGCATGTCGCCCGTGACGGCCTCGAGCCGCTCCGGGAAGTGGCGCGACAGCAGGAAGAGCACCTGCGAGTCGTAGACCAGCCCGTCATACAGCGCCGCGTAGTCCATCTGCTGCGGGGCGCCCAGGCGCACGCCCTTCAGCGCGGCCTCCGCCTCCTTGTCCTGCTTGAGCAGCTTGTACGTGGACGCGAGGTACGCGGCCGTCAAATCCCCGGGCCACTGCTCCTTCGCATTCGTGTCCAGCCACAGCCGCAGCGACGCCACCGCCTTGCTGGACACCTTGCCGTTGCGGGTGAGCACGTACTGCGCATAGGCGATGTTGCGCGCCTGGGTGAGGTTGGAGGGCGTGTTGACCGCCAGCACGCCCAGCCAGGTGAGGCCCCGGTTCAGCAAGTCCTGGGGCACCACGAAGCCGCGCTCCTTCGCCTCGGTGAGGAAGTGCAGCGCGTAGATGCTCGGCAGCGTGGGCGCGTACGAGTTGGCCGCCCACAACCCGAAGGCGCCCTCCTCGTTCTGCCGGGTGCGCAGCGTCTGGAGGGCGGTGGCGAAGGACTCCTCGGCCACCTGCGGCCCCTGGCCCAGCAGCTCCTTCCGGCCCTTCAGCACCACCGCCGGGAAGGCACGGCTGACGAGCTGCTCCGTGCACCCGTAGGGGTACTTCTCCAGGTACGTGGACAGGCCGCGCGCCAGGCCCAGCGGCAGCGGCGACGCGCTCACCTCCAGCGTCCGGTATGCCCCGTACATCTTCCGGGACACGGCGAGGTCCGCCTTGCCGTCCTTGAGGTGGCCCCCCGCGACGGAGGTGAGGAAGGGCACCGGCGGACGCACGCTGAGGTCCACCGACTGCTTCACGCGCTCCTTGCCCAGGGACGCCGTGAAGGCCAGCGTCCCCGAGCCGAGCACCGTCTTCGCCCGCACGCGGTAGGTGGTGCTCGCCTCACGGCCCTCGTCAATCTTGAGCGGCCGCTTCACCTCGTCCAGCACCTCCAGGTGCTCGGACGTCTTCAGCTCCAGCACCACCTCCGCGCCCTTGCCGGAGCCGTCCAGGCTGTTGGCCACCGCCACGCCCACGTTGAACTCGTCCCCCGGCGCGACGAAGGTGGGCACGCTCGGCGTCATCACGAAGGGGCCGCGGATGACGGCGGACCGGCTCGCGGCGCCCACCGACTCCGTGCCCACGGCGACCGCCATCACCCGCAGCTCGCCGTTGAAGGAGTCGGGCACGTGGTAGACGAGCTCCCTCTCCTTCTCGTCGATGTCGACGATGCCGGACCAGTACGCCACCGGATTGTCCCGCTTGCGCTTGAAGGGATTCAGATTCTTGCCGATGGCGGCCGCGCCCTCGTCGTCGCCGCCCATGGCGGACACCGCCTTGGAGACGGAGAACTCCGGCAGCAGCAGGTCCAGAATCTGCCCGGTGCGCACCTCCAGCGCGCGCTTCTTGAAGAAGTGCGCCAGCGGGTCCGGCGTGCGGTAGCCGGCCACCTGGAGGATGCCCTCGTCCACCGCGAACACCATCACCCTGCCCGCGCGGTTGCCGCGGTAGCGGATGCGGTACGGCTCGCCGGGGCGGGCCTTCTCCGCGCTGGTGAGCGTCACCTGCAGCGCGCGGCTGTCCCGGCTCACGGAGAACGGCACCACGCCGTAGCTCAGCGGGCTCATGAAGATTTCCTGCGAGTCCATGGCGCGGACGAACGTCACGTTGACGTAGCCGTTGCCCTCCAGCCCCGGAGGCAGGCGGAGGGTCTGCACGGAGCTGGTGGCGTCCGTCTTGAACCACTTCCACGCGTAGACGCGGTCCCGCTCGATGGTGATGAGCCCCGCGCCGGTGTACGGCGCCTTGATGCTCAGCTCGATGTCGTCGCCCGGCGCGTAGTCCGCCCGCGCGAGCTTCACCTCCAGCTCCGCGTTCTTCTCCAGCGCGCGCGTGAGGTTGGCGTGGCCCGCCACGGAGTACTCCACGCGGCTGAGTTCCGTGCCCTCCGCGTCCTTCACCACCACCACGAAGTCACCGGGCTGCTCGGTGGACAGCGCGTACTTGAAGCCGCCCTCGCCCAGGGGCAAGTCCCGGGTGCGCAGCACGGTGTCGCGGCGGATGGACTGGTAGCGGTACGTGCCGTTGGACTGCTGCGTGAGCACGGACACCCAGCGCCGCTCCACCAGCTCCGCCTTCAGGCCCTGCACCGCCACCTTCTTCAGCTTCGGGTCCACGGCGATGAAGTCCACCGAGCGGGCGGAGCCCTGGCTCAGGTAGTACAGGCCGCCGTCCGGCTTGAAGCCCACGAGGTACGGCAGCGGCGACACCAGCAGGGACGCCTCGGAGGAGACGCCCCGGCCGCCTTCCGCCTCGTAGCCCTCCGCGAGGAAGGACACGCGCCAGGTCGCCTTCTCGAACTTCTCCAACCCCAGCTCCACCTCCACCTCGCCGTTCTCGTTGGTGGTGGTTTCCTCCAGGCGCTCGGTGAAGCTGCGCGGGGCCCGCAGGGGGTCATGGAAGATGTAGCCGGGGTGCTTGCCGAAGCGAGGGTACGCGGGGCTGAGGGACACCTCGGCGGACACGCGCCGGTCCGCGGCGGGAATGCCGAAGAGGTTCTTCAGCGTCACCTGGCCCTTGAGGCCCGCCGGGGACACCCAGCCCTCGCCAGGCTCGGCGTTGAAGCGGGTGGTGATGCGCATCCGGTCCGGCAGGAACTCCTCCACGCGCACGGTGGTGGAGCCCAGCAGGCTGCTCCGGTGGCCGTCCTTCACCACGTACAGGTGGACCTGGTAGTTGCCCGTGGGAGACGTCTCCTCCGTCGTGTACTGGAGGCCCTCCAGCCCGACGGCGGAGAGGGAAATCTTCTTCTTGTGCACCTCCAGGCCGCGCGGGTCGATGACGGCCGCCTCCAGGGGCACGCCGGTGGGCGGGCGGCTCCAGTCGGACGCCTTCACCACCATTCCCACGTGGAAGGTGTCCCCCGGGCGGTAGAGGCCGCGGTCGGAGAAGAGGAAGGCGGAGAGCCGGTCCGGCGTGGAGCCGCTCTCCACGCCGCCCACGTCGAAGCGGCTGAAGTTGAGCTGCCGGTCGTACCGGTTGACGGGGATGAAGGCGAAGTCCTCGCCCTTGCGCGCCAGGTAGACGATGGGCGTCCGCTCGCGGACGAAGTCCGTCAGCTTCGGGAAGGCGACGTGGCCGTCCGCGTCCGTGGTGGCGCTCACCACCGGCACGCCGTTCTTCCCCAGCACGCTCACCGTCACGCCTTCCGCGGGCTGGCCGGCGCCGAGGCTCTGCACGAACACGTCATGCGAGCCGTCCGCGTTGTCCTTCACGACGAGGCCCAGGTCCGTCACCAGCAGCAGCCGGGCGTCCTCCCTGCCCGTGGGTTGCTTGTGGACCGGGTCCCAGCTCTGCACCTTGAAGAAGAACAGGCCGCGCCGCGAGGACGGAGCGTTCTCCGGCGTGAGGTAGGGCGTCAGGTCGAAGGCGGCGTACTGCGCCTTGCCGCGCCCGGCGCCCTCCAGCGGGCGCACCTCGAAGAAGCTCTCGGAGATGTTCTCCTCGTTGAACTGGTACGAGCTGAACTCGGGGTGGGTGAAGCGGCCCTCCGTCTGCGTCACCAGGTGGTTGAGCTGGTCCGGCAGCACGCGGCTCAGCGAGAAGTGCAGCGCCTTCACGTCGCGAGACAGGACGGTGACCTTCTTCTCGCCCGCCAGGCTGAGCAGCGCGCCCTCGTGGAGGATGCTCACCTCCTCCGGGAAGGGAGGCACCTGGATGACGGTGTTGTACTCCTCCGCCAGCACGTAGCCACCGGCGGACTTCGTGCCCTTCTTGACCCGCAGGTAGAGGAAGCGCCCCACGTCCGCCTGGATGCGGAAGCTGTGCAGCGTGGCGTGCTCCCGGTCCGTCGGCACGGCGTCCAGCTTCAGCTTCGACGAGGTGGCCAGCAGGTCCTCGCCGATGGACTGCACGCCCAGGTTGCTCCAGTGGAAGTCGGGCTCCGCGGGCGCGCCGTTCCGCGCCGCCCTGTCCCTGGGCAGCAGCCAGACCTGGAGGTTCTTGCGCAGTTCCGCCTCGGTGACGCCCGTGGAGAAGTTGAGCACCAGCACCTGCTCCGGCTCGTAGCGGTCGTTCCGCACGAGCGACACCTCCACGCCTCCCGTGTGGAAGTACGAGTACATGCCGGGGATGTCGACCTGGCGCGACAGCTTCTCCTGGGTGCCCTCCCCACCGCGCGCCGCGCGGACACCGGGCGACACCGCCAGCGTCATGCGCTGGGTGCGGTCCGGAATGGGGATGAGGTCGGACTGGATGTAGGCCTGCCCCTTCAGCTTGTCGTAGGTGACGTTGAACGGCGTGCCCTCGGTGCTCGTGCCGAGCAGGCCCCGCTTCTCCTCGCCCAGGTACAGCGAGAGGTTGCGCACGAGCGTGGCCGGGTCCACTGGATGGCTGAAGGACAGCGTCGCCACCACGCGCTTCTCCTTCGGATTGCGCGGGTCCTCGTAGAACTGCATGTCGGTGATGGACGCGGAGAACGCGGCGGAGCGGAAGCGCGTCTCGTACTCCTTGAGCAGGATGTGGTCCGGGAACAGCGAGCGGTCCAGGACGACCTTGTACTCCTGCCCCACGCCCCAGTCCTCGGCCGGAGCGAAGGTGAGCGTCCGGTCATCGGTCCAGCGCCACTCACCGGGGATGGCGGGCGTCAGGGTGATACCGGCCGCGACGGGCTTGCCAATGGCCTCCAGCCGCGCGACGGAGCCATCGAACCGGAGGTACACCGGGCCCGGCTGCGGCACGTCCTCAAGGCGCGTCAGCATGGGGCTGGTGGCCTCGAACACGTAGGTCACCGGCTTGGGCCGGCTCTCGTACCAGCGGTAGCCAGCATCCGCGGCGACGACGAGCAGCACCAGGGCGCCGGCGAAGAGCGCCAGGCGCTTGGGGTGCTGGCGGACCCAATCCGCGGCGCGGCGGGCCACGCGGGAGGTGGCGCGTCCCAGCGTGGCGGCCCAGGGCGGTGGGTTCCAGCGAAGCTCTCCGAAGACGCGGGTGAGAAGCCGCGGCCGGGGCGGAGTGGGTTCCGATTCGTTTGAGGACATGGGGTGGGGTGCGGCGCGAAGGGCCTGTCCGGCAGGAGCAAGCCCGGGGCCAACCATCAGGGATGAAACCACGACAGGGGCCGCAATCCGAGGGCCGTGGGCGGCGGACCACGGGCCTGTGCGCGCGGAGCCACGATGCCGGGAGCTCCGTGGCTGCCCGGCCGCTTGCTCGCGGGCGTCAGCGGGAACCGGAAGCGCCCGACTCGCCCGGCCACGGGGTGCGGAAGTGCCGGTGCGTCCCGGTCCCCGAGGGAGGGGTGTGGCGAGACGGCGGAGCGGGGGACGGAAGCACCTGGGGAGGAGCGCTCCAATCGGGCGGGTCGTTCACCACGACCACCGAGGAGCGCGGCGCCAGGAGCCCACTCACCAGCAGCGCGCCCACGAGCAGCGCGCCCACGGACGCGCCCACGAGCACCCAGCGGAACGCTCGACGTCGCGAGAGTAACGAAGCGCTCCGGGCTGCCTGGACGGTGGCTTCCTCCACGGGGCCCGCCCCCACCGCGACCACTGCATCCTGGGCAGTGGCCTCCATGTGCCCCCGCTCCTCCGCGACAGCCGCCGCCAGGGCGGTTCCTTCCGCGGGCCCCTGCCCTTCCCCGGCTGCAGCGGCCTGGGCGCGTCGGGTCCCGGAACGGACGTTCCATTCCACGGAGGGAGTCCCCGAGGCCGGGTCCACCAGCCGCCCGGAATGAACGTTCCGTTCCACGGAAGGTGCCCCTGGAGCCCGGTCCACCAGCCGCCCGGAACGGACGTTCCATTCCACGGAAGGTGCCCCCGGGGCCCGGTCCGCCAGTCGCCCGGAATGGACGTTCCATTCCACGAACGGCTCCTCCGAGACCCCATCCACCGGTCGCCCGGAATGGACGCTCCATTCCGCAGGAGTCCTCCCTGGGGCCGCGCCCGCCGGTCGCCCGGAATGGACGCTCCATTCCGCAGGAGTCCTCCCTGGGGCCGCGCCCACCTGTCGCCCGGAATGGGCGTTCCGTCCCGCCGAGGGCGCCCCCAGGGCCCGGTCCGGCCCCGGCGCAACGTCCCGGGCGGTCCGCAGGGCGGCGAGCGCCTCGACCGCGGAGCCGAACCGAGCCGAGCGCTTCGGCGCCAGGAGGCGGCGCAAGAAGGTCCGGAGCGTCTCGGACGCCTGGACATGCTTCTCGAAGGCGAGCGCCAGCCCGTCATCCAGCAGGTCCGCCGGCGCGCGCCCGCTGAGCGCATGGACCAGCGTGGCGCCCAGCGCGTACAGGTCGCTCGACGGTTCCACCGTCCCGCCGAGCTGCTCCGGCGGCATGTACCCGAACGTCCCCACCAGCGTGGAGCCGTGCGTCACCTCCCGGGCCAGGTGGCGGGCGGCGCCGAAGTCCACCAGCGCCGTGCGCCCATCGGGGCGGAGGATGAGGTTGGCGGGCTTCACGTCCCGGTGGATGAGCGCGGGAGTGCGCTGATGAAGCGCCTGGAGCGTCCCCAGCACCTGCCCCGCGAGCGTCCACGCCTCGTCCTCGTCCAGGCGCCGCCGCTCAATGCGCTGCAGGAGGGACTCGCCCTCCAGGAACTCCTGGGCGAGGTAGAGCCGGGTGCCCACCCCGCTGCCCTCCCGGAAGCTCGCGAGGAAACGGGGGATGTCCGGGTGGCTCAGCGAGCGGAGCACCGCCGCCTCGCGCTCGAAGGCGTCGAGCTGCTCGGTGCCGGGCACCAGCGCGAAGAGCAGCTCCTTGAGCGCCACGCGCCGGCCCTCGGGGTCCTCCGCGAGGTACACACGCCCATGGACCGACTGGGAGATGACCCGCCGGACGAGGTAGCCACCCGGAGCCACGGCCGCGCCGCAGTGGCCGCACCGGGAGGCCTCCAGGGTGGCCTCGCAAACCACGCACGCGGCCTCTCCGGATGCTTCGACCTCTCGATGGCCCGTCATGGGCTGGACGCGCTCCACGGTGCACCTCCCGGGCGCGGGTGATGCGAACCCCGGGCCAGCGGCCACCACACGCGCCCGCCAGGGGAGCACGGTGAGCGCGCCGCCGTCCACCCCTGGGTGCCCCGGCCCAGCCCCCAGTGTCCTGGAGGGAGGGTCGTCTTTCGTGGGGCCCAGGCCCACCTTCGCTGCCGTGAGGAGCCCAGGGGCCCGTCGCGCTACGCCCCCGCCGTCACGACCGGCTCCGGCTGCCGGGGCAGCACGGCCTGGAGTCCCAATCCCAGCGCCACCACCAGCGCGCACCCGATGACGTTGAACCACAGGTAGCCGATGTCGCTGAGCATGAAGAGCGCAATCACCGTCGCCTGCGAGAGCACCGCCGCCCCGAACACGGCATGCCCGCGCACGTGCTTGAGGAAGAAGGCCACCAGGAAGATGCCCAGCACCGTCCCGTAGAAGATGGACCCCAGGATGTTCACGGCCTGGATGAGGTTGTCGAGCAGCGACGCGAAGGTCGCGAAGCCCACGGCGACCAGCCCCCAGAACACGGTGAACAGCTTGGACGCCACCAGCACGTGCCGGTCGGACGCATCCTGGCGGAACACACGGCGGTAGAAGTCCACCGTCGTCGTCGCCCCCAGCGCCGTCAACTCGCTGGCGATGGAGCTCATTGCCGCCGCCAGGATGACGGCGATGAGCAACCCGAACAATCCGCTCGGAAGCCAGCGCTTCACGAACCCGATGAAGATGTAGTCCGAGTCCTTGGTCTCCACGCCCGGCAGCGCGCGTGCCACCACGGCCTTGGCCTCCTTGCGGATGTCTCCCGCCTCCTTCGAGGAAGCCCGCAGCGCCTCCCGCGACGCGGATGCGGCGGCGGTGTCTCCCGTCTCGCGCGCCGCGAGGTAGCGCTCCACCTCCGCGCGCTTGGCCGACTGCGCCTGCTCCCACCTCGCCTCGACCGCGGCGTACTCCGCCGCCTGCGCCGTGCCCTGCACGCGCTCGCGGAGCGGCTCGTTGAACAGCAGCGGCGGCGTGTTGAACTGGTAGAAGACGAAGACGAGGATTCCGACGAACAGGATGAGGAACTGCATCGGAATCTTCAGGACGCCGTTGAACAGCAGCCCCAGCCGGCTCTCGGAGATGGAGCGTCCCGTCAGGTAGCGGCCCACCTGTGACTGGTCCGTGCCGAAGTACGACAGCGACAGGAAGAGGCCCCCGGTGATGCCGGACCAGAAGTTGTACCGGTCCTGCACGTCCAGGTCGAAGCTCACCACGTTCATCCGGCCAAAGGCGCCCGCCACGTCCACGGCCTTGCCGAAGGAGATGTGCTCGGGCAGCCGCCACACGATGACGATGGCGGCCACCACCATGCCGCCCATCATCACCACCATCTGCTGCTTCTGCGTCTGGCTGACGGCCTTGGAGCCACCCGTCACCGTGTAGAGGATGACGAGCGCGCCCATGGCCACCACGGTGGGCTCCAGCGGCCAACCGAGGATGGCGGAGAGGATGATGGAGGGCGCGTAGATGGTGATGCCCGCCGCCAGCCCGCGCTGGATGAGGAACAGGAACGCGCCCAGCAGCCGGGTCTTCAGGTCGAAGCGCGACTCCAGGTACTCGTACGCGGTGATGACGTTCAGCCGGTAGTAGATGGGCACGAAGACCGCGCTGATGATGATCATCGCCAGCGGCAGTCCGAAGTAGAACTGCACGAAGCGCATCCCGTCCTCGTAGGCCTGCCCGGGGACGGAGAGGAAGGTGATGGCGCTGGCCTGCGTGGCCATGACGGACAGGCCGATGGTGGGCCAGCTCAGCTCACGCCCCCCGCGCAGGTAGTCCTCGCTGGTGCTCGCCTTGCGGTTCTTCCAGATGCCCCACGCGACGATGGAAACCGTCGTCCCGACGAGGACCAACCAGTCGAGCAGTGTCACGCGTATGCCTCGGTGAGGGCCCAGAACAGGGCGACGAACAGGACGAAGGTGCCAAGCACCACGAGGTAGATGTTGCGCCACGAGCCGAGCAGCGGCGGCGCGTCATCCATCTCGGGCCGCGGCGCGGCGGGCTTCTCCAGGGAAGGACCAGGTGTGCTCATTGCGCGAGGATGTTCGCCAGGAGGCGGTAGGCGCCGGGCACGCCGGCGGGGAGCTGACGGAAGAAGGCCAGCCCCGTGTACACGAAGGCGCCCTTGCCATGACGGGCGACGAGAAGTGAGCCCTGAAGAGGAGCCTCGCCCGCGTCGCTCATGGCGAACACGGGCCGGTAGCGCGAGTCCCAGGTGGAAGCGAAGTAGAGACCGCGCTCCTGCACCCAGCCCTCGAAGTCCGCCGCGCTCAGCGTATTGGGCCCCCGCAGCAGCGGCTCGCTCGGGGCGACGGGAGACATCGCCGCCGTCTCGTCCGTCACGCGCTCCCGGCCAATCTCCAGCGGGTACGGGCCGACGAAGGTGGTGAGCGGGCCCACGCGGCTGTTGGTGTTGTACTGCACCACCAGCCGCCCGCCCCCCTCCACGTACTTCAGCAGCCGCTCGCGGTGCACGGCGAGGCGCGGGTTGGCGTTGAAGGCGCGCACGCCGACGAGGATGGCCTCGAAGCGCTCCAGCCGCTCCCCGGCGAGCCGCTCCTCGGGCAGCACCGTCACCTCGTACCCCACCGCCGCCAGGCTCTCCGCCACGCGGTCCCCCGGCCCGGGGATGTAGCCCACGCGCTTCACCTTCGTGGCCAGCGAGAAGGGCACCAGCGTCGCCTCCGAGGGCTGGCGCACCGCCTGTGGAGGGATGTGCTCGTACGACACCGTCCGGACCCGCCATGACTCGGTGCGGCCGCCGCTCTCCACGACGGCGCGCAGGCGGCCCTTTCCCGTGGCCCCCTTCGGAGGCGTCACCTTGAAGACGACGGTGCGCTCGTCACCACGCGCGGCGAGCTGGAACGGAACCTCGGAGGGTTCCACGCGCCAGCCCTCGGGCACTTCCAGCCGGGCCTTGCCGCTGGCCTCCGCGCGGCCCGCGGCCAGCACGACGGACACGGATTGGGCCCCGCCGTTGGGGAACATCAGCACGTCCCGCTCCAGCGTCGCGGTGACGGCGGGGACGATTTCGAAGGCGCGGTACAGCTCGCCGCGCACCGGGTCCGTCCACACGAACACCACCGGCCGCGTCGCGCTGAAGCGCCGGCCGTTCGCCTCGTAGACGAACGTCACCGCCAGCGCGGGCTCGCCCTCGGGCTGGCCGGTGAGCGCGCGGTCCGCGCCCTCCAGCGTGTAGAGGCCGCCGGTGACGGGCTTGCGCAGCCAGTACGGCGTGGAGATGGCCGCGTCCTGGGGGAGCGCCATCTTCCGCGTCAGCTTGAAAGGCGCGTGCCCGGCCAGCTCCGTGTTGGCCACCACGGACTCGCCGCCCGGCAGCGTCACGCTCACCAGCCGGAGCGCGGCGGGCGAGCGGTTCAGCGCCATCAGGTTCAGCTCCACCTGGGTGCCCGGCACCGCCGTGGGCTCCGCCGCGCGCGCCTCGAGGAACAGCCCCGCGCAGGCGGCGATGAGGGCCTCCGTCTCGCGCAGCTTGTACGCCTTCCACGGGTTGTCGTCCGGCAGCGAGGACAGCGCCTCGTGGACGCGCACCAGCGCGGGGACACCTCGGTGGGGCGCGCGCGGGTCGAACCCCTTCTGCGCCTCGTCCACCGCGCGGGCCACGGCCTCGGCGCCGCTCCAGCGCTTCCACGAGAAGTCCAACCCCTCGAACACGTCGCCCTTCGGGCGCGTCCCGGCCACGGGCGTGAAGTACTCCAGCAGCGGCCCGCGCGCGGCCGGCACGCCGAAGCCCTGGCTCTTGTGCTGACTTCGGCTCTCCGCCGAAATCTCCCCCCAGGAGCGCCCGAGCAGCGGGTCGTAGCCCCCGACGTCCACCTTCAGGTAGCCGGACATGTCGGCGCCCGGCGCCAGGTTCCAGGTGGCCGCGTTGTTCAGCAGCCGGTCCGCCTTCCAGGGCTTCACCTCCGCGAGCTGCTCGGGGAAGCGCTTCGGGTCGGCCGCGGCGGCGAAGGCCTCCTCGGCGAGGAGCGCGGAGGCGGTGTGGTGGCCATGATTGGGAGGCTTCGTGGTGAAGCGCGTCACGATGACGTCCGGCCGGAAGCGGCGGATGGCGAGCACCACGTCCGCCAGCACCTCGTCGTGTCCCCAGATGCGCAGCGCCTCGTCGGCGCTCTTGGTGTAGCCGAAGTCGCGAGCCCGGGTGAAGAGCTGCTCGGCGCCGTCCACGCGGCGCGCCGCGAGCAGCTCATACGTGCGGATGAGCCCGAGCAGCTCGTCCTGCTCGGTGCCGATGAGGTTCTGCCCACCGTCGCCGCGCGTGAGGGACAGGTAGCCCGCGCGCAGGCCGCGCTCGCCCACCAGCCACGCCAGGAAGCGGGTGTTCTCGTCGTCGGGGTGGGCGGCCACGTAGAGCACGCTGCCCGTCACCCCCAGCCGACGCAGGCCCGCCGCGATTTCCCCCGCGTGCGGTTGCCGGGGCGCCTGCGCGAGTGCCGTCGACCCGACTCCAAGACTCATGACCAGCGCCATTCCAAAGGTGAGCAGGTTCCGCATCCGGGCGGACCCTATAACAAGGCCCTCGCACTCGCGCGTGCCACGTTCAAACGACATGACGCGGACGGCCAGGGAATAAGTACGGCGCTCGCTTGTCCGTTCCCGTGCCGGCCTCCATCGGACCTGTTATCAAGCACGACCCGTGACGTCCTCGTTCTCCGCCGAGTGGCTCCGAGGAGATGCGCGCGCGCTCTCCTTCCTCCCCGACCGCTACCGCCACCCGGCCGCCCGGGCCGAGGCCGTGGCCGCCGCCGCGTCGCGCACCGTGTCCCCCGCGCTGCTCGACGTGCTCGTGGCCCGCAACGCGCGCCTCGCGCCCAGCCCCGCCCGCGAGCGCAACCTGGAGCTGCTCTCCCGTCCCGGCACCGTGGCCGTGGTGACCGGGCAGCAGATGGGGCTCTTCCTCGGGCCGCTCTTCACGCTCTACAAGGCCGCCGCCGCCATCGTCGCGGCCCGCGCGCTCTCCCGGGAAACGGGCCGGCCCTGCGTGCCCGTCTTCTGGCTCCAGACGGAGGACCACGACCTCCCGGAGATCGACCACTGCTTCATCCCCCGGGCCACCGGGGGGCCGCTGCGCGTGGCGCTGGACCTGCCCGGCGCGGCCACCTCGCGCGCCCCCATCGCCCACCGCCGCCTGGGCCCGAGCGTCACCGCCGCCCTGACCACGCTGCGCAACGAGCTGGGTGACGAGCCCCACGCACAAGAGCACCTGTCCCTGCTTGAGCGCGCCTACCGTCCCGAGGCCACGCTGGCGGAGGCCTTCACCGAGGTGCTCTCCACGGTGTTCGCCGAGGAGGGGCTCATCTTCCTCGACCCGAGGGACGCACGGCTCGCGCCGCTCGCCGCGCCCGTGCACCGCCGCGCCATCCAGGAAGCGGCGGTCATCTCCGACACGATGTCCGCCCGGGTGAGGGCGCTCTCCGACGCCGGCTTCTCCGAGCAGGTCCACATCCGCCCCGGCTCACCGCTCGGCTTCTTCTCCCCGGATGCCATCGATGGCCCGCGCTACCGCCTGGACCCCGCGGGTCCCGGCCGGTGGAACCTCGCGGGCCACCCGGAGAATGGCACCGTCACCACGGACGCGCTCCTCGGCTGGCTGGAGCGGGAGCCGCTGCGCTTCACCACCTCCGCCCTGCTGCGCCCCCTCCTCCAGGACACCTGGCTTCCCACGGCGGCCTACGTCGGCGGCCCCGGCGAGGTTGCCTACTTCGCGCAGCTCGCGCCCCTCTACGCGCACGCGGGCCTTCCGATGCCGCTCGTCGTGCCGCGGGCCCGCTTCCGCGTGCTCGATGACCGCGCCCGGCGGTGGCTGGGCAAGCTGGGCCTCCGGCCCGACGAGGTGAACACGCCGCGCGACGAGCTGCTCACGCGCCTGGCCGCCCGTGACGCCAGCCAGCCCCTCGAGACGCCCGAGGCCCTGGAGGCCCGCCTCTTCGGCGCCTTCGCGTCGGAGCTGGACCGCCTGGGTGACTCGCTGCTCGCGCTCGACCCGGCGCTCCAGGACGCGCTCCAGCGCACCCGGGGAACCGTCCGCGTCGCCGTGTCCCGGCTCGCGGGAAGGTACGGCCGCGCGCTCACCCGGCGCGACGGCGTCACCGCCGAGCGGGTGGACCGCCTGCGCACCTGGCTCACCCCGGAGGACGCGCCGCAGGAGCGCGTCCTCGGGCTGCCCTACTTCGCCTGCCGCATCGGCACGCGCGCGTTCACGCGGCAGGTGCTCGATGCGTGCGTGCCCTTCTCCGGCGCGCTCCAGGACTTGACGCCATGAGCGAGCCCTACGGCATCGACGTCCTCGCCTTCGGTCCCCACCCGGACGACGTGGAGTTGTTCTGTGGAGGCCTCCTCGCGCGCATGGCGGCGTTGGGCTACCGCACCGGCATCGTGGACCTGACGCGCGGGGAGAAGAGCTCGCGCGGGACTCCGGAGACGCGGGCACGGGAGACGGAGGCGGCCTCCCGCGCGCTGGGCCTGTCCCTCCGGGAGAACCTGGGCCTGCCGGACGGCTGGCTCAGCCCGTGGGCCGGCTTCGAGGCACCCGAGGCCGAGCGCGCCCACACCTCCGCCGTGGCCCGCGTGGTGGAGGTCCTGCGCCGGCTCCGCCCGGAGCTGGTCGTCGTCCCCTGGGAGGAGGAGCGCCACCCGGACCACGAGGCCGCCAGCGCGCTGGTGACGCGTGCGCTGTTCTTCGCCGGAGTCCGCAAGTTCGAGGCGGAGCCACCCGGCGCGCCCTTCACGCCCCGGCAGGTGCTCTACTATCCGCTGCGGCACCTGGCCGAGCCGAGCTTCGTCGTGGACGTGTCCTCCGTGTACGAGCGGAAGCTGGCGGCGGTCCACTGCTATGCCAGCCAGGTGCAGCCGCGCCCGGACGCGCCGCCGACACTGGTGGGCTCGCCGCTGTCCCTCTCCTCGCTGCAGGCGCGGGACGCCTTCTACGGCGCGCAGGTGGGCGTCTCCCACGGCGAGCCCTACGTCGTCCGCGAGACGCTGGGACTGAGCGACCCGCTGGACCACTTCCGCCGGAATAGCTTCGCGCGGCCCCTGTTCTTCCCCCAACGCCGATGACCGAACCGCTCAATGTGGCCATCACCTGCTTTCCCACCTTCGGTGGCAGCGGCATGGTCGCGACCGAGATTGGACTGGCCATGGCGGACCGCGGGCACCGCGTCCACTTCATCGCCAAGGACCTGCCGGTGCGCCTGCACGGCACCAGCCGCAAGGTCTTCTTCCACGAGGTGACGGAGAGCGACTACCCGGCGCTCCAGCACTCCAGCACCTACCCCATCGCCCTGGCCTCCAAGATGATTGAGGTCGCCAGCTACGAGCGCCTGGACGTGCTGCACGTCCACTACGCGGTGCCCCACGCCACCGCCGCATGGATGGCGCGCGAGGTGCTGGGGGACAAGGCACCGCGCATCGTGACGACGCTGCACGGGACGGACACCACGCTGGTGGGCATCGACCCCAGCTACCTGCCCATTACCCGCTTCTCCATCCTGCGCAGCGACGCGGTGACGGCGCCCTCGGACTTCCTCCGTCGCGCGACGTGGGAGGGCTTCGGCATTCCCGAGAGCTTCCCCATCGAGGTCATCTTCAACTTCGTGGACACGCAGCGCTACGCGCCGGTGAGAGAGCGCGCGGTCCTGCGGCCGCTCTTCCCGGACCTGCGCGAGCCGGAGCCGGTGCTCATCCATATCTCCAACTTCCGGCCGGTGAAGCGCATCACCGACGTGGTGGACGTCTTCACGGAGGTCCACCGCCAGCGTCCCTGCCGGCTGGTGATGATTGGCGACGGCCCCGAGCGCTCGCCCGCCGAGCGCCGCCTCCGGGAGCTGGGCCTGGAGGACCGTGTCGCCTTCCTGGGCAAGCAGGACCGCTTCGAGGAACTGCTCGCCGCCGCGGACGTCTTCCTCCTCCCCAGCGAGCAGGAGAGCTTCGGGCTCGCCGCGCTGGAGGCGCTGAGCTGCGGCATCCCCGTGGTGGCGAGCGACATCGGCGGCATCCCCGAGCTGGTGACGCCGGGAGAGACGGGGCTGCTCGCGCCGGTGGGGGACACGCGGGCCATGGCCCGGCACGTGCTCACCCTGGTCGAGGACCCGGCCCGCTGGAAGGCCTTCTCGCGCCGCGCGCGGGAGCAGGTGCTGGAGCGCTTCCGGCTCGGCCCCGCCATCGACCGCTACGAGGCGCTCTATCGCCGGCTCGCGGCGGGGGCGCCCCGTCGCTGAGGGCCCCCGCGCACGGTAGCGGCGGCGCGGCTACTTCTTGCCCTTCCACTCCGCGAGGGCCTTGGAGACCTGGTCGCGGAAGAAGAAGCCCTTGTCGTTCTGGCCCAGGTCCCAGGACGCCTGCGCGGCCTTGCGGGCCTCGGCGTACTTGCCCATGCGCGCCAGGATGTCGGCGCGAATCCACTGGTTGTACCAGGTGGACTGGATGGCCACGGACGCATCCGCATGCTTCAGCGCGGCGGCGTAGTCCTTGGTGGACTCGGCCACGTGGCGGGCCATGTTGGCGAGCATCCGGGAGGAGCTGACCACGGCGGTCTGCATGCCGGCCTGCACGTGCGCGGCGGTGTCCACCTTGATGGGCACGGAGACGCGCAGCTTCTCCCACTCCATGTCGAGCGACGTCGCGTCATCGGTGGTGTTGCTGAAGAGGAACGCCAGCCGCTCGCGGAGGGGAATCTCGGTGGTGGTGGCGTCGACGGTGACGAGGTCCTGGGCCGGGTCATACGGCTTGAGGCCCGCCCAGATGGTCAGGTCCTTGTTCAGCATCATCTTCCAGCCCTTCTGCGAGGGCAGGGTGACGATGGTGTAGGTGCCCGCGGGGACGGGCTTGCCCCCGAAGGTGACGTCACGGCTGAAGGTGATTTTCGAGGCCGCGTTGGCGCCGGTGCGCCACGCCTTGTCGAAGGGCACCAGGTCGCCCCATACCTTCCGGCCCTTCACGCCAGGGCTGGAGTACTCGATGGAAATCTCCGTGACGCCCACCTCCTGCATCACCTTGGCGGCGGGGCTCGCGGCGGGGAGCTTGAGCTGGGCGGCCGCGGGCGTGGCCACCAGGGCCACCAGCGCGGAAAGCAGACATCCGAGGGCAACGTTCTTCATCGTCCTCACTTCGTCCTTTCTCAACCAGGCAGGTTGAAGAGCCGGCGGAGTGTATAGATGAGTCCCCGGGCCGCCACACGTTTCCCTTCAGCCCGCACCGCGTCATGGCGCGAGCCCGCGCGTCACCAGCCCTTGACACCTCCGCCGCCCGGAGCCGGTGCGCCCGCGTCACGCTGCGCGCCACCGGCTGTTCCCGCATCCGCGGAGCCGGAGCCGCCCGTTCCTTCTTCCGTCTGACCGGAGCGCTCCCCCGAGCCCCGGCTCTCGCAGCCCGTGGCGCCGCCCAGCAGCGCACCGCCCATCACCAGCACCTGGAACAGCTTCTGGTAGTCCATGTCCGGCCCGTACCTTTCCGGCGGCGGGTCCCCCGCGCGCCACTCAGGAGGAGGCCCCACCCTACCCCGGGTGCGGGACTCGCGGCCCCTGCCCCGCGGGCCGACGCGTGGACGTGGACACTCCGGAGCAGAGAGGTGTTCCCCCTCGCCTCCGGGGTGGTCATGCTGTGTGCACGATGAAGCTCACGCGGCTCGTGGTCCACCACTACCGAAACGTCACGCCCGGCACCGAGCTCGTGTTCAGCCCGGCACGAAACCTGGTGCTGGGCGAGAACGGCACCGGGAGGACCACGCTGCTGGAGCTGCTCGCCACGGTGGTCGGCTCGGACTTCTCCGGCCTCATCCACGAGGCCTTCGCCCTGGAGTACGAGCTGTCCTTCCCGGGGATGAAGCTCCACGTCTACGTCCGCAACGAGCAGCCCTCCGCCACCCCGGAGCCGGAGGCCCCTCCCCGCAAGGGCGCGGAGCTGCTGCCGCTGCGGACTCCGTCGGCGGAGGGACTGGGGCTCCACCCCCGCCTCGAGGTGGACCTGCGGCTCATGTCTCCCGCCGTCCACCTGGGGATGCGCGCCGACAACGAGGGCCTCGACTGCAAGGTGGACGGTGAGCCCGTCTGGTCGCGGGCCATGCAGTGGTCCCTGCTGGACCGCTCGGTGTGGACGCTGCTGTTCATGACGGCGCAGTACATCGACCGCGACCTGAAGGAGCGGCTCAAGGACCTGCTGCGCCGCACCTTCCTGCTGGCGCCCCAGCGGTTCGACGAGGCGCTCGGGATGTTCGAGCGCATCGGCCACATCCGGTACGCCATGGAGGTGCGGGACGGAGAGGTGTTCCCGCTCGGGCTGATGGCCCTGCCCACGTGGATGCCGGGGTGGCTGCGCGAGCAGGTGGAGCGCGAGGCACCGCCGGACGTGCTGGAGCTGAGGCATGACGCGCTGGAACGGAGCTTCCTGGCGCGCTTCGTCGCGCTGGCGGGCTTCGCGGCCGGGACGTTCCGCGTGGAGGTGCAGGAGAAGCGCTCGTTCGAGAACGGCGGCCGGGTGGGCTTCGGCGGGTTCGGCTTCCACTTCAGGCGGCTCGACGGCCGGGGACTGTCCCACGCGGAGCTGGGCTTCGGGCAGAAGCGGCTGCTGTCCTTCCTCTACTACCTGGATGTGAATGAGGACTTCGCCATCCTGGACGAGCTGGCCAATGGCTTGCACCCGCGCTGGGTGGAAGCCAGCATGCGCGAGCTGGGGACGCGGCAGGTGTTCCTGGCCAGCCAGAACCCGCTTCCCTTCGAGCACACGCGGTACGCCTCGGCGGAGGAGCTGCGGGCCTCGCTCCTGCTGTGCGGCGCGGGCCCGGAGCGCATCGACTGGGCCAATCCCTCGCGAGAGGCCGCGGGCCGGCTCTTCGACGCGTACCGGCTGGGGGCGCGTCCGCTGGCGGCGCTGCTGCGCGAGCAGGGGCTGTGGTGAGCGGACTGGGCGTCAGAAGCGCCCCGCGCGGGCCTCGTCGAAGTCCACCCGGTGCTTCATGTAGAGGGTGTCCAGCATGTGGTTGCTGATGGGGTTGAGGTTGCCGTCGGTGAAGCGGTGCACCACGGCGCCCTTGCCGGCGTCCTTGAGGAAGGCGAGCGGGTCGATGCTGCCGCCCAGGCCCGTGAGCGTGGGCACCGGGTCGGCGTCGTTGATGTAGTGCACGTACCTGGGCCCGTCCGGGTAGCGCGTGGAGGCGGCGCCGAAGGTCTCCACGTTGAGCCTGCTCATCAACTGCTCGGTCTGGGCCTTGGACATCCCGTCCTCGATGCGCAGCCGGCGCTGCACGTCGAACAGAGCCCGCGCGGTGATGAGGCCGCCCTGGCTGTAGCCCATGAGGTGCACTTCACGGCCGGCCTTGAGCTCGTTGTAGACGGTGTCCGCCAGCGTATCCACGGCGGGGTTGTGGCCCTTGTCCAGCTTGTCACCCACGCACTGCGCCAGGTCCGTCACCAGCCCCTGGGTGGCGTTGTGGATGCCGATGACTCGCGCGTCCGCGGTGTCCGCGATGGACTGCATCTCGCGAAGCTGCCCCTCCATCGGCGTCATGATGCCGTTGACGTAGAGGATGCTCTTGGAGGGGTTCGGGTTGTCGAGCGGCGTGACGGCGGGGATATCTTTCAGCGACGTGCCGGGCGGGAAGGACTGCCCCTTGGCGCCGACGAACTTTCCGTCGCTCATCCGGTCCGGCTTCGCATCGCCGCCGAAGAGGCGCTGCACCTCGCGAAGGTGCGAGGCCTCGAAGACGTCCGCGCCCATCTTCACGAAGCGGGGGATGTCGGCCAGCCCCTGCTTCGCGGCGTCCACCACTGAGTCGAGGAGGTTCTTCGGCGCCGCCGCGGACGTCTTGGCCGGAGCGGGGCTGAAGAGATTGCGGCTGCGGTCGATGAGGCTCATGGGGACCTCCCGCCTACGGAGCAAATGGGCCTGCCCACCATTTTCTCAAATCCCATTCCGGAGTTGCGTGCCCGGGGGAGACCCTGGGCAGGCGCCCAGAGCGGGTCATCAGTGCCCCGGCCCCTCGATGCCGTAACGTCACGCCCCGAGACCCGTGGTGAGCGGGCGCCAGGACTGGGGGCGTACGGTGACATTCCAGAGGGTGCTGTCGCTGTGCCTGCTGTTGTGCGTCATGGGCTGCGCGAGCAATCGCGTGGTGCGGCTGGACACCGGACAGGGGCGCCCGCTGGAGTACGCGGCGCCCTCCTGGGACAAGTCCGTCGACATCGACGAGGGCGAGTTCCAGGAGGCACTGGCCCGGCTGGTGCTGGAGGTGCCCCTCTCCATCCGCACGTCCCAGGCGGGCTGGCTGGTGCGCACCGCTTCTCCGGGCCATGGCGCGGCCATGGACGGGGTGTGGCAGTTCGCGCTGCGCAGGGACTACGGGCGCTGGTGCCGGGCCTACGAGGCCCCGGGTGACTGCCTCTCCCTGCTGGAAGACGGCCTGGGCTTTTCGGCCACGGACAGGCTGGCGGTGGCCCTGGGCCTGTCGCTGGACCCCATGCACGAGAGCATCGCCGAGGCCCTGGAGGACACCTTCAGCCCCACGCTCTTCAAGGCCGTCGTGGTGTCGGCGCTGGTCTCGTGGGCCATCCTCGCGGCCAACCCCGAGCCCGTCTTCACCAAGGCGGCGGCGGTGCTGGCCGTGGTGCTGGTCGCATACCTCGGCGTCGACGCCTTCCTCGAGGTGGTGCGAGCCTGCTCGGAGCTGAAGGAGGCCACCGACAGGGCCACCACGTTCCAGGAGCTCGACGCGGCCGGCGCGCGCTTCGGCCGGGTGATGGGAGCGGAGGGGGCCCGCGTCTTCGTGCTGGTGGCGACGCTGCTGGTGAGCAGGGGCACGGCCGGGGGCGCTTCATGGCTGGCGACTCGGTTGCCCCGGCTGCCTCGCTTCTCGGAGGCGGCGGCGCTGGCGGCACGTCAGGTGGGGGTGCGGCTGGAAGCCGCCGCGGAGGTGACGTCCGTGGCGGTGGTGGAGGGCCAGCTCGTCATCACCCTGGCCCCCAACGCGGTCGCCATGGCGGCGATGGGCAATGGGAACCCGGGCGTGAAGCTGCTACCGACAGGCGGCCCGGGAGAATGGGTGCAGGTGAATGAGTCGATGCCCGAAGCGGCTCGCGCCTACCAGGAACGGGTGACGGGAACGCCCAGGGGCTATGCGTACCGGGTGAAGGGGCGCGGTGAGGAAGCGGACTTCGACGGCTTCGACCCGAAAGAAGACGTCCTGTTGGAGGCCAAGGGCTACAATCTGGCGAAGTTCTTCAACGACTCATTCGACCCCAAGGGCTTCTTCAAGGGTGCGAACAAGTTCCTTGAACAGGCCCAGCGGCAGCAGAGGGTTGCCCATGACAGGCGCGTCCGTTGGGTCGTCGCTGAGCAGAAACTCGCGGATGCTCTGCGCAAGCTCTTCGCCCGGTATAACTTACACAAGGTCGACGTCATTCACCTCCCGTGACAAGGACTGGACCAGCCATGAATGACACCTACTACGCGGGAGTTTATTGGCTCCCTCGAAAAGAGCCTGTCGAAACATGCGCCCATCGTGCGGCAGAGCTCTTTCGGAGGCTCGGACCGGCAGAGCCGACCTGGAGCCAGTGGCACGAGACGGGAAATTCCTTCGCGGATGCACGCAAGCGCCAGGTGTCCACGGATACAAGAAGCTTTGAAAAGCTGTTTCAGAAAAAGAGGAATCGGATTGGGAATGACGAATTCCGGTTCTGGCTATGGGCAGGCGAGCACCCCAATGAGACAACATCGGTCAGCGCCGCCTGCGGCTCTGACGACCCGTGGTCGAGCCCAGCCTGCGTTCTCATGCCCCCTCACAAAGGCGGCGCGGCGGAACGGATTCTGACTGCCTCGGTGCTGGCCGAAGTCGTGCGCGCAATGGCCCTGGCCTATGAACCCGACTGTGGAGTGGCCACGTCGGATTTGCACCGGGACACGGCCTGGCAGCGCCCACCGATAGGCACCTTCACCGGCTGGATAACGTACCTCTCGCGCCAACGCGGCACCGTGCCCCCACTCCCCGCCCCCGTACGCATCGAGCCCGTCGAGGACAAGGGCACCCTCATCATCCTCACCCCCGAGCGCTTCACCGCCTCCAGCCCGGAGCACGTCGCCCTCGCAGCCCGCGTCCAGGAGCTGCTCGACAGGGCCGGCCTGCTGCGCCCGCTGCAACAACCCGTGCCGAAGTAGAGGCGGGAAGCACCAGCCCCCCACCTCGCGCCGGGAACGCACCTGCGACACCCGCCAGGTGGCGGAAGCTGACGTGGGGCGAAGTCTTGACGGAGGCCCTCCAGAAACGCGCTCCAGGCCGCACGCAACCAGGTGCGCGCCCAGGGGAAGCATCAGCCCTGGCCAATGGCTCTCACCCACGCCAGAACCATTTTCTCAAATACTGCTCAGCTCCCTGTGCCCGGTGCGAGTAGGGCCGCTGGCTCGCACCTGAAGCGGCGCTCATGCGGAGCCAGCACGTCAGACACAGGCTGGAGACTCACCCTGCCGAGGCGTACCATTCCTCATCCGCATTGCCATATCGACAGGGCTTCCCCCCTCCCTGAGCCTTCGACATCCATGACTCGCAAGTACACCGTCCGGGAAGGCGACTGCGTCTCCAGCATTGCCCACGCACATGGACTGAGCCCCCAGCACGTCTGGGAGGCTCCCGAGAACGAGCCCCTGCGCCGTGAGCGGACGAGCCCACACGTGCTCAAGCCCGGCGACGAGGTCGTCCTGCCGGACAAGACGGAGCGCTGGGTGCCCTGCGCGACGGGAAGGACGCACACCTTCAGGCTCAAGGGCATTCCGGAGCGCTTCCGCCTCCGCCTGCACGAGGACGGCGGACCGCGGGCGCGAGTGCCCTACCGGCTCGTCATCGGAGACGTCACGCACGAAGGGGAGACGGACGACAAGGGCCTCATCGAGTGCGCGATTCCTCCCGGCGCCCGCGAGGCCCGGCTGGAGGTCGGCGGCGAGGAATACACGCTGTCCCTGGGGACGCTCCAGCCCGTGTCCACGGACGAGGGACTGCGCGCGCGCCTGGCCAACCTCGGCTACCTGGAGGATGACTCCGGCGGGGACGAGGCCCTCACCCAGGCGGTCACGCGCTTCCAGGCCGAGCACGGGCTGATGCCCAACGGCACGGTGGACGAGACGACGCGGGAGAAGCTGAGGGAGGCGCACGGTGTCTGAGAGCGAGACTCCCTCCGCCCCCCCGAAGCGCCGCCGGCTCGGCCACGTCGCGCGCGGTGGTGAGCTCAACACGCTCAACATCCGCTTCCCCGGCCGCTACTACGCGTTCGTCACGGAGCGCGAGGGGACCGACGACGACACGCTCTACCTGCGCCTGGAGTGCGTCGAGCGCGACTGGATGGACAAGGTCTGGAGCGAGCTGGAGAAGATGTTCGCCCCGGGCGACTTCCTCAACTTCTTCAACTCCGTCATCAACGGCCGGAAGTTCGAGGACTTCTACGACGCGGCGACGCTCGACCAGCTCAACATCTTCTACGTCGTCTATTACTGGTTCCTGCGGCGGGTCATCGACGGCGGGAGGGACTTCGCGCCGGTGTCCGTCTTCGAATTCGAGCTCGCGCCCGGCGACCCTCTCCGGGATGGCGTGGACGAGACGGACTGGTTCCACCTGGAGCTGCAGGCCGCACCGGACAGCACCCGCCCCGACGACGACTTCGTGCGAGCCGGGCGCGTGCGGCGCTCGGGCGCGCACCTGGTGCGTGGCTTCACGCCGGACACGGACGCACCGCCGGTGGAGCGGTGGATGCGCCGCTTCGTGCGCGTGGAGGACAGCTCGGGCGGCGCGCTCACCCAGGGCGCGCTCAAGGCGCTGCACTTCCCGCTTCCCGCGCCGCCCCTCCCCCCGCCTTCGACGCCGGGAGGTCCGGGAGGCGGCGGGCGCCGGGTGCCGGAGCCGCCCCTGGACGGCCCGCTCTCCGTCCCCTCCCTGCAGCCCATTCCCATCCCGGTGGTTGCCCGCGCCGCCACGCCGGCGCTGGCCCGGTGGATGCGCTCCGCCGCCAGCGAGCTGTCCCGCCACGTGCGCGCCATCACCAACACGGTGACGGACTTCTTCGACGACTGGATGCCCCCCGGCGGACCGGCGCTCGCGCTCGCGGGCGGCCCTTCACTTCCGGGATGGAGAGAGACACCGGGCAAGCGAGGGGCCGCGTCACGCCCGCGTCCTCCCCCGCCCACGGCCCACTGCTACATCGGTGACGGCAATCCCAATCCGATGGACGCGTCGGACCCCAACGCGAGCTTCGCGCCCTTCGTGGGGCTGTTCAACGTGGGGCAGGGCTCGTGCTGCGTGCTGTATGACAACCAGGGGCGCGCCATCGTCTATTACGACTTCGGCAGCCCGGCCAACGGGCAGCAGGCGACCTTCCCCGTCATCCCCCAGGGCCACTGCGTGGGCCCGTGCATGTGCAACGGCCCGCTCATCATCCTGTCCCACTGGGACATGGACCACTGCGACCTGGGCCGCTTCTACCCGGAGTCCTTCCGGTGCCGGTGGCTCGCGCCCCAGCAGCACATGGGGACCGCCGTGTGCCGTGACACCGTCGCGCGGGTGGTGCACGACGGCGGCGAGTTCTACATCTGGACGGCCTCGGGGCGGCCCGGAACTGCCGCCACGCCTCGCGGCACGCCGAGTTCCTGGGACCGCCCGGGTGGCAGCCACATGCGGTTCCCCTGGGGCTTCATCGAGCGGAACTACCGCGATACCGCCCAGAACCCGCTCGCCGCGGGCTCGGACCCACGCAACAACTCCGGGCTGGCGCTATACGTCTGTGTCCGTGACGCGCCCGGCGTCGCGGCCGTCGGCGCGGGCCCCGTGGCCACCGACGCCAACAACCTGGGAGGCGCCGGCCGCGGCCTGGTCACCATTGGCGGCGGCGCGCCTCCCGGCTGGGTGGGCGCGGCCTTCGGCGGGCCCGCGCTCCCCGGCGTCCCCGGCGGCCTGGCCGCCTTCCTCGCGGCGATGCAGCCGGGCGGCGGCGCCCCCAACCCCGCGGCCCTGGCGGCCCGGCAGCAGTCGCTGGCCGCCACCGCGGCGGTGGGCCCCGCGGCGCCTGGAGCGGGGCTGCCCGCCCGCCAGCGGCTGGTCATCGCCGCGCTGGCCGTGGCGCAACCGGCGCTCGCCCCCGCCGTGGCGGTGGGCCTGAGCCGGGCCGCGGAGGTGGCCGCCGCCGCGGCGGCGGGCGCGGGGGGAACCCTGGCGCAGGTCGCGGCGGCCGCCGGCGCGGCCGTCATCGTCGAGGGCGGAGCCCCCGGGACGGGGCTGCCCACCTTCAACGCCATCGGGGTGGCGGCCGCGGGCGGCGCCCCGCTGGCACCGGGTGGCGCCGACGCACTGGCGCTGGCCGCCGTGCAGGGCGCCATCGCGGGGGCCCCGGCCGTCTCCCCCGTCGTCACCGCGGCGAACACGGCGGCCGCCGCGCCGGTGCTGGGAGGGGCGGAGGCCGTGAAGGCCGCGGTGATGGCCGTGGCGCGGACGCAGGCGCCCCCGCTGGTCGCGGCCCGGCCCGGCCTGTCCCTGGAGGGAGAGGTGGCCCGCGCCGCCGGCGTCGACAACCCGGTGGCCGTCTGCAACGCCGTCGCGCCCCCGCTGCCGCAGACGCTCCAGGGCGAGGCGCCCTTCCACGCCAACGAGCGCTTCGTGCTCCTCACGGGAGACGTCAACTACGGCTTCATTCCCGCGCAGAAGCGTCCCTTCGCGCCGCCCGCCGCCGTGGCTCCCGGAGCGGCGGTGGCGCTCCCGTACGCCCCCACGGCCCACCCGCCCGTCGTCGTGGGCCTCACCGCCACGCACCACGGCTCCAACAAGGTGGGGCAGAACCTCCTCGAGCCGGCCAGAATCCCCTGGGCGCCCAACACCCCGGCCACCCTCTCGGCCGCCGTCGCGCACCAGGCGGCGGCGCTGCCGGGCTCCAACCTCCGGCGCACCGCCACGGCCGCGGCGGCCGCGGCGGCGCTCGGGCCCGTCCCACCAGCGAACCTGGCCCAGCTGGCCGCGGCGGCGGAGCAGGCCGCGCACACCGCCAGCCTCGTGGGGCCCGGCACGGCGCTCGAGGTGGCGCGCGCGGCGGCGGCGGCGGTCGTGCTGGAGGCTGGCGCTCCCGGCACGCTGCCGGGCCAGTTCACCCTCCTGGGCAACGTCTCGGCGGGCGCCGTGGCCCCCGGCGCACTGGCCGGCGCGACGGCCGCGGCCTGGGGCGCGGTGATTGCCGCCCTCGGTGGAGGCGGCGCGGCGGCCGTGGCGGGGCTGGCCCCCGTGACGGCGGTGCCAGGAGGACCCGAGGTGGTCCGCGCGGCCACGGAGGCCGTCCTCATGGACGCGGCGCCACCGGCCGCCCACGTCACCGCGGCACGGAGGGCGGTGAAGGGTGCCCACGAGAACGTGAAACCCGGAGCCCCCCAGCCGGTGCTGCTGGCCGTCGCCGCGGCCGTGACGGTACGGCAGAGCCTCCACGCCGGAGGCGCAGTCGCCCAGGCGGGAGCGACGGCCATTGCCGAGGCCTCCGAGGTGGGCATCACCGCGGGCGCGTTGGGCGCGGCGGCGGCCATCGCCGGAGCCGGCATCGCGCACCTGCCCGGGGCGGCCGCCGGCTTCATCACCACCGCGGTCGCCGCCATTCCCAACCCACCGCTGGCGGCGGTGCAGGCGGCGCTCGGCGCCGCTCCGAGCATCCCCATCGACCCGGCGAACACGGCGGTGGCGGTGGCCAACGCCTTCGTCGGCGTGGCACCGGAAGTGGTGCTGGACGCGATGCTGTCCCGAGGAAACCCGACGACGGGGGCGACGCAGTTTCCCCTCTCCGTCGTGGAGATTGCCGCCGCCCTCGCGGCGCTCGGGCCCGCGGCGCCCTTCGACACGGTGGCCCAGGTCGTCGAGGCGGCGCGCGCCGCGCAGAACGGGCAGACCGCGGGGGCGCCCGTTGCTTCCGGACTCGCCCACGCGGCCGCGGACCGCATCGGCTACTCGTACGGCGTCTCCAGTCAGACGGGTGGGGCGCTGGCGGTGCCTCCCTTCCCGCACCGGTACCCCTCGCAGGGCGTGGGTCATCCCGCGCACCTCGCCATCGACAAGTACCGCCGGCGCGGCTGGGCGGCGCGGCGCAACACCAGCATGTACGCGGACCAGAGCACCCAGCCGGACGACAGCCCTCGCGGGCACCTGGCCCTGGGCTGGGAGGTGGCCCCGGCCTACGAAGGCCCGCTGCGGCCGGCCGCGGCCGTGGCGGGCACCATCTCCCGCGCCTGTGACGGCTGCGCGGAGGTGGCGTCTGCCCGCGCCACCGCGGCCCTGGGCATGGCCCCGGCCACCGCGGTCGCCACCGCCATGGGCGTGGTCCCCGCCGCCGCAGCAGCCGCGCCGCCTGCGCCGGCCGCCGTCAACGCCGCGGGCCTGGGGCGGCTGAGCGTGCCGGCCGCGCGAGCGGCACAGCGGAGCCTGGTACCCACCACCGCGGCGCGCGCGGCGGTGGCCCACGCCACGGCCGCGGTGGCGGGAGTCGCCGCGGCGAATGCCACACCCGCGTGCATGCGCGCGACCCGCGCGGTGCTGACGGCCTGGTGGCCGGCGGGAATGGCGCGTGCGGACGTCGCGGGAGGAGGACTGCCATCCATGGCGGCCCAGGGCCTCGTGGCGCTGAACCCGATGGTGGGGGCCACGGCCGCCGAGGCGGTCACCGCGGCACAACTGGCGGTGACGGGCGCGGGCCTGGCCCTGCCCCCCGCGGACCTGTCCGCGATGCTGGCGGCCACGGCGGTGTCGCTCGGAGAGGCGGTGCCCCAGGCCATCGCCGCGGTTGTGGCCCTGCTGCCAGGGACAGCCGCCTCCGCGACCCTGGGCGCCAATGCGGCCAACCAATGCGCCGGCGGGCCCCGGTTCACGGCGGCCATCCTCGGAAGCGCGCATGCCGTCGCGCTCGGCGCGGGCCTGCCCGCGGCCGTCGCGGCCTCGGTGGCGGCCGGCTCCGCCATGGCGGAGGGCGCCCCCAACCCCGCGGACCTGGACGCCGCGGCCAACCTCGTCGCGGGCGCGGCCCCGGTGGCGCCTGGCTACCACGCCCTCATGGGCGGGCTGGTCAACGTCCCCCCGCCGGCCATCCCCTCGGCCGTCGCCGCGGTCCTCGCGGCCAGTGCGGCGGTTGCCAACGCCGGCGTGGTCCCCGCCGCGCCCGTGGAGGCGGGAATCTGCTACGCCGCCGCGGCGGCCACCGTGCCGGGCGTGGCTCCGGCCGCAGCGGAGGACTGCGCCAGCCTGCTCGTCGGCGCCGCCCTTCCTCCCGTCGCAGTCAACGCGGCCAACGCCGCCACGGTGGCGAACTCCAGCGCGGAGGCGGGAGCCGCGGTGGCCGCCGCCGCCGCCATCATGACCGCCGCGGGCACGGCCCCCGCCGCGCCCGTGGATGCCGCGGTCTGCTACGCCGCCGCCGCCGCGGCCGTCACCGCCGCGGCCGTGAATGCCGGCCTCGCCGCCGATGCGGCCGTGGGCGCCATCACCGCCGCCGCCGTCCCCGCCGTCGGCGCCACGGCGGTGGCGGCCGCCAACGCCATGAACTCCACCCCGGAGGCCAGCGCGGCGGTAGCGGCCGCCCACGCGCTCGTCACGGCCGACGGGCTGGCCCTGCCCGCCGCGGCGCAATCCGCCGAGTGCTACGCCGCGGCGGCCGCGGTCGCGGGCATCCCGGCGGCGGACGCGAACGCGGCCGCGGGGAGCATCGCCCTGGGCGTGGTGAACGCTGCCACGGACGCGGCCACCGCACAGGGCGCGGGTGCCGCCGCGGACGCCTCCGCCACCGTCGCGGCGGCCATGGCCGTCACCCAGCTCGCCCTGGGAGGTCCCGCCAACCACCGCGCTGTCGCGGCCGCGGCGGGCGCCTCGGTCATCGGCATCACCGCCGCCCAGGTCGACCTGGCCGCCAATGCCCTGAGCGCGGGCATGGGCAACCCCATCTCCATCGCCATCTCCGAGTCCACGTCGCTTCAAGCCTCGGGGGCCACACCCGAGGCGGCGGCGGCACTGGCCACCGTCCGCGCGCTCGAGCCGCGCAGTGCGCCCCTGGCCGCGGCGGCCGCGGCCAGCGCGGGGGTGGCTCCCGGAGACGCGGCGGCGGCCACGGCCATCCGCATCTTCAACACCTGACCCGATTCACGTGCCTACGAGGGAGAGGGAATGGACGCCTCCTCCATCTCCTCCCTCCACATCCCCTGCAGCCCCCGCCGGACCTGCGTGAGGATGTCGATGCGGAGCTGGAGCCAGTCCATGTCCCGGTTCGGCCCCCGCTCGTAGTCATGCGCGGGGAACCAGGTCGTGGCACTCGCGGCCCGGAGGGCGAAGCGCGCCTCCTGCTTCTGGTACGTCACCCGGAAGCCCTTCACCCGGCCCACCTCGATGAGGTCCCGGGTGATGGCCTTCGCCTGCCGCTCCGCCTCTTCCGCCCATTCCGAAGCCATGCTCGCCTCCTCCTCGCTCAATGGGGTGCCGGCGGTGGAGGCTCGCTCCCCTCCGGCTGGGAGACCCGCTGCTCCACGTGCTTGCGCATCAGGCGCTTCGTCGCGGTCTCCTCCTCCTCTGTCTTCTGCCGCCGCCGCACCAGGCCCTGCGACTCATCCATGAACCAGAACACCACGCGGAAGAAGGCCGCGATGACGGTGACCAGCAGGGAGGAGAGGAACCAGCGCAGCGCGCTCCCCAGCCAGCCCCCCACCACCACGTCGATGGCGTACGTGCCCGTCAGCGGCACCAGCGCGAAGGCCACGTAGTGGGAGATGCAGTAGGGGCAGGACACCAGGTAGCCCAACCACGTCTCCTGCCCCCCCAGCCGCTCACGCAGCGGGGCGAAGATGCGCTCCTTGGCGAGGGTCTGCGACACGCCCATCACCACGGCGGAGACCGCGAAGAGCTGGAAGAGACGCACCATCCTCCCAAGGTGGCGATGACGCGCGAGGGAAGGAGGAGCACGCCCGGCGTGCGAGGGCCCGCCTGGCTGGACGCACCTGCTCGCACCCGCCCGGCACCACCCTCCCGTCCGGTGCTGAACGGTCGGAAGAGTCTTCGGAAAGCCCCCTGTAAAAGCTACCGGGTACCGCCCCTAAGCACCGCCGGCCCTTTGTGCAAACCCGCGTATCCACTCGAAAACGGAGCCTCGCGGCCGTGGCATGTGCATTGCGACAGGCCCCCCCGTTCGCAGTGACGCGGTCCCCCAACCCGATCTCTTTTCCCCGAGAGACACCATGCAGGCTACCAACTCCTTCTCGTCCCCTGACTCCCTCTCCACCTACCTCTCGGAGATCAACCGGTACCCGCTGCTCACCCAGCAGCAGGAGCAGGAGCTGTCGCGGCGCTTCCGGGCGGGCGACCTGGCCGCGGGCCACCAGCTCGTCACCGCCAACCTTCGCTTCGTGGTGAAGGTGGCGTACGAGTACCGCTCCTACGGCCTGAAGATGTCCGACCTCATCCAGGAGGCGAACATCGGCCTGATGAAGGCGGTGCAGAAGTTCGACCCGGACAAGGGCATCCGCCTCATCTCCTACGCGGTGTGGTGGATTCGCGCGTACATCCAGAACTGCATCCTCAAGAACTGGAGCCTGGTGAAGCTGGGCACCACGCAGGCGCAGCGCCGGCTGTTCTTCAGCCTGGCCCGCACGCGCCGCGAGCTGGAGAAGCTGGGCGCCGGCGAGGGCCACATCGTCAACGCCGAGGAGATTGCCCGGAAGCTGAACGTGAAGGCCTCCGAGGTGCGGGAGATGGAGCAGCGCATGGGCGGCAGGGATTTGTCCCTGGACGCGCCCATGGGCGAGGACGGTGACGCCACCCACCTGGACTTCGTGGAGTCCGACTCCGCCTCGGCGGTGGACGAGGTCGCCGACAAGCAGCAGGCAGACCTCACGCGCGAGCTCGTGCAGCGGGCGCTGCGCCGTCTGGACCCGCGCGAGCGCTTCATCATCGAGCAGCGGGTGATGGGCGACGCGGAGATGACCCTCAGCGAGCTGGGCGAGCACTTCGGCTTCTCGCGCGAGCGCGCCCGCCAGCTCGAGATTCGCGCCAAGGACAAGCTCAAGGCCGCCCTGGCCGCGCTGATGGCCGAGGCCGGCGTGGACGAGGCGACGCTCGCCGCCTGAGCCACGAAGCCCACGCCACGGGAACCGCTTCCGGCGCCCGTGGCGCGTCCGTTGCCCCGGCTTCAGCGGCGGGGCAGCCCGTAGATGGACATCACCATGTGCTCGAAGGTGCGCGACGGCAGCAGCGTCTTGGCCATCAGCGCGACGCGCTGGGACAGGTGGCCCACGGTGTAGCGCACCCGCACGCGCCGCTTCTCCGTCAGCGCCAGCACCTTGCGCGCCACCGCCTGGGGCGCGATGCCCTCGCCCTCCTCCGCCTCCACCGCCTTCAGCACCTTCATGAAGAGCTCGCGGTACGCGGAGCCGGGGCCGGACTCGCGCGCCTTCACCCGGTTCTCCCGGACGCGCGTGCGCACGTCGCCGGGCTGCACCAGCGTGGCCTCGATGCCGAAGGGCGCCACCTCCTGGCGCAGGCTCTCCGTGAGCCCCTCCAGCGCGAACTTGCTGGCGCTGTAGAGCCCCTGGAAGGGCAGCCCGGCCGCGCCGCCCAGCGAGCTGATGTTGACGATGAGCCCCGACTGCCGCGCCCGCATGGACGGCAGCACCGCCTTGCACACGCGCAGCACGCCGAAGAAGTTGGTGTCGAGCTGCTGCTGCGCCTCCTCGATGGAGACGTCCTCCACCGCGCCCGCCATCACGAAGCCGGCGTTGTTCACCACCACGTCGATGCGCCCCTCGCGCGCCAGCACCATGTCCACCGCGCGCTGGACGGAGTCGTCACGCGTGACGTCCATCTCCAGCATCTTGTAGTGCTCACCGTCGGGAGTGGGCCGGCGGCTGGTGCCGTAGACGGCGTGGCCATTCGCGCCCAGCAATTCCGCGCAGGCCTGGCCGATGCCAGAGGATGCGCCGGTGATGAGGACCACCCTGCTTCGAGAGTTGCTCATGCGTGCTCCTGCTCAGGGGTGATGCTCCTTATTAACGCCCAGAAACAGGAACTTGTGGACTTGCCGGACAAAAAACAGACACATGCCTGCCTGTATGCCAGGGCATTGAAGGTTTTCACTGGCACGTTTGAAGGTTTGCGCGCGGGTTGAAATACAGACAGTCTCACCCACCGTTTGACACATCCCGTCAGGACGTGGAGTGCGTCATTTCCAGCGCCATGCGTCGGGTAGGACGCACGGACACGGGTGACGAACCACCCAGGTCAAGTCTTGGCGGATGAGACAGGCGGGCGCATGCCGGGGTGGCTCCGCCACAGGGCCATGGCCACCAGCAGGGACACTCCGGCGGCGGCGACGCCGCTGAGGAAGGGCGCGCCGGGGTGGAAGCGCGAGTAGAGGAAGCCGCTCCACACCGGGCCCACCACGCGCGCCAGTCCGCCCGCCGACTGTGCGATGCCGAGCACGCCGCCCTGCAACTCCGGCCCGGCGAGCGCGGAGGCGAGGCTGGCGAGCACGGGCTGCAACATGCCCATGCCCGTGCCCACCAGCACCATCGCCACCACCAGCCAGGCGGGCTGGGCCGCCAGGGCGATGCACGCCAGGCCCGCTCCCATGAGGACGATGCCCAGCACCACCAGCGTGAGGCTTCGCGCCACGCGCGTCAGCCAGTCGATGGCGAAGCCCTGCAACACGAAGGACATCAACCCGAGCAACGCGAACAGGCGCCCCACCTCCCGCCCGCTCCAGCCGAAGCGCTCCTGCGCCAGCAGCCCCAGTGACACCTGCAGGTTCGTCATCCCGATGAACGTCAGGAAGAAGAGCGCGAGCACGGGCGCGATGCCCGGCTGGGCCAGCGCCTGGATGAGCGACACCCGCCGCCGCTCCGGCATGGGCGTGGCGTGCGGCGCGTGGCGCGGGTGCGTCTCCGGGAAGAGGAAGAAGACGCCCAGCAGCGCGGCCGCCGCGAACACCGCCGCCGCGAGCGGTGGCGCCCACTCGCCCCAGACGTGGAGCTGGCTGCCGATGACGGGCCCCAGCACCATCCCCAGCCCGATGCCGGCGCCCACGCGCCCCAGCCCCGCCGCCCGCGCGCCGGGCTCCGTCACGTCCGCCACCGCGGCCGAGCACGCTGCCAGGTTGCCCGCGGTGGCGCCCGCGAGCAGCCGCGAGACGAAGAGCACCGGCAGCAGGTGGACGTACGTGGAGTACGCGAAGAGCGCCATGGAGAGCGCGTTGCCCAGCAGGCTCAGCAGGATGACGGGGCGCCGGCCCACGCGGTCCGACAGCCGCCCGAGCACCGGCGTGGCCACGAGCTGGGCGGAGGAGAACAGGGCGAGCAGCACGCCCGCCGTGGTGGCCGAGCCCCCCATCGACTCCACGTAGAAGGGCAGCAGCGGGATGATGAGCCCGAAGCCCACCAGGTCCAGGAAGACGGTGAGGAAGACGAGCGCCCTCACCCGGCGCTGGAGGGTGAGGGGCACGACGGGAACTGACGTGGGCACGTCCATGTGCCGGACGATGCCCTCCTCCGCCGGGCGGCTCCAGTTCTTCGGCCAGCCGTCGGCCGCTGGAACGAACGGCCCCCACCCTCCCTGCCCGTCATCGCCTCCGTCCAGGTGCCTACGTTCATCATGGGCATTCCTCGCGGGTGGCGGCCCCGCGAGGTGGGGAAGGCGGTGGTGTGATGGCCCACGGCAACTTCGTCCGGCTGGCGGCTCCGCTTCTTCCAAGAGCCGTCCTCGTGGGCCTCGTCTATGCCGCGCTGGCGGCGCTCAGCGACAAGTACTTCTATTCCGACCCCGCCCGGTTCCTGGCGTTCTGGCTGCCCGCCGGCTTCACCCTCGCCCTGCTGCTGCGGACACCGGCACGGACCTGGCCCGCCTGGCTCGCGGCCATCTTCTTCACGGAGACGCTGCTCCAACTCCTCGTCCACGGGCGCCCCGCGCCGATTGCCCTGGCCTGGGGCATCGCCGATAGCATGGAGCCCCTCCTGGGAGCCTCGCTGCTGCGCGCCGTCCTCCGGCGCCCGGTGACGCTCACCCATCCCCGGGAGGTGCTCGCGCTGGTGGGGCTGGGGGCCCTGCTCCCCGCCATGGTGAGCGGGCTCCTGGCCGCGGCGGCCGCCGCGCGCTGGCTGGCTCCGGACGTGCCCTTCCTGACGTGGTGGACGAGCTGGTGGCTGGGGGACGCGCTCGGCGTGGTGCTGGTGGGCCCGTTCTTCCTCACCGTCTTCCCCCTTCCGCGCATCCGCTTCTGGCGCCGCGTGGAGGCGGTGGTACTGCTGCTGCTGCTCGCGGTGCTCAGCCAGTGGGTGTTCAGCATCCCCTCCGTGCCCGGCACCCGCGGGCTGCTGCCCACCGTCTTCATCGTCCTCTATGCCGCCTTCGGCTTCTTCGTGTGGGCGGCCCTGCGCTTCGGCGTGCTGGGGGTGTCCACCGCCACGGGAGTGCTGGCCTTCATCGCGGGTTGGAACGCGGGCCGGGGGCTGGGCCCCTTCCAGCTCAGCGAGGCCACGCCCCACGAGGCGCTCGTGGCCACCCAGGCCTTCCTCGCCGTCTTCAGCATCCTGGCCCTCATGCTCGCCGCGGCGCTGCGGGAGCGGCGCCGGGTGGAGCGCGGGCAGCGGCTGCTCGCGGACGCGAGCGCGATTCTCGCCGAGTCGCTGGATGACATGGCGCTCGCGCGCGTCGCCCGGAGGGTGGTCCCCGAGCTGGCGGATGCGTGCGTGCTGTCGCTCCGGCACGGCGGCCCGTCGGACCTGGTCCCCGTGGGCGTGGCGGGCGAGCGGAATGCCCTGGAGTGGCTCCTGCCCAGACGCGATTCCGACGCCACGCGGCCCATGGCCACGACCACCGTCGCGGCCGCGGCGTCGCCCCGGGAAGGCATGCAGCTCACGCTCCCGCTCGACAGCCAGGGCCATGTCCTGGGGCAGCTCGCGCTCTTCCGCACCGCACCCGGGCGCGGCTTCGAGCGGGAGGACCGCGCCCTCGCCGAGGAGCTCGCCCGGCGCTGCTCGCTGATGATTGAGCGCGCCCAGCTCCACGACCAGCTCGCGGGCGCGGTGCGGCGCGCGCAGGAGTCCCTGGCCCAGCTCGACACCGTGCTCCAGACGGCCCTCATCGGCTTCGCCTTCTTCGATGCCGACCTGAGGTGCCTGCGGGCCAACGAGGCCTTCCTCCACCTGCTCGGCCTGGGTGGGGACCTCCCGGAAGAGCGCCGGGCCGGGGACATCTGCTCCGACCTGGTGCCCCTCCTCCACCGGACCCTCCAGCTTGGAGAGCCGGTGATGGAGCGGGAGCTGGAGAACCGCTCGTTCGGGGAGGAGCGGTACCTGCTGGCCAGTGGATTCCCCGTCCGGTCCTCGGCGGGAAGGGCGCCGTTCGGCGCCGGCGTGCTCGTCCATGACATCACCGACCGCAAGCGCATGGAGGGGGTCCACACCCGGCTCCTGCGCGAGGCCCGGGCGGCGATTCGCGCGCGCGACGAGTTCCTCACCCTGGCCGCGCACGAGCTGAAGACACCGCTCACCCCGCTGGCGATTCGCATGGAGTCGCTCGCGGGCCGGCTGCGGCCGGACCACCCCGCCGAGGCGAAGACGCTGGACGGGCTCCGGGCCCATGTACGGCGCCTCCAGCGCCTCATCGAGCACCTGCTCGAAGCCGCCCAGGTGGACACGGGACAGCTCTCCATCCGGCTCGCGCCCGTGCCCCTCCACGCGCTGGTGCGCTCGATTTCGACGAGCTTCCCGCGCCTGGGCACCTCGCACGTGCTGGACTTGCAGACGGGAGGCTGCGAGGTCTGGGTGCTGGGAGACCGGCTCCGCCTGGAGGAGGTGCTGCTCACCCTGCTGGAGAACGCCGTCAAGTACAGCCCGGAGGGAGGCACCATCCGCATGACGCTCGGCATGGCGGGAGACGAGGTCCAGGTGGCCGTGTCCGACCCGGGCGTGGGCATTCCTCCCGAGCAGCGGGCCCATGTCTTCGACCGCTACTTCCGGGGCAGCAACACGCCCGTGCAGTCCTACGGCGGCCTGGGCCTGGGGCTGTACCTCTGCCGCAACATCCTGGAGTCCCACGGCGGACGCATCTGGGTGGACAGCGAGGTGGGCCAGGGCTCCACCTTCACCTTCTCGCTCCCCCTGCTGCGGGCCACCAAGGCGCCCCCCAGGCACGAGACGGCCCCGTCCCCCTGGGCGAGCTGAGTCTGTTGTTACACGGAAAGCGGATGCTTCTGGACCTCCCTTGACAGAGCGTCAAGTGTCGCTGGACGCTGGATGCCAGCCCGGTCGTGCGTCGACTCCTCAGCGATGTCCCCCGCTTCGCGAGGTCTCATGCGTCCACTTCCCCCCGGAGTGCCGTGGCCTGCCCGCGCGTGCGCACTGCTGCTGCTGTGCGCCGCGTGTGGAAGCACCGAGCTCGACACCACCCGCCTTGCCCCGCCCCCCAGCACCCTCGGCGAGGCCTTCTTCGGCGTCCTGTGCGACCGCATGGGCGCGCTGATCCTGCCCGAGGACCTGTCGGGCGCCTCCTTCCGCGGCGTCTGCCACCGGAGCCTGGACGGAGGGTACGCGGACGGCGTGGACACGTCGCTGCTGCCGGCCCCCTCCGCGGACGCGGTGGACTCGCGCGAGGCGAAGCGCGCGGAGGCCGTGGCCCGGCTGGCGGCACTGGCCCGGCAACGCCCGCGCGTGGTGGCCGCGCTGGATGCGCTCTTCCCGGACACCGGGGTGCCGGTACGGGACGTGTCCAACCCGGACGCCGCGCTGACGTGCGGCCCGGGGACACCGGCCGAGGCGCGGCTCCATGACGAGCTGGCGGCGCTGCTGGGGCGCATGACGGCCCTGTACGGCGACGGCACGCTGCCGGACACGACGCGCGCGCTGGGCACTTGGCTGGAGTCCTTCGAGTCCTCCCCCGAGGCGGCCCGCGCCTGGGCCACGCTGGATGCGCGACAGGGCTATCAGCCACCGGAGCGGGTGCTCGGGCTGATGCGGCCGCTGCTCACGTACCCGGGGCTGCGGGACGTGCTGGACACCACCACCCGCGCCGTGGGGCCCACGTCCACACCCGGCCCCGCTCGCGCCGCCTTCACGTCCCTGCTGGAGGTGGTGCACCACGAGCTGCGCACCCTGGCGCCGGAGTCCCCCCGCGCGCCACTGTTGGTGACGCGAGATGACCTCGCGCGGCGGGACGTGGTGTCCCGCCCGCGCACCGGGGCGGAGCTGCTGTCCACCCTGCTGCTCACCGAGGCGGGGCCCGCGCCTTCCGGGCCTCCGGTGCTGGCCGTGCGCAGGGATGGGCGTGGCGTGGCGGCCGTGGCCTCCCCGGGGCTGCCCTTCGCGGACGCGAACGCGGACGGGCTCCCGGACGTGGACGCGCTCGGCCGGTTCATCCGGGGCTCCACCGCGCCCGTGCCCACGCCCTTCCCCGTGCCGGGCCTCGTGGACACCGCCGAGCGCGACGCCGGGGGCCGCGTCCGCGCCGGGCCGGACAACGCACCGCTGTACGCCTACGTCGACGCGCGGCACACGCTGCTGGGGCAGGTGCTCTCAGAGGTGCGGCCGATGCTCGCCGTGGACGGCACGCACCCGCGAAGCACGGTGGCGGAGCTGCTGGACGGACTGCCCGTCCTGCTGGGGCCTCGCGACGGGGCGGCGACGCGCACGCGCGACTACCCTCCCGTCACCGTGGCCTATGACGGCTTCCGCGCGGACGAGGCACCGCTGCTGGACCTGGTGCACGCGGGCGCCCAGGTGCTGGGACAGCCCTCCGCGGACGACACGCTGGCGCTGCTGCGCACGCTGGCGGCGGACCACCCGGGCGAGGTGGCACGGCTGGTGGGACTGCTCCGGTTCCTCTCCCGCACGGCGGACGCGCACCCGGAGGCGGAGCTGAAGGCGGGCAACACGCTGCGGGACGACCTGCTGGACGTGGCGGTGGAGATTGCCCGCGAGCCGGGGCTGCTGGAGGACGTCCTGAAGGCGCTCGCACGGCCGGAGTCGCAGGGGCTGGGTCAGGCGCTCGCGAGCCACATGGAGCACCGCGACGCCATCACCTACGACCGGAATGCGCTGAACGGCCCAGCGCTGAACGCGTCCACGGGAGAGCACGGCAACCCGCGCACGCCGGTGGACCGGACGCAGCCGGACGCGGGGGCGAACCGGAGCATGCTCCAGCGCTTCCTCAACGTCGTGCACGACGCCAACGGGGTGACCTACTGCAACAAGGCCAACGCGGTGGTGCACGCGCGTGGGGTGGACCTCATCGGGGACATCGACCTGCCGCTGTTCGGCGGGACGTATCGCGAGTGCGAGGTCTTCAAAATCGACAACATGGCCGTGTTCTACCTCCAGTCCATCGTGGGCAAGGCTCGGCTGTACCTGCGGCCGAGCATCCTCCGGAACGGAGTCCTCGGCATCGGCGCGACGACGGTCAGCGTGTTGGAGCAATCCAGCGGCATCACCGGCTTCTGGACGCCGGGCAACAGCCGCGACTTCCGCCCGAAGCCCGAGTGGATCAACCGCACGCTCGTGTTCGACCAGGTGAATGACAGCCCCACGTCCACCGGAAGGAACTACATCACCCACCGCTTCCTGAGGGACTTGCAGGGCACCCAGCTCGGCAGCTCCGTCTGCGCGGAGCGCGTCATCGACGACCCGGACCCGGGCGCGCCGGATGCCGCGCCAGACGGCAAGGTCCGGGGCCTGCGGACCTGTCCCGAGGGCGAGTGGTTCCTCCAGCGCACACCGGACTCGATGATGGTGCTGGAGACCGAGGGCTTCTACACGGCCATCCGCCCCCTGCTGCTCGCCTTCACCATGCGAGACCGCGAGGACCTGTTCATCCAGGTCATGGAGGCGCTGCACCGGCACTGGGCGACCGGGCTCGCGCCGGAGAGGGAGTGCCGGCTGACGCGCCAGCCGGGCGACACCCGGCCGATGTGCTCCCAGGCGGGAGTGTCCCGGTACGAGCGGCTCGTGGCGGAGTTCCTGCGCGGGGATGCCATGGGAAGCCTCCAGGCCCTGACGCAGCGGCTCCAGGCCACGCAGGTTCCACACTGCATGGCGGTGGATGCGGCGACACGGCGGTGCACCCGGACCGAGACGTGGGACGGCGTCAGGGTCATCGCGGAGCTGGTGCGCACGGCCATCGACCCGGACCGCGCCGGCCTGGCGGGCCTGACGGACCGGCATGGCAATGCCACGCACCTCCGGCAGGACGGGGTGACGCGGGCCCAGGTGACGCCGCTGTCCCTCCTCATCGACGCCTTCGCGGCGGAGCACCCCGGCGGGCCGGACCGGCGCGCGGCCTGGGACAGCGCCCTGTCGCGGCTGTCGGACCAGTTCCTCACGGTCCAGGGCGAGCGCGAGTCGTCCTCGTTCGCCAACCCGCTGGTGCCACGGCTGCTCCCCCCGGCGCTGGACCTGCTGCGCTCGGAGCTTCACGCGCGCTGCCCCGACACCTTCGTGCCGCCCCATGCGCGGTGCGCGTGGATGCGGGACACCCTCACCCAGGAGACCCGGGACGCGCTGGGCGGACCGCTGCTCGCCACCGGCTGGGACTTCCTGGAGGCGGCACGAGGCGACGCGGCGCTGCGGGCCCAGGTGGACGCGCTGGCGGACTCCCTGTTGGACCCGGACTCACCGGACGGCGCGTGGCCCGCGCTGCTGGGGACCTCGGTGGACGTGATTCAGTGGCTCGCCTCCGACGGAAGGCAGCGTGTGGCGCTGGCGCATCTGGGCGCGGAAGCCCTGAAGGCCGATGACGTGGTGGACTCGGCGCTGACGCTGGGGCGCCGCGTCGCGGGCAAGGCGTACGCCGGCGACGGGACGACCCGCGTCTGCGCGCGGGAGATGGACCCTCACGACGTGCTGCCCGGCGTGCTCGCGAGGCTGGTGACGCCCACGGAGATACCGGGTGAGGCGGCGCCACGGACACCCTGGGAGGTCCTCACCGAGGCGGTGGCGGACATCCAGCGTGAGGTGCCGGGACAGCCGGAGCCTCGCTCTGCGGAGGACTACCAGCGCATTGCCCGGGAGCTGGCGTCCTTCCTGCTCGACCCGGAGCACGGGCTGGAGCGGTTCTACGTGGTGGCGAACCAGGCCGGAGGTGCACCGTGAAGCCGTCCACGTCCATTCCCGCGGTCCTCCTCACCGCCCTCCTCCTCCCCCTGCTCGCGGGGGCCAGCGGCCTCTATGTGGGGGACCGCGGCGTCCGTCCACTGGGCCGTGGTGGGGCCTTCGTCGCGGGCGCGGATGACCTGGGGGCGCTCTGGTACAACCCGGCGGGCCTGGTGGACGCGGGCACGGGCGTGCTGCTGGACGCCTCGTGGGTGAGCTTCTCCGCGGACTACACGCGCCGGGTGCGGCTGGCGGACGGCGCGGGCGCCACGTGGGAGAGCGCCATGCCCGCCGTGCGGGGCACATCCGCCTTCCTCCCCATCCCCACGCTCGCGGGGGCCCGGGCCTTCGGTGAGCGGAAGCAATTCGTGGTCGCAGCGGGCGTGCTCGCGCCCCAGGTGGCCCTGATGAGCTACCCGCTGTCGCTGGAGGACGGCAGCCCCTCTCCGTCACGCTACTCGCTCGTCACCCTGGACGGCTCCCTGCTGGCCATTCCCGGCGTCTCGGCGGCGTACCGCCCCTTCGACTTCCTCCAGGTGGGCGCGGGCGTGAGCGTGATGGTGGGCAGCTTCGCGGCGCGGACGGTGTTCGCCACCAGCCCGCCGGACCGCCTCCTCTCCGCGCCGGAGGACCCGTCCTACGACGCGCTCGCGGAGCTGAAGGCCACGGGCCTGCTGGCGCCGAGCGCGAACCTCGGCATCATCCTGCGCCCGAGGCCCTGGCTGCGCGTGGGGCTGAGCGGGCAGCTCGGGTACTCGCTGGACGCGCCGGCCACGGTACGGGTGCGGCTGCCGAGCGCCGACGTATTCGCCCGCGCGCGGCAGGAGGGCGACACGGCGCGGATGCGCATGAAGCTGCCGGCCATCCTCCGGGCGGGTGTGGAGGCGCGGCCCCTCGAAGCGCTGCGGGTGGAGCTGGGCTACGCGCGCGAGCTGTGGTCGTCCCATCAGTCCATCGACATCCTCCCGGAGGACGTGCGCATCCTCGACGTGACAGGCATCCCGAGCCCATTCCAGGTGCCGGCCGTCTCCATTCCGCGCCGGTTCAAGGACAGCCAGTCCTTCCGGCTGGGAGGCGAGTACGCCCTCACCGTGGGCGCGTTCGCTCTCGATGCACGCGCGGGCCTCAGCTACGAGCAGAGCGCCATTCCCGCCGCCTACGTATCGCCGCTGACGGTGGACACGGACAAGGTGTCGGGCTCGCTGGGCCTGGGCCTGCGGGTGGGCGGGCGCTGGCGGCTGGACGCGGTGTACTCACAAGACTTCGGAGGGCGCCGCGAGGTGACGCCCTCCGAGGCCGCGATGCCTCGCATCAACCCGCTGGCCGGTGAGGACTTCCCGGCGGACACCGTCAACGGAGGCAGCTACAGCACGCGGACGCGCATCCTCGGCGCCGGCCTCCAGTACCAGCACTAGCCGCCCGACATCCAGGCCTGGAAGCGCTGGGCGGAGGCGGGGAGCTGCTCCACCCGGCACCAGTCGACGAGGCAGAGCTGGTGCCGCGTGGCGAGCGCCGCCAGCAGGCGCGCGTCTCCTTCGACGGCCGCACCGGCTCCCGCGCCGTGGAGCCCCAGCACGGCGACACGCCCTGCCTCCTGCGTGCCGTACAGCGCGAGCCCCGAGGGCAGCTTCACGGCGAAGCCGTCCTCGACGAGTCCGGCGACGCCCTGGAACGCGATGCCGTCGAGCCACGTCGCGGCCTCACCCAGGGCGCTCCTCAGGTCCGCCAGGGTGAGCAGCGTTCCCTCCAGCGGAGAAACCACCGCCTTGCGCATGTGGAGCGCATCGAAGCCGGGGCCCTTGCGGTGCTCGGTGTGGATGCGCTCGACGGCCCTCAGGTCCTCCTCGATGGCCCCCTGGTGCAGGAGCGTCACCAGCTCGACCTGCCGCCAGTCATCCTCGTGCAGCTCGAGCACCCGCCGGCCCAGCTTCGTCGAGCCCTCCTCGATGGAGGGGAGCTGCTCGCAGAGGGTGGGCAGCGAATAGAGGATGTCGCGAGGGTTCGCCGTCTCGATGCGCACCTCCCGCATGTCGATGCGCAGCGTTCCGCTCGCCCGGAACTCGCGGGCCGTCATGGGGGAGGCGGAGACGACCTGATAGGAGCGGCCCTCAATCTGGAACGTGGTGGAGGCCTCGAAGCTCTGGGGGAGGTTCGAGGCGGGCATCTCCGCTTCCCCCATGAGCTGGCCCGACTGCGCGTCGAAGAACTTCACGTGGATGGTGGAGTGCTCTGCCATCCCCCCAGCGTAGCGTGGTCCGAGCCAGGGAGCATGGGAGTCCCTGGTCCAGGCAGAGCGGCATGAGCGATAACCGGGGGTGTCCACGTCATTGGAGGACGTCGCTGCTCCGCCCCGCCCCCTTCTCGCTGCTGCTGACCGCGCTGACGCTGGCCCACCTCGCCGGCTGCCTGCTGCTGGCGGCGGTGTTCTTCGCGCCGCCCCGGTCACCCGCGCTCGTGCACTTCTTCAAGGGCATCCTGCGGGAGTACAGCCTCGTCCTGCTGGTGCCCGCGCTCCTGACGGCCCTGCTCGCGGCTCGCGGTTGGCGCGCCGGGGAATGGAGCTGGCTGCGCTGGGGTGCCGGTGCCGCCGCGCTGCTCGTCTTCTTCGCCGCGGTGTGGCCCGCGCTGTCCGCGTGGCGGATGGCGAGGGCCCACGACATTCCCCTCGGCCCGCGCGACTACTTCCGGCCGCTCGTGGGCCACCGGCCGCTCCCGAGCCAGACGGTGCGCTTCGCCACCCTCGAAGGGGTCGACCTACACGCCGACCTCTTCCTTCCCGGCGCCCCGGCGTCCGGTCCCCGCCCCGCCGTCCTCTACCTCCACGGCGGTGGATGGAGCGGTGGAGAGCGCGGCCATGCCCGCGCCTGGGCCGACTTCTTCACCTCACGGGGCTACCCGTTCATCAGCCTCGACTACCGGCTCTTTCCGCCGGCCACCGGGCTGAAGGCGCCGGGGGACGTCCTGTGCGGCATCGGCTGGGTGAAGGCCCATGCCGCCACCTACGGCATCGACCCGGACCAGCTCGTCCTCTTCGGCGAGTCCGCGGGCGGGCACCTCGCCACGCTCGCCGGCTACGCCGCAGGTGACCCGCGCCTTCCGCCCTCCTGCGAGGCTGGGGACACGTCGGTGAAGGCCGTCATCAGCTTCTACGGCCCCAGCGACCTGATCTTCGAGGCCGAGCACATCGGCCCGGGCACGCGGCGGCAACTCGAGGGCTTCACGGGTGTGCCGTTGGAGGGCCACCAGGAGCTGTACGCCCTGCTCTCCCCGCTCACCCATGTGGGCCCGAAGGCTCCGCCCACGCTCCTCCTGCACGGCGGGGCCGACAGCGTGGTGCCGCTCCACGCCTCACGGGCGCTGGCCGCCCGGCTCGAGCAGGCCGGCGTGCCCCACCAGTTCTTCACGCTGCCGTACGCGGAGCACGCCTTCGATGTCTGGGATGGCGGCTTCGGCCGGCAGCTCGCCCGGGCCCTGGTGGACCGGTTCCTCCAGCGGCACGTGCCCGCCGGCGGCCCGCGTCGGCCCTGAGCCGGAGCACGTCGAGACAGCGGCCACAACACGAGTCAGCGGAAAGCATCGACGATATAGGCCGCAGCGGAAGAGCCTTCGAGGATAGCCATCCCGGGCTTCGACTCGGGCAGCTTCCGCATCTGGTCGCGGCTGAGCCGGGCCACCGCGCAGATGGGAACCTTCTCGCTGTCCGGAGGATGGGCCTCGTACCACCGGATGACGACCTGCGGGCCGCCCGTCCAGACCTGCCCGTACAGACGGGTCGTCGATTCAAGCGTCCCAAGCTCTTCGTCCAGCATGCTCTCGATAGGTCCGTCGTAGAGAGAGATGCGCCTCGCGTCGAGCTGGTTCGCGTCGAGGGCCACCCAGGCCGAATCCCCGACGCGCAGCTTCATGTAGCGCATCGCCTTCTTGGCTTCCTCGGAGCACTCCTGCGGCCCCGGTGTGCCATCCGGGCGCAGTGCAACACCTCCCGTCGTGGTGCAGCCGGAAGACGTGGCAAGCAAGACGAGGGAGCCGAGCAGCAGGGCCTTGGTCGTGGGCATGAGCGGCACTTCTACTGCCGAATCAGCGTGTGATCCACCGCAACGGCCACCTGGAGGAGACCGTCTCCACGGAAGAGCTGGAGGGCAAGATCGGTGAGCTGTCCCTGGTCCGTCAGAAATGCGCTCTTGTCCACGACAACCGCGATCTTTCCCGACTGACCAGGAACGAGTATGGGCCGGTCCATGCGAAGCGCGAAGGGCCGAGCCGTGGAGTTGGTGAAATCCCGGGTCAGGTAGGCACCGTCGAACGTCCAGGGCTCGCCATGGTCGGTGTTCGTCAGGTGAACCACGACCGCCGCCTTCCCGGGGCCCTCGTAGAAATCGACCCGGGTGTCCATGTCCTCGTTCTTCGAGCGCCAGCGCCTCTTGAGGCGGAAAGGCGTCTTCTTCACCTCACCATTCGCGAGCAGCGTCGCGAGGGCGTGATCGACGGAGTTCTCCTCCTTCTTGAGCCGCTCGTTCTCGTCGCTCAGCTTTCGCTCCCTGTTGAGCGAGTCGTAAAGGGACGAAAGGACGGCGTTGTAGCTGTCGAGGTCCCTGAACACGTTGACCTGGTAGTCGATCCATCCCCCGTCCTCGCGACTCCGGGACCGCACGAGGAGCATGAGCTCCGTCCCGTCAACGAACGCCACGCGCAAGGGAAGCGCCTCACCACCAGCGAGATCACGTAGCGGCTCCAGCACCACCTTCTTGCCACCCACGAGCGGCGGCTCGAAACGACCCTTCCAGGACTGGAGCTCCGTCCTCGCCGGGTCGACGTCTTTCTCGAAACGCAGCACCGTCGCCACCTGCCCGGCAACGAAGATGGACGGCGCCTGCTGGCCTGGATGCTCAGGCACCTTGAGGGTCCGAATCGTGAGGGTCTCATTCATGTCCCGGGCCAGAGCAGGAGAGACCACCAGGGCAAGAAACAGACCACACCTGAAAAGTGAGGAGGTGCGCATGGGCTCAACCAACCTAACAAGGTGGGTCTGAGCGTAGCAACCAGAATACCCCGCTTGTCGGGTGTGGAGCCGCACCTCGTTCGGGCCATGCATCACACCCGTCCCGCCCCCCACTCAAAGCAGGTGAGGGACGGCGGAAACCATTCCCGGTTGCCGCGACCTCATTCCAACCCGACACAACCCTCAGGAGTCACCAGCATGCAGCGCACCACCGAGTCGTCGCAGATCTCCTTCGAGCTGAAGGACAGCCAGCTCAAGTCCATCGAGCAGTCGCGCCAGTCGTCCAACGGCAAGCTGACCATCAAGACCGCCGTCCGCGCCGGCGCGTCCACGGGGTTCGACTGCATCTACTTCGCGCGCAACGCCCCGTTCGCGCCTGAGCACCTGTAACCCGGCCCCGTGAGAGAGACAGGGAGGATGTGTCCATGAATGTCGTTGCTGAAGTCACCCTGGAAGCGCTCAAGCAGCATCAGCTCGGGCCGCTGGAGCGTTATAGCGAATGCCTCAGGAACACCTTCGAGGCACATCCTCCCCCTTTCAGCGTCGCCTGGTACGGCGACCAGTTCCGGGAGATGGCGAGAGACCGCGAGTGGTTCGCGAACATCATCGTGGGCAATGCGTCCACCGAGGGCTGGGGCTCCGGAAAGCTCTGGTACCTCGCGGGGAAGACCCACGAGGAGCACGTCTCGGTCCTCATCCAGCAGCACGCGATGGATGAGGCGCGCCACTCCCGGATGTACTCGAGCATGGTGGAGCGCATCTTCCCCGGCACGGTGGGCGATGCGCTCCGGAGCGAGCTCAAGACGCTCGCGCCCATCTACCGCGCCGACGACAAGCCGGAGCGGCTGCCGCCCTACTCCTACCAGGCCATCCTGGACAACCTGCTCCAGATGAACGTGGCCGAAATCCGCACCATGGTGAACCAGATGCTGGCGCGCCCGGTGCTGCTGACGTACTGCCCGGAGGAGTCGAAAGAGCGCCTCACGCGGATGCTCGACCGGCTCATGTGGGACGAGACGCGGCACGTGGGCTACACGGCGCGGCTCATCGACGAAGCGCTGGCCACCGGGGACGGAGACTTCATCCGCGACATCGCTCCCACCCGCATCGTCCAGCTCAACGAGCTGACCCTGGAAGAGGTCGGCCGCGCCAGGACGGACCCGCAGACGGCGTTCGCCTGAGCGCCATCGTCATCCGGGGGGATTCACCTTGAGCCGACCTGCCATCAGCCCGCGCATCTCCGAGCTCCGCCGTCACGTCGAGGCGGGCGACACCACCGCCGCCGAGTCCTTCTGGCGGCGGCTCACCCGAGAGGGAACGCCGCTGCTCGAAGAGGAGGAGGGAGACCGGGAGCACCTGCTGCTGACCCTGGTCTTCCGGGCGGAGGAGCCGGTGCGCGGCGTGGTGGTCGTGCCGGGGCTGGAGTCCATCTGGCAGCCTGAACACAACCGGCTGGTGCCGGTGCCGGGGACGAGCCTGTGGCACCGCACCTGGCGGGTGAGGCGGGACCTTCGCACCACCTACTGCTTCTCACCCGACGAGCCGCTCCGCGCCCTCCATGAGATGAGCGCCGAAGAAGAGACCCGGTACCTCGAGGAGCGAATGAAGGTCTGGCGCCCGGACGCGCTCAATCCCCGCCGGTTCTCGCCCCACCCTTCGCTTCCGCCCATGTCCGTCATCGAGCTGCCGGAGGCGCCGGGACGGCACTGGACGGTGCGGCGGCCGGACGTTCCCCGGGGCCGGCTCGACGAGGGCGTGTACCAGGACGCGCGCTCGGGCCGCGAGCGCACCTTCTGGCTGTACCGGCCCGCGAGCGGCTCCGTGGCGGAAGACGCGCCGCTCCTGGTGCTCTGTGACGGCGCGGGCCACCTGGAGCTCGGCGTGACGGACGTTCTCGACAACCTCATCGCCGGCCGCCACATCCCGCCGCTGGTCTGCGTCCTGCTGCACCACTCGGACCGCAACGTCGAGCTGCCGTGCAACGACGCGTTCGTGGAGGAAGTGGCGGCGGAGCTGCTGCCGCTGGTGCGGAGCGAGCTCCGGCTTCGCGCCGCCCCCGCCCGGACGGTGATGGGCGGCTGGAGCTTCGGAGGGCTCGCGGCGGCGTACGCCGGGCTGCGCCACCCGGAGGTCTTCGGCAACGTGCTGTCGCAGTCCGGCTCCTTCTGGTGGGCGCCGGGGGGCGCGGAGGAGCATGAGTGGCTCACCGGCCAGTTCGCCCGCGCTCCACGCAGCGGAGTCCGCTTCCATCTCAACGTCGGGCTGCTGGAGCGCGGCCCGTCTCCGGGAAACAGCCCGAGCCAGCTCGTCGCCAACCGGCACCTGCGAGACGTCCTGCGGGCGAAGGGACACGAGGTCATCTACCGCGAGCTCAACGGTGGCCACGACTACCTCGGCTGGATGGCGGGGCTGGCGGACGGGCTGATGTCCCTGCTTGGACGGGAGGTGTGACGTGCCGGCGAACTTCTCCCACTCCCTGCGTGCCCTCGACGAGGATGGCTTTCGACGGCCCGGGTGGGCCCTCGCGCTGGTGGCGCTCCTGACCTGCACCTGGCTCGTGTGGCTCGTGTGCTCGCGAGTCACCGTGTACGAGGTCTCCGAGAACGCCCGGCTCGAGGTGGACAAGGCCGTCTTTCCCGTGGAGGCCCAGGTGGACGGCCGCGTCATCACGAGCCGCCTGGACATCGGCCGGCACGTGGAGAAGGGCGAGGTGCTCCTGGAGCTCGATTCGAGCGGACAACGCCTCAAGCTCCAGGAGGAGCAGGCACGCCTGGAGACGCTGCTCCCTCAAGTGGACACGCTGCGCAGCGAGCTGGAGGCCCAGCGGAGCGCGCTGGGGGCGAGCCGGCTGGCCTCGGGCGCGAAGCTGAGCGAGGCACGCGCCCGGCAGCGTGAGGCGCGGGCCGCGCTGTCCTTCGCCGCGGAGGAGCAACAGCGGCTCGAGCCACTCCTGAAGAAGCAGGCCATCGGCGAGCTGGAGTACCTCCGCGTGAAGTCCGAGCACGAGAAGCGGCGGGCCTCGCTGGAGGCCCTCGAGCAGGAGGCCGGCCGGCTCCAGTCGGAGCGCCTGAACCAGCAGAGTGAGGGCCTGGCCCAGGTGGCACGGCTCGAGCGGGAGCTGGCCGCCATGGAGGGACAGATCACCACCTCCAAGGCGCGCATCGCGTCCCTCACCCACGAGCTGGAGCAGTTCGTCCTGCGTGCGCCCGCGAGCGGCCAGGTGGGCGAGGTGGCGAGGCTCCAGCCCGGCTCGGAGGTGGGGCGCGGGGACAAGCTGGCGGTGCTGATTCCGCCCGGCCAGCTCCGCATCGTGGCCGACTTCGCCCCCTCCGACGCGCTGGGGCGCATCCGTCCCGGACAGACGGCGCGGCTGCGGCTCCAGGGCTTCCCGTGGGCGGAGTACGGCACCCTCACGGCCACGGTCAGCACGCTCGCGTCGGAGGCGCGGGACGGAAAGGTCCGGGTGGAGTGCCAGCTCCGGCCCGGCAGCAGCCCCCACATTCCGCGGCAGCACGGCCTGCCCGGCACGCTGGAGGTCGCGGTGGATGACCTCTCGCCGGCGACGCTGATTCTCCGCGCGGCGGGACAGCGGCTGGGCGCCGCTTCGCGTCCGCCCGCCGCGGCGCGGGGAGGCGCGTCATGATTCGCCTTCGCCCCACGGACGGCCGCCGGCGCCTCGCTCCAGAGGTCATCCAGTCCTCCTGGATGGACTGCGGCCCCGCGGCCCTCAAGTGCCTGCTCGAAGGCTTCGGCATTCCGGTCAGCTACGGCCGGCTTCGCGAGGCGTGCCAGACGGATGTCGATGGAACGTCCATCGACACGCTGGAAGAGGTGGCGCGGCGGTGCGGACTCGAAGCCGAGCAGACGCTCGTCCCCGCCGACCACCTGCTGGAGCCGGCCGCGGGGACGCTGCCCGCCGTCGTGGTGGTGCAGCTCCCGAGCGGCGCCACCCACTTCGTGGTGGTGTGGCGGCGGCACGGCAGGCTCGTGCAGGTGATGGACCCCAGCCGGGGACGCCGCTGGGTGCCGCTGCGGTCCTTCATCGGCGAGCTCTACCTCCACACCACCGCCCTTCCCGCTTCCGTCTGGAGGGACTGGGCGGGCTCCGCGACCTCGCTCGCCGTGCTCCGGGGCCAACTCCGGGACCTCGGGTTGAGTGACGAGGAGATTGACGGACACCAGCGTGTCGCGCTGGCGGATTGCGGGTGGCACTCGCTCGCGGCGCTGGAGGCCACGCGGAAGATGGTCGGCTACCTCGTGCGGTCCGGTGGGCTGTCGGCGGGACGCCCCGCCGCCCGGGCCGTGGACACGTTCTTCACTCAGGCCCTGCGGGAGCCGCCGTTCGGGCCCGTCACCGTGGCGCCCCCCTACTGGCCGGTCATTCCCCTCCCGGGCGAAGAGGAAGAGGAGCCGCGGCTCGTCTTCCGCGGCGCCGTCGTCGTTCACACGGCCGGACGGCGGCAGACCTCCCGGCCGGAGGAGACCACCGCCGAGACTTCGCCGCCCCAAGCGGACCTGCCTCCCGAGCTCGCCGCCGCGCTGGCCGAGCCTCCGCCCCGGCCCGGACACGAGCTGCTGCGGATGTTGCGCGCCGATGGCCTGCTCGCGCCCGCCGCGCTCATCGCCGGCCTCGCGCTGGCCGCCTTCGGCACCCTCGGAGAGGCGCTCCTCCTCCGTGGGCTGCTCGAGGTCAGCGGCCGGCTCAGCCTGGTATCCCAGTGGCTCGAAGCCCTGCTGGCGCTCTGCTTCTTCCTCTCCCTCTGCCTGGGGTTGGACCTGCTGAATGGCCTGTCCATGCGGCGGCTGGGACGGAGGCTCGAGGTCCGCTTCCGGATGGCCTTCCTCGAAAAGCTCCCGAGGATGCACGACCGCTACTTCAGCAGCCGGCCCCACTCGGACATGGCCGAGCGCTGCCACAGCCTGCACCGGCTGCGCCTGTTGCCCGGGCTGGGAGGCCAGCTCGTCCTCAGCGCCTTCGAGCTGCTCCTGACCACCGCGGGCCTCATCCTGCTCGACCCCGCCGCCGCCCCGCTGGCCGTGGGCCTCATGCTGGTGGCACTCCTCGCGCCGCTCGCCCTCCAGCCGGTGCTCGCCGAGCGCGAGCTGCGGGTGCGCAGCCATGGCGCCATGCTCTCGCGGTTCTACCTCGACGCGCTGCTCGGCCTCGTCTCGGTGCGCGCGCACGGCGCGGAGCGCGCGCTCCGCCGCGAGCACGAGGGACACGTCGTGGAGTGGGCACGCTCGGGCGTGGCCATGCAGCGGGTGTCGGTGGTGGCGGAGGGCCTGCTGGCGCTGGCCGGGCTGGGACTCGCGGTGGCGCTCGTCTTCGGGCACCTGGCGAGGACCGCCTCGCTGAGCAGCTCCCTGCTGTTCCTGTACTGGACGCTCAACCTGCCGATGCTGGGACAGAAGCTGGCTCAGCTCGCGCGGCAGTACCCGCTGCACCGGAACGTCACCCTCCGCCTGCTGGAGCCGCTCGGCGCGTTGGACGATGCACACGCCCCCGCGAACACACCGGGCCTCACTCACGCGGAGCGCCGGGAGCCGGGCGTGGCCGTGGACTTCCAGCAGGTGGCGGTCCGCGCGGGCGGGCACTCGGTGCTCCAGGACGTGGACCTCTCCATCGCCCCGGGCTCCCACGTGGCCATCGTGGGTCCCTCCGGCGCCGGCAAGTCCAGCCTGGCCGGGCTGCTGGTCGGCTGGCAGCGCGTCTCCGAGGGGACGCTGCGCGTCGACGGTGTCCCCCTCGACGGTGCCGGACTGGAGCGGCTCCGGAGGGAGACCGCCTGGGTGGACCCGTCCGTGCACCTCTGGAACCGCTCCTTCCTGGACAACCTCACCTACGGCGCCGCGTCGGAGCTGCCCACGTCGCTCAGTCCGGTCATCGCGACGGCGGACCTGCTGTCCGTGCTGGAGACCCTGCCGGATGGGCTCCAGACGGCGCTGGGTGAAGGGGGCGCACGAGTCTCCGGCGGAGAAGGCCAGCGCATGCGCTTCGGCCGCGCCCTGCTCCGGCCCGGCGTCCGGCTGGCCCTCCTCGACGAGCCCTTCCGGGGACTGGACCGGGTGAAGCGCCACGAGCTGCTGGAGCGGGCCCGCCGGCTGTGGGCGGACGCGACGATGCTGTGCATCACCCACGACGTGGCCGAGACGCGAGGCTTCGACCGGGTGCTGGTGGTGGAGGCCGGCCGCGTGGTCGAGCACGGCGAGCCCGCCGAGCTGGCCGCCATGCCGGGCTCCCGGTACCGGGCCCTGCTGGAGGCCGAGGCCCAGGCGAAGGCCGAGGTCTGGTCCGGCGCCGGGTGGACCCGCATCCGGATGGAGGACGGCCTCATCGAGACCGCGCCGCGAGAGCGGCCGGAGCAGGAGTGGCCAAAGGAGGCCGTGGGATGACACCTGCCCTGTCAACACTCGCATGGCCCGCCGCCAGGCTGGGGGAGGCCCTCCAGCGGCTCGCCCATCACAGCGGGATGCCGGGCCGGCCCGTCTCGCGGATGCCCGTCCCCGACGCGCCGCTGCGCCGTGGCGAGCACCCCATCGGTCCCTGGATTGAGTCCGCCGCCACCTTCCTGGGCTTCGAGGCGGAGCCCATCGGGACGCGCTACGCGGAGCTGCCCCACCTGCTGCGCCGGGCCGGGCCGGCACTGGTGCGGCTGCCCGGAGAGGGCGAGCCGGAGGTGCTGGTGCTGCTGGGAGCGCGCCGGGGCCGGCTGCGCGTGCTGACGCCGCTCTCGCGAGTGGAATCCATTGAATGGAAATCGCTGCACGGCGCGCTCTGCCAGGAGCTCGAGACGCCCCTGCGGCCCTCCGTGGACGCACTGCTCGAACAGGCCCAGGTCCCCGCCCGCCGCCGCGACCAGGTCCGGACGCTGCTCCTGGGCGAGCGGCTGGGCACGCTGTGGCTCGACGTGGGCTGGTTGCTGCGACTCCCGCCCGGACGGGCCTTCCGCACGCAGCTCCAGCAGGCCCGAATCCCCGGCCAGCTCGCGCTGCTCATCGCGGCTCACGTCACGCAGTACACGTTGGGCCTGCTGGCCTGGTGGCTCATCGGCAAGGGCCTGCTGATGGGCCGGGTGGACCGGGGCTGGCTCCTCGCCTGGGCGATGCTGCTGCTCACCCAGGTGCCGGTGCAGATGCTGGCGCAGTGGCTGTCCGCGCGGCTGAGCATCCGGGGCGGAGGTCTGCTGAAGCAACGCCTGCTCGCCGGAGCGCTGCGCATGGACGTGGAGCAGGTCCGCGGCCAGGGGGCGGGCCAGCTCCTGGGGCGTGTGCTCGAAGCCGAGGCGTTCGAGACGCTGGCGCTGAATGGCGGGCTGGCGGGGCTCCTCGCGCTGATTGAGCTGCTCTTCGCCGGGGTGGTGCTGGCGGTCGGAGCGGGTCCGGTGCCGGCCCTGCTGCTGCTCGGGTGGACCGCGCTCACCCTGGTGGGCGGCTGGCGCTGCATCCAGTCCCGCCAGCGCTGGAACGCCTCGCGTGTGAGCATGACCAACGACCTCATCGAGCGCATGGTGGGCCACCGCACCCGCCTGGCGCAGGAGTCCCGGGAGCGCTGGCACGAGGGTGAGGACGAGGCGCTCGAACACTACCAGCGCGTCTCGGAGCACCTGGACCGGCGCGAGGTGCTGCTCACCGGCCTGATGCCGCGAGGCTGGCTGCTGCTGGGCGTCCTCGGGCTGTCGCTCTCGCTCGCGCTCGGAAACGGCTCCCCGGTGGCGCTCGCGGTGGGCGTGGGCGGGGTGTTGCTGGCGTACCGCGCCTTCAGCCGGCTGGTGGTGGGCCTGTCCGCCCTCGCGGAGTCGGGCAGCGCCTGGAAGCAGCTCGCCGGGCTCTTCCACGCCGCGAGCCGGACGGAAGAGGCCGCCCTGCCGGTGCTGTCCGCTCCGCTGCCCGCCCGTGTCGAGGCACGGGAAGGAAACACCGTCCCCCTGCGCCCCGGCATGGCCTCACGCGCGGAGCCGGAGGTGCTGCTCGAAGCGCAGAACCTGGTCTTCCGCTACCAGGAGCGGGGCGAGCCCGTGCTGCGCGGCTGCGACCTGCGCGTCCACCGGGGCGAGCACCTCCTCCTCGAAGGGCCGTCCGGAGGAGGCAAGTCCACCCTGGGCGCGCTGCTGGCCGGACTGCGCCAGCCCCAGGCGGGCCTGCTGCTGCTGCACGGGCTCGACCGGCGCACACTCGGGCCCGACCGCTGGAGGAACGGCGTCGTCGCCGCGCCCCAGTTCCATGAGAACCATGTGTTCTCCGGCACGCTCGCGTTCAACCTGCTGATGAGCCGCGAGTGGCCGCCGCGTCCGGAGGACCTCGAGCTGGCGACGGCCATCTGCCAGGAGCTGGGGCTGGGAGAGCTCCTGGAGCGGATGCCGGCCGGCATCATGCAAATCGTCGGAGAGACGGGCTGGCAGCTCTCGCACGGAGAGCGCAGCCGCCTCTTCATCGCCCGGGCGCTGATTCAACAGGCGGACCTCCTGGTGCTGGACGAGAGCTTCGCCGCGCTCGACCCCGAGACGCTGCGCCGCTGCTACCAGTGCGTCGCGGCCCGGGTCCCCAGCCTCCTGGTCATTGCCCATCCGTGAGGAGCCACATCATGTCCGACCTCGACCGCGTCATCTCCAGGCTGCTCGACCCCATCTCCCTGCCCACCTTCATGGAGGCGTACTGGGAGAAGGAGCCGCTCCACCTCCAGCGCCACGCCCCCGGCCACTACTCCGGGTTGTTTGGATTGGACGAGGTCGAGCAGTACCTCTTCGCCGTCAAGCCGCGCGGAAACGAGCTGCGGCTGGTGGCCCGCGGAAAACCAGACATCGTCTTCCACGAGCATGAGGAGGCTCCGCCCCAGGTGGTGTACCAGGCCTTCCGCGAGGGCTACACCCTCAACCTCAATGGAGTGCACCGGCACTGGCCCGCGGTGCACGCGCTCGTGGATGCCGTGCAGCGCCGCTTCCGGTGCTACGCCAATGGCAACGCATACATCACCGGCCCGGAATCGCAGGGCTTCGGCACCCACCATGACGGCCACGACGTCCTCGTGCTGCAGACGTCCGGCCGGAAGCGGTGGCGCCTGTACGCGGTGCAGGAGGAGCTGCCGCTCGAAGGCAGCAAGACGCCACCGCGTGGAGAGGCCCATGGCTGGGGAGCCCCCGTACGGGAACTCGAGCTGTCGGCGGGGGACCTGCTGTACCTGCCGAGGGGCGTTCCGCACTCGGCGGTGACCGGGGACTGCTGCTCCGTCCACCTGTCGATTGGGCTCCGGCCGGTGCTCATGGAGGCGGTGCTCTCCGCGCTCGTCCGCACCGTGGTCCAGCGGCATGTCCACTGGCGCCGCTCGGTGGCGCCCGCCGGCGCCCGAGGCGCGCGACAGGCGCCCTCGCTCCAGGCCATCGCCGCGCGGCTGTCGGAGGACCTCGGCGCACTGGGCCCGCTCGAGCCGCTGCTGGAAAGCCTGGAGGAACAACTCCTGAAGCCGGACGAGGTGGTGGGCCTGGGGCCGGGGGGCTACCTGAGCTCCCTGGAGCACCTCGGCGCGCTGCGTCCGGACAGCGAGCTGGAATGCCGGCCGGGGCACTCCGGCGTGCTCACCCGGAGCGGTGACGAGGTGAGCCTGAGCTTCAACGGCGGCTCCCTGGTGGCGCCGGCCTTCTGCGAGCCCGCGCTGCGGTACGTCCTGGAGCAATCCCGATTCCGGATTCGGGATTTGCCAGCGACGTTGACCGAGGAGGCCCGGGTGACCTTGTGCCGCCGCCTCGTCCAGGAGGGGCTGCTGCGGGCCACGCGAGCCGCATGAAACAACCAGACCTCGAGGCTTTCTCCGTATGAATTTCGTGCGCGGCTCGCGGACGGGACCTGTCACGGCACAGGCCACGTCCACCCATCAGCCCGGGAGAGGTCGCGCGCGAACCCGTACACAACGAGGGAGGCAGCTTGAGGGAGCATCACGCCCAGGCACGGGTCCGCCCGTCGCCCGAGACATCGTGGCATTCCAAGGCCCGTGACCTCCGAGCGGAACCGCTGGACCGCCTCGACGCGGAGCGCGGGCGGGAGCTGGTGAAACAAGCACTCCTCCCCGCGACGCGCACCGACGGCGCCCTGGTGGAGGAGATATGGCGGCTCTTCATCGACTCGGGCTACTTCGAACTGGCCGGCAGGTCGGTGGCGTGGTTCGAGTCACGGCGCGCGAGCTTCATCGAGCTGGGGCGGCGAGCCCCGGAGCTGTCCCGGCTCCTGTGCCAGGCCGCGTGGACGTCCGAGCGGGGCGTGGAAGCGACCTTCTCCGTCATGAAGCCGTACCGCTCCCTGTGGCTGACTCACCAGCTCGCCAAACGTCAGGGCGGCTCCCGGTTCGAGCGCGTGCCGGGGCAGATGCTGCGGGACCTCTACACGTGCATGGTGGCGCACGCCCAGGGCGACCCCGGCTTCCGGTGGCTGGCGGCCTACATCGAATCGACGGTGCCCTTCATCCACCGCGCGCACGTCGGCTTCGTCGAGCGGATGGCCGGCACGGGCCGCGTGCTCCTGCGTCCGCTGAGGATGCTCGACGTCACCTGCGACGCGCCGAGCGGCCAGGACGCGCGGGGGCTGGAGGTCGGTCCCGCGACGGCCGGTGAGCGGGCCCTGCTCGCGGAGGAGATTTCCCGCACCCGCCCCGCCTGCTACGTCGAGGCCCTGGACCTGGGCCCCGAGGCCCTGGACCTGGAGGAGGCGGCCCGGCCGTGGCGTGCCGCGGGGCTGGAGCGCGAGCGGCACGTGGTGGTGGCGCGCCGCGGGAGGACACCCGTGGCGGCGGCGGTGCTGGAGGTGGGGCCGCTGGGAACGAACCCCTTCCGCCTGCTGGATTCCGCGCGCCTGTTCCCACTCTCCGCCGGAGGGCGCGAAGCCTATCCGGCGCTGCTGGACGCCGCGCGCCGCTGGTACGCCCGCCGGGGCCGCGACGGCTTCGTCTTCCTGAGCGAGGAGGACGGTGACGCCGAGGCGGCCCGCCTGCGGGACGAGGCCCCGGAGGCGAAGCCGTACCTGTGGGTCATCCCCTCCGACCTCGCCCCCGGGTTCCTGGAGCACATCCACGAGCAGACGGTGAGCCGTCTGCCCACCGCCAACACCGAGAAGGAGCCGTCATGAGCCTGATGAAGACGCAGTACCTGCCGCACGCCCTGGAGACCCGCGCACGCCTCGACACGGAGCCCGTGGTGCGCACGCTGCTGGCGCCGGACATCTCTCCGGCCCTGCTGGAGCGCTTCCTCATCGAGTGGTCCGCGCGAGGGGCGTACATGACGGAGCCGGTGGAGGGCTGGATTCGCGGCGCGGGCGAGCGCTGCATCGCGCTGGGGCAGGCGAGGCTCGGCCGGGCGCTCATCACCCACGCGAGGCACGAGGCCGGCCACCACCTGATGACCATCGAGGACGCGCGGGTGCTGGTGCACCGGTGGAATGCGCGCTACGCGCAGCAGCTCGACGCGGACGCCCTGGTGGCCCAGGCGCCCACGGAGGCCATGCGCCAGTACCGGCAGGTGCATGACGAGGCCATCCACGGCGACCTGCCGCTCGGCCAGGCCGCCATCGAGTACGAGGTCGGCTACCTGGCGGTGGTGCTGGTGCCCCGCATCCTGGCGCAGGTGAAGAAGGTGCTCGGCCAGCAGACGCTGGACCAGCTCTCCTTCCTCAACGAGCACGCCGCCGTGGACGTGGGCCATACGGCGCTGAACGAGCGGATGATGGAGGAGGTGCTCGTCACCCGTCCCGAGGTGGCCCCCCGCCTGGCGGCGTTCGGCTCGCGCGGGCTGGACTGCTACCTGCGCTTCCTCGCGGACTGCCTGAGCGCGTCCCAGGGCACGTGGCGCCTGCTCGGCGTGGCCGCCTGAAGTTCACGGAGGCTGGGCCTGGCGAGTCAGTACGGCATAGGCTCGCCGGGCGCCGTCCGGTTCGAGCCGCCTCAACCAGGAGCCTCCGAAGCATGTCGCGCCACCAGCCCCCGAAGCCTCCCCGCAACCTCCTGGTCCTCATGGTGGACCAGATGCGCTTCCCCCGCTTCCCCTACGGCCCGGAGTGGGGCTTCGCCGAGCCCCTCAAGGAGCTGCTCGGCTTTCAGCCCCTGCGCGAGGACAACCCCTATGCCTCGCGGTTCCCCGGCTTCGTGAAGCTGCGGCGCAACGGCGTCGTGCTGCGCAACCACACCATCGCCACGTCGGCCTGCATCCCCAGCCGCGCCGCACTGATGACGGGCCAGTACGGCACGCGGACGGGCGTCACCCAGACGGACGGCGTCTTCAAGAGCGGAGACGCCGCCGCCTTCCCCTGGCTTCGGCCCGACGGCATCCCCACGCTGGGCCACTGGTTCCGGGCCGCCGGCTTCCGCACCCACTACTTCGGCAAGTGGCACGTCTCGAACCCGCCGGAGCACTCGCTGGCGCGCTACGGCTTCGAGGACTGGGAGTTGAGCTACCCCGAGCCGCACGGCTCCAGCCCCAACAACCTGGCCTTCTACCGGGACCACGGCTTCGCCGACCTCGCCTGCACCTTCCTGCGCCGCAAGGCGCTGGCCCTCGAGGTCGACCGGGTCCAGTCCAACGCCACCGCGAGGGCGCCCCTCCAGCAGCCCCCGCCCTCCGAGCAGGCCCCGTGGATGGCGGTGGTGTCCTTCGCCAACCCCCACGACATCGCCACCTACCCGGCCCTGCCGCGCACCCTCGACCCGGACGCCCCCAAGGTGGGCCCGCTGCCCATCCCCGCGAAGGGCACGCTGTCCACGCCGCCGTCGGGAGGCACCTTCCGCTTCCCGCTCAACCCCGGCGGCCTGGACGCCACGTGCGCCCGGCCGCCGCCTCCCGCCGCGCAGGCGCTCGGCCCCGACAAGCCGGCGTGCCAGCGGGACTACGCCTACAAGGTGGGGCTCGCGCTCGCGTCGAGGACGGGAATGGGCGCGCTCAAGCAGCTGCAGGCCGCGGGCAAGCAGCCCGACAACCCCGAGGCCGCCGCGCTTGCGTTCACCCTCGCCTCCAACATCCCCTTCCAGCTCTCGGTGGACCCGGAGGCCTCGGTCGCCGCCTTCGTCCAGTACTACGCCTGGCTGCACCAGGTCGTGGACCAGCACATCAACCGCGTGCTGAACACGCTCGAGGAGGTGGGGCTGCACGAGGACACCCTGGTCGTCTTCATGTCCGACCACGGCGAGTACGGCGGCGCCCACGGGATGATGATTGAGAAGTGGCACGCGGCCTACCAGGAGGCGCTGCACGTGCCGGTGGTGTTCCGCCACCCGTCTCTCAACTCGGACCCGGCGCCCCGGCAGGTCGATGCGCTCACCAGCCACGTGGACCTGGCGCCGACGCTCCTGGGGCTCATGGGCGTCCAGGGGGAGACGCTGGACAAGGCCCGCGAGGAGCTGCGCCTGCACCGCGTCGTCCCCCCGTTCGTGGGCGCCGACCTGGGCCCGGTGGTGAAGGGCGAGACGCAGGTCGTGCGCGAGCCGGATGGCTCGGAGCGCGAGGGCGTGCTCTTCGCCACGGACGATGAAATCACCGAGCCGCTGCCGGCGGATGGAGACCCGCACTCCGTCCAGGACGTGGAGAACTACGCCTTCTACTGCAAGGTGGTGGACCTGCTGCGCACCGGTGAGCGCGGCGCGCTGCCCGCGTCCGTGCCGGTGCCCCACGTCCCCGAGCTGGCGCCGGGCCCGGTGCGCCAGCCGAACCACGTGCGCTGCGTGCGCAGCGGCACCTGGAAGCTGTCGCGCTACTTCGACCCGAGCGGCGTCGAGTCCGACCAGTGGGAGCTGTACGACCTGGAGACGGACCCGCTGGAGGCCCACAACCTGCTCGCCGTGAATGGCCCCTTCCCCGAGCCGGCGCCAACGGTGCCGGCCTCGCGCAGGGACGCCGTCGCACAGAAGGCCACGGCGCTTGGCGCCCTGCTCGCGCGCTACGAACGGGAGAAGCTGGCGCCCTGGCCGTCACGCCACGGGTGAGGTGACGGCCCGCGCGCTACGAACGGGAGAAGCTGGCGCCCTGGCCGTCACGCCACGGGTGAGGTGACGGCCCGCGCGCGACGAGCGGGAGAAGCGGGCGCCCTGCCCTGCCCGTCACGCCATGGGTGAAGTGTCCACCCGCTCCCCGCCGTGCGCCTTCTCCCCGGGCGCGGCCCGGGGAGCCCCGCCGGGCGGGGAGGAGACACGGCCCACGTCAGGCGCGAGGCAGCGGGATGCCCGCCTCGTCCGTGGGGCCGAAGATGTTGACGGGCATGTGCAGGTAGCGATTGCCGTTGGCGTGGGGCCGGGGCAGGCGGCCGGCATCCACGTTCACCTGCACGCTGGGCAGCAGCAGCCGCGGCGCCTTCAGCGTGGCGTCGCGCGTGGTGCGGAAGCGCACGTACTCCTCCTTCGAGGTGGAGGCCTTGAGCTGCGAGTTGCCCTGCTTCGAGGCGCCGATGGTCGTCTCGAAGCGCAGGGGACGGCCCTCGGGCTGGTAGTCATGGCCCACGAAGACGCGCGTGGCGTCCGGCAGCGAGTACAGCCGGTCGTGCACCGAGTGGTACAGGTCCGTCGCGCTGCCCCGGGGGAAGTCGCACCGGCCAGTGCCGGAGTCCTCCATGAAGAGCGCGTCCCCGGTGAAGACCGCATCACCGATGAGGTAGCTGACGCAGGCGGGGGTATGGCCCGGCGTGGCGATGACGCGGATGCGCAGGGCTCCGGCCTGGAACTCCTCCCCGTCGGCCAGCAGCCGGTCGAACTGGCTCCCGTCGGTGGGGACGTCCGCCGGAAGGTCGAAGAGCGCCTGGAAGGTGGCCTGTACCTCCCGGATGCGCTCACCGATGGCCACCGGCGCACCAAAGCGGCGCTTGAGGAACTGGGAGCCGGACAGATGGTCGGCGTGGGCGTGCGTCTCCAGCACATAGCGGAGCTTCAGCCGCTCGCGCTCCAGGAAGGCGGCCACCGCCTCGACCGACCCGGTGGACGTCTGTGAAGAGGCCGGGTCGTAGTCCAGCACCGGGTCGATGACCACCGCGTCGCCAGTGGCCGGCTCATACACCACGTAAGTCAGGGTAAAGGTCTGCGGGTCGAAGAAATGCTGGATGCGCATGGGGTGGCTCCTTCGTGGAAGGCCTGTGCAACGTAGGAGTCGGGACCGCGGAAAAAGGATTCACCCGGCCGCTCTCCGACGGGCAATTCCCGAGCAGAACACAAGGGCACTCCGTCATTGAACGACGAAACCGGCGCCTGTACATGCTGGCCGGATGACGAGCGTCAGCGATAGCGGCATTCAGTTTCCCTCCACCCCGGACGGGCGGCGCAGCACCACCGAGACGGCGCGGGCCGTCTTCGAGGCGGCCTTCGAGGCCACGGGCGCCGAGGCCTCACGAGAGCTGCGCGCGGAGCGGCGGTGGCGTGAGCGCTATCCCCACTACGTCCGTCAACTGGTGGAGCGCTCGCTCGAGAGCCCCGAGAATGCCATCACCATCGCGCGCGCCGGCCTCGACGCGACGCGGCGTGCGTTCCAGTTCTGGCGCGACGGGCAGCCCTTCACGATTGACGGAGCCATGGCCTCCCCCTCGGCGGAGGGCTTCCGCACCGCCACGCTCGAAGGCAGAGACCGCACGGCGCCCGCGACGTGGGAGGTGCCGTACCGGGGGCAGACGCTCTCCGGAGACACGCTCCTGCGGCAGTTGGACCAGTGGGAGCGCGCGGGCGTGATGGAGCCCTCGCACGCCGAGGCGCTCCGCCAGGTGCAGCGCAACCCGGAGTGGCTGGACCTCTCCGACCGGACGCTGGTGCTGCTCGGAGCGGCCTCGGAGGCGGGCCCGTACCCCTGGCTCATGCGCTGGCGCGCGAATGTGGCCGCGGTGGACCTGCGGCGCCCGCGCGTGTGGCAGCGCCTCGTGGAGCTCGCGGCCACGGGCAACGGCCGGCTCCTCGCGCCCGTCGCCACCACCGCGCCCGCGGGGGACGGCCCCGAGCACGTGCGCGCCGAGGCGGGCGCGGACCTGCTCACCCAGGCGCCGGAAATCGCCGCCTGGCTGAAGTCACTTCCCGGGGACCTGGACATCGCCTCCCTCGCCTACCTCGACGGCGAGCGGCACGTGCGCGTGTCGGTGGCGATGGACGCCATCGTCACCACGCTCGGTGAGGCGCGGCCCGGCACGTCGCTGGCGTACATGGCGACGCCGACGGACGTGTTCGCCGTGCCCGAGGAAGTCTGCCGCGCGGCGGCCGAGCGCTATGGGAAGCGGGCGGCGCTCGGGCGCGCGGCCCAGGCCACCCTGCGCGGCGTGAGCCGCGGCGCCCTGTTCCAGCCGAACACCAGCCGCATCATCGAGAGCAGCAACGGCCAGCGCTACGGCACGGTCGACTGCATCATCCTCCAGCAGGGCCCCAACTACGCGCTGGCCAAGCGGCTCCAGCAGTGGCGCGCCATCGCCACCCGCGCGGCGGGGCAGCGCGTGTCCATCAACGTCGCGCCGTCCACCGCCACGCACTCGGTAGTGAAGAACCCGCTGCTGGCCGCGGGCTTCCGAGGCGCCTCCTCCTTCGGCGTCGAAATCTTCGAGCCCGCCACCACCAACGCGCTCATGGCCGCGCTGTGGGTGCACGACCTGCGCAACCCGGCGGCGCTCTCCAACCCCCAGGTGCCGCTGCGCCACCCGCTGGAGCTCATCATGCAGGGCGCCAATCACGGCGGAATGTGGAGGCTCCCGTACCTGCCGCGCTCGGTGCTGCCGCTGGCGGCGCTCGCCGGCTTCACCCGGCGCACCATGTACTGAGCAGGAGCCCTTCTTGGGGCCCCAACAGCCGGGGCGCGAGGGCTCGTGGGGGGGCTGGCGCTCCCGGTGCGCGTAGCACTATGAGACATCGCGACCTGTCTGCTGGTGGATGGATTGAATGGGAAGCCGCCCACGGCGTCGATGGGTCCAGCCGGCGCGGAGACATGGGTCAGTCCGCACCGCATCAGGGGAATCAACATATGAGCAAGAAGCTGGGCGCAGCAGTGTTCGTGGTGATGGCGTGTGTCTTGGGTCCGATGACCGCCGGTGCGCAGGGCCCCACCTCGGTGAAGGTGGGCAGGGACGGCAGCGTCAAGGTGCGCACGGGTGACACGGAGGTGAACACCCAGGATGGCAACGCCGACGTGCGGACCGGCGACACCACCGTGCAGGCGCAGGGCGGCGACGTGGAGCCCGCGTCCGACGAGGCGGACGAGGGCACCATCGAAGTCACCGGCTCCGGAGAGACCTCCACGCACCGCTGCACGCCGAGCACCGAGGTGCAGGTCACCGGCGCGTCCAACACCGTCACCCTGACCGGTGAGTGCAAGAGCATCACCGTGAGCGGCTCCGGCAACAACGTGAAGGCGGAGGCCGTTCGCGCCATCACCGTGGAGGGCACGGCCAACACCGTCACCTACAAGCGCGGGCACGGCAAGTCGAAGCCGAAGGTCACCCGCACCGGCGTGAACAACAAGGTCACCCAGGTGAAGTAGCCGCCGTCGAAGTCCCGCGCGCCCGTCCCCTCAGGAGATGGGCGCCGTGGGTGGCTCCCGGCCGGGCCCCGTGGCTGAGCCCCGGCCGGAAGTAGCCCCGCGGCACGGGCATCAGCCGCTCGCTGGAAGCCGGGCATCGAGCGCGCGGCTCCCCGGTGGGAGGGCGGCCTGGCGAGCCATCGCCCCCCGAGCGTCTCCGAAGGCAGCCTGTCCCCGGAGGCCGGTGGTGTGCGCCTTCCGAGGTGCCGACCTTTTCTCGCGGCGCCCGGAAGGACCTCCGGCGTCAACGCGGGAGATACACCTCATGGCACAGCAAACGGACTCTCAGCTCCTCTCCACCCTCAAGGACCTGCTGCACATCGACCTGGATGCCATCGCCCTCTACGACGCGGTGCTGAAGACCCTCCGGTCTCCGCAGATAGAGCAGTCGCTGATGGAGTTCCGCTCCGACCACCTGCGCCATGTCCGGGAGCTCAATGACTGCATTGAGGCGCTGGGTGGCAAGCGGGAGCAGCCCCGGGGCAGCGTCGAGAGCTGCGAGCGCCACGGCTTCACGCCCATCCGCTCCCAGATGAGCATCGAGGAGCTCATCACCGCCACGGTGGACGGCGAGCAGATCACCAACCGGGCCTACGAGCGGGCGCTGAAGGAGAACTGGGATGCCAGGACACGCGCCCTCCTCGACCGCAACTTCGCCGACGAGCAGCGCCACCTGCTCTGGGTGCTGACGGCTTCGCGCTCGCGGCTCTGGGAGCAGGAGGCGGCGCCGCCCTCGGGCCCTTGAGCGGCGCGAGCGCTGGCGCCCCCCCAAGCCTCTCAGCGGCAGGCCGGAGCTCCGGTAGATGCGCCGCGATGAGCGGGTCATTGGTGTCGTCGTCCGCGAACACCTGGACCACCGGTGACTCGCTCACTGCGCCGCGCGGAGCTGGGCCTCCAGCTTCTGCCTCACCTCGGGCGGAAGCGATTCGAGCCCCTGAATCCCCCCGGCCCCGGCGAAGCTCGGCCGCGGGCGGCGCTTGAACAGCCCGACGCCCTCGGCCAGCCGCGCCCGCACGCCGTCTCCCACCGCGTACGTGAGCGCGTCCACCGAGCTCCGGGCGTAGAGCTCCTTTCCGCCGCTCGCCGCCCCCGGCACCTCCCTGCCCAGGCGCAGCGTGTGGACAGGCTCGCCCTCCACGCTCACCTCCACGAGCGCGGCCGGTGAGGCGAGTCCCGCCTGCCCGTCCGGGATTTGCCCCTCGACGAGGCGGGTTCCGCGAAGCCCCTTCAGCCACGCGAGCTGCGCGTCCACCTGCGACGGCTCGAACTCGAAGCCCTCCGGGAGCTTCTTCGGCTCGGAGAGCTTCCACTCCGCGCCCTCCTTCACCACGACGACCGGCGCGCCCCCGGCCTGGAGCTTCAGCCTGGTGACTTTCGACGGCTCGAAACGGAACAGGCCCAGGTCCCGGAAGTCCGCGAGGCGCTTGCGAAGCTGCGAGGCGGCGTACACCGGGAGCTGGTACACCTGCGCGTCGCCCTCCACCCGGGCCGCCACGGCCCCCGCGCCATCCTTCGCCTCGGGCTCCCGCCCCAGGTGCACCACGACCTTCCTTCCATCCTTGAGCCGCGCCTCCACGGTGTCGTGCGCGTCGGCGAGCCCCGTCGCGGAATCCGCCGCGGCCTCCCCTTCGAGGAAGTCCTGCGCGTACAGGCCTGAGAGCTGCTGGGCGAGCTGCTGCGCCGCCTGCGAGCTGAACCGGAACCCGGCGGGCGCCGGCGTCCCCTCCGCGAGGCTCCACTCCCCCGGGCCCGTCCCCGCCTTCAACGTCACACTCTCGCCATCCCTGGAGCGGACGACGAGCTCGGAGAGGTCCTCCACCTTCAGCGCCACGAGCTGACGCTTCCGCCAGTCCTTGACCTCCTTGCGCACCGTCCAGTCCAGCCGTCCCCGATGCGCGAAGACGTCGTTTCCGCCCGCCTCGCGCAGGTACACCCCGCCATTCCTGGCGGTCTTCCCGAGCACCAGCTCCACCGTGGGACCGCCGTCCTGGAGGACCTTGAGCTTCAGCCCCTTCGCGTCATCCAGCTCGTACTCCGCCAGCCGCTCGGCCCGGTCGGTGACGAAGTCGGGGTGCTTCACCTCCCCCAGCGCGTCGAGGACGGCGGTCACCAGGCCCTCATCCGCCGCGTACTTCGCATCCGGCTTCCCGGGGTCCATCACCTTCCACCCCTCGGCCTCCTTGCGCAGGGTGGCGCTGCGGGCCCCCGTCAGCTCCAGCGCCGTGACGCGGGCCTTCTCCACCTTCGGCGACTCCAGCTTGCGGACTCCCACGCTGACCCGTGGCTCGCGGGTGGCGAACACGAGCACGAGCAGCACCGCGAACGCGCCAAGGGCGATGAGCGTTCCTCTCTTCATGGCTCTTCCTCCGCTCGAGCTTCAGACGGTGACGGTGGCCCGCCGCGCCTCCCGCATCCGCCAGCGGACGAGCCCGAAGGCGACGAGCGCGAAGGGGATTCCAAAGGCATTGCCGAACTTGGCGGCGTTGCGCGCCGTGGCGCTCAGCTCCTGCCGGAGCGGTGCCTCCGCCATTCCACGGGTCCGCATCTCCAGGAGCGCGGGGTCCAGCAGCAGCCAGTCCGCGACGTTCAGCAACAGCGCCTGGTTGGGCCGGCCCATGAAGTCATCCCACAGCGCCGCCGAGCCGCCCGCGACGATGACGCGCGACTCTCCCTTGCTCTCCGCGAGCACGGGCGTACCGCTGGCCGTGCTGGCCTGCGCCTCCGCCGCGAAGTGGCTCTTCAGCTTCCCGCTCACCTGCACCATGAGCGGGTGCGGGCCGTCCGGGGTGACGGTCTCCGAGCGCCAGTCCCGCCGCGGGTCGATGTTGTACGGCTTGCCCTCCAGCCAGCTCTTCCGCGAGGACTTCGCGAGCACCGTCGCCTGGGCGCCCTCCGGCGCGGTGGCGGTGACCGCCGTGCTGAACGGCAGGCTTACGCCCGACAGGCCCCGGGTGACGGGGCTGTCCCCTTCCAGCCGCTCCAGCATGGGGATGAACGGGTACGGCACCGGCATGGAGACGAGCATGAAGCCGCGGCGCTCCTGGATGTTGAGCTGCGCCGACTCCACGTCCGCCACCAGCCTGTCGCCCACCTGGATGCCCCAGGCCGCCAGCAGCGGCCCGAGCCCATGCGTGGCCTCGCTCGGCTCGAAGGTCTTCAGGTCCACCTGCACGGAGTCGAGGAAGAACGCCACGCTCTTCCCCTCCATCACGAACTGGTCGATGGCCTTCACCTCGGCCGGCTGGAAGGCCGTCTTCGGTCCGACGACGAGCAGCGCGTCCACGTCCGCGTCCACACGCTCCTTCCCGGAGAGGTCCACCGGACGGACCTCGTATTGCTGGCTGAGCAGCGTCTGCACGGCGGTGAGCTTCTCGCGGAGCGAGGGCGCGTCGTGCCCCTGCACCACCCCGAGCACCGGCGTCTTCGGGCGCGTCAGCTTGCGCACCAGCGTGGTGAGGTCGTACTCCAGCGTGCGGACGTCCTGGACGACGGGGATGACCTCCTTCTTCTCCTGATGCTTGATGACGATGCCCATGTAGGCGCGCTTCGTCTGCATCTGGTCATCCTCGATGACGCGAATCTCCACGGGCTGGACGCCCTCTTGCGCCAGCTCCCGCTCCACCGAGGTGGGCTCACGGAAGACGCGGCCGAAGATGTCGCGCTTCATCTCCTTCTTCGCTTCCTGGTCCTCGGCCGTCTCCTGCGTCATGGGGTCCAGGAACTCGAAGGAGAGCCGGCCCCTGGAGGCGGCACGGAACTCCTCGAGCAGGTCGCGCACGTAGCGCGCGTTGCTGGAATACGGAGGCGGCAGGTCGTCCGTGAAGTACGCGGTGACGGTGACGGGGTCCTCGAGCTTCTCCATCGTCTCCCGCGAGGACTGGGCCAGCGTGTAGATTTCGTCCCGGGTCGCGTCGAAGCGGCCGAACGTGCGCAGCCCCAGGACGTTGAGCAGCACCAGGCAGCCGACGATGGCCGCCAGGAAGATGTTCGCGTTGGTGGAACCGGGTTTCATCGTCAACCTCACTGACGGACGTTGCCCAGGGTGCGCGTGGTCAGCGCCAGCCCCACGGCCGTGAGCGACAGGTAGAAGAGGACGTCTCGCGTATCCAGCACGCCGCGCGCGATGTTGGCGAAGTGGTAGTCCACCGAGAGGTACTGGAGCAGCTCACCGGCGGACTCCGGCAGCACCATCGCGAACTTGTCGATGAAGTAGAAGGCGAAGCACAGCAGCAGCCCGATGATGAAGCCGACAATCTGGTTCCGGCTGAGCGCGCTCGCCCAGAGCCCCAGCGCCAGGAAGCTGGACGCCATCAGCAGCAGGCCCAGGTAGCCCATCACCACCGGGCCCCAGTCGAACCGCGCGCCCTCGGCGGTGAGGCCCGCCACGGTGAGCGGATAGGGCAGCGTCCACAGCAGGCCCACCGCGACCATGCCCAGCGCCGCGAGGAACTTGCCCGCCACCACCTCCCAGTCCCGCAGGGGCATGCTGAGCAGCAGCTCCAGCGTCCCGCTCTTCCGCTCCTCCGCCAATAGCCGCATCGTCACCGCTGGCGCGAAGACGACGAACAGCACGGGGGCGATGCCGAAGAACGCCCGCAGCGAGGCCTCACCGGCCACGAAGACGGTGCTGAAGTACAACCATCCCGCCACGACCAGGAAGACGCCGATGACGATGTATGCGACGGGAGAGTTGAAGAAACTCCTGAACTCACGCCTGGCGACGGCCAGTGTCGTTCCCATTCTCCACCTCGTTTTTCGAATGCCTGGGGACCGGCTCAGGCCGCCAGCGACGGAGTCCCGGGGTCCTGGGGACCGCGCGAGGCCTCGCCGCCGGTGAGCTTGCGGAACGTCTCTTCCAGGCTGACGTGCTGCCGCTTCACCTCGAGCAGGCAGAGGTCGGCGCGCACGGCGGCCTCGAAGAGCGAGCGGCGGATGTCCTCGGCGCCGTAGCGCAGCCGGAAGCCCAGCGTCCCAGCGCCCTCGCCTTCCGCCATCTCCACGCCGGTGACGCCGGCCACGCCCTCCAGCATCGCGCGCACCGCGTCCGCCTGGAGCAGGGCCCCGGTCCGCGACGCGAGCACGACGGTGACGGTGCCGCCCTCGCCCTTCCCCAGCCGCTCCGGCGCGTCGTCCGCGACCAGCCGCCCATCATTGATGATGAGCACCCGGCCGCAGGTGCTCTGCACCTCGCTCAGGATGTGCGTGCTGAGGATGACTGTCTTCTCCCGGCCCAGCTCCTTGATGAGGCTCCGGATTTCGACGATTTGATTGGGGTCCAGGCCCGTCGTCGGCTCGTCCAGGATGAGCAGGTCCGGGTCATGGACGATGGCCTGCGCCAATCCCACGCGCTGCCGGTAGCCCTTGGAGAGCTGGTGGATGTCCTTGCCCAGCACCGCGCGCAGGCCGCAGCGGTCCACCGCGTTGCGGATTCGCTCGGCGCGCCGCTCCCGGGGGATGCCCCTCACCTCGGCGACGAAGTCCAGGAAGTCCCGGACCATCATCTCCTCATAGAGGGGGTTGTTCTCGGGCAGGTAGCCAATCAGCCGCCGGGATGCGACAGGGTCGGCGGTGACGTCGATGCCGTTGACTCGCGCCGTGCCGGACGTGGGTGTCACGAACCCGGCGAGAATCTTCATCGTGGTGGACTTTCCGGCGCCGTTCGGCCCCAGGAATCCCACCACCTGCCCTCGATGTACCTCGAAGCTGACCCCACGCAGCGCCTGAGTGGCCCCGTAGCTCTTGGTCAGACCTTCAATCCGGATCATCGGTTGAGACACGGGCTCACCCCATGAAACGAACAGTTCATCTCCACGAATGCCGTCAGCACCTAAGACAGCGATGAGCGCTGTCAACGTGAGCGCGTGCGGATTTTTCCCGGTGCCTGGCCGGCTGTTTCACCCCTGCTGAAACGCGAATACCCGGCCCGAAACCCACGGAAGCACAGAGCCAGACGGTGGACCCGCGCCCGCAATCCCGCCATCTTCGCGCCCCGGCAGATGACGAGCCGTGTCATGCCGCCCCCCAGGCTCGCCGCCCTCCAGAGGTTCACCTGCTGACACGCATCACGACACGCACCTCCGGACTCGCGGGGACGGCCACCCTGCTCTTCCTGCTGCCCTGGCTCGTCTATGGGGGCGCCATCTTCCAGCGCTACGGGCTGCGCGACGACTATGCCCTCCTGCGCGAGGCCCGCGAGGAGCCGGGGAAGATTCTCCGCGTCTGCGCCGCCATGGGCCGCCCGCTGTACGGCTGGCTTCTGGAGGGGTCCGCGCGAGCGGCGGGCGACCTCGACGGACTGGGCGGCATGCGGGCGCTGAGCATCGCGGGACTGGGGCTGCTGGGAGCCGCCGTCTTCCTGCTGATACTGAAGGAGGGCTGGCGCACGGCCCCCGCGGCGCTGCTCGCCGCGTACCTCACCCTCCTGCCTTCCGCGCAGGTCGTCGCCAGCTGGAGCATCTGCTGGCCCCAGGCGGTGGCCCTTCTGCTGGGCACGGGCGCGTTCGCCCTGGCGCGGCGGGGCTTCTCGTCTCCCACGGAGGCCGAGTGGCGCGGATGGGCCTGGAGCCTGGGCGGCGTGGCGGCCATGGGCGCCGCGACGCTCATCTACCAGGTCAGCGGCCTGTTCTACGCCGTGCTGCTCGCGGCGGCGCTGGTGGTGCGCCGGGACACGGACCTGCGAGCCACCGCGCGCTGGATGGCGCGGCACCTGCTCGTCATGGGCTGTGGGCTGGGCGTGGCGTTCGCCGTCACGAAGCTGTCCTTCGCGCTGGGCCTCTTCACGCCCTCGCCCCGCGTCATGTTCGAGAAGCACTTCGTCGACAAGGCGCTCTGGGCCCTCACCCAGGTGCTGCCCAACGCGCTGGCGCTGAGCGTCCTCAACAAGACGGCCGCCCCGCCCCCGGCGGCCTACTGGCCCATGGTGGGCCTGACACTGACGCTCGTATCGCTGGGCCTCTTCGCCGAGGGCCGCCGCGCGGGCCCCGACGGCGTGGTCAGGTGGCTCCTGGGGCTGGGCGTGCTGTCCGCCGCCGCGTACTCCGTCGGTTTCCTCGCGGGCGAGCGCTGGCCCACGTACCGCACCCTGTACGCCCTCACCGGCGTGTGGAGCGTCTTCTTCGCCGCGTCGCTGGTGGCGCTCGGCCACTGCTGGCCCATGCACGGCCCCCGCGCGGCGACCGCGCTGCTGGGCGCGTTCGTGGCGGTGAGCGCCCTGCTCGCGCACCGGCAGTCGCTGGAGCTGTTCGCGCTCCCCCAGGGCCGCGAGCTGGCGCGGATGGAGCAGGGCGCGCTCCAGGTGGTGCCCGGCTGGCGGCCCCGCGTCTTCGTCCTCACGGCCCGGCAGAGCGACGCCTCCGCGCCCCTGCGCTACCTGGACGAGTTCGGCTCCGTGTCCGTGGACGCGGAGTGGGTGGCCAAGGAGATGCTCGGAGCGCTCGTGCACGAGCGCTTCCCCCAGGAGCGCGACGTCTCCCGGCTCTACCGCTTCGCCGCCGCCCCCGTCCTCCCCGAGCCGCGCGCGTACGACATCCTCGTCGACATGCGCCGGCAGGAGCCCCCGCGCCCCATCCAGCTCGCCCGCTGAAGGGGCGCGTTGCCCGCCGCTGCCACTATGGCTGGGCCGCGTAGAGCTGCCCGCGCATCTCCCCGTAGTAGGTATGCGCCTTGGTGTGCAGGTTGAAGTAGAGCACGCCCTTGCGCGCCAGGTAGTCCAGGGCGGACAGCGTCTTCGTCTGGGCCGCGAAGCCCGGCTCGACGGGGCAGCTCTCGGGCAGGCCGGGCTTGATGCCGTGCATGTCCTTGATGAAGGTGATGTTCTTGTTGGACAGCTCCGCCGAGAACTTCCCGTCGACGAGCGTCTTGGTGAAGGCGCCGAACTCACCGAGGTCCACGACGATGGGGCCGAGGACACCCGGCGGGCCGCAGTGGATGTGGAACATGAGGATGTCGGCGGGGTTCACCCCGTCAATCTGGACGTCGACGTAGGCCCGCGTCATGTCCCTGGCGAAGCGAATCTGCCCATGCCCCCGGGACTTGCGGCTCTCACGCGGCGTCGAAGGCGCCGTGGCGCCGAGGCTCTTCTGCAACGGCTTCGGCGTCTCCGACTCCTCGCCGGGCTCCTGCGCGGGGCTCATGAAGGCCTCGTACGTGTAGAAGGTCGTCGCGCCGAGCGCGGGGTCCTTCGCGTGGGCGGACAGCGAGGCCAGGGCGGCGGTGAGGGCGAGAATCGTCGGCTTGCGCATGGGCAGTTCCTTCACGAAGAGGGAGAGGAATGCCGGGGAAGTAGCTCAGGCACCGGACCGGGGATGGCCGAAGGTGGACACCGGTTGGACGGATAATGCGCAGGGGCTCAGAACGGCTCGAGGAAGCGGTGGATGTGCGAGAGCACCAGCTTCACCTTGGGAATCTCGGAGAGCGCCTCGGGGACGCTGATGCGCACCGGGCGCTCGCGTCCCACCACCTCGGGGAGCACGGGCAGCAGCCCGTCCTCACCGTCGCCCGGGTCCGCCAATTCGACGCTGGGGACCAGGCCGATACCCAGCCCAGAGAGACAGCAGGAGCGAATCAGGTGGATGTCCGTCGCGATGAGCGCCGGCTCCACCGCGAACGAAGGCCCCCGCAGCATGGGCCAGAGGCGCGCATCACCTCCCGGTGCCTGCCAGGAGAAGAGCTCGTGCCCCTGCAGCTCCTCCACGGAGCGGGGAACGCCCCGGCGCCGCAGGTACTCCTTGCTGGCGAGCAACCCCTCACGGACCCGCATCACCACGTGCGATATCCACGTTCCCCGGGGCATGTCCTCTCCGAAGTGGACCGCCATGTCCACGTCGTGCAACGGCTCGCCCAGGGGGTTGTCACTGAAGCGCGCCTGGACGCGCAGCCGCGGATAGGTGGTCCGCAACAATCCGAAGAGTGGGGTGAGCAGGTGCGGTGGGAGTCCGACGGGCATCACCACCCGCAGCAGGCCCGAGGGCTCCTGGCCCACCTCGCGGATGGAGGCCAGCAGCGCGCTCGTCTCCTGCATCATGACCCGGCCGCGCCGGGCGAGCACCTCGCCGGCCTCCGTCAGGAGGATGCCGGTCCGGGTGCTCTTGAGGAGCGGCACACCGGCGCGTGCTTCCAGCGCCTCGACGCGGCGCCTCAAGGTGGTGCGCGACACGCCCAGGGAATCCGCGGCGGCCAGGAACGAGCCCGTCTCCGCGACGTCGAGAAAGGCGCGCAGTTCTTCCAGGTCCATGTGTTTGCCTCGTGGCCGGGAGTCCCCCCACGGCCGCTCCGACCAGGGAAGGAAGACGCATGTCCCCGTGTGGGGCAAGCCTCCCCGAAACCTCCATCGCCGGGCCAGCCCGGGCCGGTGTGGCCCCTGGCCCGGCGGCAAGCGCCGCGATGGGTGGAGGCGGACACACGCCTCGCTCCGGCGGACAGGGCTCCCACGGCCCATCAGGAGGCCCCTGTTCCGCTTATGCTCCGAGGCCCCGAGTGCCTCCACCCGGCGAGCGAGGAAGAGGAGCCACCATGGCCGCGCGACACGTCGTACTCGGCATCGGACTCTGCGTGTCGATGGCCGCGTGCCGGGCGCCCCCGCGCTCCTCGGAGCCCTCCACCCACGAGCCGCCGCCCGCCGCGCGGACGGACGCGGGGCACCCTCCCGAGGCCCCCCTGACGTGGGTGAGCGTCCCGGCCTCGGACGCCCGCCTGCAGTACACCGGGCGGAGGTACAGCTCCGAGGCGGGCGTCGTCTTCTCACATCCCGGGGTGACGATTCGCGCGCGGTTCTGGGGCGACGCGGTGCGCATGCGGCTCAACGACTTCGGCCTCGGTGACGAGACGACCACGAACTACTTCAACGTGAGCATCGACGACGGCCCCCCGGCGCGGCTCGAGGTCCGGAGCAACCAGTCCACCTACGCGCTCGCCACCGGGCTCTCCGTGGGGCTTCACACGGTGGAAATCGTCAAGCGCACCGAGACGCTCGTGGGCCCCAGCGAGCTCGTGGCCCTGGAGGTCCACGGGGAGCTCCGCGAGCCGCCGCCACGCCCCGGACTGCGGATGGAGCTCGTCGGCGACTCCATCAGCTGCGGCTACGGCAACGAGGTCTCGCTCATTCCCGAGTCCTCGTCCTGGACGGCGCCTGTCTTCACGTCGAAGAACGAGAACCCCACGCGCGCCTATGGCTGGCTCACGGCCCGGCGCCTGGGCGCGGAGCTGGTGACCGTCTGCTATTCAGGCCACGGGGTGTACCGCAACCTGGACATGTCGACGACGGAGCTGCTGCCGGCGCTCTACGAGCTCGCGGTACCCGGCAGGCCCGCCGCCTGGGACTTCGCGAGCTACGCGCCCGACGTGATTGTCCTCAACATGGGCACCAACGACGTCTTCGCCGGTGGAGGCACCCGCGAGTTCCTCCCCGACGAGACGGCGTTCAAGACGGCCTACCGGAAGTTCCTGTCGCGGCTTCGCGAGCTGTACCCGTCCGCACGCATCGTGTGCACGCTGGGCAGCATGACGGACGGCTACAAGGAGCAGGAGCGCAATGGCACCGTGTCCTCGGTGCACGCCGGCGAGTGGGTGACCGGGCTCGTGGCGGAGCGCAACCAGGCGGGGGATGACCGGGTCTACCGCCACCTGATGGCCGCGCAGAATCCCGAGGCCGACGGCGTCGGTGAGGACTGGCATCCGTCGGCGGCCACGCACCAGAAGATGGCGGAGGAGCTGACCCGGTTCATCCAGGACCGGGTGCTCCCCTAGCCATTACTGGACGTTGACGCGCCCCGGGGCGCCGCCGGTGCCCGCCACCGTGTGGCACGAGGCGCACGCGCCGGAGGACTGCGGCGTCACCATGTCGCGCACGGTGCCCTGGTACGACACCCGCGCGGTGAACGGGAGCGCGAAGCCCTGAGCGTCGCCCGCGTGCAGGAAGAAGTTGCCCGCCTCGTTCGTCTTCAGCGTGTACGTCTTCTGGTTGGCGTCGGTGATGATGACGTCCGCGCCCTCGACACCGGCGCAGTCATCCGCGTCGCGGCGGCTCGCCGCCACGGTGCCCGCCACCACGAACCGGGGCCCGTCCTTCCGCGAGTGGCAGTCGATGCAGTCGCCACCCGGGTGCATGAGGGCCGACTCGCTGTCCCCACCCGTCCACTTCTTCCCGCTGGCGCACTGGTCCGTGGGCACCGTTTCCAGGCCGCCCCCCTCACCACACCCCGCGAGCAGCCCCACGAGTGACAGACACAGGACAGCGACAGCATGACGGCACGACGACATCGGCGACCTCCAGGAGGGGATGAATCCCGCCGAGCATTGCCGGAGACACGTCCCCCTGGATTGAAACAGGACTGAGAAAACGCTCACCATCCCCGGCGGACGGCGATGCGTGGCTCGCGGCCGCAATCGCCGAGGCGGGCGCGTGGCGGACGCCATCGAGGTCTTCAAGGGGTGGCCCCCCCTCTTGGCCCAGCCCGCAACTTCCGGCCTGCCCCCGGGTTCATTCCAGCAAATGACTTCCGCCGGCACCGCCGGCATGAACCCGGAGACGAGCATGAAGCGGAACTTCCTGGCGATGGGGACGATGGTGCTGGGGCTGGTGATGGCGCTGCCCGCGGGCGCGGCGGAGGCGGACCGGCGGCAGGTGAACCAGCAGGAGCGCATCATCCAGGGCGCGAAGAGCGGGGAGCTCACCGGCCGCGAGGCGGTGCGGCTGGAGCGGCAGCACCGCGACATCCAGCGGGACATCCGCCAGGCGCGGCACGACGACGGCCACCTCGACACCCGCGAGCGCGCGCGGATTCATCGCGAGCAGAACCAACTCAGCCGCCGCATCTACCGCCAGAAGCACGACGCGCAGGCGCGGTAGCCCACCGGGTGGGAGCGAACCTCCCCCCCTGGAGCCCCCTGCTCTCCGTCCAGCCTCCCGCCCGCCTCCACTGCTCCGGTGTTCCCCCTGGATTGACTCCGGGCTCACGACCGCGTTAGCCCGAGGGAACCGGCAGCGTGGGGGGCCATGCTCGATCTTCAGGAAGTGAGCGGCGTCCTGGTTCTCGGCCTCGATGCCTCGGGGCGGATTCGCGCGTGGAACCGCGCCTGCGCGGAGGTGACGGGCTGGACGCTCGAGGAGGTCCGCGGGCGGTCGCTCTCGGACCTCGCTCCGCCGGGGAGCCTCCCGGGGCTCGAAGGCTTCGCCCGGCCCGCGCCCCACCGCTTCGACGCCCCGCTCCCCACCCGACAGGGCCCGGTGCGCTGGTTCACCTGGGCCACGACACCTCGGCCCCTTCCGGAGAATCGCGGCGTGGAGACCGTCGCCGTCGGGCTCGAGCTCACCGGACAGAAGCGTGAGGAGGAGCGGCCGCGCGGCCGCGCGCCCCGGGAGCACCTGGAGGCGACGGTGCGGCAGAGCGAGGAGCAGCTCCGGGCCATCTTCGAGGAGGCGTCGGACGGCATCGCGCTCGCGGACGCGGACGGGCGCTACGTCGTGGCCAACGCGAAGGCGTGCGAGATGCTCGGCCGGACGTGCGAGGAGCTGCTCTCGATGACCATCGCGGACCTCGTCGTGCCCGAGGAGCTGGCACGCCTGTCCGAGACGACGGCGAGCATGCTCGCCGGGCAGACCCATGTCGGGGAGTGGAGAATCCGGCGCGGGGACGGCACCGAGGCCATCGTCGAGGTGAGCGCGCGGATGCTCTCCGACAAGCGCCTGCTCGCGTTCGTCCGCGAAGTGTCCGAGCGCAAGCGGCTCCAGGAGGAGCGCGAGCGCCTCCTCGCCAGGATGGACGCGGAGCGGCGCTGGCTGCAGGCCGTCATCGACACCGTCCCGCTGGGCGTGCTCCTCTTCGAGCCGAGTGGCCGGCTCGGCTTCAATCGCCGCGCCGAAGAGCTCTTCGGCATGACGCTCTCCCCCACGGCGGGCAGTGAGCAGTACCGCGGCCGCATCCTCTTCCCCGACGGGACGGCCGTTCCGCCGGAGCAACTCCCATCGCACCGGATCCTCTTCAAGGGAGAGACGCTCATGGGCGTCGAGTTCCTCATCGAGCAGGACTCCGGCGAACGCATCCCCATCCTGGGGAGCGCCGCGCCCATCCGCGACGCGGACGGCGACGTCATCGGCGGAGTCGGCGTGTTCCAGGACGTGAGTGAGCGGATGCAGGCCGCGGCGGCCATCCGGACGAACGAGCGGCTCCTGAACGGCATCTTCGAGCTGCTTCCGGTGGGCGTGTGGATCGCCGACCACACCGGGCGCATCGTTCGCACCAACCCCGCCGGGCTGCGCATCTGGGCCGGGGCCCGCTACGTCGGCGTCTCCGAGTTCGGCGAGTACAAGGCCTGGTGGGCCGACACGGGCAAGCCCATCGCCGCGGACGAGTGGGCCCTGGCGCGCGCGCTGAACAAGGGGGAGACGTCGCTCGGAGAGCTGCTGCGCATCCAGTGCTTCGATGGTTCCTTCAAGACCATCATCAACTCCGCGCTGCCGCTGTACGACGAGCAGGGGAAGTTCGCCGGGGCCATCGTCGTCAACGAGGACGTCACCGGCCTGAGGGAAATCGAGGAGGCGCTGCGCCGCGCGGTGCGGGCGCGGGACGAGATGCTCGGCGTCGTCTCCCATGACCTGAGGAGCCCGCTGCAGGGCATCGAGCTCGCCGCGCGGCGAATCGCCATCCGGGCGGCGCAGCAGGGCGGCACCGAGTGGCTCCACCCCTCCCTCGACCGCATCCTGCGCGCCAGCCGCACGATGCGGAAGCTCATCGAGGACCTGCTCGACATCGCGAGCATCGAGGAGGGGCGGCTCTCCATCCAGCGGGGGCAGGTCGTGCCCGCCGCGCTCGTCCACGAGGTGGCCGAGTCCCTCCAGTCCCAGGCGGAGGAGAAGCAGCTCCTGCTGGAGGTCGGGGTGGAGCCCGGCCTGCCGCCGCTGTCAGCGGACCCCGACCGCCTCCTCCAGGTGCTCTCCAACCTCGCGGGCAACGCGCTGAAGTTCACCCCCTCGGGCGGGCGGGTGTCGGTGCGGGTCACCCGGAGGGGGGACGACGTGGTCTTCTCCGTCCAGGACACCGGTGCCGGAATCCCCGAGGAGCAGCAGGCGCAGATCTTCGACCGCTTCTGGCAGGCGGACTCGGCGGACCGGCGGGGACGCGGGCTCGGGCTCGCCATCGCGAAGGGCCTCGTCCAGGCCCACGAGGGCAGAATCTGGGTGGAGAGCACGGTCGGCCAGGGCTCGACGTTCTCCTTCTCGGTCCCCATCGCGCCGGAATACCGGTGAGCGTCACCCCACCGGTACCCCTGGCGGAGGCCACCTCAGAAGATGCCCTGGCCCGGCGTGAGGACGTGGTCCGGGTCGAAGCGCCGCTTCGCGTGCTCGAAGCGCCCCCAGAAGGGGTGGAAGTGGCGGCGCCAGTCGGCGGGGCTCAGCGGCACGGCATCAACGGGGTAGAGCCTCCCGCCAATGGCGGTGAGCCGCTCGTAGATGGCGCGGTTCTTCTGTACCAGTGCCTCCACGTTCTCCGGCGTCGGCGGAATGGCGGTGCGCAGCAGCGAGAAGAGGAAGACGTGCCGGTCCGCGGGCGTGCGCAGGAAGGGCGTGGTCAGCGCGGCGGAGCGGAAGGGGTAGATGATGATGGGCCCCTGCCCCATCTCGGCCTCGGTCGTCTGTGAGAGCACCTCCTCGATGAACGCCTCCGCGGACCGGGCGGGGACGAACATGTCCATCCACGGGTGGGGGAACTCCCAGACACCGAGCTGCTTCAGCAGCGCCACCAGCGGCGCGAGCCGGTTGGCGAAGTCGAAGTAGCTGCCATCCGTCACCTGGAGCGTCCCGGGCTGGAAGCCGAGGCCGGCGAGCAGCTTCGCGTCGTCCGGCTCGGCGCCGGGGGCGTAGTACTTCACCACCTCGAGCTGGTAGGCCCGGCCACCGGCGGCGGGAACGGCGAAGCCCTCGACGTAGTCGAAGCGGCCGTCCTCGATGAGCCGCCGCTGGTCCTCCAGGAAGCGGTGGAGGTCATTGTAGAGCGCGGTGTAGGTCCGCGCCCTGGGAGGCACCTCGACGAGCCGCACCCGGGCACGCACGATGATGCCGAACTGGCCCAGTCCCGAGCGCACGGCGTCGAACAGGGGCCGCTCGCGCGAGGGCGAGCACCGCACGAGCTCGCCCTCGCCCGTGACGACGTCCATCTCCAGCACGTTGTCCACCTGGAGGCCCCAGCGGAACGCCTGCCCGCCGATGCCGCCCACCGACAGCGTCCCGCCGATGCTCAGCTCGATGTAGTCGGTGAGCGTCGGCGGGCTCCTGCCGGAAGGCAGCGTGGCCGCCAGGAGCTGATGCCACCGGACGCCCGCGTCCACCCAGGCGCTCGACTCGCCAACCTCGTGGATGGTGGAGAGCGCGGACATGTTGATGACGATGCCGGCCTCCACCTGGGACTGGCCGTAGGTGCTGTGACTCTCGCCGAGCCCTCGCGCGGCGGCGATGCGCAGGCCCTGCTTCCGCGCGAAGCGGACCATGGCCACGATGTCGTCCACCGAGCCGGGGACGAGCACGGCCCAGGGCGCGCGGTGCTGGATGTGGCCGAAGTCCTCCGCCGCCGCGGTGCGCGACGCCGCGTCGACCAGGAGCTGGCCGTCCAGCGGCGGAAGGGGGATGGAGCCGGGCTCCGGCGTGGTGGCCCAGCTCCGGCTGGCGGGGATGAAGGACACCGCCGCCAACGCTCCCTGGAGCACCGACCTCCGGGAGAGGATTCGACTCGTCATGGTTTCCTCACTCATGGTCCGCCCATCCTGTTCCTGTCCGATGGGAGATTTCCAGAGGAGGAGAGAGGGGCCGCTACATGCAGGTGTTCTCACACACCCCGAGGACACACGTCTTGCAGGGGCCGTAGCACGTCGAGCCACAGGCCGCCACGGAGTGCTCGCTCCCGGCGGCCGTCAGCTCCTGGGACGCCACGGCGCCGGCCTGCTCACCTTCCTCGCCCCCGGCAACGGCGGTGGAGCAGCCGCTCATGAACAGGGCGGCGGCCCCCATCAACACCCACGTGGACAGCTTGCGCGTCAGCATCGAGGACATCCGTGTCTCCTTTGCCAGCAATGGGTGAAACACTCACATTCTGGCACGGAACACGCCCGAAGCGCGACTACCCCTTTTTCTGGGCATACCCGACTTTACGCAGCGCGGCGGCGACTTCGTCGAGGGTGGCCGCATCGTCGATGGTCGCTGGAGTCTTGTACTCCGTCCCGTCGGCAATCTTCTTCATCGTGCCGCGCAGAATCTTGCCGGACCGCGTCTTGGGCAGGCGCTGCACCACCGTGGCCGTCTTGAACGCCGCCACCGGTCCAATCTTGTCGCGCACCAACTGGACGACTTCCTTCACGATGTCCTCGTGCGGCCGCGTCACGCCGGCCTTGAGCACGATGAAGCCGACCGGAACCTCGCCCTTGAGGGAGTCCGCGGCGCCCAGCACCGCGCACTCGGCGACGTCGGGATGGGAGGCCAGCACCTCCTCCATGGCGCCCGTCGAGAGCCGGTGACCGGCGACATTGATGATGTCGTCGATGCGGCTCATGATGTACACGTAACCTTCGGAGTCCTTGTAGCCCGCGTCACCCGTCAGGTAGTACCCCTTGTACGCGCTCAGGTACGCGCTCACGTACCGCTCCTCCGCGTTCCACAGGGTGGGCAGGCATCCCGGCGGCAGCGGCAGCTTCACCACGACGGCGCCAATCTTGTCGGGTCCGACCTCACGCCCCTCCTCGTCGAGGACGCGCACGTCGTAGCCGGGCATCGCCACCGTCGGGGAGCCCACCTTCACCGGCAGGTGCTCGACGCCCATGGGGTTGGCGACGATGGCCCAGCCCGTCTCCGTCTGCCACCAGTGGTCGATGACCGGCCGCCGCAGCTTCGTCTCCGCCCAGCGGAGCGTGTCCGGGTCACAGCGCTCGCCCGCGAGGAACAGCGTGCGGAACTTCGACAGGTCATACTTCCCGAGCAACTCGCCGTTGGGGTCGTCCCGCTTGATGGCGCGGAAGGCGGTGGGCGCGGTGAACATCACGCTCACCCCGTGCTGTGAGATGACCCGCCAGAAGGCGCCGGCATCGGGAGTGCCGACCGGCTTGCCCTCGTACAGGACGGTGGTGTTCCCGTTCAGCAGCGGCCCGTAGACGATGTACGAGTGGCCGACCACCCAGCCGACGTCGGACGCGGCCCAGTACACCTCTCCGGGCTCCACGCCGTAGATGTGCTTCATCGACCAGCGGAGCGCCACCGCGTGGCCGCCGTTGTCGCGGACGATGCCCTTCGGCTGGCCCGTCGTCCCCGAGGTGTAGAGGATGTACAGCGGGTCCGTCGCCTCCACCGGAACACAATCCGCCGGCGGAGCCCCCTCCAGCGACTGCCGCCACTCCAGGTCCCGCCCCGGCACGAGCGTCGCCTCCACCTGCGGGCGCTGGAGGATGATGCACTTCGACGGCTGGTGCGCCGAGAGGTGGATGGCCTCGTCGAGCAGCGGCTTGTACGGGATGACGCGGCTCACCTCGATGCCGCAGGACGCGGAGACGATGACCTTCGGCTTCGCGTCGTCGATGCGCGCCGCCAGCTCGCGCGGGGCGAAGCCGCCGAACACCACCGAGTGGATGGCGCCGATGCGGGCGCACGCGAGCATCGCCACCACCGCCTCGGGCACCATGGGCATGTAGATGATGACGCGGTCGCCCTTCACCACGCCCTGCCGGGCCAGGGCCCCCGCGAACCGGGCCACGTGCTCGCGCAGCTCGCTGTAGGTGAACGACTGGAGCGTCTCCGTCACCGGGCTGTCGTAGATGAGCGCGAGCTGGCCGCCGCGCCCCTGCTCGATGTGCCGGTCGAGCGCGTTGTAGCAGGTGTTGAGCTGGCCGCCGGCGAACCAGCGATAGACGGGCGCTCGCGAGTCATCGAGGACCCTGTCCCATCTCCGATACCAGTGGATGCCCTCGGCTGCCTCGGACCAGAACCCTTCCGGGTCCTCGAGCGACCGCTCGTACAGCTCGCGGTACCTGCCAGTCATATGTCGTCCCTCCCGTGAAACCCTGCTCACCCTAACATGCGAAGAGGTGTGGCACCGGATGGGGGGTGGAGGGCATTCCTCCCTGTCTGGCTTCACGCGCGTGTGACTCTGTCTTCTTCATCCCATGCACGCGGCCCCTGGCCCCGGGCCCTGCCGCCATCCTCGCCGGGGCTGGGCTGCTCGCGTGGGCCTTCCGGGGGTGGAGTAGGAACGTCGCTGACCCGGTTGAACAAAAAGGTCTGCCCGGACGCCCATCGCGCTTCGTGGTTCGTCAGCTCCTGCCGCCCGGAAGGGGCACGGGCGAGACCAGGGAGCGTTGGACATGCTTGCGGACGACCCCGAGCACCGCCAGTGGCTGGAGGAACTGCTGACGAGCGAGGAACGGCTTCGCACCCTCGTCGACGCTTCGCCGGACCCCATCTACCTGAAGGATGGTGAGGGACGGTGGCTGAAGGCCAACGACGCGGGCCTCGAGGTCTTCCAGCTGCAAGGCGTGCACTACCAGGGGAAGACGGACCTGGAGCTCGCCGAGCTCGCCGACTTCTACCGGGAGGCCCTTCGCTACTGCTACCAGACGGACCAGCGCGCCTGGGAGCGGGGGACGCACTCCCGCGCGGAGGAGGCGGTGCCCCAGCCGGACGGCACGCTGCGCTACATCGACGTCACCAAGGTGCCCCTCTTCTACCCGGACGGCCGGCGCAAGGGCCTCGTCGTGCTCGGGCGGGACATCACCGAGCGCAAGCGGGCCGAGCAGGAGCGCGACCGGCTCCTCGGCCGGGAGCAGGCGCTCGCCCGCATCGGCCAGGTCCTCGTCAGCGAGGTGGAGCCCGAGCGCATCGCCGAGGTGGTGATTGAGCAGTCCCACCGGGTGCTGGGCGCGGACGGAGTGGGGCTGTGGCTGGCCCACCTGGAGCGCCGGGAGCTGACGCTGCTCGCCTCCCATGGCCTGTCCCTGGCAACGGTGGAGTCCCTCCGCCATCTCTCCTTCGACTCCCCCTTCCTCACCGCGCAGGCGGCCCGGCTCGGCCAGCCGCAGGTCATCGAGGACTCGACCGCCCCGGGCACGCCGATACGCATGAGCCTGCTGTCGACGGAGCAGCAGGCCCGGGGCCTGGTCTCCGTTCCGCTGCGCGTGGACGAGCGCCTGGTGGGAGTGATGACCTACTACACCGAGGCCCCGCGGCCCGTCTCACTCCTGGACCTGGAGTTCCACAACGCGGTGGGGCACCTGTTCGCGGTGGCCCTCGAGAAGGCGCGCCTGTTCCAGCAGCTCCGCGAGACGCTGCGGCTTCGCGAGGAGTTCATGTCGGCGGCCGCCCACGAGCTGAAGACCCCTTTGACGGCCATCCAGATGTGGGCGCAGCTCCTGCTGCGGATGGAGCACCTCACCGCCCAGCAGCAGAAGGGCCTCACCGCCATCACCCAGCACACCCGGCGGATGACCCGGCTCGTGGAGCACCTCCTGGCCGCGGTGCGGAAGGTGCCGGGCCCTCCCAGGTTGGAGTGCCAGCGCTTCGACCTCACGGCCCTGCTGGACGAGGCGGCGGAGCGGGCCGCCCGCACCGGCGACAACCCGATTCAGATAGAGGCCGCGCGTCCCCTCGAGGTGGTCGCCGACCGCCGGATTCTCGGCGAGGCCATCGGCCACCTGTTGGAGAACGCGCTGCGCTACTCCGGCCCCGGTCAGCCCGTGGAGGTGGAGGCCCATCAGGTGGATGGGGAGGAGGTGCGGGTCACCGTGCGCGACCACGGGCCGGGCATCTCGCCCGAGCGCCTGCGCCACGTCTTCGAGCCCCTCTATGAGCCGATTCCACCGGGGGCGTCCGGCTATACCGGCGTGGTGAGCCTGGGGCTGTACCTCAGCCGGCAGCACATCGAGGCGCACCAGGGCCACATCTCGGTGGAGAGCGCCCCGGGCCAGGGCTCGACCTTCTCCATCAGCCTCCCGCGCCTTCCGCCCGGGGCGGAGGCGCGGTGCACGTAGCGGGGGCTGGAGGGCCTACGCGGAGGCGTCGCGCTCGAACACCATCCACGTGCCGCCGAGCACCGGCCAGAGCCACCGCCCGCCGCGCCGGTCATCGGCCCAGCCCTGCACGAGCCGCAGGCCCCCGTGTTGCCGGGCCCAGTTCCTCAGGTCCATGGGGTTGCAGTAGTAGCAGGCGTCATTGTCCGCGTGGAACGGCGGGCGCGCGTCCGGCTCGCGCATCAGGAAGCGCGGCTGGCTGCGCTCCAGCACCAGCTTCCGCGCGGTGTGCCAGAGGTGGTGGGCCGTGTACGCCCACGACTCCGGCATGGTGTTGCCCCCGGGGTGCCGGGGCATCTCCTCCGTGCGGCGCTCCCAGAGCTGCTTCGTCTTCAGCACGCGCACGGTGTGGCGCACCGCCCAGTACGCGTTGACCGGGACGCTGAGCAGGTTCGGTCCGACGACGATGAGGCGGCCTCCGGGCCGCAGCACGCGCACGGCCTCGTCGAGCGCCTTGCGAGGCTCGGGCACGTGCTCCAGCACGTCACGCATGGAGACCACGTCGAAGGTGCCCTCGGGGAAGGGCAGCTTCGTGGCATCCCCCTGGGTGTAGGGCAATCCGGGGTCCAGCGCGCGGGCCTCGAGGGCGTGGGCATGCAGGTCCAGCCCCTCGGCGCGGTGGCCCATGCGGCGCAGCACCAGGGTGCTCCACCCGCCGCCACAGCCCACGTCCAGGATGCGGGAGGAGGGCCCGGGCGCGTGCGCGGAAACGAAGCGCGTGTAGCGCTGGACGTACGCGAGCGCCTGCTCCACGTCCGCGCCGAACCGGCCCCGCACCGCCGCGTCCGATTCGCTGTACATCTGCTGTACCTGCTCCAGCCGGGTGCGGTCGGTCTTCATGCGGCATCCATCCGTGAGGGGAGCGCGGACCTTATCCACCGGCTTTCGAGGGTGTCAAAGACAGGAAGCACGGCACGCCGCCGCGTGGCCGGGTGGGCAGGCCGCCACACGGGCCCTGCCCCGGACCGGCGTCCTCGGAGAGGGAGCCACGAACCCGGCATGAGCCAGCACGCATGCCCCCCGGGCACCCTCACGTTCGCGTGCCGCCGTGATGGTGCGCACCTGCACGAGGAGGGGCGCCAGCACCCGTGACGTGGAGGCGGTGGGGCACGCACCGGGCAGTGAAGGCCGTGGACCCGGCCGGGTGCCTTGACTCCGCGCGCATCGACAAACCAACGTCTCGGCATGGCACAGCTCCACCTCATCGTCGGCCCGGTCGCGGCGGGAAAGTCCACGTTCGCCCTCCAGCTCGCCCGGGAGCATCGCGCGGTCCGCATGAACCTGGACGAGTGGATGGCGGAGCTCTTCCGCCCGGACCGCCCGGAGGTGGGCGTCATGGAGTGGTACATCGAGCGCACCGGCCGGTGCATCGAGCAGATCTGGAAGCAGACGACGAGGACCCTCGACGTGGGCACCAACGTCGTGCTCGAGATTGGCCTCATCCTCCGGCGTGACCGTGAGCGGTTCTACCGGCGTGTGGACGCCAGGGGCCAGGGCCTCACCATCTACGTGCTGGATGCCCCCCGCGAGGTCCGCCGCGAGCGCGTCCAGCAACGCAACCGCGAGAAGGGGGAGACGTTCTCGATGGAGGTGCCGCTGGCCTTCTTCGAGATGGCCAGCGACCGGTGGGAGCCGCTCGACGAAGCCGAGTGCAGCGGGCGCGACGTCCGGTTCATCTCCACGGACACCCACGCTGACGGGTAGACGCTCGTCAGCGCGGAGCGAGCGTGCTCACGCCAGGGCGTAGAAGAGCAGCTTGATGGTGTCGTTCGGCCCCTTGCCCTTCTTGGTCCGCCGGGCCTCCACGATGGCGCTGAAGTCCGCCAGGAACGTGTCGCGCCCCGAGTACACGAACAACCCGTAGTTGGGGTCCATCATGTACCACTTGCCGTCGCGCTCACCGATGCCGATGGCGTGCCCCCAGATGGACACGTACGCCGCCCACGGGCTCTTCGGAAAGGGCAGCTTCCCATCGGCCACCTTGGCCGTCGCCACGGACAGCGCCTTGAGCCCATGGTCGAGATGCGCCTTCGCCAGCTCGTCCAGCTGCGAGTCGGCCCGGCCGCCGGATTCCTTCAGGTACGCCCCCTGGAAGCGCAGGACGTTCATGAAGTAGTCCTGGAACTGGGCCGGGTCGGACGCATCCGCCCGGTTGTTCAGGAAGCCAATCAGCCACGTCGTCGTCATGCCCGAGCAGATGCCGTGCCCCTCGAGCGTCTCCTGCGTCTGCTCGTCCACGCCCCCGTCGCCCTTCGGCGCGTTGTTGAGGCGCTTGATGACGCAGTTCGCCTGCGCGTTGGAAAACGCGTTGTTCAGTCCGTAGGCCTTGATCATCACACCACTCCTTGTGTTTGAGGGACTCGTCCCTCGGTGGTGACGGGCCTGGACCCGATTCGTGAAAACGGCCGCCGCCGGCGGCTGATGCCGTGTGCGTGACGCTCCGCGGCGGGCGATTTCGATTCCGTGCGAACCCGGGCCCGGCGTTAGCGTGCGGCCGGAACAGGGAGGGGTCCAGATGAAGCGGAAGCCGTACGGACAGCGAGGCGCGTTCGTCGCGCTCGCGTTGTCGATGCTGGGGAGCAGTGCCTGGGCGCAGGAGTCAGGCGGCGGTCCCCGGGATGAGACCCGGGAGATTGAAGAGCGCAAGCGCTGGTTCATCGAGTCGCGCGGGCTGGACAAGGTGCGCGCCAACCCACGGGCCGAGCGTGCCCGGGCCGTCAACGAGCTTCGCCAGCAGCGGCGTGCACGCGAGAGCCAGCTCACCCTCGCCGGCGAGGTGTGGACGTCCATGGGCCCGTCGGCCATGAACATGGGCAGCTGGACCATGGGCCGTGTCTCGGGCCGGGTGAACGCCGTCGTCCCGCACCCGGCCGACGAGAACACCGTCTACTTCGGGAGCGCCGCCGGCGGCGTGTGGAAGACCACGAACGCGGGCACCAGCTGGACGCCGCTGTTCGACGCGGTGGGCACGCTGCCCATCGGCGCCATCCACGTGGAGCCGGCCGCGCCCAACAACGTCTGGGTGGGCACGGGAGACAAGAACGGCGGCGGGTGCGCGGGCTACTTCGGCCAGGGCGTCTTCCTGAGCACCGACGGCGGCACCACGTGGAACGCGAGGAACGGCGCGGGCGCCAGCGCGATGCCGCTCTCCATCGTCAACGCCGTGGCCGTGCAGCCGACGAATACCAACGTGGTGCTCGCGGGCGGCGCCGGCAGCTGCACGGGTACGAGCTCCCCGACGGGGCCCGGGATGTTCCGGTCCACGGACCGCGGCGCCACGTGGGCGCGCGTGCTCAGCTACAACGTGGAGGACATCGTCTTCGCGCCGGGCAGCGCGACGGCGTACGCGAGCGTCCCCGGCCAGGGCGTCTTCAAGTCCACCGACGGCGGCGCCACGTGGACCAACTCCAGCAGCGGCATGACGCCGTCGGGCAGCCGCATGCGCCTGGCCATGGCGCCCGGTGACGCGCAGGTGCTCTACGTGCTGCAAGGCAGTCAGGTCTACCGCTCCATGGACGGGGCGGCCACGTGGAGCCTGCGCAACAGCAGCGCGTGCGAAGGACAGTGCACCTACAACCAGACCATCGCCGTGCACCCCACGGACGTGAACCAGGTGCTGGTGGGCACCATCCGCCCGGCGCGCTCGACGGACGGCGGCACGACGTTCAGCTATCTCACCACGACGTGGGGCTCGGGCCAGACGGTGCACCAGGACATCCACGTCGTCCTGTACTCGCGCACCAACGGCAGCCGCTTCTGGATTGGCAGCGACGGCGGCCTGTGGCGCACGGACAACGGCGGCTCGAGCTTCGTCAACATGAACTCGAACCTGAACGTGACGCAGTTCTACGACGTGGCCGTGCACCCCAACAACGCGGACACCCTCTTCGGCGGCGCGCAGGACAACTCCTCCTCGCGGCGCACCACGAGCCCCGTGTGGGACCTGACGTTCGTGAGCGGCGACGGCTTCATGAACGCCGTGGACCCCACCAACACGAACTACGTGTTCCAGACGAGCTACCCTTCCGGCAGCCTGCCCAGCATCTACCGCTCCACCACGGGCGGGGCGCCGAGCAGCTTCAGCAAGCTGGCGACGACGGGCATCACGGCCTCCTCGAACTTCCCCTGGGTCACCCCGATGGCGGTGGCCAGCAACCGCATCTTCGTGGCCGGTGACACGGTGTACCGCGGCACCACCACCACGAGCCCCATGTCGTGGACGGCCATCTCGGCGAACCTGGGCGCCCGCGTGTCGGTCATCACGCCGATGCTGACGGGGTCCACCATCCCGGCGTACGTCGGCACGTCCAGCGGCGCCATCCATGCCACCGCGGACGCGGCGGCCGCGAGCGTGACGTGGACCAACGTCACGGGGAACTACCCGGGCGGCAACGTGTCCGACGTGGCGATGACGCCGGGCAACCGGCTGCGCGTGTTCGTCACGCGCGCGGCCTTTGGCGGCAACAAGCTGTTCCGCTCGACCACCGGCGGCACGACGTGGGCGGCCGTGGGCTCGGGCCTGCCGAACGTGCCGGCCAACAGCGTGGCCATCGACCCGCTGGACACCAACCGCGTGTTCGTGGGCACCGATGTCGGCGTGTACGAGAGCACCGACGGCGGCGACACCTTCGTGCCGTTCTCCGCCGGCCTGCCGCTGGGACTGGTGGTCACGGACCTGGAGGTGGACGACTCGCCGCACGTCCTCGTGGCCGCCACCTATGGCCGTGGCGCGTGGAGGGTGAACCTGACGGGCGGAGCGGCCAACCAGACCCCGGTGGCCAACTTCGCCTTCACCACGAGCGGCCTGACGGCCACCTTCAGCGACACCTCGACGGACGCTGACGGGAACATCGCCTCGCGCACCTGGGCCTTCGGCGACGGCACGACGTCGAGCGCGGCGAGCCCGAGCAAGACGTACTCCGCCGCGGGCACGTACGCGGTGCAGTTGACGGTGACGGACAACGCGGGCGCCGCGGGCACGGCGACGCAGAACGTGACGGTGAGCACCGGCACCGGCTGCCCCGGCACGAGCTACACGGGCACGTTCAGCGGCGCGAACGGGCAGACGCAGATTCAGCCCGGCGGCACCTACTACCAGAGCACCGTGAGCGGCACCCACGCCGCCTGCCTCACGGGCCCGAGCGGCACGGACTTCGACCTGTACCTGGACCGCTGGGACGGCAGCGCCTGGGTGCAGGTGGCCTCGAGCACGGGCGCCACGTCGGTGGAGAACATCTCCTACGCGGGCACCGCCGCGTACTACCGCTTCCGGGTGGTGAACTACTCGGGCGTCGGGACGTACGAGGTCATCATCAGCAAGCCGTAGTCTCGAAAAGGCCCGCCCCGGCGCACACGCTGGGGCGGGCTTCCCGGGCCTTCCCTCATCCGAGCGGGCCGGACGCACCGCAACTTCACGGCGGGCCGCGGGTTGACGGGGCCATGCGCTCCATCCACCTCCTGCTCCCCACCCTCCTCGCCTGCGTCGCATGCGGCGCGGGAGAACCGCCCCCGAAGCACCCGAGCGACGTCGCGGCCGACGCGGCCACGCCGGACGACGCAGGCGCTCCTCTCGAAGAGAAGGCGGCGGTGTGCGCCCCGGGCACTTCCGTCGCATGCGCCAGCCTCGCGGCGGTGTGGGCCAGCGGCTCCGCCACCTGCCGGGCCTCGGGCAACGGCTACGACGTCTCCACGTGCACTCGCGCCGGCGACCCCAACCGGCGGCTGACGGAGACCGTGCGCCCCGCGCTCCGAGACAGCCGCTGGACGGAGGCGCGCTGCAACCTGGGTGACGAGTTCGTCTTCGAGGTCACCTTCCCCCCTGCTCCGCCCGACGGAAGCCCGCTCACGCAGTGGGTCATCCGCCTGGAGGGCGGCGGCTTCTGCGCGTTCGACAGCGACAGCCCCCATGGAGGCTGCGCCAACCGGGGCATCGACCTCGTCTCGTCGGTGAACCTGCCCTCCGACCGCGCCCTGCGCGAGAGCGCCCCCGCGAAGCCGGACGACTTCAGCGGCGCCATCGACGTGCTCGGACACTACTGCTCGAGTGACTTGTGGACGGGCACCGCCCTCGACGCGCCCGACATCACCTACAAGGGGACGAGGCGGGACTGGCGGTACACGGGTGCCATCAATGTGGAGGCGATGCTCGCGGTGCTCGTGGAGCGCTATGGCCTCGACGACAGCAAGCCGCTGCGCGTGATGTGGCGTGGAGGCTCGGCGGGCGGCTTCGGTGCCTTCAACAACACCCACCGCGTCGTCCGGCGGCTCCCCAGGGCGGCGAAGCAGGGACGGCTGCTCGTCTTCTCCAGCGCCAGCTACCTGCCGCTCGACTGGGACGAGCCCGACTACCCCGTGCTGGGCATCGGCTCGGGCCTGGAGGCCTTCGGCCAGTTGACGGCGACGTGGCGCTCCTCGCTCACGCCGTCCTGCGTGGCGGCGCGGACTCCCGGAGACCCCGTGCACCCGCCGCACGAGTGCATCAGCGGCCCCGTGCTCTACGACATCATCACCGCGCCGGAGTCCGAGGGAGGCTTCGACCTGCCCACCCTCGTCTTCCAGAACCGGCAGGACCAGCTCTACATGTCCAACTCCGGGTTGCCTTACCTGTCGGCGGCCAACACGCCGGAGGAGCTCGCCGCTCGCGACAGGTGGGTGCAGGCCATGAACCAGGCGATGGGCATCACGGGGAGGAACACGTCGTCACGCATGAAGTGGCTCTACGCGCCGAGCGACCCTCTCGTGCAGCACGCCGACGGCTCGCTCGAGCCGAACGTGCACGGGGCGATGCTCTACAGCAGCAAGCCCCCGAGCGGCGAGGCCAACTCCCTCGGCGCGGTGCTCTCGCGCTTCTGGAACACGATGCTCGGCTCCGGCCCCGGCCGAGGCCGCGCCGCGGGCGAGGTGCACACCTTCGACTGCAACTGGGTGCCCGACCGCGACGCCGCCGGCTGCGAATAGGGCGCCCTCTCCGCGAGTCCGCCAGGTGGACGCCGCCGCGCGACGCGAGCACGAGCTCAGGGCGAGGGTGCGGGGGCCTTCCCGCGCACCTTCGCCACGCGCTCCGAGAGGGCCCGGTTCAGGCCCTCGTACGCGGGGCGCAGGTCCAGCGGCCGCTTGCATCCCGCGATGAACGAAAACAGGCCGGAGAAGTCCTCCCCGTGCACCAGCCGCGTGCCCCCGTTGGAGGGGGACAGGCGGAAGTAGTGCAGTCCGTTCAAGAGCAGCGGCACGCCCCCCGTCCACTCGAGCGCCCTGCCGGGCTCGAAGCGCACGAGCGTGCCCGTGAAGGTGAACGACGTCCCCGAACCCTCCGGCGCGGAGACCTTCATGCGGACGCGGCCACGGAGCTTCGCCTCCCCCAGCGCCTCCGGGATGAGCGGGTTCCATTCGCCGTAGCGCGCGAAGTCCGTGAGCACCTGCCACACGGCGTCGGGTGGGGCGTCGATGTGGGCCTCGGTTTCAAGTCGGACCATGGGGACTCCCATCATTCTCATGGCTGGCCTGCCGCATCATCTCCTCTATGCTGAGGTGCACAGACAGGAGACAGCATGCCCAAGGCCACTTTCCAAGGTTTGTCAGGCAAGACCGCCATCGTCACCGGCGGCGCCACCCTCATCGGCGCGGCCGTGGTGCGGGCACTGCACGAGCAGGGCGTGAAGGTCACCCTGGCCGACATCGACGTCACCGGTGGCGAGGCGGTGGCCGCAAGCTGCGGTGAGGGCGTGTGGTTCCGTGCCACCGACATCACCGATGACGCGCAGGTGCAGGCCTGCGCCGATGAGACCGCGGCCCGCTTCGGCGGCGTGGACTTCCTGGTCAACCTGGCCTGCTCCTATGTGGATGAAGGCCTCAAGTCCTCGCGCGCCGACTGGCTGGGCACCCTCGACGTCAACGTGGTCAGCGCGGTGATGATGCTCAAGGCGGTGCATCCGCACATGAAGAAGGCCGGGCGCGGTGCGGTGGTCAACTTCGCCAGCATCTCCTCGCGTGTGGCGCAACCCGGGCGCTGGCTCTACCCGGTCAGCAAGGCCGCACTGGTGCAGCTCACCCGCAACATGGCCATGGACCTGGCGCCGGACCAGATCCGCGTCAACAGCGTCTCGCCCGGCTGGACCTGGTCGGCCGTCATGAACAAGCTGACGAACGGCGACAGGGCCAAGACCGACCGCGTGGCCGCGCCCTTTCACCTGCTGCGCCGCGTCGGCGACCCCGAAGAGGTGGCGCAGGTGGTGCTGTTCCTGTGCTCGGACCACGCCAGCTTCGTCACCGGCGCCGACTACGCCGTGGACGGGGGTTACTCGGCCATGGGGCCCGAATCCTACGAACCCGCCATTCCCAAGCTGATGGAATGAGTGACAAGGCCCGCGCGCTCCGCCGCTGAACAGGATTGTTGGAAGGGGCGCGGCCGTGCTTGGGTCGGCAGGGCCCTGAAGTTGCTATGAATTCTTCACGCTCCCACCAGGAGACAGAACCATGCGCAACATCATGATCGTCGGGGCCGGCCAGTCCGGACTGCAACTGGGCATCAGCCTGCTCAAGCGCGGCTACCGCGTCAGCATCACCAGCAACCGCACGGCAGAAGAGCTGCGCACCGGCAAGGTGCTGTCCAGCCAGTGCATGTTCCACGACAGCCTGCAGCTGGAGCGCGACCGTGGCCTGAACTTCTGGGAAAAGGACTGCCCGCCGGTCGAGGGCATCTCCTTCAGCGTGCCGCACCCCGAGCTGCCCGGCGAAAAAGCCCTGAGCTGGGCCCACCGGCTGGACCACTACGCCCAGTCGGTGGACCAGCGCGTGAAATTTCCCGGCTGGATGGAGGAGTTCACCCGCCTGGGCGGCGACCTGCGCATTCACGAAGCCAACATCGACGACCTGGAGCAGTGGGCGAAGACCTACGACCTGGTGATTGTGTCCGCCGGCAAGGGCGCAATCACGCAGATGTTCGAGCGTGACGCCACCCGCAGCCCCTACAACACGCCCCAGCGCGCACTCGCCCTGACCTACGTACACGGCATGAAGCCGCGCGCCGACTTCTCGGCCGTCAACTTCAACTTGATTCCCGGTGTCGGCGAATACTTCGTGTTCCCGGCGCTCACCGTCAGCGGCCGGTGCGACATCATGGTGTTCGAGGGAGTGCCCGGTGGCCCCATGGACTGCTGGAGTGACGTGTCGACGCCGGCCCAGCACCTGGCGCGCTCCAAGGAAATCCTGGCCAGGTTCCTGCCGTGGGAGGCGGCGCGCTGCGAGCAGGTCGAGCTGACCGATGCCAACGGCATCATGACCGGGCGCTTCACCCCCACGGTGCGCAAGCCGGTGGGCCAGCTGCCCAGCGGGCGCATCGTCATGGGCATGGCCGATGCCGTGATGCTCAACGACCCCATCACCGGCCAGGGCTCCAGCAACGCCGCCAAGTTCTCCAACGCGGTCGAGCAGGCCATCGTCGGCCATGGCGGCAAGGCCTTTGACGCCGCCTTCATGACCCAGACCTTCGAGTCGTTCTGGAACAGCTACGGCACCTTCACCACGAGCTGGACCAACGCCCTGCTGATGCCGCCGCCGCCCCATGTGCTCAAGGTGCTGGGCGCGGCCAGTGGCGCCCCGCAGGTGGCCCGGCGCATCGTCAACGGCTTCAACGACCCGACCGACTTCGCGAACTTCTTCATGACGCCGGACAAGGTCGACGCCTACCTGGGAGCGCTGCCGGCATGACTGTGAGCTCCGTCGCCTGAGACTTCCGGGCCCCGGGCGTCCAGGACCACCTGGCCGTCCTTCATGACGAACCGGACCTGCTCCAGCGCGCCGAGGTCCTTCAACGGGTCCCCCTTCACCGCGAGCAGGTCCGCGACCTTGCCCGGCGCGATGGAGCCAATCCGGTCCTGCATGCGGAGCAGCTCCGCCGCGTTCACCGTCGCCATGCGCAGGACGTCCACGGGAGGGAGGCCCGCCTCCGCATAGGCGGGCAGCACCATCAGGCTCGACCGGCCTCGCGTCATCCCCGGCACCGCCGCGTACATGTCCGAGCCCGCGGCGAGCGGGACGCCCGCGGCCACGGCGCGGCGGAGGCGCTCGTATCCCCGGACGACCATCTTCCGGCAGCGCTCCTCCTGGCGGTGCCGGCTTTCCGTGTCGGCCACCGTGGAGGCGAAGGCGGCGCACATCGCCATGGAGCTCTCGGTGGGCACCAGGAAGATGTGCTTCCGCGCCATGGGGCCCAGTACGTCGTCGGGGAGGGAGTACCCGTGCTCGATGGAGTCGACGCCCGCCTGGACGGCGAGGCGGATGCTGGCTTCGGTCGTGGCGTGCGCCGCCACCGGGCGCTTCCCGCGGTGGGCCTCCTCGGTGATGACCTTCAGCTCCTCCAGGGAGAGCAGGTTGGGACCGTTGTCGACGATGACCTTGATGCAGTCCGCGCCGTCATAGAGCGCCTGGCGCACCGCGCGCCGGGCGTCCTCGACCCCGGAGACGGTGACGTACTCCTCCTCGATGAGGCCCTGGGCCGCGGACTGGAGCGTGCCGAGCTGCCCGCCGTGCGGCGCGAGCGCGCGGGTGCAGGCGGAGATGCGCGGGCCCTTCACCCAGCCGTTCTGGATGGCGTTGCGCAGCGCCACGTCACCATTGCGCCCGGAGTTGCCGACGTCCCGCACCGTGGTGATGCCGGCTTCGAGCACCTCGCGGCCCAGCTTCGCGCCCAGGAGCGCGCGCTCGGCGGTGCTCGTCCGGGCGACGTAGGAAATGATGGAGCCGTCGCCATCCAGCGGGAGGTCCAGGAGCAGGTGCGAGTGCGCATCAATCAATCCTGGTAGCAGGGTGACGTCGCCCAGGTCGATGAGCCGTGTTCCCGGAGGAATGGGAAGGCGGGTGCCCACGGCCTTGATGCTCGGTCCCTCGATGAGGACGACGGCATCCGGCAGGACCTTGGCGCTCTTCCCGTCGAAGAGCCTCGCGGCGCGGACGGCGAGGCGCGTGGGCTCCGGAGGCGTGGGCGCCTGGGCCCGCGAGAGCCCCGGAAGGAGCCACAGCAGGACGATGCCAATGACGGTCAGCAGTCGCGTGGCGCGGGACTTGGGGGACGCGGCGTGGGCGTGGAGCACATCGAGGCGCGACAGGACCGGGGGCAGGAGGCGGGTCAGGGGCATGGCGGTCCAGCTTACGAGGGCGGCGGGGCCCACTCCACGAGCGGGCGACTTCTGGTTGTAGCGGTACGCCGTGAACATCGCGTCCATGCGCACGTCCTGGCCCGCGGTGAAGCGGTTCATGCACGCGTCGTCGGTGGAGTCCATGATCCGCGGGCGCGCTGGGGTACCTGCTGGGGAACGTCGCCCAGCCCAGCGAGCCGCCCGAGGAGGTGCAGGTGTAGATGTTGAGGTCGTCCGCCGAACCCTGGCGGAGTCCCGACTTCATCCGCGCCTGCTGCGTGGAGTTGTCGCGGTTGTTGAACAGGGTGGGGTCGTAGGTGCGGGTCGTCGCGACCAGGTTGAACGACCAGCCCCACGGCGCGTAGGCGCTGTTGAGGATGGTCATCTGGTTGGCGATCATCGCCGCCGTCAGGTCCCCATTGGAGACGCCGAGGCCCTGGTTGATGACGTGGAAGTAGACGTTGATGGCGCCCCCCCGTCACGCTGGCGATGGCTTCACCGGGCTCCGTCCCCGCCACCTGCTCGGCGTGTTTCGCCAGACGCTCCTGGACCTGCGCCTGCTCCGCCGCTGACAACGGACGCGTGCCACAGCGCTCGAGCCGGCCCGGCTTCACTCCCTCAAGCGGGGGCGGAGCCGGGGCTGGAGGAGGAGAGCCCGGCCCAGGCTGCGACGGTGGAGTCGACGAAGGAGCGCACGCCGCGATTGGATTGGGCGGGACTGCTGCGCCGGACGGAAAGCGCTGGATGTCTTCGCCTGCTCTCGGTGTGGAGGCCGCAGGAGGGTGCTGGCATCCCTGACGGCCCCCGGTGGGGAGCGCGCCATTCTGGAGCACCTGGCATGGCCCGCGCGGCCTGCGACGCTGGCCCCGGCACAGGGTCCACCCCAGAGCGCGGGGTGTTGAGCCCAAGTACCCGCAGTGACCTGGAAGCCCACGCCCCTGCGGCCTGCCGCCTGGCTGGGCCGCTTGGGCCGGCATGTGCCCCGAGGGGCGGCACAACCTCTGCTCCGGCCCGGCGCACAGCCCGCGTGTCACCCTCCAGCGGCCCTTCTTGGCACCTCTTCACCAGCCCGCCTCCCTCAACAGGGCTCCTATCCGTCCTATACTTCGGGTGCCCGGGACGTGCTCGTGGGGCGTGGGCGGTACCACGCCGCGCCGGTGGCGCCTCGCGCACCTCGCTCGGGGGACGTCGGCCTTCAGGAGCGCTCGGCAAGCCCGTTCAGCGTGGCCAGGTCCTCGGCGCTCAAGACGATTGAGGCGCTCGCGAGGTTCTCCCAGAGGTGCGCGAGGGAGGACGTGCCAGGAATGGGCAGCACGTTGGGCGAGCGACGCAAGAGCCACGCGAGCGCCACCTGCATCGGCGTGGCTCCGAGCCGTGCGGCCACCGTGTTGAGCGTGCTGGACTGAAGCGGTGAGAACCCGCCGAGCGGGTAGAACGGCACGTACGCGATGCGGAGCGCGGCGAGCTCGTCGATGATTGCGTCGTCGCGGCGGTGCGTCAGGTTGTAGTGGTTCTGCACGCACACGATGTCCGTGAGCTTGCGTCCCTCCGCGATCTGCGCGGCCGTGACGTTGCTCAGGCCGATGTGTCGAATCAGCCCACGTCGCTGAAGTTCGGCGAGCGCGGTCAGCGGCGCTTCGATGGAGCCCTCCGCTGGGCAAGCGGCGCTGAACATCGCGCGAAGGTTCACGACGTCGAGCACGTCCAGGCCGAGGTTGCGGAGGTTGTCGTGAACCGCGCGCTCGATGTCGGTGGCGGAGAGGGCGGGCTCCCACGACCCCGACGGGCCGCGCACGGCGCCGACCTTCGTGGCGATGACGAGGCCCTCGCGATACGGATGCAGCGCCTCGCGGATGATTTCGTTCGTGACATGGGGACCGTAGATGTCGCTGGTGTCGATATGGTTGACGCCCTGCGCGATGGCCTCGCGCAGCACGGCGACGGCGGCCTTGCGGTCCTTGGGGGGGCCGAAGACGCCGGGGCCGGCGAGCTGCATGGCGCCGTAGCCGAGACGACGAACGGTGTGAGAGCCGAGGCGGTAGCTGTCTGCGATGTGGAGGTCGGTCATGACAGGGTCCTTTGATGATGGACTTCGTCACCAAACCTACGCAGAACCCTCTGCGCGACAATCCACGGCAATCCGCACAGGCTGTGCGATAATCCGCACAATCGATGGATGACCTCGCAGACATCACCGCGTTCCTCGCGGTCGCCCGTGAGGGCGGCTTTCGCAGCGCCGCCCGTGCGACGGGCACGAGCGCGTCGCGCATGGGCGACGCGGTTCGTCGACTGGAAGCCCGGCTCGGAGTTCGGCTGCTCCATCGCACCACCCGCAGCGTCACACCCACTGACGCAGGAGCGCGCCTGATCGAGCGGCTCACCCCGGCGCTCAGCGAAGTGCGCACCGCGCTGGACGTGGTCAACGATTTTCGCGACCGCCCCTCGGGTCGGCTGAGGCTCAACGTGCCGACCGCCGCCGCACGGCTCGTTCTTCCTCACATCGTGCCGTCCTTCCTGGCGAAGTACCCCGACATCTGCCTCGAGGTGACCGCCGAGGAGCGTAGCGTCGACGTGGTCGCCGAAGGCTTCGACGCCGGCATCCGCTACGAAGAATGGCTCGAAAAGGACATGGTGGCGGTCCCCATCGGTCCGCGCGTCCAGCGGTTCGCCGCGGCCGCGTCACCCGCGTACCTTTCTCGCCGTGGCCGTCCCTCACATCCACATGAGCTGCTCGAACATGACTGCTTGCGATGGCGCTCCACGAACGGGCCGCTGCACCCGTGGGAATTCGAACGAGACGGGGAGACGCTTAGAATCGACCCGAAGGGCCCGCTGATCGTCGGTTTGGGTGGCACCATGGAGCTCGCCGTGGATGCCGCCGTGGCGGGTAGCGGAATCGTCTATCTATTCGAGGATTGGCTACGCCCCTTCATCGACCGGGGAGAGCTGGTTCCCGTGCTCCAGGCGTGGTGGCTGAGCTTCTCCGGGCCCTTCCTCTACTACCCCAGTCGTCGGCACCCGCCGACGCCGCTGCGTGCCTTCGTGGACTTCGTCAGGGAGATGCAGTCGACGCAGCCGCGATTTCGTCGACGTGACGGGCGCTGAATTCACTCGGTACGCTGGGAGCACGGCGGGCGTCATCGCGGCGACGGCGGGCAGAGTGGACGGGCTGAACGCAGGGACGGTGGATTCGACGCGCGGATGAAGACGAGGACGGGCTTCCAGGGCTCGCTGGCGTGCTGCTCGTCGTGGACACCGGCATGCACTCCAAGCGCTGGACGCGCCAGCAGGCGCTCGACTTCTTCATGGAGAACTCGCCGCGCCAGGAGCTGGACACCACCAACGAAGTCGACCGCTACATCGCGTGGCCGGCCCGGGCGCTGGCCTACAAGATTGGCCAGCTCCGGATTCGCGAGCTGCGCACGCGCGCCGAGAAGGAGCTGGGCCCCCGCTTCGACGTGCGCGAGTTCCACGACGTGGTGCTGCTCGACGGCTCGCTGCCGCTGGACGTGCAGCGCGAGCAGTCCCAGCGCCACCGGGCCCACCACGTCGCTCCCGGGCTGCTCCGCGTAGGCGAAGCGCGGCAGGGCCCGGTGCTTGGCGTCGCCGCGAGGGCTGGCGGAGAAGACGGGCGCGTGGGCCTGCGCGGCGGAGTGCCGGTGATTGGCGGCTCGGAACTGGTGCTGGACGGCCCCGGTGAGCTGAGGGGCCCGGACGGCACGGACCGCCTCACCCTCACCTCGCTGCTCTACGACGTGGGCCAGTACCTGCCGAAGCAGGGCGCCGCGGTGCTGGAGACCCCAGCAGGAAGAGCCCGATGCCGAGCATGATGGCGATGTCCGCGACGTTGAAGACCCCGGTGCGCACCGGGCCCACGCCCAGAATCATGAAGTCCACCACGCGCCCGTCGTTCGTCAGGCGGTCGAACCAGTTGCTGAGCCCTCCGCCCACGCACAGCGCGAGCGCGACGAAGTGCAGGCGCCCGGGCCTCCCGCTCGCCATGAGATAGGCGAGCATCCCGAACAGCAGCACCCCCACGCCCGCGGTGAGGAGCCAGAACTGCGCGATCCGGGGGAGTCCGCCAAAGAGGCTCAGGAACGCGCCGGGGTTCTCCGCGTAGGTGAGCCGGAAGAGGCCGCCCAGGAAGGACTGCCCCGGCGCTCCCCGCAGCCCGGAGATGGCCAGCTGCTTCGTGGCCTGGTCACACCCCACGGTCCCCGCGAGGACCAGGGTGACGAGCGTCAGCCGATACCAGCGATTCACGGTCTGCATCATGCGGCGGGAGACTACCCCCCCGGACCGCCGATTCAGTCCGGCCGCCCCCGGGCCTTCGCCGAATGTAGACGGAAGGACGTGGCGAGCTCGCCCCCGTGGCGTCGTCGAACACCTCGAGGAGCCGATCTCCCCCAGAGCGCGGCTGATGGACACTCGCCGCTGTGGCTGGGGGGACCGTCGTGTTGCGGGCCGGCCGCGCGAGTCTTCCCGAGCCAGCCCTGCTCCCGGGGAAATCGAGCGCAGGTCCCGCTCAGCTCTCGAAATAGCTCTCGCTCTCGAGGTCGGCGATGAGTGAGGGCTGGACCGGACGCCACCCGAAACGCTCCTGAGTGAGCTTGCTCGAAGCTGGGAAGTCGAGTCTGGCGAAGTTCACGAACCAGCCGAAATGACTCGCGGCGTCCTCCGCCGATCTGGCAACGACCGGAAGGTCGAGGCGCCTCCCGATGACTTCAGCAATCTCCCGGAATGCAATGGCCTCTTCAGCCACCGCATGAAGCCGCGCTCCCGCCGGGGCCTTCTCGAGTGCAAGCTTGAAAAGCCGGGCAGCATCCAGCCGGTGCGCGGCGTTCCACCGATTGCGCCCGTCTCCCACGTACGCCGAAACGCCCTTTTCACGCGCCAGGGCGATGAGCATCGGGACGAAGCCGTGATCTCCCTTGCCGTGAACCACTGGAAGACGGACCAGTGACACGCGCGCCCCACGCGCTACCAGCGCGGCAGCTGCCTCTTCGGTGGCGACACGGGGCATCACGCTGGAGTCGACTCCGGGCGCGTCGTCCTCCGTTGCAAGCCGGCCTGGCGCAACGAGCGCGGTCCCCGAGGTGACGACCAGGGGACGATCCGAGCCGACGAGCTCGGCCCCGAGCGCCTCGATGGCACGCCGATCAATCTCGCAGGCTTCCTTGTACCGCGTGAAGTCGTGGATGAAGCCGTTGTGAATCACGCCATCCGAGGCGGCGGCGGCCCTCCGCAGGCCGTCCAGATCCTCGATATCACCCCGATGGACCTCGGCACCCGCGGCGGCAAGCGCCCTGGCCGCCGCATCCGAGCGGGCAAGGCCGACCACTCGATGCCCCGCCGCGAGGAGCTCCTGAACGATGGCTGACCCGATGAACCCCGTGGCACCCGTGATGAACACCCGCATTGTCACTCTCCTTTGCGCGCCGCCGAACAGGGCGGTCCACGCCCCGTTCGCGCTCACGAGCGGAGAAATAACCAGGGCGATACGGACGGAGAATGCGCCAGAGTGCGGAAGACTTTCGCGTTCGTTCAGCGAGCCGTTTCCATCAATCCGCGCGGGGGGGAACGCGTCTCGCGGCCGTGGCGCGCGGACCGGCTTCGAGGTCGAACGCATCGCGGGCCTCCGGCTGAAGCCGCCTGGCCGCGTTTCGATAGTTGCGCGGAGCGGTGCCCGTCACACGCTTGAACGCATTGCTGAAGGCGCTCTCGGACGTGTATCCCAGGGACGCGGCGACCTCCGCTATCGAGGTGCCGTCTTCGCGCAGGCTCCTCTGCGCGAGGCGCATCCGCCACCCCGTGAGATAGGTGAGCGGCGCCACTCCCGCGACGGACTTGAAGCGCACCGCGAAGCTCGTGCGCGACATGGCGGAGGCCTTCGCGAGCTCCCCCAGCGTCCAGGTGCGCCCCGGGTCGCCATGCATCAGCCGCAGCGCCGGGGTGAGCCGTTCATCGCTGATGGCACGGAGCCAGCCCGCGGGGAGCGTCCCGGAGCTCGCGAGGTGCGCACGCAGCGCCTGGACGAACAGGAGTTGCGCCAGTTGTGCGGACGCGGCGCTGGCCCCCGGCAACGTCGAGCTCTGTTCCTGCAGAATCTGTTCGACGATCCACCGGAGCGGCGCGGCCTGGGGAGACACGGCGCGCACGTGGACGAGCGTGGGGAGGACGTCCGTCAGCAGAGAGCCGCTCGACGGATGGAGCGAGACCATTCCCGAGAGCACGACGCATTCGGGGCCGCGGCCATCGCCAATCTCCGCGAAGACACCGCGCCGGGCCAACACGCGATGCGCGTCCTTCGGCGGCGTCGTCAGGCTGTCCGCGACGACGAAGCCGTCTCGTCCAGGGAGGAGGATGACGTCGCCCTCCTCCAGCATCACGCCTTTCTTCTTTCCGTCCACGCGCAGCCAGCAGCTCCCCCTCGCGATGGCGGAGAACTTGAGCTTCCCCGGCGCTGGGAAACGCAGTGCCCACGCCCCTCTCGCGGCAAAGCCGCCGGATACCACCGAGGTCGCTTCCGTGAGCTGAAGGACGTCCGAGAAGGGGTCGTTCGGCATCTCCGAACGATTGCGAAAGTCTGACTGCGATTCAAGCCACCGGCCGAAGCCGAGCTGGAGCTTCGGACTCCTCAACCTGACGCGCGCACCCAAGGCGAAGCCAGCACGTCAGCATGCTGGAGCACCTTGCATGGCCCTCGCGGCCTGCTCGGTTGGCCCCAGCGCAGGGGCCACCCCAGAGCGCGGGGTGTTGAGCCCAAGCACCCACAGTGACCTGGAAGCCCACGCCCCGGCTGCCTGCCGCCTGGCTGGGCCGCTTGTGGCTGGCCGGCCGCTTCATCTCCTCTATACTTCCCATACTTTGCCCACCCTGCACTTCCCCCCCGAACTCCCCATCTCGAGCCGGGTGGAGGACATCACCGCGGCCATCACCGCCCATCAGGTGGTCATTGTCGCGGGGGCCACCGGCTCGGGGAAGACGACGCAGCTACCGAAGGTCCTGCTCGCCATGGGGCGCGGCCGCCCGCGCCAGATTGGCGTCACCCAGCCCCGGCGTATCGCCGCGACGAGCGTGGCGGCGCGCGTGGCACGCGAGCTCGGCACGGAGCTGGGCACGGACGTCGGCTACCAGATTCGCTTCGAGGACCGCTCGTCCCGGCAGACGGCCGTGAAGTTCATGACCGACGGGGTCCTGCTCGCGCAGATTCATGGCGACCCGCTCCTGAGCCGCTACGACACCATCGTGCTCGACGAGGCCCACGAGCGCAGCCTCACCATCGACTTCCTGCTCGGGTGGCTCAAGCGCATCCTCCCCAGGCGCCCCGACCTCAAGGTGGTGGTGAGCTCGGCCACCATCGAGACCGAGCGCTTCTCGCAGTTCTTCGGGAGGGCTCCGGTCATCCAGGTGGAGGGCCGTACCTTTCCGGTGGACGTGCTCTACGAGCCGCCACCCGAGGACGACGAGCTCGCCGACTCCGTCGCCGATGCGGTGGCGAACGTGCTCTCGCTCGACCCGGACGGGGACGTCCTCGTGTTCCTCCCCGGGGAGCGGGAAATCCGCGAGGCCGAGAATGCCCTGAACGCGCGCGAGCTCCGCGGCACGGTGGTGCAGCCCCTGTACGCGCGCCTGTCGGCCGCCGAGCAGTCGCGCGTCTTCGCCACCATCCCCGAGCGCCGGGTCATCCTCGCCACCAATGTCGCGGAGACGTCGGTCACCCTCCCGGGCATCGTGTACGTCGTGGACACGGGGGTGGCGCGCCTGTCGCGCTACGACCCACGCTCGGGCACCACGCGCCTGCACATCGAGCCGGTCTCCCAGGCCAGCGCCGACCAGCGCAAGGGGCGCTGCGGCCGCGTGCGCGAGGGCATCTGCGTGCGCCTCTACGACGAGGCGGGCTTCACCACGCGGCCCGCCTTCACCGACCCGGAAATCAAGCGCACCGGGCTCGCGGGGGTCATCCTGCGGATGAAGTCCCTCGGCCTCGGTGACGTCGAGGACTTCCCCTTCCTCGACCCGCCCCAGCCGAGGGCCATCGCCGAGGGCTGGCGGGTGCTCGAGGAGCTCGGGGCCATCGAGGGCAAGGAGCGCACCTTGACGCCGCTCGGGCACCAGCTCGCGCGCTTCCCGGTGGACCCGCGCATCGCGCGGATGATTCTCGCCGGCGCCGAGTACGGGTGCCTGGACGAGGTGCTCATCGTCGCCGCGGCGCTCAACCTGCAGGACCCGCGCGAGCGGCCACGGGAGCTCGCGCAGAAGGCGGACGAGCTGCACCGGCGCTTCCGTGACGAGCACTCGGACTTCACGGGGCTCCTCAAGCTGTGGGCGTTCGTGCGCGAGGCCGAGGGCCGGGGGACGTCCCATCTGCGGCGCGTGTGCCGGGACAACTTCCTGTCCTTCCTGCGGGTGCGCGAGTGGCGGGACGTCCAGCGCCAGCTCGAGGAGACTGTCCGCGAGCTGCGCCTGCCGCGCAAGGGCCGGGGCGCCCCGGCGCGCGGGGACGTCCTGCACCAGGCGCTCCTCACCGGGCTCCTGTCCCGCATCGGCCAGTGGAATCCGGAGCCGCGCCACTTCACGGGCGCGAAGCAGACGCGCTTCATGGTTCACCCCTCGTCGGCGCTCGCGAAGAAGCCCCCGGCCTGGGTGATGGCGTTCGAGCTCGTGGAGACGTCCCAGCTGTTCGCGCGCACCGTGGCGAAGCTCGACCCGGAGTGGCTCGCGGCGGCGGCCCCCCACCTGCTCAAGCGCAGCTACTCCGAACCGCACTGGTCGGAGAAGTCCGCGCGCGCCGTCGTGAAGGAGAACGCGACCCTCTTCGGGCTTCAGGTCTTCAAGGAGCGCCCCGTGGCCCTGGCCAGCATGGACCCCGCCCGGGCACGGCTGATGTTCCTCGAGCATGCCCTGGTGCGCGGCGAGTACCGCACCCGGGGGGCGTTCCAGGAGAAGAACCGCCAGGTGCTCGAGCGCGTGGCGCGCCTGCGGGACAAGGCCCGGCGCAGCGAGCTGCTCGACAGCGAGGCGCTGCTGGACTTCTTCGACCAGCGCGTCCCGGCGGACGTGACGGACGGAGCGGGCTTCGAGGTCTGGCGCCGCAAGGCCGAGGCGGCCGACCCCGACGTGCTCGTCCTCTCGATGGAGGATGCCCTCTCGCACGACCCGGGCCTGTCCCCGGCGCACTACCCGGACGCCATCACCCTGCACGGCGCGTCCGTGCCGGTGACGTACACCTTCGACCCCTCGGCCGAGGACGACGGCATCACCCTGAGCGTGCCGCTGCTGCTACTCGCCCAGCTGGTCCCGGGTGAGCTCGACTGGACCATCCCCGGGTGGCAGCGGGAGAAGCTCACCGCCCTGCTCGAGCAGGTCCCCCGCGCCTGGCGCAAGCAGCTGGGGCCGCTGCCGGCCCTGGTCGACCGTCTCGAGAAGGAACTGGTGCCCTTCCGCGGGCCGCTGATTCCAGCGCTCGCGCGTGCGGTGTCCCGGCTGTGCGGCGTGGACGTGCCCGAGGAGTCCTTCCGGGCGGATGCCGTGGCGCCGTACCTGCGCATCACGCTCCGGGTGCTCGACGAGCGGGGAAAGGAGCTCGCGCGGAGCCGTGACGCCGACACGCTGCTCGAGCAGTACGGGGGACGTGCACGGGCGGCGCTGCGCAGCGTGGCACCGACTTCGGACTGGGAGCGCAAGGGGCTGACGGCCTGGACCTTCGGCGAGCTGCCCCCCGTGGTCACCCGGCGGGTCGGCGGGCTCGACGTGCGCAGCTACCCCGCGCTCGTCGACCGGGGCTCCACCGTGGACCTGGTGCTGCTCGAGACCTCCGCCGCCGCCGACGCGGCCACGCGCACGGGGGTCCGCCGGCTCCTGATGCTCGCCGCGCGCGGACACGTGGCCGTCAGCGGCGCGCGCATGCCGCCGCCCTTCCCGTCCCTGGACGGCGCGCCGCCGCCCGCGCGGGGCCAGGCCGACGCCTTCCGGGCGCTCGTCCTCGCACGCAGTGTCGACGATGCGTTCAAGCTCGCACCGGGGGCGCCGCTGCCCCGCACGAAGGCGGCCTTCGAGGCGCTGGTCCGTGAGGGCTCACCGCGCATCGAGCCTGTGGCCCGGGACTGGGCGAACGCCGTCGTTGTCACCTCCGCTGAGCTCGCCGCGACGCTCGCTGCGCTCAAGACAGCATCCAGGGGGCCGAGCGGCGCTGCGGCCGTGCGGGACATCCGCTCGCAGCTCGGGCACCTGTTCCCCGCGAACCTCATCGAGTGGATTCCCTTCGGGCGCCTGCTGAACTACCCGCGCTACCTGCTCGCGGCCCAGGCACGGCTGTCGCGTGCGGTGGCGAACCCCGGCAAGGACGCAGGGAAGGCCGCGCCCTTCACCCCGCTGTGGGAGACCTTCCTCGCCAGGCGCGCCACCGTGAGGGACCAGGAGGCGGCGCGGGAGCTGCGGTGGGCCTTCGAGGAGCTCCGCGTGGCCATCTTCGCTCCGGAGGTGACGACGCCCGTGTCGGTGACGGTGGCGAAGGTCGGCGCGGCCCTCGCGGCGCTGCGCTAGGCCCTACCAGACGGTCCTCGTGCAGCCGTCGCCGAACCAGATGCAGGCCTCCTGGGCCAGGCTGAAGTCGCGGATCTGGTTCCCGCCTCCGCCAGACCCACCCGCCGAGCTCAACACCGTCGGCATCGTGTGACCGCCTGAGTCCGGGATGATCATCTTGATGTTCCCGCCGCCAAACTCGTAGACGTAGTTGGTGAGGACCTGGTCTCCACCGCATGAGTTGGGGTAGCCAAAGTCCACGCACGTGCTGAGGATGCTGGTCGGGACCAAGACCGGCGGGGCCGCCACGGAAGTCCATCCGCTGTTGGCGCAGCTCAGTCGATCGAGGATCGCCGGCGTCGCGGCCCCCGCGGTCATGTCCAGGAACTGCGCCGAGTGGTTCACGTAGCGTTGCCACACATACGCGCTCGACGTCGACGTGTTGAGCGACGTTCCGCAGAGTTGCGGCGAGGGCAGCGCATCGCCGGACGCAGGCGGGCCGTAGCCGGCGCTCGCAGGGTCGGCCGGGTCGAGCCTGGAAATCCGCATCAGGTTCGCCATGTCCGCCGAGCCCTGCACGAAGAGCACTCGCTTGTTGATTCCCGCCGGGTTCAGGTTGCCGAGCGTGAGTCCATTGCTCGTCCCCCTGTTGAACGGGTCGTGCCCGTTGCCCACGTCCGTAAGGTCGAACGTTCCGGAGGCCATCGTCCCCTCCGGTCCGCCGATGTTCGTCGGATACTGATTGAAGCCAAGGCCGCTCGCGAAGTGGGCGGCGTCGTAGTAGGTGTTGGCCGTTCCGAGCGGCGTGAATTCCTCCGCCTGCACCCATCGGATTGACACGGGGTGTCCCGCGAAGGCGTACGCGTCGAAGAGGTCATGCCGGTATTTCAGGATCGTGAGCCCGAGGCCGGCCCCCGATGAGAACCCGAGGAATCGCTTCAGGGGCGTCGCATTCACCGGGTAATAGATGGCCTTGACCCGCGCCACAATGCCGGCAATCGCCCGCAGATCGCGATAGGCATACTGGTCGCTCTCCGCGTAACGCGCGTCGACGCCCGTCCCGTTTCCGGGGACGCTGTAGTCGTCAAGACGGAAACCGCAGGGGCTCCCGATGCCCCCCTGGCAGTTGATCAGGTATTCCTGGTCGAGCGGATCGCCGTCAATGACCTTCACGCTGCGCCATTCGAACTTGCTCTGCATCCCCCTGCTGGTCAACGCGGCGTTCCGATCGACCGCCTGCTCCATGGCCCCTGTCGTCTGCTCCAGATCCTCGGTGCAGGAGGTGACGATGTTCGTCGGCCAGTTGCCGTTGTTCAGGATGTTGTAGGTCTGCGTCTGCCGCTGAACGCTGACCGCGCTTTTGCCTGAGTCACCGTCGCAGACACCCTGCGGGTAGATCATCAGGTACGTCGACTCCATCGGTGACAGGTCGTCGTCTCCCTTCTTGAAGCTGAGGAGATTTCCATTGCCGCCGTGCGCAGCGACCATCAACGGAACGCTTCCCGGGATGGAGTGCACTTCGCCGACACCCAGATCGGGGTTGAGGGTGGCGTGGTCCACGAGGCTGTCGTGGCAGACGAGGAAGAACCGAACGAGGGGGCGTCCATTCGGTTCGCCGCCGGAGATGTCCTTGTCGCTATCGATGGTGCCGTCGGCAAAGCTCCAGAAGTGGCATCCCGCCGCCGCCGGCCGCGGGATCAATAGGCCAAGGAACGCGAGCACGGTACACATTGCGAGTCTGATCTTCACGGTGGCACCCTCCTCAAGCGGCGACTTCGCAGGTCGCCTGTAACTGCGCTCAGCACTTTGCTCCGGCCGTGCCAGACGCACTGCCGTTCACTCGTCGGGCGTCATCGAGGATGGGGGTCCGCGAGGTTCCAGGTAGATAGGGAGGGGGGCCGCTGCATGTGACGGAGCGCCAGGCCAGCCGCATAGCCACTCCAGCCCCTGCCTGTCGTTGGCGTGCAGGTGCGGCTGCTGCTCTCCACTTCTGCTTGCGTGGGCGGCGGCAACGCCTCGAAGCGCACGCCGCCCCCCCCGGGCGCAGCTCTGCGCGCACTGCATGCGGCACGAGGCCTTCTTCTCGCGCTCCCTCAAGCGGGGGCGGAGCCGGGGCTGGAGGAGAGCCCGGCCCTGGATGCGACGGTGGAGTCGACGATGGAGCGCACGCCGCGATTGGATTGGGCGGGACTGCTGCGCAGGACGGAAAGCGCTGGATGTCTTCGCCTGCTCTCGGTGTGGAGGCCGCAGGAGGGTGCTGGCATCCCTGACGGCCCCCGGTGGGGGGCGCGCCATTCTGGAGCACCTGGCATGGCCCTCCCGGCCTGCGAAGCGAGCCCCGGCACTGGCTCCACCCCAGAGCGCGGGGTGTTGAGCCCAAGCATCCACAGTGACCTGGAAGCCCACGCCCCGGCGGCCTGCCGCCTGGCTGGGCCGCTTGGGCCGGCATGTGCCCCGAGGGGCCGCACGGCCTCTGCTCTGGCCCGGCGCACAGCCCGCGCGTCACCCTCCAGCGACCCTTCTTGGCCCCTCTTCACCAGCCCGCCACCCTCAACAGGGCTCCTATCCGTCCTTCTGTGAAGCGGCCCCTTGACAAGAACGATTACATCCGTAATCTCTCAGGTAAATTACGGGTGTAAACGATGAAGATCAGCGAAGCCGAATCCCTCGTGATGGAAGTGCTCTGGCGCCAGCACCCCCTCGCCGCCGAGGAGGTCGTGGCGGCGCTCGCGGAGGCGCAGCAGTGGCAGGAGGCCACGGTCAAGACGCTCCTCAATCGCCTGCTCAAGAAGGGCGCGATTGACGCGGAAAAGGAAGGCCGTCGCTACCTCTACACCCCGGTGCTCCGGCGCGAGGACTGGGTCCTGGAGGAGAGCCAGGGGCTGCTGGAACGTCTGTTCAACGGCCGCGTTGCGCCGCTGGTCGCGCACTTCAGTCAGCACCGCAAGCTCAGCCGGAAGGACGTCGCCGAGCTGCGCAAGCTGCTCGAGGAGCTGGACCCATGACGGCCGCTGGGGTGCTGCGCGCGCTGCTGGAGACCACGCTGGCTTCCAGTGCCGCCGTCCTGGCGGTCATGGTGCTGCGCGGAGTGCTGCGCGCGGGATTCGGCGCGCGGATTGCGTATGCCGCGTGGAGCCTGGTGCCTGCCGCGCTGCTGGCGGTGTTGCTGCCCGCGTCGAGTGAGGGGCCCGCTCCGGCACCGGTCCTCACGTTCATCGCTGAAGCGGCGCCATGGACGTTGGCGAGCGAAGAGGGCTCCACGACGAACGCGGCGGCGTGGCTGCTGGCGGTCTGGCTGGTGGGCGCGGTGGCCGCGGGGCTGTGGTTCGCCGCGCTGCAACGCGGGTTCTGGTGCGCGCTGGGGCACGTACGCCCGCGCGATGACGGCATGTATCAGGCCGAGACGGTTGCCGGCCTTCCTGCCGCCGTGGGCTTGTGGAGGCCGCGCATCATCGTGCCGGTGGATTTCGATGTGCGCTACGGCGAAGAGGAGCGGCGACTGCTCCGCGAGCACGAGCACCAGCATCTCGTCCGTGGCGACCCGCGGTTCAACGCCATCGTGGTGCTGCTGCGCTGCCTGTTCTGGTTCAACCCGCTGCTGCACTACGCCGCGCGGCATTTCCGCCAGGACCAGGAGCTGTCCTGCGACCAACGTGTGATTGCACGCCATCCGGAGTCACGCCGCACCTACGGCGAGGCGATGTTGAAGACCCAGCTGGCCATGCAGCCCTGGCCGCTGGGGTGTCACTGGGGCTTCTGTCATCCACTCAAGGAGAGAATCATCATGCTCAAGCAACCTCTTCCCTCGTTCCAGCGGTGGCTTTCCGGCTGCGTCTGCGTACTCGCCCTGACCCTGACCGGGGGTTACGCCGCATGGGCCGCGCAGCCGAACGAGAAAGCCGCGGCCAACCTTCCAGCAGGCAGCATCCTCGTGAAGGCAGTGCTGCGTATCCATGGCGGCGAGCCCACGACCACGACGTTCGTGACGATGCTGGGTCAGTCGGTCGTTATCGACAAATCCGCCGATGGCCACGACTGGACCATCGAGGGGACGGTCGGGCGCGGCATGGGCAACCGGCCCGATGTGCTGATGTTCAATTTGGCCATCAAGCGGGATGGCAAGATCTTCGCGACGCCAAGGATTAGCATGCTCAGTGGCCAGCCCGGCCGGATTCGAGTGGGCACCGACCCGCAGGCAGACGGGCAGAACGACAGTATCGAGCTGCACATCACGCTGACCGCCGCTGAAGCCGGCACCTGACCTGAGTCATCCGAGCCAGCGCCAAGGGAGAGAAGGCCTCGGGCTCTGCCGAACTCAGTGAGCCTCGCCGTCAAGGACATCGCCACCTCCCGCGCGTTCTACGAGAAGCTCGGCTTCCGTGCCATCGGCGGTGACCCGGCCCAGCACTGGCTCATCATGCAGAATGAGACCAGTACCATCGGCCTCTTCCAAGGCATGTTCGACAAGAACATTCTGACTTTCAACCCCGGCTGGGACCGCAACGCCAATCCGCTCGCTGACTTCGACGATGTCCGCGAGCTCCAGCGAACCTTCCAGGCCCGCGGCCTCACCCTCGCCACCGCCGCCGACGAGTCCTCCACCGGTCCCGCGAGCCTCATGCTCATCGACCCCGATGGCAACCCCATCCTGATTGATCAGCACGTTCCGAAGCCGAAGCGCCGAAGACACGCACACGGCTATTGCAGGAGAATGACCCGGACGCGGGCATGCCCGCCAGTCGCGATGAATCAACATGAATGAGGCTGCCTTTCACCGCTGGCTGGCTGAGACCTACGTGACGGGGCGAGGAACCCCGATGAATCGCCGAGCGCGGGCTTCTCGCGTGTCCAACTGCCGAACAGTCGAACGGTATGAGGGGGACCTCGACCTTCATTTCGAGCGTTCCGTGGGCACACTTCGCTCAGGGCGGAAGTGCCGACAGATGCCCTCCGCCTCGACGACAACGAGTACCCGAAGCAGCTCTGGTCCTTTGTGTTTCGGGGCGCGAAGTTCGCCAAACACGGTCCGGACGGCTATTCTCTGGCCCACTTGGCTGGCGCGTCCGGGCTCCCACGTCCTCGGCCAGTTGCGCGGCCTGCTTCGTCCCCTTCTTGCCCACCGCGAAGGCCGCCACCACCTGTCCCAACAGGCCCAGGTGCACATGGCGCGTGCCTCGCGGGTCGCGTGGGTCCGTCACCCGTTCATCCCACGGCAGGCGCGCCTGCCCCAGCAGGCGCCGCTGTTGTCCTCGAAGTCCACCCATGCTCGACTCCTTCGCGCCCCGAGCCGCTCTGGTCGCGGAGCGGGGCATAGGGGGGATGGGGCTCGCCGGCCCCATCCCTCCGCCTTTGGCCACGGGGCGGGTTTCGAGCACACCCCACCCGCCAGGGAAGCGAGCATCCAAAGGATTCTCTGGGTGGTGTACGAACCCGGTCATGCCCTCGCGCGCCCACCCCCGCGACCTGACGGCCCGTCTTCAAGTCCGACCCGGCGAGAACGCATCAGGCCTGGCCATGGACCGGCTGCTCCACCACGCCCACGTCCTGGTCATCGAGGGCGACAGCTACCGCAATCCGCCCCCGGCTCGACGCCGCAAGCCCTCGGCCGCGGAAACTCGGTAGACAGGGGTAGCGATCCGCTTGGCCGCCCCCAACCGCGTCAGCGTCGAGAACTCAAACAACGGCTGCTTGGCGCGCTCAGGTGCTGCTGCTTCAGCGCCGCAGCAACGGCCTTGCACGCTGGAGCCAATATCCCGGCCGGCGGCGAACGTGCGCGACGGCGAGCACCACCACGAGTTCCTCAAGCACAAGGTAGGGCAGCGTGAACGGGAAGCGCTCCATAAAGGCGACGCCGCACCCCCAGGTCCCTCGCTCGTCCACCATGCCAGACGGGGTTGGTGCGAGGGTTCTCGGCAATCCCCAGGAGACTCTGGCGGAGGTCAGCGAAGAACTCGGCTCCCAGGCCGGCCCGCTGGCCCTCGTACCAATCAACGGCAGCATCCACCTCACGGCCAGCTTCGGGGTGGAGTTCGAGACGGACCTTCACCGTCGCTGGCCGAGCCGGGCGCGGATGCGTTCTTCGACCTGCTCCCAGGGCACCGTCTTTACGCTCCGGTCGAGCACATCACGAGCCCGGCGCTCCAGTTCCGCAGACCACTCGGACTGGGCATCTGGGTCCTCCGCCCCTTCTTCCAAGCTGAGCAGCAGTTTGTGGGCGACTTCGGCGCGCTCCTCGGGCGGGAGTCGCAGTGCGTCCGAGAGCAGTGCGTCCTTGGTCGCCATACGGCTGATTGTAGGCCCCGCCCCCGCGCACGGACAATGAGCGCCTGGTTCGGATGCCCGCTTGGGAGCAGCCCCTCTGGTTGCTGGGGAAAAGAGAAAGGCCCAGGAGTCCTCGCGAAAGTCCGCGAAACTCCTGGGCCTTTTATGGTCGGGGAGACAGGATTTGAACCCGTGGACACGGGGTGCCCTAAACCCCACCCCTTTCAAGGTGATGGAGGAGGCTCCCTGGCGGGCGGGGCGGCAGGAGAGGTAGCGATAGCTTCGGGGAGCGG
>NZ_JAIQDG010000130.1 GCF_020037125.1 Myxococcus sp. RHSTA-1-4
GGTCTCGCGGCCCCAACATGCCTCCCTACACGCACGGCCAGGGAGCGACACGCTCCCTACACCTTGAAAGGGGTGGCACTCAGGAGCTTTCGCGCAATGAGCGGCGAGCCATCGATGCGGCAGTTGCCCGAGGAGAGTACTGGCTCGCGCGCCTGCTCGAGCGCGAGGCCCGAGGGCGCTTCGTGGAACGACAATTGAGAGACGACTTCCCTCTGCTCCGCTGGAGCAAGGCGCGAGTCGATGTGATTGATCCACGGACGGGCTATCAGTACGAGATCCTTTCCGGAACCGACTCGAACCTTGCCCTGCACGGTCAGCGCATGGCCGGTTCTCTCTTCCGGATGATCACCTTCTGAGCCCATCGAGCACAGGCACCTCATGATCCAGTTCAGCGACCGAGAAATCGAAGACGAGCGCCTGGAGCTGAACAGCAAGACGGAGCTCTATTACCTGGGACACCACCTGACGCTGAGGCGGTGCAACCTCGTCATCAAGGTGCCTGCACGCGCATTGGTGATTGCCAGGGTGCAGCTCATCGACTGCACCATCGACGTGAAGAGGGCACTCACGGACTTCCGTTGGGAGAAGGCGTTCCTGAAGGGCTGCCGCTTCACGGGTACGATGATCGGCAATGACTTCGGCCGCTGGCCCTACGCGGAGCATCCCGAGCTCGGCGGCATCGAGGACTGCGACTTCACCGGTGCCCGCTTGGAAGCATGCCGCTTCGTCGACTGCGACGTCAGCACCCTGAAGTTTCCCTCCTGGCCCTGTTTCACCCTCCTCGACCCTGTTCGCCGCAAGGACGAGCTGCTCGCGGCGCCCTGGCCGGGGACGAGCCGCCTCATGGTGGAGTCTCTCCTGAAGTCCCCACCGCAGACCGTGGCGACGACGGACTTTGCCCCCGCCGTGGCGAAGGACTACGGCACCACGGAGGAAGCCATCCGTGCCGTGCTTGAGCAACTGGACGGCGTGAAGCTGTAGCCGGCTCGACCCCCGGGCCCACCGCGCTTAGAACATGTGTCCGAACGTCAGGTAGAAGCGCCGCCGCCCGGACTCGGTGGAGCGCGCGTAGTCCATGCGCACCACC
>NZ_JAIQDG010000131.1 GCF_020037125.1 Myxococcus sp. RHSTA-1-4
GGGCACCTGGCCATCGCCACGCCCGCCGCCACTCCTGCGCCGCCTGCGCCCCGCTACGCGCGCGACGTGCGCACGCTGCTGCTGCGTTAGCGCTCCCCCCTCGCTGTCCCCGCAGTCCTACCCCGCTGAGGAGTGTCCCCCCGCATGAGTCCCCATGACGAGCTCGTCCCCGTGCTGAAGAAGCTGCGCCTGTCCGGGCTGCTGCAGTCCCTCGAGGTGCGCTGCCGCGAGGCGGCCGACGCCAACTTGTCGCTGACGGAATTCCTCTACCGGCTGCTGGCCGACGAGGTGGAGCGGCGCGACGGCAAGCAGTTGGACGTGCGCCTGCGCCGTGCTGCCTTCGAGCGGCCCAGCACCCTGGAGGACTTCGACTTCTCCTTCAACGCCTCCGTCCCGCGCACCAAGGTGCTGGAGCTGGGCACCTGCTCCTTTGTCGAGCGACACGAGAACGTGCTGGTGGTGGGCCCGGCGGGCGTCGGCAAGAGTCACCTCGCCCAGGCGCTGGGCCAGCGTGCCTGTCGCGCCGGCCACGCCGTCCTCTACGTGAGCGCCCACGACATGCTCACGCAGTTGCGCGCCTCACGCGCCGACAACAGCTACGAGCGGCGCCTCCTGCGCTTCACCACGCCAGCCCTGCTCATCGTCGACGACCTGGGACTGCGGCCCCTCACGGGCGAGGAGGGCATCGACTTGTACGAGATTGTCCGCCGCCGCTACGAGCGCGCGGCCACTTGCTTCACCTCCAATCGCGCTCTGGAGGAGTGGCCTCCGCTGTTTGGTGACGCGCTGCTGGCCAGCGCCGCCATGGACCGGCTGCTGCACCACGCCCACGTACTCACCATCGAGGGTGACAGCTACCGCAACCCGCCGCTCGCCAAGCGCACCCGAGCACCGCGCGCGGCCCAGGCCGAGACCATCGCACGCTGACGCCTGGCGCAGCCCCTACCGGACCGGTTTGGCCGAACCCGCGCGGTCCACGCCGTCGCGCTTCCCGGGCTCCTCACGTCCGGACCTCATTGGCCGGACCGAACAGCGACCTGATTAGCCGAGCCTTGACAC
>NZ_JAIQDG010000132.1 GCF_020037125.1 Myxococcus sp. RHSTA-1-4
CCTGAAGGCAGGAGTCCTCTCGGAAGAGCAGTTCACGCGGACGGACTCCGGAACCCCCCAAGGAGGAATCCTCTCGCCGCTTCTGGCGAATGTTGCCCTGAGTGCAATAGAGGAGAGATACGAGCGCCACGTCTGGCCGCGCCACAACCCGTCGCACGTGACCGACCCCGAAGCCATCAACAGGCGGGCGAAGGAGGCACGCAAAACCGACAGGCGGCGACGTCTCCCAATCTTCTTCCCCATTCGGTACGCGGATGACTTCATACTCCTCGTAGCTGCCCCACCAGGTCCGCAGCAACATGCGGAAGCTGAACGGCTGGCCCGCGAGGAGAAAGCCGCGCTTGGCTCCTCCCTCAAGGATGCTCTCGGACTGGAACTGTCGGAGACGAAGACGCTCGTGACACCCGTCACCGAGCCGATGCGCTTCCTCGGTCACCACGTCCGTGTGCGCCGCCATCCTGCCCACAGGCGGATGGTCAGCGCCAGTGTCATCCCAAAGCACCGGAGCCAACTCTTCCGTGAGCGAATCAAGCAACTCTTCGAGAGAGCCTCTCTCGGGAAGTCATTGCGAGAGCAGCTCAGGACGCTCAATCCAATACTGCGAGGCTGGGCGCACTTCTACCGCCATGCGTGGGGGGCCAAGAAGGTCTTCAACGGCTTGGACTACTACGTCTGGTGGACCATCGCTCGATGGCTCAAGAAGAAGCACCGTGTCTCGCTGAAACGCCTGGGTAGACGCTATGCATGGCGGAAACCAGGGGGTCGAAGCCTGCGGTGGCAGGACGGAGGAGTTCGCCTCTTCGAAATGTCGTCCGTATGCGTCGAGCAGTACAAGTTGGGTTGGCTGCGCGGACCAGACTACGCTTGAACCATCGATGGAGAGCCCGGTGCACAGCGAAAGGTGCACGCCGGGTTCGGTGGGGGGCGGCCGGAAACCGGCCGGGCGAAAGCCCGGTACGGCGCCGGTCGCCCACCCTACTACGACTGGGACAGCCGGCCCCTGCTCTCCGTCGTCCTCGTCGGCCTCCCCGAGCTCGAGGCCCGCCTGGCCAC
>NZ_JAIQDG010000133.1 GCF_020037125.1 Myxococcus sp. RHSTA-1-4
CGCGGAAGGTCTGCACGGGCGGGCGGGGCCTGTCGGTGGGCAGCTCCAGTGCCTGGGGCGCGTCGCCGAGCTGCTGCTTCCACCAGCCGAGCTGCGCGTCGAGCACCTCTCCGCGCAGCCAGCCGCGCTGCCACACCGCGTAGTCGGCGTATTGCACCGGCAGCAGCGGGAGCTGGGGCGTCCGGCCGGAAGCGTGGGCCTCGTAGAGGGCGGCCAGCTCACGGATGAGGATGCCCATGGACCAGCCGTCGGAGACGATGTGGTGCATGTTGAGCAGCAGCACATGGTCCTCCGGCGTCAGCCGTAGCAGAGACACGCGGAAGAGGGGCCCCCGGGTGAGGTCGAACGGGCGAACGCCTTCCTCCGTGGCCAGACGCCGGGCCTCGGATTCGCGCTGCTCGGCCGGGAGCGCGCTCAGGTCCACCACGGGCAGCGAGAAGTCCGTGGAGGGGTGGATGACCTGCACGGGCTCGCCCTGCCCGGAGGCGAAGGTGGTGCGCAACACCTCATGCCGGGCCACCACGTCCGAAACGGCACGCTCCAGCGCCGCGATGTCCAGCGCGCCGGTGAGGCGCACCGGTGAGGGCATGTTGTAGGCGGAGCTACCGGGCTGGAGCTGGTCGATGAACCACAGGCGCTGCTGCGCGAAGGACAGCGCCGGAGTGTGGGTGGCCGCTCCCCGCGCCACCAGGGCGGGGGCCTGGAATGAACGTTCATTCCGCTCCAGGTGCGCGGCCTCGATGCGCGCGGCGAGGGCGGCCACGGTGGGCGCCTCGAAGAGGGCTCGCAGCGGCAACTCCACGCCCATCGCGGAGCGCAGGCGGGAGACGAGCTGCGTGGCCAGCAGCGAGTGGCCGCCCAGCTCGAAGAAGTGGTCGGTGGCACCGACGCGAGGCAGCCGCAGCACGTCCGCGAACAGCTCCGCCAGCTTCTCCTCGGTGGCGTTGCGTGGGGCGACGTAGGACTCGGCCGGGGAGGCCCGCGCCGCGTCGGGAGCGGGCAGGGCCTTGCGGTCCACCTTGTCGTT
>NZ_JAIQDG010000134.1 GCF_020037125.1 Myxococcus sp. RHSTA-1-4
CAGGTGAAGCTGCGCGGCTTCCGCATCGAGCTGGGTGAAATCGAGGCCGTGCTCACCGCGCAGCCCGGCGTCCGTCAGGCGCTGGTGCTGGTGCGCGAGGACCGGCCCGGTGACAAGCGCCTCGTCGCCTACGCGGTGCGAGACCCGGGCTTCGCCCTGGAGGCGGAGGCACTGCGGGCCGCCCTCAAACAGCGGCTGCCCGCGCACATGGTGCCCTCCGCCTTCGTGGTGATGGACGCCCTGCCCCTCAATCCCAACGGAAAGGTGGACCGCAAGGCCCTGCCCGCTCCCGAGGCCCCGGCCTCCAACACAGGGTACGTCGCCCCGCGCACCCCCACCGAGGAGCTGCTCGCGAGCCTCTGGGCCCAGGTGCTCGGCGTGGAGCAGGTGGGCGCGGACGACCACTTCTTCGAATTGGGCGGCCACTCGCTGCTGGCCACCCAGGTCATCTCCCGCATCCGCGTCACCTTCGGCGTCGAGCTGCCCCTGCGCGCCGTCTTCGAGAGCCCCACCCTCGCCGGCCTCGCCCAGCGCATCACCTCGCTCCAGGGCGGCGGCGCACCACGCCACCAGGCTCCGCCCCTGCGGCCCGTGTCTCGCGACCGGGCCCTGCCCCTCTCCTTCGCCCAGCAGCGCCTGTGGCTCATCGACCAGCTCGAGCCCGGTAGCGCCGCCTACAACATGCCCACCGCCGTGCGTCTCTCCGGCGTCCTGGACATCGCCGCACTGGAGCGGGCCCTCCACGCGCTCATCGAGCGCCACGAGTCGCTGCGCACCACCTTCGCCGCCCAGGACGGCGAGGCCGTGCAACTCATCCACGCCCCGGCCCCCTTCCCGCTGCCACTGGTGGACCTGAGCACCCTGCCCGCCGACCAGCGGGAGGCCGGAGCCCGCCGGCTCGCCACCACCGAGGCCGCGGAGCCGTTCGACCTCGCCCGCGGACCGCGCCTGCGCGCCACGCTGCTGCGCCTCCAGGACTCCGAGCACGTGCTGCTGCTGACGATGCACCACATCGTCTCCGATG
>NZ_JAIQDG010000013.1 GCF_020037125.1 Myxococcus sp. RHSTA-1-4
TGACGGCTCGCTTGCTCCTGACGGATGCCCATCAACCAGCCGGTTTATTCGCCCATCAGCAGACGTGCGCGTCAACACTGAAATAGAGAGCGGCCATCTCCCGGGAGAAAGCCGCGGCTCCTGATCTTCGAGAGGGCTTCAAGAGGTGCTTGCTGCTTGCCTCGCTCGGACTCTCTTGGCACGCGGCCTTTCCGTTCCACATGTCGAATGGCGCCAAACCAAGAGCAATTCTGGCGCGCACGCCGGGCGTCGGTTGGGGCTACGACGGGAGGGGGGCGCAACCCCCTGAAATCAGGGCAAAAAGCGTGCAAGTGGGAGGGGTGCGACCCGAAATCCACCCTTGCCCCGTATATCCAGTAGCGCGCAATGTGCGCCGCCATCGGCGGCATGCGCGGGCTGGCGTGCAGAGGGGGCGGTACACAGTGACGGCGCAGGACCATCGCAGACTCGAGCTGTTCGCGCCGGCACTGCCGCTGGCGTGCACGCGTCTGCTCGCGCCTCCCGCCAGGCAGTCCCCGCGAGTGAGCTTCATGATGGACAAGCGCCCACGAGTGCATCTGGCCCTGGGCGCGAGGCGGGCGTGGTGGGCCACCCAGGTAGGGGCGGGGCGGTGGGGGCGGGGTGGAAGACGACGGATTCCGAAGCATGGCCCGCCTGGCTGCATGGGGCTGGCGGTAACAATTGATGTGCCTGCACGTCCCTGAGGGGGCGTAGGTTCGGAGGGGCTGTGCAACGCTTCAGCTCGAACGGTGTTCGCGCTGTGCTGGCTGTCATCTGCCTGGGCTTTGCCCTGGGCGCGAGCGCGGAGCCGCCCGTCGTCACGGGGGCCTATCCGCTCGCGCCGCTGCGCCCGGGCGTGACCAGCGCCGAGATCGGCTTCGACGTCGAACAGCAGGCCATCCAGGTCAAGGTGAGCGTCGAGGGGGTGTCCGCCAGCAAGGGCACCTTCGCCACGCTGACCGATCTCCTGGTGGAGCGCGACTTCGCCGGTGCCGTGCCCTTCCACCTGTTCGTGCCCCTGAAGATGCCGTTCCCCGAGGACGGCGTGCTCAAGGTCACCGCCACCCCCGTGGGCGCGGACTCGGTGCCTGGCGCGGAGCTCGTCACCACCTTCGACGCCAAGGCCAGCCCCCCCGGCTTCGCTCCCACCCCCATCAAAGTGCGCGCGGACACCACCGCGGGCGGCATCGTGCTGGACGTGAACTACTCGGGCCAGGTGGCCGAGGCCGAGCTGTCCGTCATGGGCGCCTCGGCGCTGGCGCTGCGCACGGTGTTTGGCGACCTGAACGAGGCCGAGGCCCACGCGTTCGCCACCGCCCGCCGCATGGTGGGCCGCCCGCGCGCCAGCTCGCCCGGGAAGATCAGCTTCTTCATCCCCTCGGTGGATGGAACCATCCCCCCGGACGGCGTGGTCATCGCGGACGTGGCGCTGCGCGACGCCTTCGGCCGCACGGTGCACACCTCGGCGGTCGAGTTCACCAGCTCGGCCTCGTTCGATCCGCTGCTCACCCTCTCCCCGCAGCCCAGGTCGCTGCTCATGGACCAGGTGGGCCAGCGTGAGCAGCTCAAGGTGTTCGGCAATTTCGCCGTTGCGGGGGAAGTGGACCTGTCCGGCGGCCGTCGGGGTGTCGTCTACGAGTCGAGCAACTCCGGCATCGTCTCGGTGACGCAGTCCGGTGAGGTCATCGCGCTGGCGCAGGGCGAGGCCACCATCAAGATCACCTACGCCGAGCGCACGGCGGAAGTGCCTGTCTTCGTCACCGACCCCTCGCGCATCGCCGCGGTCCGGATCGCCCCGGCCACTGTCACCATTGCGAACGTGGGCGAGTCCGTGCAGCTCCGGCTCGAGGGACTGCTGGACGACTCCGTCACCGGGCGGACGGTGGACCTGACCCCCGCCGCGCTGAACACGGTGTGGCAGTCGAGCGATACCAGCATCGTGACCATCTCCGCGGACGGCAAGGCCACCTCCAAGCGCCCGGGGACGGTGACCGTCACCGCGCGGCACACCACCTCGGAGAACGTCCTCTGGGAGGCGACCCGCCTGGTGGACGCGGCCAACGGCGAGCCGAAGATCCGCCTGTCCGGGCCCACCTCCATCGCCGCGGGCAGCAGCTTCGAGGTGAAGGCCATTGCCACGGATGACGTGGGTGTGAAGCACGTCGAGTTCCGGATCAACGACGTTCCCACCGCCATCGATGACACCGCCCCCTATGTGCTGCAGATCCAGGCCCCGCCGGTGGCGGGCACCACGCTGCGCCTGGGCGCCATCGTGGTGGACACGGGCGGAAAGACGAAGGAGGCGGTCGAGCTCGGCGTGAAGGTGGTGCCTCCCGCCGGGCCCAGCACGCGCAAGGTCGTCTACGAGGCGCCCGAGGCGGGCAGCAACCTCATCGAGGGCCTGCCGCACGTCATCCGCGTGACGAGCGGAGACTGGAAGTCGAAGAGCCTGTCGCCGCTCGACTTCCAGGTGGTGCGCTTCACCGTGGACGGCGCGCCCATCGGCTCCTCGCAGACGGCCCGGGTGGAGATGCGCCCCATCCCCAACTCCAGCCCCCTGGAGCTGGTGGCTGTGCCGCTGTGGGAGATCAACTATGTGCCGCCTCCGGGGACCGCGGGCACCTCCGCCGCCATCAAGGCCACGGCCGTGGACCGGTACGGCGCCACCGCGGAAGGCGCCTCGCTGCTCGTGCGCATCGTGGCCAATGCGCCGCCCCTCATCACGCGCCGGATGCCGCAGGGCGACGAGGTGGATGTCACCGCGGGCATTCCGCTGTCCGTGGAGGGCACCGTCGGTGACGATGCGCTGTCCTTCGGCGTGAAGGTGGCGCTGCTGGTGAACGGGAGCTCCGTCGCCACGGCGCGGCTGGACCAGGGCGGGCTGGCCGGGACGGCCATGGGCTCGCAGGACTTCAAGCTCGCCTGGACGCCCCCCGCGGCGCTCGTTGGCAAGCGCGCGAACGTGGAGATCCAGGCCATCGATCACGCCGGGCTGGAGCGGCGGGTGGGCTTCGAGGCGGTGGTCAAGGCGGACGGGCCGCCCTCCGTGTCCATCCTCTCTCCGACGGATCAGTCCACCTTCGTGGGCGGCACGCCCATCTTCCTCACGGCCGCCGCCACGGACGACAGCGGCGAGGCCCCCCAGGTGACGTGGAAGGTCAACGGAACCGCCGTGGGCCAGTCGAGCACGCCGCCGTACCGGACCACCTACATCACGCCGACTCCTTCGGGCGAGTCGATGACCCTGACCCTCACGGCCGTCGCGCGTGACGCCCAGGGCAATCCGAAGGAGAGCAGCCCCATCAGTGTCACGGTGAGCAGGGACACCTCGAAGCCCTCGGTGTCCATCGTGACGCCGAAGAACGGGGTTCGCGTGCCCAACTCGCAGGGCCTGCTCGTCACCGTGGCCGGCCTGGACAACGTGGACCCGGCCAGGGTGGAGGTCTACCTGGGTGGGGAGACCGAGCCTTTCTTCACGGACGAATCCCCCGGCGAGAACGCCGGAGTGCCGGGCTCGTACATCAGCTACGTGGTCATCCCCCAGGAGCGGCTCACCGGGGAGAGCCTCATCATCACCGCGCGCGCGTACGACGTCGCGGGCAACCACGACCAGGTCTCCCACACCGTCCACCTCAGCGAGGATGGGCCGCCGACCGTCGAGTTCGTGAGCCCCCTCACCGGCACGGAGGTGACAGCGGCCACGACGATTCCCGTGCTGCTCCAGGCCGACGACGACGTGGCGGTGGCCCGGGTGGACCTGTACGAGGTCCGCGGCACCACGACGCAGCTGCGTGGCTCGGCCATGCTGCCGCCGTACCGCTTCGACCTGCTGCTGCCGTCGGCTCCGGGGCCCCTCACGCTGCGAGCGGAGGTGACCGACAGCGCCGGCGAAAAGAACGTAAAGGAAGTCTCCATCACCCTGGACGTGAAGGCGGATGACGAGCCGCCCCTCGTCGCCTTCCGCAGCCCCTCCGAGGGCCTGCGCATCTACGCCGGCCCCAGCCGGAGCGTGGACGTGGAGGTGGTGGCGACGGACAACGTGCAGGTGAAGCAGGCGTGGCTGTACCTGAGAAACCCCAACGACCCGGACAATCCCAGCGCCACCGAGACGCTGGTGGGCTCGGGGCCTATCAGCGGCGTCCATGACGGCAGCCTGTACCAGCTCTTCAAGTGGAAGCTGGACGTGCCCGCGGAGCTCGCGGGCAAGCGGCTGCCCCTGCGCGCCGTCGTGGCGGACAGCGGGAACCGCACCGCCGAGCGCACCCTCGTGCTCCAGGCCGTGGCGAACACGCCTCCAACCGTATCGATTGTCACGCCCGCGCCCCGCACCCCGGTGAAGGAGGGCCAGGACGTCACCGTCACCTTCACCGTGGCGGATGATGAAGGCGTGGCGAGCGTGGCGGCCCGCTCGGGCGGCGTCACCTCCGGCAAGTTCACCGGCCCCATCAACCCCGCCATCCAGCAGAAGATGGTGGTCCGCGCTCCGGTGGTGACGCCCTCGACGCCGGCCTCGGCGCGCTCGGTGGGCATTGCCGCGAAGGACGTCAGCCCCGAGCCCCAGGAGGGCCAAGCCGACGTCACCCTGGACATCGCGGACGATGTCGAGCAGCCCACGGCGCTGCTCGCGGCGCCGCTGCCGGCCAGGGCCGGGGAGCCGGTGCTGCAGGTGGCGCAGGGGGGCAGCCTCGGCCTGCGGGTGGAGGTGTCGGACGACGTCCGTGTCGATCGCGTCGTGGTGATGCTGGACGACCAGGAGCTGCCGTCGCCGCAGCCGGAGACGCCGTTCCTGCGCGCCACCCACGAGGAGTTCGAGGAGGTTCGCGCACCCAACCCGCTCGGCCCCGGAGAGATCCTGGTCAGCCGCCGCTACGTGGGCACCTTCTCGGGGACGGTTCCCTTCAGGCCGTCCAGTGACACGCGGTTCCAGCCCGGCATCCACAAGATCCGGGCGCGCGCGTATGACCCGGCGGGCAACCTCAAGGACACCTCCGAGGTGTCCTTCGAGATCGTCGCCTTCCAGGACAAGCTGCCTCCCGTCGTCCGCATCTCGCTGGACGGCGCGCCCAGCGCGCAGACGTGCGTGGCCGGCTCGAAGGTGGGCTTGCGGGTCAGCGCCTCGGATGACGGCCAGGTGGAGACGCTGTCCGTGAAGTTCAACAACAGCGCGGTGACGGGGCTCACCCGGCAGCCGGAGAGCGGGACGGCCCCGAGCATCAGCCTGAGCGGGCCCTTCACCCTTCCGCCCCTGGAGGGCGCGGAGCCCCGCACCGTCATCTTCGAGGCCACGGCCGTGGACACGCTGCAGCGGACGACGGTGACCACGTACTCCTGCACGCTGGTGCCGGACGCGCCGCCCTTCGTCCGGTGGGTGTCTCCCGCGGGCGGAGACCTCGTCGAGGAGCAGCGGTATCAGGGCTCGGTGGAGTTCCAGGACGACGTGGGGTTGAAGGCCGCCTGGTGGGTGGCCTCCACGTCGGCCGTGAAGCAGGAGGGCGGGACCGGGACCTCGTTCTCCATCGCCGCGCCGGTGCTCGAAACGGCGGAGCCCTTCGATGCCTCGGACTACGCGGTGCCGGGCGCCACCCTGTCCTTCGGGGCGGAGCGCAACTCCAACGGAACCCTGGGTGCACCCGCCGTCTTCGCGGTGGCGGGTGAGGCCGGCGCCGTGCGTGTCACGCCCCATACACCGCTGAAGCCGGACGGGGCTCCCGAGGTCCTGACGCTGGCGGTGCCGGATGACGGCGTGGGCGCCCGTGCCCGTGTCTTCTACCACCTGCGTCCCAAGGCGAATTTGACGCCCGCCAACCAGACGAAGCTGGACGAGTTCAAGGCGCTCTTCCGCAACGGTGACTTCGCCCAGGGCCGCGACGTGGTGCTCAACGCCGGCACCAGCTATGCGGCCGTGCTGAGCTTCCCGGCGGACGCGGTGGAGGTGGAGCAGGTCCTCGTGGAGCTGCAGCCCGCCGAGGGCGACGCACGGCCGCTGCTCGTCTCGCAGCTGGCCCTCCGGTACCAGTCCGGCCAGGCGCACCAGCTCCGCGCCGTGGCCGCCAGCCAGCGGCTCGCGGTGGAGCCGCTGGCCACGGACGTGCGGCCGGGCCAGCCCGTCACGCGTCCGGTGGCGTTCCGCATCCCGGCGGGGTGGGCGCCTCGTGACACGCTGCTCACCGCCATCGCGGTGGATACGCAGAACGCCATCACCCGTGACCCGCGCCCCTTCCGTGCGGTTCCGGACTCGGAGAAGCCGCGCGTGGCAATCATCGGCCTCGCCGAGGGCGCGTCCGCCGTGGCTGGCCAGGAGTTCCCCGTCAAGGTGCGCGTGTCGGACAACGCCAGCCTAGCCCGCGTCCGCCTCCTGATGGACGGCGTGTCGCAGGGCGAGGTGATGCTGGTGGGCACGTCGCAGGACGTGGAGTTCCGCGTCAGCAAGAGCGCGTTCGCCCCGGCGGAGCTCTACGCCGAGGTGACGGACCGGGCCTCGAACACGGCCGTGTCCAACCCGGCCTTCGTGCAGATCGTCCCGGACGCGCCGCCCACGCTGGTCATGGAGCGCCTGGTCTCCACCGGGGAGACGCTCTACCGCACGGAGCTGGAGAACGGCTTCATCAGCCTGCTGCAGGAGGAGAACGCCACCCTGACGGTGTCCCTCAAGGACGACGTGGGCGTGGCCTCGGTGACGTTCAACTACGACGGGCAGGTGCTCACGGGGAGCGGCGACTTCCTCCCTCCCGTGAAGAGCACGTCGAAGTCCGTGACGTTCAAGCCGCCGGCGGGACCGGACGGCGAGCCCACGGTGCTCACCATCATCGTGAGGGACACGGAGGGCCACGAGCAGAGCGCGCGGCTGGTGATCGAGGGCCGCCGGCCCCGCGCGCCCGAGCTGGCCATCCTGGAGCCGGCCGAGGGGGCCTACCTGGTGGAGGGCAGCATCCAGCTCCGGCTGGGGGCCATCACCGCGGATGACACGAAGGTGACGCGGGTACAGTTCTTCGTCAACGGCCAGCCCGCGATGCAGATGCAGGAGGGGGACGGGAAGCCCGTCCAGACCTTCTTCAACGACGAGGGCGAGCCCGTCGCCTCGGACGTCACCATCCGCGAGGTGCTCGCGGCCATGCGGGTGGCGCCCGAGGACATCTCTCGCTACCGCACCTTCCGCGGACTGCTGTCGCTGCCGCCGGGCTTCGTGCGGCTGGACCCGACCCGCACGGAGACGTTCGTCCACCTGCGCGTGGAGGCCACCGACCTGGAGGGCAATCGCTCCTCCGTGGAGCGCAAGCTGCGCATCGCCGAGGACACCCGCCTTCCGGTGACCAGCGTGCTGCGGCCCAGCCTGGGCCGCGACATCATCGAGGGCACGCCGGTGCTCATCCAGGTCCAGGCGCATGACAATGCCTTCGTGGACCGGGTGGAGATCTACGCCGGTCCCAGCGCCGAGGCGCTGGAGCTGGTGCACGTGGCCGGCGGCTTCCCGCCGGAGAACGGCCTGCCGGGCTCGCCCTTCGACGTGTACACGCCGGTGGTGACGTTCCAGCACACGGTGCCGAAGCTGGCGGAGCTGGGCGGGCTGGACATCGTGCCGTACTTCGTGGCCACGCGCGCCCGGGACGTCTCCGGGAACTTCAGCGAGCTGGAGTACCAGCAGATCGACGTGGTGCGGGACCGTGAGCCCGCGCTGTCCATCGTGTCTCCGTCGGACGGGACGCCCGCGGTGGCGGCCAACCCACTGCCGGTGGTGATGGCGGCGGAAGACGACGTCGCCGTCACCGCGGTGTCGCTGTTCCTCGACGACTCGCCGACGGCCTACGCCACGCTGTACACGCCGCCCTTCAACTTCATCGTCAACGTGCCGGCGGACGCCACCACCCTGAAGCTGCGGGGCAAGGCGGTGGACAGCTTCGGGCACGAGGTCTTCTCGCAGACCGTCATCCTGCCGGTGAGGGGCGACCAGAAGCCCACCGTGGCCATCGCGCAGCCGCGCGCGGGGGCCATCGTCACCGAGGGCCGGGACTTCTCCCTGCTGGTGGCCGCGCAGGACGACGTCGAGATCCGGAACGTGGAGGCCACCGTGGAGGGCGGCCTGGACGGGCCGCTGCACTTCGCCAGCTCCACGCGCCCCTACTCCTTCCGGGTGCCGCTGCCGTACGGGTCGGCGTCCCGCACGCTGACGATCAACGCGCTCGCCCGCGACTCGTCCGGCAAGGAGGTCCGCGCCCAGACGGTGCAGGTCACCGTCGTGAAGGACGAGAAGCCGCCCGAGGTGGCGTTCGTGTCCCCCGCGGGGGGCTCGCGCGTGGTGGAGGGCCTGTACGTCAACGTGGAGGCTCGCGCGGAGGACAACGTCGGCCTCGCCGGCGTGACGTTCAAGCTGAAGGTGGGGGCGGGGGAGGAGAAGGTGGTGGCCCGCGTTCCCGCGCCGCCGTACCGCTTCTCGTACCTCGTGCCCAAGGAGCTGGTACCGGACAACGCCCCGCCCGTGTCCCTGGCCTTCAGCGCCGAGGCGCTCGACGTCAGCGGCAACACGGCCTCGGCCCAGGTGACGGTGGAGGCCATCGACGACGTTCCGCCGGCCGTGGGTGTCAACGCCCCCCCGCGGGTGGTGGCCGGGCTGCCGAGCTCCTTCACCACGCAGACGGGGGATGACGTGGGCGTGGCCCACGTGACGTTCCTGGTGGGCCCCGCGCTCGACAAGCTGGTCGAGGTGGGCCGGCGCTTCCAGCGGCCCTTCGAGCACATCTACGTGGCCGACAAGTCGCAGGTCGGCCAGACGCTCCTCCTGCGTGCGCGGGCGACGGACACCATGGGCCAGGAGACCCTGTCCCCCGAGGTGTCGTTCAACGTGGTGGCGGACCAGCCGCCGTCCGTGGCGCTGCTCAAGCCGGTGGAAGGCGCGGCCGTCTTCGAGGGCTCGCGCATGCGCCTGGAGGCGGAAGCGTCCGACGTGGACAGCGGCATCGCGTCGGTGTCCTTCTTCGTGGACGGGCGCAAGGTGGCCACGTCCACCGCGCCCGCGGGCATCCCCGGCAAGCCCAACGTCTACATCGCCAGCTTCACGGCCCCCATCGGCAGTGGCAGCCGCACCTTCACCCTCCATGCGGTGGCGGTGGACAAGGTGGGCCAGGAGACGGCCTCCGCGAAGCGCGTGGTGGGCACCATCGCCGACACGACGGCTCCGGAGGTGGAGCTCGTCGATCCGCCGGACCTGGACGTGGTCACCGAGGGTGAGCTGCTGCAGCTGTCCGCGTTCGCCGAGGACAACGCCGTGGTGGACCAGGTGGCGTTCATCGCCGGCGCCACGACGCCGGACGGGGGCACCGTGACGGAGGAGGTGGGGACCACGGGCGTGCCGGTGCCCGGGCCCGCCGGCCGGCCCGTATACCGCTACACCTGGCTGCTGCCCACGCCGCTGGCGGGGCAGACGCGCACGATTCAGGCCCGCGCGAGGGACCTGACGCACAACAGCGGCACTTCGCAGATCGTCACCGTCGAGGGCGGCATGCGCCCCGCGCGCGCGCCCTACCGGCCCTTCGGCGCGCTGGGCGAGGGGAGCCGGCTGGGCGGGCTCGCGCTGGACGGAGCGGGCCTGGGCGTGGTGGGCGGTTGGGGCCTGCCGGAGGGGGCCTCCGTGCGGCGAGGCGTGGAGTTCTTCCGCGTCACCGAGGAGCGCCTCCAGCCCATCTCGGCGACCCAGCTGGACGGGAACGTGGAGGCGTCGCTCTTCCACGGGGACCTGGCGCTGGTGCTCGTTCGCAATCCGCAGGTGGGCCGCAGCGGCCAGCTCACCGTCTTCGACGTGAGCAACGCCGGCAACATCCTCCGCGAGGGCTCCATCGATCTGCCCGGCCCCGAGACGAATGGCCTGGCGGCCGGGGGCCAGCTGGCCTTCGTGGCCAATGGTGAGTCCGGGGTGGTGGTGGTGGATCTGGCCAACCCGCGTTACCCGCAGCGGCTGACGACGCTGCCGGTGACGGGGACGGCGCGTGACGTGGCCGTCGCGGGCAACCGGCTGCTGGTGGCCGCGGGCCCGGCCGGGCTGCGCGTGCATGACCTGCTGGACCCGGAGCTGGGAGAGCTGGGCTTCGTCCCGCTGCCGGGTGGCGCGGAGACGGTGGCGGTGGTGGGCGAGCGCGCCTACGTCGGCTGCCAGGGCGCCACGGCTTCCCTCGCGGTGGTGGACCTCAAGGGGACGCCGCGCGTCGTCTCGCTGCTGCCGCACATGCCCGGCCGCCGCGACCTGCTGGCCACCGGCCAGCGCTCCATCGCCTCGTCCGGCAACGTGTCGGTGTCCACGGTGCCGCTCATCGACCAGGACGCGCGGCCGGTGAAGGGGCTGCTGTCCGCGTCCGTGGTGGACGACAAGGGCTTCGCGACGACGTTCGTGCGCGCCAACGTGCCGGCCGCCCAGGACGTGCTGATGGTGGACGGCAGCCCGATGACGCTCTTCGGCCACCAGGGCGTGGCGGAGTACACGCTGCCGCGGCTCATCGTCACGGACTCGGTGCCCGCCGAGGGCGAGGAGCAGGTGGCGCTCGGGGCGCCGGAGCTGACGGCGCTGTCCGTGGGCTTCTCGCAGCCGCTCGACGCCGCGACGGTCTCCGGCGCGTCGGTGGTGCTGCGCGAGGGCCTGCTGAACGGCAACCCGGTGGCGGGGGTGACGGTGGCGGTGAGCACGGTGGACGACCGGAGGATCGAGCTCACCCTGCCGGCGGGCACGAAGCTGCAGCGCGGCAAGGAGTACTCCATCACCGTGGAGCCCACCGTGAAGAGCACGCTGGGCCTCGAGCTGGGCAAGCGCTTCATGGCGCGCTTCCGCACCCGCACCCAGGAGGGTGTCCTGCCCGTGGTGAGCTTGGTGGCGCCGCGCGCCGGCCCGGTGGACGGCGGCACGCGCGTGCGCATCGACGGCCAGCACTTCCAGCCCGGTGCCCGGGTGTACTTCTCCAACGCGGAGGCGACCGAGGTCGTCGTCGACGAGACGGGGAACTTCCTCACCGCGCGGACGCCGCAGCAGGTGGAGGGGCCGGTGCGTGTCTCCGTGGTCAACCCGGGCGGGCTCGAGGGGAGCCTGCTGGGTGGCTTCGTGTACATGCCGATCCTGCAAGTGAACTTCGCCACCCCGGCCGTGGGCAGCCTGGGCGGTAATGAAGAGGTGGAGCTGTCCGGCGCGGGCTTCCAGTTCGGCGCGGAGGTCTACTTCCGGGGCGCGGCGGCGGAGAGCGCGCTGGGCAAGAAGGCCCTGTCGGCGACCGTCCTGTCCCCCGGGCACATGCGGGTGACGACGCCGGACGGCAGCTTCGGGCCGGCGGACATCATCGTCATCAACCCGGACGGCCAGCGCGCCGTGGCGGAGAATGCCTTCCTCTATTCGAACCTGGAGGTGACGCGGCGGATTGCCCGTTACACCCCGGCCATCGACGGCAAGGAGGGCCGCCCGGCGGACCGGCTGCCGCAGGGACGCCCCGGGCAGCTCGTGCTCACCGGGGGCAAGGCGTATGTCCTGTCGGACGCCAGCATCGTGGCGGGCGCGGATGTCATCGAGGTGCTCAAGAAGAGCACTCAGGGCGCGCTGGCGGTGGTCAACGTGGCCGTCCCGGAGTCCGCGAGCGTCATGGGCGGCGTGTCCTTCCCTCCGCCCTACAAGCCCCAGGCGCTCGCCGTGCGGGACACGCTCGCCTACGTGGTGGCCGACGCGCAGGATCTGCCGGCGGTCGACATGGTGGGGGAGGGCGGGCCGTCGCTGCTCGTGGTGGACGTGAGCACTCCGACGGCGCCCAAGCTCGTGTACGCGCTGCCCTACGAGGGGCAGGCGCATGACGTGGCCGTGGTGGATGACCTGGCGCTCGTCGCCGCGGGCAACGGGGGCCTGGCGCTCTTCTCGCTGGCGGACCCGCAGCGCCCGGCGCTGCTCGGGTCGATTCAGTCGTTCCTGATGGGCGGCACCCTGAAGACGGCCTCCATCACCCGCGTGCGGGCGATGGGCCGCCATGCCGTCCTCAACGCCGCCATCGGGCAGCAGGCGTCCACGCTCGTGGTGGACCTGGCCCGGCCGGGCTTCCCGGTGGTGGGCGAGACGGAGGGGCTGGGAGACCTGGCCCTGTATGGGACGAACGGCCTGTCCGCGGCCACCCAGGCGCACACGGTGTCGCTGCTGCCGGCCACGCTGCCGCGCAAGGTGGCGCAGGTGCCCGCGCTGGTGGGCACGCGGTTCTTCATGTCCGGGCTGGGCCCGCACCTGGGCGCCAGCGCCGGCAGCAGCGTGGTGCAGCTCACCGTGGCCTCGGAGCCGGCGGCGCCGCTCCCCGTGGACGCGGTGGACCTGTGGCCCGCCACCTCCCTGGCGGACGTGGCCATCGACCGTGGCGTGGTGGCCGCCTCCATCAGCGCGGTGAAGGTGGTCGGAGCGGGTCAGACGGCTCCGAACGACGGGCTCGCGGTCATCGCCGTCCCGTTCCCCATCGTCGTGGCGGTCTACCCGCAGCCGAACGCCACGGGCGTGCGGCCGGTGGACCCCATCGACCTGGAGTTCAACGTGCCGGTGAAGGGGCTGTCCCCCCTCACGGTGCAGCTCTTCAAGCTGGATGGCTCCGCCAGCGGCTCGCCGGTGACGGCGAGCGTCGCGCCCCTGGGCACCGAAGGCACCCAGGCACGCCTCAGCCCCAGCCAGCCGCTCGCGACGCGCACGCGCTACAGGGTGGTGGTCTCCGGCCTCACCGGCCTGGACGGCTCGGTGATGGCGGGCCGCTTCGCGTCGGAGTTCGAGACCTCCAGCGGCAACGACGTCGTGCCGATGACGTTCTCGAAGCTCGAGCCTCGCGAGGGCCCGGTGGCGGGTGGGACGCTCGTCACCCTGACGGGCACCGGCTTCGAGAAGGAGCTCGAGGTGCGCTTCGCGGGCACGCCGGCGACCATCGTCTCCGTTTCGAATGACAAGACGACAGTCCAACTGCTCACGCCGAAGGCGACGGCCGCGGGCGCGGCGACGCTCGAGGTGCGCAATCCCTCGGGTGGCACGCTGATCCGCGCGGGCGCGTTCCTCTACACCCAGCCCCTGGACCTGGTGTCCGTCACTCCGGGCCGGGGCCCGTCCTCGGGCGGCACCAAGGTGTTGCTGGAGGGCGCGGGCTTCACCACCAGCGCCCCCATGCAGGTGCTCTTCGGCGAGGTGCCGGCGCTGCTCGTGCGCGTGCTCGGCATGGGCCGCATCGAGGCCTTCACGCCCAACGGACTGCGGGGCGCGGTGGACGTGACGGTGGTGCACCCGAACGGCCCGCGGGACACGCTGGCGGATGCCTTCGTGTTCGATCAGCCGACGGACTCCGCGGTCGCCTTCAAGGGCGAGATCCGCGACATGGTGTCCATTGGCGACCACGTCTACATGGTGGGCGAGGGTGGAATGCGCGTGGTGGACGTGTCCGGCCTCTACACGCGCGGCCGGCTGGCCGGCACGCCCATTCCCCCCGAGCGCCGCAACGAGCTGGTGGACGAGGATGGTGACCGGGTCGACGACCGCATCGTCGGCAAGTGGGACTACCGGGACGGGGATCTGCTCTCCATCTCCTACCCGCTGGAAGGCGGCGACCGGCTCTTCCTGGGCGCGGGCGTGCGCAACAAGCAGGGCGAGTACGACCGGGCGACGGTCTTCGAGCTGGACATCTCCAACCCGTTCGCGCCCAGGAGCGTGTCGTCCACGGCCACCGGTCCGGGCGCGGCCTTCGGGCTGGATGCGCGGGGCGAACGGCTGCTGACGGCCGCGGGCGCCGCCGGCCTGCGCAGCTTCGACATCTCCCACACGCCGTTCCACCTGCACACGCTCGAGTCTCCCATGGGGGCCAAGGGCGGGGCCAAGGAGGTCAGCGCCCTGGCGGTGGAGGACGGGCTGGCGGTGGTGGGCACGGGCCAGTGGAACCCCGGGCACCGGTTCACCCTGGGCCGGCTGCACACGGTGCGGGTGGAGCAGCAGCCGTCGCACCTGGGCTACCTCACCCTGGACGTGCAGCGCGTGCGGCTGCGCAGGGACTCGTGGGCGGTGGTGGCCGCCGGCACCGAGGGCCTGGTGCTCGTGGACGTGTCCGACCCGGCGAGCCCGAAGCGGGGCGCCTCGCTGGGGACGGACGTGCTCAAGGGCTTTGCCTCGGACGTGCGGCTGGTGGGCAACATCGCCTACGTGGCGGTGGGCGAGGCCGGTGTGGCGGTGGTGGACCTGAGCAACCTGATGACGCCGAAGCTGCTCCACCACGTGGCGGGGGCCAGCGGTGGCTCCGCGCTGCGGGTGGCGGTGGCGGGGGGCCGGGTGGTCACCGCGCGCAACCGCGGCGGCGCCGGCTGGGCACTGGAGTTCGGCCCGGCGGCCGAGCTGACGCTGGTGTCGGCGAGCGTGAAGCCCGGCGACGTGGTGCCCCTGGACCTGTCCTCGCTGCTGTTCACCTTCTCCACGACCATCACCCCGGAGAGCGCCCGCGAGGCGGTGTCGCTCACGGTGGATGGGACGGAGTGGGTTGCCACGGCCGAGCCGCTGGCGGACCTGGAAGCGGGCACCGCGACGGAGCCCGTCAGCACGGCCCTCATCCGCTTCCGGCCGGAGCAGCCCCTGCCCGCGAGCGCGAGCCTGCGCCTGTCGGTGTCCACGGACCTGCTCACGCCGGACGCCAAGCACCTGCTGGCCCCCTTCGCGGTGGACTTCCAGGCGGCCCACGCGGACGGCTCGCGTCCGGAGATCGCCCAGGTGGTGCCTCGCGTGGGGCCCACGGCGGGCGGCTCCATCGTGCAGCTCCTCGGCGACGGCTTCGATGCCGAGGCGACGGTCTTCATTGGCGGGGCGCCGGCCATCGTGCTGCCCGCCGCGGTGCACGACCCCACGCGGCTGGAGGTCATCGTGCCCCCGGGCTTGCCGGGCCTGGCGGACGTGGTGGTCATCAATGCCGTGTACGACGTCAACGGCCAGCGCGTGTCGGGCTCCGGCCTGTCGGATCGGCGGCCGGGCGGCTTCCTGTACAAGCCGCCGCTCTTCGTGAGCACCGCGACCCCGCGCTTCCTCAACCCGCGCGGCGGCAGCAAGATGAAGATCTCCGGTGACGGCTTCCTGCCGTCCTGGGCCTACGGGGCCCTGGGGGCGCCGCGGGTGTTCGTGGGCTCCATGGAAGCCCCGTCCGTGAGCGTGGTGTCCACCGGGGAGCTGTCGGTGACGGCGCCCCCGGGCTCGTTCGGCGCGGACGGCTACGCACAGGTCACCGTGCGCTCGGTGCTCCCCGACAGCAAGGGGGAGGGCGCCAGCGCCGACCTGCTCGAGGAAGGCCAGCTGGCGAAGGTGGTGGGCTACGGCCTGGAGCGCAGTCTGCCGCTGGACACGCCCCGGCCCGGCCCGAGCAACGCGGGTGAGGCGGAGGCGGTGAAGGTCTATCCGAAGGCGCTGGCCGTGGATCAGGCCGACCCGCTGTTCGTGTACGCGTCCGCGGGCGCGGCCATCAACGGCAACATCACCCCCGAGGGTTACACCGGCACCTACACGAGCGGCACGTTCAACGACTCGCAGATGCTGGCCAGCTTCGACGTGGGCATGCCCGGCAAGCCGGTGGCCTCGACCACGACGAGCGTCGATCCGCCCATGGCGAAGGTCGACCTGCTCCACGCCATCCTCTATGGCTACCTGCCTCCCGAGACGCCGTGGCCGGACATGAACCTCATGCCGGACTCGCTGGACGTGGCGACGCGCACCGGACAGGTGCTCATCGCCAACGGCGCCGCGGGCGTGGCCGTGGTCACCTCGAACAACCGGGCCATGAACGAGCTGGGCCGGGCGAAGTTCGGTGACTGGGGCGAGCCGGAGTTCGCCACCCGTCTGCTGCCGACGCCGATTGGAAGCTGGGCCGCGTTCAACAACATGGTGCCGAACCCGCCGCCGGACGCGCCTCCGTGCACGTCCGTCGAGCCGGCGGCCGGGGCCGGTGGCGTGCTGCGCCTGGTGGATACCCGCTATCCGCAGGACCCGCTGCTCGTGGGCACCGTCGCCACGGACGGCGAGCCCTATGGAATGACCGTGCACGGGGGCCGCCTCTACGTGGCCAACGGCGCCCACGAGGGCGTGCACTACTGCCCCAACGATACCGGCACGCTGCCCCCGCCTCCCGACTACTCGCTGGGCGGAGGCGCGCGTGGCGGGCAGCGCACGACATACCACGCCAGCAAGGGCCAGAAGGTGTCCGGCAGCCTGGACATCTACGACTCGGCACGCCCGGGCGCCACGCGCGTGAAGCGCCTGTCGTATGACGCCAACATCACGGACGTGGTGGTGGTGCGGGACACGGCCATCGTCGCGGCCGCCGAGCTGGGCCTGCTCTTCATCGACGTGAGCGTCCCCGCCAACGCGCATGAGCTGGAAGAGCTGCGCATCCGGTTCGACGAGAGCCTGTCCAACACGCCGGGCCAGCCGCAGCGGCTCCGGCTGATGGGTGACATGCTCTTCGTGTCCGCCAACGAGGGCGGCGTGGTGCTGGTGGACGTGGCGAACCCGCGCCAGCCGCGCCTGGTGAGCGGCGGCAACACCGAGGTGGCCATGGACTCGCTGGCGGCGGGCGACCGCCTGCTGGTCGCCAGCCGCACGAAGCTGACGGAGCTCGAGGTGCCGTTCTCGTTCGTCACCGCCGTGACGCCCGAGCGAGAGTCCCTCATTCCGCCGGAGAACCCCGAGTTCGTGGTGCGCCTCAACCGGCCCATCAACGCGGACAGCGTGAATACGGGCACCGTCCACTTCCTCGGCGCGGACGGGAATCCGGCGCGCGGGGCCGACGGCGAGAAGGTGGGCCTGTCGCTGACGGTGGGCACCGACCACACGAAGCGCATCTACACGGTGAAGGCCACCGTGCAGGGCACGCTGGCGCCGGAGACGGCCTATGAGCTGCGGCTGACGACGGGCGTGACGGACGAGCGCGGCGGACGGCTGCTGCTGCCGTTCAGCGCGGGCTTCACCACGGGCAAGGCGGGCAGCCGGATGCCGTCGCTGGTGGCGGTGAAGCCGCAGACCGTCTCGCGCGAGAGCGGCGGGCCCATCACCCTCGAGGGCTCGGGCTTCACTGGCAGCGAGCAGGTCCAGATTGGCGCCAAGGTGGTGAACTGCGGCGTGGCTGGCAGTGGCTGCGCAGCCACGGAGGGCGGCACGGTGCTGACCCTGACGGCTCCCGCGGCCGACCAGTCGGGCCCCGTGGACGTGAAGGTGACCCATCCGGGTGGCCCCTCTTCGGAGCTGGCGTCGGCCTTCTTCTACGTCGAGGACCTGGGCAAGGCCAACGCGACGCTGTCTCCGGACCATGGCCCCGTGGCCGGTGGCACGCCCGTCACCCTGACGCTGGATCGCGACGCGCTCCGGCCGGGCATGACGGTGAAGATTGGCGACATCGACGCGGACGACGTCGACGTCATCGACCTGCGCACCGTGCGCTTCATCGCACCGGCCTCCGACCAGGCGGGCCTGGCGGACGTGGAGCTGGTCATTCCCGGCACTCCGCCGGTGGAAACGAAGGTGGGCCTGTTCGCGTACGACATGCCGTTCGGCGCGAACCTCGACCTGCCGGGCTTCCCGCCGAAGCAGGCGTCCGAGATGAAGCTGGTGGGCGACACGCTGTACGTGGGCGTGAGTGGCCCGACTGGCTCGACGGGGCTCGACATCCTCGACGTGAAGATCGAGGAGCGGCCCATCCGCGAGGGCGGCACGGCGACGGACAATCCGGTGCTGAGCCTGGACGTGGGTGGCCGGCTGGCGCTGCTGGCCGCGGGCCCTGGCATCACCGCGGTGGACGTGTCCGACCCGAAGCGTCCCTTCCGGGTGGGAGGCGCCGTCACGGGCGGCATCGCCGCGGGTGTGCGCATCGAGGGCACCGAGGCGTACGTGAGCGTCACCGAGCCCAGCTCTGGCAGCGGCAAGATCCAGGTCTTCGACGCGGCGCGGCCGGACCTGCCGTTCGTGCGCAACATCCCGCTGTACCCCGAGGACGGGCTCGCGCTCGACCTGGGGCCGGGCCGCTTCTACGTGCTCACCTCGCGTGTCACCGAGTCGGGCGGCAACGGGCTGCGGCTGTCCATCTACGACCGCACGGGCGCTCGCAAGGGCGGGGTCACGGTCGATGCGTCGATCACGTCCACCGACCTGCTGCTGCGCAGCCGCGTGGCGGTCCGCGCGAAGCGAGCCTACGTCACCGTGGGCCAGCGCCTGTTCGTCTATGACGTGTCCGAGGCGAACGAGGCGGCGCCGGTGAGGCTCCAGTCCGCCGAGCTGGTGGCCGAGGCCTCGGGTCTGACCTGGTACGGCGGCAGCCTGCTGGTGGCCACGAGGGACTCGACGCAGACGGTGGTGGAGGTGTCGCCCACGGAGCTGCTCCCGGTGGGCTACTTCCCGGCGCCGGGCTCCATCGCTCCGCCGGACGCGCAGGTGCGCATGGACTTCACCCTGGCGGTGGACCCCGGCTCGCTGGGGTTCATCGAGAACACCACGGAGAGTGAGATCGTGGTGCGGGCCTTCTCCACGACCCACCCACGGCCCCTGGGCCGCCTCGTCTCGGGCACGGGCGAGGTCATCTTCACCCAGGTTCGTGGCTCCTCCATCGTCTTCACTCCGAACGAGGGCCAGGGCTTCCAGCCGGGCGAGGAGATCGAAGTCACCCTGCCAGCGAATAGCGTGAAGTCCGTGGGCGCCAGCCCGCGCCTGCTCGCGGCGGACGCGTCCTTCCAGTTCAAGATCGGCCAGGCGAACCAGCCGCAGCCGGTCATCACGAAGGTCATTCCCGCCAGCGGCGTGCGGACCGCGACGACGCCCATCCGCATCGAGGGCTCGGGCTTCCGCAGCGGGCTGACGGTCCGGGTGGGAGGCCAGGCCATCAGCGCCGGGAGCGTGGTGGTCGACGAGACCGCGCAGGTGCTGACGGTGCAGGTGCCGCCTTCGGCGGTGGCCGGCCCGGCCGCCCTCTCGGTGGCCTACGAGCCAGCGGGGACTTCCGCCGTCCGGCTCGGTGGCTTCCTCTACAGGGATCCGCTGAAGATCGGCCCACCCACGCCGGACCACTCCGGGCAGCAGGGGGGCACGGAGGTCGCGTTCTCCGGCTCGGGCTTCGTGCCCGGCATGCAGGTCTTCTTCGGCGACACGGAGTCCTTCGACGTCCGGGTGAGCTCGTCCGAGAGCGTGACGGCGGTGGCCCCGCCGCACGCGGCCGGTGTCGTGGACGTCTCCGGGCGGCTGACGGTGGCCACCTTCGATGGCGGCACGCCGGAGGTGCAGCAGGACACGCGTGTTCGCGCGTTCCTCTATGGCGCGGGCGCCGTGGCGCGGCTGGAGACGCCGCCCCTGCGGCACATGCTGGTGGAGCGTGGAGTCATCTTCGCCGCCATTGGCGGCGAGGTGGAGGTGACCGGGCCGAACGGGGCCGCCGTCACGGGCGGCGGCCCGCGCTCGTACTCGCCGGGTGGGCTGCTCGTCGCGGACCCCTCGGAGCCCACGGCCGTCAAGGAGGTGGGGCGCCTGACCTTCAGCGACAGCACCGGGGCAGGGGCATACCGGCTCGCGCGGGCCGGCAACACCCTGTACGTGGCCGCCGGGACGGGCGGCCTGAAGGTGGTGGACGTGACGCGGCCTTCCGCGCCGTCCCTGAAGTTCTCGCTGTCCAACGCGGGCGCGACGGTGGTGGACGTGGTGGCCAGCGGGGAGATGGTCTTCGCGGCGGACTCCACGGGCATCCGGGCCTACCGGACGACGGAGGACGCACAGCCGCGGCAGACGTACCACCGAGCCATTCCTGGCGGCGTGACGGCGCTCGCGCTCCACGACGGGTACCTGCTTGCCGCGAACGACGGCACCAGCGGGCCCCGGCTCCTCGTGCTGAACGCGCGCCGGGGTGACCTGGCGCAGGTGGGAGAGGTGCCGCTCGCCGGGCGGGCGCGCCACATCACCTCCGAGGGCTCCCGTGCGTTCGTCTCGCTCGGCGCGAAGGCGCAGGTGGCCATCGTCAACCTGGCCACGCCGGCCAGCCCCTCCATTACCGGCGTGCTGTACCTGCAGGACGTGATGGGCAGCGGCCGGGTGTCCGCGGAGCAGACGCGGATTGCCGCGGGCATTGCCTACGTGGCGGCGGGCGGAGGCAAGGTGCAGCGCTTCAGGGTGCCGCTCCTTGGCTCGCCGGTGTGGCTCGAGCAGGCGATCGTCACCGGTGACACGAGCACCCTGGCGCTCATGGGCCGCTACCTGCTGGCGGGTACGCTCGTCCTGGACAAGGGCGGGCGCGCGGTGGAGCTGCCCATCCAGCCCCCCGAGGACGGCACAGGGCCGCTCGCCGGGATGATTGCGTCGGTGCAGCTGGACCACGTGGAGGTGCGCGGCACCATCCCGTCCGAGGGTGAGACGGTGCCGGTGGGCATCTCCCCGGCGGTGCTCCTGTCGGAGCTGCCGAGCGCGTCCTCGGCGCAGGCCGAGGTGCGCCTGGAGACGGCGGACGGCGGCACGGTGGAGGCCCTGGTGGAGGCCCGCTCCGACGAGGGCGGCGCTCGCGTGGTGCTCGATCCGGTGCAGGACCTGTCAGTGGGGACGGGCTATGTGCTCAAGGTGGGCAGCGGCCTGACCGACCTGCAGGATGGCGGATTGGGCACGAACACGGAGGTCCGCTTCCAGACGGCGTCGCTGGCCACGGATGCCGGCCCGGTGCTCGCGGAGGTGGTGCCCGCCTTCGGCCTGACGAAGGGCGGCGAGACGGTGTACCTGCGTGGCGAGGGCTTCATGTCCGGCTGCTCCGTGTACATCGGCGGCCAGCCGGCGGGGGCCACGGAGGCGGGAAGCTGCGCGGTGTCCGACGAGGGCCGCACCGTCACCGTCACCGCGCCTCAGGGCGTGGCCGGGGCCGCGGCGGTGGAGATCATCAACCCGGACGGGCTCTCCGCCCGGCGGCTGGGGGCGTACCGGTACCTCGTGCCCCCGAACATCACGAAGGTGGAGCCGGCCTCCGTGGCGGCGATGAGCCGCGAGCAGATCAAGATCCACGGCGAGGGCCTGTACAGCGGCTCGCGGGTGACCTTCTCCGGCGTGCCGGCGCGCAGCACCACGGTGGACGTGGCGGGCACGCTGACGGTGACGGTGCCGGATGGCGTGGTGGGCCCCGTGGACCTGCGCGTGGAGACGCCGGACGGGCAGGGCGGGCTGGCGAGCGTGCTGCCGGGCGGCTTCACCTTCACGCTGGCCCCACGCGAGACGCTGGACACGGGGGCGGAGGCGATTGCGCTGGTGGGCAGCGCGCTGCTGCAGGCGCGGGGTGGCGAGCTGGTGGCCGTGGACCTGTCGAGCTCGGGCAGCAGGCTCGAGCTGGGACGCGTGCCGGGCGTGACGGCCGCCACGGCCCTGACGGTGGCGGGCACGCGCGCGGTGCTGCTCGGTGAGCGCGAGGTGGTGCGCTACGAGCTGGGCACGTGCGGCAGCGGACCGGGCGTGCCGTGCAGCCCGGTGGAGCTGGACCGCGTGCAGCTGGTGAGCAGCCCGGTGCTGACGTCGGTGGCCGCGGATGCGCGGGCCAAGACGGTGGCCGTGGCGGGCTCGAGCGAGCTGGCGCTGCTGGGCGAGCTGACGGAGAGCGGCCAGACGCAGGCACGGCTGGCGGTGGTGGCCCAGCGCTCCGTGGCGCCCGCGTACATCCGCGGGCTGGGCGTGGCGGGCGGCGCCCTCGCGGTGTTGCTGGAGGAGGGTGGCAGCTCGCGCGTCGAGTTCCGCAGCCTGGAGGATGGCGAGCTGCTGCTGCTGGGCACGGTGGGCGGGCTGTCCGGGGCCGGGCGCGCCCTGGCGGTGGATGGCAGCCGCGTGGCGGTGGCCACGGGCGCCTCGGTCCACCTGATGGATGCGATGCTTCCGTCGGCACCGCGGCCGCTGGGCTCGTGGACGTCCAGCGGGAAGGCGGGGGAGACGCCGGTCGCGGTGGCGCTGTCCGGGCCGTGGCTGTTCGCCGCCGGCACGTCGCGCGCGGCATGGGTTGACATCACGGGTGACTCCGGCCCCGTCGAGCGCACCTTCGTCATGCACGCATACGCCGGCTCGCAGGCCGAGCCGCGTGTCCTGCTCGGTGACGGAATCGCGCTGGTGGGCCAGTCCTGGACAACGCGCCTCTACGACACCCTGCCGTACCCGACGGTGTCGCGCGTCTCGCCACAGCCGGGCGCCATGCTGGCGCCGGGCGAGCCGGTCGCGGTGTCGTTCGCCAGCGAGCTGCCGCTGACGGTGGCGGCGGGCTCCACCCTCGCGCTGCTGGATGGGAGCACCGTCGTCCCGGCTTCGTCCGTGACGCAGTCCGGCTCGACGGTGCGCCTCCAGCCGGAGGCCGCGCTGACGGCGGGCCGCGCCTACCAGGCGCGGGTGAAGCTCGGACCCACGGCCTTCGTCGGCGGCAACGTGCGCGGAGACTGGACGTTCCAGCTCCGCGGCGGCGCCAGCCCGGCCCCCGTGACGGTCAGCTCGATTTCGCCGGACAACGGCCCCACTGCCGGCGGCACCTCGGTGACGCTGCATGGCACCGGCTTCGACGGCGAGACACGCGTGTACTTCGGCGCGACGCTGGCGGAGGACGATACGTCGCACACGGCCACCGCGACGGAGCTGCGCGTGCTCGCGCCGGCGACTCTGTACTCGGGCCCCGTCCGCGTGCGCGTGGTCAGCGCGGCGGGCGAGGTGGAAGTGCCGGGAGGCTTCGTCTACACCGCGCCCTTCACGGTCAGCGAAGTCGTCCCGAACAAGGTGGACTCCGCGGGTGGCTGGGTGCGCCTGGTGGGCACGGGCTTCACCCGCAGTCTGCAGGTGCGCTTCGGCACCACGCTGGCGCAGACGAAGGACTTCCAGCCGACGCGAGTGGATGCACTCGTTCCCGCGGGGGGCACGGGCTTCGTGCCGGTGCAGCTGACCCAGCCCGGGATGAGCCTGACGCTCGCGGAGGTGCTCTACCGCGGCGACCTGCGCGCGCCGACGGAGAAGCCGGCGTACGCGCCCGCGAATCCGGTGGCGCGCAGCCAGAAGGTCTTCACCGCGACGTTCGACGAGCCGCTGCACCCCGACACCGCGGCCCGTGCGCAGGTCCAGCTCAGCGGCCCGGACGGCACCGCCCTGGCGGGAACCGTGAGCGTCAGTGGCCCGACGCTGACCTTCACACGGCCCGCGGGCGCGGCGGACCTCGGCTCGCTGCAGAGCTACGTGCTCCGCCTGTCGAAGGTGCCTGACGTGGCGGGGAACGAGACGGGTGTGCTGACGCACACGTTCACCACCGTGGACGACGTGCTGCCGCAGGTGAGCCTCGCCATGGCGAACCGCACCGAGCCGGTGAACAACGCCGTGCTGGCGACCGGGACGGAGTACACCTTCGTGGTGACCGGGACGGACAACGGCGGCGGCACGCACTCCGCGAAGCTGTCCATCGACAACGTCGCGCTCTCGTCCACGGACGGGAAGAGCTTCCGCTACACCTGGCCGGCGTCGGCGGTGAACAAGGCGTCCACGCTGGTGGCGCAGGTGAGCGACTACAGCGGCAACACGGCCTCGCTCACGGCCACGGTCACCCTGACCGATGACCGGGCGCCGAGCGTGTCCTTCACGCAGCCGGACGGCGGCTCGGCCATTACCCGCGAGGAGGGCTCGATGCTCGACCTGGCGGTGGCCGCCACGGACCCGGAGAAGTTGAGCTCCATCGAGCTGAGCATGAATGGCGCGCCGCTGAAGCGCGTCACCGGGCTCACCTCGACGAGCGCGACGCTGACGGACCGCCTCCGGATGGAGCAGGTCAACGGCGCGCCCCAGGCCCGCGACTTCGTGGCCGTGGCCATCGACTCGCGTGGTCAGACCTCGCCTCCGGCGCTGCTCCAGGTGACGGTGGTCCCTGACACCACGAAGCCGGCGGTGGCCTGGCAGCTGCCTTCCGACGGGGCGAAGGTGCCCTCCGGCTCGACGCTGGACCTGCGCGTGTCGGTGTCCGACACGAACACGATTACTCACACGTCCTTCACGCAGGCCCTTGGCACGGCCACGCCCGAGGTGTTCAAGACGTTCGAAGGCACGCCGGAGCCGGTGCGCTGGGTGGCGCCCGCCGTGTCCCAGGACACGCCGATGAAGCTGCGCGTGCTCGCGCGGGATGCTCGCGGCAACGAGGAAGCGAAGACCATCACCATTACGGTGCTCAAGCCGGTCACCGGGGCCTCCCGGCCGTACGTGAGCCTCCGCGAACCCACCTCCTCCTTCTCCGAGAAGGCGGACGTGCGGGTATCCGCGGACGTGATCGCGCCCGCGGGCGTGGCCTCGGTCCGCCTCGAGTTCGACTCGCAGGTGGTCACTCTCACCCAGGCGCCGTGGCGCTACACCTTCCGCGCGCCGGTGCTGGTCGACAACAAGTCCCGCCTCGTGAGGGTGGCCGCGGTGGCCACCGACAAGGATGGTCAGGAGAGCGAGCCCGCGGTGCTGCATCTGTCCGTGCTGGACAGCAGCTCCGTGCCCGCGCCCTTGGTGCAGGTCGTCACGCGCGCGGAGGGGCCGCGCTGGCTGGGCGGCTCCACGCTCCGCGTGGACAATGTCGATGGCGGCGTGACACCCCTGGCGTCGCTGCAGGTGGCGGATGCCTCCGTGCCCCCGGTGGGCGGAAACGCCTTCGAGCTGCCGCTCGGCGAGGAGGGCGCGCCCGTGCTCGCCTCGGTGGAGGCCCTGGAGACCGGAGCTCAGCGCCTGGTGAGCACGAAGGCGGGGACGCTGGCCGTCTTCACCCGTGGCCCGGCGACGGTGAGGGCCGAGCCCTCGAGCGCCGTGGCAGGCGTGGCGGTGCGGGGGGATGCCTGGGCGGTGCTGCGCGATGACGCGGCCGGCCGGAGCATCGTCGAGCTGCGCTCGCGCACGACGCTGGACGTGATGGGAACGCGGACGCTGGTGGGCCGCGCGGTGGGCCTGGCGTTCGTTGAGGACCGGCTCGCGGTGGCCGTGCGCCGTGCCGGCGCCGGGGCCGTGGAGCTGCTGTCGCTGCCGGACCTGGCGTCGACCACGCTCCCGCTGCGGCGGCCGCCCACGGCCCTCGCCGCGGTGCGTGGCGCGCTGCTGCTGGTGGGCACCGACGAGGGCGTGGAGGTTCGCAACGCCTCCGGTGAGCTGGCGGCCCGCCTGCCGGGTGAGCCGGTGAAGGCCCTCGCGGCCAACGGGCCGAGAGCGCTGGTGCTGGGGAGTGTCAACCTCCAGGCGCTGGACCTCTCCATCCCGCATGCGCCGGAGGTGAAGGCGTCGGTGGAGGCAGGCGCCGCCACCCACGTCGCGGCGGTGGGCGAGGATCGCGCCTGTGTGCTGGGCGCCAGCGCCATCCGCTGCTTCCAGGACACGGGGAGCAGCCTCGTGCGGCTGGGCGGCCTCGACGCCAGCCTGGACTCGCCCGCGGTGTCGGCCTCGGCCTTCGGCCCGTGGCTGGTCGTGGGCACGGCGCAGGGCGTGCGGATTCACGACGCGAAGTCCACGCCCGTGGAGGGCAGCACCTATCCGTCCGGCGTGGGCGAGTTCCCGGCCCTGAAGGGTGCCGCGGGGGCCGCTGGCGGGGACATCTTCGCGGCCGGCTCCAGCGCGGTGGCTCGCCTGGCGCTGGGCCGTGGCACGGCCGCGCCCGAGGTATCGCTCGGCGCACCGGATGCGGGCGTGGCGGGTGCCCGCCTCGCGCTCGCGCCGGAGCTCCAGGACGAAGCCGACACCTTCAATGCGTACACCGCGGAGCTGAAGGTCAACGGGCGCACCGTCGAGGTGCTCGACGGCCGCCTGCCGGCCTCGGTGGATCTGCCCACCTCCGGCACGTCCGCCGCCGTGGAGCTGCGCGTGCGCGATCACGCCGGCAATGCCGTCAGCTCCGCGGCCACGGTGTCCCTGTCGGCCGCGGGCTCCGGCCCGATGCTCGCGGACGTCCACGCTCCCGCGACGGTGCTCGAGGGGACGCGGTTCCGTGTCATCCCCGAGCCGGTGGATCCGGCCCGGGTGAAGTGGGTCACGGTGACGCTGCGTGACGCGGATGGGGTCACGGCGCTGGACAGCGTCACGGTCAACGCGCCGGCGCTCACCGCGACGCTGGCGGTGCCCCTGCTGGGCGCCAGCCTGCCGGAGGCGGGGCTCGATGTGACAATCGAGGCGGTGGCCTACGAGACGGCTGAGGTCAGCACCACGTCGACGAGGCCGATCCGCATCCTGCGGAATTCAACTCCCGCGGGCGCGACCTTCTCGCTGTCGCACAGCGGCGCGCAGGTGACCGAGGGCGGTATCGCCACGGTGCAGGCGGTGTTCAATGGCGGGGTGCCGGCGGAGTACACGCTGCGCTTCTCCGTGGGCCTCGACGCGCAGTCGCTCCAGGAGCAGCAGGTCGTCCTCTCGCCGAACCGCACGGCCACGCTGCTCATGCCGGCCCTGCCGGAGGGCGTGGTCAGCCAGCAGGTGCAGGTCCGCGCGGAGCTCACCGACGGGGATGGGCGCGTGACGTCCGCCAGCACGCAGGTGGCGGTGGCGGCGGACAACACGGCGCCGGTGATCAGTTCGTTCGTCGTGGAGCCGCCGGGCACGCTCATCACGGCGGGCTCGACGGTGACGGCGACGATGGCCGCCAACGACGGCGCGCTGGCGCTGGATGGGCTGGGGCTGCGTGTGAAGCTGGGCGACACGCTGGTTGCCACGGGCGGAGCGTCCCTCCGCTATGTGGTGCCTTCCGGCACGCCCGCGGGCACCGTGCTCCGGGTTGAGGCGTGGGCCCGGGACGTCAAGGGCCTGCTGACGGAGAAGGCGGAGCAGCGGCAGGTGCTGGCTGCGGCCATGCCCGAGGGCGGAGGTGTCTTCGGTGGCGCCTTCGCGCGTGCCGGCAACGTGGCGCTGCTGGGAGACCTGGTCGCGGCCACGACGCCCACGGGCGTGTCGGTGGGCCGGCTGGTGCGTGGCGCGTCACCTTCCGTCACGACGCTGGCGACGGTGGCGTTCGAAAAGCCACCCAAGGACGTGGCCTTCGTGGGCCGCCACGTGCTCGTCTCCCTGGAGGGGGGCATCGTGGCGGTGGTGGACGTGTCTCAGCCCGAGCAGCCCCGTGTGGTGGGCCGCGTGCAGGACAGCGTCACGGCCCTCAAGGCGGCGGGCCGCGCCTTCGTGACGAGTGGCACCTCGCTCTACGAGGTGAACCTGACCGACCCCGCGTCCCCGGCGCTGAGCTACCTCTGGTACTCCTATTACATGAGCGCTCCCGCCGTCATGGCGGCCAGCGGGAGCCAGGTGTTCGTCGCCCAGAGCAGCACGCTCTACGTGGTACCGGTGCTCCCGTCCGGGTCCGTGGGGAGCGCGTTCTCCGGGAACGCCAGCAATACGATTCGCACCCTGGACGTGTCGGGGACGACGCTGGTGGCCGGTACGTCGCAGGGACTGGATCTGTTCAGCCTTGGCGCCGCGACCCTGTACCGACAGGGCTCGCTGGCGCTCGGGACGGGGGTGCGCGCGGTGGCGGTGGCCGGGGGGATGGCCTACGTCGCCTGCGACGACGGCATGCTGCGGGTCGTGGACGTGCGTGAGCCGTTCGCCCTGCGCCTCGTGGGCCAGGAGCCGCTCGCGGTCAGCGCGCTCACCCTTTCTGGTGGCCTGCTGGTGGCCACCACCGAGGACGGCCTGGTCTTGAGGACGCTGCCCGTGGCCGGCGCTGGCGAGGCGCCGCTGGCCCTGGGCCGGTACCCGACGAGCCAGGATGCCGCCGTGGCGCTGTCGCCGTCCCGGAGGGGTGTGCTGATGGCCGCGGGCCGGGAGGGCGTGGCCCTGGTGGATCTGGGTACGCCTTCGGCTCCCGCCCTGGCACAGGTGGTCGCCACGGGCACGCAGTTGCGGCAGGTGGAGCGCATCCAGCGTGACGTCTACACGCTCAACGGGACGACCCTGTCGCTGCGGACGATGAACGCCTACTCCAACACGTACGACAACGGCTCCACGGACCGCGTCGGGCGTCTCGGGAACCTCGGCGTCGTGCAGCGCTTCCACGTCCTGCCGGGCCGGCTGTGGTCCGTGGGGGCGGGGGTCGTCTCGACGGTGACGCTGCCGGACGTCCAGGGCATGAAGCGGCTCGACATGCAGGGGCCGGCGGTGGACGTGGCCGGAGACGAGCGCCGCGCACTGGTGGCGCTGGGTGACGAGGGCTTCTCCGTGGTCGAGCTCGACCGCGCGGGCGATCTGATCCGGAGCGCCAGTGTGACGGACGCCGCCGCGTCCTCCGTGGCGATGGATGGCGAGCTCGCCGTGGTGGGCAACGACGCCGGCTTCCGCGTGTACGCCCTGGGCAGCGCGGCAGTGCCCGTGCCGCGCGGGACGGCGGCGACGGAGAGCCCCGTGCGCCGCCTCCGCCTGGAGGGCCGGCTGGCGCTGGTCACCACCAGCGCGGGCGTGGAGCTGTGGGACCTGACGCAGGACGCCCCGGTCCGGCGGTCGCGGCTGAGCGCGCCGGATGCGCGGGACGCGGTGATCGCGGGGCAGCACGTGGTGGTGGCGCAGGGCTACGAGGGCGTGAAGGTGTTCCCCGCGCCCGGCGAGCCGGTGGCTCCGTCCGCGCACCTGCTGCTGCCGGCCTCGGAGCTGGAGGTGCAGCCCGGAGCGCTGGTCTCCATCGAGGCGCTCGTGTCCGGCCTGAGGGTGGACGACGCCGAGCTTCTGGTGGACGGCAAGCCCGTGTCGCGGCTCGAGCCCGAGTACGCACAGGCCCAGTGGCGCGTTCCGCCGATGGCCAGCCCCGGTATGCAGTTCGCGCTGCAGGTCCGGGCGCGAGGTGCTGGCGGGGTGGAGGCCCTGTCCACGGCCCGGAGCGTGCGGGTCATCGCACGGCAGTCGCCGCCCGCGGTGTCGGGCAGCATCTCCGTTCCGAGCTGGTCCATGACCTACACCGTGGGCCAACCCATCAGCGTCGAGGCATACGTCAGTGGAGGGAGCGCGCCGTACACGGTGACGGCCAGCCTGGGCGACACCTTCCTGGGCGTGCTGTCTCCGAAGCCGGGCTCGCCGGGCTACTACGAGGCGCTGCTCCGGATGCCCACGACCATCCCCAACTCGACCTATCTGTACGTCGATGTGGTGGATGCCGCGGGCCAGACGGCGCGGTTCTCGCGCTACGTCTACCTGTACTCGACGCCGCAGACGCCGAGAGACCTGCAGGGGATGCCGACGGTACTGCGCACGTCGCCAGGCAAGAACACGCTGACCCTCTCCGCCTACGACGACGGCGCGTCGATCATGCGGCTGTACGTGGATGGGGTGGTGGTGGCCTCGAACTTCAACGCGTCGATCGGATACTGGAATGGCCTCCAGCACACGCTGGAGTTCCCGGCCAGCCGGGCAGGGGAGACCGTGCGGCTGCGGGTGGTGGTCGAGGACACGCTTGGCCAGAAGCTGGACACGGGCGAGGTGGCTTACGTCCTCCAGTCTCCCGTGGCGGTGCCCACCATCAGCTACTTCGAGGCGGATACGCCGGTCATCGAAAGCACCCAGGGCTACATCAGCCTTGGTGCGGCGGACACGGACGAGGACCTGAAGAGCGTGAGCGTCTGGGCCGTCTACGGAGGCGTCTGGAATGCGGAGACCGGGCAGGTGGACGGTGGTGGGGCGCCGGTGCTCATCCTCCAGGAGCCGGACACGAGCCTCGGGACGTACTTCAGTTACCCGGTCCTCACGGACGAGCGGCTGAATGGGCAGAGCGAGATGGCGGTGCTGGCCATCGTGACCGACGAGGTAGGCCACGAGACGCGGCGATACCTCCGGGTTCAGTTGCTGGCGGATCAGCCGCCCACGGTGTCCGTCTCGGTCTCGTCGTGGACGGCGAACCAGGCGCTGGCCGCGGGGTACCCGGTCACGCTCCAGGGCAGTGCCTCGGATGACGTCCGGATGGCCACGGTGACGACGAGCGCGTCCCTGCCGGATGGAGGCACCGTACAGGCCAGCAATAGCTGCTCCTGGTCCAGCTGCTCTGCCCAGATCTCGTCCTACATGCTCGCGGAAGGGAGCTTCACGCTCTCCGCCACCGCGACGGACAGCTCCGGAAAGAGCACCACGGCCACCTCGAGCTACACGGTGCTGCCGAACCAGGCGCCGCAGGTGTCCGTGGCGGCGCTCACCGACTACGCCGTGGCGGGCACACCCGTCACGCTGCGTGCCAGTGTGCTCGACGAGCAGCGGCTGAGCTGGGTGGAGCTCTACGCGAACGGAGCCCTGGTGGGCAGCCGCTACACGGGCGGTTCGGCCTCCCTGAGCACGCCGCTGAACGTGGATCGGTCGTTCACTCCGACGGATGCGGGGGTGGTGACGCTCACCGCCGCGGCGACGGACTACCCGGGGCTCCTTGCCAGCGCGGCGCCCGTCTCGCTCCAGGTGATGCCGGCGGGGTCCGGCGCGTCCTGCGCCACGCCGGTGCCCATGCCGAAGGGTGTCCCCTTCCAGCCGGGGATCGTGACCTTCTCGACGGCCTATACGTCGTCGTACTGCGGCGGTTACAACTTCCCGAACGGTTCGTGGCACACGCTGCCGTTCGACGGGCCTGTCGAGAGCATCACGTTGACGGGGGTGGACGGAGCCAACCTGCCGCGCGTCATCGTGCAGGACATGACCGGCTCACCGGCGTGCACCCCGGTCAGCGGCACGACCACGTGCTCGTATTCCGGATACAACTCCAGCTACACGTCCACGATGACGACTGGCCCGCTCTCGAAGGACGCCCGGGTCCTCATCGATGGGAACTACCACTACTCCACGCTGCGCAAGGTCGTGCTCGCCTCCGCCGTCCTGGGGACGGGGGCCCTGTGCGAGCCGGACTCGACGCAGTTCACGTGCGGCCGCGGAGCGTGCCTCCCGGTCGCGGAGGGGTCGTCCGAGTACCGCTGCAAGACGGAGCAGTGTGACGACGACCAGGACAACGATGGCGACGAGCGGGTGGACTACCCGGAGGACCCGGGGTGTGAGTCGCCCTCGGGCGACAGCGAGGTGAACCCCACCGAGGATCCGCTCTGCTCGGATGGTATCGACAACGACAAGGACGGGCGGAAGGACTGGCCCGAGGACCCGGGCTGCGGAAGCGCGGCCGGCAACACCGAGGAGGGCGGGACGGGTGAGACCTGCGCGGCCCCGATCGACTCGGTGGACGCGGGGGTTCCCGGCACCTACGGCACCTCCATCCCGCTTGACTTCACCACGGCCTCGGACGACCAGCAGGTGGAGTGCGCGGGCGGTGGCGCCGTGGATCGGATCGTGGGCGTGCGAATGCCTGGGAGTGGCTACCTGGCTGCCTACGGCGAGGACCATTTCACGGCGCTCTCCCTGCGGGAGGCCTGCATGCGTGACAGCCGCACCGTCACCTGCAACGTGCCCGACGAGTCGGATGCCGGGACGGAGGGTGACGTCGGCGTCTCCACCTACGTCGAGGAGCCGGGCACCACCCTGTATGTGGTCGCGGAGGGGGTGGGCACCGCCAACCTCCAGATCTTCGGGGAACTGTTCGAGGGCACCACGTGCGATCCCCAGCAGCCCTGGTTCCGGTGTGAGGTCGGCTCCACGTGTCTGCCAGCGCTCCTGGCGGACGGCGGTACCTCCGCGGTCGAGTCCCGGTGCCGCCTCTCGCGTTGCGAGGACTCCGCGGACAGTGATGGTGACGGCAAGCCTGGCTATCCGACGGATCCAGGCTGCGAGGACCCGACCGATGATGACGAGACGGATCCGCTGCCGCTCCCTGTGTGCGGCGACGGCCAGGACAGTGAGCCCGCTGGAGCCACGGATGGGCTGATTGACTATCCCCAGGACCTGGCGTGCATGAGCGCGGTTGACGGAGATGAGGTCAACTGCGGCACCCTGCTCGACACGAGCCCCATGCCCGCGATGCCCGTGGTGGTCGAGGGCACCACCACCCTCGCGGAGAGCGTGATGAGCAGGTGTGGCGGTGGCGAGACGGGCAGTGAGTATCCGGCGCGGACGTACGACTTCATCGCACCCCAGAAGGGCGCCTATCGGATCCGGGCGGAGGGCACCCAATCCGGCGCGAGCCTGTCCATCCGGAGGGATTCGTGCAGAGGGAGCTCGGTGGCGGTCTGCGAGTCTGGGAACTCCGACAACTGGATCCGGCTCGAGCAGGGGCAGCGCATCGTCCTGATTGTCGAGACCGAGCAACCGGGTGCGTTCACACTCACCATCGATCCGGCCACGGCCTGCAGCAATGGGGCGGACGACGATGGCGATGGGGCCGTGGACTTCCCCGACGAGCCGGGCTGCGAGTCGGCCCTGGATGACGACGAGCTGGATCCGGACGTGCTTCCGGTCTGCAGCGATGGACTGGACAACGAACCCGCGGGTTACCAGGACGAACTGGTGGACTACCCCAATGACCCGGGGTGCGCCTCGGCCAGTGCGGGGAGCGAGGACACGACGTGCCGCACGGTGCCGGCGACGGTGCTCAGCGGGGCCCTGCCTCTCCAGTGGCAGGGCACGACGTCCGGAGCGAGCCAGATCTCGCACAGCAACTGCTTCCAGTCGTCCACGGATGCGTCGCCGGAGCAGGTGTTCTTCTGGGTCGCCCCCTCCGAGGGCTACTACCTGATCGACACCATGGGCTCCTCGTTCAACACCGTCCTGGCCATCTACCCGCAGAGCTGTGGTTCGTACGCGCAGTGGTGCGACAATGATGGAGGGATGAGCGGCACGTCCGTGCTCGCCCTGCCCTTGGAGGAGCGCCAGCCCATCATGATCGTGGTGGATGGATACGGCGGCGCGTCCGGGGCCTTCACGCTCAACATCCGCAAGCTGTAGGCCGTCCGTCCCCGGTGCCCGCCGCCGCCAGACGACTGCCAGATAATCGTGGTAGGTCCGTATGCCATTGAAGGGAACCCGGGAGGGGACGTGCGTCAGCAGCCTCGAATGAGAGGGGTGGCGGTGTTGCTGGCCGCGGCCATGGTAGTGGCATGTGGTCAGCAGAAGGACTCGGGAGGCGGGTCGGAAGCGTCATCCCTGGCCTCCCAGGAGTCGCGGGCCGTCACGACCTCGCCTACCTACATCCGGACGGGGGCCACGCTGACGCTGCTCACCAATGGCAAGGTGCTGCTCGCCGGAGGAACCACGAACGGGGCGCCGCCGGACTTTCGTCACTGCGAGCTGTACACGCCGGGCGCCTCGTCGCCCTGGTCGGCCACCGGCCCGCTGGTGACGGCCCGCCATGACCATGCCGCCACGCGCCTCCAGAACGGCAAGGTCCTGGTTTCTGGCGGCATCACCGCGGATGGCGACTCGCGGAAGGCCGAGTTGTACGACCCGACCACCGGGACGTGGGCTCCCACCGGCTCGCTCAATGTGGCGCGGGCCCGCCACACGCAGACCCTGCTTCCCAACGGGAAGGTGCTGGTAGTGGGGGGGGACAACCCCACCACGACGCGGGGGCTGGCCTCGGCCGAGCTGTACGACCCGGCGACGGACCAGTGGACGCTGGCGGCCGCGCCCTCGTTCGCCTACTCCGGCCACACCGCCACGCTCCTGAAGCAGGGCACCGTGCTGGTGCTGGGCAACCGCCCCCAGCATGAGCTCTACAACCCGAGCACCAACACCTGGTCGCTGACGGCGAACAGTCCCGGGACGGTCGCGACGGGCCACACCGCGACGCTGCTGAGTCAGACTCCGGAGGGCATCGTGCTGGTGGTGGGGCCGGCGTGGACGGGCGATGTCGCCAGCCAGGCGGTCTGGCGTTACACGCCGACCACCAACTCCTGGGACTCGGTCTCGAGCGCGTCCAGCTCATGGTGGCCCCAGTTGAGCAGGGGCCACCAGGCGGTGGAGCTGAACAACGGAACGGTCCTGGTCCTCGGGGGCGCCGACCCGACACAGGGCACCCCGAGGAGCGAAGTCAGGCTGTACAGCCCCTGGTCGAACCTCTGGACCTATGCTCCCGCCCTGGCCCTGGCCCGGCGAGACTCCCAGGTGGTGCTGGTGGGCTCATCGCCAGACCAGATGCTCATTACGGGAGGGTGGGGCAGGGACTCGAACGAAGCCTGGGTGCGCCAGCAGACGGAGCTGTACTCGACGGGCTGCGTCCCCCAGACGTGCGCGACCCGGGGCGCGCAGTGCGGGTCGATTTCCGACTGGTGCGGCGGCGTGCTCGAATGCGGCACCTGCTCCTCCGGCACCACGTGCGGGAGCAACAACACCTGCGAGTCCAGCTGCGTCCCGCCGCTCGACACCTGCGATAACCAGTGCGGCTGTGTGGTGGATGCCTGCGGCGAGCTCGTGGACTGTGGCGCGTGCGAGTCTCCCTGTCCCGCCGGTCAGGTCCGGTGCTGCGGTGTCTGCATGATCGGGGAGGAGTGTGACAGCACGGCCTGCGCCATGGCGCCGCAGCTCGTCGCGCCATCCCCCGCGAGCTGCTTCTAACGGAGCGGGACGTCCGGGGCGGAAGGCCCGCCCCGGCACATGCGCGCCCGGCGTGGAGGCCGGGCGCCTCACGCCTCGGCGGGAGCGCTTCAGCCCGGCCAGCGCTGGAGCGTGCCTTCCAGGTACTTCGTCCGGCAGGCCCGGCGCTGGACCTTGCCGCTCGACGTCTTGAGCACCTCGCCGTGCTGGAGCAGGACGAGCTCGTGCACGTCCAGCGAGTGCGCGGCGGCGACGGCCTGCCGCACCTTCTTGAGCGTCTCGCGCGGATCCAGGACGTGGGCCCCCTGTCCCTCACCGGGCGGGGTGTACTTGCGGTCCACCTCGATGAGGACGACGAGCTTCTCCTCGTTCGCCTGGTCGACGGAGAAGGCCACGCAGCAGCCGAGCCGGAAGCCCTCGTGCTGCGCCTCCACCGTCTGCTCGAGGTCCTGGGGATAGTGGTTGCGGCCGTCGACGATGATGAGGTCCTTCAGGCGCCCGGTGACGTACAGCTCACCGGCGCGCTGGAAGCCCAGGTCGCCCGTGCGCAGGAAGGAGCCCTCCGCCTCGTGGCCACGGATGCGGGCCTGGAAGGTCTCCGCGTTGAGCTCGTCGCGGCCCCAGTAGCCCTGGGTGACGTGGGGCCCGGACACCCAGACCTCGCCCACCACGTCATCGGCGCAGGGCTCGGACGTCTCCGGATTGACGATGCGCACCTGCCCGCCTGCCCAGGCCCTGCCGCAGCCCACCAGCGTCCGCGCGCCCGCCGCGTCAGGGGCGGCGTCGACGGCGCGGTTGCGCTCCAGCGCGCCCGCGTCGACGGAGAGGGTGCGGTACGGCTCCATGCCTGCGCCGCCCGACACGTAGAGCGTCGCCTCGGCGAGCCCGTAGCAGGGGTAGAGCGCCGCCCTCTGGAATCCGTGGGGGGCGAAGGTCCGGGCGAAGAGCTCCAGGGTGTCGGCGCGCACGGGCTCGGCGCCGTTGAAGGCGACCTTCCACGAGCTCAGGTCCAGGCCCTCGCGCTGCTCGGGCTTCACCTTCCGGACGCAGAGCGCGTAGCCGAAGTTCGGGCCGCCGCTCACCACGCCCCGGTACTTGCTGATGGCACGCAGCCAGCGCACCGGGCGCTGCAGGAAGGCCCACGGCGACATCAGCACGCCCTGCGAGCCGAGGTACATGGGCTGCAGCACCGTGCCGATGAGGCCCATGTCGTGGTACAGCGGCAGCCAGCCCACCACCGAGGCGTGCTCGTCGTTGCCGAAGCCCTGGCGGACCATCTCCTCGTTGGCGAGCAGGTTCCGGTGCAGCACCATGACGCCCTTGGGCGTCGCCGTGGAGCCGGACGTGTACTGGAGGAAGGCCACGCTGTCGCCCGTGAGGTGCGGGGACTTCCAGCGCTGCTCGATGCCCGCCGCCAGGGCATCCACGGCAATCCACCGGATCTCCTTCAGCACGGGGTAGGCCTCCGAGAAGGCCTTGACGCTCTCCAGGATTTCGCTCGTGGTGAGCGCGAAGCGCGGCTTCGCGTCCGCGATGATGGAGAGCAGGCGCGCCAGGGTCTGCTCGTTCTGGGGCGGGTAGACGGGCACCGCGGCCACGCCGGCATCCAGGCAGCCGAAGAAGGAGCCGACGTACTCCAGCCCCGGAGGAAACAGCAGCAGGGCGCGGTCATCCGCGGCCCCGTACTCCTGGAGCGTCGCGGCGATGGCGCGGGAGTGGCGGTCGAGGTCCGCGTAGCTCCAGACCTGCTCCTGGTCCTCTCCGTTGGTGAGGAAGGTATAGGCACGGGCCTGGGGCTTGGACTCGGCGCGCCAGCGCAGCAGCGCGCTCAACGTGGTGATGGACGAGGGGATGGCTGCGGTCACGGTGTGACTCCTTCAGAGGAGGGGTGGGCGGACGGACCCGCGGCGGCGGGGCCGGGGTCCTCCTCGGGCTTCGATTCGAGGGTGCGCAGGGGGCGATAGAGGGCGGCCAGTCCCGTCAGCAGCAGGGTCAGCGCGCCCGCGAGGACGAACATCAGCGCGATGCCACGTCCAGGCCCCGTGCCCACGAGCGTCCCCAGCAGCGGAACGAGCGCTCCGCCCGGACGGAGCGCGGGCTCGAACACGAGGTCCGCCAGGGGCCCGGAGACGGCGTAGGCGAGCGGCACCATCATCCCGGTGATGGCGCCGCTGAACGCGAAGACCCGGCCCCGGAGCGGCAGGGGCACGGTGCGCTGGAGGATGGACTGGCTGGAGCCGTTGATGATGGGAAGTCCGAAGAAGAAGGCGAAGGCGACGCCCGCGAGCAGCGGCAGGGACGTCCCAAGTCCGACGAGGACGAGGCAGAGGCCGCAGGTGAGCTGGAAGGCCAGCACGCCGTGAAGCTGGCGCCGGGGACCGCCCCAGGCGCTCATCACCACGCTGCCCACCAGCAGCCCGACACCGCCCGCGGTGGTGAGCATGCCCAGCGCCGTCACGTCGGCGAGGGCCAGCACCAGCGGAGTGACCAGCACCTCGACGACGCCGGTGACGAAGTTGCTGGCGGCGAGGAAGGCGAGCAGGGCCAGGAGGCCGGAAGAGTTCTTCAGATAGGCGCCGCCCTCGCGCACCGCCGCGAGGAGCGAGGGCCGCTGCTCCCCGGATGGGCTGGCGAGGTGGCGCTCCGGGATGTGCAGCGCCAGCAGGGGGAGGACGCCGAGGACGAAGCTCGCCGCGTCGATGAGCAGGATGCCTTGCAGTCCGACGGCCGCCAGCAGGAAGGCGCTCGCCAGCGGCGCCCCCAGCTGCGCGCAGGCCAGTCCCAGCTGGAGGAAGCCGTTGGCGCGGCCCAGGTGCTCGGGCGGCACCACCGTGGATACCAGCACGGCGAAGGCCGGCTGCTGGAAGGCGCTGGCCACGGAGACGACGGCCGTCGTGAAGTACGCATGCCACGGGCGGAGCTGGCCGGTGAGCAGCAGCACCGCGAGCAGCAGCGTCATCAGGCCGGCCGTGAAGTCGCTCAGCAGCAGCACCCGGCGGAGCTTCCACCGGTCCACCAGCGCGCCCGTCACCGGCCCGAGCAGGACGCCCGGGAGCGTGGCGCACAGCATGATGAGCGCGAAGCGCGTCACGCCCCCCGTCGTCTGGTACGTCCACACGCCCAGGGCGAAGCTGGTCAGCGAGGAGCCCAGCAGCGAGACGACCTGCCCCAGCCAGACCGCCAGGGAACGCCCGAGCGAGAAGCCCGGCGCGGGTGCCGCTCCCACCGCCGTCATCGGCCCGGCTCCGTGGTGGCACGGTCCAGGTGCCGGAGCACCTGCTCCGCGAGCACCTCGACGTGCGGCGAGCCCAGCATCGTCATGTGGTCTCCCGGGACGTCCTCGACGGTGACGGAGCGGCTGGCATGGCGCCGCCAGCCCCACGTTGGATCCTCCGCGAACTCTCCGGGGAGCACGCCATCCTCCTCATGCCGCTCCCTCGCCCGGAAGAGGGTGATGGGGACGGGGCGCGCGTCCTCCGGGAGGACGTAGGTGATTTCATAGGCGCGCTTGTAGACCTGGATGAGGCCGTGCACCTGCTGGCTGTCCGCCTCGGGGGGCAGCAGGCCGCTCTGGATGAGCCGCCCGGTGAGGTGGGCGAGCCGCTCCGCGGCAGTGAGGGGCCGGAGCGTCTCGGCGGAGATGGCCAGGTCCACGCCGTACAGGCGGCCGGCGGTGCTGGCGACAGAGGCCATCCAGTCGGCGTCGTCGAACGTGGACTCCTCCGCGGGCACCTCCTGGCTTCTCGGCACCGGGGTGTTGAGGAGGCCCAGGAAGGCGACGTCCTCGCCCTTCGCCCGGAGCCGCTGCGCCATCTCGAAGGCCACCCAGCTTCCGAAGGAGTGGCCCAGCAGGTGGTACGGGCCGTGAGGCCGCACCCGCTGGAGCGCCTCGACGTAGCACTCCGCCATCTCCTCGACGGACGCGTGGGGCGGGGCGTGCCCATCCAGCCCTCGCGCCTGGAAGCCGTAGATGGGCCGCGTGGTGCCGAGCCGCCGCGTCAGCTCCCGGAAGTAGAGGACGTTGCCTCCCGCGCCCGGCACGCAGAACAGCGGTGGACCGTCGCCTCCGGCCTGGAGCACCACCAGCGGAGACCAGGGACGCGAGGCTTCGTCCTCCTCGAGCGCCCGCGCGAGCTGTTCGAGCGTGGGGCCCTGGAAGAGCGTCGCCAGGGGCAGCGTCTTCCCGAAGCGCTCGCGAATCCTCGCCACCAGCCGGACGGCGAGCAGCGAGTGGCCGCCGAGGTCGAAGAAGCTGTCGTGCGCGCCGATGGGCCCAGTGCCCAGCAGCTCCTCGAAGATGGCCGCCAGCCGCTGCTCGGTGTCCCCTCGCGGGGCGACGAAGCCGTCCGACGTGTCACGCCGGGACTCCTCGGGCGGAGGCAGCGCCTTGCGGTCCACCTTGCCGTTGGGCGTGAGGGGGAACGACTCCAGGATGACGAAGGCGGAAGGCACCATGTAGGCCGGCAGGTGCTTCTTGAGGTCCTGCCGTAGCACTTCGGCCCCCACCACGCCGGGCGCGGTCAGGGTGAGGTACGCGACGAGCTGCCGGGCCGCGCCGTCGCCATGGACGAGCAGCTCCACGGCGCGCACGCCCTCGTGCTCCAGCAGCTTCGCCTTGATTTCATCCAGCTCGATGCGGTGTCCGCGGAGCTTCACCTGTGTGTCGTTGCGCCCGATGAACTCCAGCGTGCCGTCCGCCGCGTAGCGTGCCAGGTCGCCCGTCCGGTACAGGCGCGCGCCGGGCTCCTCGCTGAAGGGATGCGGGACGAAGCGCTCGGCCGTGAGGTGCGGCTGCCCCCGGTAGCCCCGGGCCAGTCCCACGCCGCCGACGAACAGCTCCCCGGGGACGCCAATGGGGACGGGCTGAAGCGCCGCGTCCAGCAGGTACATCCACGCGTTGGGGAAGGGGCGGCCGATGGGGACCGTCTGCTCGCTCGGGACGGGCGCGACGGACTCGAAATACGTGCTGTCGATGGTGGCCTCGCTGAGGCCATACGAGCTCACCAGCCGCGTGTCCGGGCCGCACAGGCCGCGGAGCTGGTGGTACTCGCGCATGTCCCACGTGTCCGAGCCCACGATGAGCAGCCGCATGAAGTCCAGCCGCAGCCCGTGCTCCTGGAGGTGGCCCATCAACAGGCGGACCACCGCGGGAACGAATTCGCCGCAGTCCACCTGCTCCCGTTGCATCAGCGCGTAGAGGCTCGCGGGCTCCAGCAGCCATTCGCGTGGGCAGAGGACGAGCGTGGCGCCCGAGCCGAGCGCCCGCGCGAGGTCTCCACTGAAGACATCGAAGGAGAAGCTCGCCATCTGCAGGTGGGCGCGCAGGGTAGGCAGCCGGTAGTCCCGCTCCCACGCGAAGTACGCGTTGGCGAGCCCGCGGTGGCCCACCATCACTCCCTTGGGACGTCCCGTGGAGCCCGAGGTGTAGACCACGTAGGCGAGGTGGTCCGGCCCCGCGCCACCCACGGGGGCCGTGTCCGGGTGACCTTCGATGGCGGGAGCGTCCTCGTCCAGGCTCACCACGGTGGGCAGCGGCGCGGGCAGCGTGGAGCGCAGCGCCCGCCGGGTGACGAGCACCGAGGGCTGGCTGTCCGAGAGCATCAGCGCGACGCGGTCAGGCGGATAGGAGGGGTCCAGCGGGACGTAGGCGCCTCCGGACTTGAGCACGGCGAGGACGGCCACCACCAGGTCCACGGAGCGCTCCAGGAAGATGCCCACCAGCCGCTCCGGCCCCACGCCCAGGGAGCGCAGGTGGTGCGCGAGCCGGTTGGCGCGAGCATCGAGCTGGGCGTAGGTGAGGCGGCGCTCCGGGTCGGTGACCGCGATGGCGTCCGGCGTCCTGGCGGCATGAGCCGCGATGAGGTGATGGAGGCAGGTGCCCTCCGGGACGTCACACCGGGCATCGTTCCACCCGCGCAGCAGCTGATCCCGCTCGTCCGCGGGGAGCAGGGGCAGCGAGGTGATGCGCGTGTCGGGCTGCGAGGCGATGCCGGCCAGGAGCGTCTGGAAATGGGACACCATGCGGCCGGCGGTGGTGGCGTCGAAGAGGTCCCGGTTGTACTCCCAGGTGCCTTGCAGTCCGTCGGCTTCCTCGATGAGCCAGAGGGTGAGGTCGAACTGGGCGAAGGCCTCTCCCTGGACGGAGAAGGGCTCCAGGCGCAGCGGCCCGACGGCCGCCTCGGACTCGGGGGTGTTCTGCAGCACCAGCATGGCCTGGAAGAAGGGCGGGAAGCTGGTGTCTCGCGCCGGGGCCAGCTCCTCCAGCAGCTTCTCGAAGGGGATGTCCTGGTGGGCGTAGGCCCCCAGCGTCACGTCCACCACGCGCCGCAACAGCTCCCGGAAGCCGGGGTTGCCGGAGACGTCCGTGCGCATCACGAGCGTGTTGAGGAAGAAGCCGATGAGCGGCTCGACGGCGGTGCGGTTGCGGTTGGCGATGTACGTGCCGACGCTGATGCGCGGCTCTCGCGTGTACCGGTAGAGCAGCGCCTGGAACGCGGCCAGCAGCACCATGTACAGCGACGCCTTCTCCTGGCCCGCGAGCGCCCGGAGCTTCCGCGTCACCGCCGCGTCCACGGTGAAGGTCCGCTTGCCACCGGCGTACGTGCGCACGCGAGGGCGCGGCCTGTCCGTGGGCAGCTTGAGGGGCGTGTCCGCGTCCGCGAGCTGCTTGCGCCAGTAGTCGAGCTGCGACGCCAGCACGTCCCCCTGGAGCCACTGCCGCTGCCACACGGCGAAGTCGGCGTACTGGATGGGCAGCTCCGGCAGTGGTGAGGGCTGGCCTCGCGAGAAGGCGTCATAGAGGGCCGCCAGCTCGCGCACGAGCACGCCGGTGGACCACCCGTCGGAGATGATGTGGTGGATCACCAGCAGCAGCACGTGGTCCTCGGGTCCCATGCGGACCAGCGTGGCCGCCAGCAGCGGGCCGCGCGCCAGGTCGAAGGACATGCCGGCCTGCCGCAGTGCCAGCTCCCGGCAGCGGGCCTCGCGCTCCTCGGTGGGCAGGTGCGTCAGGTCCACCACGGGCAGCGAGAGCGCCAGCCGCGGGGCGATGTGCTGCACGGGCTCGCCGTCCTCCGCGGCGAAGGTCGTCCTCAGCACCTCGTGCCGGCGGATGACCTCGTCGAGGCCGCGCCCCAGTGCCTCCACCTGGAGCGGGCCGCGCAGGCGCACGAACTCGGGGATGTTGTAGGCCGGCGTCCCGGGCTCGAACTGGTCCAGGAACCAGAGCCGGCGCTGGGGGAAGGAGAGCGGCAGCGGCCCCGAGCGCGAGGCGCGGGGGATGGAGGACGGGCGCGCCGCCGCCGCGGGCGTCGTGGCCTGCTGTTGCTGGCGCAGCTTCTTCAGCACCAGCTCGCGCTTCTCCGGGGACAGTCCGGCCAGCCGCTTCTGGAGTGCGTCACTCATTGTTGGAACCCTCCGCCAGGAGCGCGGCTTCCTCGTCCGACAGCCCGTCCACCTCGTCCAGCACGCTCGCGAGCGCCGCGTCGTCCGCGGCTTCGAGCTGGGCGAGGACGATGCGCTCGGCCAGCCCGGCGATGGTGGTGTGCTCGAAGAGGGCGCGCAGGGGGAGCTCCACCTGGAAGGCGGCATTCGCCCGGGAGATGATCTGCGTGGCCAGCAGCGAGTGGCCGCCGACGGCGAAGAAGTCGTCCATCACCCCGAGGGACTCCAGCCCGAGCACCTCGCGCCAGATGGCGAGCAGCGCCGCCTCCGTCTCCGTGCGGGGGGCGACCAGCGGGTCGTCCACCGCGCGCAGGCCCGCGTCCGGCGCCGGCAGGGCCCGGCGGTCCACCTTCCCGTTGGGCGTCAGCGGGAACGCGTCCAGCCGGAGGAAGAGGGCGGGGACCATGTAGTCGGGCAACCGCTCCCGCAGGTAGTCCCGCAGCGCCGAGGTGTCCGGCTCCGTCGCGCTGACGAGGTAGGCGACGAGCCGGGCGGGGCTCCCGGGGTCCTGCCGCAGCAGCACCACCGCGGCCTCGATGGACGGGTACTTGCCGAGCACCGACTCGATTTCGGCCAGCTCCACGCGGAAGCCGCGCAGCTTCACCTGGGTGTCCGCGCGTCCGAGGAACTCGAGGTTGCCGTCCGGCAGCCAGCGCGCCCGGTCTCCCGAGCGGTAGAGCCGCGCTCCCGGTCCACCGAAGGGGTCTGGCACGAAGCGCTCGGCTGTCAGCTCCGGGCGGAGGCGGTAGCCGCGGGCCACGCCTTCGCCGCCGATGAACAGCTCTCCGGCCACGCCCTCGGGCACGGGCTGGAAGCGCGCGTCCAGTACGTGGATGCGCACGTTGGCGAAGGGACGTCCGATGGGGACGAGCCGCGTGTCCGCTCCCTCCAGCCCATCGCTCTCGAACCAGGTGCTGTCGATGGTGGTTTCGCTGATGCCGTAGGAGTTGATGAGCCTCGTCGCGTCTCCGATGACGCCCCGGAGGCGGTGGTACTCATTGACGTACCAGGCGTCGGAGCCGGCGACGAGCACCCGCATGAAGTCCAGCCGCTGGCCCGTCTCCTCCAGGTGCTGGAGGAGGCCGCGAATCACCGCGGGGACGAACTCGGCGCAGTGGATGTCCTCGTCGCGCAGCAGCGCGTACAGGCGCGCGGGTTCGAGCAGCCACTCGCGGGGGCAGAGGACCAGCCGGCCGCCCGAGAGGAGCGCCCGGACGAGGTCTCCCGCGAACACGTCGAAGGAGAAGCTCGCCATCTGCAGGTGGTTCCGGCAGTGCTCCCGCAGCCCGTAGCTCCGCTCCCAGCCGAGGTATGCGTTGGCCCAGCTCCGGTGGGAGACCATCACTCCCTTGGGCGTGCCCGTCGAGCCGGAGGTGAAGACGACGTAGGCCAGCGCGCCGGGGCCGGCGAGCCGCGACGGCGGCGCGGTGGAGAGCGCGGCGCGGGCCGGCTCCTCCTCGTCCAGCAGGTAGCGCTCCACCGAGGACGCGCCCAGGGCGGACTCCAGCGCGCGCTGGGTGAGCAGCAGCGACAGGTGGGCCTCGGAGACCATCAGCGCCACGCGCTCGGCGGGGTAGGAGGGGTCGAGCGGAACGTACGCACCACCCGCCTTGAGGATGCCCAGCAGCGCGACGTACAGCTCGGGCGTGCGCTCCAGGTAGACACCGACGAGGACCTCGGGGCCGACGCCTCGGGCCCGGAGGTGGTGGGCCAGGCGGTTCGCCCGTTCGTCCAGCTGGCGGTACGTGAGCGTCGCGCCTCCGGGGGCGGAGACGGCGGGGGCATCGGGAGTCCTTCGGGCCTGGAGCTCGAAGAGCTCGTGCACGCAGGCGTCGTGACCCGGGGCCACGCGGGTGTCGTTCCACTCCACCAGCAGCCGGTGCCGTGCCGCCTCCGTGAGGATGGGCACCTCTCCCAGGCAGCGGTCCTCGGAGGCGCCGAGCCCCACCAGGGCGGTGGCGAGCTGCTCCAGCAGTTGCTCCACGGCGCGTTCCTCGAGACGGGGGGACTCGAAGTCGATGAGCAGCAACAGCTCCTTGTCGGCGTGGGCCGTCAGGGTGAGCGGGTAGTGGGTGCGCTCCTGGGCGCTGACATCGCGGACCTCCAGCGCGCTCGCGCCCTGCCGCACCGACTGCTCCACGGGGTAGTTCTCGAAGACGAGGAGCGTCTCGAAGAGCGGGGTGCCTCGGGGCACCTGGCTCCAGCCCTGGACGCGCACCAGCGGCGCGGACTCGTAGGGCGAGCGCTCCACCTGCGCGGCCTGGAGCTCCTTCAGCCAGTCCACCACCTTCCTGTCCGGGGGCAGCCGCACCCGCGCGGGCACGGTGTTGATGAACAGGCCCACCATCTGCTCCACGCCGCTCAGCTCGGGCGGACGTCCCGCCACGGTGACGCCGAAGAGGACGTCCTCCGCGCCGGCATGGCGCCCCAGCACCAGCGCCCACGCGGCCTGGACCAGCGTGCCGAGGGTGACCTGGTTGCGGCGCGAGAAGGCGCGGAGCCGCTCCGTCGCGTCCGCGGGGATGAGGACCTTCCGCTCACCCATCACCGGGGTCGCGCTCCGGGCCTGGCCTCCCTGCTCACAGGGAACCGGTGTCGGCTCGGTGAAGCCGGCCAGTGACTGCCTCCACCACGCCTCCGCCTTCGCCGTGCCCTGCTCGCGCAGCCAGGCGATGTAGTCGCGGAACAGCGGCGGCGCCTCCATGGGCGACGCTTCATGGCGGAGGTGCGCGTCGTACCGCGCCAGCACATCGTTCAGCACGCGGCCCACGCTCCACCCGTCCAGCAGCAGGTGGTGGAAGCTCCACACCACGCGCCAGGTCTTCTCACGCAGGCGCAGCACCGCCACCCGCATCAGCGGCGCCCGCCCGAGGTCGAAGCCGCGCGCCTCGTCCTCCTTCATCCACGCGGACTGCCGGGCCCGCTGCTGCTCGCCGGACAAATCCCTCCAGTCCGCCTCCTCCCAGGGCAGCGTGGCCGCGCGGTGGACGAGCTGGTGCGGCTCCTCCATGCCCTCCCACGCGAAGCTCGTGCGCAGGATGGGGTGGCGCTCCATCGTCTCCTGCCACGCGAGGCGCAGCGCCTCCCGGTCCAGGTCCGTGTCCAACGTCCACGCGGCCCGCTCGAAGTACACGCCCGCGCGAGGCTCCAGCCGCGCATGGAAGAGCATGCCCTGCTGCATGGGGGACAGCGGGTAGAGGTCCTCCAGCCCGGGGTTGGCGCGCAGCAGGCCATCGAGGGTGGCCTGCGTCACGTTCGCCAGGGGGAAGTCCGAGGGTGACAGCCGCTTCGCGTCCTCCGAGTCCCGCTGTGCCACCAGCTCGCGCAGCGCCTGGAGGTAGCCCTGGGCCAGTGCCTCCATGGTGGCCCGCTGGTGCAGCGCCTCGCTGTAGGTGAGGGACACCTCCAGCCGGCCCTCCAGCACGTGGGCATTCACCTCCAGCACCTGACGGCGCCGTCCCAGCGAGCCCTGCTGGGCGCCGATGGACTCGTCGGCGGGAATGAGCGGGGACGAGGGCGGCAGGGCCGAGTCGAGCTGGCCCAGGTAGTTGAAGGCCACCTGCGGCTCGGGCACGGCTTCCAGCCGCGCGCGCACGCCGTCCTGGCGCAGGTAGCGCAGCAGCCCGTAGCCCAGGCCCTTGCGCGGCACCCGCCGCAGCGCGTCCCGCACCGCCCGCAGCCCGTCGCCCGGCGTGCCGTCCGGCGGCAGCTCCACCGTCACCGGGTAGATGCTGGTGAACCAGCCCACGGTGTTGCCGAGGTCCACGTCATCGAAGAGCTCCTCGCGGCCGTGTCCCTCCAGCTGCACGCGGTGCAGGCGCTGTCCCGTCCATCCGGCGAGCGCGCGGAGCAGGCCGGCGAGCAGCGCCTCGTCGACGCGGGCACGCCAGGCCCCCGGCAGCTCCTGGAGCAGCGCGCGGGTCTCCGCGGCCTCCAGCGCGACGGTCAGCGTGCGCGCCGACGCGCGCGTGTTGTCGCCGCCCGGCATGTCCAGCGGCAACGGGGGCACGTCTCCGCCCTGCCGCAGCCAGTACGCGGTCTCGTCCGCGAGCTCCGGGCTCCGGGCGTGGGCCTCCAGCCGCCGCGCCCACTCCTGGAACGACGTCGTCTTGGGAGGCAGGGCGACGGGCTCCCCCTGGAGGAGCTGCTGGCAGGCCGTCCCCAGGTCGCGGAGCAGCACGCGCCAGGAGACGGCGTCCACCACCAGGTGGTGCATGGCGAGCAGCAGGCGTGAGCCACGGGGGCCCAGGTCGAAGAGAACGGCGGCCACCAGGGGCGCCCGCGCCAGGTCGAAGCCGGACTGCGCCTTCTGTGCCTCCGCCTCCAGCGCCTGACGCTGGGGTCCTTCGTCCAGGGACGCGAGGTCCACCTCGCGCAGATCCACCGTGCACTCCAGGCCGGCGTTCTCCTGGCGCCAGCCCTCCGGTGCCGCCCCGAAGCGCAGTCGCAGCGCGTCGTGGTGCGCCACCAGCGCCTTCAGCGCGTCGCGCAGCACCTCCGGCTTCGGGCGCTCGCGCAGCCCGAGCAGGACGGACTGGTTGTAGTGGTGCGGCTGGGGGAGCCGCGACTCGAAGAACCAGTGCTGGATGGGCGTGAGGGGCACGGGGCCCGTCACCACGCCCTGCTCGCCGCGGGGGGCCCGGGCCTCGCCCACGTGGGGCGCCAGCGCGGCGATGGTCTGGTGCTGGAAGAACTGCCGCGGGGTGATGCGCAGCCCCGCCTCCTGGGCCCGGGCGATGACCTGGATGCTGATGATGGAGTCGCCGCCCAGCTCGAAGAAGTTGTCGTGGATGCCCACGCGCTCATGCGACAGCACCGAGGCCCAGATGCCGGCCAGCGTCTGCTCGACGGGCGTGCACGGCGCGACGTACGTGTCCTTGCGCTGCCGCTGCCGTGGCGCCGCGGACGTCAGCGCCTTGCGGTCCACCTTGCCGCTGGACGTCAGCGGCAGGGACTCCAGGGCGATGAAGGCCGAGGGCACCATGTAGTCGGGCAGCCGGGCCTCCAGTGCGCGCCGCAGCGCCGCGGAGTCCGGAGCCTGCTCGCCGCTGGAGACGAGCCACGCCACCAGCTGCTTGCGGCCTGGCACCTCCTCGACGACCGCGACCGCGGCCTCCCTCACCTCGGGAAGCTCCGCCAGCGCGGCCTCGACTTCGCCCAGCTCGATGCGGAAGCCGCGCAGCTTCACCTGGAAGTCGGCGCGGCCCAGGAAGTCGAGCCGGCCGTCCGCCAGCCAGCGCACCCGGTCTCCGGTGCGGTACAGCCGCGCGCCCGGCACGCCGCTGAAGGCGTCCGGCACGAAGCGCTCGGCGGTGAGGTCCGGGCGGCCCAGGTAGCCACGCGCCACGCCCGTGCCGCCGATGAACAGCTCACCGGGCACGCCCGTGGGCACCGGCCGCAGCGACGCGTCCAGTACGTACAGCCGCACGTTGGGCCACGCCCGGCCGATGTCCGGCCGCGCCGCGTCCACGTGCTCCTGCGCCGAGGCGCACACCGTTGCCTCGGTGGGGCCATACGCGTTGACGAAGTGGCGGCCGTCCACCCACCGGCGCGCCAGCTCCGGCGTGCATGCCTCGCCCGCGGAGATGACCGATGCCAGCGCCGGCAGCCCCGCCGGGTCGAGCTGCGCCAGCACCGAGGGCGTCAGCGTGGCCACGGTGATGGCCTGGGAGACCAGCAGCCCTTGGAGCGGAGCGCCGGGCATGAGGGCGTCACGAGGCGCGAGGCACAGCCGCGCGCCCGCCAGCAGCGCGGAAAACGTCTCGCACACCGAGGCGTCGAAGCCGATGGCCGCGAACTGGAGCACCCGGCTGTCCGACCGGACGCGGTGCGCGCGGATGGCCGACAGCGCCGTGTTGCACAGGCCCCGGTGCGCCAGCAGCGTGCCCTTGGGCTGGCCCGTGGAGCCCGAGGTGAAGATGACGTACGCGAGGTTGTCCGGCGACAGCGCCACCGGGGGCGGCTCCACCGGCTGCCTGGCGATGTGGGCCGCGTCCGCGTCCAGGCACACCAGCAGCTCCGTCTGGACGGGCAGCTCGTCCGCCAGGTGCTCCTGGGTGACGACCACCGGCGCGCCCGCGTCACGCATCATCAGGCCGAGCCGCGCCATGGGGTACGTGGGGTCCAGCGGCAGCCACGCGCCGCCGGCCTTGAGGATGCCGAGGATGCCGACCACCAGCTCCAGCGAGCGCTCCATGCACAGGCCCACGCGCACCTCGGGCCCCACGCCGAGCCCACGCAGGTGCCACGCGAGCTGGTTGGCGCGAGCGTCCAGCTCCCGGTAGCGGAGCTCCTGGCCCTCGAAGCTGACGGCCACCGCGTCCGGCGTGCGCGCCGCCTGGGCCTCGAAGAGGCGGTGGGCGAGGCACGTCTCGGGCAGGGGCGCCGCCGTGTCGTTCCACTCCACCAGCAGGCGGTGGCGCTCCGGCTCGGGCAGCAGCGGCAGCCGCGAGACGTGCTCCTCGGGCCGCGCCACGGCGCCCACCAGCAGCTCCCGCAGGTGCTCCCGCATCCGCGAGATGGTGCTCTGCTCGTACAGGTCGGTGCTGTACTCGCACAGGCACTCCAGCCCGCGCTCCGTCTCGGCGACGACCCACGTCATGTCGAACCGGGCGGTGTTCGTGGTGCTGGCCTCCTCCTTCAGGACCAGCCCGGGCAGCTCCAGGTCGGAGCCGGGCGCGTTCTGGAGGATGAGCTTCACCTGGAAGAGGGGCGAGTAGCCCACGCTGCGCTCGGGGTTGAGCGCCTTGACGAGCTCCTCGAAGGGGAGGTCCTGGTGGGCGTAGGCGTCCAGCGCCGTGCGCCGCGTCTGGCGGAGCAGCGCGCGGAAGGTGGGGTCGCCCGCGAGGTCTCCGCGCATGACGAGCTGGTTGATGAAGAAGCCAATCAGCCCCTCGGTGCCCAGGTGGTTGCGGTTGGCGATGTCCGTGCCGACGACGAGGTCCGTCTCGCCCGTGTAGCGGTGCAGCAGCACCTGGAAGGCGGCCATCACCGCCATGAAGGGCGTGGCGCTCTCGCGGCGGCAGAGGGTGCGCAGGGCCTCGGCCTCCTCGTGGGACAGGAGCAGTCCCTGGTGCGTGGTGCCCCGGAAGGTCTGCACCGGCGGGCGGGGGTGGTCCGTGGGCAGCTCCAGGAAGGGCGGGGCGCCCGTGAGCCGCTCCTTCCAGTAGGCCGTCTGGCGCTCCAGCACGGGGCCGGACAGCCACTCCCGCTGCCAGCGCGCGTAGTCCGCGTACTGCACCGGCAGCGCGGGCAGCGGCGATGGCCGGCCGGAGCAGAAGGCCTCGTAGAGCGCCGCCACCTCGCGCACCAGCACGGACAGGGACCAGCCGTCGGCGATGATGTGATGCAGCGTCAGCAGCAGCAGGTGCTCCTGTTCATCCAGCCGCAGCAGGGTGCAGCGGAAGACGGGGCCGCGCTCCAGGTCGAACGGACGGCGGGCCTCCTCGTCCACCCGGCGCCGGGCCTCCTCCTCGCGGCGCTCGGGGGGCAGCTCCGTCAGGTCGATGACGTCCAGGGCCCCGGGCTCCACGGGAGTGACGACCTGTACCGGCATCTGCCCGCTCATCCGGAACGTCGTGCGCAGGCTCTCGTGGCGCTCGCGCAGCGCCTCCATGCAGCGGCGCACCACCTCCGTGTCGAGCGCTCCCGTCAGCCGGAGGACGGCCGGCATGTTGTAGACGGGGCTGTCCGGCTCCATGCGGTAGAGGAACCACAGCCGCTGCTGCGCGAAGGAGAGGGGCAGCTCGCCGTCGCGGGGCGTGGCCTGGATGGGAGGCGGAGGCGGCTCACCCGAGGCCCGCGCGCGCAGCGCCTGGATGCGCTCCGCCAGCCCGGCCACGGTGGGGTCCTCGAAGAGAGCGGCGATGGGCAGCTCCACGCCGAAGGCCTCGCGCACCCGCGACACCACCTGCGTGGCGAGCAGCGAGTGGCCGCCCAGGTCGAAGAACGCATCGCGGATGCCGAACCGGTTCGTGCGCAGCACGGATGCCCAGATGCTGGCGACCAGCTCCTCGGTGCCGTTCCGGGGGCCCTGGACGCCGCCGCTGGACTCCGACGGCGGCGCGGCGAGCGCCTTGCGGTCCACCTTGCCGTTGGAGGTGAGCGGCAGGGACTCCAGCACCATGAAGGCGGAGGGCACCATGTAGCCGGGGAGCCGCTGCTGGAGGAAGGCGCGCACGTCGCCCGTCTCCACCGTCTTCCCGGCGTGGGGCACGACATAGGCCGCGAGGCGCTGGTCTCCGGGCACGTCCTCGCGCACCAGGACCACCGCGTCGCCGACGGACGGGTGCTGGCGCAGCGTGGCCTCAACCTCTCCCAGCTCGATGCGGTGGCCGCGCAGCTTCACCTGTCCGTCGCGGCGGCCGAGGAACTCCAGGTTGCCGTCCGGCAGGAAGCGCGCGAGGTCTCCCGGGCGGTACAGCCGCGCGCCCGGGCGCCCGCTGAAGGCGTCCGGCACGAAGCGCTCGGCGGTGAGCTCCGGGCGGCGCAGGTAGCCGCGCGCCACGCCCACGCCGCCGATGTACAGCTCGCCCGTGACGCCCACGGGCACCGGCTGGAGCTGAGCGTCCAGGACGTACAGCTCCGCGTTCGCGATGGGACGGCCGATGGGGACGATGCCGTCCACCACGCCGCCCGCGCTCACGTCGTGGATGGAGCAGCCAACGACGGTCTCCGTCGGGCCGTACTCGTTGACCAGACGGACCCGGGGCGCCTGACGCCGCCACAGCTCCGCCGTCGCGGCGGGCAGGGCCTCGCCGCCAACGACGAAGGTACCCTCCAGCGCGGCCAGGACCTGCTCGGGCAGCAGGTTGGACAGCACCTGGAGGTGGGCCGGGGTGAGCTTGACGAGCCCGTGCCGGTGCGCGCGCAGCGACTCCGCGAGCGCCTCCAGCTCCCGGCCCGAGGGCAGCAGGTGGACCGTGCCACCCGCGAGCAGCGGAGTGAGGAGGCTGGTGAGGGTGGCGTCGAAGGCGACGGACGTGTGCACCGGGGCGCTCTGTCCCTCCGTCACGCGGTACTCCCGCCGCGCCCAGTCGAGGTAGTGGACGAGTCCCCGCTGCGTCACCAGCGTGCCCTTCGGCAGGCCCGTGGAGCCGGAGGTGTAGATGACGTACGCCAGCGCGTCACCGCCCGCGCTCGCGGGAGGCGCGTGGACCGGCGAGCCGGCGAGCACGTCCTGCGTCCCGTCCAGGCAGAGGCGGCGCACGCCCGTGGAGGCGAGGCCGGGCTCGAGGGCCTTCGTGGTGAGCAGCACGTCCGCGCGCGAGTCCGACAGCATGTACGCCAGGCGCTCGGCGGGGTAGGCCGGGTCCAGCGGCAGCCAGGCCGCGCCCGCCTTGACGGCTCCCAGCAGGCCGATGAGCAATTCGAGGGAGCGGTCCATGCAGAGCGCCACGAGACGCTCGGGGCCCACGCCCAGCGAGCGCAGGTGCCAGGCGAGCTGGTTGGCCCGCGCATCCAGCGCGCCGTAGGTGAGCGTCCGCGAGCCCTCCACCGCGGCCAGCGCGTCCGGAGTGGCGGAGGCGCGCGCCTCGAAGAGCTGCCGGAAGGTCGCTTCGGAGGGGAACGGGGCGCCGGTGGCGTTCCACTCCACGAGCAACCGCCGCTGCTCCTCCGGGGGCAGCGCGCTGGAGGTGTGGTGCGGCTGGTCCGCGTGGAAGGCCAGCGCGCTCAGCACGCGCTGGAAGGCGGCGCCAATCTGCTCCACCTGCGCGTGCTCCAGCTCGACGGCGTTGTAGTCCAGCTCGAGCGTCAGCTCCTGGGTGTGCGGCTCGGTCTGGAAGTGGACCGCGAGGGTGACGTTGGTGCCCTCGGAGCGGATGATGCCCAGCGCCTCCACCTGCGCGAGCGTGCCGGCCAGCTCGTGCAGGACGTGGAAGTGCATGTAGTTGAACATGACTTCATAGAGGGGCTCGCGGCCCCACTGCCGCTGGATGTCCGCCATGGGGTAGCGGCGGAAGGGGTACAGCGCGCGCTCGGCGTCGAACGCGCTCCGGACCAGCGACACCCAGCTTCCCGGGGCCAGCCGCATCCGGAAGGGCACGGTGTTGAGGAAGATGCCGCGCAGCCGGGAGCCGTCGCCTTCCTCCGGGCGGCTGTTGACGCCCATTCCGGTGATGACGTCGTCCTGGCCGCTCATCAGGCCCATCACCTTGAGGTGGGAGGCGACGAGGATGCTCTTCAGGGGCACTCCCGCCGAGCGCGTCAGAGCGAGCAGCCCGTCGTGAATCTCCCGGGAGAGGGGCACCTTGACGGTGGTGATGCGCGGTGTGTTGGACGCCAGCGGGCGCCGCCAGCGCGGCAGCTTCATCACGGAGCCGCCGGCCAGCAGGCCGCTCCAGAAGCGCTGATGGGTCTCCGACACGAGCGCCCGGCGCTCCATGGCCACGAAGTCGCGGTACGTCAGGCTCACCGGCTGCTCGGGGGGCGGCGGCTGGCCGTTCACCAGGGCGTGGTGGTGGTTGAAGATCTCCACCAGGGTGGTGTGGAGGCTCCAGCCGTCGATGATGGCGTGGCACTCGGTGAGCGTGAACTGGAAGGACTGGTCACCGCGCAGGTGGATGTAGAAGCGCAGCAGCGGCGGTACCGCCAGGTCGAAGTGGCGGCGCTTCTCGTCCTCCAGGAGCTGGCGGATGGTGGCCTCCTGCTCCTCGTGGGACAGGTGGCGGATGTCCACGACCTCCAGGGAGAGCTTCGCCTCGCGATGCACGAGCTGGAGCGGCTCGCTGTACGTCGTCAGGTCGAACGACGTGCGCAGCACCGGGTGGCGCGCGACGATGACCCGCACCGCCTCAGCGAACAGCTCCGTGTCCACGGGCGTCTGCATGCGCAGATGGAAGCTGTCCGTGTTGTGGTAGATGTTCGAGTCCGGCGCGAGCTGCATGTGGTACAGCATTCCGGCCTGGATGCGTGCGAGCGGATATGCGTCCTCGATGCCCTGCGGCAGCTTCGCGCGGTCTTCCTCGGAGATGAGGCTGAAGGGCTCGGTGCGCGGGAACTCCTCACGCTCCGGCTGGGCCCCCGAGGCCCCGGCCGCCTCCAGCAGGGTGGCCACCGTCTGGTGCTGGAAGAGCTGCTGCAACGTGAAGCGCACGCCCTGGCGCTGCGCGAGCGTCAGCACGCGGATGCTGAGGATGGAGTCACCGCCCAGCGCGAAGAAGTTGTCGTGGATGCCCACTCGCGGCACGCCGAGCACCTCCGCCCAGATGGCGCACAGGGCGGCCTCCGCGTCGTTGCGTGGGGCGGTGTACCGAGCCGGCTCCGAGCGCGCCAGGGACGGCGCGGGCAGCGCCTTGCGGTCCACCTTGCCGTTGGCCGTGAGCGGGAACTGCTCCAGCATGACAAAGGCGCTCGGCACCATGTAGTCCGGGAGCCGGGCCAGCAGGAACTGGCGCAGCTCGGTGACGCTCGGCGCGGGCTGAGAGCCGGTGGCGAGGTACGCCACCAGGGACTTGTTGCCCGGGGTCTCCTCGCGCACCAGGACGAGCGCCTCGCGCACGGCAGGGTGCAGGCTGAGGACGACCTGGATTTCTCCCAGCTCGATGCGGAAGCCGCGGATCTTCACCTGGTCGTCGATGCGGCCCAGGTATTCGAGCTGTCCATCCGGCGTGAAGCGAGCCAGGTCTCCCGTCCGGTAGAGCCGGGCCCCGGGGCGGCGGCTGAACGGGTGGGGCACGAAGCGCTGCGCGGTGAGGCCGGGCTGGCCCAGGTAGCCGCGAGCCAGTCCCGCGCCGCCGACGTAGATCTCCCCCGTGACGCCGATGGGCACCGGCTCCATCCTCGCGTCCAGCACGTAGAGCTGGAGGTCGGGGATGGCGAGGCCAATGGGGCTCTGCTGGGTGAGCGAGGCCTCCGCGGCCGTCATCGGCCGGTAGGTGACATGCACCGTCGTCTCGGTGATGCCGTACATGTTGATGAGCTGGGGCCGCGCGTCCCCGTGCCGCTTGAACCAGGGCACGAGGGTGGCCGGCTCCAGCGCCTCACCGCCGAAGATGACGTAGCGCAGGGAGAGCGGAGGCACCGCGGGAGCCAGGCGCTCTTCGGCCTGGATGAGCTGGCGGAACGCGGCGGGCGTCTGGTTCAGCACCGTGACGCGCTCGTCGTGCAGCAACTGGTAGAAGGCGTCGGGCGAGCGGGACGTGAGGTAGGGCACCACCACCACCCGGCCGCCGTACAGCAGCGCGCCCCACAGCTCCCACACGGAGAAGTCGAACGCGTACGAGTGGAAGAGCGTCCAGACGTCGCTCTCGTCGAAGTGGAACCACGCCTCCGTCGCCTCGAAGAGGCGCATGACGTTGCCGTGCGGCAGCAGTGAGCCCTTGGGGCGCCCCGTCGACCCCGAGGTGTAGATGACGTACGCGAGGCTGTCTCCCGAGACGGGAACACCCGGCGGAGTGGTGGGCTGCCGCGCGAGCTGCTCGGCGGCGTCCTCCAGGACGAGCAGTGACACGCCCTCGGCGGGGAGCCGCTCCACGAGGTGGCGCTGGGTGATGGCCACGGGCATGCGGCTGTCGGCCACCATGTAGGCCAGCCGGTCCGCGGGATACGTCGGGTCGAGCGGCACGTACGCGGCACCCGCCTTGAGGATGCCGAGGATGCCCACCACGGTGGCGGCGGAGCGCTCCACGCACAGGCCCACCAGCGTCTCCGGCGTGACACCGCGCTCCAGCAGGGCATGGGCGAGCTGGTTGGCGCGGCGGTCCAGCTCCGCGTAGGTGATGCGCTCGCCGTCGCTGACCACCGCGATGGCGTCGGGCCGCCGCCGCGCCTGCTCCTCGAAGCGGTGGTGCAGGCAGTCCGCGCCGGGGAAGGGCTTCAGGGCCGGCCACACGTCGAGAATCTGTTGCCGCTCCGGCTCCGTCAGCAGCGGCCACGCATCCAGCCGCAGGTCCGGGTTGGCGGTGACGCCCGCGAGCAGCGTGAGCAGGTGCCCGCGGAAGCGCTCCATGGTGGCGCGGTCGAACAGGTCGCTGTTGTACTCGATGACGCCGCGCAGCCCGTCGGCGCTCTCTTGCAGGTCCAGCGTGACGTCGAACTTGGAGGTGCCCGTCTCGAGGTCGACGGTCTTCAGGACGAGTCCCGGGAGCGTCAGCTCGCGCGGCAGCATCGTCTGGAGGTTGAGCGCCGTCTGGAACAGCGGGGTGTACGAGAGGTTTCGCTCGGGTTGGACCTGGTCCATCAGCTGCTCGAAGGGCAGGTCCTGGTGGGCATGGGCCTCCAGCAGCACCTCTCTCGCGCGCGCCAGCAGCTCACGGAAGGTGGGGTTGCCGGACAGGTCCGTGCGCAGCACCAGCGTGTTGACGAAGAAGCCAATCAGCCCCTCCGTCTGGACGCGGGTGCGGTTGTTCTGCGGGGCGCCGACGAGGATGTCCGTCTGGTGCGTGTAGCGGGACAGCAGGCCCTGCCACGCGGCCAGCAGCGTCATGAAGAGGGTGGCGCGCTCGCGCTGGCCCAGCTTCCGCAGGTCCTCCACCAGGGCCGAGGGCAGGTGGACGGGCAGCACCGCGCCCCGCTGCGTCTGCACCGAGGGCCGGGGCCGGTCGGTGGGGAGCTGCAGCACGGGCGCGCCGGCGAGCCGCTGCTTCCAATAGGCGAGGTGCTCGTCCAGCACCCCGGGCGTCTCCAGCCACTCGCGCTGCCACTGGGTGTAGTCCGCGTACTGGATGGGGAGCGGCTCCAGCTCCGGCTCGCGGCCGGCGGAGAACGCCTCGTAGAGCCGTGACATCTCGTGGACGAGGACGCCGAGCGAGCCACCGTCCGAGATGATGTGGTGCATCGTCATCACCAGGAGGTGCTCGGTGGGCGCCAGCCGGAAGAGGCGCAGGCGCAGCAGCGGGCCGCGCATCAGGTCGAACGGCCGGCGGCACTCCTCCGTGGCCAGCCGCCGGGCCTGCTCCTCACGCTCCGCCTCGGGCCTGGCGCTCAGGTCCACGAGCACGACGGGCGCGCTGCCCTCCGGCGCGATGACCTGGACGGGGTTGCCGTCCTCCTGGGCGAACGTGGTGCGCAGCGATTCGTGCCGCTCCACCAGCGCGTCGAAGGTGCGCTGGAGCGCGCCGACGTCGAGCTGCCCGCTGAGCCTCACCGCCCCCGCGATGTTGTAGCTCGGGTTCTCCGGCTGGAGGAGGTGGAGGAACCACAGCCGCTGCTGCGCGAACGAGACTGGGAAGACGAAGGATTCGGCGGTCATGGTGTTCGGGAAAAGGAAGGGTGTGGGGGACGGCCCCGGAAGGTGGCGGCGGAAGGTGGGCGGCGGCGCTAGTCGGGCTTGGAGGGCGGGTCCGGCAGGTTGAGCTCGGCGCGTGAGTCCGCCTGGACGCGGCGGGCCTGTCTGGGGCGGGCGACCAGCGGAGGCGGCGCGGGCCGCGAGTCCGCGGGCCGGGACGTCTCCAGGTGCTTCGCCATGGCGCCGAGGGTGGGGTGCTCGAAGAGGACGCGCAGCGACACGTCCACGCGCCACGCTTCCTGGACGCGCGCGAGCGCCTGCACGGCCTTCATCGAGTGGCCGCCCAGGGCGAAGAAGTCGTCGTCCACGCCGACGCGCTCCACGCCCAGCACCTCGCGCCAGATGTCCGCGAGGCGCTGCTCATCGGGAGTGCGCGGGGCCGTGTAGCCGGCCGAGGAGCGCTGTGCCTGCGTGGGACGCGGGAGTGCCTTGCGGTCCAGCTTGTTGTTGGCCGTCCTCGGGAAGGACTCCAGCACCACGAAGTGCGTGGGCAGCATGTACGCGGGGAGGTGGGCGCGCAGGTGCTCGCGCAGCGCCGGGGCGTCAGGAGAGGCGCCGGGGGCGGGCCGGACGTAGGCGACCAGCTCGGGGCCGCTCGCGGCCTCCCACAGCCGCACCGCCGTCTCCGCCACGCCGGGGTGCAGGGCCAGACGCGCTTCAATCTCGCCCAGCTCGACGCGGTGGCCGCGCAGCTTGACCTGACCGTCGCCCCGCCCGAGGAACTCGAGCGAGCCGTCGGGCCGCCTGCGCGCGAGGTCACCCGTGCAGTAGAGGCGCGCGCCCGGACGTCCCCCGTGCGGGTCCGGCACGAAGCGCTCGGCGGTCAGCTCCGGACGGTTCAGGTACCCCCGGGCCACGCCCAGCCCGCCGAGGTACAGCGTGCCTGGCACGCCGGGAGGCACCGGCTGGAGCCACTCGTCCAGCACGTAGGCCTGGGTGTTGGCGATGGGGCGGCCGAGGGTGATGGGGCGCTCCGCTTCCAGTCGCGCCACCGTGGACCACACGGTGGTCTCCGTGGGGCCGTACATGTTCCACAGCTCCGAGCAGCGTGCCCGCAGGGGCGCGAGCAGCTCGGGAGCCAGGGCCTCGCCGCCGCACAGCAGCTTCAGGGCCGGGGAGCCGGACCAGCCCAGTGACAGCAGCATGCGCCACGTGGAGGGCGTGGCCTGCATCACCGTGGCCCCGCTCGCCGCCAGCAGCGGCAGCAGGCGCGTGCCGTCCACCGCCGTCTCCTGGCTGGCGATGACCACACACGCACCGACGCTCAGCGGGAGGAACAGCTCCAGCACGGAGATGTCGAAGGCGACCGTCGTCACCGCGAGCAGCGTGTCGCGCTCGGTCATCCCCGGCTCGCGCCGCATCGACATCAGGAAGTTGGCGGCGGCCTCGTGCGGAATGGCCACGCCCTTGGGCAGGCCCGTGGAGCCGGAGGTGTAGAGCACGTACGCCAGGCCGGCTCCCGTGACGGGGACAGCCACCGCGGCGGAAGAGGCTCCGGCGGCGTCGGAGGGCTGGACGGTGCGCCCGCTCCAGGCAGGGGCGCGGGTGGCCAGCTCCGGCTCCGTCACCAGCACCGTGACGCCGCTGTCCTCGAGGATGTGCGCCAGCCGTGGTGCCGGATACATCGGGTCGAGCGGGACATAGGCGGCCCCCGACTTGAGGATGCCGAGCAGCCCGACCAGCAGCTCCAGCCCGCGCTCCAGGAAGAGGCCCACCCGCTGTCCGGGGCCCACGCCCAGGTGCCGCAGGTGGTTCGCCAGCCGGTTGGCTCGCGCGTCCAGCTCGCCGTAGGTGAGGGACTGGGACTCGAAGCGGGCGGCGGTGGCGTCCGGGCGGCGCGTGGCCTGGGCCTCGAACAGGCCGTGCAGGGTGTGCGGCGCGGGGAGCTCGACGGCGGTGTCGTTCCACTCGCGCAACAGGGTGTTCCGCTCCGCCTCGGACAGCAGGGGCAGCCGCGAGACGGCGCGCTCCGGCGTCTCCGCCACCTGGGCCAGCAGGCACAGCAGGTGGTCCACCATCCGCGAGGCGGTCGCCTCGTCGAACAGGTCGGTGTTGTAGGTCAGCTCGCTGGCGAGGCCCTGGTCCGTCTCCGCCATCGACAGCGACAGGTCGAACTGCGACGTCCCGCTCTCGACCTCCAGCAGCTCCATGGACAGCCCGGGCAGGGCCAGTGGGGCCGTGGGCGTGTTCTGGAGGGTGAACAGCACCTGGAAGAGCGGCTGGTAGCTCAAGTCCCGGGCCGGCTGGAGCGCCTCGACGAGCTGCTCGAAGGGCACCGCCTGGTGGGTGTAGGCCGCGAGCGTGTCGCGGCGCACCTCGCGCAGCAGCTCCGAGAAGGACGGGTCCCGCTCGGTGGAGACGCGCAGCGGAAGCGTGTTGACGAAGAGGCCGATGAGCGGCTCCGTCTGGGGGAGCCGGTTGGCGATGGGCGAGCCCACCACGACGTCACGCTGGCGGCTGTAGCGGGAGAGCAGCACGCCGAACGCGGCCAGCAGCGTCATGAACAGCGTGGCCTCCGCCTCGCGGGCACGCTGCTTGAGACGGGCGGTGAGGGCCGGAGGGACGGTGAAGCGCCGCGTGGCCCCGAGGAAGCGCTGCGCCGCGGGCCGGGGGCGGTCCGTGGGCAGCTCGAGCAGGGCCGGGGCGCCTGCGAGGTGCTCGCGCCACCATGCGACGTGCGGCTTCAGGGCTCCACTGTCCGAGCGCTGCTGCTGCCACCGGGCGTAGTCCGCGTACTGGATGGGCAGCGCCGGCAGGGAGGCCTCCCCGCCGGCGGTGAAGGCCTGATAGTGCGCGGCCAGCTCCCGCATCAGCACGCCCAGGGACCAGCCGTCGCTGGCGATGTGATGCAGCGTGAGCAGCAGCACGTGCTCGCGCTCACCCAGCCGGAGCAGGCATGCGCGCAGCGGCAGGTCCTTCGTCAGGTCGAACGGCCTGCGCGCCTCCTCGGCCGCGAGATGCTGGACCCGCGCGCGCCGCTCCTCGGAGGGCAGCGGCTCCAGGTCCACCCGAGAGACCGGCACGGACGCGTCGGGCAGGATGCGCTGGACGGGCCGTCCCCCTTCAAGGGCGTAGCGCGTTCGCAGCACCTCGTGGCGCCGCACAATCGCGTCGAGGCCGCGCAGCAGGGCATCCGAGTCCAGCGCGCCCACGAGGCGCAGGGCCGCGGGCATGTTGTAGGCGCCACTCGGCCCTTCGAGCTGCTCCAGGAACCACAGCCGCTGCTGGCCCGAGGACAGTGGCAGCGCCTCGTCACGGGAACAGGGAGGGATGACCTCCGTGGCACTCCGCAGGGACTCCGCGGCCTGCTGGAGGAACGCGATGACCTCCTCCTTGCGCGACTTCAGCTCGCCCTGGAGCTCCGGCGTCATCGCGCCCGGCGGTGCGCTGAAGCGCAGGCGCTCGCCCTCCAGCCACAGCCGCACGTCCAGCTTGCGCAGGTGGCTCATCAGCTCGTCGATGGGACGCATGGAGGGGCTCACAGCTCTCCCTCCTCGCGAGCGGCGTCACCCGCCTGCGGCCGCGCCGCCCAGAGCAGGGTGTCCACGTGCTCCGCCAGTCCGGCGATGGTGGTGGCCTTGAAGAGGCGCTCCAGGGGCACCTCCACCTGGAGCGTGTCCCGGAGGCGCGAGGCCACCTGGGTGGCCAGCAGCGAGTCTCCGCCCAGCTCGAAGAAGTCGTCGTGGATGCCCACACGCGGCACGCGCAGGGCCTTCATCCAGGCCTCCGCGAGCGTCTGCTCGGTGGGTGTGCGCGGCGCGACGAAGGGGCGCAGGGTCGCGCTCGCCGCCGGGTCCGGGGCGGGGAGCGCCTGACGGTCCAGCTTGCCGCTCGGCGTGAGGGGCAGGGCGTCCAGGAGGACGAAGAAGGCCGGCACCATGTAGCCCGGCAGCGTCTCGAGGAGGAACTGGCGCAGGCCGGCGGGCGTGACGCTCCCGGGAGTGACAGGCACGGCGTAGGCGACCAGCCGCTTGTCGGTGCCGCCTCCGCCGTCCACCGGCTCCTGGCGGACCGTCACCACCACCTCACGCAGGGCCGGGTGCCGGCTGAGGGCGGACTCGATTTCGCCCAGCTCGATGCGGAAGCCGCGCACCTTGACCTGGTGGTCCGTGCGCCCGAGGAACTCCAGGGTTCCATCCGGCAGGTAGCGCACCACATCCCCCGTCTTGTAGAGGCGCGCGGTGGGCGCGTCCGAGAACGGGTCCGCGACGAAGCGCTGCGCGCTCAGCTCCGGCCGGTGGAGATAGCCGAGCGCCAGCAGCTCGCCGCCGATGTGGAGCTCTCCCGCCACGCCAATGGGGACGGGGCCCCCGTGTCGGTCGAGGACGTAGAAGGCGCGGTTGGAGAGCGGGCGGCCGATGGGGATGCGCGCGGGAGGCTTCTGGCCGCTGGAGGGGGCGGGCACTTCGTAGGTGGTCGCGGTGATGACCGTCTCCGTGGGGCCGTAGGCGTTGAGGAGCCGCACCGAGCCCAGCGGACCGCGCTGCCACTGCTCCAGCACACCGGCCAGCACGGTGTCTCCGCCGACGATGACCAGGCGCAGGCAGTGGGTGCTGAAGTCCGGCGGGGCCTCGGCCCAGCGCTGGGTGAGCTGCTGCCAGTAGGCGGTCGGGAAGTTCACCACCGTGAGCCGGTCTTCGACGAGGTGCCGCGCCATCTCCTCCGGTGTCCACACCCGAGGGCCGCGCAGCACCAGCGTCGCGCCGGCCATGAAGGTCGGGAGGATCTGCTCCAGCGAGGCGTCGAAGCTGAACGAGGCGAACTGGAGGATGCGGTCGTGCTCCGTGTGCCGGTAGCGCGGGATGACGTCCTGGCAGTGGACGACGAACGCGCCGTGTCCCACGGCGACGCCCTTGGGCTCGCCCGTGGAGCCGGACGTGTAGATGACGTAGGCGGGCGTGGAGGCGTCCGCGAGGTTCTCCAGGTTCTCCACGGGCCGGGCCGCCAGCGAGGCCGTGTCACGGTCCAGGCAGACGACCTTCGCGCCGCCAGCCGGCAGCCGCTCGGAGAGCGCGGTCTGCGTGACGACCACGGCCACCCGCGAGTCCTCCACGAGGAAGCGCAGGCGCTCCTCCGGGTTGGCGGGATCCAACGGCACGTACGCGCCGCCCGACTTGAGGATGGCCAGCAGCGTGACGAGCATCTCCGGCGTGCGGTCCAGGAGCGCGCCCACCAGCACGCCGGGGCCGACGCCGAGCGCGCGCAGGTGATGCGCGAGCTGGTTGGCCTGCTGGTTGAGGTCCGCGTAGGTGAGGTGCCGTCCCTCGAACTCCACCGCCGGCTTGCCGGGCCGGGCCGCCGCCTGTTGCTCGAAGAGCTGGTGGGTGAGGCGCTCCTTCGGGTAGGCGACGAGGTGCTGCTGGTTCCAGGTGACGAGGAACTGGTGCCGCTCTTCATCGGTGAGCACCGGCAGCCGGTGCAGGGCCCGTTGCGGGTCGGCGACGAGGCCTCGCAGCAACGCGCGGAAGCCGCGCGCGAAGCGGGCGACGCTCGCGGGCTCGAACAGGTCGGTGTTGTAGTCGAAGTCCAGCACCAGCCCGTCCTCGACGTCGAGCACGTTCAGGCTCAGGTCGAAGGCGGCGAAGGCGACGGGCTGCGGGTGGAAGCCCGCCTTCAGTCCGCCCATGCCGCGCACGGTCAGCGGGCGCTCCAGGTTGAACGTCACGCTGATGAGCGGGGTGTGGCTGGCGGTGCGCGGCAGCTCCAGCCGGTTGAGCAGCCGGGCGAAGGGGTAGTCCTGGTGCTCGTAGGCCGACAGGAGCACCTGCTTGAGCGTCCGGAAGTACTCCGGGAAGGACTCGTCACCGCGTGCGTGGCTGGCGATGGGCAGCAGGTGCGAGCAGTAGCCGACGAGTCCCTCGCTGCCCTCCAGGCCGCGCCCGGCGGTGGGGATGCCCACGAGGACGTCCTCCTGTCCCGTCAGGCGGTGGAGGAAGAGGGAATAGGCGGAGAGCAGCAGCATGAAGGGCGTGGCCTGCTGCCGCTGGCCCAGCTCCCGGAGTGCCAGGCTGAAGGCGCGGTCCAGGCGGACCGTCTCCCGCGCGCCCCGGAAGCGCCGCGCCGCGGGGCGGGGATGGTCGATGGGCAGCTCGATGGCGGGGAGCCGCTCCACGCGCTGCTCCAGCCAGTAGCGCTCGTGTGCCGCCAGCTCCTCCGTGGACTCCAGCGAGCGGAGCCAGCGGACGTAGTCGCCGAACTGCTTCACGGAGGGCAGGGACGGGGAGGCCCCGTCCACGAGCGCGGAGTAGGCCGCCGCCACCTCCTGGAGGACGACGCCCAGGGACCAGCCATCCACGACGACGTGGTGCGTGCTCAGCACCAGCAGGTGCTCCCGTGCATCCAGCTTCAGCAGGTGGGCGCGGAGCAGCGGGCCTCGGTGCAGGTCGAACGCGGTGGCGCTCTCCCGCGAGTACCAGCCGGAGAGGCTGGCGGCCCGCGCCGGAGGAGACAGCGCGGACAGGTCGAGCACCGGCAGGTCCACGGAGAGCGTGGGGAGGACGTGCTGCCGCTCACCGTCCTCGCCGATGCGGATGCGCAGCGCCTCGTGGCGGTCCACGACGTGCTGCAAGGCCCGCCGCAGCACGTCGGCGCGCAGGTCCCCCTCCAACCGGAGACTCATGGACAGGTTGTAGGCGATGGAGCCGCCCTCGTTCGTGCGGGAGAGGATCCAGAGCTGCCGCTGCGCCTCCGTCAGCGGCAGGGTCTGCTCCACCGCGTTGGGGGCGGGGAGGCTCGGAAGCTCCAGGCCGGGGCCCGGCTGGGGACGGGGCCAGAAGCCTCCCGCCTGCATCTCCGCGACGCTGTCGGCCACCGCGCGGACGATGGCGTCGAGCTCCGCGTCGCCGTGCGCGGTGGAGAGCATGCAGGTGCGCCCCTCCCAGATGTAGATGCCGCGGTCGCGGAGGTGGCAGTAGAAGAGGTCCATCTCCAGCGGCTGGAAGAGGTAGCTGGAGTTGCCCGCCACGTTGAACCGCATCACCGAGCCGCCGTGGACCATCTCCACGGGGGCCTGTGCGCGCTGGAAGACCTCGTTGATGCGCTCCACCAGGCGGGCGGCCCGCTGGTTGAGGCGCTCCTGGAGGGCGGGGCCCTCGTGCTTCAGGTGGGCGAGGGTGGCGACCATCGTCGCCATGGTCAGCGGGTGCTTGCAGAACGTGCCGGCGGCGAAGGTCGTCTCGACGGCCGGATACGAGTCGTCACCGTAGCGCCAGTCGCCACCATCGATGCGGTCCACGAAGCCGCCGCGGTCCGCCACGACGCCAATGGGCATGCCGCCGCCCACGACCTTCCCGTAGGTCACGAGGTCGGCCTCGATGCCCAGCCACGCCTGCGCGCCGCCGGGGTGGAGGCGGAAGCCGGTGATGACCTCGTCGAACATGAGGGGCACGCCCGCCGCGCGCGTCATCTCGCGCAGGGACTGGAGGAAGGCGCGGGGCTGGAGGTTGGGGCGGCGGCTCTGCACCGGCTCGACCACGACGACCGCCAGCTCGTCCAGATGCTCGCGGATGACGTCGAGCGACCGGTCCTCGCCGTAGGGCAGCACGATGACGTCCTCGGCGACCTTCTCCGTGACACCCGCGGCCATGGGGAGCGACTGCGGGACGCCGTCCACCATGCGCCCGACGACCAGCGTTCCGTCGGAGTGGCCATGGTAGGAGCCGGTGAACATCACGATCTTCGAGCGTCCCGTCGCCGCGCGGGCCAGCCGGAGTGCCGTCATCACCGCCTCCGTGCCGGAGTTGCAGAAGGTGACGCGCTTCATTCCGGTGAGCTCGCAAATGAGCTCCGCCGCCCGGCCGGCGAGGTCCGACTGCGGGCCGACCTCCATGCCCTGCTCCAGCCGCTCGCGCAGCGCCTCCACGATGAAGGACGGGTGGTGCCCGAACAGGTGCACGCCGAAGCCCATGGAGAGGTCGATGAACTCGTTGCCGTCCGCGTCCCAGAACCGTGCGTCCCGCGAGCGGGTGCTGACGATGGGGTAGCAGACCTCCTTGAGCTCCGCGCGGAAGTTCATCAGCCAGCGCAGGTCGCTCCACTGCGCGCGGTGGCGGATGGCGTGCTGCTTGGAGCTCCGCGTCCGCTGCGCGTGACGGGTGACGAGCGCATCCACGTGGCGCCGCTGCGTGGGCGTCAGCTCGCGTTCGGGCGTGCCCTTCTTCGGGCCCGAGGCGAAGGGGGACTGGGCACCCGGCGAAGGCGCGGGCCGGGGCGCCGGAGCCGCCACGGGGGCCGGAAGCGCCGGAGCGCTGGTGGCCGTGGCCACCGTCCCGCTCCGTCCACCAAGCAGCGCGAGCTGCTGGGCCATGAGCTGGAGCTGCAACTTCACGACCTGCTCCAGGCCCTCACCGCCGGGCGTGGCCGCCACGGGGAGGAGGGGCGCCACCGCGGGCGCGGACACGGCGGTGCTCCCGGCGGAAGGCGCCGCCTCGCCGAGCGGGGCATCAGCGGGGACGGTGAGGTCCAGGTGACGGGCCATGGCATCCAGCGTCGTCAGCTCCTCGAAGAGCTGGCGCATGGACAGCTTGAGGCCGAACCGCTTCTCCACGGCCCGGGCCGCGTCCATCAGGACGACGGAGTCGGCGCCGAGCTCCAGGAAGGAGACGTGCGAGCCAATCTTCTCGGGAGGCATCTGGAGCAGCCGGGCCAGCAGGGCGCGGAGCTCGTTCAGGAAGCGTTCCTGTCGGGTAGCAGTCACGGGTGCCTGGGTGTCCATCGTCGGTGTCGTTGTCTCGAGCCAATAGCGCTGCCGCTCGAAGGGATAGGTCGGAAGCAGCACCCGCGGCGCCGTGTGGCCCGCGTGGACCGCGTTCCAGTCCACCGTGACGCCCCGGACGTAGAGGACGCCCAGGGTGCCCAGGAGCGTCTCCCAGGCGTCGCGCTGCTTCTTCAAGCTGGGGAGCCACTCCGCGGCGCCGTCGGGGAGGCAGCGCCTCGCCATGCCCAGCAGCGTGTCGTGCGGCCCCAGCTCGACGAACAGCGAGGGCCCCTGATGGGCCGCGCGCTGGATGCTCCGGAAGAACTGGACGGGCTCGCGCACGTGGCGCCGCCAGTCGCGCGCGGTGGGGGCCGAGGCCAGCGGCGCTCCGGTGAGGTTGGAGATGACGGGCAGGCGGGGCGGCTGGAACGAGGTGATGGCGGCGGCCCGCTCGAAGTCGTCGAGCATGGGCTCCATCAGCGGGGAGTGGAAGGCATGCGACACGTTGAGCGGGCGGGCCTCCACGCCCCGGGCCTCCAGCGCCCGGACCACGCGCTCCACCGCGTGCCGCTCTCCGGAGATGACGACATGGTGGGGGCCGTTGACGGCGGCGACCTCCACCGCGCGCTCGGGCTCCAGCGCGGAGCGGACCGTCGCCTCGTCCGCCATGATGGCGGCCATGGCCCCGTCCTGGGGCAGCGCCTGGATGAGGCGTCCGCGGAGCGCCAGCAGGCGCAGCGCGTCCTCGAGCCCGAGCACTCCGGCCACGTGCGCGGCGGCGTACTCACCCACGCTGTGCCCCAGGACGGCATCCGGCTTCACGCCCCACGAGCGCCACAGCTCCGCCAGGGCCTGGCCCACCGCGAAGAGGGCGGGCTGGGTGTAGCGCGTCTGGTGGACCCGTGCTTCGTCTTCGCCGGGGCCGGGGAAGAGGAGGGACAGCAGCGGCACGTCGAGGTGCGGGCGCAACAGCGTGTCACAGCGCTCGAGCGCCTCGCGGAAGACGGGCGCGCTGTCGTGGAGCTGGCGCGCCATGCCGGGGTACTGGGAGCCCTGGCCGGGGAAGAGGAAGACGACGCGGGGAGGCGCCTCGCGCCGCGCCTCGCCATGGTGCAGGCCGGGGACGGAGCGGCCCTGGAGGAACGCGTCGAGCCGCTCCACCATCTCCTCGCGCGAGCCCGCCACCGCGGCGACCCGGTGGGGCCAGTGGTTGCGCCCCGTCGCGGCGGTGAAGCACAGCTCCGCCAGCGGGGGCGCGGACTCGGAGGCGAGCAGCTCCCGGTAGCGGAGCGCCAGGGCGCGCAACGCCGGATCGCTCCGGGCGGACAGCACCAGCAGGTGGAAGGCGCGCTCCGGTGCACGCGCGGGCGCTGGCACGCGCGCGGGAGGCTCGCCGAGGATGACGTGGGCGTTGGTGCCGCCGAAGCCGAAGGCGCTGACACCCGCGTACCGCGCACCCGGCGGTTGCGGCCAGGGCTCGGGCCTCGTCGGAATCCGGAAGGCCGTCTGCTCCAGCGCGATGTGTGGATTGAGCTGGCGGAAGTGGACCTGCGGAGGAACCTCACCGTGCTGCAACGCCAGGACGGCCTTCACCAGCCCGGCGATACCGGCGGCTGCTTCCAGGTGGCCGAGGTTGCTCTTCGCGGACCCGATGAAGCAGCGCCGCGAGGGCTCGCGCCCCTCGGACAGGACCTCCTTGAGCGCGTCGACCTCGATGGGGTCGCCCAGCGGCGTCCCCGTGCCGTGCGCCTCGACGTAGCCGATGCTCGTGGGGGACAGCCGCGCCTGCCGCAGTGCCTGGCGGATGACGTCCTGCTGCGCGGCGCCGCTCGGCGCGGTGAGGCCGTTGCTGAGGCCGTCATGATTCACCGCCGAGCCGTGGAGGACGGCGAGGATGGGGTCGCCCGCGGCGAGCGCGTCCTTCAGCCGCTTGAGCACGACGACGCCGCAGCCCTCGGAGCGCACGTAGCCATCCGCCGCGGCGTCGAAGCTCTTGCAGCGGCCGTCGCTCGCCATCATCCCCGCCTGGGAGAAGGCGATGGTGAGCTCCGGCGTCAGGATGGCATTCACCCCGCCGGCGAGCGCGAGGTCGCACTCACGGGCCCGGAGGCTCTGACAGGCCAGGTGCACGGCGACGAGCGAGGAGGAGCACGCGGTGTCCACCGCCATGCTCGGCCCCCGCAGGCCCAGCAGATAGGAGAGGCGGTTGGCCGCGATGCTGTGGGCATTGCCCGTGCCCGCGTACGCATCCAGCAGGGCGTGGTCGCCGAACTGCCGCTGCGAGTAGTCGTTGGTGCTGATTCCCACGAACACGCCGGTGCGGCTGCCCTGGAGGGCTCGCGGCGCCTGCCCCCCGCGCTCCAGCGCCTCCCAGGCGACCTCCAGCAGCAGCCGCTGCTGCGGGTCCATCCGGCTCGCCTCTCGGGGGGAGATGCCGAAGAACAGCGGGTCGAACGCGTCAATCCCCTCCACGAAGCCGCCCCAGCGGGTGTTCATCGTCCCGGGCGTGCCCGGCTCGGCGCGGTAGAAGCGCCGCGCGTCCCAGCGGCCCGGGGGCACCTCGGTGATGGCGTCACCTCCGCGCTGGAGCAGCGCCCAGTACGCCTCGGGCGAGGGGGCTCCCGGGAAGCGGCACGACACCGCGGTGACGACGATGACGTCCTCCGCGGCCTCCACCTCCGGAGCCGGGACCTGGGGCGCGGGGGCGGGCGGCGCGAGCCGTCCGGCCAGGTACCGGCTCAGCGCGTCGATGGTCGGGTGCTCCCACAGGGCGGTGGGGGAGACGTCATGCTCCAGCCAGTCCGCCAGGTCTCCCGTGAGGAAGACCGCCTCCTTGGAGGTGAGGCCGTAGGTGACGAAGGGCTCGTCGAGCTCCACCTCCGCGGGCGGGAGGTCCGCCGCCTCGGCCACCGCGGCGACGAGCCACGCCACGATTTCCTCGACGGTACGGGTGGGACGAGAGGCAGGTTCAAGGGGTGGACGGGCGGAGGATGTCAAGGTCTGAATTTATTGATTAAGTTGTAATATTACTTTATTATCACAATCCGTAAACCGCGATCCAGCCCATGCATGCGTAGCAGGTGCGAATTGATGGCGTCAGGTGAAGTCGAGTGCTGGTCCGAAGGCGGCCAGCTGGACAGCGTGGTGGTGTTCCGGCCCGCGGAGCTGGACGTCGCGACACCGGAAGAGGCCGCCGCGGTGGGCTTCTCCCAGGTCGTGACTCGAGCGGCGGCGGACGAGGCCTTCGGCCGGCTGCGCGAGACGCTGGAGTCATTCGGCTGCAAGACGGTGGACCTGGGCGACTTCTTGTCACCGGCGGACCGGGCCGTCAGTGACACCTCGGTCAACAGGGTGTTCGTCCGTGACACGGCGGTGGCGCTGGGCTCGCGGCTCGTCCGGGGGACGGCGGCGTTCCCCGCGAGGGTGGCCGAGTTCGACGTGGCGCATGGGGCGCTGTCCCGGTTGATGGGGCAGCCAGCGGAAGACGCGGCGTGGGCGGCTTCGGCCCGGGTCGAGTTCGGGGATGTGTTCCTGCTCGGTCAGGGGCGGCTGCTCGTCAACGTGGGGCTGCGCAGCGACCAGCAGTCGGTGCAGGACTTCGTGGAGGTGGCCTGGGGCGCCGGGTTCGAGGAGGTGGCGGTCGTCCGCATTCCCGAGAGCCTGGGCATCATCCACCTGGACCTCGCCTTCAACGTGCTGGGCCCGGAGGCCGTCGTGGCTCGTGCCTTCCTGCGTCACTGCCCCCTGCGCGTGTGCGTCCGCGGGCAGCCGCCCCGCTGGGAGTCGTTCGAGGGCTACTTCGCGCAGCGGGGACAGCGCGTGCTCGCGTTCGAGCCGGGGAGCACGCACCCGTTCCTGTCCAACTACATCTACCTGGGGCCACGGCTGATTCTCGCCTCGGAGGGCGTCGCGCCCCACCTGCGCCCGCTGGCGAGGGACTTCGGGATTGAGGTCGCCAGCGTGGAGGTCGAAGCGCTCGAGCGCGGCAATGGGAGCGTGCGGTGCCTGACGATGCCGCTGCGGCGGCGCGTGGGCTGAGCGTCCGGGGCTGACATGTCCATCACGGGAACGACCCTCATCGCGGCTTCTCTCTCGGACCTTGCCGAACGCGATAGCCTGCTCACACGGCAGCTGTATGAGCGAATCGGTGGCTACTGGGTCACCCAGATCATCGGCACGGCCGCCCGCCTGGGAATCGCGGACCTGCTCACGGGCGGAGCACGCGCCAGTGATGACATGGCCAGCGAGCTGGGCATCAGCGCGGATGGCCTGTTCCGGCTGCTGCGTGGCGGTGTCACCGCGGGCATCGTCCAGGAGGTCTCGCCCCGCGCCTTCGCCCTGACGCCCATGGGCGAAGGCCTGCGCTCGGACGTCCCCTTCTCGCTGCGCTCCCTGGCCATTGCCAGCTGTGACAGCGCGCACTGGCTGCCCTGGGGCCAGCTCGCCGAGGCGATTCGCACCGGCCGCTCCACCGCGCGCGCCGCGCTGGGCATGGACATCTGGGAGCACTTCGCGCGCGAACCGGACGAGGGCGCTCAGTTCTCCCAGGCCATGAGCAACCTCTCCAGCATGGTGGGCGGTGAGCTGACGCGCCTTGTCGACTTCTCACGCTTCCCCCATGTCGCGGACATCGGAGGGAGCCAGGGGGCGCTGCTGGCGCAGGTGCTCCAGGCCCATCCCTCCTGCCGGGGTACGCTCTTCGACCTGCCGCACGTCATCGAAGGCGCGAAGGCCCCGCTCGAGGCGGCGGGGCTCTCGGGCAGGGTAGCGCTGGTGGGAGGCAGCTTCTTCGAATCCCACCTCCCGTCCGCGGACGCCTACCTGCTCAAGCACGTCCTCCATGACTGGGATGACGGCTCCTCCACCACCCTGCTGCGCCAGCTCCACCAGGCGGCGCCGGAGGGCGCCCGGCTCTTCGTGCTGGAAATGGTGATGCCGGAGGCCGGCACGCCCTCGCCCGTGCCGTTGATGGACCTCAACATGCTGGTGCTCGTGGACGGGCGCGAGCGCACGGCCCGGGAGTTTGGCGCGCTGCTGGGCACGGCCTCCTGGGAGCTGCGGGGCATCACCCCCACGGCGGGCGGGACCTGCATCATCGAGGCGAACAAGCGCTGAGCACTCGCACGTCTCGGGTCACATCGGGCCGCGGAAGACGACGGCGCCCGGCAGGGGCCGGTAGCCCATCACCTCGTTGAGGTGACGGATGGGGGCGTTCTCCAGGACGTTCTCCGTCACCAGCCGCTTGAAACCGGCCTGGATGGCGCCGCCGATCTGGGCCCGCTTGAGTGCGCTCGCGATGCCGCGCCCACGCCAGGCACGCTTCACGCCCGTGAGGCTGTGGAAGGCCACTCCGTTCCGGCCCCGTTGCAGCACCGCGTAGCCCACCACCTCGTCTCCGTGCAGCGCGACGAAGGTCAGGTCCGGCGTGTGGATGGGCCGGTCGATGTCGGAGGCGCGCCAGTCCTCGAAGGTGCCCACGTCGTCCGCCGCGTCCACGGGCATGTCGGGGATGGCCTCCAACGCCACCCGGTACATGCCGGGGAGCAGGTCGTCCCTTCCGGTCCGCGGGACGATGCGCACGCCCTCCGGAGGGCGCACTTGGGGCAGGGGAAGGCCCTCCAGCTCCAGCACCAGCTCGGTGTGCCGGGCCACCTCCCGGTAGCCGCGGCGGCCCAGGTAGCGCAGCGCGTCCTCCTGGGACTCGTAGGCCTCCACCTCCAGCTCCGTCATTCCGAACCCGCGCGCGTGGGCGGACAGGGTGCGGTGCAGCTCCGAGCCCAGACCCTGACACCGGTGCTCACGGCGCACCCACAGGCCGGCCACCGCACAGGTCCCGCCGCTCCCCCCGGCGGGAGGTCGGACGAACGCGGCGCCCACCGGGACGCCATCACGCCTCAGCACGTAGTCCACGCGGCCCACCTGGGTCTCGCGCAGGTAGCGCGCATCCTCGAATGAGGGCACACCCCACACGTCCACGGCATCCACCACGTCCACCCATTGCTGGAGGGTGGCGTCGTCCCGCACGGTTTCGATTCGGAAGTGGGGCATGGGACTCCGTTGGGATGCGGCTCTGTTGGCCCGACGCTCACGGTGACGCCGCGCCGGGCTCGGAGGCGGCGACAGAGGACCGCGCGAGCACGGACCATTGGAAGCGCATGGCCTCCGGAGCCTACTCCTGGTACCCAATCCAGCGAACGCGCCTGAGCGTCACCGGACAGAAAAACGCCCTGCTTCCGCGGACTTGGGAAGCAGGGCGATGACCCCGACAGGAATCGAACCTGTGGCCTGCGGTTTAGGAAACCGCCGCTCTATCCAACTGAGCTACGGGGTCGGCCGCGGAGCGGTTTATAGCAGGCGACCGGACCCGCGCAACGGGAACGAGGCCCAGGCCGCGTGGCTCTGTTCGGCCGTGAGCCTGACGCCCGGCTGGCAAGCGAGGTGCTGGAGGAGGGCACCGGAGCCGCGCGGCCGTGGGAGCTTCTTCTCGTTCCCATGCGATGCGGGAGGCGGGCCTCCTCATGCTCGGCCAGTACGGAGCCCCAGCATTCCTGGGGGCCTTCCCGTAGACTGGAGTCCTCCTCGTGCTGGAAGGCGTCTCATGGCAACCCGTATGGGCGTCACGGCCCTACTGCTCGCCCTGCTCAGTGCGTGCGCCACCCCACCTGTCGTCCGCCTCGACACGGGGCGGGGCGCTCCCCTGGAGTACAGGCCGTCCTCCTCGCGCAAGGCCGTGAAGGTGGACGCGGAAGCCTTCGAGGAGGCGCTGGGGCGGCTGGTGCTGGAGGTGCCCCTGACGCTCCGGGCTCCTCAGCAAGGCTGGCTGGTGCGCGCCTCCCACTCCGGCCGCGATGTGGACACTCGGTGGCGGCGCCTGATGCGCAAGAGCTTCGGCGGCCTCTGCGAGCCGGGCCAGCGCAGGGACTCCTGCCTCTCCCTGCTCGACGACGGAATAGGCCTGGGCGAGTGGGACAGGCTGGGCGTGGCCCTGGGCCTGTCGCTGGAGCCCCTCAAGGAGAGCATCGCCCGGGCGGTGGAGGAGACGCTGGCGCCCCAGCTCTTCTACACCGTCATCGCCACGGGCCTCATCACCTGGGCCGTGTTGGCGGCCAATCCCGAGCCGGTGTTCACCAAGGCGGCGGCCATCGTCTCGGCGGTCCTGCTCATCTACCTGGGAGTGGAGACGTTCCTGGAGGTGGTGGACGCGAGCCGGGAGCTGAAGGGGGCCACGGACCGTGCGGCGGCGTGGGTGGAACTGGAGCAGGCCGGCCAGCGCTTCGCCCACCGGGTGGGGCCAGAGGTGGCGCGTGTCTTCGTGCTGGCGGTCACCGTGGTGGTGAGCCATGGCATGGCCGGGGGCGCCGCGTGGCTGGCCTCGCGGCTGTCGATGCTGCCCCGCTTCACGGAGGCCGCGGCGGCCGGGGCCTCACGGGTGGGCATCAGCCTTGCGAACGTGGGGCAGGTGAGTGCGGTAGCCGTTGAAGGGAGCACCGTCATCGTCTCCCTGCCTGCAACGGCGGTCGCCATGACGGCCCAGGGAGTGAGAGGAGCCGCAGCGGGAGTCGGTCCTGTCGGCTCCAGGTCCTGGGGCTCGTTCAGCGGCCTCAAGAGTGCTTTGGGGGCAGCCGGCCCCGGAAAGCAGTGGCACCACATCGTCGAGCAGACACCCGGTAACGTGAAGCGATTCGGGCCTCATGCGCTGCACAACACCGAGAACGTCATCCCCCTGGAAGAAGGGCTGCACACCCGCATCAGCGCGCTCTACTCGTCCATTCGCTGGAACATCACCGGTTCGAGGAGCCTGACCGTACGACAATGGTTGAGCACCCAGTCGTACGAGGCCCAGCGCAAGTTTGGGCTTATGGCGATTGAGAACGTCACGAAGGGGGTCTGGTAATGAAGTTGGAGGATCTCGTCGAGCAGTTCGCCGAGAATGTGGCTGCGCAGACCGATGCCATCTGGCGGGGGGATGCAAAGACGGGGAACAAGCATGCCAAGAGGTACGGAGCCGCGTTCGACAAGATCCGGACCCATGGAGATGCTGGACGAGATGCACTTGCCGCTCTTTTGAAACACCCGCGCATGGATGTCCGGGTCACAGCAGCGGCCTGCCTGCTCCGCCATCGTACGGCGGAGGCCAAGGCGGTTCTGGAAGAGGCCGCCAAGGGCGAGGGGATGGTCCCATTCGAGGCGCAGCAGGCCTTGAAGCGGTGGGAGGAAGGTACCTGGGCCTTGGACCCTGCATGACCTTCCCTTCCTCACTTCGCCGCTCCTCTTGCCTGAGGCAGCCGCTGGGGGGGCGGGGGAAGTGTCCCTATAAGTGTGTAGCAGGCCGGCTCCGAGATTTCGCGGAGCCAGCAAGGAGCGGGGAAGCTCCTCGGTGAACCCAACCACCGAAACCTCCCGGCCAGGGCAGGCCCAAGGAGTTCCCCGTGAAGAAGGCTACCGAGTTTGTCCCGCCCACCCAAGAGGAGGTGGGTGCGGACCTGCGCGCGCTGTTCCTCCAGGCCGTCACATGACTCTTACCGTACTGCTTGAGGAGGAGGTGGACCGGCTGATGGGCGCCGGCCGCTTCGAGCGCGTCGAGGGCCGGCAGGACGCACGCAACGGCCACTACCGACGCGGCCTCGGCGCGGAGGAGGTGCGACGGCGGACGAGCGACCGGGTGCGTCGCGGGGACGCCGCCCGTGGCTGGCGGTCGCTCGCTGAACTTTCCGACCGTGTCCTGCTTGTCTCCAGTCCTAGCAGTGGCAGCACTGTCGGCAGACATGGACTTGGGTGCCCTTGCCCGTAGTGACGGCGGAGAGGTAGTCGCCTGTGCCCTCCCGGAAGAGGGCTTTCTTGTCTGAACTTAGGCCCCCTTGAACAGCTAGTAGAGAGGCCAATCCACTGCCGTGTAGGAGCCCTCCGTCTAGATGACCTCGTGGCGGCTTTGAACTCAGCACTGTGCGGCACGGGCTAGGAAAATTCGAATCAAGGACTCTCGGAGCAGAAGAGACCAGCTCCGATCAACATGCGCGTGAATGCAGCCGCCGTGTGACAAGCATATACTGTCCATGCCTCATCACGCTTCCATCCGACAATGTCACTAATGCCACGAATCACCAGAACAGGGATGTTGTTGCGTTGGCACAGAAGAGAGACGCCTGTGCTCTCCATCTCAACTACCACCACACCTTTCGACACTGTACGCCATGTCTTGACTAGATCCGGATTCTTGACGAGTCGATCGCTCGACGCAATCTTTCTCGCGGTAGACATCGGAGCATCCCGCTTTGCGTGCCGCGCGAGCGCATCGGAAATGTCAGCGTTCCATGCCCCATCATCAGTTGTGGCTTTGCCGTCTAACCCTGGGCGCTTGGATCCAATCGAGACAGCGCTATTCCAATCTTTGTTGCGAGGATCTAGCTCAATCGCGCGTAGCCGCTCGATAATGCGACTAGCCGCTGGATGCAACGGCCCACCTAGTGCATCGAATCGCCTAGAGTCGTCGTCTGTGCCTGTATCCTCTAGCGTCACGTCTTGGATGTAGCTGGAAACAACAACGTCGCCAAGGCAAAAATCTGGCGTAGGCACACCACCGCCGATGCCGACGACTAACATGAAAGCAGGCGACAGGTCAGCCAACATCTCTGCCGCAGCAGTCTGTGCATATGTATTGCCTTGTTGGGCACATCGCGTGATGGCGACACGGCAGAGTCCATTGGGGGTTTGAATTTCAGCAATATCGTAGTCTCGATTTCCCCCTGCTCTGGTTGACGAGGGCTTGAGCTTTTCGAGGAGGGCCGTGTATTCCTCTTCCTTCATTGTAATTATTCCAACGTGTATTTTTGTCATCTTTTCGTGACTCAAGGGACCTAGGTTGTTTATGGCATCGAGACCAAATTGTTTGAAGAGCCCAATGAGAGCGTCGGCCACGCTGGGAGTTGTCGTGCTCAGGTCTGCAACCAGCCGTTGGTCAGCTCTATGAAGGATCCAGTCACGGAAGCCTCCCATTCGTGGGTCCTCTGCGACTTTGCGCAGAGCAGTCGTTGATTCCGTGCCCGGAATGTCGGCGAGCCACGTAATAAGGTGGCTGCGAACCGTTTGAGCGTTGTCTCGTGGACCAGGAGAGTACGCACCTTCATGATGTATATCACCGGCCGGGTCAATGTACTCGTACACCAGCGGTATCAATCTAACCAGGGTGCCAACTTTTTTGAACGCAGCTATTGGCATTAAGGCAAAACATTCATGACATTCGTGAATAAAATTGCAAATCTCTTCGATCAAGCCATATCCATCGCCATGGGATGGCTCGCACAGTATTCTCTCAAGGAAGTCGAGGGCTGAATCGCCATCCCGATCAACCCAGGCGCACCACCAAACAGCGAACCGGCTTCTATTTTTGAGCACAGCGCGGCAGCGACTCTCAACTATTGCATCAACTATCGCGACATCCACACCCTCGGTCGTGAGGAGCGTCGAGAGTGTCGCAATCAGTGCCTCCACCCTTGGTGGATCTTTCACGCCAAGCAGACGGGAGAGCACGGGCGCGCACGCGAACCGAACGGAATGGTGAGAGCGCGGGAGTTTTGCCAGGACGTCGTTGATTAGTGTGCCGGTATCCGGGTGCTCGTAATCGGCAGAGATGGCTGTTTCCAAAGTCTGAGCGACGACCTTTGGATGGGCCTCCGCAAGCCCTCCCATCCAGTCGGGAAAGCCGTTTAGTTCACATGCCGCATAGCGGATCGCTCTGGCGATGAGCGTCTCTTCAAGATTTGCGACATCAAGTCCCGCCTGAATATCATGGGATAGGCCGGTGAGACCAAGAATGACGCCACTTGGCGATGTGTTACGTGGCTCGCGCTCGTGGGGAAGGGGGGGATCGTAGAGCCGCCAAAACGCTCGCCATCCATCCAAGGCCGCATCGGCGATTGCGTCACCATATTGCTCCCGAAGAGACGTGTGCGCTGTTGTGCTTGAATAGGTCTCGTCCTGTTTTGAGCGCTCCCAGAGAAACCAAAGTGCACGAGAGTTGGTGCCATTTCGTATAGTCTCAATGTGATCCGCCAGCGCTTTGCAGCTAATGTCATGCTGGCGTTTGCGCTTTAGCTCCCGCGCCCGCTCCATCCGTTGCCACTTTGTCATCGACGGGGGATTCGGCGCAGGACGGTTCATTGAGCGTTCCAGTCGCTTGCGGAGCACGGGGTCTTTGGCCGCGAGACTTCGCAATTGACTGAGGCAATACTCTAGCTTCCCTTGAATGTTCAGTACCCACCCCAACGTATCGAAGGCGAGTAGGCGTTCTCTGATATTGCCCCGTTCGCTTGCGTCACGAGTAAGCCACTGCTCGTCGTTCACGCTGAGCTCAAAAATATCGTGAATGTAAGGAAGTTCGTGATAACGGGTAGGTGTCTTTCCCTTGCGCTGACGATGGGCCTCCACCCGCTGCCAGAACAGCATCCTGCGAATCTCTCCGTGGCGTGCCACTGCCTCTCGGACTTCGTCCATGCCGTACTCTGTCTCTGTTTGGAGTCCTATCTCGTCGCGCCGCCGAAATAGCTCCAAGGCATCCTTAACAAGAGCCATGTGGGCACTAACAAGAGCCATGTGGGCACTATCGCTAGGCAAATCATCAAGCGTGGCCGCCAGTAGTTTACCTATTGCCCGTAGGAGCCATGTTCGCTCGTGACGTATCTCTCGCTCCCCATTTCCGTTGGTGCTGCCAATGAAGGCCATGAGTGCTTGAAGCAATTGCAAGCGATGCTCGGGATGAGATGCTGGAATCTCACGCTCAAGCACCAGTTGTAGGCTTGTCAATGTGTAGCGGCGCTTGGGTTCGACGCGAGAGAGAACTCGGAGTAGGCCATCAATGCTGAGCAGTTCTGGGTAGAGTGCACGCACAAAGGAACCGGCAACGTCCTGTTCCCAGTTATCGGTTGTCTCGATGAGCGGCAGTAGCTGTTCTCGGTGTTCCTTGTTGCCTGCGATTCCCACCGCCCGGATGGCGAAGAAGCGCACGTGCGCCGAGCATGATTGAGTAAGTGCTAGGCGTAACGCGATTGGAACGCATCCCACGATTCGGCCGTGCTCAACGATCTGAAGCAGCACCGCAGCTAGCTCTTCTGGGAGATCTGAGGAAGAGAGAAGGTCGGTAATTGTATTTGCCAAGGCCGGTGACGCAAAGCGGTCGAGACTGGCCTGCTCAAATCTGTCAAATAGACGTTTACGATCTGTGTAGCTCTGCGCATGGTTGCGCAAAATGTTTGAGCGCTCAGCCACACTCAGTCCGCTAGGATCTCCATGACCAAGAAGCAGAGCGGGCGCTTCTCTGACTAACTTTTCACGCAGGGATGCGTCCCATAAGCTAAACCAAGCCGCCACAGGGCCGAGGTGCTCTGGAATGACGCGCTCATCATCTTCCTCTCGAAAGAACAACTCCTCCAGCTTGCTCCGAGCTAATCCTGCGTCACGGAGGTCTACCAGCCACTTCGCAGCCAAGTATTCTTGTACTGAGCGGTGATGTATGCGTATCCTGCCGTAGGTAGACTCATCAAAGATGGGTAGCCGTAGAAGTTGTTGAATATCTTCGTTGGACCAGTCAGCCAGCACCCCGTGTGGGTCGATGGCCGATGTGGCTCGGTGGATATCGTGCTCTTCATCAGGCACAAGGAAGGAATGCCGACGTGTGAGCGTGGCGATTCCAGCGAGCGCGCGGATACCTTTCGCCGCCTTGGCCCGCGGAAGAGTGGACCTGCGAGTCGCTCGCTCTTGGAGCTTTTCGCTGATGTTATCGGCGACCAGTTCTCGCAGGCTTCCGATGCGATGCTGACGCATCCAGTAGGTTCCGAGCCACTCCACATCTAGTGGTCGTCCTATGAAGACTTGCGCGTGGTTCTCCTTGATGGCGATCATAAACGCGCCGACGTCAGTCACCCCGATATGGGCAACCAATCGAGCTACTTGGTCCTCAGTCAATGGGGCAATTTGGACCACATACGCCTTTTCATTGCTGTCTTTTGGAATGACCTCTTCCAAAGCAGTTCTGTCGGCGTCAGCCCACCAGTCGCTAACGCGACAGGAGATTATCAATTTAACTCGCTGCCATTCGTCCTTCAGTTCCTTCCTGAGCTTTCGGAGCGCTTGGTGGAGCGAGTGTCTCTGTAGCTTCGCCTCGTCTAGGGAGTCTAGAAAGAAGACGGCGTGTTCCTTGGTTTTACGCCACGCATGTAAGCGTTCCTCGTCATCGGGATCGAGGCTTCCAACGAGACCGTCCTCTGCAAGGTCGTTGAGTTCTACAAAAAAAGCTGCTCGACTGGCCGTTACCAAGGCGTCAGCTTGGCTCTCAAACTCTGTGCTCTTACCCGTACCCGCCTCACCGAGCACGACCACGTAGCGGTGCTCAAGGAGTTGCGACCATGTCTTTCCTTGCTTGAACGCGAGCGCCATCCGCAGCATCTCGTCCGGCTCAAGCGACTCCACAGCGTCTGCGACCTCAAGGAAAGTACGGCCGAGCGCAATGCTGTCCCTGGAACGTCGCCGTGCCATCGGTCATCTACTCCCGAGTTGCCCATGAACAACGGCCGACATCCAACTACATCCTCCCCCGATGTTCCAGCCGCGCATCACGGGAAGTCGTAGGGCAGTAGAAAGTGGCGGGATGAGGCGGCGAGGAGGAGATGGCATTTGACGGTCCATCGAGTCGTGAGAATGAGAAAGATGAGGTGCCGTACGTAATTGGTACGTAATCGGCCGGCCGCCGGTGAACGTGGGTGAACGCCCACGTCCAGTAATCTCCGGGGCTTAGCCGCCACCACCCGAGGACCAAGGGGCCCCTCAAGGTTTAGGAAACCGCCGTTCTATCCAACTGAGCTACGGGGTCGACCGAGGAGCGGTTTATAGCAGGCGACCGGACCCGCGCAACGGGAACGAGGCCCAGGCCGCGTGGCTCTGTTCGGCCGTGAGCCTGACGCCCGGCTGGCAAGCGAGGTGCTGGAGGGCACCGGAGCCGCGCGGCCGTGGGAGCTTCTTCTCGTTCCCATGCAACGCGGGAGGCGGGACTCCTCATGCTCGGCCAGTACGGAGCCCCAGCATCCCTGGGGGCCTTCCCGTAGACTGGAGTCCTACTCGTGCTGGAAGGCGTCTCATGGCAACCCGTATGGGCGTCACGGCCCTACTGCTCGCCCTGCTCAATGCGTGCGCCACCCCACCTGTCGTCCGACTCGACACGGGGCGGGGCGCTCCCCTGGAGTACAGGCCGTCCTCCTCGCGCCAGGCCGTGAAGGTGGACGCGGAAGCCTTCGAGGAGGCGCTGGGGCGGCTGGTGCTGGAGGTGCCCCTGACGCTCCGGGCCCCTCAGCAGGGCTGGCTGGTGCGCGCCTCCCACCCGGGTAGCAGTGCTGACACCCGATGGCAGCGCCTGATGCGCAAGAGCTTCGGAGGCCTCTGCGAGCCGGGCCAGCGCAGGGACTCCTGCCTCTCCCTGCTCGACGACGGAATGGGCCTGGGCGAGTGGGACAAGCTGGGCGTGGCCCTGGGCCTGTCGCTGGAGCCCCTCAAGGAGAGCATCGCCCGGGCGGTGGAGGAGACGCTGGCGCCCCAGCTCTTCTACACCGTCATCGCCACGGGCCTCATCACCTGGGCCGTGTTGGCGGCCAATCCCGAGCCGGTGTTCACCAAGGCGGCGGCCATCGTCTCGGCGGTCCTGCTCATCTACCTGGGAGTGGAGACGTTCCTGGAGGTGGTGGACGCGAGCCGGGAGTTGAAGGGGGCCACGGACCGTGCGGCGACGTGGGTGGAACTGGAGCAGGCCGGCCAGCGCTTCGCCCACCGGGTAGGGCCAGAGGTGGCGCGCGTCTTCGTCCTGGCGGTCACCGTGGTGGTGAGTCATGGCATGGCTGGTAGCGCTGCGTGGCTGGCCTCTCGCCTATCGATGCTGCCCAGCTTCACGGAGGCTGCGACGGCTGGGGCCTCACGAGTAGGCCTCCACCTGGCGAATGTGGGGCAGGTGAGTGCGATGGCCGTTGAAGGGAGCACCGTCGTGGTCTCCCTGCCCGCTACGGCGGTCGCCATGACGGCCCGGGGCGTGAGAGGTGTAGCGGGAGTCAGTCCTACCGGCTTCAGGTCCTGGGGCTCGTTCAGCGGCCTCAAGAGTGCCTTGGGTCCAGCGGGTCCGGGGAAGCAGTGGCACCACATCGTCGAGCAGACGCCAGGCAACGTGGAGCGATTCGGGCCGCATGCCCTGCACAACACCGAGAACGTCATCCCGCTGGAAGAAGGGCTGCACACCCAGGTGAGCGCCTTCTATTCGCGGAAGATCCGGAGGGTCACCGGCTCGCGAGAACTCACCGTGAGACAATGGCTGAGTACGCAGTCCTACGAGGCTCAGCGTGCATTCGGATTGCAGGCAATCGAGAACATCAGGAATGGAGTCTGGTGATGAAGCTCGAAGAACTGGTTGAGCAATTCGCCCGGCATGTGCAGGCAGAGACAGAGGCTGGCTGGAAGGGAGATGCTAAAGCTGCCAATAGGCATGCTGATGAGTGCTTGGCGGTTTTTGACGAACTCCGCGCCCGTGGAGATACAGGACGCGATGCGCTTGCCGCGCTTTTCAAACATCCACGCATGGATGTCCGCGTTACAGCGGCGGCGTTCCTGCTCCGCCACCGCACGGAAGAGGCCAAGGCAGTTCTCGAAGAGGCCGCGAAAGGCAAGGGGTTGGTCCCCTTCGAGGCGCAACAGGCCTTGAAGCGGTGGGAGGAAGGTACCTGGGCCTTGGACCCGGCATGACACTACGCAGCTTTCATAGTGCCTCTCAATTGCGTTGATCCAACCTGTATGGTTGGATGCGAATCGGAGGTGCGACATGCCCCGACCCTATTCGGCTGACCTGCGCGAGCGCGTTCTTGCTGCGTGCGAGCGTGGACTGACGATTGACGAAGTTGCCAAGCAGTTCGAGATCGGAACAGCCGCCGTGAAGCGCTGGCGCCAACTCTGACGTCACACAGGGTCCGTAGCGCCAGCGCCACATGGCGGCGGCAGAGAGGGCATCGAGAACATCAAGAAGGGAATCTGGCGATGACCATTGAGGAGCTTGTTGGGGAGTTCGCCCGAAACGTAGCCGCACAGACCGATGCGATCTTTCGCGGGGATGCCAGCACCGGAGATGAGCACGCTGATCGTTACATCGCTGCTTTCAAGAAACTGCGCTCCGCTGGAGACGCCGGGCGGGATGCTCTCGCAGTGCTGTTGGAGCATCCTCGCATGGATGTGAGGGTCGGAGCTGCCGCATGCCTGCTCCGCCACCGGACCGCAGAATCCAAGGCGGTGTTGGAAGCAGCTGCGAAGGGGGAGGGGCTCGCCGCGTTCGAGGCTGCCCAGGTGTTGAAGAACTGGGAGAACGGCACTTGGGCCTTGGACCCAGCATGACGCTGCGCGACCTCCAAGGGGCGAGCGTCGATGAACTCGTCCAAGAGTACGAACAGGCGGCGGTAGCGTACGGACAGGAGCTGGTCGCTGCGAATCATCGTGCTGCCACTCGGGCCCACGACAGGATTGCAAGCGCCTACCGTGAACTCCGCAGGCGCGCGGCGGCCTCCCATCTCCTCCCGCTGTTGAAGAGCGAGAACGAGAACGTCCGCTCATGCGTGGCGGCACACGCGCTTGGGTTCGCACCAGAGCAGGGGGGAACCTGTTCTGGTGGAGCTTGCGGCCCGTCCAGGACCAGTCCGGGCACCAGCCGAGTACGCCCTCAAGGCGTGGCGCGAGGGTACGCTCAAGTTCCCGTGAGCCCCATCAACCAGTTCGCTCGGAAACAGGGGGGGCGGTAATGAAGCTGGAGGATCTCGTCGAACAGTTCGCCGAGAACGTTGCTGCGCAGACCGATGCCATCTGGAGAGGCGACGCCAAGATCGGGAACAGGCACGCCAGGAACTACGGCGCCGCGTTTGACAAGCTACGGGCGCATGGCGACGCAGGGCGCGATGCTCTCGCCGTGCTCCTCAAGCACCCACGCATGGACGTGCGAGTGATGGCCGCCGCGCATCTTCTCCGGCATCGGACTGCGGAGGCGAAGGCTGTCTTGGAGGAGGCTGCAAGGGGAGAAGGAATGATCCCCTTCGGTGCGCAGCAGGCTTTGAAGCGCTGGGAGGAAGGCACCTGGGCCTTGGATCCGGCATGATTCTACGCGACCGCCGTCCGCGACCACCCCGTCCCGGGGCCCGGCTGCCGCGCTCGGACGTGCTGGGCCACTTGAAGGGGGCGGAGTGCTAGCATTCCGGGCCTGCGAGACTGCCAGGGGGCACAATGGCCGCGAAGCACTACAAGACGCAGCCCGAACTCAAGCGGGAGCACGAGAAGAAGCCCAAGGAGAGCGGCTGCATCTGGAAGCACTACATCCCCAAGGGGGACTGGCAGTCGCACCCCTGCCACTACCAGAACAACAGCTTCAAGGTGTCGAAGGGTGCACGCGCCGCGAAGTACAAGCCGGACCCCGCCAAGGTCGAGAAGGTCCGAGGCAATCAGGATGCGCTCAAGCAGCAATACGAAGAGGCCATCAAGGCCCACCAGCAGGCGGCGGAGAAGAAGCTGAGCGACCTGTCCCAGCAGCGCTCGGCGGCCAAGGCCAGCGGGGAGACGCCCCCCGGTCGCGTCCATCACCGGTGGTTCGTGACGATGAAGCAGGTCGAGGCCATGCGGAAGACGGGCCTGAGCGCGCTGCTGAACAAGTACCTTGGCGCGTTCGCGGATGCCTTCAAGCGGCTCGCCGTGAACGAGAAGGCCTGGGATGTTGGACACACGCTGGAGTCGCGCTTCATCAATGCCCAGTATCTGGGAATGGCGGGGAACCTGAAGGCCCAGTTGCGAGGGGTGGCGCCCGTGGGCTTCGCGCCGGACCACGATCTTGCACGGCTGGGTGCGTGGTACCCGTATGACCACGAGCACCACCACATCGTCCCGGACACGACGCTGCGCAATGGCGTCCTGCGCCTGCCCGACGCGCAGACCCCCTTCCATCGGCGCCTTTCGGCCCTGATGGAGGCGAAGTGGAACGTCCACAACGAAGGGAACGTCATCCTGCTGCCGGATGACGTCACCATCGCCGACATTCTCGGCCTCCCGCCTCACTGCCCCTGGGGCGCGACGGGGCATGACGCGTACTCGGACCAGGTCGAGATCAAGGTTCAGAAGATCGCCGAGGAGATGGACCAGGAGCTCGCGATGAGCGAGGACGAGGCGCACGAAGCCGAGAAGAAGGCCGGGGCTCGTCTGAAGCAGCGGTTGGAAGAGCTGTCTGAGACGATGTATCAACAAATCATCGCCGGGAAGGTATCTCTCTAGAGCGCCGCGCGGGATGGCTGGCCCGGCTTCCAGATTCTTCGCTGACCATGGGATGTAGCCCACGATGACCCAGACCCGATTCTCGTACTTCACGCTGCCGCATTATCCGGGCCCGGAGATCGCCGCGACCGAGCCGTTCTCCGCGCGTCACCTTCCCACGCCCATCCGGGTCCGCCGGGGAGTGCCCATCGGCATGGACTTCCCGCCGACCACGGAGGTGGCCCTCTCCTCGAAGTCCGGTCCCCGCTTCACGGATTTCATCTACACGACGTCCCGCCTCCTGCTCGCCACGGAGCGGGTGTGCGACCTCTTCCTGGCCGAGGGCGTCACGCGCGAGCAGGCCGAGTACCTGCCGTTCGTGCTCAAGGACAAGAAGGGCAAGGTCCGGCCGGAGAAGTACTTCCTCATCAACCCGCTGTTGAAGGTGCCCTGCTTCGACTTCGACCGCGCCGACTACAGCCTGTTCACGGGAGAGGCCGTGAGCACGCCCGGGGTGAAGGAGATCTCCACCATCCGGAAGCTCCAGGTTCGGGAGGAGCACATCCCGGCGGACGCGAAGCTGTTCCGGCTGGCCGAGGAGCCGGACGTGAAGCTCATCCGCTCGGACCTGCTGGACGCGCTCAAGTCCCGGGACATGGACGGCGGGCTGGTGACGCTGCCGCTGGGCGAGTTCCTCACATGAGCATCAAGGGCCTCGAGCTCACCCTCCGCAACCTGGGGAGCCTGCTGGTGCGGCACCTGGGACAGCTCGCGGACGCGGACGCGGCGGAGCCCTCGCGGCTGCTGGAGCTCTGTCAGCTCTACCGTCGCATCGGCTGCGGCCACCTGCTGGCCCACCACGACGTGCGGGAGTTCACCGAGAACCTCTTCAGCAGCGCGGAGACGTACCTGATGCTGCTGCGCACGCGGGAGCCGGGCGTGGAGAAGGAGCGCTCGTTCCTGGCGCGCAGCCGGGGCGTGCCCCTGCTGGACGCGCTCTGCATCGGCGCCTGGGACCTGGCCCGGGAAGTGGACGGGGCCATGCCGGCGGCGTGGTGGTCCGACGTGGAGGAGGAAGAGGACTTCCTCTTCTTCAAGCTCCTCCCCTCGCTCATGGACGGGCAGGTGGAGCCGACAGACGCGCGCCGGCTGGCGGAGCTGCTGGAGGAGGTGGGCACGGCCCGCCTGCATGCCGTCGATGCCGTGCTCCGCGCGGATGCACGGGCCTTCGACGAGGCGTTGCGGACGCTGACGGATGACTGGCGTGTCGCCATCGAGCAGGCGCGGGAGACCCGTCCCGTGGACCCCTACCATGACCGCACGGAGGCCCATGTGTTCATCGAGGGGGCCGCGCTCGTCAAGGTGGCCCGGCTCCGGGGGCTGAAGACCCAGGGCCGCTACGACTTCGTTCCCGCGGCCATTCTGCGGGACCTCACGCGGATGCTGCCTTCGCCCGTCATGGGCTGAGCGGAGAACAGGACTCGGTCATGCGCCTGGCCATCACCGGCTTGGGAATGCTCAGCACGTTGGGGGATGACGTCATCTCCTCCTGCGCGGCGCTCCGCGCCGGGCTGGTGCGCCCGTCGCCGCTGCGCTTCGAGGTCTACTCGGAGGACGAAGAGGAAGGCGTGGCGCGCGTCGTGGGACATCCGCTCCAGGGCGTCACGAGCGGGTTCGAGGGGCTCGGGCTCTACACCCTCATGGCGGCGCATGCCTTGGATGACCTCGTCCGGTATGCCGGGTTGGACCGGCGGGACAGGGCCTTCTGGGCATCGACGGCGATCTTCCCCTGCCTGTCGCGTCCGCGCCTGGAGGACCTGGGGGCCCTCTTCGAGGAGCTGCTGGAAGAGCGGCTCGTTCCCGCCGTCCTGGAAGAGACGGGGCTGCCCGCCACCGCCGGGCGGGGACGCCGCTTCATGTCCGGCCATGCCTCGGTGCTGGAGGCTGTCCACGAGGCCCGGCAGGAGCTTCAGGAGGGCCGGTTGAAGCGCGTGCTCGTCCTGGCCCTGGACAGCCTCGTGGGCGAGGACGACGTCATGTGGTTGGCGCAGCGGGAGATGCTCAAGACACCTCAACGTCCCGTGGGGCTGATGCCGGGGCAGGCCGCCGGGGCCCTCCTGCTGGAGGGCGAGAGCGAGGCGCGCCGCCGTGGCGCCCGGGTGGATGCCTTCATCGAGGCCGTCCACGTCGGAAGGGAGCCTGACAGCCGGGAGCGCCGGCGCCACAGTTCGGGGCAGGCCCTGGCGGGTGTCCTGGCTCGCACCCTGGAGGGGCGCAGGGGCGTCGCGGACGCTTATGGCGACCTGAACGGACAGGAGGCCCGGGCGCGAGAATGGGGAAATGCGCTCGTTCGCATGTCGGGCAGACACGACCTGCCGGTCACGCCTCGCTGCCCCGCGACGTCCCTGGGTGACACGGGAGCGGCGAGCGGAGCCATCGCGATTGCCGCCGCCGCGCGTTCCTTCGCTCGCGGGTACGCCCGGGGCAACGAGGTGCTCGTCTGGTCCAGTTCGGACTCGGGAGAGGTCGCCTCGGCTCTCGTCGTCCGGAGCGACCGCCCCGGAAGCACGGTGCGCAGGGCCTCCTGAGCCATGTGCTTTTGTGGGCACGCCCTGTGTCCGTCTCCAGTCCCGAGGCGCACGCGAGGCCCGAGAGCCGCGCGTGCGCCTGAGAGGCGAAGAGACGGCCAGGAGTCCGTCCCGACTCGCTACTGTCCGGGCGGAGGCGTGAGCACGCTGATGCCTGTCTTGCCGAGCGCGAGGTCCTTGTACACGACACACAGGCGCACGGGCTTGCCGCTCCTGGGGGCCTTCTCGGCCACGAACACGCGCACGGAGCCGAAGAGCTCGGGCCGATCGAACGCCGCCATGAAGCTGCCGGTGTCGAACGGCGCGAGCGCCATGAACCTGCGCTGCATCTCGGCGGCGGCCTCCTCGGGAGACTTGCCCGCTTTCATCGCGGCCATCATCGCCTCGTTCGCCTCCTGCTGGAGCTTCATGAACTCGGCGATCTGCTGCTCATCCGGCTGCTCGCTGCCTTCGTCGCCGCGGGCGAACTGCTTCTCGAACTGCTTCAGCGTCAGCCCGGCCCCGAAGCGGCCCGAGTAGAACGCCCCCACCTTGTCCAGGGACTCGCTCGTGGTGAAGTCCGCGCGCCCCTGTGCCGGGGTGCTGGCGAAGTAGAGGTAGCTCGCGCCCGGCGGAAGCGGAACCTGGAGCGTCTTCTCCGTGGGGGCGGTGTCCGGCGTGGAGCCCTCGCCCTGATCGCCCTGCGCGCGCTCCATCAGGGGGCTCGCCTTCTCGTCATAGCTGGCCCCCAGCGCGCGCAGTGCCGCGTGCCGTACCTTCGGCACGGGGTGGTTGAGCAGCTCCGTCAGCAGCGGCGTGTCGGCCGCATCCGGCTGGAGGTTTCCCAGCGCCGCGGCCGCGGCGGCCTTCAGCGAGGGGTAGGGGAGCGCGGCGGCCGTCCGGGCCAGCGGCTTGTACTCGGGCTTTCCACTCTCGGCGATGCGCAGCAGCTCCCGCTCCGCGAAGGCGGCATAGCCCTCCATCGCCTCCGCGCACGCCTGCGCGCCCGGGTTCGCGCATGCGGCCTCCAGCGCCGTCACGTCCCCGGCCTTCGCGCCCGTGGGCACGCGGATCTGCAACCCGCTGCTGGCCCGCGCCACCGGAGCGGCCAGCAGCGACATCAGCCCCAGACTCATCACGAGGGTTCTCATCTCACCGCCCCGCCTTTCCCTGGATGGCTCGCATGAGCTGGAGGCCCTGGCCCAGCGCCTTGGCATCCTTGTCCGACACGTCCTGCTTGCACGACCGCCGCATGCACGCGGACTCGAGCGACTGGCGCAGCTTGCGCAGGTGGGCCAGCTCCACGTCGTAGGCCTCCACCTCATGCGTGGCCTGCACCTTCGTCGAGTCCTTCTGGCCCTTCTTCCGCCCCGCGCACTGCTCCAGGTGCTTGCGCTCATGTACCTCGGTCGCGCCGGCGATCTCCGTGCACGAGGCGATCTCCTTGAACAGCGCCATCTGGTCCTCGCGCAGGGAGCACGACTCCATGTCGGTGGCGACGGAGATGTTGAAGGCCAGGTCCCCCTTCCGGTGCTCCACGCCCCAGCCCACGCGCATCAGCCGGCGGATCTCCATCTGGTCGTCCGGCCCGGGCAGGTCGAACTGACACTGCGGCAGGCTCCCGACGGACGCGAACCACTCACTCCCGAGCCGGGCCCGCTCCTGATCCACCGCTTTCGCGTACGCGTCTTGGGAGAGGCCCTTCGTGTCCTTCAGCCTGGCGTAGAGCTTGCGCATCTCCTGCGCGGTGTGGATGGCCGCCTCCACGCACGGGAGCTGGCAACAGTTGTTGCACTCCTTCGCCCAGGCCTCTCCGGCTCCCGTCAGGAGCAGCGCCACCAGCGCCGCCCCCAGCCAGCGGCCGGTCCTTCTCGAGTCCCTCATTCCGTCAGCTCCCTGTTGTCCATCGAGGTGGCGCCACGGCGGATCCGCAGCGCGACGAGTCCACACCGGGCCGAGGTGTTCCAGGGCTCCAGGTCCAGTGCGCGGGTGAGGGAGCGCTCGGCGTCTTCGAGCCGCTCCTCCGCGAGATAGGCAGTGCCCAGGTTCGCGTGCGCGCGGGCCCGGAGAGGCGCCTTCTCCACCGCGTCCTTCCACAGCGCCACCGGGGACCGGTAGAGCGCGGCGCGCGAGGTGGTGAGGGCCCCCAGCGAGGCAGCCAGCGCGAGCGCGAGGCCCCAGGCGGCCGCACGAAGCGGGGTGGGCCGGGCGCGCAGCAGCACGAGGCTGGCGAGCAGGGCGGGGGCGAGCGATGCCAGATACAGCGGCCGGATGCCGACCGGGTCCAGGCGCCAGATGAGCGAGTTGGCGGGCGCGAGCGCGAGCAGCACCCAGCCCAGGGCGAACGCGAGGTGGGGCGCCCGGCGGCGGGCCATGAGTGCCACGAGGCCCATGGTGGCGAGGACCGCCCCGCGCAGCAGCGTCGGCGTGGCCAGCCAGCCCCACTCACGGGGGCGGGCCGGGTCGATGCTCAGCTCCCACGGCGCCGCCCAGAGGCGGAGCATGGAGGACAGCGCGTGGACGTTGCCCCGGAGCGCCTCGAGCGGCTCACGCGAAGCGATGCTGAAGGAGACCAACTCCCGGTGCCTCGGCAGCAGGAAGACGAGCAGCGCCGAGGCGAGCGTCCCCGCCCAGACGGGAGCGTGGCGGCGCAGGGCGCCGCGCCAGGGCTCACGCGGCCCGAGCGTGGCGTGCCACCACGCGAGCAGCAGCGGGAGCACCAGCGCCGTTTCCCGAGCCAGGGGGGCCAGGAGGGCGAGCATGGCGCCGGCCACCATTCCCGCGGCACGAGGGGGCCGCTCGCCCGTGACGGCCAGCAGCGCGCCGAGGAGCAGCACCGAGGACAGTCCCATGGAGCGGCCGGAGATGGGAATCACGGTGTCGCACGCCAGCGGGTGCAACGCCCAGAGCGCCGCGCCGGCGAGGGCAGGCATGGCGGCGTTCCCATCATCCGGGCGGTGCGAGGCGAGCCAGCGCCGCAGGAGGAGGAAGACGAGCGTGGTGGCGGCCAGGTGCAGGCCTAGGTTCACCGCTCGGTGGGCCGGAGCCTCCGGGCCATGCAGCGCCACCCCGAGCGCGTAGCTCGCCTTGAGCAATGGGCGGACGGTGCGCGCCAGATGCGGGGCGAAGCCGGCGGGGGTGGCCACGGGGTTGTGCTCCACATCCGCCGCGTCGTCGAAGATGAAGCCCGCGGGGAGGGCGGTGGCGAGCACCGCGCCGGTGAGCGCCAGGACGACGGCGAGCGTCACGTGGTGGGGCCACGCTCCGCGCGAGTCTCCAGCGATGCCCCTCCCCGGACTGCCCACGGATGTGCTCCTCCCCCGGCCTGAGGGGGCACTCTATTCGATGCCCGACAAACCTGGAGGCCCCTCCCCCGTATAACTTCAAAGAGCCTGCAAGGATTCGGTCCGCCGGTAGCGTTTGACTCCATTTCCGCAGACGTCAGCACACAGGCATGGAGTCCAATAAAACCCCTGGGAACTTTTTGACCTCCCTCGCGATAATCAAGACGCATTCCTTGCGGGGGAGCGTTCCATGGGTCTGGCACCCACCAGCGGTAGTTCCGGGGCTTCAGGAGCAAATGCAGCGGCCGAGGCCGCGCGACGTGCGGAGGCTGCACGGGCGGAAGCTGCCCGCCGTGCCGCCGAGGCCGCGCGTGCCGCGGCGGAGGCCGCCCGCAAGGCCGCGGAGGCCGCCAGGCGCGCCGCTGAAGCCGCGCGTCAGCAGCAGGCCGCCGCCCAGAAGGCCGCCGCGGATGCCCAGAAGGCCGCGCAGAAGCCGGGCCAGACGCCCGAGGCCGCCGCGAAGTCGAAGGCTGACGCCGCCGCCGCCGACAAGGCCCTGAAGCAGGCCGCGGACAAGTACGCCACCGCGGACAGGGCCTTGCAGGCCGCCGAGGAGAAGGTGGCCCTGACGGCGAAGAAGGCCGAAGAGGCCATGGGCCAGGCGAACACCGTCGCCACCCAGGAGAAGAAGCCGCAGCCCTTCACCCAGAAGGACATCGACGCCGTCAAGCCGAAGAAGAACGAGCTTGTCTCCGCCTTCGATGGCTCGCACCGCAAGGCGGAGCTGGAGAAGCTGCTGGGCACCACCGCGCCCGGGACGGAGCCCGCGTACAAGCCCCAGGCGGGAGAGAAGCCGCCCGAGTCGCTCGACGCGCTCGACGCGAAGGACATCGCCGACGCGCGCAAGGTGCAGGACGGCAAGACGTACACGGACCCGTCCTCCGGCGCGAAGTACCAGGTGAAGAAGGACGTCACCACCGGCGACACGGTGCTGTCCGACAAGGACAGCGGCAACACCGTCACCCTCAAGCCGGACGGCAGCTATACGTCCACGGTGCAGGTGAAGGAGAAGACGCAGTCGGGCGGCACGCGCGAGACGGCGTGGACGAAGACGTCGGACGCGAAGGGTCATCCCACCAGCCTCGAATCCCGCAAGACGCAGACGGAGAAGCACCCGGAGACGGGCCTCACCACCACCTCCAGCAACACGCAGTACGACGCCCGCCGCTCGCCGCCCGTGCCCATGACCCGCTCCGAAGAGGTGCGGATGGAGAAGCCGCCCGCGGCGCTGGCGCAGCGGCAGGGCGTGCCCCAGGGCCCCGCGTCGATGAAGACGGAGACGCAGTTCAACGCGCAGGGCATCCCGACGAAGCAGCTGAAGACGACGGAGATCCACACCCCCGGCTACGACGCCGCTAAGGTGGGCTCCTTCGAGTCCGGCCAGAACACGGCCCTGCAGAACGCCTCCAAGGGCGAGGACCACCACAAGACCCACAACGGGCCCCACGGCCTCAAGCCAGGCGAGTCCAGCCTCACCATCACCGAGGAGACGCGCTTCAACGCGAAGGGCGAGCCCGCCACCTCCAAGCAGAAGACGGAGTCGGTGTCCGTCCAGGCGATGCCCTCGGACAAGAATGGCAACGGCGTGCAGGTGGCGCGCGCCCAGCAGGAGGTCACCCGCGGCCCCAGGGACGCCGTCGTCACCGACAACCTCCCCGCCATCTCCTCGAAGACGCCGGGCAACGTCACCGCGCGCAGCGTCGTGACGGGGTATGACCCGGACGGCTCCAAGTTCGACGATGGCTACGCCAACCGCACCCAGACGGTGTTGCAGGGCTCGGGCACGGTCGACGCCAACGGCCAGACGAAGATGTCGTACCAGCCCACGGAGGTGAAGAGCCTCCAGGAGGCGGGCGGCAACCGGTGGAAGTACGACCACGTCGGCTTCGAGACGGGCGCGGACGGCAAGCCAGTGCCGGGCAAGGAGCCGAAGGAGCTGGACAAGGAGCGTCAGCTTCCCTGGTACGAGGACGCCAAGGACTTCGTCACCGAGGGCCTGTCGGACCTGGCGAACTTCGCCGGCGATGTCGCCTCGGACGCGCTGGGCTTCGCCAAGGACGTGGTGCTCGCGCCGGTGGACGCCGCCATCGACCAGCTGACGGCGCCGCTGGAGAAGGAGCTGACGGACGAAATCAAGAAGCTCAACAGCGCGGGCGACACGCTCACGCTGAGCGGCAACCTGGACGTCAAGGTCGGGCTCAAGGCGGGCATCCAGGGCGAGGCCGAAATCGAGCGCACCGCGGACGGCAAGTACCAGCTCTCCGCGGAGGTGACGGGCGACGTGGGCGTGGGTCTGGTGGGCTCGGCGTCCGTGTCGGCGGGCGGCCGCATGGAGTTCAAGTTCGACACGCCCGAGGAGGCGGCGAAGGCGGCCATCATCCTGGGCAAGGGACCCGCGGCGCTGGCGTCCGGCGGTGAGGATCACAAGTTCCTCGCGCAGCACCTGTCGGCGATGGAGGTGAACGTCGGAGTGGAGGCCGAGGCGGGCCTCGGCGCGAAGTTCGGCCCTGGCGGCGCGGAGCTGTCCGCCAGCCTGGGGGCGACGTCGAGCTACCGGGTGGAGTTCGACAAGGGCAAGCCGACGCACCTGGTGCGGACGACGGAAATCGAGGGCTCGGGCGCCGCCGGAGTGGCCACGGGGCTCAAGGGCAAGCTGGGCTTCAACGTCGGTGGGGACGTCTCCGGCACGGTGAGCCTGGAGACGCGGCTGCCGCTGGATGCCAGCAAGCTGGACGGCAAGGACGTGCTGGCGTTCCTCGCGAGCCCGGCCACCGCGATGTTCGCCGGGCCGGCGGAGACGAGCATCTCCGTGGAGGGCTCGGTGGACCTGGGCAACCAGGGCCACTTCTTCACGGCGGAGATCAGCGGGCTGAGCGGTGACGAGGTGCAGAACGTCACGACGAAGCTGCTGGATGGGAAGTTCGAGAACGCCTTCGACGACGTGAAGGTGGAGGCGCAGGTCACCACGGGCTCGTTCAAGGATCGCGAGCTGGGGCTGGGGGCGAAGCTCGGCGTGGTGGACTTCGACGTCAACGCGCGGCACCGCGACGTGACGGCGGAGGGCGGCAGCGGCAACGGTGGCACCACGGTCAGCCTCGGCCCCGGCAGGCGGCGCGGAGGCAGTGACGGCCCCTCCGGCAGCAGCGGCTCCAGCGGGAGTCGTGGCTCGAGCGGCACCCATGGCTCGACGGGCAGCGCCTCGACGGGTGGGACGAACAAGCCCTCGGGGAGGCCGGGGGACACGTCGACGGCGGGCGACAGCAGTCCCGGGACGGAGCGGCCGTCTGGAGACGCGAACCGGCCTCCGCCCACCGAGTACCGGGTGAATCCGGCCACGGGGCAGCTCGTGCCGGTGACGCCGCGGGACAATGGGACTTCGCGCACGGAGCGGCCGGGCACTCCAGGGGCCACGGAGGCACCGCGCGACACGGACTCCACCACGGGGCGCCGCCCCGTGCCGGTGGTGAGGAACCCGGACCTGCCCGGGCGCACCACGCACGTGCGCTACGACGGCGGAAGGGTGCGCATCGAGGCGGGGCCGGATGCGACGCGCGCGGACATCGAAGCGCACATGGAGACGGCCCGTGCGCTCCAGCGGTACGAGGGCGCCGCCGGGAAGGTGCGTCAGCTCATTGACAAGGTGAAGCAGGCCATCACCGGCATGCCGGGCTACGGCAGTCAGGGCTTCGAGTCACGCCTGGAGGTGCAGAAGCTCAACAACATCCTCAAGAGCCTGCAGGCCACGCAGGCGCAGATCGACGGTGATATCAGGGGCGCGACGGGCGCCAACACGCCACAGACGGCCGCGCAGCGCGCGGACCTGGAGCGCCGCATCTCCAGCGTGGAGAACCAGCTCCGCACCCATGAGTCCCAGGTCAACTCGCTCACGGCGGGCCGGGGCTACGTGGCGATGGAGGACGACGTCACCCCACGGACCCACAACAGCGCACCGCTCAAGTACGAGTCCCTGTCCGAGGGCATCCGGAATACCTACTCGGCGGAAGAGGTGGCGCAGGTCGCCAACCACGGTCGCTCGCTGGGGCTCAATGACCAGCAGATCGCCGACTTCCTGGAGGTCGGCGCCATCAAGAAGTCCAAGAACAAGCCGGTGCCGAGCGCCGAGGATCTGCAGCAGCAGATGACGAACTGGAAGACCGAGATCGAGCCTCGCGGCTTCCCGTACAAGTTCGAGAGCAAGGAGCAGCTGGCGGAGTTCCAGCAGAAGATCAAGGAGCTCAGTGAGAGGTATGGCCTGCCCGAAGGCTCCATGGTCATCCAGGGCTCTTCCTTGCGGACGCCCGAGGCGAAGGACGTGGATGTGGCGATCTTCGTGTCGGACGAGGTGTTCGATGCCTTCGCGCAGCGAAGCCGGGATGCCATGGAGGCGAACTTCAAGGACCCCACGTCGAAGAAGTCCCGCAATAACTTGAAGGAGCTCGACAGGCACATCGAGAAGGGCTTCGTCCCCATGTACAACTTCCCCCGCCTGGGTGGGGAGCGGGCCTATGACGGCATGGGGAGCTCGGAGCGGACCTTCACCAAGGATTTCAAGGAGGACGTCCTCAAGGCCATGGGCCTCCCCCCGGACTTCCCCGTGGACTTCTCCATCATGAGAAGGTCCAGCAAGATGGACATGTACCCGTCCGTCACCTTCTGATGGAGTGCTTCCGATGAGCACAGACAGCCGTGTGAAGTACTACGAAGGGTTCCTGGTCGATTCCGAGCGGGAGGTCCCCGCCGAGAAGGCCCAGAAGGCCCGGAGGTACTCCAAGGCGTTCTATGGTTCAGCGGAGCGCCTGGAGAAGGTGGAGCAGTACGAAGAGGGGAAGCTGCGGCGCGTCGACTACTTCGACGTGACCCAGGACAACACCCTCAAGACGGAACATGCCCAGCGGCATGGCCAGGTCCCCTTCGTGACGCACCGGCAGCTCTCCCGGACGAAGGGCTTCGTCTGGAAGGCCGTGCATGTCTTCACGGCGACGGGCGAGCTGTCGGAGGTCACCACCATCCTCCAGGACGAGGCCCGGTGCGAGTGGATGGAGCTGTCGGCCGACGCAAGCAGGAAGGTGTCTCGGATTGCCAAGTACTACTGGGAGTCTCCCGAGGACCTGAAGTACTCCTTCGAGTACGACGGGGAGGGGAAGCTGCTGGAGGTACAGGACGTCGAGAACGGGGAGCGTGCCTCGCTCGATGAGGTCCGTGCCTCGGTGCCGGACGTCTCCTTCTTCGAGGAGGGGCTCCGGCTTCCGAAGCCCCTCGCGGGAACGTCCATCCCCACCTAGGGACGGGGCTCAGGCCGCGCTGGCGACCCGGGAGGGGCTGCGCTGCTCCTCCTCGATGGCCTGGCGGATCTTCCGGGAGACGAACTCCGAGAACGGGCCGAAGTGGAGGTACAGGGCCATCATCGACACCGTGTACCGGATGGAGCCCGGGTTGGACGCGAGCGCCCCGAGGAGCGCCTTCCAGAAGGGCTTCCTCGTGGACTCCTTCAGGCTCAGCTTCTTCACGAGCCGCAGGAAGCCGCGGAACTCCTTGAGCTGCTTCCCGAGCGACGGCCGGTACCGGCGGTGGCGTGAGTCGAGCTGTTGCCCGGCGCGCAGGACGCGCTCGAAGTACCGCTCGGGTGCGTAGACGGACTCCACCACTTTCAGGTAGTCGCCGAGGATGTCCGCCCGGGGCCGGCGCGGTGCGAAGTTGATTCCCGCCGTGCACTGGTCGCTCTCTCCCTCCGGCTGGAGGTCGTGGTTCGCGTGCAGCCGTCCCTCCGCGGTGAGCCGCCGGGTGAGCTGGGTGTTCGGCAGCGCGTAGAGCAGGCCCACCATGCTGGCGGGAACGGCCGCCTCTTCGATGCACTCGATGATGCCCCGGGCGACGCTGCCCTGCTCACTGTCGAAGCCGATGATGAAGCCCGCGTTCACGAAGATGCCGTGCTGGTAGATCTTCTGGATGCTCTCGACGATGGGTCGCCGCGTGTTCTGGCGCTTCTGCATCGCCGTCAGCGTCTTCTCGTCCGGGCTCTCGATGCCCACGAAGATGGCGAAGAAGCCCACGTCCCGCATCATCTCCAGGAGCGCCGGGTCATCCGCCAGGTTGATGGAGGCCTCCGTGGTGAACTCGAACGGCCAGTTCCGCTCCTCCAGCCACACCTTCATCCTCGGCAGCAATTCCTTCACGAGCTTCTTGTTGCCGATGAAGTTGTCATCGACCAGGTCGACATGGCCCCGGTAGCCCAGGTCGTAGAGCGTCTGCAATTCCTGGAGGATCTGCTCGGGCGTCTTGGCGCGCGGCCTGCGCCCATAGAGCTCGATGATGTCGCAGAACTCGCAGTTGAAGGGGCAGCCCCGGCAGAACTGGATGCCCACGTGGTTGTAGAGGTTGAACCGCAGCAGGTCGAAGCGGGGCACAGGGGACTGAGAGACATCCGCCTTGGCGGCGTCCTGGTACACGGGCTTCGCTTCTCCCCGCGCCAGGTCCGCCAGGAACTGGGGAACGGTGACCTCTCCCTCGCCCAGCACGAGGTGGCTCGCCTCCCTGTAGACGTGCGGGCTGCTGGTGGGGTCAGGTCCGCCGACCACGACCCGTTTGCCCAGCGCGCGTGCCCGCCGGATGAGGTCCAGGCAGTCGCGCTGCTGCGGCAGCATGGCGCCAATCAAGACGATGTCGGCCCATGCCAGCGTCGCCTCGTCGAGTTGCTCGACATTGCGGTCCACGAGCCGCAGCTCCCAGTCGCGCGGTAGCAGTGCCGCCACCGTGCAGAGCCCCAGGGGCGCCGCGGGATACCGGGCATCGAGGAGGCCGCAGGTCTCGCGGTAGTTCCAGAAGGAAGCCGAACGAAACTCCGGGTGGATCAGTAGAGCGCGCATCGCATGCCCCTATCAGTGGACTCGTGAGCGGGTCCCTCATCCAACACCCGGCGCTCCTCGACGTGTTACTCCTCCGGCGGGATGCCCATGGAATGTGTGTGGAGCTGGACGATCACGGCCAGCCTGAACGGGGCGACCTAACTCCACTCCACATCGAGACGCCCGAGCCTCCGGATGGTCACGCTTCGCAGCAGGACGGGCTTCGGGTCCGGCGCCAGCCGGAGGTTCGGAAGGCGACGGGTCAGGACTTCCACCGCGATGCTCGCTTCGAGGCGCGCGAGCTGCGCCCCGATGCAGAAGTGGATGCCCTGGCCGAAGGCGAGGTGCTTGCGGGCCCCATCGCGGCGAAGGTCGAAGCGGTCGGGCTCCGGGAACCGGGACTCGTCGCGGTTGGCCGAGGCGAACGCGATGCGGACGTGGGCGCCCTTGGGCAGGCGCACGCCGCCGAGCTCCACCTCCTCCGTCGTGGTGCGGAACATCGCCGTCACGGGGGACGTCATCCGGAGGGCCTCCTCGATGGCGCCGGGCAGGAGGCCCGGGTCGGACCGGAGTGCCTTCAGCGCCTCGGGGTTGCGGAGCAGCAATTCCATGGCCCCGGCGATGAGCCCCGCCGTCGTCTCATGGCCCGCGAAGAGGGTCTGCGTCAGCATCCCCACCAGCTCCGCCTGGGTCGGTCTGACGTCGAGCTCCCGGGCCCCGGTGACGACGTCGGTCAGCAGGTCCTCCCGGGGCGCGGCGCTCCGCTCGTCGAGCGCCTGGACGAGATACCGCTGGAAGTCCAGCACGCCATGCGCGCACCGGACCAGCGTCTCGACGGAGCCATTCGCCGCGAGCACCGCGCTCAAGTCCTCGGACCACTGCTGGAACCGGTGGATGTCCTCGAGGGGAATCCCGAAGATTCCGGCGATGACTCGCGAGGGCAGCGGGTGGGCGAACCTCGCGAACAGGTCGGCGCGGCCCTCCCGCTCGAAGCCGTCGACGAGCGCTTCGGCGAGGGCGCGGATGAGCGGCTCCTTCTCCGCGACACGGCGCCCGGTGAAGGCCTTGCTGACCAGTCCGCGGAAGCGGGTGTGCGCCGGAGGATCGTTGTCGACGAGGCTCGGGAGCGGCGGAAGCCCCTGGCCCAGGACCTGGAGCACCTCGGGCGGGAGCTTGTCGGCGCCCACGGTGATGGAGTCGGCGGAGGAGAACCGGCCGGGATTCGCCAGCACGGTGCTGACGTCCTCGTAGCGCGTCACCACCCAGGCGCTCAGCACCGGGCTGTAGAAGACCGGCTCCTCACGCCGGGCCCGCGCGTAGAACGGGTGGGGGTTTTCCAGCTGCGGCGAGACCAGGGGGGTGTACTCGGCACCGAGAGGAGAAGGGGCGGAGGGCTTGCGCATGAGGGGCTCGTGCGGTCGGGGTTCACGGCGGGCGCTGCGAGGCAGCCGTGAATCTCACCGCATGTGCGCATCATCCGTCCATGCGCCACCGGGCTCGCCCGGCCCTTCCCAGGCCTCTCACCCGCGGACGAGGAGCGCCTGGCCTTCGGGCCAGGGGCCAGGCCGCGCCGCGCTGCCCAGGGGGGGCCTTTGAGTACGCGACCAGGATGCAAGCACCGGGCTTGGATTGCCGGGTGCCCCTCGGTACAACGCGTAGCCGATGATCGCCAACCTCCACAACGCAGACATCCCCCGGCCCGTGCTGGACGTCATCGCCCGGCTGCGCGAGCTGGGCCATGCCGTGTACCTCGTGGGCGGCTGCGTCCGGGACATGGTGCGCAAGGTCCACCCGAAGGACTTCGACGTGGCCACCAGCGCGCTGCCCGAGGAGGTCCAGCGCGCCTTCCGCAAGGTCATCCCCACCGGCATCCAGCACGGCACCGTCACCGTCGTGCAGGGCGGCACCCACGTGGAGGTCACCACCTTCCGCTCCGAGGGCGACTACCTCGACGGCCGCCGGCCCAGCTCCGTCGCCTTCGAGCGAGACATCGTCAAGGACCTGTCCCGCCGCGACTTCACCATCAACGCCATGGCCTACAACCCGCTGGACCGGGACCTCGTGGACCCCTTCGGCGGACAGGCGGACCTCCAGGCCCACCTCATCCGGTGCGTGGGCTCGGCACAGGAGCGCTTCTCCGAGGACGGCCTGCGTCCCATGCGCGCGGTGCGCTTCGCCGCGGTGCTCGGCTTCTCGCTGGACCCCGCCACCCGTGACGCCATCCCCGCCACGCTCGGCGTCTTCCGCAAGGTCGCGCTGGAGCGCGTGCGCGAGGAGCTGACGAAGCTGATCCTGTCCCCGCGCGCCGAGGGAGGCCTGGTGCTGCTCGCGGACACCGGACTCCTGGAGGTCTTCCTCCCCGAGGTCGCCCGCGCCAGCCCCGAGGCCGCACGCCTCGCTCGCGCCGCCGTGCAGGCCGCTCCCGTCGAGGTGGAGGTCCGGCTCGCCGTGCTCCTCGCGGACCTCGTGGACCGCCCCCTGGCACGGGACATCGGGCTGCGCCTCAAGTTCCCCAACAAGGTGGCCGACCACGTCGCGCTCCTCGTGGAGCACGCGAAGCTGGAGGAGCGGGTGGGGGAGTCGGACCCCGCGCTCCGCAGGCTCCTGGCCCGCGTGGGGCTCGCGCAGCTCTCGCACCTCATCGCCGTCGCCCGCGCCCGCGTCACGGTCCGCGCGCCGGAGCGCCTGCCCGAGGTCGAGGCGCTCTTCGCCCGGCTGGAGTCGCTCGCCGCCGCGAAGCCTCCGCTGAGCGCGAAGGAGCTGGCGCTCACGGGAGGCGACATCATGGCCACCCTGGGCGTGGGGCCTTCCCCCATCGTCGGCGAGGCGACGCGGTTCCTCCTGGACTCCGTGCTCGACGACCCTGCCCTGAACACGGCCGACACACTGAAGGCCCGGCTCGAGGAGTGGCACGCCCGCTCGGGGCGGTGAGAAGGGGGAGGCTTGCCCTCGGCCCCACGCCCCCCTGGCGGAATGGAATGTCCGTTCCGCCACGGGGCGGGCGCCCACCACCCGGCCCACGCCCGGTCTGGAGGGGGAGGGGCGAGGCTCTCGACGCGGGTGGCCCGAAGCGGAGCAGGTGCGGCAGTCAAGGCGCGGGCGCACGTCGGGAAAGAGGCCGCTCGGGCGTCCTCCCCCGTGCGCCGGGACGCCCAGGCGTGTAGGAAGGAGCACCATGCGAGTCGTCGTAGCCATGAGCGGCGGGGTGGATTCCTCGGCCGCGGCCGCCCTGCTCAAGGAGCAGGGCCATGAGGTCATCGGCATCACCCTGCGCGTCTGGTCCTACGAGGGCAACGCGAAGTGCGGGAGCTGCTGCAGCCCGGATGACATCGATGACGCGCGCGCCGTGGCCCAGACGCTGGGGATTCCCTTCTACGTGGCCAACGCCGAGGAGATCTTCCAGGACCGGGTCATCAACCCGTTCGTCCAGTCCTACCTCGGCGGCCGCACGCCCATTCCGTGCGTCGCCTGCAACCGCGACGTGAAGTTCAACTTCCTGCTCAAGCGCGCCCGTGCGCTCGGGGCCCGGCTCGCCACCGGCCACTATGCCCGCGTGGAGGAGGTGGACGGCCGCTACGTCCTGCGCCGCGCCGTCGACGCCGCGAAGGACCAGAGCTACTTCCTCTTCACGCTCGGCCAGGACGAGCTGCGCGACATCCTCTTCCCCGTGGGCCACATGACGAAGGCCGAGGTCCGCGCCGTCGCCGAGCGCCACGGCCTGACGACCAGCCAGAAGCCGGAGAGCATGGAGATCTGCTTCGTGCCCGACGGCGACTACGCCGGCTTCGTGGAGAAGGTCGCCGGGCCGCAGCCCGCGGGCGACATCGTGGACGCCGAGGGCAACGTGCTCGGCACGCACCAGGGCATCCACCGCTACACCGTGGGCCAGCGCAAGGGCCTCAACCTGGGCGGCGGCGAGGTGCGCTACGTCCAGCGCCTGGAGCCGGAGACCCACCGCGTCGTCGTCGGCCCCGCCGAGGGGACGGCCCGCGACAGCTTCGGCCTGCTGCAGCCGCACTGGGTGGACGCGCCGCCTCCGCCCGAGCAGCCCGTGGAGGTCCGTATCCGCCACCGTCACCAGGGCGCCCCGGGCCGCGTGGTCGTCTCGCCCCACGGCCTCGTCTCCGTGAAGCTGGACACCCCCGCGCGCGCCGTGACGCCGGGACAGGCCGCGGTGGTCTACGACAGGGACCGCGTGCTCGGCGGCGGGTGGATCGTCTGAAGGTGCGCCGTCAGGGCGTCCTGCCGGCGCGCTCCAGGATGATGCGCTCCGTGGTGTTTCCCTCGACGCTGCCGTCCTCCCGCCGCAGGAGGTAGTCGAAGAGGGACTCCTCGCTCACCGTCACCTGGGCGCCCGCCTTCAGCCCCGGTACGTCCGCGGGCTGGCTGTCCAGAGTGCCCTTGAGCGAGGTGCCCTCCCAGCCGGTGACGTGGACCCACATCCACTCGATGCCACCCGCCGACGTGTCGAAGGGCGCCTTCACGAGCAGCCGGGACTCCGACTCCAGTCCCTCCTGGAAGCGGGGCTTGATGCGCGTGAGCAGGGCCTCGCGGGCGGCGCGGCTGGCGGCCTGTAGCTCCGCGTCATCCTCGTCGGCGGAGACAATCTCGCTCCGCGCTCCGAAGAGCTCGGCGACGGCGGCATAGGGGCGCTCCGAGGGCGTGTCTCCGGGGTGCGCCTGGAAGATGACCTCGACCATCCGCAGGCCCTCCACGTCGTTCGGGTCCACCGGGAGCAGCCCGATGAGCGTCCGCTGGCGCGCGTCCGGCCGCACCTGCTGCTTCAGCGCCTCGCGCCAGTCGGCGAGCTTCAGCGCGTCGAGCGCGACGGGGAAGGCACCGTCCTCGCGCACGGCGGTGCCCTCCAGCATGAGCTGGGCGACGATGTTGAGGAACGACCCCAGGGTCCCCGACAGCGGCGCGGGCACCTGCTGGACGCCCAGCTCCGGGAGGCCGAACGTCGTCAGGCCCGCGGTGATGAGGTTCACGGTGCCGTCCCACTCCGAGTAGACCTGGGTATTGAAGTGGCGTGGCAGCAGCGGCTCGCCGCCGTTCCAGTCCTCCAGCCGGCGCTCGTGCCAGTCCTTCACGGAGAAGAGCTCCACCATCTGCTCGTCCCACAGGAGCGCATCCATGTCCCGGGCCAGCTCCAGCGCCAGGGCCTGGGCCTGCCGCACCGCCTCCACGGCCGGCGGCTCGGTGGTGAAGTGCAGGAGGGTGACACGCTCGGAGGCCGCGAGCCGGGCCTGCTCCTCGGGCGCGAGGTTCCTCGCGGCGACCTCCAGCATCCCCTGGTCGGGCAGCGGGTAGTCCTTCAAGGCCTGCTCCGTGACACGCACGGTGGGCAGCGGCGCCGCGTCCGAGGCCTCGCCCGCGAGCCGGAGCGCGGGGTAGCGCTCACGCAGCCGCGCCTCCAGCGAGGGGAGGGCGGGGGCGCCGGGCTTCGGCGTATGGATGAGCGCGTAGCGGAACGAGGCGCGCGCGGCGAAGAGCGGGCCCGGCGGAAGCGGCGGGGGCAGGGGCCGGGCGGCCGTCGCGCGGGAGGCCGAGCAGCCCGACATCAGGAGCGCACAGAGCGCGGCGCCCACCACCCACCAGAGTTCCTTCCGCCCGCTCCGCACCCGGTGCAGCTTCATCGTGTGTCCCTTCACGTTCACGAGGGAGCGGCACCCTAGCACCTGGGTACAACGCGGGTCGCCGCTAGCACCGGGGGGAGGGAGGTTTGTCCTCGCGGGGTCGGCTTCTGTAGAGTCCCCCGTCCCCTCCAGTGAGGTGTGCGATGACGAGGAGTGAGCTCATCGAGCGCATCGTGGCGCGTGCTCCGCACGTCCCCCGCCGAGAGGTGGAGGCCATCGTCCACGCCGTCTTCGACTGCATGTGCCAGTCACTCGTGGCCGGCAAGCGCATCGAGCTGCGCGGCTTCGGCGTCTTCTCCGTCCGCACCCGCCGCGCGCGCACGGGCCGCAACCCGAAGACGGGCCAGAGCGTCTCCGTGCCGGAGCGCCGGACGCTGTCCTTCGCCGCGGGCAAGGAGCTGCGCGAGCGGCTCAACGCGGCGCCGTCCGCCACACCCGCCGCGGAGGCTCCACCCGAGGCCTTCGTCCCACCCGGCGAGCCGCCCGCCCCGCTGGCGCCTCCACCGCTGCCCACGGCTTCGGCGTTCGCCACGCCCGCCACGGGCTGAAGGCGCGGGCCGCGGGCCTCCTTCCGTGAATTTGACCCGCTCCGGGGTGGGGCGTACCTTGCCCTCCATGCCGACGCTACAGGCCGCAACACGGAAAACGTGTTGCCCGCTGCGTCCGCGCCCGAGGATTGCCAAGCCATGCGTGACGCCCACCGGATGAAGGAGAAGTTCGACGTCTCCCTGGACAACCGGCAGATCGTCAGCCTGCTGATTGCCGGCATCGTCGTCATGGGCGCCGTCTTCGTGCTGGGAGTCGTCGTCGGCAAGAAGCTGGCGGGAAACGCGCAGACCGCCACCGCTCCGGACCTGCTCTCCGCGCTCGATGCCAACGCCGAGGCGCTCCAGAACGTGCAGAAGGACGCGCCGCTCACCTTCCAGGACGAGCTGACCCGCAAGGCCGCCTCCGAGCCCGTCGCCGCGCCCGCCCCCAAGGCCGTCGCGAAGGCGCCGGCCCCCGCGCCGGCCGAGAAGCCCGCCCCCCCGAAGCCGGCCGAGCCCGCCGCGGAGAAGGCCGTCGCCGGCCGCTCCACGCTGGCCCCCACTCCGGACCCGGACACCGGCGAGCTGCCCCCGGAGGAGCCCGAGGAGGAGGAGCCGGAGAAGGTCGTCGCCGCCGAGGCGCCCACCGCGCCCGCTCCGGCGCCCGCGCCCGCTCCGGCCGCCGCCCCCGCGGTGGCCCAGAAGACCGAGCCGGTGAAGGCGGTGCCCGTGTCGGGCAAGGTGGAGGTGGCGCCCGTCCCTACACGCACCACCAACAAGGAGGGCGGAGGGCTGAAGGAGGCCATCGCCCGCGCGGCCCAGCCGCCCGCCCAGGCCGTGAAGGGCGGCGCCTTCACCCTCCAGCTTTCAGCCTTCCAGGACCGGCAGGAGGCCGACCGCTTCGCCGCTCGGTTGCGCGACAGGGGCTATGCCCCCTATATCCTGGCGGCCGAGGTGCCTGGAAAGGGCACATGGTACCGCGTCCGCATGGGGAGCTTCGCGACCCGGGATGCGGCCAGCCGGTATCTGGCGGACTTCAAGCGTGAGACCCAGCTCGACGCCTTCGTGGCCGGCACGAACTAGAGCGGGGCGAGGAAGACGGGAAGCATCATGACGACGACGAGGCGGGTGGAGAAGCCCTGGGGACACGAGCTCATCTGGGCCCACACCGAGCGGTACGTGGGCAAGCTGCTGCACGTGAAGCAGGGCCACAAGCTCAGCCTGCAGTTCCACAACCAGAAGGACGAGACCATCCACGTCCAGAACGGCAAGCTGCTCTTCGTCGTCGACGAGGGCCAGGGGCTCATCGAGAAGGAGATGAACCCCGGCGAGAGCTACCACATCAAGCCGCTCACCAAGCACCGCATGGTGGCGCTGACCGACTGCGACATCCTCGAGGTCAGCACCCCGGAGCTGGACGACGTGGTGCGGCTCGAGGACGCGTACGGCCGCTCCGGCACCAGCAAGCCGTAGCCACCGCCGTCCCGCGCGGCCCGCGTGCTACTCGCGGGCCGCGTTGTTGGGGTTGCGGGTCCACTTGTCCACGGTGCCGTCCCCGTCCAGGTCCTCGCCGATGCGGTCCACCTGGCCGCCCTCCCAGTACTCCCAGTAGTCCACCTTGCCGTCGGTGTTGGTGTCGCGCTCCTTGCGCACCAGCGCGCCGCGCTCGTAGAAGATGAAGCTGTCCATGCGCCCGTCGCCGTTGACGTCCCGCTCGCGGCGCGTGTTGACGCCCTTCTCGAAGAAGTAGCTGGCGTCCACCTTGCCGTCGTAGTCCAGGTCCAGCGTCTCGCGCGCCGGGTCCCCGTTCTCGTCGAAGTAGCGCGTCAGGTCCACGCGGCCGTCCCAGTTCAGGTCCAGCTCCTGGCGCACCCGGTGCTCCTGCTCCGCCCCGTTCGCGTCCTTCCGCGACACGGTGTAGGTCCAGACGTCCGGCTTCCCGTCGCCGTTGACGTCCTGCTCCGTCGCCTGCTCGCTCCCGGAGCGCTCCGGCCGGACGGCCTCCGCCTCCTTGCGGGCCTGGGCGCCCTCCGCGCCCTCCCCACGCCCGGAGGCCTTGCCACCCGCGCAGCCGGACAGGGCGCCCGCCGCCAGAAAACCCAACAAGAACAGCCGCTTACCTGAGGTCATGAGGGGACTCCGGTGGGGTGGAGCGGGGCGCTCACACCTCACTCACGAGATGCTTTCGCGAGCCACGTCATTTCATATATTTTCACATATCGCCATGGCCCGAAAGAAGATCAGCACCACCATCTACATCACTCCGGAGCAGAACGAGCTCCTCAAGGCGCTGAACCAGAAGACGAAGGTGCCCGTGGCCGAGTACATCCGCCAGGGCATCGATCTGGTGCTCGAGAAGTACAAGGCTCAGCTCCCGGGTCAGGCGACCTTCGACGAGCTGTGAGAGAGAGGCGTGACGTGAAGAGCATGCGTGGCAAGCGGGTGGTGGTCCTCGGTGGGGCAGGGTTCGTGGGCTCGCACCTGTGCGAGCGGCTGCTGGATGACGGCGCGGCGTCGGTGGTCGCGGTGGACAACCTCATCACGGGCAACGAGGAGAACCTGCGCACGCTCAACGGGCGCCCGGGCTTCGAGTTCGTGAAGGCAGACATCGTCGAGGGCATCCCCGTGAAGGGCCCCATCGACTACGTGTTCAACATGGCGTCGCCCGCGTCGCCCATCGACTACGCGCAGCTCCCGCTGGAGACGCTGCGCGTGGGCTCCATCGGCACGGAGAACGGGCTGAAGCTGGCGGAGGCGCACAAGGCCGTCTTCCTCATGGCCTCCACCTCCGAGGTGTACGGAGATCCGCTCGTCCACCCGCAGCGCGAGGACTACTGGGGCAACGTGAACCCCATCGGCCCGCGCTCGGTGTACGACGAGGCCAAGCGCTACGCGGAGGCAATCACGGCCGCCTACGGCCGCAGCCGCGGCGTGCAGGTGCGCATCGTCCGCATCTTCAACACCTATGGTCCGCGCATGCGCCTGAACGACGGCCGCGTGGTGCCGGCCTTCGTGGGCCAGGCGCTCAAGGGCGAGGACTTCACCGTCTTCGGCGACGGCAGCCAGACGCGCTCGTTCTGCTACGTGAAGGACCTGGTGGACGGGCTGGTGCGGCTGATGCTGTCGGACGAGCCGAACCCGGTGAACATCGGCAACCCGCGGGAGATGACCATCCGCCAGTTCGCGGAGGCGGTGCGCGCGGCGGCCGGCGGCGGCGGGAAGATCATCGAGAAGCCGCTGCCCAAGGATGATCCGAAGCAGCGCCAGCCGGACATCACCCGCGCCCGCACCCTGCTGGGCTGGGAGCCGAAGGTCCCCCTGGAAGAGGGGCTGAAGGAGACCATCGCCTGGTTCCGGGAGGTTGCCGGGCGGGGGCGCGCGTCATAGGTTCCGCCCCGCGGATGGATTGACGCTCCTCGCGATTCGCGGGGAGCACGGGTCGATACAAGACCTGTAGACACTACGGCCACACGGATGGGTGGCGGGAGGTAGCGTGAAAGTCCTGGTGACGGGTGGTGCGGGTTTCATCGGCTCGCACGTGTGCGATGAGTTCCTGCGAGGTGGGCACGAGGTCATCGCCCTGGATGACCTGTCCGGCGGCAAGCGGGAGAACCTGGACCCGCGCGTCCGGCTGGCCGTGCACGACATCCGCAGCCGCGAGGCCGCGGAGCTCATCAAGTCCGAGAAGCCCGAGGTGATGTGCCACCTGGCGGCGCAGATGGACGTGCGCCGCAGCGTGGATGATCCGGGCTTCGACGCGGACGTGAACATCCGCGGCATGCTCAACCTGCTGGAGGCCGCGCGTGTCTCCGGGGTGAAGAAGGTCATCTTCAGCTCCACCGGCGGCGCCATCTACGGCGAGCAGGACGTGTTCCCCGCGCCGGAGAGCCACCCGACGCGGCCGGTGTCCCCGTACGGCGTGTCCAAGGCGGCCGGCGAGCTGTACCTGGGCTACTACCGCGCCCAGTACGGCCTGCCCTACGTCGCGCTGCGCTACGCCAACGTCTACGGCCCCCGGCAGAACCCGCATGGCGAGGCCGGCGTGGTGGCCATCTTCAGCCAGCGGCTGATCGCCGGCCAGGGCTGCACCATCTTCGGCGAGGGCAAGCAGACGCGTGACTTCGTCTTCGGTCCGGACGTGGCCCGCGCCAACCGGCTCGCCTTCGAGAAGGACTACGTGGGCGCCATCAACATCGGCACCGGCGTGGAGACGGACATCAACCGCCTCTATGCGCTGCTGGCCGAGGCCGCCGGCTCCACCGCCGCGGTGGCCCACGCGCCGGCCAAGCCGGGCGAGCAGATGCGCTCCTGCGTGGACAACGCCCTGGCGAAGAAGGTGCTCGGGTGGGAGCCCACCGTGGACATCCGCGAGGGCCTGCGCCGCACCATCGAGTTCTTCCGGCAGAAGGCCGGCTCGCCCGCCCGCGCCCACGGCTGAGGGCCGGTCCACGCGGCCGTGTCTCCCCGCGCCTCCGCCCAGGGCCCCGTGTAGCCCGGGCGGACGGCGGGGGAGGGCATTTGCCGCGCCTGGGCGCTCGGGGGGAGGTGGGGCGGGGGTGCTTCCGGGCGCTCGTGACAGCCGGGGAACAAACGGGCTCCCCTGACGGGTTGCTCGCGAGGCGGGCGTTCGCGCGTAGATTTTCGCGCGATTCCCTGTTACTCACGCCCGCTTCTTCCGACGAGCGCCCCGAACATGCCGGCTGAAAACGCGCACATCCGCAACTTCTGCATCATCGCCCATATCGACCATGGAAAGTCGACGTTGGCGGACCGCCTTCTCGACAAGACGGGGACGCTGAGCAAGCGCGAGGCGCAGGCTCAGTTCCTCGACAACATGGACATCGAGCGCGAACGGGGCATCACCATCAAGGCCCAGTCCGTGCGGATGAACTACACCGCCAAGGACGGCAAGCAGTACGTCCTCAACCTCATCGACACCCCGGGACACGTGGACTTCGCCTACGAGGTGAGCCGCAGCCTGGCCGCGTGCGAGGGAGCCCTGCTGGTGGTGGACGCGTCCCAGGGCGTCGAGGCCCAGACGCTGGCCAACGTCTACATGGCGTTGGATCACGACCTGGAGATCATCCCGGTCATCAACAAGATCGACCTGCCCAGCGCGGACGTGGCGCGCACCCGGGAGGAGATTGAGGACGTCATCGGCATCGACGCCTCCATCGCCGTGCCGGCCTCCGCCAAGGAGGGCATCGGCATCGAGGAGATCCTCGAGTCGGTGGTGCAGCGCGTGCCGCCCCCGAGCGGCTCACCGGACGCGCCCCTCAAGGCCCTCATCTTCGACTCCTGGTACGACAACTACCGGGGCGTGGTGACGCTGGTGCGCGTGCTGGAGGGCACGCTCAAGCTCAAGCAGAAGATCAAGCTGTGGAGCAACAACAAGGTCTTCGAGGTGCAGGAGCTGGGTGTGTTCAGCCCGTTCTCCCGCCCGGTGTCGCAGCTCATGGCCGGCGAGGTGGGGGTGCTCGTCGCCAACATCAAGGAGCTGCAGGACGCCAAGGTGGGCGACACCGTCACCGAGGAGGCGCGCCCCACGGACGCCCCGTTCCCCGGCTTCCAGGAAGTGAAGCCGATGGTGTTCTCCGGCATCTTCCCGGTGGACTCCGCGGAGTACGAGAACCTGCGCGACGCGCTGGCCAAGCTGAAGCTCAACGACTCCGCCTTCACGTACGAGCCCGAGTCCTCCACCGCGCTGGGCTTCGGCTTCCGCTGCGGCTACCTGGGCCTCCTGCACATGGAGATCGTCCAGGAGCGCCTGGAGCGCGAGTACAACCTGGACCTCATCACCACCGCGCCCAGCGTGGTGTACCGCATCACCACCAGCAAGGGTGAGACGCTGCTGGTGGACAACCCGGCCAAGCTGCCGCCGGTGCAGACGATCGAGAAGTTCGAGGAGCCCATCCTCACCTGCCACATCCACGTCCCCAACGACCACCTGGGCGCCATCCTCAAGCTGTGCCAGGACCGCCGCGGCGTGCAGAAGGACATGAAGTACCTGGGCAGCACCGGCCAGCGCGTGCAGGTGACGTACGAGATGCCCCTGGCCGAGGTGGTGTTCGACTTCTTCGACAAGCTGAAGAGCGTGTCGCGCGGCTACGCCAGCCTCGACTACGAGCTGTCCGGGTACCAGGAGGCGGACCTCGCCCGCCTGGACATCCTCATCAACGGGGACCCGGTGGACGCGCTGAGCGTCATCGTGCACCGCGAGCGCGCCTACCTGCGCGGCCGCGAGGTGTGCCAGAAGCTGAAGGAAGTCATCCCCAAGCAGATGTACGAGGTGGCCATCCAGGCGGCGATTGGCGCGAAGATCATCGCCCGTGAAACCATCTCCGCCATGCGCAAGAACGTGCTCGCCAAGTGCTACGGCGGTGACATCAGCCGCAAGCGCAAGCTCCTGGAGAAGCAGAAGGAGGGCAAGAAGCGCATGAAGCAGGTCGGCACGGTGGACATCCCGCAGGAAGCCTTCCTCGCGGTCCTCAAGACGGAGCAGTAGTCCATGAACGCGGCCAGTCCCTCCGCCACCCCTCCCGTGAAGCTCGCCGCGGCGATGGCCGCCCGCCGCACGCCCGAGCAGCTCCGCGCCCGCCGCCTCCTGCTGTGGCGCGAGCTGCTCACCAGCCTCTGGGCGCCGCTGTGCATCATCGGCCTGGCCTTCATCCCGTACACCGTCCTCATCGAGTACGTGCCCGCGGCGGCCGCCTGGGCGCAGCCGGCCATGAAGGGACTGGGCCTGCTGATGGTGGCGTACTTCGTGGCGCTGCTGGTGTGGCGCAACGTGTCCCCGAAGGAGAAGGCGCTGCGCGGGCTGCGCCACGAGGCGCACGAGCTCATCTCCGAGAACGAGCGCATCCTCCAGAAGCCGCACGTCCGGGAGAAGCTGGGCGGACACGTCCCCGAGCGCATCACCGAGCAGGCGCTGCGAGTGGAGTCCGCGTCCGTGGAGGCCGACCCGGAGCGGCTGCGCCGTGAGCTGAAGGGGCTGGAGGACCTGACGGCGGAGCACCTGGGGCCCTACCGCAAGCAGTCCGCCCTGGACTTCGTGGGCGGCTTCGGCAAGGCGCTGCTCATCGCCCTGGTCATCCGCACCTTCATCGTGGAGCCGTACCGGATTCCGTCCGGTTCCATGCTGCCCACGCTGGAGATTGGCGATCAGGTCTTCGTCAACAAGTTCATCTACGGGGTGCGCGTCCCCTTCGCCAACGTGGTGCCGTTCGTCATCGTCCGGCCGCCGGAGCGAGGGGACGTCATCGTCTTCAACAACCCGGTGGACGAGTCGAAGGACTACATCAAGCGCGTGGTGGGGCTGCCCGGCGACAAGCTGGAGATCGTCGACGGCGTCATCCACATCAACGGCCAGCCGCAGACGCGCGAGCGCGTGGCCGCCGACTACACCGTCAACAACATCACGGACGACGGGCGCTGGTACGACCAGCAGGAGACGCTCTTCCGGGAGAAGCTGGGTGACATGGAGCACCTCATGCTCCAGGAGATGTCGCGCATGCCCAACCGCGAGGGCCCCTACGAGGTGCCTCCGGACCACGTCTTCGTCATGGGCGACCACCGGGACTACAGCGCGGACAGCCGCCACGGCCTGGGCGTCACCGGCTACGGTAGGGCGGAGTACGTCCCGTACGGCCACATCAAGGGCAAGGCCATGGTGGTGTGGCTGTCGCTGGGCTACCACGGCCTGCTGCACGGCTTCTTCGGCGGCACCGGCCTGCGGGTGGACCGCTTCTTCGAGCCGGTCCGCTGACGCACACCCCGCGGGCAGCCGGCCCGGCGCTTCGCGCACGGTGCTTGACGCGCCGTGCGGCGCGGGGTACGCGGCGGCCCCGGCCATGAGACACCTCCTCGGAATCGAAGGCTGGCGCCGGGACGAGCTGGAAGCACTGCTCGACAGGGCGCAGGCACACCTGCCCGGCAAACCGGATACCACCCACGTCCTTCGCGGAAAGGTGGTGGCGAACCTCTTCTTCGAGGACTCCACCCGGACGCGCACCTCGTTCCACATGGCCGCCAAGGGCCTGGGCGCGAGCGTGATGAACTGGACCCAGACGGGCTCGTCCGTGTCCAAGGGCGAGACGCTGCTGGACACCGCGCGCAACATCGAGGCGACGGGGCCGGTGGCCATCGTCATCCGGCACAAGTCCTCCGGCGCGCCGCACCTGGTGGCGAAGCACGTGCGCTGCGCCGTCATCAACGCCGGTGACGGCACCCATGAGCATCCCTCCCAGGCGCTGCTGGACGCCTTCACGCTGCGCCAGCGCTGGGGCTCGCTGGACGGGCGCACGGTGCTCATCGTGGGCGACCTGCTGCACAGCCGCGTGGCCCGCTCCAACCTCCTCTGCCTCAAGGCGCTGGGCGCGCGCGTGGTGATGTGCGGTCCGCCCACGCTGATTCCCCCGGGGCTGGAGGCGATGGGCGCGGAGGTGACGCACAACCTGGACGCGGTGCTGCCCCAGGCGGACGCGGTGATGTGCCTGCGCCTGCAGCTCGAGCGGCAGAGCGAGAACTTCCTGCCCTCCACGCGCGAGTTCTCCCGCCTCTTCGGTCTCAACGCGGCCCGCGAGGAGCGGATGAAGGCGGGCGCGGTGGTGATGCACCCCGGCCCCATCAACCGCGGCGTGGAGATTGCCCCCGCGGTGGCGGACGGGCCCCGCAGCGTCATCCTGGAGCAGGTGTCCAACGGCGTGGCCGTGCGGCGGGCCATCCTGGAGGTGTGTGCGTCATGAGCTCCACGGTGCTCTTCCGTCGGGGGCGGGTCATCGACCCGCGCAATGGAGTGGATGGCGTCCGCGACGTGCTGGTGCGCGACGGCAAGGTGGCCGAGGTGTCCGAGGCCCCGCTGCCCGTGCCCCCGGGCGCGGAGGTGGTGGAGGCCCACGGCAAGTGGGTGCTGCCGGGCTTCATCGACCTGCACGTGCACCTGCGCGAGCCGGGCGAGGAGGGCAAGGAGACCGTCCTCACCGGCTGCCGCGCGGCGGTGGCGGGCGGCTTCACCGCCGTGGTGGCCATGCCCAACACCAAGGTGGTCAACGACAACGGCATGGTGACGGAGCTGGTGCTGTCGCGCGCCCGCGCCGCCAACCTCTGCCACGTGTATCCCGCCGGGGCGATTACGAAGGGCCTCAAGGGCGAGGAGATGGCGGAGATGGGCGAGCTGGTGTCCGCCGGCTGCGTGGCCATCACCGACGACGGCCGCCCCGTGATGAACGCGGCGCTGATGCGGCGCGCGCTCCAGTACTCCACCCAGTTCGACGTCCCCGTCATGGTCCACGAGGAGGACCTGACGCTGTCCGCCGGGGGCGCCATGCACGAGGGCCCCACCTCCACGCGCCTGGGCCTGCGCGGCATTCCCGCCTCGGCGGAGGTGTCCATGGTGGCGCGCGACCTGGTGCTGCTGGAGGAGACGGGCGCCCGGCTGCACCTGGCGCACGTGTCCTGCGAGGGCAGCGTGCGCCTCATCCGCGAGGCGAAGCGCCGCGGCCTGCGCGTCACCTCCGAGGTGACGCCGCACCACCTCATCCTGGATGACCGGGCGGTGGGCAGCTACGACACCCACGCGAAGATGATGCCGCCCCTGCGCTCGGACCGGGACGTGGAGGCGCTGCGCGAGGCCATCGCCGACGGCACGGTGGAGGCCATCGCCACGGACCACGCGCCGCACGGCGTGCTGGACAAGCTGGTGGAGTTCGAGAAGGGCATCAACGGCATCGTCGGGCTGGAGACGTCCCTGGGGCTGACGATGGAGCTGGTCCACGCGGGCGTGCTCACCCCGAACCGGGCGGTGGAGCTCTTGACGCACGGGCCGGCGAAGGCGTTCGGCCTGCCGGGCGGTCACCTGGCCCCCGGGGCCCCGGCGGACGTCACCGTGGTGGACCCCTCGGAGGAGTGGACGGTGGACGCCCACCGGTTCTATTCCCGCAGCCGGAATACGCCCTTCCACGGACGCAAGCAGAAGGGCCGTGTCGTGCAGACGTGGGTGGGTGGCCGCAAGGTTTTCGAGAACGGCCAGGTCGGCCTGAGCAAGGAGTCGCGGTGATGACGAAGCGGGCAGTGCTCGCGCTGGCGGATGGCACCACCTTCGAGGGCCGGGCCTTTGGCGCGGTCGGCGAGACGGTGGGTGAGGTGGTCTTCAACACGTCCATGTTCGGCTACCAGGAGGTCCTCACGGATCCCTCCTACGTCGGGCAGATCGTCACCATGGCGTACCCGGAGATGGGCAACGTCGGTGCCAACCCGGAGGACGAGGAGGGCTCCAAGGTGCACGCGGTGGGCATGGTGGTGCGTGCCCTCGCGGAGCAGCCCTCCAACTGGCGCGCGAGGGAGTCGCTGGACGCGTACCTCAAGCGCCACGGCGTGGCCGGCATCGAGGGCCTGGACACCCGCCGCCTGGTGCGCCACCTGCGCACGCACGGCGCGCAGATGGGCGTCATCTCCAGCGAGGGGCACTCCCACGCCGCCCTGGTCGAGCGCGCCCGCACCGCGCACGGCATGGAGGGCCTGGACCTGGCCACCGGCGTGTCGACGAAGACGCCGTACACCTTCACCACGCCGTCGCCGGACGTGTTCACCGGGGTGGGGGAGATGCACGCGCCGCCCACGCCCCGCTTCGAGGTCGTCGCCTATGACTTCGGCCTGAAGAAGTCCATGCTCCACTTCCTGGTGGACGCGGGCTGCCGGGTGACGGTGGTGCCCTCCAACACCACGGCGGAAGAGGTGCTCGCGCGCAAGCCGAACGGCGTGTTCCTGGCCAACGGCCCTGGCGACCCGGCCGCGGTGAAGGGCGCGGACCGCACCGTGGCGGCCCTGCTGGGCAAGGTTCCGGTGTTCGGTATCTGCCTGGGCCACCAGATCATGGCCCTGGCCCTGGGCGGCCGGACGTACAAGATGAAGTTCGGCCACCGTGGCGCCAACCAGCCCGTCAAGGACCTGACGACGGGCAAGGTGGAGATCACCGCGCAGAACCACGGCTTCGCCGTGGACGACGCCAGCCTCAAGGGCCTGGCCGTCGTCACCCACATCAACCTCAATGATGGCACGGTGGAGGGCCTGGCCGTCCCCGACGCGCGCGCCTTCAGCGTGCAGTACCACCCCGAGGCCTCGCCCGGCCCGCATGACGCGCGCTATCTCTTCGGCCGGTTCGCGAAGCTGATGGCGGGGTAGGATGGCGCACCGTCTATGGACTCTCCGCTGTCACCGCTCTCGTATCAGCCGTACCTGGACCAGCTCATCGCCTTTGGCAGCCAGGAGCCCCGCAAGGAGGACCTCCTCGCCGCCAAGGCGGACTACTTCCGCCTGACGGGAGAGGTGTTCGAGGACGACAAGCTGTTCGAGCTGCGGATGGCGTCGTTCCTCGACTACTACCTCTACGACCGCGTCTCGCCGCTCACCGGCAGGACGCCGGCCGCGGAGCTGTACGAGCAGCGCCTGGCGAACGCGCCTCCCGAGGAGGCCAACGCCTTCCGCAGCTTCACGGAGACCGTCCATGGCCTCTTCGAGGTCCGCAAGCTGGGCAAGGGTGAAGTCCGCCTGCGCGAGCTGTACTCCGGCAAGGACTTCGACGTGACGGAGCGCCGCCACATCGCCGGACTGGAGACGGGGGACATCATCGAGGCCCGCCTCATCCCCTTCGGCGGGCACCTGCTGTTCTCCTCCGCGTTCTGCTACCACCCGCGCGTCGCCGTGAAGGCCATCAAGGCCGAGGTGAAGCGCCGCAAGAAGAAGGAGCCGGAGCGCACGCCCAACGAGCTCGTCTGGGAGTGCGCCCGCCGCGCCCTCAACGTGGAGCGCTACCGCCAGCTCCCCGTGGAGAAGCTCTACGACTTCGAGCAGAAGGTGCTCTGAGGTCCGGCCCGGGCCCCCGCGTGTGAGCGAGGGGCCGGGGCAGGGCGTCCGCTGCTTCAGACGCGGTGGATGCTCATCAGGTTGGTGTTGCCGGGCTCGTTGAGCGGCACCCCGGCCACCACCACCACGGGCGTGCCCGGCTTGCAGATGCCCTCCGCGTGGCACAGCTTGCGCACCTGCCGGAGCATGGCGTCCGTGGACGTCACCCGCCCCACCTGGTGGCCCGTCACGCCCCAGTAGAGCGCCATCCGGTTCACCGTGGCCTCGTTCGGTGTCAGCCCGATGATGCGCGCCTGGGGCCGGAACTCGGAGATGAGGCGCGCGGTGTGGCCGCTCTCCGTGTACGCGACAATCGTCTCGATGTTGAGCTGCGTCGCCGCCGCCACCGCCGCCGCCGCCACGCCGGTGCCCAGGTCCTCCGAGCGCTCGAAGGGCGAGTGGTGCAGGTGCCGCACCACGCCGCGCTCCGTCTCCTCCACGATGCGCGCCATGGTGGCCGCGGCCTCGGTGGGGTAGCGGCCCGCCGCCGTCTCGCCCGACAGCATCACCGCGTCCGCGCCGTCGAGGATGGCGTTGGCCACGTCCGACACCTCGGCGCGCGTGGGCCGGGGGTTGCCCACCATGCTCTCCAGCATCTCCGTGGCGACGATGACCAGGCCGCCCTGGCGGTTCACCTCGCGCACCATGCGCTTCTGGATGGCCGGGAGCTGCTCCAGCGGCATCTCCACGCCCAGGTCGCCTCGCGCCACCATGATGCCGTCCGCCGCCGCGGCGATGGCCTCCAGGCACTCCACCGCCTGGGGCTTTTCAATCTTGGCGATGAGGGGCGTCTTGTTCTTCTTCACGTGCTCGCGCGCCTTGTGGATGTCGGCCGCGGTGCGCACGAAGGAGAGCGCCACGTAGTCCACGCCCACCTCCTGGCCGAAGGCCAGGTCCTCCGCGTCCTTGCGCGTAATCGTGGGCACCGACATGGGCGAGCCCGGCAGGTTCAGGCCCTTCTTGTCCTTCAGCAGGCCTCCCACCTCCACCCGGCAGGTGACGTCCGGACCCGACACCTTCAGCACCCGCAGCCGCACCCGGCCGTCGTCCAGGAGGACGTCGTCCCCGCGCACCACGTCCTTCACCAGCGACTTGATGGGCGTGGGGATGACGGTGCCCTGGCCCACGACGGCGCGCGTCGTCACCGTCACCGTCTGGCCCGTCTTCACGGTGAGCTGTCCGCCCTCGAACTTGCCCAGGCGGATCTTCGGGCCCTGGATGTCCTGGAGGATGGCCACCGGCATCCCCAGGCGCTTCGCCACCTTGCGGATGGTGGCCACGCGCTGGCGGTGCTCCTCATGCGTGCCGTGGGAGAAGTTCAGCCGCGCCACGTTCATCCCCGCGCGGATCAGGCCCTCGATGACCTCCGGGGTGTCCGAGGACGGCCCCAGGGTGCAGATGATCTTCGCCTTGCGCATATGCGCGGGCATCCTAGGCGGCCGGGTGGCCGGCTTGACAGCCTCGCGCACTGGCGACTATTTCTTCCGCCCTACACGAGGCGCCCGCCGCACCGGCGTGCCCTCGTGGCCACTTTGCGTGCTCTCGACGTTGGAGAGAGAAAGCCCGGCTTCCCTGGGAGGGGGGGCCGGGCTTTCTTGCGTCCGAGTCTGGCAGTTCCCGGGGAGGGCCCGTGCGCTAGAGCTCGATCTCCTTGCCCGTGCCCCTGGGCGTGAGGGTGGGGTGGCCCGGCGGCATGGACTCCATGTCCATGTCGATGGGCGGCTGGGAGTCCGGAGCGCCGGGCAGGCCGGGGATGGGCATGGGGGCGGGCTCCTCCATCAGGTCCCCCGGTCCGCTGCCGCCCACGCCGGGGCCGCCCTCCTGCAGGCTCTCGATTTCCTCGCGGCTGATGCCGGCCAGAGTCAGCACCTTGCGCGTGACGCGGATGCGGGCGTGGCTGGTGAGCGCCATGGCGATGGAGTCCGAGGGGCGGGCGTCCAGCGTCATCTTGCGCTTGCCCTGCTCCAGGAAGAGGCGGCCGAAGTAGATGTTGTCGCGCAGGTCGTCGATGCGGACCTCGGTGACGCGTCCGCCCAGCTGCTTCACCACGTCGTCCAGCAGGTCCTGGGCAAGCGGTTGGGGCGGGGCCCTCTCGGCCAACCGGAAGGCGATGGACACCGCCGAGGCCTCGTCCACGAAGACGGGCAGGACGATGGCCCGGTCCTTGGTGGTCAGCACGACGGCGTGCGTCTGCGCTTCCATCAGCGGGACGACGTCCTGGACCTCGAGGTCCACCAGCTCGGTGCACGCCTTCGGGTCGTCCCCCTCGTTGGTGATGCAGGGCTCCCCGGCCGCGCTCGTGACGGACGCCGCGATGGCACCCTGTGAGCTGAAAGCTGGCAGGAGAAGCAGCCCTCCCAGCGCCAGCACGATTGCGGAGAGAGGAGCAACGAAGAGGGTGGCGCGGTTGGGCGTTTTCACACCCTTAACCTACGCACCCGGGTCCCCCCCGGGAGGGCGCCGTTCCGGGCGTGGCCGGCCCGGTGGCGCGTCGGCGCTCACCGGGCTGGAGGGCGGGCAGGCGACCTTCAGCGGCGGTCGTCGTCCTCTTCGTCCTCGTCGTCGTAGTCCTCGTCGTCGTCGACGTCCTCGTCCTCATCCTCGTCGAGGTCGTCGTCCTCGTCCGACTCCTCCTCGTCCTCGTCGACGTCATCGTCGTCGAGCGTGTCCTCCACGTCGACGGACTCGAGCGTCATGGAGACGGCGAACTTCTTGTCCAGTGCGGCGATCTGCGCGCGCATCTCGGAGAGCGCCGCGACGAAGTCCTCCGTCAAGTTCGCGGGCGCCTTCGCGTCGCAGTGGGGGCAGACGATCTTCTCGGTGCCCTCGATGAGGTCCTGGGCGTCCAGCTCGAAGCTCGCCTCGCACTTCTGGCAGGTGAAGTCGATGCTCATGGTCGGGCGCGGCATACAAAGCACTCCATCCAGCTGTCAACGTCAGAGACGCGCGCACGGCTGGCGGGCGCCGGTACGCATCCATTAGCCTCTTGGGTATGGAACTACCGAAGACCGTCGTTCATGCGCTGCACGACCGGGCCACGCAGCAGGAGCAGCTGCCGGCCATGTGGACGCGCAAGGGTGGCGCCTATGTGCCTACCTCGTGGGCCGAGTACGCGCAGCGGGTGCGCCGTTTCGGGCTGGGGTTGCACGCCCTGGGGGCCGGCGCGGGGCAGCCGGTGGGCATCCTCGGCTTCAACCGCGAGGAGTGGCACGTGGCGGCCCTGGGCACCATCGCCATGGGCGGCGTACCGGTAGGGCTCTACACCACCAGCTCGGTGGACCAGCTCGAGTACATCCTGGGCCACTGCGAGGCCGGCATCCTGGTGGTGGAGAACGAGAAGCACCTGCGCACCGGACTCGCCCTGCGCCAGCGGCTGCCGAAGCTGCGCCACCTCATCGTCATGGACGCGCCGTCCCCCCTCCCGGAGGGGGTGCTGACGTACGCTGACGTGCTCGCCCGGGGCACCGGCGTGGACGAGGGGCCCTACTGGGACAGTGTCAACGCGCTCGAGCCCGAGGCGATGGGCACCCTCATCTACACCTCCGGCACCACCGGCCACCCCAAGGGGGTGATGCTCAGCCACCACAACCTGGTGTGGACGGCGCGGCAGCTCGTGGAGTCGGTGCAGTTCGGCCGGGACAATCCGCCCTCGCTCATCTCCTACCTGCCGCTGTCCCACATCGCCGAGCAGATCATCTCCCTGCACTGCCCGCTGATGATTGGTGCCCAGGTGTACTTCGCGCAGTCGGTGGAGACGATGCCGGAGACGCTGAAGGAGGTGCACCCCACCTTCTTCTTCGGCGTGCCCCGCGTGTGGGAGAAGTTCAAGGCCAAGGCGGAGGCCGGGCTCCACGCCCAGCCCCCCATGAAGCGGAAGCTGGTGGAGTGGGCCCGCGGCATCGCCCTGGAGCGCCACACCCGGCACATGCGCCACGAGCGGCTCCCCCTGCTGCTGGAGGCGCGCTACCGCCTGGCGCAGCGGCTCGTCTTCGCCCCCCTGAAGGCGCGCATCGGCATGGACCGGGTGGAGTTCTTCGCCACCGCGGCGGCGCCCATCGGCCGGGACGTGCTGGACTTCTTCGCCTCCATCGACATGGTCCTCCACGAGGTGTGGGGCATGACGGAGGTGACGGGCCCGGGCACCGTCAACACCGAGGACCACACCCGGCTGGGCTCGGTGGGCCGCGCGATGCTGGGCGTGGAGCTCCGCATCGCCGAGGACGGGGAAATCCTCGTGCGCGGCGGCAACGTCTGCATGGGCTACTACAAGAACGAGGCGGCCACCGCGGAGCTGCTGGAGGACGGGTGGCTGCACACGGGTGACGTGGGCCAGCTGGACGCGGAGGGCTACGTCCAGATCACCGGCCGCAAGAAGGACATCATCGTCACCTCCGGCGGGAAGAAGACGGCGCCGGGCAACATCGAGGAGCTGCTGAAGTCGCTGCCGGGCGTGGGCAACGCGCTGGTGGTGGGCGACCGGCGCAACTACCTCGTGGCCCTGCTGGTGTTGGACGCGGAGAAGACGCGCGAGCTGGCGAAGGAGAAGGGCTGGCCGGAGGACCCGGCCGTGCTGGCGCAGGACGCGCGCCTGCAGCAGCTCCTCCAGGCCGCGGTGGAGCGCGACGTGAACCCGAAGCTCTCCCGCTTCGAGACCATCAAGCGCTTCGCGGTGATTGGGAAGGAGTTCTCCGTGGACGGCGGCGAGCTGACGCCCAAGCTCAGCGTCCGCCGCAAGGTGGTGGAGGCCAGGTACGCCGCCATCATCGAGTCGCTCTACGCGGAGCCGAAGCACGACGCGGCCCAGGCGGGCTGACACGCGGCAACGGCAGGGGAGGGCGGCTCCCTCCCGTGGGCCGCGGCTCCATGGCCCGGGAAAGCAGAAGGGGCGGGGAACCTTCCGGTCCCTCGCCCCTTCTCACTTCAGGCCCGCGCGAGGCGGGCCCTGACGGCGCGGCCTACTTCGCGGCGCGCTTGTCCATGGCGACGTAGTCGCGGCGCTTGGCGCCCGTGTACACCTGGCGCGGGCGGGCAATCTTCTGCTCCGGGTCCTTGACCATCTCCTCCCACTGCGCGCACCAGCCCACCGTGCGGGGGATGGCGAAGAGCACCGGGAACATCTCCACCTGGAAGCCCATCGCCTCGTAGATGAGGCCCGAGTAGAAGTCGACGTTGGGGTACAGCTTCCGCTTCACGAAGTACTCGTCCTCGAGGGCGATGCGCTCCAGCTCGATGGCGATGTCCAGCAGCGGGTTCTTGCCGGTGACCTCGAAGACCTCGTCCGCCACGCGCTTGATGACCTTGGCGCGCGGGTCGTAGGACTTGTAGACGCGGTGACCGAAGCCCATCAGCTTCTTCTCACCCTCGCCGCTCTTCACGGACTTGATGAACTCCGGAATCTTGGAGACGTGGCCGATCTCCCGGAGCATGCGGAGCACCGCCTCGTTGGCGCCGCCGTGCAGCGGGCCGTAGAGGGCGCCGATGCCCGCGGTGACGGCGGAGTACGGGTCCACCTCGGACGAGCCCACCGTGCGCACGGACGTGGTGGAGCAGTTCTGCTCGTGGTCCGCGTGGAGGATGAAGAGCACGTCGAGCGCGCGCTCCAGCACCGGGTGCACCTTGTAGGTGGTGGTGCCGATGCGCTTGATCATCGCCAGGAAGTTGGCGACGTAGGACAGGTCGTTGTCCGGGTAGATGTACGGCAGGCCCATGCTGTGCCGGTAGGAGAACGCGGCAATGGTGGGCATCTTCGCGATGAGGCGCGTGATCTGGATGCGGCGGCTGCGCTCATCCTTGATGTTCTTCGCGTCCGGGTAGAAGCCGGAGAGCGCGGCGACCGTGGAGCCCAGCATGGACATGGGGTGCGCGTCGTAGCGGAACCCGTCCATGAAGCTCTTCACGTTCTCGTGCACGTAGGTGTGGTGCGTGACGAGGTGGATGAACTGCTCCAGCTCCTTCTGCGTCGGCAGCTCGCCGTTCAGCAGGAGGTAGGCGACCTCCAGGAAGCTGGACTTCTCCGCGAGCTGCTCGATGGGGTAGCCGCGGTACTCCAGGATGCCCTTGTCGCCGTCGATGAAGGTGATGGCGCTCTTGGTGTTCGCTGTGTTGAGGAACGCCGGGTCGTACCCCATCAGACCGAAGTCATCTTCGCTCGCTTTGATCTGGCGGAGTGCATTGGTGCGAATACAGCCGTTCTCGATCGGGATTTCGTAGGTCTTCCCGGTCCGATTGTCGGTGATCGTCAGCGTGTCCTTGGCCATGGGGCGGAGATTTCACAGGGCGCGGAGCGCTTTCAACAAAAAAGAACGATAAGTCCGGGGGGCGGACACTGATGGTCCTTATGCCTCTTGGGAAATATGGACGCCGGTGCGTGCAAGCTGGCGCCAGAAGCCGGGAAAGCTCTTCTCCACGCACTCGGGGCCGGTGAGGACCAGGGGCGTACCGGACAGCACACAGAGTGTGGCGGCCGTCATCGCCAGGCGATGGTCGCCCCGGCTGTCCATGGCGAAGCGCGCGGGGGGGGCGGGGGGAGGGCGGATTTCGAGCGTCTCGCCCTGGAGGTCCGTGCTCCCTCCGTAGGCCGCCACGAGGGAGCGGATGCCCTCCAGGCGGTCGCTCTCCTTCACGCGGAGGATGCCCACCTCCGTGAGGGTGGAGGGGGCCGGGAGGACACACGCGAGCGCCGCCAGGGTGGGCAGCAGGTCCGGGCATTCCTTGCCGGAGGCCCGGAGCCCGCCGGCCAGCCGCCCCTCGACCTTCAACGTGTAGGGCGCCCCCGCGGGGACGGCCCGGAGGCCCACCTGCTGGATCAGGCGGAGGATGGCGTCGTCCGGGTGCGCGCTGCCCGTGTCCGCCCGCTCCACCGTGCCGCCCGCCTTCCAGGAAATGAGAAGAAGGTAGCCCAGCGACGACCAGTCCCCCGGTAGCGAGGGGCCGGCGGGGGGCGCCACGTACCCGGACACCGTGTAACGGGAAGGTGACTCCTCGAGGACGAAGCCGAAGCGCTTCATCCACGTCACCGTCAGCTCCAGGTAGCCGGCGCTCGTCAACGGGCCTTCAATCTCCACGCTCCACGCGCGGCGCTCGCGCAGGTACAGCGCCGCGCAGCCCAGCAGCAGGCTGGAGGCGTACTGGCTGCTCTGGGCTCCCGGCACCCGGAACACCGGAGGGACGCCCGTGGTGTCCCCGGGCGCGCGCAGCTCCACCGGCCAGGGCGTCCCCTCCGTGAGGGTGAGCCCCGCGGGCCCGAGCGCGTCGCGCAGGGAGGTGAAGAGCGGGCCATGGGGGCGCTCGCCCAGGCGGGGCGTGCCCGTCAGGCGCACGTGGGCGCCGGGCGTCACCGCGGCCTGGGTGGTGAGGATGCGGAAGGGGGCGCCGCCGTCCGCGCAGTCCACGTCCCGCGCCGGGCCCGGGGGCAGGCGCAGGGCCTCCACGCCCCGGCGCAGCACTCGCACGTCCGCGGGAAGGTCCTCGTCCGGCTCGGCCTGCACCGACGGCAGCGGCCAGGCGCCGGTGAGGTGGCCCAGCACCAGCGCCCGCTGCGCGTCCGACTTGGACACCGGCGGGGTGAGCGGCGCGGCGCGAAGGCCGCGAGGGTCCACGAGGATGCGGGACGTGCTCGTGCTCATGGGCGTTTCCCCTTCGTCCAGGCGGGCCACAGCGCGCGCCAGGTGGACCCGGCGACGTCGCGGACCTCCGTGGCGCCGATGGCCGTCAGCAGCACCATGCGCAGCTCCCCGGCGGCGCCCGCCTTCTTGTCCGCGCCGAGGAGCGTCACCACGTCCCGCATGGGAGCGCGGCCGAGCAGGGCGGCGGCCCGCTCGCGGCCGAGCACGCCGGGGCCCCTGGCGAGGGCCTCCTCGGCCTGGACGGCCACGGGCTCGGGTGTCACCCCCAGATGACGGCCCACGTCCAGGGCCAGCAGCATGCCCAGGCCCACCGCGTCACCGTGGGACAGCTTGAAGCGCGACACGCTCTCCAGTACGTGGCCGAAGGTGTGGCCGAAGTTGAGCACGCGCCGCAGGCCCTGGTGCTCGTACGGGTCCTGCCCGCAGACGCGCTCCTTGAGGCCGCGCGCGTCCTTCACCAGCTTGTTCAGCTCGGGTGGCTTGCGGACGTAGCGGCGGAAGAGGGGGGCATCGAGGCTGATGACCATCTTCCACGCCTCCAGCGAGCCCTCGCGGACCTGCGTGGCGGAGAGGGTGGAGAAGAACTCCGGGCACAGCCAGCCCTCCTCCGCGTAGTGGAAGACGCCGGCGGGGTTCTTCACCACGCGCCCCTTCACGGTGAGGTCCACCGCGCCCTTGCCGCCGAGGCTGCTGTCCACCGCGGCCAGCAATGTGGTGGGCACCTGCACCAGCCGCACGCCGCGCTTGAGCAGGTGCGCGGCCACGGTGGACACGTCGCCCACGGTGCCTCCGCCCACCGCCAGCAGGGTGCCGGAGCGCGGCAGGGACAGCCCCGCGGCGAGCACCTTCTCCAGGGCGGCGAACGTCTTGGCGCTCTCGCCGCCGGTGAGCTGGACGATGGCGCGGGGGCGGCGGGCCTCCAGCGCGGGGACGAGGCCCGGGTGGAGCTTCGCCACGGTGCGGTCCACCACGGCCACGCTGCCCTCGGGCAGGCTCGCGGAGAGGCGGGCAAAGGTGCCCCAGCGGTCGTTCGTGGGACGGTAGGCGCCCGGGGGAAGGAAGTCGGTCGTCATGGCGTGTGGGGCCGGGCGTTCATCTGGAGGACGAGGTCGGCGATGACGAGCGACACCATCGCCTCCAGCACGGGCACGGCGCGGGGCATGATGCACGGGTCGTGGCGCCCGCCCTTCGCGTGGTCCATCAGCGTGGCGGGGGGCTTGAAGAAGGCGCGCACCTGCATGGGCTCGCCGTTGGCGAGGCCGCCCTGGATGCCGCCGTAGGCGTCCTTCACGGAGTGGAAGACGGTGCCCGGCTGGCCGATGCGCTGGAGCAGGTCCGGCGGCCCCCAGACGACGCCGGTGACGGCGCCGATGCTGCCCAGCGCCTGGGCGACGAGCGCCTTCACCTTGCCGAAGATGGGCTCGCCCAGGCCCACGGGCAGGCCCTCCACTCGCACGTCGATGGAGCCACCCAGGCTGTCACCGGCCTCCTTCGCGGCGAGGATGCGGCGGGACATCTCGTCGCGGATGTTGGCGTCCGGGCAGCGCGTGGCATGGGCGTCCACCTGCTCGCGGGTGAGCCCGGGCGGGGGCACGGCGGCCACGAGGTCGCCGACCTGGGACACGTACGCGACGGTGCGGATGGAGGGCAGGTCGCGGGCGAGGTACGCCTCGGCGATGGCGCCGCCGATGACGCGGCAGAGCGTCTCGCGTCCGCTGGTGCGCCCGCCGCCCCGGTGGTCGCGGTGCTTGAATCGCTCGCGCCACACGGCGTCCGCGTGGCCGGGGCGGTCCTCCTGCTTCAGCTTGTCGTAGTCACCCGAGCGCTGGTTGGTGTTGCGGACGATGGCGGCGATGGGCGTGCCGAGCGTCTTGTCCTCGAAGACGCCGGAGAGGATTTCCACCTGGTCCGGCTCGCTGCGGGCGGTGGTGATGGAGGACTGGCCCGGGCGGCGGCGGTCCAGGGCCACCTGGATCTGCTCGCGGGTGAGGGGCACGCCGGCGGGGCAGCCGTCCACGACGGAGCCGAGCGCGGGCCCGTGGCTCTCGCCAAAGGTCGTCAACCGGAAGAGGGTGCCAAACGTGTTCATGTCGCGGACTCCCAGAGCTGGCGCTGCCGCCGGGCCTGCGCGACGAACCACGCCGCGCCCAGCATGACCGGAGTGCCCCCGCGGCGGGAAATCTCCGCGGCGATGCGCCGGCCCGGGGCACCGTATGCGATGACCGCGACACGAGCGCGCTCGAATCGCAGCGATTCCGGAGGGGGCACCCGGTCCGGCCACGTCCAGACGCCGGCCCCCGTGAGGACTTCTCCGATGTCGGCGCGGCGGAGGACGCGCAGGCTGACGCCGTCCTCGCCGGCCACGGTGCGCAGGGCCGAGGTGGCGCCCCCGTTCCCCAGCACGAAGGCCTCCTTCGCGCCGAGCCGCTCCAGCACCGTGCGGGCGCCGTGGGTGTCGGTGTTGAAGGATTCCCAGCGGGAGCCCCGGCGCACCAGCGTGTTGATGGCCTCCAGCGGCGAGCGCGTGTGCCGGGCGAGCCGGAGCTTGAAGGGGCTGGTGACGGCGAAGCCCGCGTAGTACGGCAGCAGCGAGTCCACCAGCGTCTCGACGGGCCCATCCTCCGGGATGTCGATGCGGTCGAACGGCTGCTTGTGGATGCGCGGCGAGCGCGAGTGGACGATGGACGTCCCGAGGATGCCGAGGCGGAGCGGCGGCTCCAGCGTCAGGCGGTCCGCCCCGCGCAGCTCGCGGACGGCGTCGTCGAGCAGGCGCTGCCCGGGCGCCGCCGCCCAGGAGCCGCCCGCGGCCACGTAGTCCAGCACGTTCTTCCGGGCCAGCACGGCCCGCGCCGGCAGCGCCACGGCGCCCATGCCGAGCACGGTAACGCGTGTCACGCCGAAGCGCTCCATCAGCAGGCGCTGGGTCTCCAGCAGGGTGCCGATGTGCTCCGGGCCGTGCATGGGCTCCACGTGCTTCACCAGGGCGTCCGGGGGAAGCTCGCGCTCCCACAGCCGCAGGGCCTCCGTGGTGGAGAGCTGGCGCTCCGCGTGGTGCGACGCGAGCAGCTTTCCGGCTGGTGCCTCGAGCGAGCCCTGCCGCCCCGTCGCGTCCTTCAAGTCCCGGTCCACCCGCCACGCGGCGGAGACCCAGGCGGGAGGCAGGGGCTTGCCCCGCTCGGAGACAAGCAGCGGGAGCACGGCCGCGAGCGCCTGGAGGTCGACGGCGTCGGGGGCGTGCAGGTCCGTGCGGAGCTCCAGCACGTCGGCGCCACGGCGCTGGCACTCCCGCGCGAAGTGCACGGCGTCCAGGCCGAGGACGGTGGGGGGCAGGGTGACGACGCGCCGGGCGGGCGTCACGGAGGCACCTCGGAGGTGAGGCAGCCCCGGAGGAAGTCCACCAGGGCCACGGTGGGGACGCGGGCGTGAAGCGCCTCGCGCTCATGGAACACGGTGGACAGCTCCTCTTCCAGCGAGAGCTCGGGGCGCAGGCGCGGGCGCGTCCGGTCCCTGAGCAGGCGCTCCCGGTAGGTGTCGAAGCTGATGGGGACCAGCAGGGTGAAGAGTCCCTCCAGCGCGTCGGCGTGGTGGGACAGGAAGCCGCCTCCCAGGGACACCAGCCCTCCGGGCGGCAGCTCCAGCAGCGCGCGGCGCTCGGCGGCGCGGAACTCCGCCGGAGCCTCGGCCACCCAGGTGCGCAGCGGGCGGCCGTGGAGGCGCTCCAGGTGAGCGTCCAGGTCCAACCCCGTCCGCCCGAGCAACCGGCCCACCAGGGGCAGCAGCCGCGACTTGCCCGCGCTCCGATGGCCGCCAATCGCCACCGTCTGCCCGGGAGCGGGGAGCAGCGCGGGCCCGGGCCGGGCGAGCGCCTCCCTCAACCCCGGCGCGAGCCGGGGGTCCACGGAGTCGAGAATGCGTTCGACGAGGACTTGCCGTTCCTCAGCGGACGGTGCCGACATAGACGTAGGCGGTGCCGAACGTCAGCGGGTGCGCGGCCCGCTCCGAGTATCCGCCGGACTGCTCCATCAGCCCCAGGAACCTGTCCCCGGCCGGGAAGGCCGCGGAGGTGCGGGGGAGATACTCGTACGCCGCGCGGTTGCCCGTGAGCAGCCCGCCCACGGCCGGCATCACCGTCTTGCTGTAGAAGCGGAACAGCGCGCCGAAGGCGCCCGTGGGCTGGCCGAACTCCAGCACCACCACGCGCCCGCCGGGGCGCACCACGCGCGCCATCTCCTTCAGGCACTTCACCGGGTCATCCACGTTGCGGATGCCGAAGGCGATGGAGGCCACGTCGAAGGAGTCGTCCGCGAAGGGCAGGGCCATGGCGTCCGCCACCTGGAACTCCACCTGGAGGCCGGCCTTCGCCGCCTTGGCGGGGGCGGGCTCCAGCATCTCCGCGCAGAAGTCGGTGCCCACCACGCGGCCGGTGGGGCCCACCTTGCGCTTGAAGGCCAGAGCCAGGTCGCCCGTGCCGGTGGCGCAGTCGAGGACGCTGCTGCCCTCCCTGGCTCCACTGAGGCGCACGGCGGTCCGACGCCACAGGCGGTGGACGCCGAACGAGAGGACCTCGTTCGTCACGTCGTACCGCGGAGCGATGGAGGAAAACATCTGACGGACTTCAGTGCTCATCGCGCCCTCGCGACCTGGGCCGGACTGTCCGGCCTCCAAAGGTGTCGGTCCACCGCTCCTAGCACGGCTGGCAGCCGGCGCATCAACGTCTGGAAGCGCTCGGGTGTCAGGGCCTGGTGGCCATCGCACATTGCCTGCTCCGGCCGGGGGTGGACTTCAATCAAAAGTCCATCCGCCCCGGCGGCCGCCGCGGCCAGCGACATGGGGAGGATGAGCTCCGGAACGCCCGTCGCGTGCGACGGGTCGACGATGACGGGCAGGTGCGAGCGCTGCTTCGCCCAGGCCACCGCCGCCAGGTCCAGCGTGTTGCGCAGCTCCGTCTCGAAGGTGCGGATGCCGCGCTCGCACAGCATCACCTGCTCGTTGCCGCCGTCGAGGATGTACTCCGCGGCCAGCAGCCACTCCTGGAGCGTGGCCGACAGGCCCCGCTTGAGCAGCACCGGCTTGCGCGCCTTCCCCAGCGCCCGCAGCAGCGAGTAGTTCTGCATGTTCCGCGCGCCCACCTGGAGGATGTCCGTGGACTCCTCCATGAGCGGCAGCTGCGCCGGCTCCATCACCTCGCTGATGATGGGCATTCCGTGGCGGCGCCCCGCCTCGGCCAGCACGTGCAGGCCCGGCTCGCCCATGCCCTGGAAGGCGTAGGGGCTGGTGCGAGGCTTGAATACGCCGCCCCTCAACACATGCGCTCCGGCGGAAGCCACCGCGGCGGCGGCGCGCTCCACCTGCTCCGAACCTTCCACCGCACACGGCCCCGCCATGACGACGAAGCCCGGGCCGCCGATTTCCACGGTGCCCACGCGAACCCGCGTGCCCTCGGGTCGCGAGGCGCGGTGCGCACGCAGCGTCCCTGTGTCTCGCCCCGACACCGCCGGTGCGGGTTCGTCTGGCCGCTCGCCTCCCACGGACCCTCCAATTCATGGAGTTCAAGAGGTTTTGAACTCCTTGGTGCATGTATAGCCGAGATGGCTTAGAAGACAACCGAAGGTGATTGCGCGGCAATCACCGATGAGGACCGCTGATGAAGACGCTCAATCCCGTTGAGGGCCAGCGCTGGGTGGCCGGAATGATGCCCCTGGCGGTGGGGGATCCGCTGGCGGGAGCGGACGTGCTCGGCGTTCCATCCATCTATTGGGAGCGGCCGCTGGACCAGGAGGCGGTGGCGGGGTGGGGCGAGGCCGCGGTGGTGGCCCCCACGGACCCGGCCCAGGTGCCCGCGGCCCTGGCGTCCCTGGGCACGTTGTCGCTGCGGTGGGTGGGCGAGGCGCCCGGGACGATGCCCGGCCCCTGGTTCGGCGGGATGCGCTTCGGCGCCACCGGTGCTCCGGACGGCGCGTGGGACGCACATGGACTGGCGCGCTGGACGCTGCCGGAGGTGCTGGTGTGGCGCGACGGCGGCGGGCTGAAGGTGGCGGCCTTCGCGCCGGAGGGGCGGGGTGGCGAGGACGCGGTGCGCTCGCGGCTGGAGCGGGTGCGCGCGTGTTTCCCGGACGGCTACCGGCACCCTCGGGGCGCGCCGGTGGCGCTGGCGCTGGATTCGTCGAAGCCCGCCTTCGAGGCTCGGGTGAACCGGGCGCTGGAGGCGATTGCCGCGGGCCACCTTCAGAAGGTGGTGCTGGCGCGCTCGCTGGACGCGGAGGGCCCGGCGCCGTTCGACGTGGTGGACGTGCTGTCGCGGCTGCGGGAGCAGAACCCACGCTGCGCCACCTTCCTCTTCCGCGCGCCGGACGGGGCGTGCTTCCTGGGCGCCACGCCGGAGACGCTGTGCCATGTCGATGGGGCGGTGCTGCGGACGGAGGCCCTGGCGGGCACGGCGGCGCCGGGACAGGCCGAGGGGCTGCGGGGACACGACAAGGACCTGCGCGAGCACGACGCGGTGGTGCGCTACATCCTCGCGACGCTGCGGCCCCTGTCGGAGCGGGTGACGTCGGACGCGGAGCCCGCGCTGCTGACGCTGAAGAACGTGGTGCACCTGCGCACGGGCATCCGCGCGGAATTGCGCCAGGGCATCACCGCGGCGCAGGTGGTGGCGGCCATGCACCCCACGCCGGCGGTGGGCGGCACCCCGCGCGAGCGGGCGCTGTCCTTCCTGGTGGAGCACGAGGGACTGGACCGCGGCTGGTATGCCGGGCCGGTGGGCTGGGTGGGGCCGAAGCGCGCGCACCTGATGGTGGGGCTGCGCTCGGCGCTGGTGCGAGGGGCGAAGGCGCGGCTGTTCGTGGGCGTGGGCCTGGTGGCGGGCTCCACCCCGGAAGCCGAGTGGCGTGAGACGGAGATGAAGAGCCTGGCCATGTTGCGGGCGCTGGGAGGCGGGGATGTCGTCCGACGCTAACCTCAACGTGCTGTGGGCGCGCGCGTTGCTGGAGGAGCTGGCGCGCGGGGGCGTGAGGCATGCGGTGGTGTGTCCGGGCTCGCGCTCGTCGCCGCTGGCGCTGGCGTGCGCGCGGGCGGAGGGGGTGCGTACCTGGTCCGTCATCGACGAGCGGAGCGCTGGCTTCTTCGCCCTGGGGCTCGCGAAGCAGTCCCGGACGCCGGTGGTGCTGGTGGCCACCAGCGGCACGGCGGGCGCGCACTTCTACCCGGCGGTCATCGAGGCGGCGCTGTCGCACGTGCCGCTGGTGATTCTGACGGCGGACCGGCCCCTGGAGCTGCAAGGGTGGGGTGCTCCGCAGACGGTGCCGCAGGCGCGCTTCTACGGCGAGCACGCGCGCCTCTTCGCGGACCTGGGCCTGCCCGAGGCGAGTGACGTGGCCCTGGGCCACCTGCGCGCCACCGCCGCCCGCGCCGTGGCCACCGCGATGCGGGCGCCGCGAGGGGCGGTGCAGCTCAACGTGCCCTTCCGTGAGCCGCTGGCGCCGACGGCCGAGCCCTTCGGAGCGGAGCGCCTGTCCGCGCTGGTGAAGGCGGGCCGGCCCGGAGCTCCGCTGACGCGCATCGTCCCTCCCGCGCCCGCGCCGGACCCGGCCGCGCTGGAGGACGTGCGCCGGCGCATCGCCGCCACCGAGCGGGGCGTCATCGTCTGCGGCCCGCGCGACGAGGCGGACGGGTTCGCCGAGGCCATCAGCGCGCTGTCGCTGGCGACGGGCTACCCGGTGCTGGCCGAGGCCACCTCGCAGGCGCGCTTCGGCGGCGGTCCACTCACCGTGTCCCACTACGACGCGCTGCTGCGCCACGCGCCCTTCGTGAAGGCACACCGCCCGGACCTGGTGCTGCGCTTTGGTGGCGGGCTGACGCCCAAGGTGCCCCAGCAGTGGCTGGACGCGTCCGGCGCGGACATCGTCCTCTTCAGCGATGGCGGTGGGCTGTTCGACCCGGCGCACCGCGCGGCCCTGGTGGTGGAGGGCTCGGCGGTGGCGGCCTGCGAGGTGCTGGCGCGCGGCCTGTCGCGTGGGGCGGGGAAGTGGGCCCAGGGCTTCCTTGGCGCGGAGCGGCTGGCGCGCGCCGCGCTGGAGGCCGCCTTCGCGGAGCGGCCCGACGTGCTCGACGAGCCGCGCATCGCCCGCGAGGTGGTGGCGGCAGTGCCGGCCGGGGTGCCGCTCTTCGTGTCCAGCAGCATGCCCATCCGCGACGTGGACGCCTTCGCGCCGGCGGGCGCGGTGCCGCTGCGGGTGCTGGCCAACCGCGGGGCCAACGGTATCGACGGCATCGTCTCCAGCGCGCTGGGCGTGGCCGCGGCGGCGGGCCGGCCGGCGGTGCTGCTCACCGGCGACCTGGCGCTGCTGCACGACGTGGGCGCCTTCGTCACCGCGTCGCGGGCGCGCGTGTCGCTCACGGTGGTGGTGGTGAACAACGACGGTGGCGGCATCTTCTCGTTCCTGCCCATCGCCCAGGCGGCGAAGCCGGACGAGTTCGAGTCCCTCTTCGGCACCCCGCACGGGGTGGACCTGGCCCATGCGGCGGCGCTCGGTGGGGCGCGCCTGCACCGGCCGGCGACGCCGTCGGCGCTCCGGGCGGCGGTGCGCGACGGGCTGGAGGGTGGCCTGCATCTGGTGGAGGCGCGGGTGGACCGGGCCTCCACCGTGGACGAGCACCGGCAGCTCTATGCGCGGATGGCTGCCGCACTGGGAGAAGGACCATGGGCGTGACGCTGGCATATGAGACGTGGGGCGACGGCCCCCGGGCGCTCGTGCTGCTGCACGGCTTCACCGGCAGCCGGCACTCCTTCGACCACCTGCGCCCCCTGCTGGGCCGGGCGGTGCGCGCCGTGGCGGTGGACCTGCCCGGACATGGCGAGACGCCGCTGCCGTCCAGGACGGGCCGCGACGGCTTCCTGGAGACGGTGGACGCGCTGGTGGCCCTGGTGGACGGGCTGGGGCAGGGCACGGTGGACCTGCTGGGGTACTCGCAGGGCGCGCGGGTGGCGCTGGCGGCGGCCGTGCGCGCGCCGGACCGCTTCGGCCGGCTCATCATGGAGAGCGGCTCGCCGGGCCTGCACCGCCGGCAGGAGCGGGCGGCCCGGCGCGAGGCGGACGCACAGCTCGCGGCCTTCATCCGTGCCCGGGGCGTGGACGCCTTCGTGGACCGCTGGGAAGCGCTGCCCCTGTTCGAGGGCCTGCGCAACCTGCCCCCCGAGCGCCGTGATGCCCTGCGCGCCCGCCGCCGCGCCTGCACGCCGGAGGGACTGGCCGGGGCGCTGGAGTGCCTGGGCCTGGGGGTGCAACCGGACTACTGGCCGGAGTTGCATGCCCAGCGGCTGCCCACGCTGCTGCTCACGGGGGCCAGGGACGAGAAGTTCACGCAGACGGCGCGCCGCATGGCCGCGGAGCTGCCGGTGGTGTGGCGGCACGCCTTCGCGGATTGCGGCCACGCGCCCCACCTGGAAGCGCCGGAGGAGTACGCGCGCGAGGTGCTGGGCTTCCTCCAGACGCCCTGGTACGAGGCCCCGCAGTTCGACAGCCCCGCCGCCACCGTGGCGGGCGCGGAGAGGGTGAGCCCGTGAGCACGTCGGTTCCGGGAGTGAGCCCCGAGGCGGTGAAGCCGCGTCCGGGCGTGAAGCACTGGGTGATGGCGGCCCGGCCCAAGACGCTGACGGCGGCGCTGGTGCCGGTGATGGTGGCCACGGCGCTCGCGTTCGGCCTGGGCGTGGGGCGCGCGCTGCCGGCGCTGGCGGCGCTGCTGGGCGCGGTGCTCATCCAGATTGGCACCAACTTCATCAACGACTACTACGACTTCAAGAAGGGGGCGGACACGCACGAGCGGCTCGGCCCCCAGCGGGTGACGCAGAGCGGCCTCATCTCCCCGAGCACGGTGCTGGCGGGCGCGGCCGTGTGCTTCGGGCTGGCCACGGCGGTGGGCCTGTACCTCGTGGTGGTGGGCGGCTGGCCCATCATCGCCATCGGCCTCGCGTCGCTGCTGTGCGGCTATGCGTACACGGGCGGCCCCTTCCCGTTGGGCTACCACGGCCTGGGCGATGTGTTCGTCTTCATCTTCTTCGGGCTGGTGGCGGTGACGGGCACCTATTACGTGCAGGCGGGCACGGTGGACCCGGCGGCGTGGTGGGCGGCGGTACCCGTGGGTGCCATCGGAACCATGCTCATCGTCACCAACAACCAGCGTGACGCCAGCACGGACGTGAAGGCGGGCAAGCGCACACTCGTGGTGCGTTTCGGCACGGGCATGGGCCGGGCGGAGTACGTGCTGCTGCTCGTGCTCTCCTATGCCACGCCCTTCGCCATGTACGCGCTGGGGCTGGCGAGCCCCTGGGTCTTCCTGGCCCTGCTGAGTCTACCGCTGGCGGTACCACCCCTGAGGTTGATGATGACCGCGCAGGGGGCGGCCCTGAACCCGGCCCTGGGGGGGACGGCGCGGCTGCAGCTCGTCTACGGCCTGCTGTTCGCACTGGGGCTGTACCTGCGATGATGTGAATCCATGCGCATTGCCCAGGCGACGCTGACCCCGCTGCGGCTGGAGCTGCTCCAGCCATTGAAGACGGCCCGAGGCACCTACCCGGCACGCGAGGGCTTCCGCGTGCGGCTCGAGGACGAGGAAGGGCGGGTGGGGCTCGGCGAGGCCATGCCGCTGCCGGAGTTCGGCACGGAGTCGCTGGCGGACTGTGGCACCACGCTGGAGGCCTGGCTGTCCGCGCTGAAGGGGCAGTTCCTCGGGGACTCGGTGCGCGCCATCGAGGACACGCTGTCCCCGTTTCCGCCGGCCGTGGCGCGAGGCGAGGGCGTGCGAATCCGCTCCCGCCAGCCCACGCCGGAAGGCCCGATGCCCGCCGCGGAGCACGCGCTGGAGCTGGCGTTGCTGGACCTGCTGGCGCAGCGGCAGGGGGTGCCGCTGTGCTGGCTGCTGGCGGAGGAGGCCCGGCCGGAGGTGGCGGTGAACGCGCTGCTGGGCGCGGAGGGGCCGGAGGCGCTGGCGGAGGAGGCTCGCAAGGCGGTGGCCGAGGGCTACGGCACGCTGAAGCTGAAGGTGGCGGGCCGCCCCCTGGAGGAAGACGAGCAGCGCGTGAAGGCGGTGCGCGAGGCGGTGGGGCCGGACGTGAAGCTGCGGCTGGACGCCAACGGCGGCTGGTCCGAGCCCGACGCGAAGCGCGCGCTGGACAAGCTGGGCTGGTACGGCCTGGAGCTGGTGGAGCAGCCCACGCCGCCGGAGGACCTGGCGGCGCTCTGGCGGGTGCAGCGGCGGGCGCCGTGCATCGTGGCCGCGGACGAGTCGCTCGGCTCGCCGGAGGCGCTGCGGGCCCTGCTGGCGGTGGACCCGCTGATGGGCGGAGGCCCGGCGGTGGGTGCGGTGGTGCTCAAGCCCATGGTGCTGGGTGGACTGCTGCCATGCCTCGTGGTGGCGATGCGCGCGGCGCGGCTGGGCATGCAGTCCTACGTCACCAGCTCGCTGGACGGAGTGGTGGCCCGGGCGGGCGCGACGCACCTGGCGGCGGCGCTGCCCTCGGGAGCGCTCGCGTCGGGGCTCGCGGTGGGGCGCCTGTTCGCGAACGAGCCTCCCGCGCACCCATACCGGCCGGTGAATGGCCACATCCGGCTGCCGCAGGCGCCGGGGCTCGGGTTGGACCCGAAGCTCGTGGGATGAAGAGGGTGGGTTGACGCGCCGATGAGCGGAGCAGGTGGAATGGAAGGAGGCCGGCGTGAGGCCTGGGGCTGCCCCATCCATGAGGGCGCCGGACGGCACCCGGACGCGGAGGCACTCACGTTCGCCGGCCGCTCGTGGACCTACCGCGCGCTCGACGCCGAGGTGGCCCGGTGGGTGGCGGCGCTCGAGGCCCGGGGCGTCGGAGCCGGTGAGCGGGTGGCGCTCCTGGCGACGAACCACGCCGCCTCCGTGTTCCTCTTCTGGGCCCTGGGCCGCCTGGGCGCGGTGCTGGCGCCACTCAATGCACGCCTCACCCGGGCCGAACTGGCGCCCCTGGCGGAGGACGTGGCCCCGCGCCTCACCCTGGCCCTGGGCGCGCTGATGGAGCGGCTCCCCGGCGCCGAGCCCCTGGAGTCCTTCGCCGGCTCCTCACCATCCCCCACGTGCGCGCCCCTGGCGGAGGACGCGCCCCGGGTCATCCTCTTCACCAGCGGAACGACGGGGCGGCCCAAGGGGGCGGTGCTGACAGAGGGTAACTTCCGGGCCTCCGAGAGGGCCTCCGCGGCCAACCTGGGAGCGCACCCCGCGCCGCGCTGGCTGGGCACGCTGCCCCTGTTCCATGTGGGCGGGCTGGCCATGCTGACGCGCACGGCCTACGAGGGCGGCTGCCTGGTGCTGCATGACCGCTTCGACGCGGACGCCGTCAACCGCGCCATCGACGGGGAGGGCATCTCCCACGCGAGCCTCGTGGCCACCACGCTGGAGCGGGTCCTGGACGCGCGCGCCGACCGGCCCGTGCCACCGTCCTTCCGGCTCGCGCTCATCGGAGGAGGCCCGGTGCCGGTGCCGCTGCTGGAGCGGGCGCGGGCGGCGGGACTGGTGGCGCTGCAGACCTACGGCCTCACGGAGGCCTGCTCCCAGGTGACCACCGAGCGTCCCACCGAAGCCGACGGGCGCACCGCGGGACCGCCGCTGCCCGGCATGGAGGTTCGCATCGTCGGAGGGGACGGCACGGTGCGAGGCCCCGGCGAGGAAGGCGACATCGAGGTGCGCGGGCCCACGGTGATGGCGGGCTACTGGAGGCGTCCGGACGCCACGCGTGAGGCGCTGCGAGACGGCTGGCTGCACACGAAGGACCTCGGCGTGCTGGACGCGCGCGGACGGCTCACGGTGCTGTCGAGGCGCACGGACCTCATCGTCCGCGGTGGCGAGAACATCTACCCCGCGGAGGTGGAGGCGGTGCTCGCCAACCACCCGGCGGTGCAGGAGGCCGCGGTGGTCGGCGTGCCGGACGCCCGCTGGGGCGAGGTGCCCGTGGCCTTCCTCGCGCCGCGCTCCGGGCAGCCACGGCCCGAGGCCGAGGCGCTGGCGGCGTGGTGCCGCGAGTCGCTCGCGGGCTTCAAGACTCCCGCGTGCTTCACCTGGGTGGACGCGCTGCCGCGCAACGCCATGGGAAAGGTCGAACGCGCCGTGCTCCGCCAGCGCTCCGCGACCTGATTCTGGAGTCAAGGTCGAGACCGGGGGCCGCGCTCCCGTCCCTCGGGTGAGGGCGGGTGGGGCTCCACAGGCCGGTCTCCCGTGCCGTGCACCGCGCCGCCGTGCCCTGGCGCCCTCCTCGGTGAGGGGCGGGCCGGGCTCAGGTGCGCGAGCGGCTCAGCACTCGGAGGTGGGGTGGCCCCAGGGGTTGGTGCGCGGGTACTCGCGCAGCATCGTGTTCAGCCGGTACGCCGCGGCCACGGTGGCGCTGGCGCCGGGCTTGCGGCCCGGGACGGCTCCCCGGTTGATGGCCGCGCCCAGCCGGGCGGCCTGCATCGTCAACTGCCGCTCCACTTCCGGGGACCAACGCGGGAACTCGAACCATTCCATCTGTGTGCTCCTTGAGGGGGGACTGCGTGAGTCCCCATCCAACAACCCCGAGCCCCGGAAATCACGACGCCCTGCGTTGGAGTGGAGCGTCAGTGCTGGTTTCCAGACAGGGCCTCTCATGTCGCGGAGCAGTCGTGTTGACCGGCAGCCGGATGCTCTCTCGCCACCTCTCCGTCAAAGGCGCGTGACGAGCACTGCCGCCCTCGAGCCGATGCGCGCCCGATGATCTCGCCTGGGCGCAATTGTGAAGCCTGTCGGGAATAGACTGACAACAGGGTCGAGCTGAGCCCACCTCGGGGTGTGGCGTCACCCTGAACCGGGACGCGAGACATGCCGGATGGCGCGGCAATTTTTCCCCGGGAACGAAACTCAGACATGCAAGGAATTTCACCGGCCGCGTTCAAATAGATGAAGGGGATGGCGGACGGGAGAGGATGTGGTGAGGGGGCAGGTTGTGTCGATATCTCTATCTCCCAGGGCAAGGGGGGACGCGGCTCAAAGGCAAAGCAGCTCGGTACATACACAACGGGAGACGGACATGGCTCCAGAGTCTGTTGATGTCATCATCGTCGGATGTGGACCTGTCGGAGCGATGGCCGCGAACCTGCTGGGGCAGCATGGAGTCCGCACCCTCGTCATCGAGCGCGAGCCGCTGCCCAACACCCAGTCCCGCGCCATCAGCCTGGACGACGAGGCACAGCGCATCTTCCAGTCCGCGGGCCTGGTGGGCGACCTGGATCCGGGCTTCTTCCCGTGCCGGCGCCTGCAGTACCTGGATGATGAATTGCGCTGCCTCGCCGAGGTGGACTTCACCAAGGTGGACAAGCCCTTCGGCCACTTCGTGGGCGCGTTCTTCCAGCAGCCGCGAATGGAGGCGGCGCTGCACCGGGGCATGCAGCGCTACCCGCACGTGGAGCTGTGGCGTGGCCACGAGGTGGAGTCCTTCGTGCAGGACGCGGAGGGCATCACCGCGCGGGTGAAGGAGTGCGCGAGCGAGCAGACCTCCACGGTGCGCGCCCGCTACCTGCTGGCCTGCGACGGCGCGCACAGCGCCACCCGCCGGAAGCTGGGGCTGAAGCTCCAGGGGACGACGGCGCTGGAGCACTCGCTCGCCATCACCATCACCACGGCCTCGCCGGATCCGGAGTTCACCGCGTACCTCTGCGGCCCGAAGCGCCGGGGCTTCATCACCCGCACGGCGAAGGACGAGATGCGCTTCGACATCATCCTCGCGCCGGACGAGGACCTGGAGGCCGTGCGCCGGCCCGAGTCCGTGCGGAGCCTCATCGCTCCCTACCTGGACCCGGCGACGGTGAAGGTCCGTTCCGCCAACGTGTACTCGTACCACAGCCGCCTCGCGGAGAAGTGGCGGGTGGGGCGGGCGTTCCTCCTCGGGGATGCCGCGCACCTGATGCCGCCGTTCCTGGGGCAGGGGCTCTGCGCGGGCCTGAGGGACGCGGCGAACCTCTCGTGGAAGCTGGCCCTGGTGCTCGGGGGCGCGGCGGACGCGTCGCTGCTGGACACGTACGAGCAGGAGCGGCGCGCGCACGTGGCGGAAATCATCCGCGGCTCGGACGCCATGGGGCGGGTGATGATGACGGGCGGCCGGGTGCTGGCCCGCGCGCGCAACGCGCTCATCCAGGTGCTCTACCACCTGCCCGTTACCGGGGACTTCATCCGCCAGTACAAGGTGAAGCCGATGGTGGCGCTGGAGCAGGGCTTCTTCGTCAGCCCCCGCCGCGAGAAGAAGGACTCGCCCCAGGGCACCTACTTCCCGCAGCCGCGCGTGGAACTGCCGGACGGGAGCTACGCCCCGCTGGACGACGTCCTGGGAGAGGGCTTCGTGGTGCTGACGCGTCCCGGCGCTTCGCTGGAGGCGCAACGCGAGGCAAGAACCATGGCGGCGGAACTGGGAGGACGCTGGCTGCAGGTGTCGGCGGCGGAGCGCTCGGGCTCCACCCGTCCGGAGGTGGTGGTGGACGTGGAGGGCCGGCTGGGCGCCTGGTTCGCGCGGTACGGGGCGGACCTCGTCGTGCTCCGTCCGGACCGCTACGTGTACGGCACGGCGGGCGGCGGTGACCTGGGCCAACTCCAGGCGTCGCTCCGGGGCCGCGTCCGTCCGCTGGCGCGCCGGGGCCGCGGAGCCGTGCGGCGAGCGGGCTGAGGCGGCACGCTCCGGCCTCGCGAGCGGAAACGCAAAGGGCGCCGCGGGCGGAACTCATGCCCGTGGCGCCCCGGTGACATCAGGCGTCGAAAGTGGTGCGCGTGCTCAGGCGGCGGCGGACTTCATCATCTGCCCGGCGCGCTCGACACAGTCGGCCATGAAGTTCAGGTAGATGTTCAGCGCCTTGGCGCCCGTCTTCCCGATGACGTCCGCCTTCTCCGGCGTCTGCGACAGCAGCTTGCCCAGCATCAGCTCGTTGAGGGCGGTGTGGCCCACGTCGAGCTCCGCGTGCTCCTTCACGAAGGACATCGAGTCCATGATGTTGTCGCCCAGCACGCGCTTCGCCTGCTCCATCAGGCCGGGCGCGAAGACCACGGACAGGTTCTCGATTTCGTACTCGATGGCGACCTGGGCGGCGGGCAACGGACCGACGATGGTCTCCTCGTGGATGGCGCGGTAGTCCTTCATCGCCTGGGTGGGCGCCTGGTTCAGCAGCGCCTCGGCGTCCAGCTTGGGAGAGCGGTGCTCGTTCCACCGGGCCACCAGCGTCTTGGTGTCCTCGACCATCATCAGGTGGTGGCCGGCCTCGTGCTTGGCGTGGGTGATGAGCTGGTTGCCCACGTCCGTCAGGCCCATCTTCACCGTGGCCTCACCCGCGCGGCGGATCCACCCGTCCACGGGCTCCGTCATGTACACGCCCAGGGAGTTGAGCTGGATGAGGAAACCTTCCATCAACGCCGGGTCCACGTTCGGGTCCAGGAGGGACTTCAGCGACGGGTCCGTCAGGAGCCGCTCGCGCGCCTCCTTGACGTGGGGGGCGTACAGCTCCTCAACGAGTTTCTTGCTCATGTCTTCTACCCTTGGCGAGTGGTGGTGAGCGCGCTGCGGCGCCCGATCGTCAGTTCACTGATGTGCTCCAGGAAGTCCGGGATCAGCTTGGAGGAGATGATCCACATGTACGGATCAGGCCCCGCGTGGATACCGGACTCCTGCACGTAATCCCCCCCTTCGTCCTCACAGAGATAGTGGAACGAAGTGCGACGGCGCGCGGCGTACCAACGGCGGGCGGCATCGACCAGCGCGACATAGGTGGAAGGCCCCGCCTCGGTCAGCGAGAACAGGCGGGCCATGTCCAGCAGGCTGTACAGGTTGGTGCCCAGCTGGCCCATCTCCAGGACGACGGCGGCGACCGGCATGCCACCGCGGCGGGCAACGAGGATCTCCCGCTCACGCTCCAGACCGAACTCCTTCCAGCGCGCCTGGACGGGACGCAGGTCGATGCGGTCGCGGGTGAAGTCGAGCGCCTCCACGTAGCAGTCGGGGCGCGTGCGGGCGATGGTGTCCGCCAGCAGGGTCAGCTCGTTCGGCGTGGCGGAGCCGACGGAGATGCCCTCGTGCGTGCGGCCCGTCAGCTCGTGGGTGAGCACGTCGAGCATGTGGACCTTGCGGGTGAAGGCCAGGCCCGAGCCCGTCGCCATCTGCCGCTCGGCGTAGCGCACGTGCGCCTTGGCGATCCACGGGTTGAGGGCCTCCACGTAGGCCACCACCCACTTGAAGTCCGGATCGCTCTGCGGGTGCTCGAACGTGCGCATGTACAGGTCGCGCATGATCTGCCCCGGCTCCGACACGTTGGAGGGCGGCTTGCCCGGGCGCTTCGCGACCTGGTGCCCCATCCACGCGTGGCGGTAGGGCTTCATGAAGGACAGCGTCGCCTCCAGCCCGCGCTCGGACGGCCACACCGCCTGGCAGAAGAGCTGGGGAATCTCCGCGGCCTTCTTCGCCATGTTGCGGAAGGCCAGGCGCAGCTCCTCGAACTCCTCGGCGGACTTGCCCGCCAGGCTGAAGAAGCCGGAGCGGGTGAAGAGGTCCCACAGCCCGTCCTCCAGGTTCTCACTGGTGCGGGTGTTGGGGGACGCCGCCTGGGACACGAAGCGCACCCAGCGCGCCTCGTCGGAGGAGTAGGGCAGCACGCTCAGGCCGCACAGGACGGTGCCGTCCGCGCGCACGCTGCTGACGTAGCGGATCTCCCCGCGCAGGCTGATGACCTGGTCGTTGTCGGTGTGCAGCTCGAGGAGGGGCGGCAACAGGCCCGGGAACATCAGGTCCTCGGGCCGGCAGCGGATGCACATGCCGGAGAAGGACAGGTCCACCACCTCGCGGGACAGCTCGCCCAGCTCCCGCCAGAGCGGGTGGTGGAAGCTCACGCTGACGCCGGCGGGGGCCGGCACGCGGCGGTGCCACCGGTGACGGATGCGGAAGAGCTGCTCCGGCAGCGGCGTGAAGAGCCGGTCACCGTCGGTGGTGCCCGCGTCCAGCTTCATCCGGTACGCGCTGTTGTAGCCGATGACGTCGATGTCGTAGGGCGCCTCGCCCCACTCCGTCACCGACTCATCCGTCCGCCACTCGAGCTGCGAGGTGGCGGGGTTGAACCGCTCCAGCACCATGCGCACCGTGCGGCCCATGCGGCGCAGCACGCCCTTGTTTCCGGAGGCGCAGATGGCCACGAGGATGGAGCGGATGCGCTCGGCCTGCTCGATGGTGTCCTGCACCGGCAGCACCGACGCGGCCGGCTCCGCCACGCCGCGCTTCAGCGCGTCCGCCAGCAGGGAGAGAATCTGCCGGCCCTGCTCCAGCGTCACACCCACCAGCTGCAGGCCGACCGGAGCGTTCGCCGTCTCCGCGTCCGTCCGGATGAAGGCGCCGCGGATGGGGCCCAGCGTCACGCCGCAGCCGGACAGGTACACCGGCATCGTACGGGGCTCCGAGGTGTCCACCGAGCCCCGGGGCATCACCCACACCACGGTGGGGGACAGCCGCGTCACCTCTCCAATGGTGGCGTCCGGCGTGCCCAGCGAGCAGGTGATGGCATCCGGCCCGGTGCCGTGCAGCGAGTAACCCGAGTCATCCAGGGCCGCCTCGGCCGGCGGGAGCGGAATCACATTGAACAGCGCGTCGCGGCTGACGAACTCCAAGCTCCGCTTGGTGGAGGTCGGACTTCCCCCTTCCATAGGCAGGAACCCCTTTCTCCGGTGCTGAGGAACGCCTGATGCGGAAGTCGAAGTTGCAAGCACAACAGTCCCTCCCTGCTCCAGCGGCGCTGCAGTCGGCGGCGAATCGCTATAGGTCCGTATCATACGGATTCAGAAGGAACAGTCAAACCGAAAGAATCCAGCCGTGCTGTTTTCTGGCTGGCGGGAAGGTAGGGCCGTGGGTCGGGGATGACAGGTTCTCTCTCCGAGTCCCACGAGTTGCACTGCCAGACAGTGGACAACAACACGGCGAAGATGTCGCGCAACTGTAATGTCACAACTTGGGCACGGTGTCCGTACTTTCTCGTAGTGGAATGGAGTTTGTCAGACCTGTCCGTTAGAGTGGTTCCCGTCGGTCTGAGGGAGGTGCGGGATGAGCGCGGCAGTGAGCACCACGGGTGGGACGCAGTCGGTGGGCGTTCAGCCGGAGCAGAACGCCCCGGCGCGAATCGCGGCGCTGGAGTCGGTGGAGGTTCCGGAGGTCTTCCGGGTGGATGTGGCGGCGGCGGCGCGAGATGCGCTGGAGCTGCTGGGCGTCACGCGCCGGCTGCACGGTATAGAGGTGGCGCTGGCGCTGCCGGAGGACCCGGTCCCCACGCGCGTCAGCAGCCGCCGGCTGCAGCAGGTGCTGTTGCTGCTGCTGGCCCACGCCGCGGACGCGTCGAACGGGCAGGGCATCCGGCTGATGGTGGATGAGCCCGACGACTTCGGCGACGTGGGCCCGCGCTTCCAGGTGGTGGCGCCGGGGGCTTCGCTGTCGGAGCGCGAGGCCAAGGCCGTCTTCCTGTCGCCCATGCTGGTGGGGCCGCTGCACCGCCGCCTGGCCCGTGCCCGCGAGCTGGTGGATTCCGTGGGTGGCACCCTGGAGGTGACGCGCGGCGCCGCCTCGGGCATCACCGTCACGGTGGAGCTGCCCGCGCCGGGCCTGTCGAGCTGGTAGCCCGCGCCCGCCGCTGATCCAGCGGCGCAACGGGGGCCCGCATCCTGGCGGGCCCAGCTTCCCGGAGGGGAGCGGCGCTCTCGCCGGCCCTCCGTGGCTTCTCCCTTCAGTTCACCGCCGGATGGGACGTGCGCCCCGCGTGCGCTCGCGTCATGAGCGCGCTCCGGCATCGCTCCCATGTCGCGCCGCTGGCTCCGATAAGTGCCGCCAACGTCCTGCAGGCCATGCAGGCGGCCAAACTCCTTGACGGGAGGGGGCGGGTTTTCGACTATCCCGCGCCTCTTCTTACACGGTCACACCTTCCAGGAGTACGCCCATGGCGCCCCCGTCTTCCGGAGAGAAGATCTCCCTGCAGAACGGCAAGCTGTCCGTGCCGGACCACCCGATCATCCCCTACATCGAGGGCGATGGAACCGGCCGCGACATCTGGCGCGCGTCCCAGGCGGTCTTCGACGCCGCCGTCGAGAAGGCCTACAAGGGCAAGAAGAAGATTGCCTGGTACGAGGTGCTGGCCGGCGAGAAGTCCTTCAAGCAGGTCAACAACTGGCTGCCGGACGAGACGGTCGAGGCCTTCCGCACGTACCTGGTGGGCATCAAGGGCCCGCTGACGACGCCGGTGGGCGGTGGCATCCGCTCCCTGAACGTGGCGCTGCGCCAGATGCTGGACCTGTACGTCTGCCTGCGGCCCGTACGCTACTTCAAGGGCGTCCCCAGCCCGGTGAAGACGCCGGAGAAGGTGGACATGGTCATCTTCCGTGAGAACACGGAAGACATCTACGCGGGCATCGAGTTCGAGGCCGGCACCCCGGCCGCGGAGAAGTTCCTCGGCCTGCTGAAGCAGGAGTTCCCGAAGGAGTTTGGGAAGATCCGCTTCCCCGCCAACATCGGCCTGGGCATCAAGCCCGTCTCCCAGGAGGGCAGCGAGCGCCTCATCCGCGCCGCCATCCAGTACGCCGTGGACCACAAGCGCAAGAGCGTCACGCTGGTCCACAAGGGCAACATCATGAAGTTCACCGAGGGCGCCTTCCGCAAGTGGGGCTACGAGCTGGCCGCCCGCGAGTTCGGTGACAAGGTCTACACCTGGGACCAGTGGGAGGTGACGAAGGCGGCCAAGGGTGAGGACGCCGCCAACGCCGAGCAGAAGGCCGCCGTGGCCGCCGGCAAGGTCATCGTCAAGGACTCCATCGCGGACATCACCCTGCAGCAGGTGCTGACCCGTCCGGACGAGTTCGACGTCATCGCCACGCTGAACCTCAACGGCGACTACCTGTCGGACGCGCTGGCGGCCCAGGTGGGCGGCATCGGTATCGCCCCGGGCGGCAACATCAACTACGTCACGGGCCACGCGGTGTTCGAGGCCACGCACGGCACGGCGCCGAAGTACGCGGACCTGGACAAGGTGAACCCCGGCTCGGTCATCCTCTCCGGCGAGATGATGTTCCGGCACCTGGGCTGGCACGAGGCCGCGGACCTGATGATCAAGGGCATGGACCGCGCCATCGCCAACAAGACGGTGACCTACGACTTCGCCCGCCTCATGAAGCAGGAGGGGCAGAGCGGGGTGACCGAGGTGAAGTGCTCCGAGTTCGGGCAGGCCATCATCAAGAACATGTAGTTCCCAGCCGGGAACGAAAGAGAGGGCGAATCCATGGCTCAGAATCGCAAGAAGAAGATTGGCCTCATCGGCGGCGGCCAGATCGGCGGCAACCTCGCGCTGCTCGCGGTGCAGAAGGGGCTCGGCGACGTGGTGCTGTACGACATCCCCGCGGCCGAGGGCATGGTCAAGGGCAAGGCGCTGGACATCAACCAGCTCTCCGCGGTGGACGGCTATGACTGCCGCGTCACCGGCTCCACGGACTGGAAGGACGTGGCCGGCTCGGACGTCATCATCATCACCGCCGGCGTGCCGCGGAAGCCGGGCATGTCCCGCGAGGACCTGCTCGAGATCAACCTGAAGATCATGAAGGACGTGGCGGGCAACATCAAGCAGCACGCCCCGGACGCCTTCGTCATCAACGTGGCCAACCCGCTGGACGCGATGGTGTACGCGCTCCACAAGATCTCCGGCCTTCCGAAGAACATGGTGGCCGGCATGGCGGGCGTGCTGGACACCAGCCGCTTCAAGTGCTTCGTGGCCGAGGCGCTGGGCTGCTCCATCCGTGACGTGGAGGCGCTGGTGCTCGGCGGCCACGGCGACGACATGGTTCCGCTGGTGCGCCACAGCACCGTGGGCGGCGTGCCGCTGACGGAGCTGCTGCCCAAGGAGAAGCTGGACGCCATCATCAAGCGCACCCGCGAGGGCGGCGCGGAGCTGGTGGGCCTGTACAAGACGGGCAGCGCGTACTTCGGTCCGGCGGCGTCCTCCATCGCCATGGCGGAGAGCTACATCTTCGACCGCAAGCGCGTGCTGCCGGCCGCGGCCCTGCTCGAGGGCCAGTACGGCATCAGCGGCTACTTCTTCGGCACCCCGGTGCAGATCGGCGCGGGCGGCGTGGAGAAGGTCATCACCGTGGACCTCAACGCCGCGGAGAAGGCCGAGCTGGAGAAGTCCTTCCAGTCGGTGAAGAAGACGGTCGACTCGGTCACGCTGTAGTCCGTTCCGGGCGCATGCGGCCCGCCGGGAGGACCGGCGGGCCCTGTGCCTGATGCCGCGAATGACGCGGGCTTATCCTGCCCGGCACCTTCATTGCGGCGGAGTTTCACCAAGTTATCTAGCCTGTAGATCTCGCACGGGATGTCCGGGCCCTGGCGCGTCATTCGGCGCGTCGGCTCACGACGGCAGAGTCCGGCGTCCGGCAGTCAAGGAGACGATGATGGCAGCAGCAGCGCGGTTCACGGTGGTGGGCGGCGGTCTCGCCGGGCTGATGACGACGATCAAGCTCGCGGAGGCGGGTCACCAGGTGGATGTGCTCTCGCTCGTCCCGGTCAAGCGTTCCCACTCGGTGTGCGCCCAGGGAGGCATCAACGGCGCGGTGAACACCAAGGGTGAGGGTGACCACCCGGACATCCACGTGAAGGACACGCTGCGTGGCGGCGACTTCCTGGCGGAGCAGGTATCCGTCAAGGGCATGTGCCACGCGGCTCCCGGCATCATCTACCTGCTGGACCGCATGGGGGTGACGTTCAACCGCACCCCCGAGGGCCTGCTGGACTTCCGCCGCTTCGGCGGCACGCTCCACCACCGCACGGCCTTCGCGGGCGCCACCACCGGCCAGCAGCTGCTGTACGCGCTGGACGAGCAGGTTCGCCGCTACGAGGCCGAGGGCAAGGTCACCAAGTACGAGTACTGGGAGTGGCTCGGCACGGTGAAGGACGAGGGTGGGCGCGTCATCGGCAGCGTGGCCGTGGACCTGCGCACCATGGAGATCCGCACCTTCCCGGCGGAGGCCGTGTGCCTGGCCACGGGCGGTCCGGGCATCGTCTTCGGGCGCTCCACCAACTCCATCATCAACACCGGCACCGCCGCGGGTCGCGCCTACATGGAAGGCGCCATCTACGCCAACGGCGAGTTCATCCAGGTGCACCCCACCTCCATCCCGGGAGAGGACAAGCTGCGCCTGATGAGCGAGTCGGTGCGCGGCGAGGGCGGCCGCGTCTGGGTGCCCCGGAAGAAGGGCGACCCGCGCGGCCCCCGGGACATCCCGGAGAGCGAGCGCTGGTACTTCCTCGAGGAGAAGTACCCCAAGTACAAGAACCTGGTGCCCCGCGACGTGGCCACGCGCGAGATCTTCATGGTCTGCCGCGACCTGGGCATGGGCATCGGTGGCAGGGACGGCGTCTACCTGGACGTCACGCACATCCCGGCCAAGACGCTGGACGCCAAGATCAAGGGCGTCATGGAGATCTACGAGAAGTTCGTGGGAGACGACCCGCGCGTCACGCCGATGGTCATCTTCCCGGGCATGCACTACTCCATGGGCGGCCTGTACGTGCGGTTCGAGGCGGACTCGCGCACGCAGACGCCCCTCGAGGGCAGCCCCGTCAACCAGTCCACCAACATCCCCGGCCTGTACGCCACGGGTGAGGCGGACTACGCGTTCCACGGCGCCAACCGCCTGGGCGCCAACTCGCTCCTGTCCTGTATCTACTCGGGCATGATTGGCGGCCCGGCCATGGCGGCCTTCGCCAAGAGCCAGAGCACGAGCGCGGCGGCCATGCCGGAGAAGTACTTCCAGGACGCGAAGCGCTACTGGGAGGACCGGTTCGCCACCATCAAGAAGATGAACGGCGCGGAGAACCCGTACGCGCTGGCCCGCGAACTGGGCGACATCATGACGGAGAACTGCACCGTCGTCCGGTACAACGACCGGCTGAAGAAGACGGTGGAGAAGATCCGCGAGCTGAAGTCGCGCTGGAAGAACGTCAACGTGCTGGACACCGGCAACGTGGCCAACCGCGCGCTGTCGTACACCAACCAGCTCTGGAACATGCTGGAGCTGGGCGAGGTCATCGCCACCAGCGCGCTGCTGCGCGACGAGAGCCGCGGCGCCCACTACAAGCCGGAGTTCTCCCTGCCGGAGCCGAAGACGAAGGACCCGCGCGAGGACGCCGACTGGATGGCGCTGTGGCGCAAGCGCCACGAGAAGTGGGCGAAGACGACCATCGCGAAGCACAGCGAGCAGGGGCCGCAGATCTCCTACGAGGAGATTCCGACGCCGGTCCTGGAGCCCGAACCCCGCTGGTACGCCTGAGCAGGGGCACTCATCTTCTGGTGGGCCCGCGGGGCATCGCGGGCCGCCGTAACTGATTTGGAAGTGAAGGGTCTACCCACATGGACACTGCACAGGCATCAGCCGTCACCAACAAGACCGTCACCTTCCGCATCTGGCGGCAGGACGATCCGAACAAGCCGGGTCACTTCGATGAGTTCAAGGTTCCCTATACGAAGGGCGCCAACGTCATCTCGTGCCTGATGGAGATCCAGCGCAACCCCGTCACCGTGGAGGGCAAGCGGGTGCCTCCGGTGATCTGGGACGCCGCGTGCCTCGAGGAGGTCTGCGGAAGCTGCGCGATGAACATCAACGGCCGGGTGCGGATGGCCTGCTCGGCGCTGGTCGACAAGCTGGAGCAGCCCATCACCCTGGAGCCCATGAGCAAGTTCCCGGTGGTCCGGGACCTGGCGGTGGACCGTGAGCGCATGTTCAACGCGCTCAAGCGGGTGAAGGGCTGGATTCCGGTGGACGGCACCCACAACCTGGGGCCGGGCCCGCGCCAGTCGCCGAAGGACCAGTCCGTCATGTACGTGCTGTCCACGTGCATCACGTGCGGAAGCTGCCTGGAGGCGTGCCCGCAGGTGACGCTGGACAACGACTTCGTCGGCGCGGCGGCCATCAGCCAGGCCCGTCTGTTCAACATGAACCCGACGGGCAAGATGCAGTCCGAGGAGCGCGTCCGGGGGCTGATGGGCCCGGGCGGCATCCAGGACTGCGGCAAGGCGCAGAACTGCGTGAAGGTCTGCCCGAAGGAGATTCCGCTCACCACGTCCATCGCGGTGATGAACCGCGAGGTGACGAAGGTGATGATCAAGGACATCTTCTTCAAGGACGAGGAGCAGAAGAGCCACGGCGGTCCGGGGTAGTCCGGCCGTCGGTTCCCTCGCTCTCGAAGCGAAGCGGCCCCGTGCTGGCGTCCCTCCGAGGCGCCGGGCGGGGCCGCCGCCGTTTCGCACTTCCGGGCTCGGGAGGGAGCCGGCTGCGGCGCTGCAGTGAGGCGGGCCGCCGCCGTTTCAGGCCCCGGGGCCCGGGAGGGAGCCGGCCGCACGCCGCAGTGAGGCGGGCCGTCGTCGTTCACGCCCCCGCGGCACGGGAGCTCCGCCCAGGCGCGAAGCGCTTACGGCTTCGTGCCCGCGCCGAGCGACTCCAGCGCCCCGCGGACCTCCTCCAATTGCGCCGGCTCCTCCGCGCGCTTCTCCAGCGCGGTGAGCGCGGCCACGTGCGCGGTGCGCAGGGCGTCCGCCGCCGGTACGGACATGTCCGGCTTCACGCCCACGCCCTCCCAGCTCGTCTTCGTCACGGCGTGCACCGTCTGCCCCATGGGCACGGTGACGATGAAGTGTTCGTCCATGGGGAGGGCCACGCCCGGGTTGGCGCCACCGTGCGTTGCCTCGCCCACCACCCGCGCCCGACTGCGCGCCTGGAGGTCGTAGGCGAGCAGCTCCGCGGCGGAGAAGGTGTCCCCGTCCGTGAGGACGTAGACCTCCTTGTCATCCCCGTAGCGGCCCGCGGGCGGGGGCGCGGGCGTGTGGAGCGGCTCCTTCGGGCGGCCCTTCCACAGCGTGTCCAGCACGTGTGTGCGCTCCGGCAGCAGCCAGCCCAGGTACAGCGCCGACAACCGGGTGTCACCGCCGCCATTGCCACGCAGGTCGATGATGAGCGCGTCCGTGGCGGACAGCAGCCGCATGGCCGCCGCCGCGGCCTCACCGGTGAACTTCACGTCGGGCATGCTCACCAGCCGCAGGTAGCCGACGTTGCCCGCCAGCCGCTCTACGCGGCCGATGCCATACGCCTCGCGAAGGTACATGCGCCGCCGGCGCTCCTCGCGCTGGGCCAGGAACGACTCCGCCTCCGAAGACGCGGGCTCCCACGGCAGGGGCAGGTTCCGGGGCAGGGGCTGGGCGCTGTAGTGGACGAAGAAGTGCGCGTCCTGGCCATCCCGCGCCAGGTGCTCGGAGAGCACCCGGGCCAGCTCACGTGGATCGGTGATGGCGTCGTAATCGCCGCGCTTCAGCCGGGAGCGCATCATCTTCTCGGCCATGACCGCCTTGTCCGGCGAGTAGTGGCGCGCCCGTACCTGGGCGATGGCCGCTTCGATGATCCGCGTCCGTTCCTTCGCGGCCAGCACCGGCGGCGCATCCGGGGCCCGTGGCACCTCCGCCGCGAGGCCGGGGGCAGGTCCCCCGACGAGAAGGCACAGCCATAGCAGGCGCCACGGACGGAGGGACATGGGCGGGCTCCAGGGTGGGGCAGGGCAGGGGACGGGCGCCCGTCCCTTCCCATCGAACGCCCGCGGAGATGCTCCATACCGGCCCCCCGGCCGCCGCTCGGCCGTGAAGCCGGGCTCATCCTGGCGGACATTCCTGGTTATCTGCTGAGCACCGGCCCCCTGGGGGCGGTTACACCTGGGGTCAAACAGTCTTGCCATCCGTCGGTTTCTGCGCAATGAGGGCGCGGCGCTGACGCCTCTTACAGGCTGTCTCCCTCGTCTCCACCGGAGCCTCGATGAAGATCCACGAGTACCAGGGCAAGGAAATCTTCCGGAAGTACGGCGTGCCCACGCCGAAGGGCATCCTCGCGCTGTCGCCCAATGAGGCGGAAGCCGCCGCCAAGGAGCTCGGCACGCCCGTGGTCGTGGTCAAGGCCCAGATTCACGCGGGCGGCCGCGGCAAGGGCGGTGGCGTGAAGCTCGCCAAGAGCCCGGCCGAGGCCAAGGACCTCGCCAAGCAGATGCTGGGCATGAAGCTGAAGACCATCCAGACCGGGCCCGAGGGCCAGACGGTCCACAAGGTCTACATCGAGGAAGGCCTCGCCATCGGCCAGGAGCTGTACCTGGGCGTGACGCTGGACCGCGCCACCAGCCGCATCACCTTCATGGCCTCCCGCGAGGGCGGCGTGGAGATTGAAGAGGTGGCGGAGAAGCACCCCGAGAAGATCCTCCGCGAGGCGGTGGACCCGGCGGTGGGCTTCAGCGACTTCCAGGGCCGCAAGCTGGCCTTCGGCCTGGGCCTCACCGGCCCCACGGTGAACAAGTTCGTCCAGTTCTGCTCGTCGCTCTACAAGATGTACGTCGAGACGGACGCCGCGCTCGTGGAGATCAACCCGCTGGTCATCCTGAAGGATGGCGGCGTGGTGGCGCTCGACGCGAAGGTGAACTTCGACGAGAACGCGCTCTACCGGCACAAGGACCTGCTGGAGTACCGCGACCTCGCCGAGGAGGAGCCCCGTGAGACGCAGGCCAAGGAGTGGGACCTGGCCTACATCGCGCTCGACGGCAACATCGGCTGCATGGTGAACGGCGCGGGTCTGGCCATGGCCACCATGGACACCATCAAGCTGGTGGGCGGCGCCCCGGCCAACTTCCTGGACGTGGGCGGCGGCGCGAGCAAGGAGAAGGTCACCGCGGCCTTCAAGCTCATCCTCGCCGACCCGGCCGTGAAGGCGGTGCTCGTCAACATCTTCGGCGGCATCATGAAGTGCGACGTCATCGCCGAGGGCATCATCGCCGCGGCCAAGGAAGTCCAGCTCAAGGTCCCGCTCGTGGTCCGGCTGGAGGGCACCAACGTGGAGAAGGGCAAGGAGCTGCTGCGCAACTCCGGCCTTGCCATCACCCCGGCGGACAACCTGCGGCAGGCGGCGGAGAAGGCCGTCGCTGCCATCAAGTAGTCCGGCCACCTCCAACACTTTCCTGAAGGAACGCCATGAGCATCCTCGTCAACGAAAACACGAAGGTGGTCTGCCAGGGCATCACCGGCTCGGCGGGCTCGTTCCATTCGAAGCAGATGCTGGAGTACGGCACGAAGCTCGTGGCCGGTGTGACTCCGGGCAAGGGCGGCACCGACTTCGAGGGCAAGGTCCCCGTCTACAACACGGTGGCTGACGCCGTGAAGCAGGCCGGCGCCAACACCTCCGTCATCTTCGTGCCGCCGCCGTTCGCCGCCGACTCCATCATGGAGGCCGCCGACGCGGGCATCTCCCTCATCATCACCATCACCGAGGGCATCCCCGTCAACGACATGGTGCGCGCCAAGCGCTACCTGCAGGGCAAGCCGGGCGTGCGCCTCATCGGCCCCAACTGCCCGGGTGTGATTACGCCGGGCGCCAAGTGCAAGATCGGCATCATGCCGGGCCACATCCACAAGCCGGGCCGTATCGGCGTGGTGTCCCGCTCCGGCACGCTGACGTACGAGGCCGTGCACCAGCTCACCCAGCTCGGCCTGGGCCAGTCCACCGCCGTGGGCATTGGCGGCGACCCGGTCAACGGCACCGACTTCGTGGACGTGCTGAAGCTCTTCAACGCCGACCCGGAGACGGACGCGGTCATCATGATTGGTGAGATCGGCGGCGACGCCGAGGAGCGGGGCGCGGAGTACGTGGCCCGCGAGTTCACCAAGCCCATCGCCGGGTTCATCGCCGGACAGTCGGCGCCCCCGGGCAAGCGCATGGGCCACGCCGGCGCCATCATCTCCGGCGGCAAGGGCACGGCCTCGGAGAAGATGAAGGCCATGGAGGCCGCGGGCTTCCTGATGGCCGCCAGCCCCGCCGAGCTGGGCACCACCCTGCAGGAGGCCCTCAAGCGGGGCGCTCCGAAGAAGCGCTAAACCCCAACGAGAACAAGGAGCCAGTCACATGGCCATCGAGCGCACGCTGTCCATCATCAAGCCGGACGGTCTGGAGAAGGGCGTCATCGGGAAGATCATCAGCCGCTTCGAGGAGAAGGGTCTGAAGCCGGTCGCCATCCGGCTGCAGCAGCTCTCCCAGAAGGAGGCCGAGGGCTTCTACGCCGTCCACAAGGCCCGGCCCTTCTTCAAGGACCTGGTGCAGTTCATGATCTCCGGCCCGGTGGTCCTGATGGTGCTGGAGGGTGAGAACGCCGTCCTCGCGAACCGCGACATCATGGGCGCCACCAACCCCGCCAACGCGGCCCCCGGCACCATCCGCAAGGACTTCGCCACCAGCATCGACAAGAACACGGTGCACGGCTCGGACAGCCTGGAGAACGCGAAGATCGAGATCGCGTACTTCTTCCGGGAGACCGAGATCCAGCCCTACCCGTACCAGAAGTAGCCGGCCGGCCCCTCGCGGGGCCCGCTCTCGAGAGCGGCGGCCCGGTATCCACGCCTGAGAAGGCGCGGGGCCGGGCCGCTGTTCTTTCCAGGAAGTGCCCTGGAGAAGGCCCTGGAAGCGTCCACCCGGCGGGGAGGGGAGCGAGCCCTCCTTTGACTTGCCGTGCCCAGGTGTGGGAAGGGACGCCTTCGGTCCTACCGTTCAAAGCCCGACGACGATGTCCGAGACCTCCGCCACATCCCTGCCTGTCACCGAGCCGCTTCCGGCGCCCGCGCCCGCCAGGCTGGTGGACGTGGCCAGCCTGTCGCTGGAGGCGCTCACCCGCTTCGTCACCGAGACGCTGGGCGAGCGCGCCTTCCGAGCCCCGCAGATCTACCGCTGGCTCCACCAGCGCGGCGCCACCTCGTTCGACGAGATGACGGACCTGTCCAAGGCCCTGCGCGAGAAGCTCAAGGCGGTGGCGGAAATCGTCCCGCTGCTGAAGGACCTGGAACTGCGCAGCACCGACGGCACCATCAAGTACCGGTGGAAGACGCGGGACGGCCGCTACATCGAGTCCGTCTACATGCCCTCCGAGGACCGCAAGACGCTGTGCGTGTCCACCCAGGTGGGCTGCGCCATGGCGTGCGGCTTCTGCATGACGGGCACCATGGGGCTCAAGCGCAACCTCACCCCGGGCGAAATCGTGGCCCAGGTGCACGCGGTGAACCGCGAGGTCCGGAAGAATGAGGGCCTGGAGACGCTCCGCCCGCTCAGCAACCTGGTGTTCATGGGCATGGGCGAGCCCCTGCACAACTTCGAGAACCTCAAGACGGCGCTCTCCATCCTCCAGTCCGAGGACGGGCCCAACTTCAGCCACCGGCACATCACCGTCTCCACGGTGGGCCTGGTGCCCATGATCGAGCGCTTCGGCCAGGAGACGGACGTCAAGCTGGCCATCTCCCTCAACGCCAGCACCGACGAGCAGCGCAACAAGACGATGCCCGTCAACCGCAAGTGGAACATCGCGGCGCTGCTGGACGCCTGCCGGAAGTTCCCGCTGCGGCAAGGCCGGCGCATCACCTTCGAGTACGTGCTCATCAAGGGCTTCAACGACGCCGACGAGGATGCCTACAGGCTCATCGAGCTGTTGAAGGACATCCCGGTGAAGGTGAACCTCATCCCGTACAACGAGAACCCCGGGCTGGGGTTCCACACCACGGGGGAGGAGCGGGCGGAGCAGTTCCGCGCCATCCTCGCCGACCACCACATCGCCGCCTACATCCGCAGGAACCGGGGCCGGGACATTGCCGGGGCCTGCGGGCAGCTCGCCAACCGTGGCGAGGCCGCCTCCGCCGAGGGCGCGACATAAGGTCCCGAGCTTCCTTGACAATCCCGCGGGGGCGGCGGTAAGAGCGCCCCCCTTTCCTCAAGCTGTTACTTGTACGTTGGAGCACCTCATGTCCGTCGTCCTCCGTCTCGCCCGCGCGGGCGCCAAGAAGAAGCCGTACTACCACGTGGTCGCCACCGACTCCCGTAACCCCCGGGACGGCAAGTTCATCGAGGCCGTCGGCGCGTACGACCCGAACCTCGAGCCCCCCAAGGTGGAGTTCAACGAGGAGCGGCTGAACTACTGGCTGAAGACGGGCGCGACGCCTTCCGAGACGGTCGCGGACCTCATCAAGGTCGCCGCGAAGGCGAAGTCGGCCGCTCCCGCGGTCTGAGCCGCGCTTCACTGAGTGGACGTGGAGCAGCTTCTTACCTATCTGGCGCGGGCCCTGGTCGATCAACCGGACCAGGTCGGCCTGCGCGTGTCCGAGGCGGACGGCGCCCGGCTCTATGAGCTGAAGGTCGCCCCCGAGGACGTCGGCAAGGTCATCGGCCGTGACGGGCGCACCGTGAACGCCCTCCGGACGCTGCTCGGCGCCGCCGCCCAGAAGTCCGGGCAGAAGGTCCGCCTGGAAATCCTCGACGACCGGCGCAATGCGGCCAGCGCGCCCAATGGCGCGGCCGCGCCGCCGCCCGCTGCACCGGACGCCTCGCGGTGACGCCCCAGCCTCATCTCGAGCTCGGCTACGTGGCGCGAGCGCACGGGCTGCACGGCGAGGTGGCCATCCGCACGTTCGATCCGGCCTCGGAGGCGCTCGACGTCGTCGAGCGCGTCCTGGTGCGCACCCGCGCCGGCGAGGAGCGCGAGCTCTTCCTGGAGGAAGTGCGCCCCACGCCCAAGGAGAACATCGTCGGCTTCGAGGGCGTGGAGTCCCGCACCGACGCCGAGGCCCTGGTGGGCGCCAAGGTGTTCGTCTTCCGCGAGGACCTGGAGCCCCCGGCCGAGGGCGAGTTCTTCCAGGGGGACCTGGTGGGGCTCACCGCCGTGGACGAGTCCGGCGCCGAGCTGGGCCGTGTGGAGGAGATCTGGGCCACCGGCGAGGTGCCCAACCTCGTCATCCGCGCGCCGAAGCGCCCGGAGCTGGTGGTGCCCTTCGCGGACGAGTTCGTGCCTTCCGTGGACATCGCCGCCGGGCGCATCGTCATCCGCCCGCCCGAGTACGAGGAGGTGGGGCGTCCGGGCTCGGCCCGCGCCGCCGCCGCTGCCGGCTCCACGGGCGGTGAGGACGAGGGCTCCGGGGACGGGGAATGAGCCCGCCGTTCCCCGTTGAAATCCTCACGCTGTTCCCCGGCATGGTGTCCGGGTACCTGGGGGCGAGCATCCTCGGGAAGGCCCAGGAGAAGGGCCTGCTGTCCATCACCGTCACCGACGTGCGCGAGTACGCCGAGGGCAAGCACCGCGTCACCGACGACGCGCCCTATGGCGGCGGGGCCGGCATGGTGATGAAGCCGGAGCCGCTGGTGGCCGCCATTGAAGCCGCGCGGACGCGCCTGCCGGGCGCGAGGGCGCTGCTGATGAGCCCTCGGGGCCCCGCCTTCACCCAGGCCACGGCGCGCGAGCTGGTGCGCCACGAGGCGGGGCTGATCCTCGTGTGCGGCCGCTACGAGGGCGTGGACGAGCGGGTGATGGCGTACCTGGACGGGGAGCTGTCCCTGGGGGACTTCGTCCTGACGGGCGGAGAGGTGGCCGCCCTGGCCGTGGTGGACGCGGTGGCGCGGCTGGTGCCCGGAGTGCTGGGCAACGTGGACTCGTCCGTCACGGAGAGCTTCGAGGAGGGAATGCTGGAGCACCCCCAGTACACCCGCCCGCCCGTCTTCCGGGGGGCCGAGGTGCCCGCCGTCCTCCAGTCCGGGGACCATGCCCGGATTGCCCGCTGGCGGCGCTGGAAGTCGCTGGTCCTCACCCGGGAGCGGCGTCCGGACCTGTTCGCCCGCCTGGCGCTCTCGACGGCCGATCAGAAACTGCTGGCCCGGCGGGAGGAAGAGCTGTAACCTTGTGCGTTCCATGCGGGTTGGGCATCAGTGGGCTTGTCCGACCCCGCTCTCTCTGGTAGTACGGCCCGCTCTTTCACGCGCCCTGCGCGTAAGTTTCCGATTTTCCGGAGTCCGTCATGCGTAACGCCGCCATTCAGCACGTCGAGGCCAAGTTCCTGCGCCAGGACGTCACCCCTTTTCGGCCTGGTGACTCCGTGCGCGTCCACTGGAAGGTGAAGGAGGGCGACAAGGAGCGCGTGCAGGCCTTCGAGGGTGTCGTCATCCGCCTGAGCGGCCGCGCCCACCGCGCGACCTTCGCCGTCCGCAAGATGTCCTTCGGCGTGGGCGTGGAGCGCATCTTCCCGCTGCACAGCCCCCGCTACGAGAAGATCGAGGTCCTCTCGCGCGGCGACGTGAACCGCAGCCGCCTGTTCTACCTCCGCGACCTGAAGGGCAAGGCCGCCCGCGTCGACGTGCAGGAGGAGCCCACGGCTCAGGGTGCGGCGGGCACCGCCGGCAAGAAGGCCGCCAAGGCGTCCTGATCGCCTGCCTGCCCCCAGGGGCTGGCCTGCTGTCATGAAAAGGAGCGTCCGATCCCGGGCGCTCCTTTTTTCATGTGCGCTAGACTGCGGGAGCCATGCAATTCGCCGAAGTCGCCGTCCAGAACGTCCGGGGCTTCTCTCCAGCGGGGCGCTTCGCGCTCAAGGCCGGGTACCTCGTCCTCAAGCCGCCCTCGGCCGAGGTCAGTCCCCTGGCGGGCCTGTCGCTCGCGCTGCTCTTCGCCGACGGGCGCGGCGGTGACGCCAGCTTCATGGCGCCGGGGGCGAAGTCGGGCAAGGCGGCCCTCACCTTCGTTGGCGTGGACGGGGTGACGTACCGCATCCTCCGAGAGCTGGGCGGCTCCGGGACGCTGCACCGGATGAACAAGACGACGCAGCAGCCGGAGCTGGTGTCCTCGGACTCGTCGGAGATCAGCCAGTTCCTCCGGGGCCAGGCGGGGCTGCCGCCGCGCACCACCTTCGAGCAGGTGTACTGCCTGCAGCTCGGGCAGCTTCCCTCGAGGCGCCCGCGCAAGGCCGCGGCGGCGAAGCAGGACCCCAAGACGTCCGGGAAGTTCCCCTCGCTGGCGTCGGCGGCCACGGTGGCTCCCGCGGAGGACATCTCGGCCGCGGAGGCGAAGCTGCGCGCGCTGGAACAGGAGCGGGTGTCCGCCGCGGAGGTGGACCAGCTCCAGTTCAAGGTGGACGGCCTGTCCTCGCAGGTCTTCGACGCCGAGCAGCGGCTCAAGGGCACCGACGGGCTGAAGGTGGCCATCTCCGAGGCGGAGGCCGCGTGGCGCGCCGCGCCCACGCCGGAGTCGCTCGGGCTGCCGCAGGACATCCTGGCCCGCGTGCAGCGCTACCCCAAGGTGGTGGCGAAGCGGGACGACGCACTGGCCCGGCTCAACGCGGACCGCGACGCCGAGGCGCAGGCGGTGCCCGCCTACGTGGAGCCCCTGAAGGAGAACCGCGTCTTCTGGGCGGGCCTGGGCGCGGGCATCCTCTTCCTCGCGCTGGGGCTCGGGCTGGGCCTCGGCGTGGACAACACCTTCCGCTACCTGGCCCTGCTGGACATCCCCGCCTTCGGCGTGGCCGCGTTCATGGCGCTGCGCCACGTGGACGACCTGCAGAAGGCGTCCCGGCACGGCAGCAAGGAGAACCGGTTCGAGTCCCGGGAGAAGAAGATCCTGGACGAGTTCGATGCCGAGGCCGCTCCGCTGCGCATGGCGCAGAAGGCGCTTGGAGTGGAGAGCCTGGACGAAATCGCGCCCATGCTGGAGCGCAAGGAGTTGCTGGGGGCGCGCGTGGTGGAGCTGAAGGATCAGCTCCAGGCCATGGAGGCGGACCCGGACTACGTTGCGGCCGTCACTCAGCGGCAGGCGCTGAAGGAGCAGCTCGACGCGCTCAACGCGGAGCTGGCGCAGAAGGGCTCGTACGTGCGCGATGTCCGCGAGGTGGAGCGGGAGATTGCCCGGGTGAAGGAGTCCATCGCCCTGGCCAAGGCGCCGCCCCCGGCCGCGGCTCCGAGCGCGGACGGCACCCCGGCCCCGGCGGAGGCGCTGGAGGATCCGACGCCGGTGCTGCTGTCCCAGGCCGCGGACGTCTTCACCACGGACGTGCTGTCCGTGCAGGGGATGCTGAAGGAGCGCTGCGTCCAGTACCTCACCGCGCTCACGGACCGGCGCTACCAGGGCGTCGAGTGGGACAAGGAAGGGCGGGGCTTCGCGCTCGCGCCCGGCAAGCGAATCCCCGTGGGGGAGCTGCCGCCGAAGGACCTGGACCTCTACTACCTGGCGCTGCGGATGACGGTGGTGGAGAAGGCGAGCGCCCGAGTGAAGCGGCCCTTCCTGCTGGAGGACGTCTTCGCCGGCGTGGAGGAGGTGAAGCTGCCCCTCATCGCCCGCATGCTCAAGCACCTGGGGACGCTGACGCAGGTGCTGCACGTCACTTCGCATCCTGGCTTCGCGCAGATGTCGGACGGCACCGTTAACGTGTAGGCCGACTCGGCGGATTCCCTCCATGGCGGAGGACCGCCAGGGGAGGGTGCATGGGACGGGCGGCGCCGTGGGAGCGGCGGGAGTACGGGAATGCGGCGGAGGAGGCGGCGGTGGGCTTCCTGGAGGCCCAGGGGTGGCGGGTGCGGGCGCGCAACTGGACGTGCCGCTACGGGGAGCTGGACGTGGTAGCGGAGCGCGGGGAGGTGGTGTGCTTCGTGGAGGTGCGGATGCGCTCCACGGCCGTGTGGGGAGACCCGGCGCACACCGTGTCCTTCGCCAAGCAGCGTCGGGTGGTGAAGGCGGCGTTGCACTATCTCTTCGCACATGACCTGCGCGAGCGGATGATGCGCTTCGACGTGATTTCGGTGGTGGGGCGCGGCGAGCGCGCCACCGTGGAGCACATCCCCGGCGCCTTCGACGCGGGCATGTGAGAGGACGCCATGGCTGGAACGCTCTACCTGGTGGCGACGCCCATCGGGAACCTGGGAGACATCACCTCTCGCGCGCTGGAGACGCTGCGGCAGGTGCGCTTCATCGCCTGTGAGGACACGCGGCACTCGCGGGTGCTGCTGGACCACTTCGGCATTGGCGGGAAGGACCTGGTCAGCCTGCCGGCCTTCGCGGAGGGCCAGCGCGCCGGGCGCATCCTGGACCGCATCGCCGAGGGCGAGGACTGCGCGCTCGTCACCGACGCTGGCAGCCCCGCCATCAGCGACCCGGGGGAGAAGCTGGTGGCGGAGGCGCTGGAGCGGGGGCTGAACGTGGTGCCCATTCCGGGCCCCACGGCCCTGGTGGCGGCGCTGAGCGCGTCCGGACTGCCCACGGGCCGTTTCCACTTCCTGGGCTTCCTCCCGCGCAAGGGGGCGGAGCGCCGGGCCATGCTGGAGGAGGTGGCGTCCCTGTCCGCCACGCTGGTGCTCTACGAGTCCCCCCGCCGGCTGGCGGAGACGCTGCCGGACCTGATGGACGCCTGGGGAGACCGGCGCGCGTGCGTGGCGCGGGAGCTGACGAAGCTGCACGAGGAGTTCGCCCGGGGCACGCTGTCGGAGCTGGCGGCGCGCTACGCGGCGGAGGAGGCCCGGGGCGAGGTGGTGGTGCTGGTGGAGGGCCGCACCGGGGAGCGCCGCTGGTCCGAGGACGAGCTGCGCAAGGCGCTGGAGGAGGGACTGGGGCGCGGCGAGAAGCTCAAGGCGCTGAGCACCGAGCTGGCCCGCCGCGCGGGGTGGGCCGGTCAGGATGTGTACCGGCTGGGGCTTTCGCTGAAGCGATGAGTTCGCGGGGGGAAGGGAGCAGGGCTTGGCTTACATGCCAGGAGGGAGAGGCGGGCATACGAAGTGGGTGTCCAGCTCGGAGAACAGGTCCTCGAAGGGCGCCCGCCCCGTCGCGCAGGTCAGTCCCGGGGGGGGGCAAGCAGCCCGGCCCGGAGCGCACTCTCACGCACGGACTGCACGGCGTCCTGGATGCGCTCTGATGCCGGGAAGAGCTGCTCGGCCCGCACGGCCAGCTCCAGCGCCTTCGGTAGCTGCTCGCGCAGCGAGTACCGCAAGAGGAGCCCAGCCCAGGCGTCCTCCAGGGACTGGAGCGCACGCGCGGCGCCTTCCTCCATGAGACGCAGAGCCTCGTCTTCACGGCCCCGGATGTCATCGAGGAAGTACGCCAGCTCAAGCAGCGCCGGAGCGCTTCGTTCCGAGGCCTGGACGGCCATCTCCAGCAGGCCCTCAGCCTCGGTGAGAGAAGCCTCGGCGTCCACGCCGGGCTCCTCGGTGGTGAGGACAAGGCGTGCCAGCGCCAGCAGGTTGGGGGTGAGGGCGGGGCAGTCCTTCACCAGCTCCCGATGCAGGCGGAGCTGCTCGGCATTGCCGCGCTGGCCGCCCCCCGCGTCACGGGCGGCCTTCAGCCGGGCGAGGAGTGCTTCAAGCCGGGAAGAGTCCATGGCCACGCTCATTTCTCCATCAAGCGTTTCTGGTCTTCGATGAGCTTGACGGCCATGCGGAGCTGCGCGGAGGTGGCCAGGCTGAAATCCCGGGTCTCCAGCATCCGCCGTATCTGGAAGAGGGTGTAGTCCTTGAGCTGGGATGGGAAGTCCGGCGCGCGCTGGAGGGTGGCGGGAATGTCTCCAAGCCTGGTGGTGAGCACGCTGATGCGGTGGAGGTGGCGCGTCGCCAGCTCCTTGGAGATGAGCCCCGCGGCGCTCGCCTCGGAGATGAGCAATTGCGCCTCGGCGAACTCACCCCGGGCAATGAGCGCCAGGATGCGCACATGTGCCGAGCTGCCCTTCACCCGTACGCCTTCAGCCTCTGACGGCCAGGGCTCTACTGCATGGGGACGGGTGTGTGGCTCGCCATGTCCGCACCCCAGTAGGGCCAGGACCAGATACGCCCCGAGCAGGAAACCCAAGCGCCGCATGGCTCATCTCCGACAAGGAGAGCGGATTTGCTCCAGGGCAACGGCGCGTTCCGGGGCGAAACTGTCAAATGCCGTGCGCATTGCTGCCCCGTGGCTGTGCCCGGCGAACCGCTGAAAAGACGCGAGCCCTGACGTAGGGCTCGCGAGTCTTCTCCCGCCGCTTCTGGCCTCGTTCCTCTTGCCAGGGAATTCTTGCTGCTGAGCTGGCAGGTACTTCGTGGCCTGGCTCCCCGGCCTGTCCGCTAGAAGCTGAACGTGGCGCTCAGGTCGAAGCGGAACGTGGTGCTCTCCACCGCGCGGAAGCGGCGGGACACCAGGTCATAGCGCCAGTCGAAGGTGGGGTTGAGCTCGGGCGAGCCGGGCTCCACGTTCACGCCGTCCGCGCCGTCGAGGTCCTGGCCAATGTCCTCGGCGGTGAGGGTGTGGTCCGTGTTGTAGAGGAAGGTGCCGGCCGCGCGGATGGTGAAGGACTCGGCCGCCTGGGCGTTGACGCCGAGCATGCCGCCCACCTGGAAGTAGTCCTCGGAGCTGAGCAGCTTGCGCAGCGCCGAGCTCAGCTCGTTGTAGTACCGGCCCTTGCCCACGTAGTTGCCGATGCCGCGCACGTCCAGGGCGAACTTCTGGTGCTTCTGCGGCTTCTCGAAGGGAACCAGCTCCAGGCCGAAAAGCATGCCCAGGTGCTGCGGCGCCTTGATGCCCGTCTCCTTGCGCGTCCACGGGCCGTCGCCGCAGTTGTCCGGGGCGCCCAGGTTGCCCGGGTTCGTGAACTCTTGGTCGCAGTTGGAGTAGATGCCCGGGCCGCGCACGGGGATGGTGTAGTGCGCCTTGAAGTACGGCTCGGCCACGCCCATGCGGCGCGAGAGGGCCGTGTAGATCTGGTACTTGTGGACGCGGTCACCGATGTTGCCGCGGTTGTCCGGGTCCGTGGTGTCCACGCTCGGGTCGCGCTGCTTCGCGGTGGGGGCCTCGTAGTCCAGGCCGACAATCCACGTGGGCTTGGTTTCGTCCTTCTCCTGATTGAAGAAGGCGTAGGCCAGCCCGAAGTGCATGTTGCCCAGGCCGCCGCGGAAGCTCTCCTGTGCCACGCCGAACAGGCGCACGTCCCCATTGGTCTCGTCTGTGCAGCCCGAGATGGGCACGCCGCTCGCGTCCACGCACGTGTTGATGACAGCAGAGTTGTCGTTCGACGCCTCGGACGTGTACTCCCACCGCTCGTTCTGCTGGAACACCAGTGGCAGGGTGAAGGAGAACTCGAGGTCCCGGTACAGGCCGAAGGCCAGCCTCATGTTGAGCCTCGCGTCCACGCCCTTGTACCAGAGCCCCGACTCCAGCGGTCGCGCGCCGGGGTCTTCGGGGACGGTACCGAGCACCTCCCGGACGATCTTCGCGCGCGTCTGGGTGCGCTCGAAGCCCACGTCGATGAAGAGGTCGAACGGGTCATCGTCCTCGAAGGACGACGCAATCCGGGTGATATCCGCCGCGCTGGCGGCGAACGGCGCGCCCAGCGTCAGCGCGGCAAGTACGGCGCGAAGCCTGTGCATCCGACCTCCGACGACGAATCACTCGGGCCTTCCGGCAAGCCCGGGGGGCTTCCAGCTAGCCGCGCCGTCGGAGGAGTGTCAAGAAACGGGTGGCAATTACTTGCCGGCCACCGAGGTCCCGAGGAGCCCATCCAGGCGGCGGACCTCGTTTTCGAAGAGGGCCTTGTTGGCCGTGGAGAGCGACCGGCGGTAGGTCTTGTGCTGGTCGAAGGGGTCCAGCACCCGGTCATCCTGCGTCATGAGCTGATAGTGCAGGTGGGGGGCGAAGGAGCGGCCCGTGTTGCCGCTGGCGCCGATGACCTGGCCCGTCGAGAAGCGCGTGCCGGGCTTGATGCTCTTGTCCACCGCGTCCAGATGCAGGAAGAGGGCACGCCGGCCCCGGCCGCCTGTCTCCACCAGCTCCAGGCAGTTGCCGTTGCTACCGAAGTTCCAGTTCTTGCGCTTCACCACGCCGCTGAAGGGCGCCTTGATGGGGGTTCCCACCGGGGTGCGGAAGTCCACGCCCTTGTGACGGCGGCCGTCGCGCAGCAGGGACGTCACCTGCTCGTAGTCGTCGATGGGCGACTTCTCCAGGCGCAGCTCCAGCTCGTCACCGCCGGGCAGGTAGTAGCGGGCGTTGGCCTCGCCCTCGGCCTGGTAGCGGTAGGCGCTCATCGTCTTCCCCAGCTTGCCGCTGGTGAAGCGCACGGCGTGCACCAGGGGCTCCTCGTTCTCACGGCGCTGGTAGAGCACGTCCAGCGTGTCGCCGCGGAGGATCTCCCCGGGTACCTCCACCCACCACACCAGGGTGCGCGTCACCACCTGCGCCAGGGCGGGGCCGATGTCCGGGCCGGCGGCGGCGTTGAGCGCCGTCTCCAGCGGCCCGTCGATGCGCACCGAGGCGCGCTCCATACCGGCCGCCTTCACGGGGTCCACGGGCGCGGGCGGAGCAACGGGCGCGGCAGCCACGGCTCCCGCGTCCGCCGCCTCGGGGGCGGCCTGGGCGGTCTCCTGCGTGGCGCTCGCCATCCGTTGCTTCCACCACCACACGCCGCCGGCGGCACCGCCGAGGATGAGGGACACGGCGACCACCGGTCCGAAGGGACTGCGCTTCGGAGGGGCACCGAGGGTGGGAAGGTTCGGCCGCATGCAAGCTCCCTGGGTTTTGAAAAGAAGAGTGGGCGGGCGCGAAACCGACGCGCGCGCGGGGAAATTTCGCCCCCGCGCCAGCTACTCGTCGTTGCCGTCTTCCTGCCCGTCCGGTGTGGTGTCACGCAAGCCGAACTCCTTCATCTTCGTCTGGAGCGACTTGCGGCTGATCTGCAGCAGGCGGGCGGCCCGGGTGACATTGCCGCCCGTCTCCTCCAGCTTCTTCACGATGAGGTCGCGCTCGAGCTCGGCCGCCTTCATCCGGACGATGTCCTTGAGCCCCACCTCGCCCGCGGGCACCTCCATGGAGGGACTGGGGGCCGCCGGCGCGGCGGCCGCCTGCTGGCCCGCTCCTCCGCGAATCGGCTCTGGCAGGTCCTTCGGGGTGATGAGGGGCCCGTCCGCGAAGAGCAGCACGCGCTCGATGAGGTTCTCCAGCTCGCGGATGTTGCCCGGCCAGGAGTACCCCTGGAGCAGGGCCATGGCATCGTCCGCGATGCCTTCGATCTTCTTGTTGAGGCGGCGGTTGTACTTCTCCACGAAGTGCCGCGCGAGCATGGGGATGTCGCTGCGGCGCTCGCGCAGGGCGGGCAGGGTGATGGGCACCACCGCCAGCCGGTAGTACAGGTCCTTGCGGAAGCGGCCGGCCTCAATCTCCGCCTGCAGGTCGCGGTTGGTGGCGGCCACCAGGCGCACGTCCACACGCGTCGTCTTGATGCCACCCACGCGCTCGAACTCGCCCTCCTGGAGCGCACGCAGCAGCTTCACCTGCATCTCCACCGGGATTTCGCCAATCTCGTCCAGGAAGAGGGTGCCCTCGTCAGCCAGCTCGAAGCGGCCGGGCTTGGAGGTGACGGCGCCGGTGAAGGCGCCCTTCTCGTAGCCGAACAGCTCGCTCTCCAGCAGCGTGGCGGGGATGGCCGCGCAGTTGATCTTGATGAACGGCTTGTCTCGGCGGCTGGAGGCGCCGTGCAGCGCGGTGGCGATCAGCTCCTTGCCGGTGCCGCTCTCCCCGGTGATGAGCACCGTGGAGGGCGTGTCCGCCACCTTGTCGATGATCTTGTAGACCTCTTGAATCTGCGGCGAGTCGCCGATGATGGCGGCGCGCGCCTTGAGGTCCGGGCGGACGGAGCGGCGTGCGCTCTCGTTCGTCTTGGCGGCCTTGGCGACGACGGAGGACAGCTCCGACTGGTCGAAGGGCTTGGTGATGTAGTCGAAGGCGCCCGCCTTGATGGCGTCCACCGCGGAGTCCACCGTGCCGTGCGCGGTGATGATGATGACCGGCACGTCCGGGTTGGCGGCGCGGACGGTGCTCAGCACCTCCATGCCGCCCACCTTGGGCATCACCAGGTCCGTCACCACGATGTCCGCGCCGTTCTTGTGGAACTCGGCGAGCCCCTGCTCGCCGTTCTCCGCGACCGTGACGTCGAAGCCGTCCCGGCGCAGCATCGCGGCGAGCACCTTGCGGAGGTTCGCCTCGTCGTCGATCACCAGGACCTTCGCCATGGGAAGCCAGTCGTCTCCTGGGGCTAGCGGCGGTGCGTGGGGGCGGGCGGCGCGTTGGCGGCGCCGGGGCCCTCGAGCGTGCAGATGGCGTCCGGGTGCTTGATGCGCAGCAGGAGCGCCTCCAGCACGCGGAACGGGTGGTTCATCCGTGAGGCGCCCAGGTACGCCGCCACCATGTCCATGGACACGGCGAGGTCCATGTTCTCGCGGCCGGTGGACACCACCACACCGGAGTCTCCGCGCAGGCGGTTGGACTGGTAGACGCCGTCCGACGCGAGCTGCCGGATGGTCTCGATCTCCAGCACGCCCGTCTTCTCGTAGATGCGGTGGAGCTGCGAGTACAGCTTCGGCGACAGCACCACGGCGTAGGGGCCGAAGTGGCCGTGCTCGTTGAGCTTGCGGGTGGAGTCGACGATGGCCTGGAAGCCACCGCCCGCCACCGTCCAGTCCCCGAGCGGCACGCTGAGCCGGCCGTTGGCCGTCATCAGGCCCTCGTAGCCCAGGCGCGCGTCACCGTAGAAGATGAGCTCGTCCTCCTGCTGTGCGCACAGCGCGGCGGCGCCCGCGGCGGCGGACACGTCCAGCGGCATGTTGTGCGTGCGCGCGGCCTCGATGTCGCGCCAGTGCAGCAGGAAGTCCTTGTAGATGATGGGGATGGTCTTGAACTTGCGAGCATCGGTGAAGACCATCGCGGTCTCCTGCTCGCCGACGATGTCCACCGCGCCCGGGGACACGCCCTGGAACTCGTCGTAGGGCACCGTCTGCACGCCCGCTCCCAGCGGGCCGTAGATGTCCAGGATGCGGCGGCCCACCAGCGAGCGCCTCGCGACCTGGATGACCGTCTCATTCAGGCGTGCCCACTCCTCCTCGCGGAGGGGGTTCTCGGCATGTCCAAGGAAGTCAGGCATCGGAGTGTTCTCCAGGGGATTCAACAAAAGGAGAGGAGGGGAACATCAGCGACCGCCACCACCGCCGCTTCCACCCCGGCGGAGCGAGCCGATGGTGAGCGGATGGGAGTCCACCGCGGGCGGCGGGGCGGGCAGGCCATACATCAGGCGCTGCGGGGGCAGCGCGGTGGGAGGCTCAGCCGGAAGCGGGCCATTGCGGCCGAAGACGGCGGGGCGGGGCGGAGCGGCCGGGGGCCCATGGTCCACCGGAGCCGGGGCGGCGGGCGCTCCGGCCCCGCCGGCGGCCGCCTCGAAGTGCCCGGGCACGAAGGGCTTGGTGAAGTGCGTGTCCTGGCCGCTGTCCAGCGTGCGGAGCATGTGGACGGCCTCGGAGACGTGCTCCTTCTCCTCGGCGGCCAGGTGGAGGAAGAAGGCGCGGACCTCGGGTGACGAGGAGGCCCGTGCGAACGCCTCGTATTCGTTGATGGTCTCGAGCTCGCGTGCCAGGACGCGGCGGATGCGCGCCACGTCGTCCAGATCGCTGTCGGGGGTTCCGGCCATTGGCACTGGACCCTGGCAACCTGGAGCGGGACCGTCAAGTGAAACAGGGTGGGTGGGTTTCGCGCTTCATGCCACTCAACGGCCCGCGTAGAGTCCGCGCCCTGGTGACCACCTCCACGCCCGTATCTCCGCCGCCGCCCCCCGCGCCATCCCGGCCCCCGCGCTCGGGAGGGAGGGGCGCGCTGCTGGTGGCCACCGGCATCCTGGCCTCGCGGCTGATGGGGCTGGTGCGCGAGCGCGTCTTCGCGCACTACCTGGGCAACGCGGAGGCGGCCGCCGTCTTCAAGGCGGCGCTGCGCATCCCCAACTTCCTGCAGAACCTCTTCGGCGAGGGCGTCCTCTCCGGCTCGTTCATCCCCGTGTACGCGCAGCTGCTGGGCCGCGGGGACACGAAGGAGGCGGACCGGGTGGCGGGCGCGGTGTTCGGCCTCCTGTCGCTGGCCAGCGCGGTGCTGGTGGCGGCGGGCATGCTCTTCACCCCGTTCTTCGTGGACGCCATCGCCCCCGGCTTCGAGGGCCACGCGCGCGAGCTGGCCATCACCGTGGTGCGCATCCTCTTCCCCGGCACGGGCCTGCTGGTGCTGAGCGCCTGGTGCCTGGGCATCCTCAACAGCCACCGGCGCTTCCTGCTGTCGTACCTCGCGCCGGTGGTGTGGAACCTGGTCATCATCCTCACGCTGGTGGCCGCGGGCGGCCGCTACGGCGAGGAGCGGCTGGTGGAGCTGCTGGCCTACGGCGTGGTGCTGGGCAGCTTCCTCCAGTTCGCGGTGCAGGTGCCCACGGTGCTGACGCTGCTGGGGAGCTTCCGTCCGACGCTGTCGCTCGCGGGCGAGGCCGTGCGCCAGGTGCTGCGGAACTTCGGGCCGGTGGTGCTGGGGCGCGGCGTGGTGCAGTTCAGCGCGTGGGTGGACACCGCCTTCGCGTCGCTCATCTCCAACCGCGCGCTGTCCTCGCTGGTGTACGCGCAGACCATCTACCTCATCCCGGTGAGCCTCTTCGGCATGGCGGTGTCCGCGGCCGAATTGCCGGAGATGTCCCGCGCCACGGGCGAGGGCCAGGACGTGGCCGCGAAGCTGCGCGAGCGCATCGGCGCCGGCTCGCGCCGCATCGCCTTCTGGGTGGTGCCCTCCGCCGCCGCCTTCCTCTTCCTGGGGGACATGGTGGCCGCGGCGCTCCTGCAGACGGGCCGCTTCGACGCGGCGGACTCGCGCTACCTCTGGTACCTGCTGATGGGGGCGGCGGTGGGCCTGGTGGCTTCCACCGTGGGCCGCCTCTATGCCTCCGCCTTCTATGCGCTGAAGGACCCGAAGACGCCCCTGCGCTTCGCGGTGGTGCGCGTGGCCACCGGCACGCTGGGCGCCTGGGTGCTGGGCCTGCACCTGCCCGGCTGGCTGGGCCTGCCCGAGCACCTGGGCGCGCTGGGGCTCACCCTGGCGAGCGGGCTCGTGGCGTGGCTGGAGGCCGGCCTGCTGAGGCACAAGCTGGTGAAGCAGGTGGGCCCGGTGGGAATGCCCGAGGGGCTGCTGCCCCGGCTGTGGAGCGCGGCCATCGTGGCCGGGCTCGTGGCGCTGGCCGTGCGGTGGGGGCTCACCTCCCTGCTGGGCCCCATGCCGGGCGTGGCGGTGGAGTGGGGGGGAGGGGTGCTCGCGCCCCCCCGGCTGCACCCGGTCCTGGGCTTCGTGGCGGTGGCCCTCCCGTTCGGCGCCGTCTACTTCGGGTTGGCCGCGGCCATGGGCATCCCCGAGGCCGGCGCCGTGTTCCGCAAGGTCGGCCGCAAGCTCCGGCTGGTGCGCTAAACGCCCGCGAATACTCGGTTCCTGACGGGCCGGGCGACACCTGGTTGGGATGGCAAACACCCGGTGGGGATGTTGTGACGCGCTGCCTCCGGTTATGGACGAGGCAACGGCCCACATCGCGCCCGTGTCATCTGGCTTCCTCCCGACATGGCGCGCGTGTAGAGTGCGCCGCCTTTTTCACAGGGCCCGGCTTCTCGGGAAGTCAGGGCTGAATACGTCTCAGGAAGGTCTCCGCAGTGAGCGACGAGAAGAACGGTTCCAATTCTGGCGGTCCGGGCGGGATGGGTCCCAAGAAGCCGAAGGCCACCTTCGGCGACGTGATGCTCGGCATCCCCTCCGGGGGCGCTGGCCGTGGCGAGGGGGACCGGGGTGGGCGCGGAGGAGGCCGCGGGGGTGAGCGTGGCGGCGAGCGTCGCGAGACGCAGCCGCGTCCCGAGGGGGGGGCGCCGCGTGGCGACCGTCCGCCTCGTGATCGCGGTGGCGAGAGGGGAGGCGAGCGCCGCGGTGGCGGTGAGCGCCGTCCGTCCGGCCCCATGGTCGTCGTGAAGCGCGCCTCCGGCGCCATCGAGACGCGCGGCCCCGTGGGTGACAAGCCCGCCGACGCGACCGCGACCGCCGAGCAGACCGGCGCCGCCGCCGAGGCCTCCGCCGCGACGCCGGCTCCCGCGCCCCGTCCCGTGACGCCGACGCCCGCTCCCTCCAGCGCGCTGTACGAGGAGGTTCCCGAGTCCCAGTCCTTCGCCGAGATGTTCGAGGCGCAGGCCAAGGAGGGCGGAACCCCGGGTCGCCGCGGCGTGCGCGTGGGCGAGAAGGTCCGGGGCACCATCTTCCAGCTCGGCGCGGACACCGCGTTCGTTTCGCTGGAGGGGTCCGCCAAGAGCGAGGCGATGATCGAGCTTCGCGAGCTCAAGGACGACGAGGGCATCCTCCGCTTCGGCGTGGGTGACAGCCTCGAGGCCCACGTCATCGAGGTGGGCGCCAAGGGCATCCTCCTCAGCCGCGCGCTGGCCAAGGGCAGCGCGTCCATGGCCATGCTGGCCGAGGCCCGCGCCTCCGGCATGCCCGTGGAGGGCATGGTCCTCAGCGTGAACAAGGGCGGTGTCGAGGTCGCCATCGGCGACATCCGCGCCTTCTGCCCCATCAGCCAGCTCGACCTGCGCTTCGTGGAGAAGCCGGATCAGTTCATCGGCGAGAAGCTCCAGTTCCGCGTCACCGAGGTTCGCGACAGGAACGTGGTGCTGTCGCGCCGCGCGCTGCTGGAAGAGGAGCAGAAGCGGCTGGCGGCGGAGACTCGCAAGAACCTGGGCGAGGGCAAGGTCGTCAAGGGCAAGGTCTCCGGCGTGCGCGACTTCGGCGTGTTCGTGGACCTGGGCGGCGTGGAGGGCATGATTCCCGTCTCCGAGCTCTCGTACACGCGCGTCGGCCACCCGAGCGAGGTGGTCAACGCCGGTGACGAGGTCGAGGTGGAGATCCTGCGCATGGAGCCCGCGCAGCCCAACTCGCCCGACAAGAGCAAGCAGAAGGAGCGCATCACCCTGTCCATGCGCGCGCGCATGGAGGACCCCTTCAAGAAGGCCATCTCCGAAATCAAGGAGGGCGACCGCCTCCAGGGCAAGGTCGTCCGCCTGCAGCCCTTCGGTGCCTTCGTGGAGCTGCGTCCGGGCGTGGACGGCCTGGTGCACATCTCCGCGCTGAGCGACCGCCGCATCGCGCATCCGCGCGACGTGGTGAAGGAGGGTGAGGTCATCTGGGTGGCCGTCGAGAAGATCGACGCGAACGAAAAGCGCATCGGCCTGCGCCGCATCTCCGAGGAGGAGGCGCAGCGTCCTCCCGAGGAGCGTCCCGCGCCCGCCGCCGCCGAGCCGGCCAAGGCCCGTGAGCCCGCCGCGCCCCGTCCCAAGGTGGGCCAGGTCGTCGTGGGCAAGGTGGACCGCATCGAGCCCTACGGCGTCTTCCTCGTCTTCCCGGGCGGCAAGGGCCTGCTCCCCGCCAGCGAGACGGGCACCGAGCGTGGTACCGACCTGCGCAAGCACTACTCGCTCGGCCAGGAGGTGAAGGTGGCCGTCCTGGACATCGACCCGTCCGGGAAGATCCGCCTGTCCGTCACCGCCGCCGTGCGCGCCGAGGAGCGCGCCGAGGTGGAGGCCTGGCAGAAGTCGCAGCAGCCGCAGGGCGCGGGCAAGAAGGGCTTCGGCACCTTCGCCGACCTGCTCAACAAGATGCGCAAGTAGCGCGCGTCTTCTCCGGTGCTGATCTCCTCGGAGAGCAGCCCGGAGAAAGGTGTTGACGCTCCAGGCGGGGGGCGGTACTAACCCCTCGCCGCTGACGCCTCTGACGCGGGGTGGAGCAGCCTGGTAGCTCGTCGGGCTCATAACCCGAAGGTCGCAGGTTCAAATCCTGCCCCCGCAACTCGCTGTACCGAAGAAGCCCGGTAGGAATGAAGACCGGGTCGCCGTGGTTGAAGACAACATGACGCGGGGTGGAGCAGCCTGGTAGCTCGTCGGGCTCATAACCCGAAGGTCGCAGGTTCAAATCCTGCCCCCGCAACTCGGATCGGCCCGGTCATCCTCCTGGATGGCCGGGCCGATTGCTTTTCAGCCTCCTCCCGCCTCGGTGCTTCACGCGCGGCGGACGCCTGGAGGCCCGCCCGGCCCCCGTCGGGACCAGCGGCCCTCGAGTCCTCCTCGAAGGCATACCCGCCATCGCGCTCCATCTTCCCGGTAGGGGCCCGTCGCGGGCGTATCCGCCGAGGGCGCCGGAGTGCTGGCGAGGGAGGAGAGGACCATGGACACGGAGGCCACACACGTCCTGCTGGTAGGCGGCACGGGGAGGTTCGGGGGGAAGCTCGCCTCGGCGCTGCTCGTGAGGCCCGGCATCCACCTCCATGTGCTGGTGCGCCCGGGCAAGCGCCGCGAGTCGCTCACGGGGCTCGCCGACCAGGGCGTGACGCTGGTGGAGGGCTCGCTTCAGGACTCACGCTCGCTCGACTCCGCCGTCGAGGGCGTGGACGCCGTCATCTCCGCCGTGAGCGGTGGACCGGAGGTCATGGTGGACGGGCAGCTCCGGCTGCTGGACGCGGCCCGCCGGCACGGTGTCATGCGCTTCATCCCTTCCGACTATTCGCTCGACTTCTTCCAGGCCGGAGCGTTCGAGGACTCGCCGCTGGCCATGCACCGGCAGGTCGCGGAGGCCGTCGTGCGCAGCGGGGTGCGGCACACGTTCATCCTGTGTGGCACCTTCATGGAAGTGGCGCTGTCGCCGCTCGCGCGGGTGTTCGACCTGGAGCGGGGCCACGCGGCGTACTGGGGCACCGGTGATGAGCCGTTCGACCTGACGGCCATGGCGGACGTGGCCCGGCTCGTCGCCGAAGCCGTGGTGGACCGCCGCGCGGAGAACCGGACGCTGGAGTTCACCGGTGACGTGGTGACGGTGAACGAGGTGTCGCGCGTTTACGAGGAACTGAGGGGCCACCCGCTCCAGCGCATCTACCGCGGGACACTGGAGGACCTGCGCCGCCACCTCGCGCGTGAGCAGTCCGCGACGGACTCCTCGCGCGACTTCCTCGTCCAGTGGGGACTGCTCGAGCAGCTCTCCGGGAGGGGACGGCTGCGCCACGCGGCACGCACCGAGCACGCGAGACTCCACCCCGTGACGGTGCGCGAGTACCTCCAGGCAAGACTTCGCCCGCTGGGAGACCCGTGGGCGGAGACATCGGCCACGGCGCGGCCCTGACCCGTGCGTCGCGCCAACCCGGATTTCCAGCTCGGCGGCACTCCGCGTGCAAGGGGTTCTTCCTCGGACAGCCGCGCTAACCAGCCGTAATCACGGAATTATGCGCTGCGCTGGGAAAAAACGCCCGTGTCGCCTTTCCACCGACATTAGTAAGGGCACTAATCTCTCCCACAGGTGACAGTTCGTCACCTGGGGGCCACCCAAGCGTGACCGGGCATTCCGGCGTGGGTGCCGGGATACCTCCGGGTCGTGAAGTGGCTCCTTCCCCCATCGTCGTCCACGGGAGCTCCCCCACGTGAGAAGGTTGGTTGCCACGCTGTCCGGCCTGGCGCTGGTGTTGTCTGGAACCGGTGCCGCTGCTCGGACCTTGCCGAACTACGATGCACTGCAGGATGCGAAGCCCTCGGGTCGCGCTTCCGCTGGCTTCAAGCCCGTGAACCCCGTCAAGGGCGCGCGCGTCGCCCACCGTGACGAGCGCACGGGCTCGCCCACGTTCATCTGGGCCCACAAGACACCGGCGCAGACGAGCCTCCGCGCGCAGTTCGCGGGCATGGCTCCCGAGCAGGCCGCGCTGGCGCAGGTCCAGGACCACGCGGCCCTCTTCGGGCTGAGCTCCTTCGAGGCCGCGGGCGCCAAGGTGGTCTCCGTCAGCCAGAACCGCCAGGGCGTCAAGGTCGTGAAGATGGCGCAGGAGGCCGGCGGCATCGAGGTCTTCCGCCAGAACCTCAACCTCCTCCTCAACCGCGACAACGAGCTGGTGGCCATCTCCGGCTCGCTGTCCAACCAGGTCTCGAACACCGCGCCCGAGGCGCGCCTGCACTTCAAGCTCCCCGCCACCCGGGCCATCTCGGTGGCGTACAAGGACCTGACGGGCAACGACCTGGATCCGAGCCTGCTGGCGAGGACGAACATCAAGCAGGAGACGGGCGCGTACTCCCACTACACGCTCGCCACCTACGCCCGCCCGCTGGCGCAGGGCCTGGTCATCCCGGCCCGCGTGAAGCAGGTGCTCTTCCCGCTGCCCACCGCGCTCGTGCCCGCGTACTACGTGGAGCTCAACACCGGCGCCCCGGACAGCAATGACTCGGACTACTACGCCTACGTCATCTCCGCGGCGGACGGCAGCCTGCTGCTGCGCAACAACCTGACGGCGCACGCGGAGTTCAGCTACCGCGTGTTCGCGGACACCACGCCGCCGTACACCCCGCACGACGGCCCCACGGGCGCCGCCGCCGCCACGCCGCACCCCACGGGCAGCCCGAACGGCTTCCGCCCGGCCTACGTCCCGCCCGCCCTCGTCACCCTGGAGAGCGCTCCCTTCAGCCACGGAGACCCCTGGCTCCCGAACGGCGCCACGGTGACCACCGGTAACAACGTGGACGCGTACGCGGACCTCGTGGCTCCGGACTACTACAGCGAGGGCGACCTGCGCCCCACGGCCACCGCGCCGGGCGTGTTCGACCGGACGATGCTCTTCGACATCGCCCCGAACGCCAACGCCGAGCAGATTGCCGCGGCCACCACGAGCCTGTTCTTCATGAACAACTGGCTCCATGACTGGTACTACGACACGGGCTTCGACGAGGCCTCGGGCAACGCGCAGGCCGACAACTACGGCCGCGGCGGTCTGGGCAACGACCCCATCCACGCGCAGGCGCAGGACTACACCAACATCAACAACGCCAACATGTCCACGCCGGCGGACGGTGCGTCCCCGCGCATGCAGATGTACCTCTTCACCGGCCCGCGCAACGCGCGCGTGACGGTGACCGCGCCCGCCTCCATCGCGGGTGACTACCTGACGGGTATCGCCGCGGGCTTCGGTCCGCAGGCGTTCGACGCCACCGGCGACGTGGTGGCGGCCCTGGACGAGTCCAACGCCTCGGGCCCGTCGACCACCGACGCCTGCACCCCGCTCACCAACGCGGCGGAGGTCGCCGGGAAGTTCGCCCTGGTCGACCGTGGCACGTGCGGCTTCGCCGTCAAGGCCGCCGTCGTCCAGGCGGCGGGCGCCATCGGCTTCATCCTCGCCGACAACACGCCGCGCTTCATCGTCGACATGGGCGGCACGGCCTCGGGCATCACCATCCCCTCGCTGCTCGTCACCCAGGCGGACGGCGCCCGGCTGCGCGGCGCGCTCGCCGAGGGCGTCACCGCGCGCATGTTCCGCGGTCCCACCATTGGCGTCGACGGCACGGTGGACAACCAGATCGTCGCGCACGAGTGGGGCCACTACATCAGCAACCGCCTCATCTCGAACGGGTCCGGTCTGGTCAACAACCAGGGCCGCGCCATGGGCGAGGGCTGGGCGGACTTCCACGCGCTGCTGATGACGGTGCGCGCGGAGGACATCGACGTCCCGTCCAATCCCGACTGGACCGGCGTCTACGCCATGGCCGAGTACGCGACGCGCGGCATCTCGCCGGACTCGTCGTTCTACGGCATCCGCCGTGGTGCCTACTCGGTGAACGAGGACAAGAACGCGCTGCGCTTCCGCCACATCATGAACGGCGTGGCGCTGCCGACGACCACCCCCTTCGCTCCGGGGGGCGTCAACTCGCAGGTCCACAACTCCGGTGAGATCTGGGCCTCCACGCTGTGGGAGTGCTACGTGTCGCTCCTCCGGGCGCATCCGTTCCAGGAAGCGCAGGACCGGATGAAGAGCTACATCGTCAACGGCTACAAGCTGACGCCCCCGTCGCCCACCTACCTGGAGGCGCGTGACGCCATCCTCGCGGCGGTGCTCGCCAACGACCCGGCTGACTTCCAGCGCTTCTGGGCGGCCTTCGCCTGGCGCGGCATGGGCGTGGGCGCGGTGGCCCCGGACCGCTACTCCACCGACCACTCGGGTGTGGTGGAGAGCTACGTGCTGGGCGTGGACGTGGAGCTCGTCTCCGTCGCCTACGAGGACTCCGTGGCGACCCCGGGTGACGCGGACGGCATCCTGGACAACGGCGAGACGGGCACCATCGCCATCACCGTGGCCAACAAGGGCTCCTCCGAGGCGGCCGCGACCAGCGCCACCGTGGTGTCCACCACCCCGGGTGTGAAGATGGGCAACCGCGGCTTCGTCAACTTCCCGGCCATCCCGGTCGGCGCGACGGAGACGGTGCATGTGCCGGTGACGCTGTCCGGCGCCAGCCTGGGCCAGCGCGCCGAGGTGGCCGTCGCCATCCGTGACGATGGACAGGTCGTCCAGAGCGACAAGTCGATGACGCTGAACATCAGGGTCAACTACGACGAGGTGCCGGCGGCCACCGCCACGGAGACCGTGGAGGCGTCCGAGGCCAACCTGCCCTGGGTCAGCGACCACGACGCGAGGCTGGCCAGTGCGGACTTCTCGGTCGTCGAGTTCTCGGACTTCAACCGGGCCTACTACGGCCCGAACATGGGCGCCGCGAGCGACCTCCGTCTCACGTCCCCCGAGCTCCAGGTGAGCAGCACCGAGCCGTTCTCGCTCACCTTCCGTCACTCCTACGACTTCGAGGCCGACGCCGACGGCAACTACGACGGCGCCGTCATCGAGCTCTCCGAGGACAATGGCGCGACGTGGGTCGACGTCGGTGATGCGCTGTATACCGGCGAGCTCATCCAGTACGCCGGCAACCGCAACCCGCTGGCCGGCCGCCGCGCCATCGTGGGCACCACCCCGGACTTCCCGGAGTTCATCACCTCCACGCTGAACCTGGGCGACGCCTACGCGGGCAAGACGGTGCGGATCCGGTTCCGTATCGGCAGCGACAACGGTGCCGGCAACACGGGCTGGGTGCTGGACGACCTTGCCTTCTCCGGCATCACCAACCGTCCGTTCACGAAGATCTGCGCGGACAGCGGCGTGTGCGGCAACACCGCGCCCGTCGCCAGCGCGGGCGCGGACATGGCCGTGGACGAGCGCGCGCAGGTGTCGCTGGCCGGTAGTGCCTACGACCTGGACGGCAACGCGCTCACCTACGCGTGGGAGCAGTTGGACGGCCCGGAGGTGACCCTCACGGGCGACACCACGCTCACGCCGTCCTTCACCGCTCCCGAGGTGACGGCCGACACCAGCGTGGTGCTCCTCCTGACGGTCAGCGACGGGACGGCCACCTCCGAAGACCTGGTCACCGTGCTCGTGCGCCATGTCAACCGCGCGCCCACCGCGAACGCGGGCCTGGACGCCATCGCGGACGAGCGTGGCGCCGTCACGCTGAGCGGCTCCGCGAGCGACCCGGAGGACGACGCGCTCACCTACCTCTGGACGCAGGTGTCCGGCACGGCGGTGGCGCTGCGCAACTACGACACCGCCACCGCCACCTTCATCGCGCCGGAGACGGACGTCGGTGAGACGCTGACCTTCCGCCTGACGGTGAGCGACGGCCAGGCCAGCACCAGCGACACGGTGGACGTGCGCATCGACAACGTGAACCGCGCGCCGGTGGTGACGGCCTCGTCCGTCACCATCGACGAGCGCAGCACCGCCATCGTCGAGGCCACCGCCTCCGACCCCGACGGCGATGCGCTGACCTACACCTGGATCCAGACGGCCGGCGACGAGGTGGTGTTCGACGGTGCCGGCACCGCTCGCATCACCTTCTCCACGGGCGAGGTGGCCGCTGACGCCGTGCTGCGCTTCCAGGTGACCGTGAGCGACGGGACGGCCTCGCTCCAGCGGGAGGTCGCGGTGAACGTGCGGCACATCAACCGCGCGCCCACCGTGAACGCGGGCCTGGACCTCGCCGCGGATGAGCGCTCGTCGGTGACGCTGAGCGGCTCCGCCAGCGACGCGGACCAGGGCGACACGCTGACCTATGCCTGGACGCAGGTGTCCGGTACCCCGGTGGCGCTGTCCGGTGCCAACGGCGCGATGGCCACCTTCACCGCGCCGAACACGGCGTCCGGTGAGACGCTGACCTTCCGTCTGACGGTGAGCGACGGCCAGGCGACGACGAGCGACACGGTGGACGTGGTGGTCAACTCGAACAACACCGTCCCGGTGGCCAGGGCTCGCATCATCCTCAGCGGCAACCAGACGTCGATGATCCTCGACGGCTCGGAGTCCGGCGATCCGGATGGTGACGCGATCACCTACAAGTGGGAGCAGACGGGTGGCCCGTCCGTGTCGCTGGCCAACGCCGACCAGGCGGTGATCAACGTGGACGTGCCCGAGCTCGACGACGACAGCGCCACGTTCACCTTCCGTCTGACGGTGACGGACGCGCGTGGCGGCTCGCACACCGCCACCGTGGAGGCCATGACCACGCCGGACACCGGCGGCTGCTCCTCGACGGGCGCGGGCGCTCCGGCCGGCATGCTCGGCCTGGCGCTCCTCAGCCTGCTGCGCCGTCGTCGCAAGCGGGTCTGAGTCGTGACGTGACGGGCCTCCTCCCCCAGTCCTGGAGGAGGGGGCCCTGAAGAAGTCTCTGGCGGCCGGTTCCCTGATGCGAGGGGGCCGGCCGCCGCTCTTTTTGCGGCTTCCCAACGCGGAGCGGGGAGGGGATGCTTCGCGCCCGGAGGTGTCGATGGCGGTCCTCGAGCTGTCGCGTGCCGTTCCACTGCTCCAGAAGGAGTACCGGGAAGGCCGGCTCATCCCCTTCCTGGGGGCGGGCTTCTCCAAGCCGCTGAACCTGCCGGACTGGGGCGAGCTCATCGCGGACATGGCGCGCAAGCTCGGCTTCGAGCCGGACCTGTTCACCCTGCACGGCGACTTCGAGCAGCTCGCGGGCTACTTCGAGGACGCCGGTGACTTCGAGTACCTCGTCCACGAGATGACGCGGGGCTTCAACTCGAGGGAGTCCGAGACGCTCCGCAAGGCGTCACCGACGCACCGGGCGCTCGCCGCGCTCCGTTGGCACACGCTCTACACGACCAACTTCGACTTCCACGTGGAGGGAGCGTTCAAGGACGCGGGGAGGCCCGTCTCCGTGCTGGCGTCCTTCGAGGACTTCCAGGGGCCCAGGTCCCCCGGAGGCTGCGAGGTCATCAAGTTCCACGGCACGCTGGAGAAGCGGGGCACCATCGTCCTCACGGAGAAGGCGTTCTTCGACCGGATGGCGCTGGAGGCCCCGGCGGACCAGCGGCTGCGCGCGGACCTGCTCAGCCACAGCTTCCTGTTCATCGGCTACAGCTTCAGCGACACGAACATCCGGCACATCTGGCACCGGATGCACCAGCTCCGGCAGGCGAGCCATGGAGCGGTGGCCTCGCCGCGGCCCCGCAGGTGCTTCTTCGCCACGCATGGCGCGGGGCCGGTGCAGCCCGCGCTGCTGGAGAAGTGGAACATCGACATCATCCAGCTCGACCCGTCCGACAAGTCGGCGAGCGTGGCGGACCTCCTCCAGCGGATCGGCGCCTGACCGGAGGCCATGAGATGAAGACCGCGTACTACTATACCTCCAACGACTACAAGGCCGCGGAGGCCCGGCACGTCTTCGAGCCCGCGGGGAAGGTCGGGGTGCTGAAGGTCCGGAACGGCATCACCGAGATTCTCGACGTGGACCTGGACAGGGTCATCCGCGCCAAGGCGGCAGCCGCGTATGCGGCGGTCCGCTATCCCGTCGTCGTCGAGCACGGCGCGTTCTGCATCGACTTCCTCCAGGGGCTCCCGGGCGCGCTCGTTCGGCCCTTCTGGGAGAAGCTCGGGGCCCGGTTGTGCGGGCTGGTTCCACCGGGGCAGCCGAGGACGGTGCGCGCCCTGAGCGCCGTCTGCTACTGCGACGGGAAGCGCCGAGAGGTCATCATCCGCGAGGTGAGGGGAGAGCTGGCGACGGACGTCCGGGGGAGCGGCGGCTATCACTGGGACCCGGTGTTCATCCCCGAAAGCGACAAGGCGCGGCGGACCTTCGCGGAGATGCCGCCGGAGGAGAAGCTGCGGCTGTCTCCGGCGGGGCTCGCCTATGCGGCGATGCGTGACTGGATGGAGAAGAACCTGGGTGGGGCCTGAACGCTCGGGACGGTGGTGGTCTGAGCAGCCCCGTGTGCGCAGTCCTCAGAGCGGACGCATGTGCTCCGCGATGCGGCCGGTGGCAATCAACTCCAGCAGCTCATCGCCCATGCGCTCACTCTCGGAGACCACCTGGTTCCAGGCGCGGATGCGCTCCGTGTCCGAGAGCCGCTCGAAGTCCACGCGGTCCGGAATCTTCCCACCGGGCAGCCGGGCGACCAGCTCCGCGGAGGGGGCAATCAGCAGCGCCCTGCGGAAGTTCGCCGGCCGGGCCCGCCGCCACGGCAGCGACTTGTCGAACCAGCCGGGCACCACGTACGGGTAGAAGTGCGGGTAGAGCACCAGCCCCTCACCCGGGCCGAAGTCCAGGTCCAGGTGGTAGTCCAGCACGCCACCATCCCGGTACACCCCCGGCCGCGCGCCCGGAATCCGCACGCCACTGAGCACCAGGGGAATGGAGCCCGAGGCCAGCAGCGCCGGACGCAGGTTCTCCCGTGTCAGCGGCAGGTGCACGGAGGGCAGGTCCTTCAGCCCGGCGAACGGGCTGGTGTCGCCCGCCGTGTGGAAGACGACGCGCTCCATGTGGAGCCCCAGCGTCCGCCGGCTCACCAGGTTGCCCATCGCGCACAGCGCGAGCCCCAGCATCTGCACGCGCGGGTGCTCCACGCCCACCGGCCCGCGGCACAGGGCCGTCACGACGTGCAGCCGCGCCCACGGGTGGTTGAGGATCTGCTCCTCGCCGTTCTCACCCAGGAGCGCGTCCAGGATGCGCGCGCTCGTCTCGCTCACCAGAGACGGGGGAGGCTTCGCCGGATAGCGCTGGTCGATGTAGGCCGCCTCGAACCGGTGCAGCGCCGCCACCGGGTCCGCCTGCGCCACGCACGCCATCCGCCAGCTCCCGATGGAGGAGCCAATCAGGTGCAGCGGCCGTGTCCGGCCCTTGAAGAGGCCTGCGAACAGGGCCCGGTCGAGCCCCGCCAGCACCAGCCACTTCGGGCCTCCGGAGGCCCCGGGAATCACGTCCACGTCATCGCCGCGCAGGCCCCGCTCGCGGAGCAGCCGCAGCGCATCAGGTCCGGCCAGGAGGGTGAGGTTCGATGCCATCGCGGCCGGCAAGCTAATCCACCCGGGGGTGGTTCTGTCACGGCGGCGTGCTTTCGAAGGCGGCGCCCCGGTCCGCTCAGAACGAGCCGGCCAGGCTCGCCTGGCCCACGAGTCCTCCGGGGCGCGTGAGTCCCTCGTCCGGGTTGTTGGCGTCGACGCGCGCCAGGACCGAGAGGCGCAGGGACAGCGAGCGCACCGGGGCGTAGTCGGTGCTCACGTACATCCCCAAGTCACGCGTGGGCGCCATCCCCGTGGCCCCGCTCACCGGCTCCTCCTCGAACCAGCTCACGCGCCCGAGCAGGCGCAGCGCCGCGACGGGCCGCACCAGCGCCTGGACGTGGGCGCTCCGCCCGCGCATCCAGCCCAGCTCCTCCTGGTAGCCCAACGAGACGCCACCCGCGTCTCCAAAGAGGCGAGGGAGCCCCACCTCCGGCCCCACGAGCTGGCGCGAGAGCGCCGTCTCGATGTCCCTCACCAGCAGCCCGGTGAGTCCGGCGGAGAGCCACGGCGCCGGCTGCCAGAGGGCCGTCGCGTCGCCGTGCACCGTCCGGCTCGACAGCGTCAGCTCGCCCAGCGGCGGAGGCACGTCGAGCGCCATCGTCCCCGTGTACCGCGCCCCTCCCGAGAGCCTCCATGCCTGCGACGGTCGCACCTCCACGTCCAGCCGCGCCGCGTCCACGCCCCCGGGGGCCATGGCATCCCCCAGCCCCAGCCTCACCCACGCGCCCACGTCCGCGGAGCGCCCCAGCCAGGCGCGCACCCGGCCCTCTGCCTCGAAGCGCTCGCCGTACTCGGGCGCGGACATGAACGACACCCGCGCCTCGTGGTGCAGCATGCGCAGCGCGCTCCCCTCGGCCGCGACGTGCTGGCCCGCCACGTAGGCACCCGCCGTCATCCGCCGGAAGCTCGGAGTCAGCGTCGCCGCGTCCGGCACGCCGCCTCCGAAGGCCCCCACCTCGAAGTCGCCGTCCGTGCTGCGCCAGCCAAGCTGGGCGCCGTCGAACATCGCCACGCCCGGCACGTACCAGGGCCACACGCGCCCCACCGCCAGCGCGAGATGCTCACCGGCCTCTCGCCGCGTCACCTCGCCCTCACGCACGTAGAGCCGGGCCACCGTGCGCGAGGGCGAGCGGAAGTCCTCGGGACGCGACGCCCACGCCCGCGCGCTGGCATCGAGCCACACCCGGAAGCCCGCGCCCAGCGGGAAGCCCCGGAGCGCCACGTCCAGCCGCTCCTGATGGAAGTCGCCCCCGGTGTTCGACGCCCAGCTCGTATGGTCGAGCGCCACCTGCACCGCGGGGCGCCGCGAGCTCCCGGTCCGTCCCGACGCGTACTCGACGAGGGGCTGGGTGCTCGATTCGAGCAGCGCACGCCGGCGGGTGAGCTCGGTCGTGGAGGCGGGCAGGGGCCTGGCGGCGACGGTGGCGGACGCCTCGCGCTTGGGGAGGTCGAAGCGGTCGCCCTCGCGCAGGCCTTTTCCCTGGCACGCGGCGTGGTGGTCCGCCACCCACTCGATGCGGCACTTTCCGGCGGGCCTTCCACGGCGGGAGAGCACCAGCTCCGCGTCCTTCTCCAGCCCCTCGTCCCGTCCCCGGTCCAGGTACACGCGCTCGCTGCTCACGTACGTGACGCTCCCCCACGTCGGCGCGGCGTCGCGCGACGCACGAGCACGCGGCGAGGGCTGCTCGGTGACGGCCGCCGATGCAGCCTCCACGTCCGCTGGCTGCGCGCGGACGGGAGTTACGACGGGACGCACCTGCTTCCTCGGAGGCTTCTTCTTGTTCTTGCTCGCACGAGACGCGGCGCGAGCGCGCCCGGAAGCGGCCGGGTTCCTGACTGGCGCGGCGGAGACCACCGAGCCGGCGAGCAGGCAGAGCAGGAGGAGTCCAGGGGCGCGCATCAGGGCTTCCGGCCGTTGGCGTGGCAGCCGCTCGTCACACAGGTGGTGGACTGGTAGCGGTAGGTGGAGAAGTTCTGGTGCTTGTCGTCCATCGCGCTCCTGCCGTGGCACGAGAGGCAATCGAACGGGTTGAAGTCCTGCGCGAAGGGCTTGTCCGTGCGGGCGACTGGATGGCAGACGAGGCACGAATCCCTGTAGTGCTTGGTGCCGCTGAGGATGGAGAAGGGCAGGTGGCTGGAGACGGTCTTCACCTGCGAGTCGCCATGGCAGCGCAGGCACGTGGCGGAGACCCGCTGATAGCCGCCGACCTGGCCGTGCTCCGGGTCCGTCGTCGCGGCGGTGTGGCAGGTGAGGCAGTCCACGACCTTCCGGTTGGTGCGGTCCGTGTGGCACGTGCTGCACGAGATGCCCGCATGGGCGGCGCCGGCCTCGATGGGGAAGTACGGCCGGTGGTCGACCGAGGTGACCTCCCCCATCGGGTGGCACGCGAGGCACTGGGGGCTCGACCACTGATAGCCGGAGACGCCGGTGTGGATGGGGTCCGTCGTGGGGGCGGTGTGGCAGCCGGTACACTCCACGACCTTCCGGTTGGAGGGGTCGATGTGGCAGGTGGCGCACGCGATTCCCGCGTGGGTGGTGCCCTGGCCGATGGGGAAGAGGTTGGAGTGGTCCACCCCCGCGGCCGTGCCGTCGGGATGGCAGGCGAAGCACTTCGCGCTGTCCCAGGCGTAGTCGGCCACGCCCGAGTGGCGCGGATCCGTTACCGCCTGGTCATGCTGGTGGCAGCTCAGGCAGGTGAACAGCTTGAACGTGTCGAAGTCACCGTGACAGGCGTTGCAGTCGGCGTTCGCGTGCGCGCCGGTGGCGATGGGGAAGGGCGTATGTGTCGCGTGGGTGAGCGCGGTGACGGAGGGCGCCGGAGGCCCCTCGGAGCCCTGGCTGCATGCGCAGGCCAGCGCCAGCAGCAGGGGGAGGAGACGTCGCGGGAGGGAAGGAGCAGGCATGACGACCTCCGGACCGCGTGGCTTCACTGCTGCACCGAGAAGCGGTGGCACTCGTAACACTTCACGTCCTTGCACTGATAGCCGGGCACGTTCTCGTGGCGCGCGTCCGTCCGCGAGCAGGAATGCTCGTGACAGCCGCTGCACGCGGCGGTGCGGGTGGCACAGGCTCCGGTGGCGGAGAGTCCCGCGAGCGACGTGTGGCAGCGCTGGCAGGGGATGTTGGCGTGCTCGCCCCGGCTGAGCTGGAAGCACGCGTCGTGGCCGGGGAAGCGCGCCCCCTGGAAGCGCCAGGGTGTATGGCACTGCCGGCAGTCCGTGCCGAACCCGAGCGCCACGTGGTCGACGGACACCAGCCGGGTCCTCTCGAAGTCCTGCTGGTGGCAGCCGATGCACTCCACCGTCTTGCGACTGAAGATGGGGCCTCGCTGGTCCACATGGCACTCCGTGCAGGGGAGCACCGCGTGCCGTCCCACCAGGGGGAAGTTCGTCCTCCGGTGTGCGTCCGCGTTGAACCCGGGCGCCGCCCAGCGTGTGGACTCGTGGCAGCCCTCGCAGCGCTGGCCGAACTCGCCGGCATGGGCATCACGGTGGCAGCCCGAGCACTGGCGCGGCAGTGGGGCCTCGAAGCCCTGCGTGTGGCATGCCTGACACGCCACGCCGCCATGCGCGCCCAGCAGCGGGAAGCCCGTGCGCTCGTGCGGGAAGTGCGCGTCGTGCCAGCCCGAGGGCGTGTGACACAGCTCGCACTTCGTCTTCGGATGGCCGGCCTCCGCCCGGGGCGCGAGGCGCGCGGGGAGGATGGGCAGGTCCAAGGCCTTCTCCGGAGTCCGGGGCTCCGAAGCAGGCGGTGCCGCGCCCAGCAGCGCGAGCACGGAGAGGCAGCGGAGCACGGTGGCGAGGCGCGCGGTCATGGCTGGAACCCCTGGAAGGCCCCGTGGTGCGCGTCGGCATGGCAGCCCGCGCAGTCCCGGGGCAGGCCCTCGTAGCGGCGCACCTCGAGCCCCGAGCCCACCTGCACCGGGCGGTGGCACCGCTCGCACGGCACGTCCGCGTGCTTCCCCTGGAGGACGAAGTCGGTGAAGGGCGGCGAGTGGGCAAAGCCCGCGGGCTTGAAGCTGGCGGTGTCATGGCAGCGGGTGCAGTCGGTCGGCTGGCCCGGCGCGGGCGCGAACTGCCCCGCGTGCACGTCCTCGTGGCAGGAGGCACATGCGGTCTCCATCGGCCGGAAGCGCACCAGCTCGCGGCCCTTCTCCACGACGGTCCGATGGCAGGACTCACATGTGACCGAGGCGTGCTTGCCGGTGAGCGGGAAGCGGCTGTCCCGGTCGTGCTGGAAGCGCAGCGCGTGGAAGGAGTCCACCTGGTGGCACGTGGCGCACTCCGCCTTCGAGGTGAACTGGCCCGCGTGGGGGTCCGCATGGCAGCTCTCGCACCGGCTGGCGCCAGGCGAGGGGAAGTCGAACAGCATCAGGCTGAAGCGCGGCGAGGGGCCCTTGCGTGAAGGCGCCTGACGCTCCGCGGCCGCCTTGTGCGCCAGCTTCGGCTCCTCGCGATGGCAGTCGTCACAGGCCACCGCGAGGTGGCTCCCCATCAGCGGGTACTGCGTCTTCGCGTGCTGCTCGACGCCGAAGCGCGCGGGAGAGAAGCCCTCCACGGAGTGGCACTGCTCGCACGGAGGTGTCCGGCCATCCGCGCCGGCGAGCTGCCCCAGGTGCGCATCCACGTGGCACGACTCGCAGGTGGAGAAGGCGAGCCCCTTGAAGCGCCGCGGCCTTCCGGGGAATGGGCCGTGGCAGCTCTTGCAGTCCACGTCCACATGGAGCCCGCGAAGGGGGAAGCGCGTCTTGTCGTGGAAGGCGCGGTCCTGCTGGGCGTTGCGGATCTGATGCCAGTCCTCCACGGTGTGGCAGCTCTCACACCGCTCGCCGAAGCGGCTCTGGTGCGGGTCCTGGTGGCAGTCCAGGCAGCTTGCATGGGGCAGCTTCTCGAACCGGACGAACGTGGCCGAGCGAGGCGCGGGGAAGGTGCCCGGGGGCGGCGTGTCCGTCTGCGTCGCCGAGTGGCACTGGGTACAGGTCACCTTCTTCCGGTGCGCGCCCTCCAGGGCGAAGCCCGTCTTCGCGTGGTCGAACCCGGAGGCGGGCTTCCACGCCTTCGGGGAGTGGCACTGCTCGCACTTCGCTCCGAGCTGCCCGCGGTGCTCGTCGAAGTGGCAGTCCGTACACGCGGTGCCGAGCCCGAGGAATGTCTCGCGCTCGGGATGCTTCTTCAGCAGGGCCCGCAGCGTGTCGTCCACGATGAGCCGGGGCTGGTGGCACTGCTCGCACTTCGTCTGCGAGTGCCTTCCTTCCAGCGGGAAGCCCGTGCGGGAGCCGTGGTCGAAACCGCCCTGCTTCCGGGGCCCCCAGTCCACCAGGGCATGCTCGCGGCCCTGGTGCTCGCGATGGCAGGACTCGCAGGCGCGCTCGGAGGCGGGAATCCTGCCGTGGAAGCCCTCTCCCGCGCGGATGCCGCTGGCCAGCTCCGTGTGGCAGGACAGGCAGCGCTCCTGCGAGAGCTTCTGCCCGGCCTCGTGGCACTTCGTACAGTTGGACAGGCCCTCCAGCGCGGCATGGGGGCGGGCCAGCTCGCCCGGCGAGAAGAAGTCCCCGGCCCGGGCCCCGGAGGCGCCCAGCAGCAGGAAGACGGCGAGCGCCCACGCGAGGGGCGGACGCCCGAAGTGACGCGGGACGCCCATCAGAAGACCCACCGGTAGCCGAGGTACAGCGAGAGGAGGATGTGCGCGGTGAGGATGAGCACCAGGAAGCCGGCGAGCACCGCGTGGAAGACGCGCCAGCCGCCGAGCAGCCGCTTGAGGCTGGTGTAGAAGCCCACCTGGGTGCGCAGGCGCAACAACCGGAAGATGTCCTCGCGGAAGGACTGGTAGTCCCCGGCGGAAGGGAACAGGGGCCGCGCCTGGGTGATGCGCAGGCGGATGGAGGCGGCCTCGAAGGGCATGCGCAGGAACAGCAGCGGCAGCCACACACGGGGCGCGGGGGCGGTGGCCAGGGCCAGCAGCCCGCGCACGGCTCCCGGGTCCGACACCTGCTCCAGCGTCGGCTCCAGCCGGGCCTTGAGCCGCTCGAAGCGGGCGACCACGTCCGCGTATTCCAGGGCGCGGCCGTCCTGCGTGGGCACGAGCCCGTAGACGAAGCGGCCGACGATGCCGGTCAGCACCACCACGAGCAGCGAGCCCGCGGTGGTGGTGGCCAGGTGGTTGTTGGACTGGAAGGCCGCGTGGAAGGCGATGACGAGCGGGCTCATGAAGCCCACGAACTGATGGAAGGTGAGCCAGCGGCGGATGGAGGAGATGCCCTTGAGCCGGCTCCAGCGCTTGCGCACGGCGTAGAGGAAGTTGGAGAGCATGAACAGCGTGGCGACGATGCCCACGCCATGTCCCCACACTCCCGCCGGCCGCAGCGCCTCGTGCAGCGGGGACTTCAGCCGCTCCGCCCGGGGCAGGGCGTAGTACTCCCAGCCCACCACCGCCAGGATGGCGATGATGAGCGCGCCCAGGGTGAAGAGGGCGAACGCGAAGCGCCGGTCCCCGCGCGCCTCGTCGTCCTTCGCGCTTCCGCGCCGCACCTTCGGCTTGTTCGCGGCCTCACCGGGGGCTTCGCCGTGGTAGCGCCGCAGCCCCACACCCACCTTCTTGAGGAACTCCAGCGGAAGCTCGCCACCGGCGCAGACGATGACGAAGTCGTTGGGCAGCTCCGTCCTCCGCCCATCCAGCTCGAGCACCACCTGCTCGGGGGAGATCTCCCTCACCTGGGACTTCATCAGCAGGGTGAGGCGGCCGCGCTCGGCCAGCTCGTGCACCTTCTTGCGGTTGGCGTCGCGGCACTTGCCGAAGACGTCTCCCCGGTAGGAGAGCGCCACCTCCGCGTCCGTCTCCCCGGCGAGCTGGATGGCCGCTTCGAGCGCCGCGTCGCCGCCGCCCACCACCAGCACCCGGCTTCCCTCGTACTGGACCGGGTCGATGAGCCGGTAGCTCACCTTGGGCAGCGCTTCGCCGGTGGCTCCCAGCTTGCGGGGGCTGCCCCGGCGCCCGGTGGCCAACACCACCTTGCGCGCCCGGACCGGCCCCTGGCTCGTCTCCACGGTGAAGTCGCCGTCCTGGCCCAGGATGCCGGTGACCTGGGTGCGCTCCTCCACGCGGATGTCCGCCCTGGCGACCGCCTTCATCCAGGTGGCGAGCAGCTCCTCCTTGGAGATCTGCCGCTTGCCAATCTTCCCGATGATGGGCAGCTCGACGGGCTCGGTCATCACGAGCTTGTGGCGCGGGTAGTTGGCCACGGTGCCGCCCACCGTCTCCTGTTCGAGCACGCGGAAGGACAGGCCCGCGGCCCTGCACCCGAGCGCCGTGGCCAGCCCCGCCGGGCCCGACCCGACGATGACCACGTCCACCACGCCCGGCTCCTGCCTCCGGTCCATCACCTGGCCGAGCCGCTCGGCCACCTGCCGCCCCTGGATGGTGGCGTTGCGGATGAGCCCCATGCCGCCCAGCTCGCCCACCACGTGCACGCCCGGCCGGCTGGACTCGAAGAACTCATCCACCTCCGGCAGGTCCACCCCGCGCTCGCTGGTGCCGAACACCAGCTTGATGGCGCCCACCGGGCACTCGGCGGCGCAGCGCCCGTGGCCGATGCAGTGGCTCGGCTCCACGAGCTTCGCCACGCCGTCCACGATGCCGAGGATGTCACCCTCCGGGCAGGCCTTCAGGCACGAGAGGCTGCCAATGCAGATGTCCGGGTCGATGACCGGATGGAGCGAAGCCGGGATGTGCTGGCCTCTCTCCACCGTGTGGGCCCACGTGGCGGTGTCTCGCGCCTGCCTCCGCTGCCGCGCGACGAGCATCACCGCTCCCGCGACCGCGAGCAGCGCGGTGGTCGCGGCGGTCGCCATCAGGGTCGAGGCGTCCATGACTCCCTGTCTGGAGGCGGCAGGTGTGCCGCACTGTCCGGAACAGAACTCTAGAAACGCCCAGAACTGTCGCGCAATACCACCATCCCTGATTCTTCTTGATTCATGAGAGGATTCTCAGAGGGGCTCCCGCGGGCGTGCTCCCGCGGGACACCCGTCCCCGGCGCCGTGCCTCAGCTCACTGGTAGTACGGCGAGAGGGCCGCCTGGACGCGGGCGAGCAGGTCCTCCGCCTGCGCCCGCTCGACGCCGCTCAGCGAGCCCAGTCCCGCGGAGAGCGTGTCCCGCGCGTCGCGCAGGGCGAGGTACGCGGGGAGGCTCTGCATGGACTTCAGGATGTCCACCATGGTCCGGCGGGACTTGAAGCTCCGGATGCCGTCCACGTTGAGGAGGATGCCCTGGATGTCCGCGAGCACCGCGGGCGTGGCCGCGTTGTCCTCGCCCGGGGTGGCGGTGAAGGCGTCGCGCTGGCTCGCCGGGTCCAGGTAGAGCCGGGACAGGATGCGGCGCGCGAGGTCATCCGCCACCTCGCCGTACAGCGGGCCGGCGTCGGGCGGCATGGCCAGCGGAGGCCGCACCTGGCCGATGGCCACGTCGTACGCGAACGTCTGGTCGGCCGGCACGCCCGCGCGCACCCACTGGAGCGTGGCGTTCGCGTAGTAGTCGAACGCTCCCTCCAGCACGGGGAAGGGGAGCACCTCGTACAGCAGCAGCTCCATGACGAGCTGGTGCGTGGGGCCATAGAAGAAGCCCAGCGGGTCCGAGTACCGGTCAAACCGGTTGCAGTACGGCTCCGTCCGCGTGTCCGGGTCCGTGCAGAACGGCCCGGTGGGCAGCGTCTCGGACAGCCCGTACAGGTAGCGCACCGCCTGCACGTCGTACGAGGCCGGCTTGTCCAGGTAGATGGCGTCCGGGTCGTACACGTACTCCATCACCGAGCTGGAGCGCGGGGAGGCCGGGTTGCCGTCGAACACCAGCGAGCCCGCGAAGTTGTGGCGCAGGCCGAGCGTGTGGCCGACCTCGTGGGCGATGACGTGCGTGAGGTACTGCTCCACCTTCTGCTTCTTGGTGAGCAGCGCGTCCCGCGCGGGCCCGGGCAGCTTCTGGTGGCGGGCCTCGGCGCCCTCGCGCAGCGGGGGCAGGGCCAGCTCGCACAGGGGCTCGCCCTCCAGGCCGCTCCACGCCATGCGCAGCGGCTTGCGGGCGTCCTTCAGCTTCGCCTTCAGGGCCGCCGCCGCGTCGTCGCCGAACTCGCCGTCCGCGTACTCCAGCCACAGCGCGTTGACGTAGACGCTGGCGCCGCGAATCTCCCCCGTGTTGGGGTTGGTGCGCCAGTCCGCGAAGGCGAAGCCCGCGGACGCGTCCGGGTCGAAGATGATGACGTTCTTGTCGTCATCCGCGAAGCCGACGGTGTCACCCACGGCGGCCTCGAAGACCTTGAAGCCGAAGGCCTCGTTCCAGTTCTCCACGCCCTTCCTCACCGCGCCCACCACGTCGTAGTCCTTGAAGCGCGGGTCGGCCTGCACGGCATTCACCGTGTCGGTGATGTGCCACTTGATGGGCTTCATGCCCGGGTGGATGTTCCACTTCGCGGCCGTCTGCACCACCTGCCCGGTGTTGGGCACCAGGAGCGGCTCGCTGCGGAAGTAGTGCTCCCGCGGAGGCAGCGGCGTGGGCGTGTAGCCCGCGCCCTCCTGGTAGCGGCGCAGGGCCACGCCCAGCGTGCCGGACTGGCGCAGCAGGTTGTCCTCCAGGTAGTCCGGCGCGGACGGGTCCGGCACGTCCGCGTAGCCCGTGATGACCTGCTCGAAGGTGATGCCGTCGGAGATGCGGCGGAAGCGCTGCGCGAAGTTCAGCTCCACCTCGAAGCGCAGGCCGCTCTGGCCGTACGCCTCGCCAATCAGCGCGAAGCGGTTCAGGCCCGCCGTCGGGTCCACCAGGATGTAGCTGTTGGAGCCGCGCAGGCTGTTGAAGGGGCCGTAGTCGTTGACGATGGGCCACGCCTCCACCAGCACCTGCGGGTCGAAGACGTCGCTGGTCGTCTTGCGGTCATCCACGTCGAAGACGAACAGCTTGCCGTTCTGCTCCTTGAACGACACCACCCGCGTGCCCAGCGAGCTGGCCGCGCCGTAGAACACCGCGCCGGGGAAGGCCTGCTTCAGGTACGCGGACAGGAACCAGCGCTGGCCCAGCTCGCTCTTGCGGATGGCCAGGTAGAAGCTCTCGCCGGTATTGGACACCACCCCGTCCAGCTTCTGCTTCAACCGCGCCTGCTGCTCCGCGCTGACGGTGCGGGGAATGGCGACGAAAGCGTCATCCAGTTCCACCTGCAACGTCTCGGCGGGGACCTGCGTCTCGGGCTGGGGCGCTGGTGTGTCGGCGGGACCGCAGCCGATACCCAGGGCAACAGCGGTGGATACGGCGCCCAACCACGAGCGCCGCAGCGGGGATTGCCACCTCATGCCTGCCTCCGTGTCGATGAAGAGCGGTGACTTCCCGGAATGGGGAGGCCGCTCTTCAGTCGTCGGGGCCTAACGGTGGAAGTTGCTTCTCATACTGTTTTCCCGGACTGTAGCAATCCGGTTGCTACTCCAACACACCTGCGGGGCCGCTGTCGGGCCGCTCGCGTTGTGCGTCCAGATACGCGGCGAAGCCCGCCTTGGACTGGATGCGGAAGGAGGGGATTCGCGCGAGCGCCTCGGGAGGGAACGCGTACTGCTCGCAGACGAGGCTCGCCCGCTGCGCGCCCTCCTCACCGCCGGTGAAGGGCCGCACCTCGTGCTGGAGGTCTCCTCGGAAGTGGACCAGCAGCCCCTCGCGGGGGCGCACCTCTCCCACCGGGGCGTCATCGCGCAGCAGGCGCAATTCGCCGCCCTTCGCGCGCCCGGGGACCTGGAGGTACAGGACGCTCACGTACTCGGGCGTCGCGCCGGGCACGCCGCTGGGCCCTTGCATCGTCGCGTCGATGTGGCGGCCCACCCCCGTGCCCGCGTCCAGCAGCAGCAGGTTCAGGTAGAAAGCGTTGGGTACCGGACGTTGCGGGGCCCGCCCCCACAGCCGCTCCCGCCACGGCAGCAGCCCGCGCGCGCTGGCGGGATTCAACACCCGCGCCAGGTAACAAGTGAGGAACGGGAACCGGGCCTCCAGCGTGGCGCGGCCCTCGTGGGTGAAGATGAAGGCGAAGCCCCGGCTGGCGCGGAACGTGCCCATCAGCGGGCTGCGCGCCACGAAGCGGGAGCCCAGCAGGGCCTCCCGAAGTGAGCGCAACTCCAGTGTAGGCAGGATTTCACGCTGAGTGGTGTACGTGCGCACGGATAGACAAAGCGGGTCAATGGCCCAACTGACCCATGGCGGTTTTACAGCCTACCTTTTAGGTTCCAACGATGCCGTTCCTTCACCCCCTAAGAAGGACTTCATGAGCCAACACCCCCGACCGTCGAACACTCCGCCTCCTTCGGCCCTCATCATGACCCAGATGGTGTACGGCTTCTGGGTCTCCCGATGCCTGCAGATCATGGCCGAGCTGGGCATCGCGGACACCATTGGTGACGACCCGAAGACCGTGGAGGAGCTCGCGGCGGCGAGCGGCACCCACGCTCCCTCGCTCCGCCGCATGCTCCGCCTGCTGAGCGGGCTGGGCGTGCTGGTGAAGGACGAGGGCACCCAGCGCTGGGGGCTCACCGAGCTGGGCGCCATGCTCCGCAAGGACAACCCGGGCTCGGTCTACGGCTCGCTGAGGGCGCACGGCCACCTGCTGTCCTGGCAGGCGTGGGGCGACCTGAAGACGTCGCTGGAGACGGGCCTGCCCTCGGTCGAGAAGTTCATGGGCACCTCGTTCTTCAACTACATGTCCACGCATCCCGAGGACGCCGCCATCTTCAACGGGAGCATGGCCGCGTACCAGACGCTCAACGCGCCGGCGGTGGTGAACGCGTACGACTTCTCCTCCGCGAAGCGCATCATGGACGTGGGCGGCGGCACCGGCACGCTGATGTCCCATATCCTCGGAGCCCACCCGCTCGCCCGGGGCACCATCTTCGAGATGCCCCACGTCGCGAAGGAGGCCCGCGAGCGGCTCGCCTCGATGAACCTCGCGGACCGCTGCGACGTCGTCGACGGCGACTTCTTCGCCTCGATTCCCCCGGGCCAGGACATCTACATCCTGTCGCAGATCCTCCACGACTGGGACGACGGGAAGGCCCAGCGAATCCTCACCAACATCCGCGAGGCCATGCGCCCGGACTCGCGGCTGCTCATCGTGGAGACGGTGCTGCCGGGCGACAACGCCATGCACTTCGGCAACCTCTATGACATGGCGATGCTCGTCCTCGTGGGCGGGCAGGAGCGCACCGAGGCGGAGTACGCGGAGCTGCTGCGGAAGGCGGGGCTGAAGATTGCCCGCATCTCTCCCACCACCATGCCGCCGAGCGTGGTCGAGGTCGTCCCGGCCTGAGCGGTTCCGTCCCGGGTGGGCGGCTTTCGTCCACCCGGCCCCGGGCCTCTCGGCAACGCAGGCGCCGCCTGGACGCCTGCCCGGGAAAAGGCCGGAAAAGCGCCTGGGCACATTTTCACCGGGAATGCCGGTCGTTTAGAGTCCCGGCCCAAGCCGCATGGACTCCTTCCTCACCGCCATCCTCGCCTTCCCGACGGCCATCTTCACCATCGCCCTGGGCGTGGTGCTGACGTACTGGCTGTTCGTCATCATCGGCGCGGTCGGCATCGACCTGCTGGACGGCAACCTCGACTTCGAGGCCGGCGGCAAGGCCTTGAGCGGAGCCATCGAAGGCGGTGGCAAGGCGCTGGGCGGAGCCATCGAGGGTGGTGGCAAGGCGCTGGGTGGCGCCATCGAGGGCGGCGGCAAGGCGCTGGGCGCGCATGACCACGACGCCCATGTGGACGGCGGCATCCTGTCCGCGCTGGGCTTCGCCGGAATCCCGCTCACGGTGTCGGTGAGCCTGGTCTCCTTCTTCTCCTGGTTCCTGTCGGTGGCGAGCGCCCTGCCGGCGCACGCGGCGCTGGGAGCGGCGCTGCCCGCGTGGATGATCAGCGCGGTGCTGGGCCTGCTGTGCTTCATGGTGGGCACGGTGGCCGCGGGCTTCGCCGTCCGCCCGCTGCGGCCCGTCTTCGTGGCGAAGAAGGCGCCCGGGCGTGACTCGCTGATGGGCAGGGTGTGCACCATCTCCAGCGGCAGCGTGACGGACCGGAACGGCCACGCCACCTTCGAGGACGGCGGCGCGGGTGTCATCCTCAACGTCGTCTGCTCCAAGCCCAACGGGCTGAAGCGGGGAGAGCCGGCGCTGATCCTCTCGTACGACGCCACGCGCGACGTCTACGAGGTGGAGCCGGTGGACTGGCTGGTGCCGGAAGAGCTGGAGCAACTGCGAGACCCGGCCAAGGCCGCGGCGCTCGCGCGGGTGAAATCACGAGGCTGAAGTGCACGGGCCGCCCGAGGGGAGGCGGCCTGGAATTCGCCGCTGGAGGGGCTTTTGCGGGGGACCTCCGGCGCCTGATACAAGGCCCGCTGTCATCACTTTTCAGGAATGGCCATGGATCATTTCACTGTGCTCGCCGCCATCGTCGTCGGCGCCGTCCTACTCGGAGGCGTCCTGCTCACCATCGTCCGGCTCTACCGGCAGGTGGACCAGGGCAAGGTGCTCATCGTCAACACGCTGAAGAGCGAGCCGCTCGTCACCTTCACCGGTGCGGTGGTGTTTCCCATCATCAACCGGGCCGAGGTGATGGACATCGCCCTGAAGACGGTGGAGATCGACCGTCGCGGCAAGGAAGGCCTCATCTGCAAGGACAACATCCGCGCGGACATCAAGGTCACCTTCTTCGTGCGCGTGAACAAGACGCGCGAGGACGTGCTCAAGGTGGCGCAGTCCATCGGCTGCGCCCGCGCGTCCGACCAGACGACGCTGGAGAACCTCTTCGAGGCCAAGTTCTCCGAGGCCCTCAAGACGGTGGGCAAGAGCTTCGACTTCGTGGAGCTCTACACCCGGCGTGAGGACATCAAGGACGAGGTGGTCCGCGTCATCGGCCGCGACCTCAACGGCTACATGCTCGAGGACTGCGCCATCGACTACCTGGAGCAGACCCCCGTCGAGATGCTCGACAAGGACAACATCCTCGACGCCGAGGGCATCCGGAAGATCACCGAGCTGACGACGAAGCAGAACGTCTTCACCAACGAGCTGCGCCAGGACGAGCGCATGGCCGTCACCAAGCGCAACGTCGAGGCGGACGAGGCCATCTTCGCCCTCGAGCGCCAGCGTGAAGAGGCCGCCGCGAAGCAGAAGCGGGAGATTGAAACCATCCAGGCGCGCGAGACGGCCGAGGCCGAGCGCGTGAAGCAGGAGGAGTACGCCAAGGCCCAGCTGGCGCGCATCAAGGCCGAGGAGGAGATCCTCATCAACGAGCAGAACAAGTCCCGCCAGGTCGAGGTGGCCCAGAAGAACCGCGAGCGCGTGGTGGGCGTGGAGTCCGAGCGCGTGGAGAAGGACCGCGCCCTGGAGGCCATCAACCGCGAGCGCGAGACGGAGCTGCAGCGCATCAACAAGGAGAAGGCGCTGGAGGCCGAGAAGAAGGCCATCGCCGACGTGGTGCGCGCCCGCATCGCCGTGGAGAAGACGGTGGCGGAGGAGGAGGAGCGCATCAAGGACCTGCGCGTGAAGGCCGAGGCCACGCGCAAGAAGGACGCGCTGCTCATCACCGCCGAGGCCCAGGCGCAGGAGAAGCTGGTCAAGGACATCAAGGCGGCCGAGGCCAGCAACGAGGTGGCCAAGTTCACCGCCAAGGAGAAGCTCACCCTGGCCGAGGCCGAGCTGGAGGCCGCCGACAAGACGGCCAAGGCGAAGGTCCGCCTGTCCGAGGGCATCCAGGCCGAGTCCGCCGCGGAGGGCCTGGCCGAGGTCCGCGTGAAGGAGGCGGACGCGCAGGCCACCGAGAAGCTCGGCATGGCGCAGGTGCGCGTGAAGGAGGCCGAGGCCGGCGCCATCGAGAAGCAGGGCCACGCCCAGGCGGCCATCATCCGCGAGCGGCTGCTGGCGGAGGCCGCGGGTGAGCAGGAGAAGGGCATGGCCCGCGCCCGCATCCAGGAGGCCGAGGCGGTGGCCATCCAGAAGCGCGGCGAGGCGGAAGCCATCGCCGTCAAGGAGAAGCAGCTCGCGGAGGCCGCGGCCATCCAGGAGAAGCTGCTCGCCGAGGCCCGGGGCCTCGCGGAGAAGGCCGCTTCCATGAAGCTCATGGATGGCGTCGGCAAGGAGCACGAGGAGTTCCGCCTGCGCCTCCAGAAGGAGCGCGACGTGGAGCTGGAGTCCATCCGCGTGCGCAAGGACATCGCCGCGGCCCAGGCCGAGGTGCTGGCCAAGGCGTTCGCCAACGCGAAGTTCCAGATTGTCGGCGGCGACGGCCAGTTCTTCGAGCGCTTCGTCAAGGCCGTCTCCTTCGGCAACGCGGTGGACGGCGCCATGGAGCATGGCGAGGTCCTCAAGAAGGCGCTGGGCGGCTACCTCAACGGCGAGAAGGACCTGCCGGCGGACCTGAAGGAGATCCTCTCCAAGCCGGGCCTGAGCGGCGACGCGCAGAACCTGGCCGTGGCCGCGCTGCTGCACAAGATGGCGTCCAGCCCCGCCGCGGCGAGCACCGCCAACCTCAAGGCGCTGGTGGGCGACGACGGCCGGCCGGCGTCCGAGAAGCAGGGCTAGAGGGGCAGCAAGGGCCGCCACCGCGCACGAAGCGGTGGCGGCGGGTGGGTACGACGACCCTCGCCCCGGCGTCCCCCAGGGGGTGACTCCGCCCTTCGTGAGAGGGGCCGGGGCGGGGGTCTACGCTTCTTCCGGTGAACATCCATGGCAACTGACGGTGGCAAGGGCGCGGCGCCCACGACGGGCGAGGCGGCGCTGGAAGGCGGCAGCTACGAGGTCATCCGGACGCGGCTGCTGTCGCAGGCGGACGCGCTGGGCGCGAAGGCCACGGACCTCAATGCGCGCCGCAAGGCGCTCTTTGGCGGCACGGAGCTGTCCGTCATCGGCAACGAGCGGGTGCGCACGGAGAACAACTGCGTCCCGCGCGACATCGCCGCCATCGGGGAGTACCTCCTCTTTGGATACAACGTCTTCATCGGGCTGAAGAAGGAGACGTCGGTGTCCGACGTCTTCTCGCTGCACCGCTTCGTGAAGACCGGGGAGGGCTTCGACTTCTCCACCGTGCCCAACACCGAGGCCGGCGGGTTCCTCGCGGACCCGCGCTTCGTGAAGGACTTCGGCGAGCTCTACAAGTACTACAAGGACGCGAAGCTCCTGCAGATCCGCAGGCTGGACTCGCGCCTGCTGGCCATCTTCCAGACGGGCCAGTCGCTGCGCGACATCAAGGTCTTCCGCTTCAGCGTGGACGTGGAGGGCCGCGCCACCTACCTGGACAACCAGGGCGAGAGAGACCACGTCTTCCCGCCGTCCCACGACTTCGAGTGGACGGTGGCCACCCGTGAGAACTACGTCACCGGCCAGCATCCGCACGTCAACGTGCTGGACCAGGTGTTCGTGGAGACGGTGAAGGGCGACCTCACCATCAAGGTGGAGGACAACACCTCCACCGGCATGGGCATCTACAGCGAGCCGGTGGACGACCCGGACCAGTCGCTCGACGACGCGGAGATCGCCTGGGCCCAGGTGGGCACGCTCATCCTGCTGCGGGTGCTGCCGTTCCGGGAGAAGGCGCACCGCTACCTCGTCTTCAACTCGCGCACGCAGCACGTGGTGCGCATCGACGCCATCGGCCAGGCCTGCGTGCGGCTGCCGGAGGACCAGGGCATCGTCTTCCCGGGCGGCTACTACCTCCAGACGGGGGACTACAAGGTCTTCGACGGCGCCGCGGCCAGTGAGGGCATGGAGTTCAAGCGGGCCATCCGCTCGCCCAACGGGGAGGACGTGCTGTACGTCTTCCACCGCCGCGACGAGGGCTCCTACGTGCTCTTCCCGTACAACCTGGTGCGCAAGGAGGTGCAGAACCCCCTCGTCGGCCATGGCATGAGCCTCTTCGCGGACGGGCGGCTGGTCATCTTCCGGGCCACGTCCAACGAGCCCACCCGCGTGCACCCCATGCAGGTGTGGCAGACGCCCTTCGTCTCCGCGGAGCACGCGGCGGCCACGCCCCCGGCCCCGGGGTACCTGGGCAAGGTGGGCAACGCGGAGCTGGTGCGCGGCATCTCCGACGCGCTGACGCTCCAGCGCATCGCGAAGACGGACAAGCCCACGCGGCGCACCTACGAGGACCTGGTGGCCGCGGCCACCCGCGCGCTGGACGCGTACTACTGGCTGGGCCACGCGGAGACGGGGCTGCAGGAGCCCATCGAGGCGCTGCGCCGCACCTCCGAGCTCATCATCGACGAGTTCGAGAAGGTCCTCACGCTCCAGAAGCGCGCCACCGAGTCGCTGGCGGAGGCGGTGAAGACGCAGGAGGAATTGCTGCTGCGCGTGCAGCCCGAGCAGCTCAACAGCGCCGAGGCCTTCATGCAGGCCCTGGCGGACCTGCGCAAGCAGCGCGGCCACCTGATTACCCTGAAGGACATCCGCTACATGGATTTGGGGCGGGTGGACGCCCTGGAAGCGGCGGTGGTGGAGGCGTCCGACAAGGCCAGCGCGGCCTGCGTGGACTTCCTCCAGAAGGGCGAGGCGCTCCAGCCGCTGGCCACGCGCCTGGACGAGCTGCTGGCGAAGCTGGACCCGGTGCAGACGACGGCGGAGCTGGCGCCGCTGGGCGAGGACGTGGACAAGACGGCCCATGGCCTGGAGGTGCTGGGCGAGGTGGTGGGCGGGCTCCAGGTGGGAGACCCGCTGGCCCGCGCGCGCATCCTGGAGGGCATCTCCGAGCTGTTCAGCCGCCTCAACCGGGTGCGCGCCAGCCTGGGGGCGAAGCGCAAGGAGCTGTCCGGCCGCGAGAAGCGCGCCGAGTTCGGCGCCCAGTTCAAGCTGCTGGGGCAGAGCATCGAAAGCGCGCTGACGCAGGCGGACACGCCGGAGCGCTGTGACGAGGCGCTGTCCCGCCTCACGGTGCTGCTGGAGGAGCTGGAGGGCCGCTTCGGCGAGTTCGACGAGTTCCTCGGGCAGATCACCACGAAGCGAGAGGAGCTGCTGGAGGCGTTCGGCGCCCGGAAGCAGTCGCTGGTGGACGAGCGCCAGCGCCGCGCGCAGGGACTCTTCAGCGCCGCGGAGCGCATCCTCCAGGGCGTGCAGCGCCGGGCGAAGTCGTTCAAGACGGACGACGAGCTGAACGGCTACTTCGCGTCGGACGCGATGATCCAGAAGCTGCGGCAGCTCGCCGAGCAGCTCATGGAGCTGCAGGACAGCGTGCGCGCGGACGAGGTGCTCTCCCGCGTCAAGTCGGCGAAGCAGGACGCGCTGCGCGCGCTGCGCGACAGGCAGGACCTGTTCGCGGACGGCGACGCGCTCATCAAGCTGGGCCAGTACCGCTTCAACGTCAACACGCAGCCGCTGGAGCTGACGCTGGTGCCGCGCGACGGCGAGCTGTACCTCCAGCTCACCGGCACGGACTACGCGCAGAAGGTGGAGGACGCGGAGCTGCTGAAGTACCGCGGCCTCTGGGAGCAGCACCTCGTCTCCGAGTCGCGCGACGTGTACCGCTCCGAGTACCTGGCCGCCTGCATCCTCGGGGACGCGGAGGACGGGAAGGGCGGCCTGTCGCTGACGGCGCTGCACGAGGCCGCGGTGGGCGGCACGCTGCTGGAGCAGGTTCGGAAGTACGCGGCGGATCGCTTCGACGAGGGCTACGAGCGCGGCGTGCACGACGCGGACGCGGCGGCCCTGCTGGAGAAGCTGCTGGGGCTGCACCAGGGCGCGGGCCTCCTGCGCTTCGCCCCGGTGCCCCGCGCCTGGGCGGCGCTGTACTGGACCTTCGACGCGGACGAGGCGGGCCGGGGCCTGTTCCACCGGCGCGCGCGCAGCTTCGCCCGGCTGCGCGCCACGTTCGCCTCCGTGGACGGCATGTCCGAGCTGGGCACCGAGCTGGGTGAGCGCGTGGCCGCGTTCCTCACCTCGCACGGCGTGGCGCACTCGCCCGCGGAGGCGCGGCAGGCGGGCCGCTACCTCGTGGAGGAGCTGGGCGTGGAGCGTCCGCGCTTCACCACCAGCGGCGAGGCCCTGGCGCTGAAGGACCTGTTCCTCGGGCAGCTCGACAGGCAGGGGACGCGCTCGGCCTTCGAGGACGACCTTCGCGGGCTGGAGAAGGACCTGTCCTCGCGGCTGCGCATTGCCCGCGCGTGGGTGGACGCGTACCTGACGAAGCGCGAGGAGGGCCCCGGTGCGTGGGCGCACGTGGCGCTGGAGACGGCGGTGCTGCTGCTCACCGAGCGCAAGCTGGACCGCGAGCCGGCGGGCGCGCTGACGGCCACCGAGGTGACGAACCTGCTGGGCAGCCACCCGCGCATCCAGGACCGGAAGCTGGCGCTGCGGCTGGACGAGTTCCTGTCGCGCCTGGGCGAGTTCCGGCAGATGCGGGTGCCCCAGTACCAGGCCTACCGCGCGCTGCTGCGCGACCTGCTGGAGCGCGAGCGCCGCAAGCTGCGGCTGGAGGAGCTGACGCCGAAGGTGCTCAGCTCGTTCGTGCGCAACCGGCTCATCGACGAGGTGTACCTGCCGCTCATCGGCGCCAACCTCGCGAAGCAGCTCGGCGCGGCGGGGGAGGGCAAGCGCACGGACCGCATGGGCATGCTGCTGCTCATGTCGCCGCCGGGCTACGGCAAGACGACGTTGATGGAGTACGTGGCCAGCCGGCTGGGCCTCACCTTCGTCAAGGTGAACGGCCCCGCGCTGGGGCACGCCGTGAAGTCGCTGGACCCGGCCGAGGCCCCCAACGCCACGGCGCGCCAGGAGGTGGAGCGCATCAACCTGTCCTTCGAGATGGGCAACAACGTGATGCTCTACCTCGACGACATCCAGCACACCGACCCGGAGCTGCTCCAGAAGTTCATCTCGCTCTGCGACGGCCAGCGCCGGATTGAAGGCGTGTGGAACGGCCGCACTCGCACGTACGACCTTCGCGGCAAGAAGTTCTGCGTCGTGATGGCGGGCAACCCGTACACGGAGACGGGCGAGCGCTTCCGCATTCCAGACATGCTCGCCAACCGCGCGGACACCTACAACCTGGGTGACATCCTCGACGGGAAGGAGCACCTGTTCGCGCTCAGCTACATCGAGAACGCGCTGACCTCCAACCCGGTGACGGCGCCGCTGGCCACGAGAGACCCCGGGGACACGCACCGGCTCATCCGCATGGCGCAGGGCGAGGAGGTGCCCGCGGGCGAGCTGAAGTACGGCTACGCGGCGGCGGAGCTGCAGGAGCTCATCGCCGTCCTCCAGCGCATGTTCCGGACGCAGTCGGTGCTGCTGAAGGTGAACCTCCAGTACATCGCCTCGGCGGCGCAGGACGAGCGGTTCCGCTCGGAGCCCGCGTTCAAGTTGCAGGGCAGCTACCGCAACATGAACAAGCTGTCCGAGAAGATTGTCTCGGCGATGACGGACGACGAGCTGGAGCGGCTCATCGACGACCACTACCAGGGCGAATCTCAGACGCTCACCACGGCGGCGGAGCAGAACCTGCTCAAGCTGGCGGAGATGCGCGGGCGGCTGACGCCTGAGAAGGCGAAGCGCTGGGAGGAGATCAAGCAGGGCTTCGCCCGGGTGAAGCGCATGGGGGGCAAGGAGGACGACCCCGTGGCGCGTGTCACCGGCCAGCTCGGCGGCATCGAGGAGCAGCTCGGCGCGGTGCGGGACGCGGTGATGCAGGCGGCGTCGCAGGTCTCCAGCGGCGACAAGGGCACGGACCCGGCGGCGGAGGTGGTGCCCCACCTGAAGTCCCTGCGCGAGGCGGTGCTGGAGGTGGCGAAGGTGGGCCGCGAGGTGAAGGCCGCGCCGCCGCCTCCACCGCCCGAGGCTTCCGCGGCGGCCACGGACCTGACGCCGTACCTGAAGCACCTGGCTCAGCTCCTCAAGGCGCTCACGGAGCGGGTGGCGGTGCAGGCGGCGCAGCCGGCGGCCCCGGCCGTGGCGGCGCCCGCGCCGGACTTCGGGCCCTACATGGAGCAGCTCTCGCGGGCGATTGCCGCGCTGGCGGAGCGGCCGGTGAACGTGTCGGCCAACGTGCCCGCCGAGGCGCTCCAGCGGGCGGCCGTCGCCGGGCCGTCTCCGGCGGAGCTGAGCCGGCAGATTGAGCTCGTGGAGGGCGTGCTCCTCCCCCTGGAGCGGGCCTCGCGGCGCGCCATCCAGGGCGAAGGGGAGGGCGTCAAGTCACTGCAGGTCTGGCAGAACGTGACGGAGGCCCTGGAGCTGCTGCGCTCCATGCTGCGGCGGTAGGGCCGTCCCGCCGGGCGGGTAGGGCCTCCGGTGACCTCCGGAGGCCCGGGTGGGGCCTCAGCGGAACTGGCTGGCGCCCTCGGCGGAGTCGTTGTCGAGCACGCGCTGGAGGGTGTCCTCCACCGTCTGCCCGTCCGAGGCGGTGACGCGGAGCTGGAAGCTGCCGTCGCCCATGCCGCTATCGTTGACGAAGTAGTTGTAGTCCTCGCGGGGGATGTTGTTCCAGCCGCCGGTGCCGCGCCGCCACTCCAGCTTCTGGATGGGCAGCCGGCTGTTGCGGACCTGGATGGCGGTCCACCACGGATTGCTTCCGTTCTTGAAGTGGTACTCGAGGTTGCCGGCCACGTCGCAGGACACGGGCGTCCAGGTGATGCTGACGCGGCCCTGCTGCATCTCGGCGATCTTCGCGAACGCCTCGCGGCTCAGGTCCAGGTGGCCGGTGTCGCACTCCGGGCAGCGGTCCACGATGCGCACGCGGACGCTGCCCTTGGGGCCCTGGACGTCCACGCACATGCCACACGCGGCGCTGCCGTTGTACTGCGGCGTGTTCATGGCCGCGACCATCAGGTCGCCGTTCGGCTCGTAGCTGCAGTTACCGGCGCCGGTGGCGTCGTAGTACGTGGCGATGCCCTGCTGCTCCTCGCCCAGCGGCGTTCCGCCGCCGGACGGGTCGTCGCTGCAGCCGCCACAGGCGAGGAAGGCGGCGGCCAGGGGGAGGAGGAGGAATCGGGACTGGGAGCGGAGTGGGTGCATACGCTCGGAATCATACCCGCAAATGGCGCCGCGATTGGAGGCGGGGGCTCCTGCACCGGAGGGCAGTGTCCTCAGCCAGCGCTGGCGCGGACCCGGAACTCCGGGTGGGCGGCGATGGCCCTCTTCACCGAGCACTTCTCCGCGACCTGCACCACGGCGCCGCGGTACTTCTCGGGGAAGTCCTCGGGCAGGTGGATGTCCAGGTCCACGGCGCGCAAGGTGCCGTCCTCACCGTACTCCTGCCGCTGCGTGAGGCGGATGCCCTCCGTGGGGATGCCGCGCTTGGCGCAGAAACCCTGGACGAAGACGCCCGCGCAGGTGCCGATGGCGGCGAGGAAGACGTCGAAGGGGGCCGGAGCGCTGTCCTCGCCGCCGAGGCTGGCGGGCTGGTCGGTGTGGATGACGTGGTTGCCGACGCGCGCGTCGATGCGGCGGCCGCCGGGCAGGGTGACGACGAGTTCCTGGGTGCTGGCCATGGCGGGAGGCTCCTGAAAAGAAGTGGTGCCTGTTGGAGCCAGGGAGGCGCCGGGAGGATTCACTTCCTGGCGCCGGTGTCCGGCCCGCGATGAATCCCCTCCATTCGTTTTCGGCTCCAAGGAAATCGCGGAGTACGTTCTGGAACCTTTTTGAAAGGAGCAAGTCATGCGGAGCCTCATCCTCTGGACCCTGCTGTTGGCCTCCACGGTGGCCCAGGCAACCGACACGCGGCTGGTGGTGAGGGCTCGCGCCCGGGACGGCAAGTTCGTCGGGACGTCGATGGGAGGCGTGCAGGTCGTGGTCCGGGACACCCAGACCGGCCAGGTGCTGGCCAGAGGCGTCACCGCCGGCTCTACCGGCAACACCCAGACGCTGATGAAGCAGCCGCAAGCCCGGGGCGCGCCGCTCGCGGACGAGGCGTCCGCGAAGTTCACCGCCACGGTGGACCTCGCCGAGCCGCGGCTGGTGACGGTGGAGGTGTCAGGGCCCCTGGCGCAGCGGCAGGCGCTCGCCACCAGCACCACCCAGCTCTGGCTGCTGCCCGGCAAGCACCTCGAGGGTGATGGCCTCATCCTGGAGCTGCCCGGCTTCGTGGTGGATGTGCTGGCCCCCTCCGCACACGAGTTCCTCAAGCTCGCGGGCGACAAGAAGCTCACCATTCCCCTCCGCGCCAACCTCACGCTCATGTGCGGCTGCCCCACCGAGCCCAAGGGACTCTGGGACTCCAGCCGGTACGAGCTGCAGGCCACGGTGAAGCACAACGGCAAGCCGCTCAGCCAGGTGCCCCTGAAGTACGCGGGGAAGACCAGCACCTTCGAGGGCGAGCTGTCCGTGCAGCAGAAGGGCGCCTACGAAGTCACGGTGATTGCGTTCGACCCCGCCACCGGCAACGCCGGGGTGGACCACACCACCTTCGTCGTTGAGTAGCGAATGCGGATTTTGCGTAGATTACATTGAGTCATGGTTTTGACGAGGGATAAGAACAGGCTGGCGCGCTTGTGCGCCCAGAGCCTCCTTCGAGAGAAACCATGCTCAACAAGAAGATGTTGCTCGCCAGCCTGCTGCTGTCCGGCGCGGCCTCGGCCGCGTGGGTCGACCGGCCGGTGACGCTCATCGGCCAGCAGTACGACCAGTGGTGCCACGCGGCCTCCATCGACATGATTGCCACGTACTGGGGCGAGAGCTACTGGACCCAGTGTGACATCGTGAAGAAGGAGTTCGGCACCACGACCTGTCCCAACTCGCCCACGTCCACCATCGGCCAGACGTGTACGGGTCTGCAAGGCATGGGCTACCAGTGCACCGTGGCCTACGCGCCCCTGACGTTCGCCCAGTCCTTCTCGGACATCTACACGTACAACCGGCCCTTCATCCCGCGCATCGGCTGGACGAGCGGTGGCGGCCACCTCATGGTGATGCGCGGCGTGGACGATGCGGGGCAGTACGTCAAGTACAACAACCCGCTGCCGGTGGGGACGGGCTCCACCTCCTCCTGGGTGACGTACACGTACTTCAAGAGCAACAGCAGCTGGAACTGGACGCACACCGTCTGGAACATCCGCAAGTAGTCCCCTCGGACAACGACAGGTGAATCCCATGAACGCGATGAAGACTTTCGTTTCCACGTGTGTGGCCCTGGCGCTCCTGGCGGGCACTCCCTCCTTCGCCGCCGACGCCGACAAGGCGCGCATCGACGAGCAGGTGGCCTTCGGCCTCAAGGAGGTCCAGCGCATCCTGGAGCGTGAGGCCTCGGGCCTCGCGGAGTTCGGCATCCAGGACCGCGGTGAGCTGCAGAAGCTCCAGGTGGGCGCGCCCATCGAGGCGTACCGGCTGGACCCGAAGGGCCTGGAGGCGTACGCGCCGGGCAAGGCCATCACCCCGCTGCTCACGCCGATGGACGAGCTGTACTTCCCGGTGCTGGTGAACGGGAAGGCGCGGCTGGTGATGTGGCTGGCGAAGCTGGAGGGCACCTGGCAGTTCGCCGGCTTCGGCCAGGCCGACCTGGGCCCGGCGCTCGCCGGGCTGACGGCGCGCTACGCGAAGGCGGGCACCCGGATGAAGGTCGTCATCCAGGCGCAGACCCAGGCGAAGCTGCTCCTGGTGGAGCAGGGTGGCGCGGAGAAGCTCTTCTATCTGTCGAGCCACCCCTGGAGCTTCAACGCCGCCATCCGCAGTGACATGACCGAGCTGCGCCAGCCGGAGCTGATGGAGCAGCTCAAGGAAGCCACGCGCCAGATGCTGCGCAACTGAAGCGTGCACGCGGCCCGTCCAGGGACACGGATGGGCCGCGGTGTTTTCGCGCGAGCGCCGCGTCGACAACGTGTTCCGCGGACCAGGGCTCTGTCATGAGGCAGTCCGTCTCCGGAGTCCTGGGTTTTGCTAGCGGCCTGGAGCGCGGGCAAGCCTCTCGATTCGCCCGGCGCCCCGGGCCTTCGCCTCGCGGTCGACGACGCGCAGCAGCTCCGTCCCGTCGGCCGTTCGCCCCGCGGCCACCTGGGCCCGGGCCTGCGCCAGCCGCGCCTCGAGCCCCCGGAGCACGTGTCCCTTCTCCTCGAAGAAGGGGAGCGCCTCCCGGAATGCGCCGAGCGCTCGGGAAGGCTCACCCGATGCCGTCCAGAGCTGTGCCTCGACCACCGTCAACTGGTGCCGGAGGAGGTCGGACTGGGCCACGGCTCGGGCCTTGTCGAGCTCGGCCCGGGCTCCCACCAGGTCCTTCCGGGCGAGCAGGCTCTGGCCCAGCACCATATGGGCCTCCGCGAGGGCCTCGGGCGCCTTCTGCTCCGTGAAGGATTGCTGTCCCTCGCGCGCCAGCGCTTCCGCCACTGCGGGCTTCCGCTCATCGAGCGCGAGCCGCGCCAGCATGAGGCGGGCGTTGTTGACGTCACCGGGGCGTTGGGCCTCGTGGAAGAGGACGAGTGCTTCCTCCAGGTGCTGCCGGGCACGCGGAACGTCCCCCCGGTCCCGGTAGACGCCTCCCAGGCCCGCGAGCGCGTAGGCCCCGCAGACGTCCAGGCCCGCTTCGCGGCAGAGGCGCAGTCCCTCGACGAGGCGCTCCTCCGCGCGCGCCAGCTCTCCGCGCCCGTGGTGGACGTTGCCGAGGTTGATCAACGTGGCGGTGAGCCCGGGCCGCTCCCCCGTCTTCCGCGCGAGCGTCAGCGCCTTTTCGAGCTGGGTCTCGGCCGCCGGCAGCTCTCCCAGGGCCACCAGGACATTGGCCAGACTGCCACGTGCCCGCATCTCGTCATTCGGGGCGCTGCGCCGCGCGGAGGCCTCCACGAGACGCTCCAGGATCTGCAACGCCTCGGTGAGCTCCCCCTTCCGCCTCAGGGTGTTCGCCAGGTTGTGCAGGGCCTGCTCTTCACCTCGGACGTTGCCAATCTTCCGCTGGAGGGCGACGGCCGTCCGATGGGACTCGGCGGATTCGTCGAGCCGCCCCTGCTGGAAGTCCATGGCGCCCAGCATGTCCGCGCCCCTCGCGAGACACCCGTCCAGCTGGAGCCGCTCGCACGTCTCCAGGCCCTGGTGATGCGAGGCCCGCGCATCGTCCAGTTGCCCCAGTTGGAACAGGGCCCAGGCCTGGAAGTACAGAAGCTCGGCCAGCACCCGGGTGTCTCCCAGCGGCCGCGCGTGGGCCTCGCCGCGGCGGGTGGCCTCGAGCTGGCCGCGGAAGTCCCCCATGTCCTGGCGTGTCGACGCCTCCTGAAGGCCGATGCGAGGATCCTGGTTCGCGGGAGGGGGAAGCTGGCGGAGCCGCTCGAGCGTGGCCAGGGCGTCCCGAGGCTGGCCCGCCTCGGTCTGCGCGCGGGCCAGGCTCAGGCCGTAGTCCAGGTTGTCGGGGTAGAAGGTCCACAGGGCGCTGAAGGTCTTCACTGCCTCGGGGTAGGCCTTGGCAATGGAGAGCACCTCCCCCTGGAGCGCCAGCCGGGCCTCCCGGGAAAGCCCTCCCGAGAGCTGGATGGCCCGCTCCGCCGAGGCCCTGGCCTCGGAGCTGTACCCCAGCACGGAGGACACCCGGGCCAGCGCGGCGTGAATCATGGGGTGCGAGGGCTCGGCCTCGGCGGCCCGGGAGAACAGCTCGTGGGCCTCCTGCACCGCCTGCCGGCGCTGGGCCGCGAGGCCCTCGGCGTAGAGACGCGCGGCCTCGGCTCCCCGCGGAAGGGCGTCCCGGGCCTCCCGGGCCTCTGACTCCGTCAGCGCCTTCAGCTTCAGCTCCTCGCGCAGCGCCTTGCCCGCGCGCCTTGCCAGCTCCAGGACCTCACCCACGCTGGCTCCCGACTCGCTCACGCGTGCCAGCTCGGCTCCGGAGGCGGCGTCGTGGAGGACCAGCTCGACCTGGAGCAGCTCGCCCGAGTCACGCTCCGTCACCCGGAAACCGCCGGAGAGCGCGAGCTCCGCTCCCGTCGCGACCTGCAGCCGGAGGAGCGTCTCGGTCGACGGCGTCACGGGGAGGCGAAGGTCGGCCACCATCTGGGGAGACACGAGCCGGAATCCCGCGCCCGCGGACAGCTCGGCGGTGAGCGCCTCCCCGAGCACCGTCCCGAGCCAGGCCTGCTCGGGCGCACGCGCGCGGTTGTCCAGTGCCAGCACGGCCAACGTCGGGCGCTCCGCCGTGCCCCTCCGCGCCGGCCCGTGCCAGAGCCGCCACGCCAGGGCCGAGCCGGCGATCAGCAACAGCAGCGCGGCGGCTCCCATCGCGAAGCGCCGCTTCGGGGGCCTCGCCGAGCGGGCTCGCGCGAGGTCCGCCAGGAGGTCCCCCATCGAGCCGTAGCGGGCGTCCGGGTGCTCCGCCAACCCCCGCGCGATCACCGCGTGGACGCCCGCTGGAATGGACGCGCGCGGCTGCTCTTTGAGCGCCTCGTCCAGGGACACGCAGAAGCTGTACACGTCCGAGCGCACGCTGGCGGGTTCCCTGCGAAGGAGCTCGGGGGCCACGTAACCCGGTGTTCCCTCGACGCGGGAGGCGAGCCGCAGCGTCATCTCGCCGCGCGCCGTGTTCACTGCCGGCGCCTCCGGGGCCGGCTCGTGCGGCGACGGTGGCGCACCGGAGGACAGGAGCCGCGCCAGCCCGAAGTCGGTGACGCGGGCGACGCCGTTGCGGTCCACGAGGACGTTCTCCGGCTTGAAGTCCCGGTGCACGAGCCCCACCGCATGAGCGGCGGCCAGTCCCTGACCGGCCTGCTCGAACAAGGAGAGGATCTCCTCGACGCCGCGAGGGCGCTCCTTCAGCCAACCCCGCAGCGTTGTCCCCTCCACGCGCTCCATCGTCAGGAAGACGCGCTCTCCCTCCACGCCGATGTCGTGCACGGTGACGACGTGGGGGTGGGACGGCCGCGCCGCGGCCTGGGCCTCCCGCAGCAGCTCTTCCGAGGCGGCCTTCCCCGTGGCACGCAGCAGCTTGATGCAGATCTGCCGGTCGAGCTGTGGGTCGTACGCCGCGTACACGACGCCCATCCCGCCCTGGCCGAGCACCTCCTGGACCACGTACCGCCCCAGCCGCGTACCTCGGGGGAGGAAGGTGCCTTGTGATGGCGTTCTGCGCTCCGTGAGGACGTCCGTGGGCTGTTCTCCCCAGTTGAAAGGCTCGGTCCTCGGCTCACCCGCTTCCAGGTAGATGGCGACCTGGGCGCGGCAGGCGGCGCAGCCGTCCAGGTGCACGTCGATGTCGTGTCTCGCCTCGGGGGACGCGTCACCCGAGGCGAGATCCGCGAGCTGGCTCTCCGTCAGACAATCCATGCGAGGGAAGCTCATTTCGAGTCGAGAAGCGATTCCACGCTGGCCACCAGCCGGCTCTGGATGGCGCGCATCACGCTGTCGAGCTGGGTCCTGTCGAGCTGGAGCCGGGAGGACAGCGCCGCCCGCGTCTGCTCGAGCAGTCGCTCCCGGACCTGCACGAGCCAGCGCGCCGCGGTGGAGCGATGGACCTGGTACATCGTGCCCAGGGCGTCGATGCCGAGCCCCTGCCCGAAGCTCAGCCGCAGCAGGTTGCGCTCGCGGGCGTCCAGTGTCGCCAGCGCCTCGTGGAACGCGGCCTGGAACTCGGACAGGTAGCGCTCCTTCAGCCACTCGAGCTCGGGGGCACCGCCGCCCAGGATGGCCGACAGGGGCAGGTCATCCAGTGGCACGTTCATGCGGGTCTGTCGCGCGGCGTTGAGGGCCACGCCTCCGGCCATGGCCCGGAGCCAGCGCAACAGCGGGCCACGTCCCGAGTATTCGTTCAGCCGTGGCGGGCGGCTTCCCTCGGGCACGAGCAGCCGGATCCGGAGGAGCTGCCGGACCTCGTCGACGAAGCCCTGGGAGCCATCCACGCGCCGGGCCTCGAGGGCGGCCCGCTCCAGCACCCGCTCCAGCTCCTCCAGCGCCCCCTTCACTCCGTGGAGGCAGGCGCAGACCAGGTACAGGTCCTCGACCGGCAGCCCGGCATCACTGGAGCGCGCGAGCCGTTCGTGGGGGAGCTTCGCGCTCAGGTACCGGCGGAACTCCTCGGGAGGGAGCGCCAGCCCCGGCCAGGCCGTCCGTCCCCGCTGGACGGCGAACTGAAGGGCCTGCTCGAAGGTGTCATGCGATGCAGGCATGGCTCGCAGGGGCCTCTATAGGAACGAGCGTTCGCTCGCAAGCGACCACGTGCGCGGGATTCACATGCGACTTTTTTCGGGCTCACGTGACTGGTGGAGAGGCGCTTAACAGGAGGCCCAGATGAGTTCCGTCAGCAGTCACCGCGTTCGCAGCGGCGACACCCTTTCCACCATTGCACGTAATAACGGCGTCACCGTGGCCGCGTTGGCCAAGGCCAACAACATCCAGAATGCGGACCGCATCCGCGAGGGGCAGCTCCTCAAGCTCCCGGATCGCTTCGACACCCAGCAAACCCAGCGCTCCGGCAGGGCGCTCGGCCCCTCGGCCGGAGAGGACTCCTTCACCCCGACGCGGGCGCCGGTGGGAGAGGAGCTGGGCAGCCTGAGCCGCCGGCACGAATCCAATGGGAACCCTGCAACGGTGTCCTCCGGCAAGGGGGACAAGGGCGGCGTCTCCTATGGCGCCTATCAGTTCGAATCGACGTCCGGCTCGGTGAACCGGTTCGTGGCGTCTTTGAAGGACTCCCACCCGCAGTTCTACCAGGCGCTCGCGGGCAAGAAGCCCGCCACGGAGGAGTTCAATGCGGCCTGGAAGGAGCTGGCACGGAAGGACCCCCAGGGCTTTCTCGAGGCCCAGCACGACGCCGTCCAGGGGAAGTACTACGAGGTCGCGGCGGGTGAGCTTCACGAGAAGCTGGGGTTGGACGTCGGCGCACGCTCGAAGGCGCTGCGCGACGTGGTCTGGTCCACGGCGGTCCAGCATGGTCCCCACGGCGCGGATGACATCTTCAAGGCCGCGCTCAAGGGGCGCTCCCCGTCCCAGGTGAGCGATGAGGAGCTCATCCAGTCCGTCTACGCCGAGCGGGGCCGCCGCGACGAAAAGGGCGTGCTGGTCCACTTCCAGGGGAGCTCGCCGAAGGTGCAGAAGGGCGTGGCCGACCGCTTCGTGCAGGAGGCCAGGGACGCCCTCGCCATGCTCGCGAAGGAGCGGACGGGGGGAGCGCCCGCTGCCTCGCCGGCGCCGCCGGCACCGACGGCACCGAGCGCGTCCCGTGCACAGACGGTCCAGGTGCCTTTTTATAGTCAGTACGAGGCGGGCCACGGCTTCACGCCGGGGGATACCTCATGCTTCAAGGCGGCCACCGCGATGGCGGCGGCCACGGGCGCGAGGGTGACGGGCCCCGACAAGCGCATCCAGGTCGCCACGAGCGAGAACGGCCTCGGGCAGATCACCGTGAACCCCGAGAAGGCGAGGGAGGGGCGCAGCTACATCGATTCGCAGTTGAGCGCGGGGAAGCCGGTGGTGGTGGGCGTGAGCCACAAGGACGCGTCCTACAACGCGGACGGGCTGACGGACCACTTCGTGGTCATCACGGGCAAGGGCCAGGATGCGCAGGGGCGCACGTACTACACCTTCCATGATCCGGGCACGCGGCACACCGACAAGGGCTCGGACGCCAACCCCAACAACCGCTTCTACGTGGACGACTCCACGGGGAAGATGTTCCGCGCGGGCACCGAGGCCTCGGGCAAGATCATCACCCGGCGCTACGAGGTCTCCATGGTTCGCCCCAACGCGTAGCACCCGTGGGTGGACCTCGCGTCCTGCGCGGCCACCACCAAACGGGTGGCTGTTGCACTTCGACATGCGCTATTCCCGGGGACATGCGAATCCCTCTTCTCGTGTCCCTGGCATTCGTCGTCTCCGCTTGTGCCTCGCAGACCGCGGCGCAGCCCCCACCGGAACAAGGGCATCATCAGCAGGCGGGGGAGGGGCATCACCACGGCGGCTCCGCGGCGCACCGCTTCGAGGACGCCGAGCAGTGGGCGGCGCGCTTCGAGGACCCTGAGCGCGACGCGTGGCAGAAGCCCGACGTGGTGATTGCCGCGATGGAAATCCCTCACGGGGGCAAGGTCGCGGACATCGGCGCGGCGACGGGCTACTTCCCGGTGCGGATTGCCCGGGCTCATCCCGATGCGACGGTGTACGGCGTGGACATCGAGCCGGACATGGTTCGCTACCTCGACGAGCGCGCGCGGAAGGAGGGCCTGAGCAACATCAAGGCGGTGCTGGGTGAGCCCTCCGACGCGAAGATTCCGGAGCAGGTGGACCGCGTGCTCCTCGTCGACACGTACCACCACATCGGCGAGCGCCCGGAGTACTTCCGGAAGCTCGCGGGCTCACTTCGCCCTGGCGCCCGGGTGATCGTGGTGGACTTCAAGGTCGATTCCCCGCTCGGCCCCCGCAAGGAGCACAAGCTCGCACCGGAGAAGGTCAACGAGGAGATGGCCGCCGCCGGGTACAAGAAGGTCGGCGAGCGGGATCTCCCACACCAGTACGTGCTGATCTTCGAGCGCGCCTGAGCGGGACTGGCGCGGGGCGCTACACTGCGAGCCCCATGAACCCGGCCTCGGCACGACTCGTATGGGCAGTGGAGACCCTGGAGGTCCGCCCCGCGGACCGGCTGCTCGAGGTGGGCTGCGGGCAGGGCGTCGCGGTTTCACTGGTATGTGAGCGGCTGCGCACCGGGCGCATCCATGCCATCGATCGCTCGGCCGCGATGATTGCCCAGGCGCGCCGGCGCAACCGCGAGCACCTCGCATCGGGACGGGCCACCCTGGAGGCCGTGTCGCTGGAGGACGCGGACTTCGGCGGCGCGCGCTTCGACAAGGTGTTCGCCGTGAACGTGGAGCTGCTGCGCAAGGACCCGGCGCGTTCACTGGACGCCCTGCGTGCGGTGCTGGGCCCTCGAGGTGCGCTGTACCTGTTCCACCAGCCGCCGCTGGAGGCGAAGGTCCGGCCCTGGGCGGAGGCGACGCCCAGGACCTTGGAGGCCCACGGCTACACCGTCCGTGACGTGCGCGTGAAGGACCTGAAGCCCGTCAGCGCGGTCTGCGTCCACGCCGTCCTCTCTCCCCGGGCGCGGTGATTCGGCGGCGGGTGTGTACTCCGGAAACGGCAACGGGGTGGAAGGTGCCCGGAGACTCCGGACCTTCCACCCCGCTGATTCCCTGAAGCCGTGCTTCGCGCCTCAGTGCCCCCGGGCGGACGCGCCCATCAGCGCGCGGGCCTGCGTCACGAGCCGGACGAACTCGTTGCGGTCGGCGTCACCGCTGGCGGCGCCCTCGGCCAGCTTCTGCGCGGTCATCAGGCTCCAGCTCTCCGCGGCCGGGTTGCCGCGGAGGATGTCGGCGGTGGACGCCACGGCCACGGCGAAGCGGAAGTCCGGCGACGCGGCCTCCAGCGACTGGCGCAGCTTGGAGCGCTCGAAGGGGAAGGCCTGCTCGGCGGCCTCGGTGCCGTTGGGCGCCTTGGCGCGGACGCGCACCGTGGCCAGGGGCTCCTTCGTGTCGCCCGTCAGCTCCACCTCGTACACCGCGGTGACGTTGTGGCCGGCGCCAATCTCGCCCGCGTCCACCTTGTCGTTGCGGAAGTCGTTGTCGGCGACATCGCGGTTCTCGTAACCCAGCAGGCGGTAGCGGCGGACGGCCACCGGGTTGAACTCCACCTGGAGCTTCACGTCCTTGGCGATGACCTCCAGGGTGCCGGTGAGCTGGGTCTCGAAGACCTTCTTCGCCTCCTTGTAGCTGTCCACGTAGAAGCAGTTGCCGTTGCCCTTGTCCGCGAGCTTCTCCATCAGGTCGTCGCGGTAGTTGCCCATGCCGAAGCCCACGGTGGTGAGGGTGACGCCCTCGGCCACGTACTTGCGGATGCTCTCCAGCATCGACTCGGCGCCCAGGTTGGGGCCGATGTTGGTGTCACCGTCGGTGAGCACCACGACGCGGGACACCACGCTGCCGGACGCCTTCTTCACGGCGTGGCGGTAGGCCAGCTCCATGCCCGAGCCCATCGCGGTGCCGCCGCCGGACTGGAGCGAGTCGAGCGCGGCGTGGATGCGCTTCACGTCGGTGGCCGGCGTGGGCGGCAGCACGTCACGCGTGGAGCCCGCGTAGGTGACGATGGCCACCGTGTCGTTCTCGTTGAGGTTCTTGACGGCGATCTTGATGGCTTCCTTCGCGAGCGGCAGCTTGTCCTGCGAGTTCATGGAGCCGCTGGTGTCCACGAGGAAGACCAGGTGCGCGGCCTTGCGCTGCGAGCGCGAGACGACCTTGCCCTGCACGCCCACGCGCACGAAGTGGCGCTTGGAGTCGAAGGGGGAGGGCGCGCCCTCCAGGTGGACGGTGAAGGCGCCGGTCTCCGGCGGGGCGTAGCGGTACTTGAAGTAGTTGACGAACTCCTCCACGCGCACGGCGGAGGCGGGCGGCAGGTTGCCCTGGACGAGGTAGCGGCGGGCCACCGTGTACGACGCGGTGTCCACGTCCGCGGCGAAGGTGGACAGCGGGTCCTTCGCCGTCTCGATGAAGAGGTTGGGCTTCCACGCCTCGAAGCTGTTGCCGCGCTCGGAGGAGGCGAGGTCCGCCGCGTCCATGCCGTCCTTCGGGGCTGGCATCCCCGCGATGCGCGGGCCGACCACGGCCTTCGCGGGCGCCTCGCGGCGCTTCATCTCCGGGGCCGGCGAGGACGGCGGGGGCGGGGCCATCATGGGCTCCGCCAGGGCCATCGGCATGTCACCAGGGGCCGCGCCAGCGGCGCCGGTGGCCATGGGCCTGGAGGGCGCCTGAGCGGGCTCGGGAGCCGCCAGCTCCCCCTCGACAATCTCGTCGTCGAAGTCGACCGTCTTGTCCGCCTTCTGGGCCGGCCGCGCCTCCGACGTGGCCCGGACCTGGGCGTCGGAGCCCTCCTCCGGGGCCAGTTGCTTCATGCAGCCCGGCAGCGTGCAGGTGACGAGAAGGGCACTTCCCCACAGGGAAAGGCGGCGCTTCAGGGAGGTCGGCGTCATGCGGTCTCCAAGGACGACAGGTAGGTCGTCGGCTCGAAACGCATGACCCTCGAAATCGGGTCTATTCCCGTGAATTTTTTCTCGCACCGGACCAGGGGGCACCGCCGTCCTTGTCTGGGCAGGGCCCGTTTGGCAGGGTGACGCCCCATGCAGACCGCGAGACCGTTCCGCATCCTGGGAGTGCAGCAGATCGCCATCGGCGGGGCCGACAAGGGCCCGCTCCGCAAGCTCTGGGTGGACCTGCTGGGGTTGACGCCCCACGGCACCTACCGCAGCGAGCGTGAGAACGTGGACGAGGACATCGTCACCGCCGGCGCGGGCCCCTTCAAGGTGGAGGTGGACCTGATGCAGCCCATCAACCCCGAGGCGAAGCCCCGGGTCCACGAGACGCCGCTCAACCACGTGGGCCTGTGGGTGGACGACCTGCCCGGCGCGGTGAAGTGGCTGGAGGCGCAGGGCCTGCGCTTCGCCCCGGGCGGCATCCGCAAGGGCGCGGCGGGCTTCGACATCTGCTTCGTGCACCCCAAGGGCAACGAGCAGTTCCCGTTCAGCGGCGAGGGCGTGCTGATCGAACTGGTGCAGGCGCCCCCGGAGGTCATCGCCGCGTTCGACAAGCTGTCGGCTGGCGGGCACTGAGCCTGCCCCGCGGGGCGAGGGGGCCCGAAGCCGTCAGGGCCCCTGGTTGTCGCGCACGGCGGCGGCGGTCTGGTCCAGCTCGGCGGCCAGGAGGACCAGCACATCGTCCAGTGACACCAGCCCCGCGACACGCCCGTGCGCGTCGACGATGGGCACGCGCCTGACGCCCTGCTGCCGCATGGTGAAGAGGGTGCGGTCGAGCGAGTCCTCCACGCGAGCGGTGACGGGCTGGGGTGTCATGACCTCGGCCACGGAGACGGCGGTGGCGTCCTTTCGCGCGGCCACCACGCGGGTGACGACGTCCCGGTCCGTCAGCATTCCCACCGGACGGAGGTCATCCTCCACCACGACGAGCGCGCCCACGTGGCGGTTGCGCATCGCCTCGGCGGCCTCGGCGATGCTCTGCGACGGCTGGATGACGGCGACAGTCTTCCGGCAGAACCTTGCGAGGGACATGGCTCCTCCCTGATGGTAGGGCGCTCCCGCAATTCGCCGCCCTCCTGCATGGAGGCAGCGCATTCCGGGGCCGGGACGCAACCGGGACGATGAGGCGGGTGGACCGGCCGCTGGCCCTCCATCCGCCGGGGGCCGGGCATCCATGAGCGTCAGGGCGGGGGAGCGGCCGGCCGCACGCCCCGTTCAGACCCGGGGCCGTGACGCGGGCGCTTCCGTCTTCCGGCCTCCGCCGCGCGCTCGCTCCACCACGGCCCGGAGCGCGGGCCTCACCACGCGCTCCACGCGGTCGGTGACGATGCAGAGCCCCCAGGTGAGGCCGATGAGCACGGCGAGCAGCAGCCAGAACTGGAGCCACCCACTGCGGTCACCCCAGAAGCGCTGGAAGGAGAAGACGCCGCCAATCCGGTAGAACAGCAGCATCTCGTGGAAGAAGTAGGCGGACAGTGACGAGGTGCCGAACACCTCGATGAAGCGCCGCAGCCGTGATGGCGCCGCGCCCACGGGGACCCGGCCCTCCAGCCACAGCAGCCCGAGCAGCACGGTGCACACCCACGCGAAGCGCACGGCCGAGTTCGAGGGGTTGGCGACGAAGAAGCGGTGCGGCGGATACAGGCTGTAGAGGAAGTCCCCCGCCGCCATCCCCGCGAAGCCCAGGACCCCCAACACCCCGAGCGCCCGGATGAGCCCCGCCCGGCCCCACGCGCCGGCCACCGTCCCGGAGAAGGCGCCGAGCCACGCGAAGCCCAGCCAGGGCAGCAGCGGGAACGGCGCGAAGGAGGACTTGTTCGTCAGCGTGGCCCAGGGGCCCTGTACCAGTTCTCCCAGCGGCGCCACGGCGAAGACGGCCAGGGCCAGCACGAAGGACACCGCGCTCAGCGCGCGCGGGCGCGAGGCCAGGGCGGCGGCCACCGGCAGCACGATGAGCAGGCACACGCCCACGCACTGGAGGATGTCCATCCGGAGGATCCACACCGGCTCGCGCAGCAGCGGGAACCACGCCCAGTTGACGAGCGTGGCCACGGCGAGCACCTCGCCGATGCGGCGGAGGTTGCGGCGCACGCGCTCGCGGAGGACTCCGCCGGCCGCGCTGCGCACCATCAGCAGCGCCGTGGCGAAGCCCGCGGAGAAGATGAACGCGGGGGCCACCAGCCCGTCCACCTTCAGCAGGCGTCCCACCCAGAGGCTCTTGCGCAGCTCCGGCGTGAGCAGGGCCAGCGCGTGGGTCTGGATCATGAACAGGACCGCGATGCCGCGCAGCCAGTCGATGGCGCGCACGCGGTCCTGGGACACGGGGGTGGAACCGGAGGGCGATGGGGTCACGGCGGGAGGGGGTGGAAGGGGAGGGGGCCGATTTTCTTCATGAGCGCACCGAGACTTTTCCGTTCTGGCGCTGTTGGTGTGTCCATACGCGAGAACGGCGCACCGCGCCCACGAGGAGGTCTCGTGCTTCGAAGACTCATTCTGGGGGCCGCACTCTGCCTGTCGGGGGAGGCGCTGGCAAAGCCTCCCGCGGCGGGTGTGTTCTGCGACACCTACCCTTCGGCGCCCGCCTGCACCGGGCGGCAGCCGGCATGCACCCTGTGTCATACCGCGCCGCCCCAGAGGAATGTGTTCGGTGCCTCGCTGGAGCCCCACCTGGCGCCCGGCGCGGCGCGCCCGCTCTCCGACGGGGACTTCTCCATGGCCCTGCCCGCGGCGCTCCGGGCCGTGGAGGCGGCGGACGCGGACGGGGACAGCGCGTCCAACCTGGAGGAAATCCAGCGGGGAACCCTGCCGGCCGACCCCGCCAGCGTGCCGGTGGAGCCGGGCCTCTGCGGGACGGGAGAGAACTCCCAATACGACGTGTGCCGCTATGACCCGCGATTCGCTTACCGGCGCGTGCTGCTCGACTTCTGCGGGATGTCGCCCACCTACGCGCAGGTGAAGGCCTTCGCCGCGCTGAGCGAGGAGGGCCAGCGCGCGCTGCTCGACTCCGAGCTGGACCGCTGCACCACCACCGAGTTCTGGCGCGGCAAGAACGGGCAGCTCTGGAAGCTGGCGCACCCGAAGATCCGCCCGGTGGGCTCGCTCAAGGCGGGAGAGGACGCCGGGCCCATTCCCCTGGCCGACTACTACGACGACTACGCGCTCTACGCGTACGCACAGCTCGACGGCCACGACGCGCGCGAGGTGATGACCGCGAAGTACTTCGTGCGCCGGCAGACGCAGCCGACGCGCTATTCGCCGGTGACGTCGCTCCCGTCGCAGTTCGTCGAGGAGTCGCGCCGGGCGGGCAATCTCACCTCCTCGTGGAGCCTCATCTCCTTCGTCATGTTCACCGCGCTGCCGCGCAACGCCGCCGCGCAGAGCTACCGCGCGTACCTGGGGTTGGACATCGCGAAGCAGGAGGGACTCCACAGCGTGCCCGGTGAGCCCCGGGACTACGACGCCAAGGGTGTGCAGGCGCCGGCCTGCGCGGCCTGCCACGCGACGCTGGATCCGCTGAGCTATCCCTTCCGGAACTACAACGGCATCGCGGGCGCCGCTTCGGCGCGCTACGTGCCCGACCGGCTGGAGCTGTTCTTCAGTGACGTGGCTCCGACCATCACCCAGACGCCCGAGGCCGGGTACCTCTTCGGCCAGCCGGTGCGCGACCTGATGGAGTGGGCCCGGGTGGGCGCCGACAGCGACGCCTTCGCCATCTCCGCCGTCACCGACTACTGGAAGCTGCTGGTGGGGCACGCGCCGACGGCCGAGGAGAACGACGAGTTCGTCGCCACCTGGCGGCGCTTCAAGGACACGCACGGCTACAGCGTGCAACGCATGCTTCACGACCTGATTCGCACGGAGGCCTACGGTGCGCCCTGAATCCCTTCGCCTGGGGCTGCTCGCCTCCGCGTGGCTCCTCACCGCCTGCACGCAGCAGCCCGACGCCCGGGTGGTGGATGCCGGAACGCCACCCGTCGACGGGCAGGCCGACGCCGGAACCCCCGCGCCCCTGGCGCGCTCCTCGCGCAACAGCCTGCGCTTCAAGGGGCCCGAGCGCCTGACGCTCGACTTCGCGGCGGCGCTCTCGCTGCCCCCGGACCAGGTCTGCAACGAGCTGGGGCAGTACCCCTGCACCACCTTCGTCCACAACGTCACGCTGGGCGGCGTGGACCCTTATGGCAATGGCCTCTACGAGCCGCTGCCGGCCACCGGAGTGACGACGCCCATCGCCGTGGACCGCGTGGCGCTGGCGGCCTGCGCGCGGCGCGTGGGCCTGGATGCCGCCGCCCCGTCGTCCGCCGTCATCTTCCGGGGCATCACCCTGGACGGGCAGGGACGGCTGGCCAGCCGCGACGGCCAGCCGGTGAGGGACGCCATCACCGCGCTCTACCAGCGCGGGCTCCTGAGGGACGCCACGGAGACGGAGGTGGGCGCGTGGGTGCGGCTCTCCGTGGACGTGGAGGCCGCTGGCAGTCCCAGCCCGGGCCGCGACTGGATGACCGCGGTCTGCTTCGGAATCCTCTCCTCCGCCGAGTCCGTCTTCTTCTGAGGGAACACACCATGTCGCTCCGCAAGGATGGCCGGCTCTCGCGCCGGGAACTCATGAAGGCGCTGTCGATGTGCGCGGCGGGCTCGACGGTGCTGGGGCCCCTGCTGTCGGGCTGCCGGGACGCGCTCGACACCCCGGAGGCGCTCGAGCAGCGCGGCGGTGTGCGCCAGCTCCAGGGGGACGGCAAGCCCCGCTTCCTCATCGTGGTGGGGGCCGCCGGGGGCGCGTCCATCATCGACAGCCTGCTGGCGGTGCGCGCCTCGGAGGCGGGCGCGCAGGCGTCCCGGCTCAACACCTTCCCGGACGCGCAGGTGCAGGGCGTGGATGGCTCTCCGTTCCGCGCGGTGCGGGTGAGCAGCCCGAAGCTCGGCAGCATCAACATCCCGGTGAACACGGACCAGCTCCCCTTCGTGCGCAAGCACAGGGACTCGATGCTGGTGGCCACGTCGGTGGGCACCTCCGTGAACCACGTCATCGCCCAGAAGCGGAGCCTCACCGGCAACGCGGCCTGGCGCGGCCGTACGCTGCAGGAATGCGTGGCCTTGCAGTACGGCTCGGGCTTCCCCATCCCCAACGTGAACATGGGCGTGGGCGGCTACGCCGAGCGCGGCACGGACGCCTCGCTGCCCACGTACTGCTACGGCGAGGTGGTCACCAACCCGTCGCTCTGGCCGCTGGGGCTCGACGGGAGCAAGGGCCTGAAGGACGTGCCCTCGCGGGACGTCCTCGCGCTGGCCCGCCGGACGCGCGACGGGCTCGATGCACAATCGGTCTTCGGGCAGACCTTCGAGAACGCGGCGGCGCTCCGGCGGTGGAACGAGCAGCGCGGCGTGGGGCAGCCGGCGCTGGAGCTGAGGGAGCTCATCAGCCGGCTCAACATCCTGCCGAACCTGCCGCCGAGGATTCCCCTGACGGAGTACGGCCTGTCCAGCTCTCCCGACGCGGCTCGGCTGCGCTCGGTCTTCCCGGACTACTTCACGGACCCGGTGCAGGGGCAGGCTGCGCTGGCGTTCCTGCTGCTCAAGTACCGGGTGTCGGTGACGGTGACGCTGGGGCCCTCGTTCAACGTGGCCGTGGGCGGAGAGAACGGCATCGCCAACCCGCCGCTGGCCTTCGACTTCAGCCACAACGACCACCGCACGGGACAGGCCTTCATGTGGGCCCGCGTCATGGGCGTGGTGGACAAGCTCATCGACCTGCTCGCGGCGGAGCCCTTCGACGAGGCGGCGGGGGAGAGCCTGTGGGACCGCACGTTGATCTACGTGGCGACCGACTTCGGGCGCACGCGCTCCCGGGCCCCGGATGCCTCGGAGTTCGGTACCGGGCACGACCTCAACAACGGCTTCCTGATGCTGTCGCCGATGCTCCGGGGCAACACCGTGCTGGGCGGAATCGACCCGCTCACCACGCTGACCTACGGCTTCGACCCACGCACCGGGACGCCGGAGCCGGGCAAGGTGTCCTCGAACGAGCCGGACATCTTCGCGGGCATCCTCACCGCCCTGGGGGTGGACACGTCGGGAAGCGGGCTTCCCGACGCGAGCGCCTTCGTGCGGACCTGAGCGGAGGAGGGGGCCGCCGCCCCCTACCGCGCGGCGGCGGCGTTGAGCGACGCGAGGTCGATGACGAAGCGGTAGCGCACGTCGTTCTTGAGCATGCGCTCGTAGGCCTCGTTGATCTTCTGGATGGGGATGACCTCGACGTCCGAGACGATGTTGTGCCGGGCGCAGTAGTCGAGCATCTCCTGCGTCTCGGCGATGCCGCCGATGTTGGAGCCGGCCAGCCGCTTGTTCCCGCCGATGAGGGCGAAGGCGGCGACGGGGGTGGGCTCGGGCGGGGCGCCGACGAGCACCATCGCCCCCTGGGGCCGTAGCAGGCCCAGGTACTGGTTGTAGTCGTGCTGCGCGGAGACGGTGTCGATGATGAGGTCGAAGCGGCCCGCCAGCTTCTTGAAGGTGCCCTCTTCGCGGGTGACCTCGAAGGCGTGGGCGCCCAGGCGGCGTGCATCGGCCTCCTTCGAGCGCGACGTGCTGAGCACCGTCACCTCGGCGCCCATGGAGACGGCGAACTTCACCGCCATGTGGCCGAGCCCGCCCAGGCCGACCACGGCCACGCGGTCTCCCTTCTTGCAGTTCCACTGGCGGAGCGGCGAGTACGTGGTGATGCCGGCGCACAGGAGCGGCGCCGCGGCGGCGGGGTCGAGGCCCTCCGGGACCTTCAGCGCGAAGTGCTCGGCGACCACGAGCTGGGACGCGTAGCCGCCGCGGGTCGGCGTCTTCCGGTCCATGTAGGTGCCGTTGTAGGTGAAGGCGACGCCCTTCAGGCAGAACTGCTCCAGGTCCTGGCGGCACGGCTGGCAGTCCCGGCAGGAGTCCACCATGCAGCCGACGCCCGCCATGTCGCCCACCTTGAGCTTCGTGACGTGCTGGCCCACCTGACTGACGCGCCCGATGATTTCGTGGCCGGGAACCATGGGGAAGATGGCACCGCCCCACTCATCGCGGGCCTGGTGGATGTCGGAGTGGCAGACGCCGCAGTAGAGGATGTCGATGAGCACGTCATGGGGACCGGGCTCGCGCTGCTCGAATGTGAATGGCGCCAGCGGCTGTCCGGCGGAGGCGGCGGCATAGGCGTGGGTCTTGAGCATGGGCTCTCCTTCAGGGGACCGGGTTGGAAACGTCCCCTGATATGCAGCCCACGCACGGCCATCGAAACTGGCAGGATCCGCATGGGCCGTTTAGGAATCCTTCAAGATGGCCTTTACCCCGCTCAATTCCTTGAACGCCTTCCTGGCGGTCGCGCGCCGGCGCAGCTTCTCCTCGGCCGCCGTGGAACTGGGTGTCTCACCCTCCGCGCTGAGCCAGTCGGTCCGGCAGCTCGAGGAGCGCCTGGGCGTCGGGCTGCTCACCCGGACGTCGCGAAGCGTGGCCCTGACGGATGCCGGGCGGCGCCTGCTGGAGAATGCCGGGCCGGGGGTGGACCAGGCGCTCGAGGCGCTGAAGAACGCCTCGGCCCAGCCGGGGGAGGTGACGGGCAAGGTCCGGCTGTCGGTGCCGTCCATCGCGGTGCCGTTCATCATCGCGCCCCTGCTTCCGAAGCTGCTCGCGCGGCACCCGAAGGTGGAGGTGGAGGTCCAGGTGGAGAACCGCCTCGTGGACATCGTCACGGAGGGGTTCGACGCGGGCATCCGCATGACGGAGTCCATCGAACGCGACATGGTGCAGGTGCGGCTGTTCGACGCGTGCCGGTTCGTCGTGGCGGGCGCTCCCGCGTACCTCGAACGGAAGGGGACTCCGGAGAAGCCGAAGGACCTGCTGGCGCACGACTGCATCTGCATCCGCTCCACGACGACCGGAGGGCTCTATCAGTGGGAGCTGGAGCGCGGGCAGCAGAGCTGGCGCATCCCGGTGAGGGGGCCCGTCGTCACCAACGACGAGGTCCTGATGCGGGAGCTGGCCGAGGCGGGAGTGGGGCTCGCATACCTCTTCGAGCCGACGCTGTCGGCGCCGTTGAAGCGAGGCTCCCTGCGCGTGGTCCTCGAGGCCTACGCGGCCGTGGTGCAGGGACTCTTCCTCTACTTCCCCAGCCGCGCGCAGGTCTCCCCCGCGCTGCGGGCGTTCGTGGACCTGGCGCGGGAGGAGGCCGCGGACCGGAAGGGGATCGCGGCCCAGGCGAGGGCTACTCGAACTTCAGGGTCGAGCCGCCGCTGAGCTCCTCGGAGCGCACGGTGGGCCGGCCGATGATGGTGACCGTGCTGCCGCCCGAGGCCGTCACCGTCAGGGTGTCCGAAACCTGAAGCACGTTCGTGCTGCCACCGCTGGAGTTCATCGAGGCCTCCTCGGAGGAGAGTCCGCGTGCCAGGAGCCTGCTCCCACCGGAGAGCGTGCTCGTCACCCGGTAGGCATATCCCTCCAGGGCCGCCTCGGAGCCTCCGCTCAGCTCCAGGCGGAGAGACTCCGCGTCGAGCTCTCGCCCGCGCACCCGGGAACCTCCACTGGCTTCGAGCGAGAAGGAGGGCGAGGAGAGGGTGCCGCTCAGGTCCAGCGTGCTGCCTCCCGAGACCTGGAGCGACTTCAAATCCGGCACCGTCACCTCGGCGCGCAGGGGGTTGTCCGAGGTCCATCCGGCCACCTCCTGCCGAGGGAAGTGGATCCGAAGGGTGTCATCCCCGGCCACCTCCGTTCGCAGCCGCTCCACGAGGTTGTCATCGCCGGTGAGGCGCACCTTCCTCGCCTGGGTCGGGTCCACCACGATGGTGGCCTCGATACCATCTTCAATCTCGACCGCCACGAAGTCGGAGGTCTCCCGCTCCTCCGCGATGACGTTGCCGCTTCCGGTCAGGTGCGGACCGCATCCGGTGAGGAGCGTCACGAGGAGGGATAAGCCCGCCCAGTGCCCGCGGTGCGTTGCGTCCATGTTCTCGACTCCCAGGTTCAGGGCCAACAGTTCCGGCGTCGGGACGTGGAACACCACGGCCGCCCGGAACTGTCACCCCGGCTCCGTCAGGAGCTGTGGCGGGTTGTTCATTCGGGAGCCCCGGGGGGAGGTAAGGTGTGCTTCATGAGCAGAATCGCGGGGCGACTCTTCATGACGTGGTTGCGGGTGTCGGCACGCGCGGCGCGCTCCCCGCGCTGGCAGCGGGTGGCGGAGTGGACGCTCGGGCAGTTGGGGCGAGCCGTGGCGCGACGCCGGGGACTGACCGAGGCCTCCTCGCCGCAGGCCCTGGGCGAGCAGTGGCAGCGAATCTTCCCGTCGCGCCGCCACGTCCCCCTCGTGGGCGTGGATGCCACCACGGCATATGCGGAGATCCGCACCGTCTGTCCTCTGCGTGGCACCGGGGATGTGCATGCCTGCCACAGGCTGATGGCCTACGACCGGGCGGCAGCCGCCCGGATGGGGGCCCGGTTCGTGGTGCTGGAGTCCCAGGCCACTCCTGGCGCGACGGTGTGCCGGGTGGCGCTGCGCCGCCAGGAGCTTCCCGCGGATGACCTGGTGGCGGCCCATGAGCGCTCCGGTCGAAAGGGCACGGAGCCGTAGTCACCACGTCCTGGTACGAGCTTCACGCCCCTGGACGCGAGCCGTCCTGGGCCGGGGGCCCGCCCGCTCCGGAAGAAGGGGCAGGGCAGCCTTCGCTTCGACTACCAGGAGATGCCGTCGATGTAGGCCGTGCCCGTCCAGCTCCCGCTGGTGGTGAACTCCACGCCCAGTTGGTACAGCGGCGTGGTGCTCGTGGACGGCAACGTCACGGTGATTGTGTTCCAGGTATTGGTCCTGAGGTTGCTGATGGCGGTCCAGCGTCCCGTGTAGCGCCAGCCGCCCGCCGCGCCTTCGAGGGCGAAGGGCTGGATGGACGTGAGGCGGCTGCCCGAGGGAATCCACACGCGGAAGGTCACCGTCGCACCGCGTGGGACGGACGCGTTGGGGACCACCGCCATGCCGGTACCGGACGTGCCGCTGAATGGCACCGCGAGCGAGCGCGTGCCCGCGTAGGCGCGCGCGGTGGAGGTGCTCACCGCCCGGAGCTGGCCGCCGGAAGCAGTCCAACCCTCGGTGCCGGACTCGAAGCCGTAGCCACGTGTCGTGCCGCTCGTGCCGCCATCCGTCCCCGCGTCCGTGCCACCATCGACCCCGCCATCCACACCGCCCGTGCCGGCGTCGGTGCCACCAGCCGTGCCACCGTCCGTCCCGCCACCGGGGAGAGGCAAGGTGGTGCCCACCGCGGGCAGCGTCAGGCCGCCGCTGCTCAGGAAGGCCCCGGCACGGCTCCGGACGTACGGCTGGCCGTCGGTGCCGAGGTCATTCTGATAGGAGCTCTGCCCGCCGGCCCCGGCACCGAAGAGGAGCGCGATGACGCCCGAGTTGGCGAACTTCCTCCGGTGCGGGTCTCCCAGCGTGCCGAAGAAGTACTCCGTCCGGTTGTCGCGGTAGCCCGCGCGCGCGGAGCCGTCGTTGTGGACGTTGCGGTGGTTGGAGTTGCCCAGGGGAATCTGCCACAGCACCCAGCGCTTGCCGGTGGCCACGTTCATCAACCGCAGCCACTCCGCGTAGCGGTTGAAGGAGCGCGAGGAGATGGACGCGGTGTCGCTCGCGTTCCACCAGCGGTCCTCGCCGCGCGTCAGCTTGTAGAAGTCCGCGTCGCGGTCGAGCGGGTCACCCACCAGCACGTCGTAGGTGGTGCCGGTGACGTTGGTCGCCAGGCCCGCCGGCTTGAGGAAGTTGACGACCTTGTCCACCTCGGGCTGGAGCGGGTCCGTCACCGAGCAGCAGGCGATGTCCTTGCCGCTGGCCCACGCGGATACGTGCATGCCGAGGATGACGTTGTTCGCCCCCACGGCCTTGCGCAGCTGGAGGAAGGCCAGGCTCCAGCCGGCGACGGTGTTCGGAAGGCTCGCCAGCTCCGGCAGGCCGGTGGCCGCCACGGCGGCGTACGCGTTCGGGTTGGAGTTCGTCTGCTGCTGGAGGAGCCCCAGGGCATCCGGCTCGATGAGCACGAGCACGGGCCTGCCGTGCTCCTTCGCGCGCTGCATCAGCAGCTTGAAGTCGCTGAAGTAGCCGCGCATGGTCGTGGCATTTCCCAGCTTGGCGAGCGACTCGCCCTCGCCGCCACCGGGCTCTCCGAAGAGTTGGTAGAAGACGGGGGCCGCGATGAAGTTCTGGGTGGCCGACTCCTGCATGAAGGCCGCGCCCCAGCTTCCGTCGCGCTGGCCCCAGCCCCAGTTGTCCACCCAGCCCTTGGTGAAGTAGCGGTAGCGCACGTCCCACGGCACGCCGCTATCGCGCATCCAGTTCTGCCCGGCCTCCTCGAAGAGTCCGATGAGCAGCCGATTGGGAAGCCCTGTCGGCACGGGCCCCTGCACACCGGAAGCCGTCTGGGCGGAGGCAGGCCCCGTGGCCAGGGCAGTCAGCGTCAGCATCAGCGCCGCGAGGGCGCGGAGAATGAACGTTCGCATGGCACCCTGGATACAATCGGCGGGCGCTCTGTTCGCCGCACGCCGGGGCAGGTGCCGACATTCCAACTGCCTCGCCTGCTCCATGAGCCGCCTCCGAACACCTGCTCGGAACGCTTCAGGACAGGCGGGTATTCAACCGCTCGGGCGGAAGTTCCGTCTGCGACCGGGGGCCGATGCGGGTGTTCGCGGGAGGATGCTGGCTCACAGCCCCGGGCACGCCAGCCCCGGCTCCGGGGCTTCGTCATCCTGCATCGCCAGCAGGCACTGCAGCGCCTCCGGGTCGGCCGAGTCCACCACGTACGAGCGCCGCCACAGCAGCGCGGCCACGCGCTTGGGCATCTGAGGGTCCTGCGCCACCACCGCCCGGCGCACGCCGTTGGCTCCCGCCGGTACCGAGGCCGCGGCCGCTTCGAGCTTCGCGACCTCCTCGGGGCAGCCGTCCGGGCAGTTGTAGAGGAACACCGCGTGCCCGTGCTCCAGGTTGTGGATGTAGAGGCAGCGGGAGACGGGCTCGGCATACACACCGCAGCGGGCCACGCTGCCGCAGTGCAGGCCGGAGCTCGGCGGGTTCTCCGACGGGTCCACGCCCGAGCCACACGCGCTGCTGCTGCACGACTCCAGGTGGCGCGCCTCGGTCTGGGGCGACAGCGGGAAGTCGAATCGCTCGCAGCCCTCGGGCTCGGGCTCCGTGGAGCCACAGGCGGTGAGGGAGAGGAGGGCGGCGAGAGAGGGGACGAGGACGCGCGAGCGGATCATCACGCCCGCGTCATATCGCATCAGCCGGGGAACGCGCCCCGGAGGGAGCGTGCCCCTTTCGCGCTGCGTCAGCTCGGCGTGAGACGTCAGCCACCGAGAGCCCCGGGCGCGGTGGCTGCCTGGAGGCCCTACTTTCAGGGTGTCATCCGGGCGGAGGTTCCTCTACGGTCCGCCCCCATGAACCGGAAACTCCTCCTGCACCCCCTGCTGCGCACGGCCCTCGCGGCCGTGGCGCTGCCCGCCTTCCTGGGTTGCGCCCAGGACTCGCAAGTGACGCGTGAGACCCCGGCCACCGGCGAGTCCGCGCCCGCGCCCCAGGCCGCCGCTCCCCAGGCCACGCCGGAAGAGGCGAAGCAGTTCGTCGAGAAGGTCAACGCGGACCTGAAGCGGCTGTGGACGAAGCAGGCCACCGCCGAGTGGATCAAGAACACGTACATCACCGACGACACCGAGCGGAACGCCGCCTACGTCAACGAAGAGGTGCTGGCGTACGTCAACGGCGCCATCAAGAACGCGAGCCGCTTCGATGGCTTGCAGCTCGACGCGGACACCGCGCGCATGCTGCACCTGCTCAAGGTCTCCCAGACGCTGCCGGCGCCCGCGGACGCCCAGAAGCGCGCGGAGCTGGCCGCCACCGCCGCGAAGCTCGAGGGCCTCTACGGCAAGGGCAAGTACTGCGGCAAGGACGGCAAGGGCGAGTGCCGTGACCTGGAGGTGCTGTCCCAGCTCATGGCGAAGAGCCGCAACTACGACGAGCTGCTGGACGCGTGGCAGGGCTGGCACTCCATCTCCCGCCCCATGCGCCCGCTGTACCAGAACCTGGTGTCCATCTCCAACGCGGGCGCGCAGGACATCGGCTTCAACGACCTGGGCACGCTGTGGCGCTCGGCGTACGACATGCCCCCGGCCGAGTTCGAGAAGGAGGCCCAGCGCCTGTGGGGCCAGGTGAAGCCCCTCTACGACGAGCTGCACTGCTACGTCCGCGCCCGGCTGGCGAAGCAGTACGGCGAGGCGAAGGTGCCCGCCGGCAAGCCCATCCCCGCGCACCTGCTCGGCAACATGTGGGCGCAGGAGTGGAACAACATCTACCCGCTGGTGGAGCCCTTCCCCGGCCAGGCCAGCCTGGACGTGGACTCCGAGCTGAAGAAGCAGGGCTACGACCCCATCCGCATGGTGAAGCTGGGGGAGAAGTTCTTCACCTCCATGGGCCTCAAGCCGCTGCCGCAGACCTTCTTCGAGCGCTCGCAGTTCACCAAGCCGCGAGATCGTGAGGTCGTCTGCCACGCCAGCGCGTGGGACGTCACCTACGAGAACGACCTGCGCATCAAGATGTGCATCAAGCCCACCGAGGAGGACCTCATCACCATCCACCACGAGCTGGGCCACAACTACTACTACACGTACTACTACACGCTGCCCGTGCTCTATCAGGCCGGCGCCAACGACGGCTTCCACGAGGCCATCGGCGACGCGCTCACCCTGAGCATCACCCCCGCGTACCTCCAGCAGGTGGGCCTGCTGAAGTCCGTGCCGAAGAACGACAAGAACCTCATCAACCTCCAGCTCAAGGACGCGCTGGAGAAGGTGGCCTTCCTGCCGTTCGGCCTGCTCGTGGACCAGTGGCGCTGGGAGGTGTTCTCCGGCCGCACCCAGCCGGCGGACTACAACAAGGCCTGGTGGACGCTGCGTGAGAAGTACCAGGGCGTGGCCGCGCCGGTGGCCCGCTCCGAGGAGGACTTCGACCCGGGTGCCAAGTACCACGTGCCCGCCAACGTCCCGTACACCCGGTACTTCCTCGCCCGAATCCTCCAGTTCCAGTTCCACAAGGCCATGTGCGAGGCGGCCGGCTTCAAGGGCCCCCTCCACGAGTGCTCCATCTACGGGAACAAGGAGGCCGGCAAGCGGCTCCAGGCCGTCCTGGAGCTGGGTGCGAGCAAACCCTGGCCGGACGCGCTCCAGGCCATGACGGGAACCCGGCAGATCGATGCAACCCCGTTGCTGGACTACTTCAGCCCGCTGCGGACCTGGCTCCAGGAGCAGAACAAGGGCCAGAAGTGCGGCTGGTGACTGTCTCGGGTGGACTCTCCCCGGGACCGCGCATAAATTGCGTGGGTCTTGGCGGGTTCGCTCGATAGGACCGGACGACGGATTTTCGCGTCCGTGACGAAAGAAGAAGAAAGCAAATGGCAACTGGTACCGTGAAGTGGTTCAACGATGCGAAGGGTTTCGGCTTCATCACCCAGGACGGCGGTGGTGAGGACGTGTTCTGCCACCACACCGCCATCAACATGGATGGCTTCCGCACCCTCCAGGAGGGGCAGAAGGTGGAGTTCGAGGTCACCCGCGGCCCCAAGGGCCTGCAGGCGCAGAACGTCCGCGCGGCCTGACGCTGGCGTCGTTCGAACGACTTCCTGATGCATCATGAGGGTCCGGCCTTGCACACAGGGTCGGACCCTTCGTGTTTCTGGAGCCCCCACCGTGTCCTCCCCGATGAAGCCCCGGGCCCCTCGCGCCCGCCTGTTGCCCCTGCTGGCCGTGCTCGGCTGCTCCTCCAACCCCTCGGCGCTGAGGGAGCCGGGCCCCGCCTCCGTTCCCGAGGCGTACACGAGCGGACAGGCCCCCGCCCCGGAGAAGGAGCCCGCCATGAAGACGCCCGCGTTCGATACCGCCGCGCTGAAGGCGGAGCTGGTCGCGAAGCACGGCGAAGCGCACCGGGCGCGCATCGAGCGCGGCGTGGACCAGGTGGCGGCGCAGTGGAGGCCGGAGGACGGGGACGCGGCGGCCTTCATCCGCGAGCAGTTCCTGTCGGACCCGAAGGCGCTGGACGCCACCTTCGCGCGGCTGGAGCGGCTGTTCGAGCAGCTCGACGGCCACATGAACGAGCTGGGCCGCGAGCTGCAGTGGTACTCGGACCTGGACCTGGGGCCGCTGCTGCCGGTGGAGCCGCTGGTGGCGTCGTACGACCCGTCCACCAACGTCACGTCGGACCTGTTCCGGGCGAAGGTGGGCTTCGTGGTGCTGCTCAACTTCCCGCTCACCACCCTGGCCGAGCGCATGGAGCACGGCCCGAAGTGGACGCGGCGGCAGTGGGCGGAGGCGCGGCTGGCCTCGCGCTTCAACCGGCGGGTGCCCGCGGAGATTGAGCAGGAGTCGTCGCGGGCCATCGCCGCCGCGAGCCTCTACATCGCCGAGTACAACGTCTGGATGCACCACCTGGTGGACTCGGACGGCGGGCGGCCCTTCCCAAAGGGGCTGCGGCTCATCAGCCACTGGAACCTGCGCGACGAGCTGAAGGGGGACTACGCGGACCCGAACGGGCTGGCGAAGCAGCGGATGATCCTCCAGGTGATGGAGCGCATCGTCACGCAGACGATTCCCGCCGCCGTCATCGACAACCCGCGAGTGGACTGGAACCCGTTCACCAACGCGGTGACGGTGGCGCCGCCGGAGACGGTGGAGGCGGATGCGCCGGCGCGCGAGGCGAAGGCGGTGGCGGCCCCGGAGCCGGACACGCGCTACGCGCGGCTGCTGGACACCTTCCACGCGGCGCGCAAGGCGGACCCGTATGTGCCGGTGGCGCCCACTCGGATTGCCCGGGCCTTCGAGCTGGCGCGCGAGCTGCCGGAGGAGCGGGTGAAGGCGCTGCTCACGCAGGTGCTGGAGTCGCCGGTGGTGCCCCGGGTGGCGAAGGAGATCGAGGCGCGGCTGGGCCGGAAGCTGGAGCCGCAGGACCTGTGGTACCCGGGCTTCAAGCCGGGAGGGAAGCGGCCGGAGTCCGAGCTGGATGCGCTGACGCGCAAGCGCTACCCCACGGCGGAGGCCTTCGCGAAGGACATGCCCCGAATCCTCCAGGGCCTGGGCTTCACGCGCGCGAAGGCGGAGTGGCTGGCCGCGCGCATCCAGGTGGATGCGTCACGCGGTGCGGGCCACGCGCAGCCGGCGGCGCGGCGGGGAGACTTCCCCCGGCTGCGCACGCGCGTGGAGAAGGGGGGCATGGACTACAAGGGCTACAACATCGCGGTGCACGAGCTGGGGCACAACGTGGAGCAGGTGTTCAGCCTCTACTCGGTGGACCACACGCTGCTGGCGGGAGTGCCCAACAACGCCTTCACGGAGGCGCTGGCCTTCGTGTTCCAGGCGCGCGATCTGGAGCTGCTGGGCCTGGGCAGGCCGGACGCGGCGGCCGAGCGCGAGCGGGTGCTCAACGACTTCTGGCAGACGTGGGAGATTGCCGGCGTCGCCCTGGTGGACATGGCGGTGTGGCACTGGATGTACGAGCACCCGGACGCGAAGCCGGCGGAGCTGCGCGACGCGGTGGTGGCCATCTCCCGTGACGTGTGGGACCGGTACTACGCGCCGGTGCTGGGCGGGAAGGGCACGGCGCTGCTGGGCATCTACAGCCACATGATCAGCTACCCGCTCTACCTGCCGGACTATCCGCTGGGGCACCTCATCGCGTTCCAGATCGAGGAGCACCTGCACCGCAAGGGCCCGCTGGGCGCGGAGTTCGAGCGGATGGCCTCGCACGGCGCGGTGACGCCGGACCAGTGGATGCTCCACGCCACGGGCGCGCCGGTGAGCGCGGAGCCGCTGCTGCGCGCCACGGAAGCGGCGCTGAAGCGGTAGGCCGGCGCCAGACGGAGCGCCTGGGGCTCCGGTGTCATGGAGCCCCGGGTGCGCCGGACGCTACGGCGCCTTGGACGTGTCGCCGGGGATGTCCACCAGCTCCACGTCGAAGACGAGGACGGCGTTGGGCGGAATGCGGGAGCCCGGGGGCGGGCGCTCGCCGTAGGCGGTGTTGCCGGGGCAGGTGAGCTTCGCCTTGCCACCCACCTTCATCTTCGCGACCCCCTGCGTCCAGCAGGGGATGACGCCATTGAGCGGGAACTCCACCGGGATGCCACGCCGGGCCGAGCTGTCGAACACGGTGCCGTCCACCAGCCGGCCCTCGTAGTGGACCTTCACGGTGTCGGTGGCGCGGGGGCTCTTGCCGGTGCCGGCCTGCGTCTCGCGGTAGATGACGCCGGAGGGGAGCTTCACGGCGCCGGGCTCCTTCGCATTGCGCTCCAGCGCGGCGGTGTTGGCCTGGGCCTGCCGGGACTTCGCGAGCGCCTGGAGCTTCGGCCCGTACTCCTTCGCGTCCACCTCGGGCGCGGTGCCGGCGATGCTGTCCGCGATGCCGCGCTGGAGGATCTTCACCTCCTCGGGGGTGAGCGCGAAGCCGGAGAGGTCCCGGCCCACGGAGACGCCGAGCGCGTAGATGGTCTTCGCGTCCTCTGAGGCGAGCTCGGGGGGCGCGGCCGGGGGCGTCCTGGCCGCGGGCTCGGACTTCGTCGAGGCCTTGGGGGACTGCGCCTGGGCCACGGGGGCGCCGAGCGCGAGCACCAGGGCCGCCATCCACATCGAACGCATGCTTCCGCCTTTCATGGGAACCGGTGAACGGGAGGGCCGCAGCATTACGGCGAGCGCCGCCGCGGGTGCAAGCAAGCGCGAAGAATGCAGCGAGAAAGCACGGGCGGCGCAGGCCTCCCGGCCCGCCGTGCCGGGAGCGGGTCGTTTTCTTGCGAGTTCATCGCGCGCCTCTACTGTGAATCCAGGTTGCATCACCCCCGAAGCAGCCTGTTGCACCACTGGAGGCGACGAAGCGATGAGCGACAAGCGTAAGGCCAGGCGGGCGCCCCTCGACATCTACCTCAACAAGTACATGGGTGGCGTGCCGTACATGTCGCGGGCCGCGGACATCAGCCCGGAGGGGCTGAGCCTCGCTCGCCTGCTCGAGCCCCAGCACGAGGCGAAGCGCGTGGGACTCCAGTTCCAGCTCCCCGGCTCCGAGGAGATCATCTACGCCGAGGGCGAGGTGGTGCGGGAGTGGGTGGAGGCCTCGTCGACGAAGCGCGAGCGCTCCGGCGTGCGCTTCACGCTCCTTACCGAGCGTCACCGCCGGATGATCGACGCCTACGTCGACCGACACGGCCGTGACGGCGGTCGCGAGCACTGACGCGGTGCGGCGCCCTCCAAGGGGGCGCCTTGACTTCGTTGGAAGCGGGCTCCTTGAATGGTGGATCATTCTGTCCTGTGGCTACCCGCGAAGTCGGGTGAGGACTGGAGGATTTCCCGTGAGGCGTTCGCTGTGGGGGATGTTGCTGGCGGTGCCGCTGACGGCGCTGGGCCAGGGCAGGGAAGCGAAGGCCCCGGCACCCGCCGCGGCTGAGGTGGCGCGCCCCTCGACTCCGGGCGTCAACTGGGAGGGGCAGGTGCTCCGGGCGACCGGCGCGGGGGCTCCGGACCTGAAGGCGGCCAACCCGGCGCAAGCGCGGCTGGGGGCGGAGCGGGCCGCGAAGATGGACGCGTTCCGCAATCTCCTCGAACAGGCCAGGGGCCTCCAGCTCAGCGCGGGCCGCACCGTGGCGGACGAGATGGCGCGCGACGAGATCCGTGGCCGCGTGGAGGGCGCCATCCGCGGCTACAAGGTCGTGGCCAAGCGTTACTTTTCGGACAGCGGCGTGGAGGTGGACGTGGAGGTGCCGCTGGCGGCCATCACCGCCTCGCTGGTGACTCCCGCGCCGGACGCGGCCATCCCCCTCAACTCCGAAGGTGTGAAGAAGTACACGGGCCTCGTGGTGGACGCGCGTGGCCTGGGTGTGAAGCCGGTGCTGGCGCCCCGGCTGCTGGACGGCGCGGGCAAGGCGCTCTACGGCGCGGCGGCGCTCTCCGACGAGAGCCGCGCGGCCACCGGCGTGGCGGCCTGGTTCGACAGCCTGGAGGCGGCGAAGAAGGCCTCGCTGGTGGGCGAGAAGCCGCTGGTGGTGAAGGCCACGGGGTTGAAGGGCTCGGACCTGGTGCTCGCCTCGGACGACGCGAAGGCGCTGGCCGAGATCAACACGCGCTTCCTGGCCGAGGGCCGGGTCGTCATCGTCACCCAGTAGCCCGCCTCGAGGCACGGCGAATGTCCCTGATCCAGAAGAAGCTCGCGGAGGCGCTCGGCTGCAAGGCCCCCACCAAGGCCAGCGCGACGGGTGTGACGAGCAACACCGTCGAGCTGACGCTGGCCCGCTGATGCGCGGTGCGTGGCTGGCAGTGGCGGTGGCGGCGTCCGGGTGTGCGGGACGCGAGCGCGAGCCGGAGTCCGTGGCGAAGGCGCGCGAGCTGATGGCGGGCGCCGGCAAGCCGAGCGGGGACCTGGCGCTGCGCTGCGAGCCGGAGGACGCGGAGGTGTACCTGGACGGAGTCCTCCAGGGGCTGTGCAGCGACTTCACGGGCTCTCCGAAGGGGTTGAGCGTGGGCGTGGGGCTGCACCACATCGAGGTGAAGAAGCGGGGCTTCTGGCCGTACACGACGTATTACGAGCCCAGCGGGGCCCGGGCGAGGCTGACCATCCAGCTCCGGTCCGCGGTGGCCCCTGGCGGAGGTGCTCCGTGATGCGACGGGACAGGGGATGCCCGCGTCAGGTGGACCCGAAGCGGCGCGACGACGAGTTCGGCGCTTTCGTGAAGCGCAATCAAGGCTTGAAGAAGCCGTAGCCCGGTCCAGACCCGGAAGAGGAGAACGCCATCCGACGCCGTAAGAAAGCCACTGCCCGCCCCGCCGTGACACCCGCCGCCGGGCCTTCCGCCCCATCCGCTCCCGTGCTTCACGCCGTGGCGGCACCAACGGCGACCGCCGCCCCGAAGACGGCCGGGCAACCGAGCGCTCCAGTCGTGGGGCGCGTCGCCACCGGGCAGCTCATGCCGGAGGCCGGACTGACGGAGGGGGAGGCGAGGAAGATAGACCTGTGGTGGTCCGCGGCGATGGTGGGCTCGCTGGCGCTGGTGTTCGCGCTGCTCTCCGTGTTCGGAGGGGTGGCGGTGCCGGTGCTGCTGGCGCTGGCGGGGGCCTACATCTTCAACCCGACGGTGACGGCGCTGGAGGAGCGCGGGCTGAACCGGACGTGGGGGACGACCCTCGTCTTCGTGGCCGGCACGCTGCTGCTGGCGGGGGCGGTGCTGTACCTCATCCCGGTGTTCCGCGAGGAGGCGGCGAAGCTGCCGGACTTCTTCCGCCGGGCGAGCAGCGAGGTGGTGCCACGGGTGGAGAAGCTGCTGGGCCGCTCGCTGCCGGACCTGGTGCGGCAGCGCGCCGCCGAGCTGGGCCAGCAGGCGTCGGAGCTGGTGCAGAGCGCGGGCCCAGCGGCGGCGCGCATCCTGGCGAGCTTCGCGGGCAACACGGCCCGGTTCGTGGTCACACTGCTGGGGCTCGCGGTGGTGCCGGTGCTGGCCTTCTTCTTCCTGCAGGACTACCCGCGGCTGGTGGGCATCGTGAAGGACCTGCTGCCCCGGCGCTCGGTGGCGCTGGTCAGCCGGCGCTTCGCGGAGGTGGACGAGGTGCTGTCCGCCTTCGTGCGCGGGCAGCTCATCGTGGGCGCGGTGCTGTCGGTCATCTACGCGGCGGGCCTGTCGATGGGGCGCATCGACATGGCCATCGTCATCGGCGTGATTGCCGGGTTCGGCAACATGGTGCCGTACCTGGGCACGGGCGTGGGCATCCTGCTGTCGCTGGTGGGGCTGATGCTGTCGTGGCAGGGGCCGTGGCAGATCGCGGTGGTGGCGGGCACCTTCGTCATCGGGCAGATGCTGGAGGGGTTCGTCATCACCCCGCGCATCGTCGGAGAGAAGGTGGGGCTGGCGCCGGTGGCGGTCATCATCGCCATCCTCGCGTTCGGCGAGCTGTTCGGCTTCGTGGGCATCCTCCTGGCGGTGCCGGTGGCGGCCATCCTCAAGGTGGTGCTGCGCGTGGTGGCGCAGCGCTACCGGCGCACGTCGGCGTACACGGGAGAGGCTGACTCGCCGTGACGGCCGTGGCCGTATTGCTGGCGGCGTTGCTGGCCCAGGCGCCGTCCGGGCCGGGGCCCGAGGGACTGACGCTCCCGGGCTACCGGCTCCACCTGGTGGTGGACGAGTCGGTGGACGCGGACACGCTGCGCGCCCTGGCTGGTGGCGGCACGGTGCTGTGGCTGCGCACGCGCTCCAACATGCTGCGCGACTCCACGGTGGAGGCGGTGGCGCTCTTCCCGGAGGCGTATGTGCTGTTCCGCCCGCCGCTGCTGGAGGCTCACGCGGAGCAGCTCCGCCGGGCGCCCCGGGCCGGGGCATGGGTGGACGCGGGGACGTTGGGGAAGGGCGCTGGCTGGCACCACCGGCTGGGGCCGCGCCCGGTGGCCGTGGACGTGCGAGGCCCGCTGGATGCGGAGGTGGCCCGGAGGGTGGCCGCGCTCCGCCCCGCCCGGGTGACCTGGATGCCGGGTGAAACGGACGCGACGCTGGCGGGGTGGGGCGAGCTGGCGCAGTTGCCCGGCGCGAAGGTGCTCGTCCTGGCCGGGGCGCCGGGAACTCGGAGCGAGGGCGCGTTCCCTGCCGAGGGAGCCGGGAGCACCGGGCAGCCTGGGGCCTCTCGGCTGGCGGCCCGCGAGGAGGGCGCGCTCTCAGCCGGGGACGCCACCACGACCGAAGCCCCCCTCACCGCGCGGGCCTGCCCCGAGGAAGTCCTGCCCGTCCCCCTGCGAGCCGCCCGAACCCGGGTAACCGTGCGGGTCAACGCGGGCACCCCGGTGGACGGGCCTCCCTGCGGAATGGGGAGGCGGGTCCGGGTGTCGGGGCCTCCGGACGACGCGGCGCTGGTGGCGCTGTTCAGCCGGGTGCCGGACGTCGAGCTGGAGCTGGAGGTGGGCGCGGGCCCGGCGGCGCTGGCGAACGCGCGCCGGTGGGTGGAGCGGCTGGAGGCGGCGGTGCGAGGCAACGGGAGCAGGCAGTGACGACGAAGCTGGAGAAGCTGCACAAGGAGATCGTGGCGTGCCGGGCCTGCCCGCGGCTGGTGGAGTGGCGCGAGGAGGTGGCGCGTGTGAAGCGCCGGGCCTACCGCGACTGGAACTACTGGGGCCGGCCGGTGCCGGGCTTCGGGGACCCCGGGGCGCGGCTCATCATCGTGGGGCTGGCGCCGGCGGCCCACGGGGCCAACCGGACGGGGAGGATGTTCACGGGAGACCGCTCCGGGGACTTCCTGTTCGCCGGCCTGCACCGCGCCGGCTTCGCCAACCAGCCGCACAGCGAGCACCGCGAGGACGGGCTCACCCTGAAGGACGCCTTCATCGTGGCCGCGGCCCGCTGCGCCCCGCCGGACAACAAGCCGCTGCCCGAGGAGCTGGCCCGGTGCGCCCCCTTCCTGGACCGGGAGATGGCCCTGCTGCCCGGCCGGGTGCTGCTCGCGCTGGGGGCCATCGGCTGGAACGCCGCGCTCGCCTCGCTGGAGCGCTCCGGAGTGGAGCTGTCCTCCCCCCGGCCCGCCTTTGGCCACGGAGCCGAGGTGCGCCTGCCGGGCGGGCGGACGCTCATGGGCTGCTACCACGTCAGCCAGCAGAACACGCAGACGGGCCGCCTCACCCCGGCCATGTTCGACGCGGTGATGGCGCGGGTCCGCGTGTTGCTGGATGGGAAGAGGTGAGGGGGCCCGACGTGTTTCCTTGACAGCCGCGGGAGCCCGCTGCTATTCCCGCCCGCACTTCAGCAGCAACGGGTCGTTAGCTCAGCGGTAGAGCACTACCTTGACACGGTAGGGGTCAGTGGTTCGATCCCACTACGACCCAACAGTTCGAAGATTCATCCAGCGGGCGGCATGGCTTCTCAAGAGCCTGCCGCCCGCTGTTTTTCCGAGGTCTCGCATGTCCGACATGATCACGGTGACGCTCCCCGACGGAAGCCAGAAGCAGACCGCCCGGGGGACCACCATCGCGGACTTCGTGCGTGAGAGCATCGGGGCGGGCCTGGCCAAGGCCGCCCTCTTCGCCCGGGTGAATGGCCAGGACATGGACCTGGCCCGGAAGCTGGAAGAGGACGCGAAGCTCCAGATCTTCACGCCGAAGAGCCCCGAAGCCCTGGAGCTCATCCGTCACGACGCCGCCCACGTGGTGGCCAGCGCCGTGCAGCGCCTCTTCCCCGGCACGCAGGTGACCATCGGTCCCGCGACGGAGGAGGGCTTCTACTACGACTTCTTCCGCGAGAAGCCCTTCACCCCCGAGGACCTGGAGAAGATCGAGGCCGAGGCCAACGCCGAGCTGAAGCGCGACCTGGCCTTCGTCCGCACGGAAATCTCCATGGACGAGGCCGTGCGCCTCTTCGAGGAGAAGGGCGAGAAGTTCAAGGTGGAGATCGTCAAGGACATCGCCGCCAAGGGCGCCAAGACGCTCACCCTCTACTCGCACGGTGACTGGGTGGACTTCTGCCTGGGGCCCCACGCCCCGAGCACCGGGAAGATCGGCGTCATCAAGATCCTCTCGTCCAGCGGCGCGTACTGGCGCGGCGACCACCGCAACCCCATGCTCCAGCGCGTCTACGGCACGGCCTTCTTCGACAAGAAGGCCCTGCAGGAGTACCTGACGCGCATCGAGGAGGCGAAGAAGCGCGACCACCGCAAGCTGGGCAAGGAGCTGGACCTCTTCCACTTCCACCAGTACGCGCCGGGCGCCGCCTTCTGGACGGCCAAGGGCACCGCGCTCTACCAGACGCTCTCCAACTGGATGCGCGAGCTCACGGCCGAGGACGGCTACGTGGAGATCAAGACGCCCCTGATGTTCAACAAGGGGCTGTGGGAGACCAGCGGACACTGGGGCAAGTACAAGGAGAACATGTTCCTCGTGCTGGACAACGAGTCCGGCGAGCATGACTTCTCCCTCAAGCCGATGAACTGCCCGTCGCACCACCTGTTCTACGGCTTCAAGAAGCACAGCTACCGGGACTTGCCGCTGCGCTTCCACACGCAGGACGTGCTGCACCGCAACGAGGCGGCGGGTTCGCTCGGCGGCCTCACGCGCGTGCGCCAGTTCGCCCAGGACGACGCGCACATCTACTGCATGGAGAGCCAGATCACCGACGAGGTGCGGCGCTTCGTGAAGCTGCTGGACCGCGTCTACAAGGCGGTGGGCCTCACCTATGCGGTGAAGCTGTCCACCCGCCCCGAGCAGCGCCTGGGCGATGACTCCCTGTGGGACCGCGCCGAGGGCGGACTCAAGGCGGCGCTCGAGTCGCTGGGCCTCCAGTACGAGCTGGCCCCGGGTGACGGTGCCTTCTACGGCCCGAAGATCGACTTCGCGGTGTCGGACAGCATCGGCCGCCGCTGGCAGCTCGGCACCATGCAGCTGGACTACCTGGCCCCGGAGCGCTTCGACCTGACGTACGTGGGCGAGGACAACGCCGAGCACCGCCCCGTGGTGCTCCACCGCGCCATCTTCGGCTCCTTCGAGCGCTTCACCGCCATCCTCATCGAGCACTTCGCCGGCGCCTTCCCGGCGTGGCTGGCCCCGGTGCAGGCGACGCTCGTCACCGTGGCGGACCGTCAGCTCGACTACGCCCGGAAGGTGCGGGACGACCTGCGCGCCAGGGGCTACCGGGTGGAGCTGGACGAGCGCGGCATGACGCTCAACGCCAAGATTCGCGAGGCCCAGATCCAGAAGGTGCCCTTCACCCTGGTGGTGGGCGACAACGAGGTCGAGGCGGGGGCCGTGGCGCCCCGCCGGTACGGCGGCGAGGACCTGAAGACCATGAAGCTGGCGGACTTCGAGGCCCTCCTGGCGAAGGAGGCCGCCCTGCCGTGAGCGGGAGGTCAGACCCGGCCGGTGCGTGCCGGTGGGGTCTTGACTCTGGGTCGCACCTGGATATGGTGCCGGCCCTTCGGAGGATTCTCCTATCGTTCGCGACCAAAGAACGAACCGTCGAATCCGTGCTCGTGAGGTCCGGGTCGTAGGCTCGGGGGGCGAGCAGCTTGGCGTATTGCCGATCGAAGCAGCGCTGGAGCGCGCTCAGTCAGAGGGGCTGGACCTCGTCGAGGTCAACCCGATGGCGAAGCCGCCAGTCTGCAAGATCATGGACTACGGCAAGTTCAAGTACGAGGAGAAGAAGAAGGCCTCCGAAGCAAAGAAGAAGCAGGTCGTGGTTCACCTCAAGGAGGTGAAGCTCCGCCCGAAGACGGAGGAACACGACTACGAGTTCAAGGTCCGCAACGTCCGCCGCTTCCTGGAGGAGGGCAACAAGGCGAAGGTGACCATCATGTTCCGCGGGCGTGAAATCACGCACAAGGAGCAGGGCACCGCCATCCTGGACGACGTGACGAAGGACCTGAAGGAAGTGGCGGTGGTGGAGCAGGCGCCCCGGATGGAGGGGCGGCAGATGTTCATGATCCTGGCTCCCAACCCGAAGGTGGCGGCGAGGGCGCGCGAGCTGGCCCGGCAACAGGCCGAGGCGGCGAGCAAGAAGGGCGACGGCAAGAACGAGGTCCTGGTGGCGGGTGGCGCGCCGGTGGCGGCGGGCAATCAGGGTGGGGGGCGGCCGGTGGGCCGCCCCGAGGGGAGCGCGGTCCCCCAGGCGGCGGTGGCCCCGGCGGCACCAGCTTCCTCACCCGCCGAGACGAAATAGTGGTACAGGCTGTCGGCTCTTACCGCGGCCCCGATTGACAACGCCCGAGGCAGCGGAGCTGACGGCACTGAGTGAGGAAGGATCAGGACGATGCCGAAGTTGAAGACCCGCAGTGGTGCGAAGAAGCGGTTCCAGGTGAAGAAGAGCGGCCAGGTCAAGCACGGCAAGGCCTACGGCAAGCACCTCTTCACCCACGCCAAGACGCCGAAGCAGAAGCGCGGCAACCGCGGCACCAGCCATCTCCGCGACATGGACGCGAAGAAGGTCATCAAGGAGATGTTCCCCTACGGGGCGTGAAGAGTCTGAAGTACGCGGTTCGCGTGGCCTCGTCGGAGCGGCGGTACGCCGGTGCCGGGGGGCTCTAAACTACGCAGTCTGGAAGTGAGTGTGTCATGCGCGTCAAGAAGGGTTTCAAGGCTCGTCGCCGTCGTAATCGGATTCTGAAGCTGGCCAAGGGCTACCGTGGCCGTCGCAAGAACTGCTACAAGCGCGCCAACCAGGCGGTTGAGCGGGCGCTGGACTACGCCAGCCGCGACCGCATGCAGCGCAAGCGGGACTTCCGCCGGCTGTGGATCGTCCGCATCAACGCGGCGGCTCGCACCGTGGGCCTGTCCTACTCGAAGCTGATCGCCGGCCTGTCCAAGGCGGGCATCAACCTGAACCGCAAGGTTCTGTCGGACATCGCCATCGCGGACCCCTCGGGCTTCGCGGCCGTCGCCAACAGCGTGAAGGCGGCCTGAGACACGCCGGCCCGGCAGGGCTGGCGACAAGACGGGTGGGGCGGTGGCTTCGAGCCGGCCGCCCCGTCCGGGTGAGTGAACGGGCTGCCTCTCCGGGGCGGCCCTTTCTTTTTGCCCCGAGCCCAAGGGCACACGGGGCCTGGAACGGAGGCGGAAGTCCATGCGGGATCGGTTGCTGGCACTGGCGGAGGCGGCGCGGCGGGAGATCGGCGTCGCGTCGGAGCTGCCCGTGGTGGAGGCGCTTCGGGTCCGCTACCTGGGCAAGAAGGGCGAGCTGTCCGGCGTGCTGGGCGGCATGGGCAAGCTGCCCCCCGAGGAGCGGCGGGCGCTGGGCGAGGTGGCCAACACCGTCAAGGCGGAGCTGGAGAAGCTGCTCGCCGAGGCGGTGAAGCGCGCGGAGGACGCGGCGCTGGAGGCCCAGCTCAAGGGGCCCGGGCTGGACGTGACGCTGCCGGGGCGGACGGTGCGGCCGGGCAGCCGGCACCCGGTGTCGCGGACCATGGAGGACATCGTCCGCACGTTCTCCCGGCTCGGCTTCGACGTGGCCAGCGGCCCGGAAATCGAGCTGGACTACTTCAACTTCGAGGCGCTGAACCTGCCGAAGGACCACCCCGCGCGGGACATGCAGGACACGTTCTACGTGGACGACGCCTCGCTGGGCCACGCGCGCAAGGCGGACAGCCCGGTGCTGCTGCGCACGCACACCTCGCCGGTGCAGGTGCGGTACATGCTCAACCGCAAGCCGCCCATCCGCGCGGTGATGCCGGGGCGCGTGTACCGGCGCGACTCGGACATCACCCACACGCCCATGTTCCACCAGGTGGAGGGCCTGCTGGTGGACCGGGACGTGACGTTCGCCGAGCTGAAGGGCACGCTGGACGCGTTCGTGAAGGCCTTCTTCGGCTCGGCCACGCGCACGCGCTTCCGCCCGTCCTTCTTCCCCTTCACCGAGCCCTCCGCGGAGGTGGACATCTCCTGCACCTCGTGCGGCGGGAAGGGCTGCCGGGTGTGCAAGCAGACGGGGTGGCTGGAGGTGCTGGGCAGCGGCATGGTGCACCCCAACGTCTTCACCGCGGCGGGTTATGACCCGAGCGAGGTGACGGGCTACGCGTTCGGCATGGGCGTGGAGCGCATCGCCATGCTGCGCTACCGCATCGACGACCTGCGGATGATGTTCGAGAACGACGCGCGCTTCCTCGAGCAGTTCTGAGTCCCGTGGGGGCCGCGGCCCCGCCTCGGAGCGAGGCGGGGAGGCCGGGCCTCCGAGTTCCAGCCGTTGGGCAAGAGGGTGGACCTGTGAAGATTTCGGTGAAGTGGCTGGGTGATTACGTGGCGCTGCCGCCGTCCGAGGACGAGCTGGCGCGAAAGCTGACCGCCGCGGGCCTGGAGATTGAGGGCCTGGAGCGTCCGTCCGAGGGGCTCCGGGGCGTGGTGGTGGCGCAGATCAAGGAGTCCGTGCAGCACCCCAACGCGGACAAGCTGTCCGTCACGCAGGTGGACATCGGCGGGACGGCGCTCGTGCAGGTGGTGTGCGGCGCGAAGAACTACAAGGTCGGCGACAAGGTGCCGCTGGCCACGGTGGGCACGAAGCTGCCCAACGGCGCGGACATCAAGCAGGCGGCGCTGCGCGGCGTGGACAGCTTCGGCATGCTCTGCTCGTCCAAGGAGCTGGGGCTGAGCGAGGAGTCCAGCGGGCTGCTCATCCTCTCCGCGGACGCGAAGCCGGGCATGCCCATCGCCGAGGCCCTGGGCCTGGACGACGTGGTGCTGGAGGTGAACGTCACCCCGAACCGGCCGGACGCGCTCAGCCACCTGGGCGTGGCGCGCGAGGTGGGCGTGGTGACGGGCTCCGCGCTGAAGGTGCCCCAGCCGAAGCCGGCCGAGTCCGGCACGCCGGCGGCGGAGCGGGTGAAGGTGCGCGTGGACGCTCCGGACCGGTGCCCCCGCTACGTGGCGCGGGTGGTGGAGAACGTCACCATTGGCCCGTCCCCTCAGTGGATGCAGGACCGGCTGAAGGCGTGCGGCGTGCGCGCCATCAACAACGTGGTGGACGTCACCAACTACGTGAATCTGGAGTACGGCCAGCCGCTGCACGCGTTCGACCTGGACAAGCTGGGCGGGCAGGAAATCGTGGTCCGCATGGCGGGGAAGGGCGAGAAGCTCACGACGCTGGACGGCAAGGAGCGGACGCTGGACCCGGATGACCTGGTCATCGCGGACGGGACGCGGGCGCAGGCGCTCGCGGGCGTCATGGGCGGCGGGGACAGCGAGGTGACGCAGGGCACGAAGCGCCTGGTGCTGGAGTCGGCGAACTTCGTGGGCTCCGGGGTGCGGCGGACGGCGAAGCGTCACGTGCTGCACACGGAGGCGTCGCACCGCTTCGAGCGCGGGGCGGACCTGGACGCGGTGGTGCCGGCGATTGACCGGGCGGCGCAGCTCATCGCGGAGCTGGCCGGTGGCACGGTGGCCCCGGGGCGTGTGGACGTGTACCCGGCGCCGAAGCCTCCGCGGAAGGTGACGCTGCGCTTTGGCCGGGTGGAGAAGGTGCTGGGCGTGGCGGTGGCGGAGCCGGAGGTGCGGCGGATTCTGGCGGCGCTGGGCTTCAAGGCGGTGGAGGAGGGGACGGGGCAGGTGACGTACGAGGTGCCCCGGGCCCGCGTGGACGTGGAGCGCGAGGAGGACCTGATGGAAGAGGTCGCCCGCGTGTACGGCTACGACAACATCCCCGCGACGCTGCCGCGCGGGCTGCCCGAGCTGGCGCCGGAGCCGGCGCACGTCGAGGCGGAGCGGCGGATGCGGCACGCGCTGGCGGGGGCGGGGCTGGACGAGGTGGTGAACTACTCGTTCGTCGCGCCGAAGAGCCTGGAGGTGCTGGGCGGGAAGGAGCAGCCGGTGGCGCTGCTGAACCCGCTGAGCGCGGAGCAGTCGGTGATGCGCACCAGCCTGCTGCCGGGCCTGCTGGAGAACCTGTCCCGCAGCGTGCGGCACCAGGTGGAGTCGGTGGCCATCTACGAGACGGGCCGGGCCTACTTCCGGGACGCGGAGGGTGGGCAGGGCCAGCGGCCGGCGGCGCGCGAGGTGCACCGCGTGGGCGGCCTGGTGTGGGGCCTGCGCGGCGGTGGCCGGAGCTGGACGCAGAAGGACGCGAAGGCGGACTTCTACGACGCGAAGGGGGCGCTGGAGGCGGTGCTGGGCGCGCTGCGCGTGGACGGGGCCACCTTCACTCCGGGTGAGCACCCGGCGTACCACCCGCGGGCGTGTGCGCAGGTGAAGACGGCGGACGGCACGCTGCTGGGGTACGTGGGCGAGCTGCACCCGCGCGTGGTGAAGGCGCTGGGACTGCCGGAGGGAGTGTTCACCTTCGAGCTGGACACGGACCCGCTGTACGCGGCCGCCCGGCTGGTGCCCGAGTACCACCCGCTGCCGCGCTTCCCGGCGGTGCTGCGGGATCTGGCGGTGGTGGTGCCGGTGGAGCTGCCGAACGACGAGGTGCGGCGGGTCATCCTGGAGGTGGGGAAGCCGCTGGTGGAGGACGCCCAGGTGTTCGACGTGTACACGGGCAAGCCGATTCCGGAGGGGCAGAAGAACCTGGCGTACGCGCTGCGCTACCGGGCGCCCGAGCGGACGCTGACCGACGTGGAGGTCAACGAGGCGCACCAGCGCATCGTCGAGCAGGTGAAGCAGCGGCTGGGGGCGGCGCTGCGGGCCTGAATTCCTGAATGAAGTCAGAGGGTTGACACGTCTCCGGGAAGGCTGCGACAGTGCCCTCGCGTTCATCGCACCGAGGGCATCCCGAGGAATCGCATGACGAAGGCGGACATCATCGAGGGCGTCTACGAGAAGGTCGGCTTCTCGAAGAAGGAGTCGGCCGAGATCGTGGAGCTCGTGTTCGACACCTTGAAGGAGACGCTGGAGCGCGGGGACAAGATCAAGATCTCCGGGTTCGGCAACTTCCAGGTGCGCCAGAAGAAGGCGCGGGTGGGGCGGAATCCGCAGACCGGGAAGGAGATCGAGATCTCGGCGCGCCGGGTGCTGACCTTCCGGCCGAGCCAGGTGCTGAAGAGCGCCCTGAACGGCGAGGCGCCGCCGGAGAACCACGCGGAGATCGACGCGCGCGAAGAAGCGGCGGCGGACGCGGCGGAGGCCCGGGGCGAGGACTTCGACGAGGAGGGAATGGAGGACGGCGAGGGGTGAGTTTTCCCACGGTGGCCTGCTGCTCTTGCTTGACCTGGGCGTCATGTGGGGGCATAAGGGCGCACCGTTTCACGACGGCAGCAGCAGTGCCGGGGCGTAGCGCAGCCTGGTAGCGCACTTGCTTGGGGTGCAAGTGGTCGCAGGTTCAAATCCTGTCGCCCCGACCATAGAAGGCCCTGGAGTCCTTGGCGAAAGCTGGGGGCTCCAGGGCCTTCACCTTTTGGGCGCTGGCTGGGGTCCAGTGCTTGCGATGGCTCCTGGGCTGGTGCTCAGGCTACAAAGAAGGGAGTCATGGCAACCGCGGACCAGGTCAAAGCGCTCATCCGGAGCCACGCCGATGGCGACGACACGCGCTTCTACGCGATCGCCATGCAGGTCGCCGCGCAGGCGGCACGAAGCGGCCACGGCAAGTTCGCCCAGGAACTGCGCGAACTCGTCGATCAGGTGAAGGCACGTGCGAAGGAGGTCGAACCGGTCCGTGGCCCGAAGGCCGTCCCGCTGGCCCAGCCACGAGGCGAGTTGGCGGGCCTGCTCACGGTCAGCTACCCAAAGACCCGTGTCGTCGACATGGCCCTCGCCGACGTGTTGCGCACTCGCCTCGACCGGATTCTCAATGAGCAGCGCCAACGGGATCGAATTCGCGAGCACGGATTCGTCCCCATGCGGAAACTCCTCCTCGTCGGCCCGCCTGGTACCGGCAAGACGATGACTGCAGCGGCTCTCGCGGGCGAGTTGGGCCTGCCTCTCTTCAGCATTCAGCTCGATGGTCTCATCACGAAGTACATGGGCGAGACCGCCGCCAAGCTGCGGCTCGTGTTCGATGCGATTCAGTCGACGCGAGGCGTGTACTTCTTCGACGAGTTCGACGCCCTGGGGGGAGAGCGCGGCAGCAAGAACGACGTCGGCGAGATTCGTCGCGTGCTCAACTCCTTCCTCCAGTTCCTGGAGCAGGACGAGTCTGACAGCCTCGTGCTCGGAGCTACGAACCACGTGGGCCTGCTCGATCGGGCGCTTTTCCGTCGTTTCGATGCCGTGCTTGAGTACACCCTGCCTACCGGAGACATCGCGGCGCGCGTGATGCGAGCGCGCCTCGGGTTGATGGACACGTCGGCGATCGACTGGGGTGCCGCCGTGAAGGCCTCCGAGGGGCTCAGTCACGCCGAAATCGCCATGGCCTGCGAGCAGGCGGCGAAGAACGCGATCCTCGACCACTCCACCGCAGTTTGTGACACCGAACTCGTCCTCGCTCTTGAGGAACGGCGCGGTACGCACGCGTAGCTCGTCACGGAGATTGACGCGTGGCCGCTCCTCGGAACCGCAAGCACATTATCGTCTCCGGCAAGCCGACGGCCGAGGCCTACAAGCCGCACGGGCGGAAGATCGACATCCCGAAGCCACCGGCTCCTGCAAGCCGAGCGGCGCATGGCAAGGCGCTCAAGCAGGCGCTTGAGTCGGCTGTCGTGGAGGCGCACCAGCGTCGAACCGACGCCGGAATCCAGGTTCACGGCGCAGTGCCGGGGCTCTACGTGCAGTTCGAGAGCCAGCCCGGCGTGCCCCTGAATCTCTCGTCGCTCGAAGATGCACGGCAGGGTATCGAGCTTGTCGCGGTCAGCCACTCACAGACAGAGGAGGCAGAGCTGCGGCGAGTCGAGCGCGCGACGGTCTTCGTCCCCGAAGGAAAGGTGAAGCATTTCGTCACGCGCTTCGAGCGTTACGCGAAGACGACGCCGAAGTCGAAGGGCGAGCGACGCCACGAGGAAATGCTCGACCCTGTGGCCGCGTTGCGGCTCTCAACGCTCCGCGGCCTCTGGACGGACGCGCCCGAGGTCTACCCGGAGGATCACGAGACGATCTGGTGGGAGGTTTGGCTGCGTCGGCAAGACGGTAGTGAGCTCGCACGGCTCATGGAGTTCGCCGGGCGCAGGCAGGTTGACGTGGCCGCGCGCCGCCTGCAGTTCGACGACCGCATCGTCACGCTGGTTCGCGCGACAGCGGAGCAGCTCTCTGATTCCATTGACGTGCTCAACGACCTGGCGGAGGTGCGCCGCGCGAAGGAAACCGCGACGGTCTTCTCCGACATGGCGCCCGATGAACAGGGAGACTGGGTCGAGGAGCTGAGCGCGCGGACGACGCCGCCCGCGGCCGCCGCACCCGCGGTCTGCGTGCTCGACACCGGCGTGACCCGTGGCCACCCGCTCCTCGCGGCATCGCTCGCGGCGTCCGACTGTCACACCTGCGAGCCTGCTTGGGGCGCACACGACCACGACGGCCACGGTACCGAGATGGCCGGCCTCGCTCTCTACGGTGACCTGACACCGGTGTTGGCTGGCTCGGGGCCGGTGCAGCTCCGCCACGGGCTCGAGTCCGTGAAGATCTTGCCTCCGAACGGCCAGAACCCGCCCGAGCTGTACGGAGCCATCACCGCGGAGGCGACGAGCCGCGTCGAAATCCAGGCTCCCGACCGACAGCGTTGCTTCTCCATGGCTGTGACGGCGCTCGACGAGCGAGATCGTGGCCAGCCGACGTCGTGGTCGGCTGCGGTCGATGCGTTGGCCGCAGGACGAGCGCTCGATGCAAGCAGCAAGGGCCTCGTGTACCTCGATGACGGCAACGAACCCGTCCGCCGACTCTTCGTCGTGAGCGCCGGGAACGTCGATGGGAGTGCGCTCCAGATCGCGCACCTCGAGCGTAGTGACACCGATGCGGTCCACGACCCGGCGCAGGCGTGGAACGCGCTGACTGTCGGCGCGTTCACCGAGAAGGCCATCGTCCAGGATCCGCAATGGAGCGGCTGGCAGCCCGTGGCGCACGCGGGTGACCTCTCGCCATGGAGTACGACGGGGGTCGTGTTCGCCGATGCTTGGCCCATCAAGCCGGACGTCGTCTTCGAGGGCGGCAACATCGTGAAGAACGCCAAGGGCGAGGTCGACTTCCCGTGCCCCGACCTGTGCCTGCTCTCCACCCACTACCAGCCCGCGCAGAAGCCGCTCGTCCTGAGTTGGGCGACGAGCGCGGCGACCGCGCAGGCCGCGCGCATGGCCGCCATCATCGCGGCCGAGTACCCAACGCTCTGGCCCGAGGCCGTGCGTGCGCTCGTTGTTCACTCGGCCGAGTGGACGGCGCGGATGCAGACGCACCTGCGAGGTGCGAGCGGGAAGCGCGCCCGCGCGCGCCTCGTGCGTCGCTATGGATTCGGGGTGCCGAGTCTCAGCCGAGCTCTGAGGAGCGCAGGCGACGCGCTCACGCTGATCGCGCAGGGCAGCATCCGGCCGTTCGTCGACGGGAAGATGCGCGAGATGCACTTGTTCGATCTGCCCTGGCCGCGCGAGGTGCTGCAAGGCCTCGGTGAGACACCTGTGCGGCTGCGCGTGACACTCTCCTACTTCGTCGAGCCGAATCCGGGGCGCCGCGGCTGGAAGAAGCGTCACTGCTACGCGTCGCATGCCCTCCGTTTCGAGGTGAAGGGCCCGACCGAGTCCGTCGAGGAGTTCCGCAAGCGGCTCAACCGGCGCGCGCTCGACGAGGACGAGGCGAAGCCCGCGACCGGCGGCGATTCGTCGGAGTGGTACCTCGGCGAGCAGGCCCGCAACCACGGTTCGATTCACTCAGATATCCTGCAGGGCTTCGCCGCCGACCTCGCCGAGCGTGGTGTCATCGGTATCTACCCGGTGAGCGGCTGGTGGAAGGATCAGCCGAAGCGGGACCGGAGCGAGAAGGGCGCGCGGTACGCCCTCGTCGTTTCCATCGAGACACCCGGCGTCGAGACGGACATCTGGACCCCGGTGGCCCAGCAGGTCGGCGTTCCGGTCGCCATCGAGACGTAGGCCCCTATTGCCGGCGACGCTGCGGCCTATGCGCAATTCAATCAACCAGTTCGCTATCACCCTCCAACCAACCCAATCGCGCGTTAATTCAGAATCTGGCTCGGAGGATCTCATCCGAGAACACCTGGCACAACAGCTGGCGACCCGGAGCGCGTGACGCTACGAGTTCACCATGGCGCCGCGCTACTTCGAGCTCTCTGACGACGTCTATCTCCCTGGACGCTGGGAGCTGGGGAAGCTCACCGACGCTGAAGGGGGCAAGGAGGTCTGGCCCTGGCTCCTCAAGAGAGGGGAGCCCGCGCACTTCCCGAAACGCCCCGTAGCCCCCATCAGGTCTCCTGGCAGGCCGCTCGATTTCTCTCACGCGGCCTTTGGCATCCCTGTCGTCCACGCCCGCGCGGCGTCCATCTTCACGGAGCTGGCCCCCGCGGATGTGCAGCTCATTCCGGTGAGCATCGAGGGGCAATCGGATCCGTATTTCATCCTGAACGTCATCCGCATCGTGAAGTGCATCGCCGACAAGGCGTCCGCGGAGGTGCGTTACTGGACCGAGGAGGATGGACTGCCGGAGAAGGTCGGCAAGTATTCCTCCGTCTCGGGCATGCGCATCGACCCCACGAAGGTGGGCGATGCAAAGGTGTTTCGTACCTGGGGATGGCACGTTGCGCTCATCGTGTTCGTAGACATCAATGAGGCTCTGGAGCGCGCGGGTGCCACGGGGGTGAAGTTCAAGGAGGTCACCGGTCCGGGTCAGGTCCTGAATCGTGTGTAGGAGGGGAGGGCCTCGGCATGCATCGAGTAGGCGCTGGAGTCGGCGCGGCTGGGAGGCGGACGACGAGGGCGAATGGACGAACCTCGAGACGATCGAGTGTCGCTTCTCCGCGCGCGCTCCCTCACAGCCCCAGCTCCCTGCCGAGCACCTTCAACACGAACCCATCGCGCGTACCTTCCGCTGCGACCATCTTGCGGATTCGGTCCTTCACCTCCGCGGCACTGCCGTGGCGCTCGGCGGCGACGAGCGCCGACCGGTACGCCGCCCACACGTCGGCGCCCGTGATCTCGTAACCGTAGCCCTGCACCAGCCAGTACAGCGCGAGCAGCCCGACGCCGACGGCGAACGCTGGCTGGTCCTCCGCGTAGTCGCGTGCGGCACGCGTGAGCGTCTTGGGGTCGCACGGCGTGCGGCTCGCGAGCGCGAGAGCTTCGTCGTAGAGCCCGGCGTCCTTCGCGGCCGCGAACCACTTGCCCTCGTCGCCGGGCGTGGCCTTCACGAGGTCGGCGAGGAGCTCCGC
>NZ_JAIQDG010000014.1 GCF_020037125.1 Myxococcus sp. RHSTA-1-4
CCCCCACTCCTGTCCAACCCACCCGGTAACTCCGCGTAACTCCTACCCCAAACTGCCAGGAAGATGCGATCGCCCTGACCCCCACCGCCTGCGGCCGTACTACGCGCGCCTCATCGCGTTGCGGAAGCGGCTCGCGGCGCTGCGCTCGCCGCGCTTCTCCCTGGTTGACACCGGTCCGGAGAGCGCGCTCGTGTACCTGCGCCCGCGTGAGAACGGCAGCGAGCCCGTGCTGGTGGTGATGAACTGGGCCGCGAGCCCCCAGGCCGTGCAGGTGAAACCTCCGCCGGGCTTCCGTGGGGCGCTCCAGGACGAACTCTCGGGCGAGCCCGTGCCCGTTCAGTCCGGCCCCGACGGGCTCACGCTCGACCTGCCCGCCTGGGGCGTGCGCGTGCTCACCCCCGCGAAGTAGCCAGGGGGAGCTGCCGTCGGCTGCCCCGCTTCCTACTGCCGCCCGCCGCCGCCGTAGGCCCGCAGCTGGGCATCGAGCTGACGCCAGCGCGCCTGCGACTGCCGCTGCTGCTGGAGGAGGGCGTCCACCTGCTGCTGGGTCTCCCAGGCCTCGCTGCGCGCCTTCTGGAGCGCATCCGAGAAGTCCGCCGCGGAGAGCTCCCTCGCCCGGACGTCTCCACTGCGCAGCAGGGCCAGGTACTCGGCCTGGGCCAGCTCCGCGTCGGCCACCGCCAGCTCGCGGTCCCTCATCTCCTGGAGCGCCTCCCGCGTCTTCACCGCCCGCTCGCGGAAGTCGACCTCCGCCTGGGCCGCGGTCAGCTCCAGGTCCGACTCCCGCACCGCCGCCTCGGCACGGGAGATGTCCGCTGCTCGCGCCGTCTCCCGGGCCGCCTTCAGCGCGGCCTCGTCCGTCTTCATGCGCGCCTCCGTGGCGTCCACCCGGGCACGGGCCACCTCCACCGCCTGCTTCCCATCCTTCACGGCCACCTCGGCGCGAGCCACCTCGTCCCGCGCCTTGTCCTGGACGAGCCGCGCCTTGCGCACCTCCTCCATCTGCGCCTCGGGGACGCGCGCCAGCCAGTCTTCCTCCACCTTCGTGCTGGCGCGGCCGGAGCTGCAGCCTCCCAGCACCAGCAGGCCCGCTCCCAGGAATCCCGCGAGGACCCGACGCCAGCTCGACTGGATCATGTCTCCCTCCATGCAGTGTTGCTCCGTACTCACGGTAGGCATGGACCGGAGGGATGAATGGCTGACGGGCGCCGGCCGCCCGCCGGCCTGCCTCCGGGCGGCACGGGGGCCGCTCAGACGTGCGCTTCGTGGAGCGGGCGCGTGGACAGGATGGGCAGCGACACATGGAACGCGGAGCCGCGCCCCAGCTCGCTCTCCACCCAGATGTGGCCGCCGTGCCGCTCGATGATGTCCCGGCAGATGTAGAGCCCCAGGCCCAGGCCGCCAAAACCAGACACGGGGGCGTTGCGCGCGCGGAAGAAGCGCGCGAAGAGGTGCGCCTGCTCCTCCTTCGGAATCCCGATGCCGGAGTCCACCACGGAGACGACGGCATCCCCTCCGGAGTGGGTGAGCGTGACGCGCACCGGGCCTCCCAGCGGGCTGTACTTGAGGGCGTTCTCCAGCAGGTTCGTCAGCACCTGCGCCAGCCGGCCGCGGTCGCCGCTGACGAGGACGTCCTCGTCGGGGCCCTCGTACGTGAGCGCGTGATTCCCGCTCGCGGCGCGGAAGTCGGAGAACACCTCGCGCGCCAGCTCCGGGAGCGACATGGGGGTGCGCTGCAGCTCCATCCGCCCCGCGCCCACGCACGAGGCGTCCAGCAAGTCATTCACCAGGGCCGACAGCCGGCGCACCTGTCCCAGCGCCTTGTCCACGCGCCCGGGCGTCACGGGCTGGTGTGACTCCAGCGCGTGCTTCAGCATCTGGAGGTGCAGCCGCAGCGGCGTCAGCGGGGTCTTCAGCTCGTGCGAGGCGATGGAGAGGAAGTCGTCGCGCACCTGGATGGCCTCGTGGGCCTCGCGCAGGAGCCGCTCCCGCTCCCGTTCCGCGTGCACGCGCGCGGAGACGTCCCGGAAGCTCCAGACGCGTCCGGTGATGAGGCCGCGCTGCCGCTGGGGCATCGAGTAGAGTTCCAGCACGCGCCCGTCCCGCAGCTCGAGGATGTCGAAGCTCTCCTCCTCCGGCGTGGCGTAGAGCGCCCTCACGCGGGCTACGAAGCCCTCCGGGTCCTTCACCTTCTCGCTCACGTGGCGGAGCACCGGCGCGTCCCGGCCCACCGGCTGCATGTCCTCGAGGCCCCATATCTGCTGGAACCGGCGGTTGCAGGCCAGGATGTTTCCGCTCAGGTTCACCACCAGCAGCCCGTCCGCCGTCGAGTCGAGCGTGGCTTCCAGCAGCGACACCGTGTGCTCCAGGTGCTCCTGCGCCCTGCGCTGCCCGGTGATGTCGACCATGATGCCGCGGAGCCGGTGGGGGCGCCCGTCCTCGGCCACCACGGTGACGATGTCTCGCAGCCAGACGATGCGCCCATCCGCCGCCAGCATCCGGTACTCGAACTCGTGGGGGAGGCATTGCTCCGCCGCCTCGCGGCAGTAGTTGGCGGCCCACACCCGGTCGTCCGGGTGCACGTGCGTCACCCAGAAGTCCGGCTCCTGGTACCACCGCTCCACGGGATATCCGAGCAGCCGCTCCGCCTGCTTGCTGACGCAGGTGAAGCGGAAGGAGGGGTCGGCCTCCCAGACGATGCCATCCACGCTGTCGATGAGCTCCGCGTGCTCCCGCTGGGCCCGGGACAGCTCGCGCGCGGTGTCGTCCGGACGGGAAGGGGGGCCTGGCGAAAGGGGGCCTGCCGGTCCTGGCTGGGGTGCTGCCATGGCGCTCCTCCTCCCTCACGCCCGGGGCCGGCACGCGGGCCCGTGTTCCATTCATCAACACTCCATCGGCCGGCGGCGCCCCGCATGGCGCGCCAGCGTGAGCGCCGCCCCGGGGCCCAGGCGGCCGGTGGGGCGCCGCCTTCTCCATGGTGGTCCGCGGCCGGGGCAGTAGGCTCAGTGCCCGCATCGTGCGCGGCGACCGCGCACTGGAGGTGTTGCGTGGGCAGGGCTGTGCGAAGCGGAGACGGCGTGAAGGGCTGGAAGGGAAGGTGGCTTTCCGGGTGTGCCGTGGTGCTCGCGGGAGGACTGGTGGGGTGCGCGGGAACGCCGCCGCCTCCGGCCCCCGTCCCCGAGCCCGAGAGCCGGTTGATTCGCTCCACGTGGGACAGGTGCGACCCGGGCGCTGTCGAGTTGATGGCCGACATGTTCAGCGTGAAGCCGGGGGAGGATGCCGTGGCGGTATGGCGCACCGCCGCGCACCCGACGGAGGGTGTCGTCGCCACCGAGGGAGACGTGGAGATGGTGCTCCAGGAGGCGATGGGCGGACTGCCGGAGGGCACCGAGCTGGCCGGGCGAGGTGTCTTCGGGAAGCTGCCGGCGGGCGCCGGGCCGGAGCGGATGGGCCTCTGGTTCAGGAAGGAACTTCCCGAGGACAAGCAGCGGCTCTTCGTGCGCATCATCGCGCTCCGCGTGCCCGAGTCGGGGATGAGCTGGCCGACCTGCATGATGGTGACGATGGACGGCATCTGGGGAGCGTCCGTCGAGAAGCACGAGAGCGGCGCGCTCGTGATGAAGGAGATGGCGCGCGTGAAGGCCGTCACTGTCTTCGACGAGAGCAAGCCGCCCCCGAAGTGACGTGGCTGTGAGGGGCGCGGGCGGCCGCTACCCTCGGGGGCTCGCCTCCAGACGTGGTGGAAGCGCGTGGCTCACGGGAAGAGGACGTGGCCCAGCGTGAGGGCCGGGCCGCCGCTTGCCTCCCGCACCGTCAGCGTGAAGGGCGCCCGTGCCTTCTTCCGCATGAGCACCGCTCCCACCACGATGCGTCCCCGCTCGCCTGGTCCCAGGGGCACCTCGGGCGCGGCGGTCAGTGGGATTGGCATGGCTCCCGTGGCCGCCAGGGACGCGCTTCCGGCCTGCCAGGGCCGCGTCGCATCCTGGTCCTCCACCTCCAGCACCAGTGCCACCTCCGCTCCGACGCGGTAGGCGCAGACAGCATGCACCCGGAGGGGACTTCCCGGGGCCGGCTGGAGTGCGGTGTCGATGCAGCGCACCGCGAGGTCGTCCCTCACCAACGGCCCATTCGCCAGCAACCTGATGAGCCCCCCGGGCCGGGACAGTGCGGCGCGGAGCCGCTCCACTTCCTGGCGCAGTCGCCGGTTCTCCTCGCGCAGTGCCTCCGCCTCCTCGTGAGGTGGCCCCGGGGAGCTCGGCCGTCTGTATACCTCCTGCCGCCCGGCGCTCGTGTCCACGACCAGCACCGCGTGCTCCGGCTCGGCTCCGTCCTGGAAGTAGAGGGTCAGTCCCACCCTCGTCCCTTCCACCAGTCTTCCCGCTGGCACCAGCAGGAGGGTGTCGCCGGCTTCGCGGATGCGGCGAAAGCGCTCGGGCTGCTCCACCTCCACATGAGCCAGCGGCGCGTCGAACAGCACCACGGTGCTGTCCGTGGGGCTGATGCGCACTTCCGGTTTCGGGCCGGGGGATTCCTCGTTCGACGGAGAGGACTGCTCCCTCATTTCTCTTCGGCTCGCTCCCGGCTGCGCGGCGGCGCTGGCCGTGGCGAGCAGCACGAGCACGAGGAGGGCGGCGGCGGGAGCGGTGGACATGAGCGGGAGCCTCACTCGAAGCGTTCGACGGCCATCAGCCTCACCTCGGAGTCGATGCGGGCGGTGCCGGGGGCGGTGTCGCCGGGCAGCCGGGTCAGGCCGAGGCCCACCCCGTCTTCCTTCAGAATCAGACACACCGGGAAGCTCTGCCCGTGCTTCGTCGTCGCCTGGTCGAAGTAGCCGAAGACGCGGTCCGACATGAAGAGGCGCCCGGTCGCCGTCCCATTGTCCAGCTTGCCCAGCCCGAGGCCCACGCGAATCTTCACCGGCCCCTCGTGCACGATGAGCTTCATGCGCCCCTCCCCGCGCGGGCTGAAGGTGGCCGAGCCGTGCTGCTCGTTGTCGACCTCGATGCCGAGCGCCTTCATCGCCTCCTGGGAACCCGGAGGGCAGGGCTCGGACGGAGGCCGGGGGCTCACCTGGGGGCCGCTGGCGCAGGCCAGTCCCGTGCAGGCGGCGGCCGTGGCGAGGATGCGGCTCACGGCTCCCCATCCTTCCGTGGGGGCGTTGGCGGTGGAGGGCGTCGTCTTCTCGGACATGTCGGGCTCCTGCTGTGACGCCGCCAGGGCGGCGGCCGCGGAGGTGGTCACCGCCTCGGGCGGTATCGCGGCCCCGACAGGTTCCGGTCCGGAGGCGGGATGCGCCATTTCCCGGCCGTCCGCCACGTCCGTTCGCGAGGCGGGACGTGCCTCGCGCTCCTCACCGCGCACCAGGAACAGGCCCACGCCCAGGCACATCGCCAGTCCGGCCACCCACGCCGCACGCCACGAGGGCCGGGCACGGGAGCGTGGACGTCCAGGCTTCGTCCCGGGGACGGCTACGGGAGCCTCGCGGACCGGGGGCTCTGGCCGAGGGAGGGGGGCTGGTGGGTCTTCCGCCTTCTCTCGCAGCGGCAGCTCCCATGCGGCGTCCGCGCGCGCCAGCAGCGCCTCCACCTCCGCGCCAAGGGCCTCGGCGCCGCCGCGTGCCTCGGGCGTCTTGGACAGCAGCCGGAGGCAGAGCGCGCTCAGCACCGGAGGCACCCGGGGGTTGAGCTCATGCGGGACGGGCGGCGGCTGTTGGATGACGGTGTCGGGTGTGTCCGTCCCGGAGAACGGGTGCCTGCCGGTGAGCACCCAGTGGAAGACGACGCCCAGCGCGTACAGGTCGTCCGCGGGCATGGCCGTGTAGCGGGCCCCGGGCTTGTTCCAGTGCGCCTCACGGAAGGCGAGCGCCTCCGGGCTGCGGTAGAGCGGGGTGCCCGGCGGCAGCACGCTCCAGGTCAGGCGCGGGGCGCCGGTGTAGTCGCCCACGCCGAAGTCCACCAGCACCGGCTCGCCCGTCGCGTCCCGCACGACGATGTTGAACTCCTTGACGTCACGGTGCAGCACGCCCGCCGCATGGGTGGCGGCGAGCCCGCGCGCCAGTCCCCGAAGGAGCAGGGCGGCCTGTCGCGCACACGGGTTGTTCTCGCGCACCCACTGGTGCAGGGGCCGGCCCTCAATCAGCTCCATGGCCAGGTAGAACACTCGCGGCGCGCGGTCCGGCCAGGTGCCGCAGGCGCGGAAGCCCGCGACGTTGGGGTGCTGGAGGCGCAGCAGGATGGTGACCTCGCGCTCGGCCCAGCCGGCCAGCTCCTCCAGGAGCTGGAGCTTGAGGGCGAAGCGCTCACCGCCACGGCGGGCCCGGTACACCGCGCCACGGGCGCCGGTGCCCAGCAGTGACTCCACGGTGAAGCCGGCGAGGTTCGTGCCCTCCGGCACGTCGAGGAGCTGCCACCGGTGCCTCCCCGCCTTCCAGGCGCCCTGTCCCATGTGACGCAGTCTCCCGAGCGGATGGCGGGTGGCGCGGCCATCCGTGTCAGGAGGGCACCCGCACGGAGAGGTTGACTAGCATGGAATGGACCTGGGAGGTAGATATCATGCGGCCTCGCCTCCGCCCGGGAGGGACAGCACGGCCTGTTGGAAGGAGCCGTTCGGCAGACCGATGGGCGAGCCCTGCTCGGCCCCCTCGTCATGGAGCTCGACGTTCAGCGCCCGCAGGGTGTCCTGCGCCTTCCGGAGGAGGAGGTCGAGGGCCTTCTGGGCCTTGCGGATCTCCTCGCTGATGCCGTCCGCGTTCTTGCGGATGGTGTCGCTGTGCTTCTCCATCTTCGCGAGGCGGGAGAGTTCGTGCTCGATGCGCGCCTCGACGTCCCGCATGGCGGCGAGGCCGCCCGCGTCGCCGGTCGTGCGGCTCCTCGTGACGAGCGCCATCCCGAGGGGGGCCGCATCCGCCGCCTCCGGGGCGATGAGCACGGCGAGTTCGTGGACCGCTGGCCGAAGGGCTTCTTCGCGGAGCGCATGAAGGAACTCCTGTGAGTTACGCCTATGCTCTGGAGCCGAGGCTCGTCGCCTCGTGGGGAAGACGGGGAGAGTTCCGCTTCATCCATGACAAGTTCGGGCTGGGCACGCCCCGGGCGATGCTGGAGTTGCCCGCGTTCAGCAAGTGGAAGCGCGCTGTCCACGCCGCCGCGACCGAGCTGGACCTTTCGAGCAGGTCGATGCGCCCGCTCCGGTTCGAGGCGCGCGGGAGCCGAGTGCGTCGCGACGGTCCCGCTGACACGCCCCGCTTGCACGGGCAGGTTCAGACGAGTGGATTGCGCAGAGCGGACCTTACGGGGACGCGCGCCCGCCAATGACCGGGAATCGCGCATACGCTCGAAGAAGCGTATCCAGGTGGGCGGGGTTGTCGAGGTCGAGCGGCGCGTCCGTGAGCCGGACGACCCACCCGCCCGTCGCGGTACGCCGTGAGCGCGAGAGCAGGTCCGCATCGCGAGCCGGGTCCGGGAAGCCGATGGCCTGTGCGGTGGCGGCGGACCAGTAGTTCAGCCACCCCAGGCGATGCGGAATCTCAGGCGAGTGGATGTCCTCTGATTTCTTGAGCACTGGCAACCCCCGAGGTGGGCGATGCGGCCCATGCAACGGACGGCTCGTCTGCTCCGCGATGTCCCCTGCCGCGCGCTTCGGCGTCGCGTGTCCCCAGAACGCGCGTGCGCCGTCTGCCACTTCCTCCAGCACATTCGATGCCGCCGTAATGCCGGCTGCGTCCATTGGCAGCTTTGCATGGACCTCAAACTGTGACTGCCCTCCCGGGGAGATGCCCGCAGGTCGTTCCCACCCGGTCAGCGTTACGCGATGGCCCTCGCCGCCGTTGCAAAGCATCGGGAGTTCCCCGCGCGCTGTCGCCTCAGAGATCCACGCATCGCGCTGCGGCAATGGGATGAGCCGTCCCTCGTCAGAAATCGTCCACTCCAGACGCAAGCCTGGAAACGCGCGTTCCATTCCACGGGCAACGGCGAGAGTGCGGCCGTCATCGCCCACGAGCGCAGGCGCGTAGACGATCAGGAGGAAGGAGTCTTGCGCGGCTGTCATCTCAGCACCAGTCCATGACGACGATGTCGAGGGAGGGGTCCGCGTCGCGCAGAGCAGCTCGATGTGCGGCGCTGCGAACGCCAACCCAGAAGTTGAATCCGCAGGCCCTTGCGAGATCGCGCTCGCGTTGCAACTCCCGCACCTGCTTTCGAATCACAATCTCTTGAAGCTCGGGCGGGTACGTGTCGAAGTTGTCGGTCTTGACCTCCCACAGCACGCGTGCGCGGAGTTGCAGCGCGTCGAAGCGCTTGCCATTGACGAGCACATCCGAGCCGAGGAACCCATTTTGTGGGACCCTGTCGGCGCACCGATTGTGAAGGGCGTCGCCGCCCAGGTGCGGCACGGGCCGGGGGGTGCAATCAAGGCGGCGCTCTCGCTCCAGTGGCTCGGTCGGCCCTGGAGGAAACCAGTCCTGCCCTGATGGCTCCGGCTTGGGCTTTTGTTCTGCTGAAGGTTCCTTGAGGGGCCGCGTTTGGGTAGCGGGCTCTACCTCCTCCGTACTACTCCCTCTCAGCTCATACGCATCCAGCGCCTCCTTGATGGCGACTCCCACCACCACCACACCCACGATGATCACCGCCCCCACAACGAGCTCGGGAGCAGCCAAGACACAGAGGCCGACCCCCATTGCCGCTACACCTGTAGAGGCAATGGCGCACCTTCCCGCCGGGTCCTTGAACCGGATCCGGTCATGGTCGAGGGCTTGAAAGCACCGCTCCGCCAGCACGGGCCAAGGCTGGGAAGCCTCACGGACGACGCACCGTCCTCCGTCCGTCCATGGCAGCTTGGCCGCTCGCTGGAGGTTGGCGACTCTCGGGTTCCGGGCGGCTGGCTCTTTCGGGTGAGGCGTCGGCGTGGCGCAAGCCGAGAGAAGGAGGAGAAGTGCGGTGCACGCGCTGAACCGCATGGCCACGTCCTTTCAATCAGGTGAGCGAGCGGTACGTCCTCATTGCGGCGGCGCGCCGAGGACGTCCGAGACGGTTGCGGCGGTGAGGGCCCGCACGAGCCACCGTTCGAGCACGTCCGGGTCCGTGCACGACAGGATGCGCTGCCGGGCCTCGTCATCCACACGCAAGCCCCGCACGGCGAGAGCCCGGAGCACGGACATGGTCAGCCCCTCCTTCAGCCCCTCCTCCAACCCCTTGGCCCGCCCCTCCTCCAGCCCCTTCGCGAGCCCCTTCGCGAGCCCCTCCTCCAGCCCCCTGGCCACGCCCTGTTCGATGAGCTCCTCGGCATAGGTCTTCATCAGTCCCTCCGCTCGCCGTGCATCCATCACGGAAGCTAGCACGCCCACCAGGGTGTCCCGGGTGGCCTGCTCGTCCGCCCATTCGACATCACGGCGGCAATACGGCGGCGAGGGAGGGCCGTTTTACGGTAAGAGCGCGTACCATGTCCTCTTCCGAGCAACCCGCGCGGCAGGACGCGCGGGTGCCCACCGGTGTGCCAGGGCTCGACGCCGTGCTGGGCGGTGGCCATTCCTGAACGAACCGCGAGGAGCAGCGCCGCCCGTGATGGAGACGGTCCTGGTGGTGGATGACGAGCAGGGCGTCCTGGAAGCCCTGGCGGACCTCCTCCGTGAGGAGGGCTACCGCGTGGTGACGGCCTCTCAGGGCCGCGAGGCGCTGGAGCGGATGGCGGAGCTGCGCCCGGACCTCGTCCTCACCGACTGGATGATGCCCGTGCTGGACGGCCCGGCGCTCATCGGGCGCATCCGCGCCGAGCCGGTCTGGGAGAACGTGGCCCTGCTGGGAATGAGCGCCGTGGACGTATCCAACCTGCGCCGGCAGCATCCGGACGTCTCCTTCCTCCAGAAGCCCTTCGACATCTCCACGCTGCTGCGACAGGTCCGCAAGGCCCTGGACGCGAAGCACCGCTAGAGGCCCCATGCTCTACCTGCTCCGGCTCGGCCCCGTGCCCCTCACCCAGGGCACCACCCAGGTGTACCTGCGCATCTCCGACACGGGCGAGCCGTCCGCCCCCGTCTTCGAGGCGGACGACGAGGCGGGAATGCGGGCGCTCCTGGAGGGCGTGGACGCCGGCGACGTGCGCTGCGAGCCGGCCCTGGCCGGCGCGGGCGCCGGGCTGGGGGTGGCGGTGGAGGAGCCTCCCCAGGCCGCGCTCTCCTCGCGCGCCGCCATCGCCACCTTCCTCGCGTGGGGACAGCGGGGCTTGTCCGGGCTCGGCTCGGACAAGGCCCTGCTCTTCGTGCAGGCGGCCACGGAGTACTGGGACGCCAGGCCCTGGGCGCACTGGGACGACAGCCAGCCCTTCGAGGTGGCGGTCTCCGGGCCGCTGACGCACACCTTCGAGGGCTGCGTCTTCCAGACGGGTGACGGCCGCGCGGGGCTGGCGCTGTACTACAAGCCCGGCGCGCTCCAGATGCTGATGGAGATGCAGGCGCGTGGCCAGGGCGACGCCGCCACCGGGCTGCCCGCCATCGCCGTGACGCTGGACACGTCTCCCGCGTACGCGGTGGAGGCGCTGTCCGCCGCCGGCCGCGTGCCCCGCCTGCCCATGCCGCTGAAGACGGGGCCGGACGGCATCAGCGTGCCCAACGCGACGGAGGCGGTGCTGCTGGTGGCCGCGCTGCGCGCCGTGGCGCGGCTGTCCCCCGCCCAGCAGGAGGTGGTCAGCACCGTGGTGGCGGGGGACGCGCAGATGGAGGTGCGCGTGCGCGCCCCCGCTCCCCGCGTCCGTCACTGAGCGCCGCGCGCGCTACCAGGCGTCGATGGCCATCACGATGGGGCAGTGGTCCGACGCCTTGGGCTGGTTCATCCCCACGCCCTCGAAGCGGGGGGCCGTCGCGCGGGAGGCACGCAGCGGCATGCCGCGCCGCTCGACGTAGGGTGGGGCGCCGGCGACGTCCGCCAGCTTCCGGGAGAGCAACACGTAGTCGAGCTGCCGGTACGCCTCCGGCAGTTCCTTTCTCGGGTCACCCCGCCAGTAGTGCGTCCACTGCTCCGCCCGCGGGAGCCGCTCGAGCACGTTCTCCACCTGCTCCCAGTGGACCAGCGTGTCGATGCCGGAGACGCCCTGACCGTCCTCCTCCAGGTAGTCGTTCAGGTCTCCGAGGATGGCGAAGGGGTGTTTCCCGGCCTTCTTGCCGAACCGGCTCTCGATGATGGCTTGCACGGCGCGCGCCTGCTCCCGCCGCCGCGCTCGTGTCTCCGCCCGGCCTCCCAGCATGGACTTGAAGTGGTTGATGTAGAGGGTCAGCTGCCCATGGCCCTCCACCTCGATGTCGGCCTCCAGGCAGTCCCGGGAGAAGAGCGGGCCTCCGGTCCCACTCCTCAGGTGCTGGTAGGAGCGGACGTGGATGATGGGGTGGCGGCTGAGCAGCGCCACGTCGATGAGGCGGCGGTCGTTGCCGTCGATGGACAGGGCATGCGGATAGGCCCTGCCCACCTCCTCCAGATAGCGCCGCTGGAAGTGCTTCAGCGTGTCCAGGCCCTCCACTTCCTGCAGGGCGATGACGTCGGCATCCACGCTGGCCAGCGTCAGCGCCGTGAGCCGCTTCGCCGGCTCGTCGTTGATGCCGAAGCGGGTCTTGTCCACGACCCAGCCCTCTTCCCAGAGCCTTTCGGTGTCCTCGGCCTTCGGTATCTCCTTGAACCTGAAGCGCGCGAAGAGATTCTCGACGTTGAATGTCGCGATTCTGAGCATGACGGTCCCCTCCTCGGTGGGATTCAGGAGAGCGATTCGCGCCGAGGCCCTTTGTGACGCGTGCGGGAAGCGCGTCACGTTCGCGACCTGAACACTCATTCTCCCTGGGCAGTCATTGGCAGTGTTCGGGCAACTCGGCGAATGCGGTGGGGGGGCGGATGGACCAGGACAGGCTTCGAGAGGGCAATCTCGACGACTCATGCACCATCGACTCGTTCCTGCGGGAGTTCTCCGGTGAATTCCCACCGGCGTCCTTCCTGCCGTTCCCGGGCGAGGGCGTGGGGGGCGCGGATGGGCGGAGGTACGAGGTCCTCGAGCTGGTGGGCGGCGGAGGCATGGGCCGGGTCTTCCGGGCGCTGGACACGGAGCTGCTGCGCACCGTGGCCCTGAAGTTCCTCCTGCCCAGGCCCCGGGAGGAGGAGCCCGCGTTGATGGACGCGCTGCGCGAGGAGGCGCAGGCCCTCGCCAGTCTCGACCACGAGAGCATCGTTCGCATCCATGACGTGTCCGAGTGGAGGCCGCGGACGGACGGCGGGCTCCCCGCGTGGCGAGTCCCGTTCCTGGTGATGGAGTTCCTGGAGGGGGAGTCGCTCCACGCGCTGCTCCGGCGGCGTACGCTGGGGCTGCAGCAGGCCCTCGACGTCATGGTGGACGTGGCGGCCGGGCTCGCGCACGCGCACGAGCGGAGGCTCATCCACCGCGACCTCAAGCCGGGCAACATCCTCATCGTTCCCGGTGGCCGGGCCCGGCTGCTCGACTTCGGTCTGGCCGAGCTCCTGATGGCACGTGGCAGCGGGCGCCACGCGCCCCAGGCGGGCACGCCCGCCTATATGGCGCCGGAGCAGTGGAGGGGGCTGCGTCCGGATGAGCGGACCGACGTCTGGGCGGCGGGGCTCGTCCTCTTCGAGATGCTCGCCGGAGAGCCGCCCTTCGCGAGGATGCCTCCGGCCGAGCTGCGCAAGCGGCTCACCTCGGACGCGCCGCTGGCCCGGGTGCGCGAGCGCCGTGCCGAGCTTCCCGAAGAGGTGGAGCGGCTCCTGGACTCGATGCTGGCCCGGGAGCCACGGGAGCGGTTCCCTTCCGGCGCCGCATTGCTGCGCGAGCTGGAGGCGCTGAGGGAGCGGCTGGCTCTCCGGCCCCGGGGGCCGCGCGAGGGACTGGCCGAGCGGCGCCAGGTGACGCTCGTCTCCTGCCGGCTCTCCCCGCGTCCCGGCGCCATGGAGCACCTCGAGCCCGAGGAGCTCGGCGAGCTGCAAGGTGCCTTCCATGGCGCCAGCTCCCGCATCATCCACCAGCATGGCGGCGTCGTCGCGACCTGCCTGGGCGCCGAGGTGCTCGCGTGCTTCGGCTACGCCCGCGCCAGCGAGGACGACTCCGAGCGCGCGGTCCGGGCCGCGCTGGAGCTGAAGGAGGCCCTGCCGCGCGAGCTGCCGCCGGGCCCGTGGCCCCAGGGCCTGGGCGTGCGCGTCGGACTCACCACGGACGAGGTGGCGCTGGACGAGACGACGCCCGCCCTTCATGGCGCGGCGCCCTCGCTGCAAGGGGAGGCCCCGAGGGTCGCCGCATGGCTGGCCAGTCAGGCCCTGGAGCCGGCGGTGCTGCTCAGCGAGGGCACGCGGGTGCTCGTGCGAGGCCGCTTCGAGACCGCGCCCCTGGGCTCGCGCACCTTCGAGGGGCTGTCGGGGCCGGCGTCCCTTCCCGTCCACGAGGTGCTCCGCGAGCGCGACGACGTGAGCCGCTTCGAGCGGACGCTCGTCCTCGGCGAGCTGACCCCGCTGGTGGGGAGGCGGCGGGAGCTCTGGCACCTCCTCCTGCTCCGGAAGGAGGCCCTGGAGGGGCAGGGCGCGTTCATCCTGCTCCGGGGAGAGGCGGGAATCGGCAAGTCGCGCCTGCTCCAGGAGCTGCATGACCGGGCGCCCGCGGAGCCCACCTTTGGGGCGCGGTGCCAGTGCGGCGGTGAGCACATGGGCACCGCCCATGCCCCGCTCATCGACTGGCTCCGGCGCTTCCTGGAGCTCTCCGACGAGGACACGCCCTCGGCGTGGGAGCGGACGCTGGCGGCCCGGCTCCAGGCGCTCGGGCTGGAGGAGCAGCTCGCCCCGCTGTCCGCGTTCCTCTCCCTGCCGCTTCCCGAGGGGACGCCCTTCGCCCGGCTCACCCCCGAGCGCCAGCGGGCGCTGAGCCTGGACGCCCTGGTCCTGCTGCTGCGGAGGCTGGCCTCGCGGCGGCCGGTCGTCTTCCTCATGGAGGACCTGCATTGGGCCGACCCCTCGACGCTGGAGTTCCTCGGGGTGCTGCTCGGGCACGTGCGGGACAGCCGGCTGTGCGTGCTGCTCACCGCCCGGCCCGAGTTCCGCCCGGGCTGGGAGGGGCGTCCGGGGTTCCACGCGCTGGAGCTCGGCCCGCTGTCCGTGGAGGAGAGCGCCGCGCTCGTGGGCGAGGTGGCCCGGGAGCGGAGCCTCCCGGCGGAGGTGGTCGAGCGCCTCACGGCGCGCGCGGACGGCATCCCGCTCTTCCTCGAGGAGGTGACGCGGATGCTCCTGGAGCGGACCGGCCCGGAGGTGGGAATCCCGGCGACGCTACGGGAGCTGCTCCTGGCCCGGCTGGACCGGCTCTCCTCGCGGGCGAAGGCCCTGGCGCGGCTCGCGGCCACGCTGGGACGGGAGTTCCCGCTGGAGCGGCTGCGGGCCGTCTCCTTCCTGGAAGAGCGCGCGCTGCCTCGGGAGCTGGACGCGCTCGAGCGGGCCGGGGTGCTCTTCCGGCAGGGTGCGCCTCCGCACGTCACGTATGCCTTCAGGCACGCGCTCTTCCAGGAAGCCGCCTATCAGTCGCTGCTCCGGAAGACCCGGCGGAGCTACCACGCGCGCATCGCGCGGGTGCTGGACGAGCGGTTCCCGGAGCTGCGGGAGACCGAGCCGGAGCTGCTCGCTCACCACGCGACGCAGGCGGGGGTGTGGGAGCGGGCCGTCGAAATGTGGCGTCGGGCCGGCCAGCGGGCCGCGGCGAAGTCGGCCTTCGCGGAGGCGACGGGCCACTTCACCCAGGCGCTCGCCCTGGTGTCGAACCTTCCGCCCTCCCGCGACCGAGACCACCTGGAGGTGGCCCTGCGCGTGGAGCTGGGCCAGGTGCTCGTCTCCACCCGGGGCTTCACCGCGCCGGAGGTGGAAGCCGTCTACGTGCGCGCGCGGGAGCTGTGCGAGCAGCTCGGGGAGACGTCCCTGTGCGTCCTCTGGGGCCTCTTCACCCTCATGCTCATCCGAGGAGACCGCGAGGGGACGGAGCGGCTGGCGGCCCTCCTCCAGCGCCTCGCGGAGACCCGCGACGAGCCGAAGACGCGGATGCTGGCCCACGCCAAGCTCTCCACCTGGGCCTTCTGGCGGGGCGAGTATGCCCTGAGCCGGTACCACGGCGGCCAGGTCAAGCGGCTCGCCGCGAGGCACGGGCTCGCCGAGTTCATGCCTCCCATCCGCGGTGGCGAGCAGGGCTTCATCACCGAGAGCATGCTCTACGCCACGCTCTTCACGGCCTACAGCGAGCTGCTGATGGGGCAGGTCGAGCAGGCTCGCCGCGACTACGCGAAGGCGCTCGACCTCGCGAACGCGATGTTGCATCCCTATGCCACCACCATCGCGCTGGTGTACGGCGCGGAGCTCGCCTACGAGCTGGGCGAGGTGGAGGAGGCCTTCGAGGCCTCGGGCCGCGCGCTCACCCTGTGCGCCGAGCGGGGGCTGCTGTTCCTCCATGCGAAGGCACAGTGCATCCGGGGCGGCGCGGCGGCGCTGCTGGGCCGCACGGAGGAGGGCCTCGCCAGCGCGAGGGAGGGCTTCCAGTCACTCTCGCTCGCCGGGGCCCGGATGGTGCTGCCCTATTACGCGGAGTACCGGGTCCAGGCCTGCCTCTCCCAGGGGGCGCTGGACGAGGGGCGGGCCGTGGTGCGCGAAGCATTGGACACGGCCGAAGTGACAGGTACCCGCTGCGCCGTTCCGGAGCTGTGGCGGCTCGCCGGGGAGCTGTCGCTGCGCGCGGGAGAGCCGGAGGCGGCGCGAGAGGCCCTGATGCGGGCCCGCACCACGGCTCACGCGCTGGGCGCGGTGCTGCACGAAGCGCGCGCCACGAGAACCCAATCACTGCTGCCGGAGCCGGACGCCCCGGCGGCGCCAAACCCCGAGGGAGGTCCACACCATGATGATGTCAACTGAAGCAGGAAGCCGTACCCGCGTTCGTCCGGAGCTCGTGTCCCTGGCGCTGGGAGAAGGCCCGTCGCTGCGCTTTCGTCCCGAGCCCCCCGGGGACAAGGGAAGGCTGAAGCTGCCCGAGGTCCGGGTGGCCGTCGACGTGACGGCCCGGGAATGGGAGTACGTCCTCCAGGGGCTGGAATGCGGAGCGCTCGACGCCGGGGAGGTGGAAGGCGTGCTCGACGAGCTCCGGAGCCGATACCGGTGCGGCCTCCCCGAGCGGCTCGCGTCGGAGCTGCTCGCGTACTGTGGGCCGGCGTCCGGGCAGGACGTCTTCGCCGAGCTGCGGGTGTCCCATCGCCTGGAGGAGCTGGCGCTCGTCACCTTCGCCCTCTTCGACCGGGCGTGGAAGACGGTGATGGAGCGGCAGGTGGAGCCCTTCTCGGAAATCGTCTTCGACTTCACGCCGCGAGCCCGGATTGCCCTGCTCCTGGGCTGTGAGGCCATGACGAAGCATGGGCGTTTTCCGCTGCGGCCCCAGGGGCCGAGGCTGGCGCGGAGGCTCGCGGAGGAGCCCGTGGGGACATTGCACTTCGTCTCCGCGAGCGACCTGGACGCCGGCTACTACTTCACGCTCGGCATCGCCCTGTCGCCGGAGGCCCAGGCCTTCCAGGAACTGGGCGTGGCGTACGGCCTCGACGGAGAGCTCATCGTTCCCGGGCAGGCCGTCTCCCCCATCCCTCCCTTCCTGGCCATGGCCACGCGCCTGTTCGCCTCGTCCGTCCCCACCAGCAGCAACATCTCCGAGGAGATTCAGGCCATTCCCTTCAGCAGCTTCGCCCAGCCCGCTGCCCTGGACGTGGCACCCCTGCGGGGAAACCTGTTCCCACCGGACTGGCAGCCCACGAAGCAGGTGGAGAAGGCGCGGGAGGAGCTGGAGAAGCAGCTCGCTCGCTACCGGGAGCGGGGGAGACAGGAGGCGCTGGAGTTCCTCCCCGATGTCGGCGGCGCCCTGGACGTGAGCCCCTTCGCCGGGGCCCCGGACGCGGAGCTGGAGGCCTTCGTGGGAGAGGTGCTGGCGCCGCTCCCGCCGGAGGACCGCGCGCGGGTGGCCCTCTACCTCCTGCTCACACCGGACCCGGAGAACGCGCGGGCGACGGAGACCGCATTCGCCGAGACGCCCCGTTACAAGGTGACATGCCGGATGATTGACGTGGCGAAGCGCGCCGGACTGCGCTTCGTGGCGGTGGCGGACCAGGACGAAGACGCCTGGCTGCCGAACCTGCTGGAGTACTTCACCTCGTCCGAGCTCAACCGGCTGGCGGACTACTCGGACGCGCGGGGCGTCATCCTCTGCGACGGGCGGCCCGTGGACCCCAGCTACACGGCAGCCACCTCCGCCCAGCGCATCCAGTCCGTGTACACCACGCTGTCGGTGGACATCCTGAAGATGGGGATGTGGCTGTGCATGGACGCGCTCACGGCCCGGGCGGTGTGGAAGGAGTTGATGCGCAACCCCCACATCCCCGAGCGGATGCTCCTGATGCCCATCGGCATCATCGAGCCCTTCAGCGGCTTCGTGGACAACCGCGACCGCGGCCGGACGCCGCGGGCCCTGGTCGACCCGTTCGAGAAGATTGAGTTCATGCTCGAGGAGGCCGAGGCGCTCGGCGTCCCCGCGCTGCTCACCGACACCCGCCACAAGAGCCGCTGGGTGCTGCTGGGCGCGGTGGACGGGGACTTGGAGCCCCACGCCCGGGAGGGGAAGGGGGGCGCCACGTCCCTGCTCGGCCGGGAGAAGCTCCTGCGGGCCGAGCGGCTGGCGCGGCGCAAGGGCATCCTCCTCGCGCAGGCGGGCTCCATCGAGTCCAGGCAGCTCTTCTGGGTCATCAGCGACACGACCTACGACGCCGCCAGGGAGGGCCTGAACCCCGCCACCGCCGTCTGGACGGCCGAGACGGAGCGCGTGCTGCGCACGTCCCGGGGCGACAGCCTGAGGGGAGACCTCCAGGAGCAGCGCCGCGCCGCCATCCTTCCCTACCTGGCCCTGGTCAACCGCACCTACGAGTCACATGCCCGGCTCGATGGCTGGCTGCGGTACCTGGAGGACGTCGGCCGCGGCGACGAGGCGCTCCGCGGAGCGCTCCTGCGCCAGCGGGAGCTCCTCCTGAAGCTCCAGGACGACTACGTGGAGCTCCAGGAGAACGATGCCCGGACCTCCAGCGCGACCGAGGCCTACCAGCGGGCCTGGGAGCGGTTCCGGATGGAGTTCCGCGACTACCACGCCACGCTCAAGGCGCACCTCAGGCCCGTCCGCGACCGCGTCGCCGAGTCCTGGCGCGTGGCCCGGGCCTCCTCCCGTCCACCCCAGACCTTCGAGGTTTCGCCATGATGCAGACAGCCTTCCGGGAGCGCAGTGACACACTCGAGCGGCTGCTGCACTCGAGGACACGGTACATGCGGGGCCGGCTGCTCGATGAAGCGCGGGTCTACCTCTCCGGGCCCATGGACTTCGTGGCGTCGCGCGAGCAGGAGAAGCGCCAGGGCTGGCGCAGCCGCGTCGGGCAGTTCATGCGGGAGCGGTTCGGGACGACCCTCTACGACCCGTGGAACAAGCCCGAGGTGCTGGGCATGCCTCACTACGGCAAGGAGGACGAGTTCTCCGCGCAGGTGCGCGAGCAGTGGACCTTCGAGGACTCCGAGGAGGGAGACCGCAAGCGCGCGGAAATCTCCGTGCACTTCTGGCCCACCTTCCACATCGACCTGCGGATGGTGGACACCAGCGACTTCCTCATCTCCTACGTGCCCACCAACATCTACAGCGTGGGGACGGTGCACGAAATCGCCACGGCGCGCCTCCAGCGCAAGCCGGTGTTGATGGTGTGCCCGCCAGTGGTCTTCTCCGAGGTGGCGCGGTTGGAGGAGCACCTGAAGGGGCGAGGGGACGAGGAAGGCCTGGCGTTGCTGAAGCAGGTGGTGGAGCGGGCGCCCCTGAAGGAGAACCTCCGGGGCACTCCGAGCCTCTGGTACATGGCCCTGGTGGATGGGCACTACTTCTTCGACGGCTTCGGCTTCGCGCCGTACCTGGAGGAGTTCGGCTGGGAGCGGGGGCACCTCGACGCGCTGGAGGAGCGCTTCCCGCCCAGGCGGCCCCTGCTGCCGTACCTGGAGCGGCTGAACGCGGAGATTCCCCCGCGCTGGGACAACGAGCAGAAGGCCTACGTGGAGAATGCCGAGTGGCTCATCCTCGACCAGCCGGATGAGAGCTGAGGAGGGCGCCCACCATGTCTCCCCCTCTGTATGGAACGGTCGAGCCTCTCTCCCAGGAACGGCGGGTGCCATGCTCCGTGCCCCTGGAGGATGCCGACCCGCGCACCGGCAACCGCAACTGGACGCTCGGGCTGCAGGCCATGAGCGACTGGATTTGGAGCGACCAGCCCAACCCCCAGCCCTTTCGCAACCACCTGGCCCGGTACTTCCTCCAGATTCCCGCCGTGCTGGAGCACCAGCTCCACTACTCGGGGGGCCTCATCTTCGACGAGCCGTCATTCCGCGATGGGGTGAGGAGCGCGGGGATGTTGCCGCGTCCCCTGCGCGAGCAGGTCCTCGGCCTCGTCGCGATGAAGCGCCGCTCCTGGTACACGATGACGCACCATGCGTTCATCGCGCGGCTCACCTTCAAGAAGTATGGATTGAGCGACGAGGACTTCGTGGAGCGGTGGTGCCACCTGGACGAGCACCGGGCGCATCCCGGCGTCTACTCGCGGCTGGAGCGGGCGGCCCTCGACTTCGCGGAGGCCTTCACGACGAATCCGAAGGAATACACGGACGCGCAATACGCGGAGCTGCGGGCGGCGCTCGGTGAGGACAACGAGCGGCGCCATGAGACGGAGGGCCTCTGGCTGGAGCAGCTCCACGCCGCTCGGCGGGCCCGGAGCCTGGGGCTGCTCCGAGGACTGGAAGGGGCCGCGCTGGACGAGGTGACGCGGGAGGCGGCGCGGGCGCACCGGGGGCTCTCCCCGGAGTGGAATGAGCAGCTCGTGAACGGCCAGGTCGTGGAGCTGGCCTTCATGTGCCTCCAGTTCGTCGCGCTGTCGGCGCCCTTCACGGCGCTGAGCATTCCCGATGAGGACTTCCTGGCGGAGGCCCTGAAGGCCGTCGTACCGGCGCCGGTGATAACGCGGACCAATGCTCTCAACGAGGCGGGCGGGAAGGGCATGGCCTCGCTGCTTCCTCCTCCCGTCGCCGCGCTGCCGCTCCAGGCCATCCTGGGGGGACGCGTCGTCGTGGAGTCCGCCCGGCTCCAGGGGGCTCGTGTGCCGCTGGAGGAGGGGGCGGATTCCGGGCGCTTCTTCCCCGCGAGCCTGACCTCCGCGCTGCGGCACCATCCGGACCTGGCCCGCTTCGTGCCGCGGTATGCCCTGCCGTTGCTCTTCAACGAGGACGCGTGGAGAAGCGGCACCCACACGGGCGGCTTCGTCACGAGTCGTCTGAAGGCGGTGGTGAGCCAGAAGGTGTACCGGCTGCTGCGGTGCCGCTCCGGGCTGGAGCACCACACGCGGCTCGTGCTGGAGGACTTCCTCCGTGAGCACGGCGCGGGGGCGTTCCGGTTGCAGGCCATGGACGATGCGGAGGAGGCGCGGGCCCGGGCGCGGGCGTTGGAGCGCGCCAGCGCGGTGCTCGTTCATGTGCATGACCACCGGGGTGCTCCCGAGAGTGTCTTCACTCCGCTGGAGCGGGCGGCCATGGACTGGACGGAGGAGGTCCTCACGCGGCCGCATGGGGCACACCGGTGGGAGCCGGCGCTCCGTGAGGCGCTGGACCGGGAGAACCGGCGCGAGGTGCGAGCAGGGCTGAGGCGGCTCGACATGTCGCTGGATGGGGACTCGTTGGAGGTCGCCTATACGCGACTGCTTCATCACCAGATTTCCGAGCTGGCGATGATGATTGGTCATCTCGATGGGCTGGGCCGGCTGTCGACCCTCTTGAAGCTGGGTTCAGAGCCGCCAGACGTAGAGGGGATGTCGCCATCGAGGGCCGCCGAGACGGTGGGCGAGCTGCTCCTGAACCCACGGGCCGCAGAGGAGGTCCTCGCGCGGCTGCGGTCCGGCGAGGAACGGGTGTTCATCTCCGCGGAGCAGGCCGCGCGCACTGGGGAGTTCTGACCCGGGCACATCCACCTTTGAATCGCAAGTCCGCGGAGCAGGTACGGGTAGACGCGGTGTTCGGGATGAGGCTGGTTGGACGCTCGAACGCGGTCGCCGCTCGCTCCATCAGCTGCTTCATCCATTGCCCGACCAGCCCAGGATGCATGCCGTAGCACTTGCCCAGTCGCGCCAGACTCACCTTCTCCCGCGCAGCCGAGCGAGATGGGAGACGTGTGTCCGTCTTCCCCGGCTGGGGCATTCCCATTCAGTAGCTGGAACGGGGTTCTCGACGACAGAGATGCCAGCAGTTTCGATGCTACGTGCGGCGGCTACTCTGCGCGAGTAAGCAACTTCTGGCTGTTCGATCTGCCCATTCAAGGCTCGAATGCTGGCCGAGTGCTCACCTGGCAGCCTCTCGCCGGTTTGCTGCGAGCCACCGCTATTGCCTGGGAGCCTGATTGGGGCGTTGTCATGTCGCACGCTCACCGCGACATGGCCGAATCTCGTCGCGTTCCGAAATCTCCCTACATCGGATGGGCCACCTACCTTGCGCGGCAGCGGGGAGTAGTGCCTCCGATGCCCGCCCCCGCTCGCATCGAGCCCGTGGAAGATAAGGGCACTCTCATCGTCCTCACTCCAGAGCGCTTCACGGTCAGCAACTCGGAGCACGTGTCGCTGGCCGAGCGGGTGCAAGAGCTGCTCGACCGGGCGGGGCTGCTGAAGCCGCTCCAACCCCAGCCGTAGAGACGTGAGAGGCCGATGGCTCGGCCCCTCTGCGTTTCTGCTGCGCACTCGCGGGCTGGCGCCGCCAGGTGCTTCCGCACAGCCTCCCGGAGGGCGCGGGCACCACGCCCTCCGCTCTCAAGGCCACGGTGGAGTCTTCGGACGAGCAGTTCCTCCGCGGGCTGCCGGAGCGCATCGAACGGCTGCGCTCGATGTGCTCGTGAAGCGCCGTACACGCACAGTCCGGGACGCTGTCATGTGGCGAACATCGCGGGAGGTGACTGTCGTCTGGTGACCAGGGGCACCCATCCCGGGGGCTGCCCCGGTCCGCGTGGATGAATGAGAGCACCGCGCTGCCGAGAGGCGCGTCTGGCTGCATGCACCGCGCGGGCCCGCGGCACGCGCTCGGAGGTCTCCAGTTGAGCACTGTCTCCCCTGACGCGGAGCTGGAGTCCATCGAGGTGGACCTGCTCCTGGAGGGCGTGGCCCGGCAGTGGGGCTTCGACCTGCGCAGCCATGCCCGGCCGCTGCTGCTCCGGCGGCTGCGGTGGCACCTGCGCGAGGAGCGGCTGGATACCTTCTCCGCCCTCCAGGCCCGCGTGCTGCACGACGGAGAGGCCCTGGAGGGCCTGCTGCGGACGCTGTCCTGCACGCCGGCGTCGCTCTTCTCGGACCCGGCCTTCTTCCGGGACTTCCGCGCGCGGGTGGTGCCGGTGCTGCGCACCTGGCCGTCCGTGCGCGTGTGGCATGCCGGCTGCGGCACCGGCGAGGACACCTACGCCCTGGCCATCCTCCTCCTGGAGGAGGGGTTGTGGGGGAAGCGCCGGTTGTACGCGTCCGACTCCAGCGAGGGGCTGCTGGCGGACGCGCGCACCGGCGTGCTGCCGCTGCCCTCCGAGGGCGATGCGCGCCGGTACGTGGAGGGCGGGCGGCAAGGGCGCGCTGCGCGGTGGCCGCGTGGCGGTGGTGGGCAACGACTGGGAGGGGGGCGAGGGGCAGGAGGGCGAGGTGGCGCGCCTGTCGCCGGGCACCGTGGGAGCCTGGCTGGCGCGCCTGTGCTGGGCGCCGCGCGCCCGGGGGCTGCCATGAGCGGGCCGCCCACGCGCGAGCGCCTGCCGGCGGGCTTGCTCCCCCGAATGCACGGCCGCCCGGAGACAGTGCTGCTGGGCAGGCGCACCGGGAAGGCTCTCCTCCCGAGGAGGTGCCCGGCCGGACGGCCCTGACCCGCCCCGCAGGACGCTGAACATCGCGCGGCGGCAAATGGTTGACGCACCAATGAATATGGGCAAGGTGGGCTCGTGAGTGACGCCGGACTTCCCTCGCGGGTCCAGCGCTTCATCACCTCGCATATCGACTCCCTCGAGAAGCTGGAGGTGCTCCTCCTGCTTCGGGCTCGCGCGGAGAGGGAGTGGACGGCGTCGGCGGTGAGCCTGGAGCTGCGAATCACAGAATCCTCCGCGGCCGCGAGGCTGGCGGACCTCACTGCCCGCCGGCTGCTGGTGGACGACGGGGCCACGCCTCCGGCCTATCGCTACAGTCCCGCGAGCTCGGAGGACGTGCAGGCGGTGACGGAGCTGGCGGCGGTGTACGCAGCGAAGCGGGTGAGCGTCATTTCCTTCATCTTCTCGCGGCCCCTGGACAAGGTCCGGGGCTTCGCTGATGCCTTCGTGTTGAAGAAGGACAAGGACGGCGGCCATGGCTGAGGCGGTCTACATCCTCTGTGCGCTGACGGCGGTGGCGTGCGCGGTGCTGCTGCTCCGCGCCTACGGGCGCAGCCAGTCCCGGCTGCTGCTGTGGAGCGGCCTGTGCTTCGTGGGGCTGGGCGTCAGCAACATCATGCTCTTCATCGACCTGGTCGTGCTCTCCACCACGGTGGACCTGTACCTGCCCCGCGTGCTCACCACGCTGGCCAGCGTGTCCATCCTGCTCTACGGCCTCATCTGGGACGCCTCGTGAGGTAGCTCGCACATGCTCAGGTCCATGCTCAACGGTGCGTTGGCGATGGCGTGCCTGGCGAGCGCGCTGTTCTTCCTGCGCTTCTGGAAGCAGTCGCGCGACAGGCTCTTCTCCTTCTTCTCCCTGGCCTTCCTGCTGATGGCCGTCAACGCCGTGGCCGCCGCGCTGCTCGACGTGGGAGACGAGCGGCGCCACTACATCTACGTGGTCCGCCTCCTCGCCTTCCTCCTCATCCTCTACGCCATCTGGGACAAGAACCGCGCCGGCCGCGGCAGCGAGTAGCCCCTGTCCGGCACAGGACTGTCAGCGGTTCCTCGCGGAAACGTCACCTCCGGATTCCTCGAATTCGTGGAATACGCGCCTCCAGACCTTTCTGTTCCTGGAGGAGCACGGATGCGCCTGGACCGTCGTAATTTCCTTCGTCTCTCCGCGCTGGGTGGCGGCGCGCTGGCGTTGGGCCCGGGGTTCTGGAAGGAGGCCTATGCCGCGCCGGCCCAGCCGGGGCCGAGCCCGTACGGCGCCATGTCCGGCTCGCCGGACGTCAACGGGGTGCGGCTGCCCGCGGGCTTCACGTCTCGCATCATCGCCCGCTCGGGGCAGAACGTGGGCGGCACGACGTACAAGTGGCACTCGGCGCCGGACGGCGGGGCGTGCTTCGCGATGGCGGACGGGGGCTGGGTGTACACGTCCAACAGCGAGATGTCCTCGGGTGGCGGCGGCGTGAGCGCGGTGCGCTTCGACGGTGGCGGCGCGATTGCCGGCGCCTACCGCATCCTCTCCAACACCTCGCGCAACTGCGCGGGCGGGCCCACGCCGTGGGGCACGTGGCTGTCGTGCGAGGAGACCAGCAGCGGCCGGGTGTGGGAGTGCGACCCGACGAAGGCCTCGCAGGGCGTGGTGCGCGGGGCGATGGGGACCTTCAACCACGAGGCGGTGGCGGTGGACCCCGTGGGTCAGCGGCTGTACCTCACGGAGGACACCACCAGCGGGCGCTTCTACCGCTTCACGCCGTCCGCGTGGCCCTCGCTGGCGGCGGGCACGCTGGAGGCGGCGAAGGTGAATGGAGACCCGCTGGCCGGCACGGCCACGCTGACCTGGGTGGTGTGCTCGGCCTCCAGCCCCGCGTCCTCGCAGTCCTCGGTGGCGTCGAAGACGACGGTGTTCAACGGCGGCGAGGGCTGCTGGTACGACAGCGGCGTCATCTACTTCACCACCAAGGGTGACAACCGCGTGTGGGCCCACACGCCGGCCACCGGCGCGCTGGAGGTCATCTACGACGACAATCTCTATGCCGGCTCGCCGCTCACCGGCGTGGACAACGTCACGGTGTCGCGCTCGGGGGACCTCTTCGTCGCCGAGGACGGCGGCAACATGGAAATCTGCATCATCACCCCGGGCCCCAACCGGGTGGTGGCGCCCTTCATCAAGCTGGAGGGGCACTCCAGCTCCGAAATCTGCGGGCCGGCCTTCAGCCCGGACGGGCGGCGGCTGTACTTCAGCTCGCAGCGCGGCACCACCGGCTCGTCGAGCGGGGGCATCACCTTCGAGGTGAGCGGCCCGTTCCGCTGAGCCCCGGCCGGGCGCGCGCGGACGTCGTCCGGGGAACGCCGCGCGGGGGGCGCCGTGGCTCGCATTGCACGGTGCCTCGCGGCGGGGCGCATGGCCGCTTGACGGTGGCCGGGCGCTCCCGCAGAACCGGCGGCATATGGCCGCTTCCGCGCTTCCCCGCTTCACGCCGCGCCGCGCCCTGGGGCGCACCGGCTTCACCGCCACGGCGGTGGGCATCGGCGACATCGCCGACCGCTCCACGCCCCGAGAGACGCTCGTCGCCACGCTGCGCCGCGCGCTGGACGCCGGGCTCAACGTCATCGACACCGCGCCCAACTACGAGGAGGGCCTCAGCGAGGAGGCGGTGGGCGAGGCGCTGCGAGGCCGGCGCGAAGGCGTCTTCCTCATCGACAAGGTGGACGAGCACGACGCGCCGGTGGCGCCGCAGGTGGAGGGCAGCCTGCGGCGGCTCGGCCAGGACGCGGTGGACCTGTTCGTCTTCCACGCGGTGTCGGAGCTGGCGGCATGGGAGCGGCTGGCCGCGCCCGGCGGGGGCATGGAGCAGCTCGGCCGGTGCGTGCGCGAGGGCAAGGCGCGCTTCCGCGGCATCTCCAGCCACCACCCGGACGTGCTGCGCGCGGCGCTGCGCTCCGGGCTGTGTGACGTGGTGATGTTCCCCCTGGGGCCCTTCGTGGACGCGCGCTACGTGCTGGACGTGCTCCCGCTGGCGCGCTCGCTGGGCGTGGGCGTGGTGTCCTTCAAGACGTTCGGCGCGGGCAAGCTGCTGGGAGACACGGAGGGCTACGGCCGGCCGCTGGAGGCCCGGCCGCGGGGCAAGGTGGGCTCCGGTGGACGGGAGGACCGGGGCGCTCCGTCGCTGCCGCACCTGAGCGTGGAGGCGTGCGTGCGCTACACGCTCACCCTGGACCCGGACGTCATGCTGATGGGCATGAGCCACCCCAACGAGCAGGACGCGGCGCTGCGCGCGGCCGCCGCCTTCCAGCTCCTGTCCACGGAGGAGATGGCGCGGGTGCGCGAGCGGGCACGGGAGGCCATCCAGGGCAAGGGCGCCGTCTGGTGGGACCCGCCCGCCGCCGCCACCGGCGCGGGCTGAGCCGCCGGGGTGGGCCGGGATGCGGGGCGCATGCTCCGTACCGGCCCGGGAGGGCACCGCGCCGCCTTTCACGGACGGAAGGAGGAGGCGCCGGTTCGCCAGCGGACAGTCGGCTCGTACCCGGGGGCACGCGCCGTTGTCCGAGTCGCGAAGGCGTCATTATCTGGGGGGCCCATGTCGAGCCGCCCTCCGTCCTCCTCGCGGCCCGTGCTCGAGGCCGCTCCCCCGTCTTCCGCCTCCGGCGACGGTGGGGGTGTGTCCGCTCCGGAAGGGCCGGGAGGCTCCGGCGCCGGGCCCGTGAAGGTCCTCCGCGCCCGCGGCAATGGCGACGCGGAGGAGCGCATCGCGTTCCTCGCCAGCGCGGGGGAGTTGCTATCCGCGTCACTGGACTGGCGGACGGTGCTCCAGCAGCTGGCGGAGCTGACGGTGCCGGTGCTGGCGGACTGGTGCGCGGTGGACTTCCTCACCGACGACGGGCAGGTGGAGCGCGTGGCCGCGGCGCACCGCGAGTCCGGGAAGGTGGCGCTCATCCACGAGCTGGCGCACCTCCAGCCGCCGGACCTGGAGCCGCCGGAGCGCTGCTCCGAGGTATTGCGCACCGGTGAGCCGGTGCTCCTTCCGGAGGTGGCGGACTCGGTGCTGCCGGGCCTCGTGCGTACCGGCGAGCAGCTCGAGGTGGCCCGGCGGCTGGGCGTCAGCTCGGGCATCATCGTGCCCCTGCGGGGGCTCGGCCGGGCGCTGGGGGCCGTCTCGCTGGTGCGGAGCGACGCGGGCGCGCGCTTCAGCGAGGCGGACCTGGAGATGGCGCTGGAGCTGGCCCGCCGCGCCAGCCTGTCGGTGGACAACGCGCTGCTGTACGCGGAGGCCCGCGAGGCGCAGGTACGCACCGAGCGGCTGCAGGCCGTCACCGCGGCGCTGTCCCGCGCCGTCACCGCGGAGGAGGTGGCGGAGGTGGTGATGCGCGAGGGGCTGCGCCTCACCGGCGCGGTGCGCGGCGCCGTCCTCGAGCTGGGCCGGGAGGACGGCATCGAGGTGCGGGGCTCCTTCGGCTACTCGCCGGCCCTGCTCGACTCCCTACGGAGCGTGAAGGTGGGCGAGGCCCCCCTGCTGCGCCAGGCGCTGGAGCGGCGCGAATCGCTCTGGTTCTCCCACCAGGTGCCGGAGGCGTACGCGTCCGGCCTGTCGCGGGACGTCGCGGAGGCCCTGGGCGAGGGCGCGCGGGCCGTGCTCCCCCTGCTGGTGGAGAAGGGCAGCCGGGGGTTCCTGCTGCTCACCTGGGACACACCGCGCGCCTTCCCCTCGGTGGAGCGCGACTTCCTGAAGGCGCTGGCGTACCAGTGCGCGCAGGCGTTGGAGCGCGCGGCGCTGTACGAGGCGCTGCGCGAGCGGGGGGAGCGGCTCCACCATGCGCTGGAGATGGGGAAGGAGGCCGAGGAGCGGCTGTTCTTCCTGCTGGACGCGAGCCGCGCGCTGGCCGAGCACCTGGACGACGTGGAGTGGACGCTGGAGCACGTGGCGCGCGTGGCGGCGCACAGCGTGGCCACCTGCTGCCTGGTGGAGTTGGTGGGCCCGGACGGTGCCCTGCGCTGCGTGGCCGCCTCCCACCGGGACGCGGCGCGCGACGCGTTCGTGCTCTCCACGCTGTCGCCCTCGATGAGCGAGGGGACGCTGCACCCGGCGCGCGAGTGCTTCCAGACGGGCGAGACTCGCTACCTGCCGGAGGTGGGCGCGGACCTGCGCGAGCGCATGTGGCAGGGGCCGGAGCACCGGGCGCTGCTGGAGGCGCTGGACCCGCACTCGCTGCTCGCGGTGCCGGTGCGCACGCGCGGGCGCACGCTGGGCGTCATCACCCTGGGCACCGCACCGCCGCAGCGGCGGCTGGGCACCTCCGACGTCACCATGGCGGAGGAGTTGGCGAGGCGGGTGGCGGTGGCGCTGGAGAACGCGTCGCTGTACCGGGACGCGCAGGCGGCGGTGCGGCTGCGCGACGAGTTCCTCTCCGTGGCCAGCCACGAGTTGAAGACGCCGCTCACCAGCTTGAAGCTGCAGCACGGCCTCATCGACCGCGCGCTCGGCGAGGCGCGGGACAAGGTGGGGCCGCGGTTGTCCACCGCCATGCGGCAGGTGCACCGGCTCACCGCGCTGGTGGACAGCCTGCTGGACGTCAGCCGCATCTCCCTGGGACGGCTGGCGCTGGAGCCCACCGAGGTGGACCTGGGACAGGCGGTGCGCGACGCGGTGGACCGGATGGAGGAGGTGTTCATCCAGGCCGGGTGCTCGGTGCGGGTGGACGTGCCGGGGCCACTACCAGGCCGGTGGGATTTGCTGCGGCTGGACCAGGTGCTGGTGAATCTGCTGACCAACGCGGCGAAGTACGGCGCGGGCCGGCCCGTGCGGGTGGAGGCCACGCCCGAGGGAGAGGACGCGGTGCGGCTGTCGGTGAGCGACGAGGGCATCGGCATCGCCGCCGCGGACCTGCCGCGCCTGTTCGGCCGGTTCGAGCGCGCCGTGTCGGACCGGCACTACGGCGGGCTGGGCCTGGGGCTCTACATCAGCCGGCAGATTGTCGACGCCATGGGCGGACGCATCGAGGTGGAGAGCCGCGAGGGCGTGGGCTCCGTCTTCACCGTGCGGCTGCCGCGCGGGACTCCTCGTGGAGGAGGGTGAGCCCTTGGACCTCGAAGTCTACCCCACCCGCGCCCGCCAGACCCACGGAGTGAGCCTGGCGGGCTGGAGCGTCAGCGAGGCTCGGGCTGGGGCCCGCGAGGGGGCGGGCCCTGCTGCTGGAGCGCGTGGTACTCCGCGTCGTCGAAGACGCGGGAGCGGATGAGGAAGCGCACGCCCTCGGGGGCTTCCACGGAGAAGCCGCTGCCGCGTCCCGGCACCACGTCCACCGTCAGGTGCGTGTGCTGCCAGTACTCGAACTGCGGCCCGGAGATGTAGAAGGGCGTGTCGACGATGGTGCCGAGGTACACGTCCTGCTGCCCCACGCGGAACTCACCGCGTGGGAAGCACATGGGCGCGCTGCCGTCGCAGCAGCCTCCCGACTGGTGGAACAGCAGCGGGCCGTGCACCTCCCGCAGCCTGCGCAGGAGGGCCTCCGCCGCCGCTGTCACCGCGACGCGCTCCACGGTCATCAGAACAGGCCCGTGGGCTTCGGGTCGTAGCTCACCAGCATGTTCTTCGTGTGCTGGTAGTGCGACAGCATCATCCCGTGGTTCTCCCGGCCGATGCCGGACTGCTTGTACCCGCCGAACGCCGCGTGCGCCGGATACAGGTGGTAGCAGTTCACCCAGACGCGGCCCGCCTGGATGCCCCGGCCCATACGGTACGCGGTGTTCTGGTCGCGCGTCCACACGCCCGCGCCCAGCCCGTACAGCGTGTCGTTCGCCGTGGCCAGCGCCTCCTCCATGTCCTTGAAGCGCGTCACCGACACCACCGGGCCGAAGATTTCCTCCTGGAAGATGCGCATCCGGTTGTGGCCCTCGAACACCGTGGGCTCCACGTAGTAGCCCTCGGCCAGCGCGCCCGGCAGCACCTTGCGGCCGCCGCCCGTGAGCACCTTCGCGCCCTCCTTCTTGCCGATGTCGATGTACGAGAGAATCTTCTCGAGCTGGTCATTGGACGCCTGCGCGCCCACCTGTGTCGCGGTGTCCAGCGGGTTGCCCTGCACCAGCTTGCGCGTGCGCTCCAGCGCGTGGTGCATGAACTCCTCGTAGATGCGCTCGGCCACCAGCGCGCGGGACGGGCAGGTGCACACCTCGCCCTGGTTGAGGGCGAACATGGTGAAGCCCTCCACCGCCTTGCGCGCGAAGTCGTCGTCCTTGTCGAACACGTCCTCGAAGAAGACGTTGGGGGACTTGCCGCCCAGCTCCAGCGTCACGGGGATGAGGTTCTCGGACGCGTACTGCATGATGAGCCGGCCCGTCGTCGTCTCGCCGGTGAAGGCCACCTTCGCCACGCGCTTGCTGCTGGCCAGCGGCTTGCCGGCTTCGATGCCGTAGCCGTTCACCACGTTCACCACGCCGGGAGGCAGCAGGTCTCCCACCAGCTCCATCAGCAGGAGGATGGAGGAGGGCGTCTGCTCGGCGGGCTTGAGCACCACGCAGTTGCCCGCGGCCAGCGCCGGGGCCAGCTTCCACGTGGCCATCAGCAGCGGGAAGTTCCAGGGGATGATCTGCCCCACCACGCCCAGCGGCTCGTGGAAGTGGTACGCCACCGTGTGGTCATCGAGCTGGCTGATGTTGCCTTCCTGCGCGCGGATGGCGCCGGCGAAGTAGCGGAAGTGGTCGATGGCCAGCGGCAGGTCCGCGGCGAGCGTCTCGCGCACCGGCTTGCCGTTCTCCCAGCACTCGGCCACCGCCAGCATCTCCAGGTTCTGTTCGATGCGGTCGGCCACCTTGTTGAGGATGTTGGCGCGCTCGGCCACCGAGGTGCGGCTCCACGCCTCCTTCGCCCGGTGCGCGGCATCCAGCGCCTTCTCCACGTCCTCGTGGGTGGAGCGCGCCACCTCGCAGAACGGCTTGCCATTCACCGGGCTGAGGTTCTCGAAGTACTGGCCCTTCACCGGTGGGACGAAGTCACCACCGATGTAGTTGCCGTACCGGTTCTTGAACTGCACCAGGCTGCCCTTCTGTCCCGGAGCCTCATAGACCTTCGACATGCGCGACCTCCCGCATCGGTGGCGTGGGTGAGGGCTGGGAGGATAGGTGGGTGCGCCAGTGGAACGTCACCGGCCCTGGAGGGCCGGTTCTCGTTCGGAAGTCACCAGTCGCGGCGCGTCACGGCGGAGAGGCACGTCCACGCTCAGTGAGGTGAGCCCGCCACCCTCCGTCCGCGCCTGTTGCTCCACCCCAAAGTCACCGCTCCAGGCTCACGATTGCGGAGCACCTCGCCGTGAGCTGGGGAACAATGCCGCCCCCCATGGTGACTCCAGTGACGACGCCCGGGCCCTCGCGGGTGCCGCCCACGTCGAAGGTGCTCTCGGTCTCCGCGCTGCGAAAGGCATACGGCAACACGGTCGCCGTCGACGGCGTCTCTTTCGACGTGGGCCGGGGCGAGATTGTCGGGCTGCTCGGGCCCAACGGCGCGGGGAAGACCACGACCATCAACATGCTGCTCGGCGTGCTGGAGCCGACCTCCGGCGCCATCCGCATCGAGGACGTGGACCTCGCCCGGCAGCGCTCGGCGGCGCTCGAACGCACCAACTTCGCCGCCGTCTACTCGCCCCTGCCGGGAAACCTCACCGTGTACCAGAACCTGCGCGTCTTCGGCCTCATCTACGGCGTGAAGTCCCTGTCCGCGCGCATCGCCGAGCTGCTGGAGGAGTTCGACCTGGTGCGCTTCCGCGACACGCGCTGCGGCGTGCTCTCCTCGGGCGAGCAGACGCGCGTGGCCCTGGCCAAGGCCATGCTCAACCGCCCGCACCTGCTGCTCCTCGACGAGCCCACCGCTTCGCTGGACCCCGCCACCGCGCGCGACATCCGCGCCCGCATCCGCGGCTTCGCCGCGCACGGCACCGGCGGTGTCCTGTGGACGTCCCACAACATGTACGAGGTGGAGGAGGTCTGCCACCGCGTGCTCTTCCTGTCGCACGGCAAGGTCCTCCTGGAGGGAGACCCGCGCACGCTGCCGGGCGAGCACGGCAAGGCGTCCCTCGAGGAGCTCTTCATCGCCGTGGCGCGCGAGCCGCTTTCGCTGGAGAGGGTCTGAGCCATGCGCCCACGCCGCGCCGCCGCCGTCGCGCTCCGCCACTTCTACCTGTTGAAGGGGAGCGTCGCGCGCTTCCTGCCGCTCTTCGCGTGGGTGGCCATCGACATGGTGCTGTGGGGCTTCATGAGCCGCTACCTCAACACCGTCGCCACGCCCGGACTCGACTTCGTCCACAGGCTGCTGGGGGCCGTGCTCCTCTGGGACTTCTTCACGCGCGTCATGCAGGGCGTGACGATGGTGTTCTTCGAGGACGTGTGGTCCCGCAACTTCCTCAACGTCTTCGCCACGCCGCTGTCCATCTCCGAGTACGTCTGCGGGCTCGTGCTCTCCACCATCGCCACCAGCGCGGTGGGGCTCGCGGTGATGCTGGTGCTGGCGACCGCCGTCTTCGGCCTGTCCTTCGCCGCCTATGGGGCGATGTTCGTGCCCTTCCTGGCGGTGCTCTTCCTGTTCGGTGTGGCCATCGGCATCTTCGGCTGCGCGCTGGTGCTGCGGCTCGGGCCGGCCTCGGAGTGGTTCGTCTGGCCCATCCCCGCGCTCATCTCCCCCTTCGCCGGCGTCTTCTACCCGCTGTCCACGCTGCCCGAGTGGATGCGGCACGTGGCCCGGCTCCTGCCGCCTTCGTACGTGTTCGAGGGGATGCGCGCGCTCGTCTCCGGCGGCGCCTTCTCCGGGAGTGCGCTGCTGTGGGGTGGAGGGCTCGCCGTGGTGCAGGTACTGCTCGCGAGTGCGTTCTTCTCGCGCGTCCACCGACATGCCGTACGCACGGGCCTCATTGCCCGCTACAGCGCCGAAAGTGTGAGCTAAGGGTTCATTTTTCCAGCGAATCCTTGCGAGCCGGGCGCGTGGCCGCTGGTGGGTCAAGAAGGTCTATACTGGGTCACGATTCACCGGCGGGGGGCAGGCACCTGGATTGGCCGCGATGCGGCTCCGGACGCGACGCTCACACCGCTGCCCCGCGGGGCATCCGGGAGTGAAGTCTCGGATGGCGCGGATGGCGGCAGGGGGCCCCGGGCGCCGGGTAACACCCTGACACCTGTAACAGGAGAACAGTATGCGACCTCTCAAGCTCATTTCCTCTTCCGCCGCGATGGTGGCCCTCTGCACGCTGCTCGCGGGGGGATGCGGTGGCTCGCCCCAGACTGGCGACGAGCAGGCCCCGACCGACCCGCAGAGCGGCGGGCTGAACAGCGCGCCCGGCTCCGCCGAAGGCGAGGAGGGCAACGGCAACGGCGGTGGAATCGCGAGGGACCCGAGCAAGGTCACCATCTGCCACATCCCCCCCGGTAACCCGGCCAACGCGCACAGCATCACCGTGGGCCTGCCCGCGGTGAAGGCGCACCTGAAGCACGGTGACACCCTGGGCGCCTGTGGCAGCGACGGCGGCACCGGCGAGGTGGACGCGGGCACCGGCGAGGTGGACGCGGGCACCGGCGAGACGGACGCGGGTACCGGTGGGACGGACGCGGGCACCGGCGAGGTGGATGCGGGCACGGGCTCCGAGTGCGCGCCGGTGGGCAGCACCTGCGGCGGCGGCGTGGTCTGCTGCGACGGGCTGACCTGCTCGTCCGAGGGCTACTGCGAGCCCATCATCGGCTGATGCCCCACCGGGCACCTCCCTGTCAGGTAGTGGACAGGGAGGTCCCAGCGCCCGCGTTCCCGGTGAACGCGGGCGCGTTGGTCACGGACGCCTGTTCCGGGCGCCCGCTCGGGTCCATCCCGTGGCGCGCTGTAGCGCCGCGCGTGGGTGGGCCTTTTTTCCGTGAAAGCCGCGTGAAGCCAGAGGCTTCCGCATCGCCAGGCCGGGGCTCCGCGTGATGCCAGGCCCGCGCCGCGCACCCCTTGCGCCCGCGTGGAGGCAGCGCGCGACAGGACCCGGCTTCCAGCTCTTTCCCAGGTGCCGGGGCTCCACGGGGCCAATCGCACCGTGTTCCGCCCAACAAACCGCTTCCAGCGCGTTATCTGGGAGGTGGGAAGGAAGTCGTGCTGGAGGGAGGCTGGCGGTAATGTTTTCAACCGGCTGGCTGAAGTTTCTGCCGTCGGAAAGGGGGGCGTCATGGGACCTACAGGGAGGAGTTGCTCCCGTCACTGTCCGAAATCCGAAGCAGATCAACGCCTTGCCGTGAAGCCCCGGCGCGAGCGGATTTGAATCCCTCGTGGCACGTGCCTCGCATTGGTACCCAATCGCCCCGCTGTTCCCCGCTCCTTCCAACATCCCCGGTCCGTGTTCTCCCACCCCGCCATCGCCGCCTGTTCCTGTGTGCCCGCCCACACCGACCTGAGCGAGTGCCCCACGTGGGTACGCGCGCATCGGGACACGCCGGTGGACGGGGGCACGATGCTGTTCGCGGGGACGCCTCCCGCGGGTGTCGTCGCGGTGCCGGCCACGCCCGTGCCCACGCCCTCCCAGCTCGTGGGCAAGCAGCTCGGCCACTTCCGGCTGCTGAAGGAGCTGGGCCGCGGCGGGATGGGCACGGTGTTGCTGGCCGAGCACGCCCTCATCCAGAAGCGCGTGGCCATCAAGGTGCTGCACGCGCACCTGGCGCAGGACCCGGACCTCGTCGCGCGCTTCCTGTCCGAGGCGCGCACGATGACGCTCGTCCAGCACGAGAATGTCGTCACGCTCTACGATTTGGACACGCGCGACGGGCGCCCCTACCTCGTCATGGAGTACCTGGAGGGGCAGAGCCTGGCGGCCTTCGCGCAGGGGGCGCTGGAGCCGGCGCTGGCGGTGGACCTGCTGACGCAGGTGTGTGACGCGCTGGGCGCCGCGCACGCGCACGGCATCGTCCACCGCGACCTCAAGCCCGCCAACGTCTTCCTGGTGCCGGGCCCGCAGGGGCGCCAGCGGGTGAAGCTGCTGGACTTCGGCATCGCCAAGCTGCTGTCTCGGCCCGCGGGCCAGATGACCACGGAAGCGGGCATCCTGCTGGGCACGCCGGAGTTCATGGCGCCGGAGCAGTGCAGTGACGCGCCGGTGGACGCGCGCACGGACATCTACGCGGCGGGCGTGCTGGGCTACTACCTCGTCACCGGGAAGGTGCCCTTCGCGGGGCGCACGGCGGCGGAGGTGTTGGTGGGGCACCTGCAGCGCACGCCCGTGCCGCCGCACCAGGTGAAGCCCGGCGTGCCTCCGGCCCTGTCGCGCGTGCTCCTGCGCGCACTGGCCAAGCGCCCCGAGGACCGCTACGCCAGCGCCGCGGAGCTGCGCGAGGCCCTCGTCGCGTCGCTCACCGCCGCGCCGGAGGAGCCCGCGGCGCCCGTCACCTTCACCGCGCGGGTACGCGTGGCGGGCACGACGCACTCGCAGGAGCTGCGCTGCGAGTGGATGGGCCGCGCCGGCCTCTTCCTGCACTCGGAGGCGGCGCCCCCGCCGCTGCTGTCCGACGTGGGGCTGCTGCTGCGGCTGCCCGGCGGCGAGCTGGCCTGCACGGGCCAGGTGGTGCGCCACGTCACCGCGGAGCAGGCCCGCGCGTGGCGCATGGCCTCCGGCTTCGGCGTGCAGCTTCGCGACAGCTCGCCCGCGTTCCAGGAGGCCCTGACGCGGATGAAGTCCGGCGCGCGGCTGGAGCCGCCCACGCCGGTGCCGGTCTCCGTCTCCGGGCAGGAGGACGCCGTGGCGGAGAGCACCCTCAAGGGGTTCCGCTCCCGGCTGACGGGGGACCACTACTCCGCGCTGGAAGTGCCCCGCGACGCCACGCACGAGACGGTACGGGCCGCCGCCCAGAAGGCGCGCGCGGCGCTGGAGCCGCTGAAGACGCGCACCCTGTCCATGGGGCAGCGCGCCCAGCTCGAGAAGGCAGAGGAGCGGGTGTCGGCGGCCTTCCACGTGCTGGGCCACGTGGAGCGGCGCGCGGAGTACGACGCGACGCTGGGCAACGTGGAGGGCGTGGAGCGCTGCCTCGCCGCCGGCCTCACCGTCACCGCCCTGGAGGGTTGCCGCCGCCGCTTCCTCGCCGCCCACCCGGGACGGGACGGCCGCGCCGCCGTCCACCGGCTGTCCGGGGACGCGCTCGCGTCCGTGGGGCGGATGGAGGAGGCGCTCGCCGCCTACGAGTCCGCGGTGCGCACGGACCCGCTGGACCTGGAGGGGCTCAAGCGCTGGCGCTCCCTCCGCGCCCGGCTGCGTGGCAACACGCCCGCTCCCCGTCCCCGGTAGGCGCGGGGGACGCGCCTGTTCCGGCCGATGCGGGTGACGCGCCTGCTCCGGCCGATGCGGGTGACGCGCCTGCTCCGGCCGATGGGGGCGATGAGCCTGGCTCCTGGTGGCCCAGCCGGGCACACGGGGTGGGGCGTCGCGCCTTGCGTCCGGAGAGCGGCTCCCCGTTAATCCACCTCTTCTCCATGGCCACGGACTCCGACGACACGCTGCCTCCCCAGGGCCGTTTCACCCGAATGCGCAAGCTGGCGGGCCTCTCCATGCAGGTGGGCTCGGAGGTGCTCAAGAGCGGCGCGAAGCGCCTGGCCGGGGGCACGCCGGAGCTGCTCGGCAAGGGGGCCGCGGAGGCGCTGGTCTCCACCCTGGGAGAGCTGAAGGGCGCGGCCATGAAGCTGGGCCAGGCCCTCTCCATGGACCCGGACCTGCTCACCCCCGAGGTGCGGCAGGTGCTGGCGCGCCTGCAGAACCAGGCCCCCGCCATGTCCCACGAGCAGGTGTCCCGCGTGGTGCGCGAGGAGCTGGGCGCCCCGCCCCAGGAGGCCTTCCGCGAGTTCAGCCGAGAGCCCCTGGCCGCCGCGTCCCTGGGACAGGTGCACCGCGCCGTGCTGCACGACGGCCGCGCGGTGGCGGTGAAGGTGCAGTACCCCGGCATCGCCGACTCCATGGCCCATGACCTCCAGAACCTGGGCATGGTGGTGAAGACGGTGTCCCTGGCGTCGAAGCTGATGGATGGCTCCGCCTACTTCCAGGAGTTCCGCGACGAGCTGCTGCTGGAGCTGGACTACCGCCGCGAGGCCTCGCTGGCCCGCGGCTTCGCGAAGAGCGTGGCGCCGCTGAAGGACCTGTACGTGCCGGAGGTCGTCTCCAGCCACAGCACCGGGCGCGTGCTGACGCTGGAGCTGCTGGAGGGGCTGACGCTCAAGGACTGGGTCGTCACCAGTCCCTCCAACGAGGAGCGCTTCCGCGTGGCGCGCCAGCTCATCCTCGCCACCTACGGGCCCTTCTTCCTCGCGGGGGAAATCCACGCCGACCCGCACCCGGGCAACTTCATGGTGATGCCGGACGGGCGGCTGGGGCTGCTGGACTTCGGCAGCATCAAGCGCTTCAGCCCGCGCTTCGTGAGCGCCAACCAGCGCATGTTCCAACACGCCATGCGGATGGAGTCCATGGACGTGCTGGGCCTCAGCAGGGAGGTGGGCTTCACCGTCGAGCTGCCGGACGCGGAGGCCGAGGAGCTCATCCGCGAGGTGCTGCACATCGCCGGGCGCCCCATGCGCACCACGCCGTACGACTACGCGACGTGTGAAATCACCCGCGACATGCGCAACCACTTCGCGCGCAACGCGCCGCGCTTCCTGAAAATCAAACCGCCCGCGGAGGCGGTGATGTTCTTCCGCTCCACCGGCGGGCTGGCGCAGAACCTCCGGCTCATCGGCGCGCGGGGGGACTTCCGCGGCGTGTACCTGGAAGTGGCGGAGCTGCTGGGCTGAAGTGGCCCGCTCCGCCCCGGGGACGCTACCGGACGGCCGGAGTGGCCTCGGGAGTGCGGCCCTTCTGGTGGATGGCCTCCAGCTTCTGGGCCAGCTCCTCGCCCTGCACGCTCTTGGAGATGTAGCCGTCCGCGCCGGACGCCCTCGCCAGGGCGCGCAGCTTGGACTCGTCCGAGGCGGAGAAGAGGATGAACTTGGTGCCCGCCGGGGCCTGCGCCCGCGCCAGTGCCAGCACCTTGTCGCCGCTGAGCGCGGGGATGTTCACGTCCAGCAGCACCAGGTCTGGCGCCGACGTCCGCACCAGGTTGGACACGCCCAGCGAGGAGCGGTGGGTGCGCACGTCGAAGCCAAAGGCGGACAACGTTCGCTCCGCCAGGACGAGCTGGTCCTGATCGTCGTCCACCACCAGGACGCGGATCTTCATCTCCGACATGACTCCTCCCCCATGAGAAGTGCGGAATGGGTTCACGACCGCGCTCCCGGCTCCACCGCCGGGCTCGGGCCCCTCAGCAGAGTATCCCGCACCCGCGTCCCCGTGTCGCTACCCCACGGGTCCGCCGCTCGCCTGCCTCCACGATGCGTCTCTGTAAAAGCCGCGCAGCTTGGAACGCGGGGCGGGTAGAGCGGCACCCGGTGCGTCATGAGGGGCTCGACGGCGCTCTGTCCGTGGGCTTCGCGGGCCGGCCACCGTTTGAGCGTGAGGCCCCGCACTCGGGGCCGTCCTCCAGGGCATTCGACCGGCGGCCGATATCCGTGCGCCTGTAGCGGTGTCACTCTGGGTGGAACCACGGCGTCAGGCGCGCTCGCGCGCCGTCCCCCACGCCGGGGTTGTCCCCCCAGGAGGGCCAGGGCAGTGTTCCCCAACTGCCCTGGCCCGCCGCTTTTTCGCTACCCGCCCAGGGCCTGGGACGCGGCGGGCTCCGTCTCCCAGCGCGACGCACCCAGGTGCTGGAGGAACCAGAGGCCGGCCAGCTCCACCATGCGGGCCTGGGCGCCGGGCTCCTCGAAGTGGTGGGTGGCGCCGGGGATGACCTCCAGCCGCTTCTCCGCGGACAGCAGGCCGAGGGCGCGGCGGTGGGGCTCCAGCGTGGACGTGTCCTCGCCGCCGGCGATGAGCAGCGTGGGTGCGCGCACGCGCGACAGCACCGTTGCCGCCAGCGCCAGCCTTCCGCCGCGGCACACCACCGCGTCCACGGATTCAGGCCGCAGCGCGGCGGCCGCCAGGGCCGCGCCCGCGCCCGTGTACGAGCCCAGGTAGCCCACCTTCAGGCCGCTCGTCCGCGGCGCGCGCCGCAGCCAGCGCGCCACGCCCGCCAGCCGCCCCGCGAACAGGCCCAGGTTGAAGCGCAAATCCCTCTCGCGCTTCGCCTCCTCCTCCGCCGCCGTCAGCAGGTCCACCGCCAGCGTGCCGAGCCCCTCCGCCTGGAGCAGGCGCGCCACCTTCAGGTCCCGCGCTCCGCGCCGGCTGCTGCCATGGCCACGCACCAGCACCACGACACCCGTGGCGGCGGTGGGCACCTGGAGGAGGCCTTGCAGCTCCACGCCCTCGTCCACCGGCACCCGCACCTCGCCGTTGCTCGCCGGAGGCATCCAGGCCGCGGAGCCCTGTCCCGAGTCCACCAACCCCCGGACGGCCTTCCCCGCGCTCTCATCCGACCTGCGTGAACCCTGCTTCTTCATGCGGAGTCCCTCTCCTTTGTCGGACTGCGTCAGCCAAGAAGTCGTTCACTGCCTGCACCTGGATGATTGCACGGTACAGGCCAGTCCTGGGAGCAGGCGGGCGCCCTCAGGTCAGGGCGGCCAGGGCGGGCTCCCAGAGGCGTTTGCCCAGGGCCTCGTGGAGCCAGAGGGCGTGCTCACGCTCCTGGGCGAGGTGGTGGCGCAGCAGGGCCTCCAGCTCCGGAGGCCACGTGTCCCGGAGCAGCAGCGCATAACTGCGCTCCACCAGGTGCTCGCAGCCCGTGACGGCCGTGAGGGCCGCTTCGATGCGCAGGGGGCCTTTCGTTCCTACCGGGGGACGGCCCACCAGCGGGCCGTGCCGCACCTCCAGGCTCGGAGTGACTGGCGCCTCGCCATGACGCTCGAGGCAGGCGTTGAGGACCTGGAGGTGGTGGAGGTGCTCGTTCCGGAAGGCGTCCAGGCGCACCCTCAGCGAGGGCACCTCCACGCGCTGGAGGGCGGCGGCGTGGGAGGCGGCCGCGTCGGCGTCCAGGAAGATGATTTCCCGCAACAGGTCCAGCTGGTCCTTCGAGAGCATGGGCGCCTCGGGCGTGAAGTCAGCGTGTGCCCTCCAGGGAGGGGCCGGAATCGCCCCTTCGTACGATGCGGCCCTGACATTCAGGACAGGGTGTGGGACTCCGGGATGTAACGCGTCAGGACTTGAAAGCGACGACGAGCTCGAAGGGGCCGGGCAGCACCTCGGCGCGTGTGAAGCCCGTCTCGTCCAGCACGCGCAGGTAGTGCTCCACCTCGCGCAGCCGGCTGACGCAGGAGTCCACGCCGATGAGGAAGTAGGACCAGAAGAACTGCGCGGCCAGCCGCTCCGGCGTGCGGAACTCCTCGCAGATGAGGACGCGGCCTCCGGAGGGCAGCGCCTCCCACGCGGCCTTCAGCAGCGCGCGCGCCGTGTCCGCCGGCCAGTCATGCAGCACGCGGACGAAGGAAATCGCGTCGTAGCCCCGCGGCAGCGGCTCCTTCAGGAAGTCCCCGCCCACGAAGCCCAGGCGCTCCGGGGGCAGGCCGTGGCGCTCACGCGTGCGCGCCACCAGCGGCGCGGTGGCCGGCAGGTTGTAGACGTCCACCCTGAGGCCGGGGTGCTCACGCACGAGGTGCGCCGCCAGCGTGCCGTCACCGCCGCCCACGTCCAGGAGGCGCGCGCCGCCGTGCCACAGCCGGGGGCCGTGCGCGCGGAACGTCTCGAGGATGGGGGGCAGGCCCGCCGCCATGCTGGCCTCGAAGCCCGCCACCTGCTCCGGCGTGCGCGGGGGCCAGTCGAAGGCGTCGGCGGGCATGGCGTGCTCGCCGCGCAGCACCTCGGGAAGCCGCCCGTGCAGCTGTCGCCAGGCGTACTTCTCCCTGTCCCTCTCCAGCGAGCGCGGGCCCAGCACGGCCTCCGCCGCCGCGCGCAGGCCCGGCACCGCCTGGTAGCGCGCGGACTCCAGCGCGTCGGACGGCTGCTCGCGCCGCACCAGCCCCAGGCTCTCCAGGCAGTCCATCAGCTTGTAGAGGCGCCCGGGGATGAGGCCGTGCCGCGCGGCCAGCTCGCCCAGGGTGACGGGGCCCGGCTCCAGCGCGTCCAGCAGCCCGAGCTGGAGGGAGGCCTCCACCACGTCCACCGCACGCGCGCCGTTGAACAGCAGGTGCAACAGGGCACGCGGCGAGGCCGCGGGGGACGAGAGCTCCATCGTCATGGCTCACCTTTCATGGCTGGGGCTTCGCGGTGCCCCTTCCGGAGCACCGCCGCCGTCGCGCGCTTCTCGCTCACAGCTCCGCGGGAGGGAAGGCGCCATGCGCCGGGCAGCCGCCTCCAGGGCGGGGCGCCGTGTACGCGCCCGGGCCCGCGTGCATGCAGCCCTCGCGGCTGGCGCCCGGGGCCAGGCCGCCCTCGCGCCGCCACGCGGACGTCAGCTCCACGCGCACGTCCCAGAGCTGGCGGAACAGTGGCATCGTCATCCGCCCCGCGAGCACCTGCGTGGGCAGCCCGTCCAGCGCCTTCACCGAGCGGTCCACGCCGATGGTGCGCCGCACCAGCTGGAAGTGCGCGTGCAGCCAGCCCTGGAAGGCCTCGTCCACGTCCACGAGCTGCTCGCAGATGCGCTTGAGGTCGTCCGGCCCGCCGGCGCTGTAGACGGACTTCAGCGTCTGCTCGTGCCGCGCGAGCAGCCGCTCCAGCGCCCCTTCCAGCCCGGCCGCAGCGTGCCGCAGCATGTTGTAGCCGGGGGACTCCTGGCCGCTGCCGTTGCCCAGGCTGCGACGGATGACCTGGTACGTGTCCGGCGTCATCGTCTCCAGCACCGCCAGCTCCGACACCATGGTGCGCAGTACGCGGCTGACGCGCTCCAGCCGCGCCGAGGCCGCCCACAGCGCGCCCCCGTCCAGCTCCGCCACCACCTCCACCGCCTCACGAGACGCCAGCTTCAGCCACAGCTCCTGCGCCTGGTGCACCACCTGGAACATCAGCTCGTCGTGCGCGACGCGCTGCTCCTCCTCCACCTGCAAGGACAGCAGCTCCGGTGTCTTCAGGTAGACCTCGTAGTCCAGCTCCCCCCGGCCCACCCACTTCTTCAGCAGGGGGTTGAAGAGGGGGGCTGAGAGTTCTTGTCGTAACTTTTGCGCGTAGCTGTAATCAGTAGTCGTGTGCATGGGGCCCTCCGGAGGGGGGGGTGAGGCTTCGGAAGGAGGTGAGGGTGAGGCCCCCGAGCTATCACGGCTCGGGGGGGTGGGGGGAACTGCGGTGTTACTACGTCAAGTGGCCGGGGCCGGGGTCGGGGTGGGCGGCCGGGGCTTGAGGCGGAAGGAGCGCAGCCGCTGGGCCAGCTCCTCGCCCTGGACGCTCTTGGAGATGTAGCCGTCGGCGCCCGAGGCGAGCGCGAGCGAGCGCAGCTTGGACTCGTCGGACGCGGAGTAGAGGATGAACTTCGTCTTCGACGACGCGTACTGGCGCGCCAGGTTGACGACCTTGTCGCCCTTGAGGGCGGGGAAGTTCACGTCGATGAGGACGAAGTCCGGCTCCGACTGCCGCACGAGGTTGGAGACACCCAGCGCGGAGGTGTGCGTCAGCACCTCGAACCCATAGGCGCTCAGCGAGCGCTGCACGAGGTCGAGCAGGTCCGGGTCGTCGTCCACCACCAGGACGCGTGCTTTTTCTTCAGGCATGGGTTCTCCCTAGATGCTTGCGGATCATCTCGAGCAACTGGTCACGATCAAGGGGCTTGGTGAGATACGCGGTGCAGCCGGCCGCGTGCGCCTTGTCCTGGTACTCGCGCCCCGCGTGCGCCGTGACGGCGATGACGGGGACGTTGGCCGCCGACGGTACGGCGCGCAGGCGGCGCGTCACCTCCCAGCCGTCCAGGCGCGGCAGGGAGAGGTCCATCAGGATGAGGTCCGGGTTGTCGCGGGTGGCGCGCTCCAGGCCGTGCTCGCCGTCCTCCGCCTCGATGACCTCGAAGAGGCCGCCGAGGTAGCGGCGGACGATGTCGCGGTTCTGCGCGCTGTCCTCCACGTAGAGGATGCGCGGCAGCTTGCCCGCGCTGGCGGCGCGCTGGGATAGCAGCAGGCCCTTGGCCTGGGCGATGACGTCCTCCAGCGCGTGGCCGCCCTTCTTCACGAAGCCGGCGAAGCCGTCGCGCAGGAGCGCCTCCTCCTCGGAGGAGAGCGTCTTGCCGGTGAGCACCACCACGGGCACCTGGAGCTTCTCCGCGCGCAGCCGGCGCAGCACCTCGAAGCCGTCCAGGTTGGGCATCATCAAATCCAGCACCACCAGCGCCGGCGGGGAGACGCGGGCCTTGAGGATGGCGTCCTCGCCGCTGCGGGCCTCGGCGGTGGAGAATCCGGCGCGGCGCAGGTTGCGGCTGACGAGCTCGCGGGTGGCGGCGTCGTCGTCCACCACCAGCACCTCGCCCACCTGGGCGGAGCTGGTGGCGGCCAGGCCGAGGCTGCGCTGCACCACCTCCACCAGCCGCTCCGGCTCCACCGGCTTGACGAGGTACTCACACGCGCCCAGCGAGAAGCCGCGCGCCCGCTGCTCCTCCACGGAGATGAGGATGACGGGGATGCCGGACAGCGAGGGCTCGCTCTTGAGCTGGCTGAGCACGGACCAGCCGTCCAGCTTGGGCAGGTGGATGTCCAGGAGGATGGCCTGCGGCTTCACCTCGCGGGCCCGCTTGAGGGCGGCGATGCCGTCCTCGGCCGTCACCACCTTGAAGCCCGCGGGCTCCAGCTGCCCGGCCACGAGCTGCTGGATGAGCGGGTCGTCGTCCACCACCAGCACGGTGCTGCCCGGCTGCGCCATGGAGCCCAGGTGCTGGGCCACCTCGGACATGGGCACGCCGCGCGTCTCCGGCAGCGGGAGCGACGTCATGCCGTCCACCGGCGTCTCCAGCGCGTTGGGCAGGCGCACGGTGAAGGTGGAGCCGCGGCCCAGCGTGGACGTCACGGACACGGTGCCGCCCAGCACGCGCGACAGCTCGCGGACGATGGCCAGCCCCAGGCCGGTGCCGCCCACCTTGCGCGTGGTGGAGCCGTCCACCTGGCGGAACTTCTCGAAGATGAAGGGGAGCTGGTCCGAGGGGATGCCGACGCCGGTGTCCTCCACCGTCATCACCACCTCGTTGCCGGACGGCACCAGGCCGAGCGCCACCTCGCCCGCCTCGGTGAACTTGGCGGCGTTGCTGAGGAGGTTCAGCATGATTTGCCGCAGCTTCAGCGCGTCCGAGCGCAGCACGCGCGTCGCCGGGTCGATGTTCGTGGTGAGGGCCACGTCCTTGCCCTTGAGGTACTCCTTCACCGTGGCCATGCACTCGTCGGCCAGCTCCTGCACGTCCACGTCCTCGGTGACGACCTCCACGCGGCCCGCTTCAATCTTGGACAGGTCCAGGATGTCGTTGATGAGGGCCAGCAGCGTCTTGGCGTTCGTCTTGACGACGTTGAGGTCCCTGCGGCCGTGGGCGGTGAGGCGGTTGCCCTCCTCGCGCATCAGCAGGTCGCAGTAGCCGATGATGCCGTTGAGCGGGGTGCGGATTTCGTGGCTGAAGTTGGCCAGGAACTCGCTCTTGAGGCGGGCGGCGGCCTCGGCCTCGCGGGCGCGCTCCTCCTCGTTGCGCTTGGCCACCGCCAGCTCCTGGGCCAGCCGGTCCAGGTCCTCGTTCTGCTGGCGGATGATTTCCATCTGCAGCGCGCGCTGCTGGTAGGACGCCAGCGAGCGCGCGGACACGGCGCGGGTGCGCTTGATTTCCTCCAGGCTGGCGGCGAGCTGCTTGTTGGCGGCCAGCAGCTCCGCCTGGGACGCGCGCAGGAGCTCCTCGCTCTGCTTGCGCTCGCTGATGTCCTCGGTGACGCCCAGCACGTAGCGGGCCACGCCGTGCTCGTCCAGGATGGGCATCTTGCGGGTGGAGAAGACGCGGTCCACGCCGTCCGCCCGGGCCACCTCCTCGAAGGACTTCATCTGCTTCGTCTCGAGGACCTCGGTGTCGATGGCGTTGAAGGAGTCCGCCTGCTCCTTGGGGAAGTAGTCGTGGTCCAGCTTCCCGAGCAGCCACTGCTTGGTGACCTTGAAGGTCTCCGCGAAGGTCTTGTTGGCCACCACCAGACGGCGCGTCTCCGCATCCTTCACGAAGAGGATGAAGGGGAGCGCGTCGATGATGTTCTCCATGATGTAGTTGGTGCGCACCAGCTCCTCGGCGGTGGCGCTGTGGCGGCGGCGGTCGGCCGTCATCCGCAGCTCGCGGCTCACCACCGGCGCCAGCCGGCTGAAGCGGTCCTCGGTGACGTAGTCGAGCGCGCCGGCCCGTACGCTGGCCTCGAGCGTCTCGTCGCTCCAGTCCCTCGACATGACGACGAAGGGCAGCTCCTTGCCGTGCCGGCGCCAGAGCGCCTGCAGCTCGGCGAAGCCCATGCCGGGCACCTCGGAGCCGCACAGGGCGAGCGACCACGTCTGGGACAGCGCGGCCTCGGCGGCCGCCGGCGTGGTGGCCCGCTCGGTCTTCACCTGCACGCCCGCGGCGGCGAGCGCTTCCTCCACGCGCTGGCACTCACGCTCGCTCGCGACGAGCAGCAGGGTGGCGGTGTCCGCCGGAGTCTCGGAAGGCGACTGGGAGGAGGCCATGGCTCAGTTTGCCCCAAACACCAGCGTGGTCAGCGTGGTGTTGATGTGGAAGCCCGAGTAGATCTCGAAATGGACGTTCAGCCCAGCGGCGGTGGGTGCGGCCTTCAGCGTCTCCGCCAGCTCGGACACGGTGTTGGTGGCGTTGGCATACCACATGCGCCCACCGCAGTGGAACAGGAGGGCGGCCTGGGGGTTCTGCACCCGGCGGGGCACCTCGTCGGTGAAGAAGGCGCGCGTCATGCCGGCCATGTCGCCCAGCTTCATGAGCTCCAGCTCGGTGCCCTCCTCCAGGAGGTTGGCGAAGAGGATGGAGCCGTCGTCCAGGGGCTTCCAGGCGCTGCGGATGAAGTACTCGCGGCCCACGCGCAGGGCGGTGGGGCGGACGGCGAAGCCCTGGGGCGTGCCGAACTCGAGGTCCTTCACCTCCACGCCGAGGATGTCCGCGTAGCGCTGCGCGGCCGGCTTGCCGTCGATTTCCAGCGCGCGGGTGTGGCTCTCGTCCACCTTCGTGATGGTGAGCTTCTCACCGGTGGGCACGTACCAGTGCGAGCGCAGGGCGGCCCAGGGGGCGTTGGTCTTGAAGAGGGCCACCAGCACCGCGTCGCCGGCCACCTCGCCGTCCACGTGGATGAGGGCGGACTGGCGGGCCGGGTCGCGGTTGTCGTCGCTGGCGCCGCCGCCGACGAGCACCAGCGTCTGGCTCTTCTCCAGGATGCCGAGCAGCAGCTCTTCCTTCTTGTAGCGGAAGCCGTCGTCGATGACGAGGCCGACGTACCGGCGCGGGTCCAGGTCCTGCTGGCGCACGCCCAGGTCGTCACAGGCGCGTTTGATGGCGGCGGCGCCCGCGCCGATGGCGTCCACGGACAGGCCGGTTCCCAGGCCCAGGCCCACCTCGAGGTCACCGTAGAGGGCGCCCAGCACCACGCTGCCCTCGTGGATGCCGGTGTTGTCCAGCTCGCCCGCGGTGGTGGCGCCGACGAGGCGCGTGGTGGGCGGCAGCCTCGCGCGCACCGCGCGGTTGAGGGCGAGCTGGTCCCTCTCCCGCGAGGCGAACATCGTCACCAGCTTGGGGGCGGCGCTTCCCAGCTGGCTGACGAGGTCCTCCGCGGCGGCATCCGGCTCCTTCAACGTGGTGCGAGCCGTCTGCATCTTCACTTGTGCCATGGAGGACCTCCGGGGGTAGGGCGGGCCGCGCGGCTAGAGGCCGCTGCCCGGGTGCTGATTATGGCAGGCGCCGGTACATTGCTGGAACGACTCTGGCCCGCCGCCAACGTACATGCTCTCGATGGGTCCAAAGTGCTCCACGTGACTGTCCGGGTAGCTCTTGTGGCAGGACAGGCAGGCGGCCTTGCTGGTGCGCTGGGTGCTCTCCTTCGTCAGGTGGCACGAGGAGCACTTCTCCAGGGGGGCATCGAAGCGGTTGGAGCGCGAGTGGATGAAGTGGGTGCGCACGAAGATGGGCCCCTCCAGCTCGAAGGCGAGCGGGGCGTGGCACCCGGCGCAGGCGGCGCGGTTGTCGTTGGCGTGCAGCACCTGGGACAGCTCTCCGCCCTGGCTGTGGCAGCTGTTGCAGGGGCCGGTGGTGAGCGTGGCCCGGGTGCGCTCGGGCGTGCCCACCTGGATTTCGATGGTGCGCGAGCCGGGGATGTCCTCACCGAGGTAGGTGCGGCGGCCCTTCACCGTCACCAGGTAGGTACCGGGGGCGGCGTTGGCCGGAATCGTGTACTGCCACATGTCGGTGTTCGGCCTGTCCCAGAGGCCCTCGTTGGGGAAGAAGGCGCCGCGGAAGAGGACGTTGGCGAAGGGCAGGGTGGCGAACTGGGAGAAGACGCCGTCGCGCTCCGGCGTGGCGATGACCTGCTCGTCCACGGCCGGGTCGAGGAAGGCGTCGAGGCCGACGATGGAGCGGATGGGCTGGATGTGCTGCGCCGGCCCGATGATCTGCGTCATCAGCATCCGCTCCCGGTGCTTGCGGCGGTAGTACGTCGTCGACGCATCGAAGAAGGCCCGATAGTAGTTGATGCCGGCCTCATTCCCGTCCGGCGCCACCTCATTGTAGGCCGGCAGGCTGCCGGCCGGGTGGAGGCGCTGCCCCGCCCCGTCCCGCAGGGTGAGCTGGAAGGTGATTTCCGAGCCTGGGGCATAGGTGCCATCCGGCCGGGGCGGGGTGAGGGGGACGACGTCCATGGCGAAGCCATAGGCGTATTGGGGGTTCGCCACCTGTTCCACCGGAATTTCGTAGGGGGCGGCCGGGCGGAGGCTCCAGCGCAGGCGCAGGGCGCGGGTGCCGGGCCGGAAGGTGAGCGTCTTCGCCCTGGCGTGGTCATACGCGTTGCGCAGCTCCACCAGGGCCTCCTCCTCGAAGGAGGTGGAGCCGGAGCAGTCGTCGTGGGTGGCGCAGCCCGAGGCCGTCTGGATGGCGCGGAAGCGGCGGATGAAGAAGTCATCCCGCTCCGTGCGGCGCCTGTACTCGCTGCCCGCGTTCAGCATCACCGGCCGGCCGGTGAGGCGGCCGTGGGCGTCCACCGGCTCCACGATGAAGAAGCTGGGCACGTCCATCCACGCGGCGTCGCGGTAGAAGCGGCGGCGGGTGTAGGGGCCCGGCGCGCCGACGGCCTCCTGGTCCGCCTGCCGCACGCCGCCCCAGCCCAGGCCGGCGAAGTCGCTGCCGGTGCGCAGCGTGCCCAGGCCCTCGTCGGTGGAGGACTGCACGGCGGCGCGGATGTCGATCTGATTGACGTAGAAGGTGCCACCCGCGCGCACGCGCAGCGGACGGCCCACGCCGTTCTCCACCTCGAGCGCCAGGCCCACCGCGCCGGAGGGAGCCGGAGACGGACGGCGCTCGTCGGACGACACCGCCTGGGACTGCGCGTCCAGCGTGTCCTCGGGCGTGTCCGCGAGCTCCTCGCCGCCGCAGCCGAGCAGCAGCCCGCCGGCCAGGGACGACAGCAGGGCTGCCCGGCCGATGGCCAGGAGGGGGGGCAGGCGCGAAACAGACCCGTCGCGACCCGTGGGGGAGGCTCCAAGACCGCCCATCGTGACTCTCCTCGTACGTTCAGAAGCGGACGCCGCCATGGCGCCCCTGGCCAGTGGTCCCTGTAGCCCTTCGCCGGGGGGCGAGTCGGGCCGGGGCTCTCCCGTGACCGGGTTTCCCCGGTTCGAGCCTTTTTGGCCATACGAAGATTATCTGCAATGGACAGAGTCGTTCAACTACGGGGCGAAAAGTACACCAGGGTCCAAACCCGCAGTGTTATCAAGTGGATAGAAGCTCACTGCGGGTGCGGTGTCCCTTCATCGTTACGCCCGGGCTTCAGCAGGCAGGCAGGACGTGACACGTGGGATTCTCGGCAGCTCAACCGTGAATTCCGCGCCTTCCCCGGCGCGGCTCTGGACGTGGATGGAGCCGCCATGGGCCTCGACGAGCTGGCGGACGATGTAGAGGCCCAGGCCGGTGCCTGGGACCTGGGCGCCGGAGTGGACGCGCTGGAAGCGGCGGAACAGGCGCTGCTGTGCTTCCGGAGCGATTCCGGCGCCCGCGTCCTTCACGGTGAGGCGGGCGTGGTGGGCATCCGCGTGCACGCGCACCTCCACGGGCCGGCCGCGGCCGAACTTGAGGGCGTTGCTGACGAGGTTGGTGACGACGCGGTCCAGCCGCTGGCGGTCCCACTGGCCGGTGGCGCCGTCCTCCATGCGCAGGGTGACGGCGCAGCCGGAGGCGGCGGCCTGCTCGCAGTGGCGGTCCATCACCTCGCGCGCCAGCGCGGCCAGGTCCACCTCTTCCGTGTCCAGCACCATGCGGCCGGCGGACAGGCGGGACAAATCCAGCAGGTTGTGCACCAGCCGGCCCAGGCGCCGCGTCTCGGCCTCCGCGCCGGCCAGCCCGTCGCGCATGCGCGGCTCGCCGGCGCACGCCAGCGAGCGCAGCCGCCAGAGCCTGAGCTGGAGCGAGCTGAGCGGGTTGCCGAGGTCGTGCGCGGCCACGCCGATGAGCTCGAGCGCGTCCTGGGCCTGCGTCAGGAGCCGCGCGTTGTCCAGCGCGAGCGCGGCGCGCGCGGCCAGCTCCTCCATGAAGGCGCGGTCCACCTCGCCGAAGCGGCGGTGGGGGCCGGTGGACAGCAGGCACAGCGCGCCCAGCACGCGGTTGCCCACGGCCAGCGGCACGGTGAGGGCGGACGTCACGCCCAGCGCGCGCAGCAGCTCGCCGTGCGCGGTGCCGTCCAGCGCCCGCGGCGTCCTCTCCACGTCCAGCTCGGGCAGCAGCTCGCTCCGGCCGGTGCGCACCACGCGGGAGGGGCCCTCCTCGCCGTCCTCGGGGCAGCGCAGCAGCGGCTCCCACAGGCGGCAGGCGGCCTCGGGCTGCGCGCACGCCACGGCCTGCGGCCGCACGGTGCCGTCCTCGGAGGGCATGAAGAGGATGCAGGCGTCCGCCACCTCCGGCACGCACAGGCGCGTGAGGGCCTCGCCCACCTCGCGCGCGCCGGACAGCGGCTGGAGGACGCGGCCGGCCTCCGCGAAGAGGGCCTGGGCGCGTTCAATCCGGCGGCGCTCGGTGATGTCGCGCGTCACCTCGGCGAAGCCGCGCAGCCGGCCGCGCCCGTCGTGCAGCGCGGTGAGCAGCGTCTCCGCCCAGAAGCGCGAGCCGTCACGGCGCCGGCGCCAGCCCTCGGACAGCAGGCGTCCCTCGCGCGCGGCGCGCTCCCGGTGCGCGCGGGGCACGCCCGCGGCCACCTCGTCCTCCGGGTAGAGCCTGTCCGCGTCCCGGCCGAGCACCTCCGCCTCCGCCCAGCCGCTGAGGCGCGCGGCCCCGGCGCTCCAGGCGGTGACGCGGCCATGCCGGTCCAGGAAGCACAGCGCGTAGTCCGTGACTCCATCCATGAGGAGCTGCAGGCGCTGCTCGCTGTGCTCGTGCCGGGCGTGCAGGGGCGCCAGGGTGCGGTGCAACACGAAGCCCAGGGTGCCCACGCCGGCCAGCCCCAGCAGGCCCGCCAGCAGGGCCTGCGGCAGCGCACCGTGCCCTGTGTCTCCCGTGAGCGGCGGACCGTACACGGCGGAAAGCAGCGTCCCCAGGAGCAGCAGACCGGCCAGCAGGCAAGCGGACAGACCCGCTCCCACTCGCTGAGCGAACGTCCAACGGCGCATCATCGTGGCACTCCCCCCCAGCCGCACCGGCAAGCGCGTGCGACAGGCGAATGCAGCATCCCAGATGTGAAGAAACGAAAAAATCACCCCGCTGGACGAGGCCGAGTGACCCCAGGCACTTCGTGACTTCCCGTGGGGTGCGGGCAACCCACCCGGGCGCCTCCAGGCCTCCCCGGCGCGCTCCGGGAGGGGCGTTGACGGAATGGCCTTCGTGGTGGCGGGGGGTTATGAGGCGAACCCCCCATGAAGCCTCTCGTTGAAGGTTCGAAGGTCCGCTACCTCCCGCAGCCCGAATGGGGTGTGGGACACCTGATCTCCTTTCAGGAGGAGGGCGCCAAGGCGCTCGTCTCCTTCCCCGCCCGGGAAGACGCGCCGGTGCTGGTGTCCACCAAGGGTGGCGCGCTGGTGCAGTACCCGCTGCCGCCGGGCGAGCCGGTGGTGACGTACAAGGGGAAGCTGGCCCTCGTCGTCCGCGAGGAGCCCGGCGCGCGCGGCCTGCGCCGCTACGTGCTGCGCTACGCGGACACCGGAGAAGAGGACGAGCTGCCCGAGTCCGAGGTGCGCGCGCTGCCGCCGCGCTCGGATCTGCTGTCCACGCTGCGCGAGGGGCGTGTGGGTGACGCGAAGGCCTTCACGCTGCGCAAGCAGGCGCTGGTGCTGGACGACGAGCGCCGCTGCGACGCGCTGGGCGCGCTGCTGGCCAGCCGCATCATGGTGAAGCCGCACCAGGTGGGCGTGGTGCAGCGCGTGCTGTCCGCGCGCCGGCCCCGCTTCGTGCTGGCGGACGAGGTGGGCCTGGGCAAGACGATTGAGGCGGGCATGGTGTTCAGCGCGCTGCGCCTGTCGGGCCTCGCGCGCCGGTGCCTCGTGGTGGCGCCCAGCCACCTCACCGTGCAGTGGCTGGTGGAGCTGTTCCACAAGTTCAACCAGCTCTTCACGCTGATGGACTCGGACCGGTACGAGCAGTCCCTGAAGGAGGCGCCGGGCGTCTCCCCGTGGGCGCGCTTCCCGCTGGTGGTGACGAGCCTGGAGCTCTTGTCGCGTAGCGCGGAGCACCGGCGCGAGCTGGGAGCCGAGGACGCCTTCTGGGACCTGGTCATCGTGGACGAGGCGCACCACCTCAAGGGCGAGAAGGCCTTCGAGGCGGCGAAGGTGCTGGCGGGCAACTCGTGGGGCCTGCTGCTGCTCACCGCTACTCCCATGCAGCTGGACCCGGCGGAGTACCACGGGCTGCTCACGCTCATCGACGCGGCCACCGCGCCCACGGTCGAGGGCTTCGAGGAGCGGCTGAAGCGTCAGGAGGAGCTGTCCTCCGCGGTGCGCGCGCTGATGGAGGGAGGCAAGCCCTCCGCCGCGGTGCAGGCGCTGGCGAAGCGCTTCCCCGGGGACACGAAGCTGGCGGCGCTGAAGGACAGGGACGCGCTGCTCCAGCACCTCGCGGAGACGTACAGCCTCAGTGACAGGCTGGTGCGCAACCGCCGCGCGGTGGTGGGCGGCTTCTCCACGCGCCGGCTGCACCGTCACCCGGTGGAGCTGCCCGCCGAGGAGCTGAAGGTGCGCGACGCGGCGCTGGCGGCGCTGGCGGGCGGCAACCTGCGCGGCGCGCCGCTGGGCAACGTGCTGCGCCGGCTGGAGTCCAGCCCCGCCGCCTTCGCGGGCGCGGTGAAGGCCAACCCCGCGCTCAAGGGCAAGGCGGACACGCTGAAGCTGCCCGCGCGCGACGCGAAGTTCGGCGCCTTCCTCGGCGTGCTGCGCGGCATCTGGAAGGGAGAGCCCGCGGCGAAGGTGCTCGTCTTCACGGAGAGCCGCGACACGCTGGACATGCTCCAGGCGGAGCTGGGCCGCGAGGGCGTGGAGGCGCTGGGCTACCACGGCGACCTGCCGCTGGTGGAGCGCGACAGGCAGGTGGCGCGCTTCCGCGACCCGGAGGGGCCCAAGGTGCTCTTGTGCACGGAGGTGGGCGGCGAGGGCCGCAACTTCCAGTTCGCGCACCACCTGGTGCACTACGATTTGCCCTGGAGCCCGGCCACGGTGGAGCAGCGCATCGGCCGCCTGGACCGCATCGGCCAGACGCACCCGGTGGAAATCCACGTCTTCGACCCGGCGGGCACGCTGGCGTCGGACGTGCTGATGCTGCTGTCGGAGGCCGTGGGCGTCTTCGGCGAGACGGTGGGCGGCCTGGACGCGGTGCTGGAGGAGGTGGAGGACCGGCTGGCGGAGCTGGCGCTGCTGCCGCGCGAGGCCCGGGTGGCGTACGCCCAGGAGCTGAAGGCGAAGGTGGAGGCGGCGCGCGCGCAGGTGAAGCGCGCGTATGACCCGCTGCTGGACGTGCGCAGCTTCGACAAGCCCGCGGTGGAGCGGCTGGTGAAGCGCGCCCAGGAGCGCATGGGCATCGAGGCCGACGAGGACGAGGAGGGGGAGGAGGGCGAGGAGGCCCCCAGCCTGGAGGACGGCCTGTGGGGCGTGGCGCGTGATTTGGACGAGCGCCTGGAGGAGAGCGTCACCGAGCTGGCGCGCCGGGTGGGCATCGGCGTGGACACGGACGAGCAGGTGGAGGCCTTCCAGGTGGCCTTCCAGTTCGGCCACGCGCTGAAGGTGGACGGGCTGCCGGGCATCGACGTCATGGAGGACCGGACGGTGCTGGGCACCTTCTGGCGCGACACGGCGGTGGAGGCGGAGGAGCTGGAGTACTTCGCCACCGGCCACCCGCTGGTGGAGGCCCTCTTCGGCTTCCTGCGTGACGGGCCCTACGGGCGCAGCGCGTTCCGCTTCATCGAGAAGCGCGGGCCGCTGAAGGCGCGAGGGCTGGAGCTGCTCTACCACGTGCAGCTCCCGGAGCCGGAGGACACCTCCCCGGGCGCGCGTGTGCCCAGCCGCCAGCTGGCGCGCTTCCTGGAGCGCACGCTGCTGCACGTGGCGGTGGTGGAGGGCGCCGGAGGCCCCAAGGCGGACACCACCGTGCTGCCCGCGCTGGAGGCGGAGGGCAAGGCGCTCAAGGGTGACGAGGTGACGCGCGCCTTCCCGGGCTTCGGCCCCTTCGTGGACGCGGCCGTGCCCGTGGGGCAGAAGGCCGCCGAGGCGGAGCTGGCGAAGCTGGCCACCCGGGCGCGCAAGGCCATTGAAGCCGAGCGCGACGCGGCGGCGGAGCGCCTGCGCCTGTCGCTGGCCCACCAGGGCCTGTCCGCCGAGGCGGTGCAGGCGCAGCTCGACGCCGAGCGCACCCACTACGAGCGGCTGCTGAAGGCCCTGGCGGGAGCCAAGGTGGTGCTCGACTCCGCCTGCGGCTTCGTCATCAACCGCTGACGCCCCGGCGGGCACGAAGTGTCCGCCAGTGGACACCCGGGGGCCCCACTTGCGCCACCCACAGTCCAGCTGTGTCTGGGACAGTGGGGCTGTGCGCACGTGTGTGGCCCCCGTCCACTTGACCGATTCCTCAATCAACCAGAAACAGGGAATCCGGGAGGTGTCATGGGACACCGAGGCGGTCCGCGGAGGCAGGGGCAGTCGGGACAGGCCGCGGTGGAGGCGGCGCTGACGTTGCCGCTCGTGGTGTTCCTGGTGCTGGGGACGCTTCAGCTCTTCCTGATGTTGCAGGCGCGCATCCTCGCGCAGGTGGCGGTGTACCGGGCGGTGCGCGCGGGCAGCCTCAACCATGGCCAGTGCCTGCCGATGATGCACTCGGCGCTGGTGACGATGCTGCCCACGGTGGCGCGCACGGACAGCGCCGAGGCGCTGGCGGACGCCTTCTCCCCCCGGCGCCACAACCACTTCCACGTGCGCAGCTCCTCCACCGGGGCGGAGTTCAACGAGCCGCTGGTGGAAATCGTGCGCGAGTCGCCGGACGCGGAGTGGGCGGCGAACCTGGAGGGCGGCGAGGACCTGCTCTTCGACCAGCCCACGAACGACGCGGCGGCGCTGCGGGCGCGCACGTTGGAGATCCGCATGGTGGCCTGGTACTACATGCGCATCCCCTTCGCGAATTGGGTGATGAGCCGCATGTTCCTCGCCCACTTCGCGCTCCAGCGCTACACGTCCACCAACCCGCTGATGCCGGCGCAGCGGCGCGCGGCGTGGTGGGGCGAGACGGACGAGACGCTCGGCCGGGACGGGTGGCCGGGAGGCGACCTGAGCCGGCGCATGGTGGAGTGGAGCGAGCGGGGCCACTACCTCTTTCCCATCCAGGTCAGCGCGGCCATGCGGATGATGACGCCGGTGCGCTCCGAGCACTTCCAGGGAGGTCCCGCGTGCAACCCCCACGGCTGAGGACGCGCGCGCGAGCGGGCCAGGCGCTGGTGCTCTTCGCGCTGACGCTGCTCCTGCTCACGCTGCTGGTGCTGATGACGCTGGGCTTCGGCATGCGCGCGAAGGAGCGCGTGGAAATCCAGATGGCGGCGGACGCGGCCGCCTACAGCCAGGCCGTGGCCACGGCGCGCACCTTCAATGCGATTGCCGTGATGAACCGCGCGCAGGTGGCGCACATGGTGGCCATGGCCGGCACCCAGGCGCTCATCAGCCACAGCAGCCAGGAGTACGCGGCGCACAACGTGGTGTGCCCCGGCGACATCCAGCCCAACGAGTGGCACGAGGCGGACATGGCCGCGGGCCAGCAGGTGAAGAACCTGCAAGGGCAGGCGGGCACCCTCTACCGCGCCGGCCTCGACATCTACGCGAAGCTGCTCACCGAGCACGTGGCGGAACAGAACCTCGCCGCGCGCATCGCCCGGGCCGCCAACCCCGAGCTGCAGGCCACGCCCGAGGGCGCCGCCAAGGCCTTCTCCGAGCTGAACGGGAGCAACGAGGTGCCGGAGCATGGCGCGCTGATGGACGCGATGCGCGGGAGCGGGGTGCCCTGCGGCGTGGGCGGCGGCGCGGTGTGTCCCGCCGGTGGCGCCGGGCGCGCCAGCCTCAACGCCACCATGGGCAGCCTGGGCTGGACGTGGGTGCACAACCGGCCCGGGGGCAGCGCGGGCTTCGGCACGGGCGGCGCCGCCGTGTCCACGGCCTTCCGCCACTACGACAGCGCGGCGGGCATGGACCCGTCGACGTACGGCACCGTCTCCGGCCGCAACTCGTGGGGGCATGACCATTCGCGCGGCGTGGTGCCCACGCGGTGCCGCTCGCGGCCTCCGGTGCCGGCGGTGGCGACGGACGCGTGGGTGATGTCCGACGAGGAGCAGACGCACGAGGACCAGCACGTGTACGGCGCGCGCGTGCCGCCGGGGCAGACGCCGGAGAATGGCGAGCCCACGTACGAGGCGCACACGCTGGGCGCGTGCGTGACGTGCCCCGGCATCTGGCCCTTCTCCATCGCCTACAACGTGGCCGAGGTGCAGCGCGGGGCGGAGAACCACTACGGCCAGCCCAAGCTGTACACGATGCTGCACCGGGACTACGCCAGCGAGCAGCGGCGCAACCACCCGGACCCGTGGAACCTGTTCTTCCGCTTCCGCCTCTTCGAGGAGGCGCGGCACACCGACTTCGACAACGCCAGCCCGCTGGGCCGCATCCTCCCCACGGGGCGCGAGGACGTGCGGCGCAACCAGGTGGCCCTCTCCGCGGGCATCGCCTACTACCACCGGCCGCGTCCCGCGGTGCAGGGCGGCGGCTGGCGCGAGCCTCCCAACTTCCTCAACCCCTTCTGGCGCGCGACGCTGGTGAATGTGGAGGGCTCCATCGACGACCGGCCGCTGGAGAGCCTGGCTCGCGCGGGCTTCACCGGGCATGCGGACGCGCTGCGCCGGCTGCGGGAAGAGGGCTACCGGGGCGGTGGGCCCACGCGGGGGAGGGACTGACATGCGCTCACGCTCGCGCGCGGCCCGGGGACAGTCGCTGGTGGAGACGGCGCTGGGCCTCATGGTGTTCGTCACCATCCTCGTGTTCGGCATCTACTTCGCGGAGGTGGGGGCGCTGACGCTGAAGGTGCAGGAGGCCGCCAACTTCGCCCTGTGGGACGCCACCGGGCGCGTGCTGCACGACCCGGAGGCGGGCCAGTGGGGACGGCGTGGCGCGGTGGCGGGCGCGGAGGCGGAGGCCGCCGCGCGCTACGTGGACTTCGACGGGCGCGAGCGGATGGGCGGCACGGGCATGCCAATCCAGCAGGCCATCGCGCGGGCGCTGCCCATCCAGGTGCGGTGCGACGCGGAACTGCCCGCGGGCGTGCCGGGCCTCGCGCCGGGAGCGGCGGGCCCGGCGCTGGCCGCCGCGATGGACGTGGGCACGCAGGGCATGGCGTGCACGGCGTCCTCGCGGCTGAGGGCGATGCGCGTGGGCCGGTTCATGGAAGGGGCGGACGGCTTCTTCCAGGTGTCGCACCGTCGCGCGGCGGCGGCCTTCACCGTCTGTGCCGCCGGGCGCGCGTCGGGGGACACGTGCCCCGGCCGCTTCGGGCTGCTGCTGGATGACTGGGGGCTGTCGGGCGTGGAGGAGGGGCGCGCGTGTCCGCTCAGCATCGACAGCGGGGCGCCGTGCGCCAACCGGGACTACTCCCTGTGGACGGAGCGCATCTTCCGCGCGAATGGAGGAGGCGGGGGCGCGGGCTCCGCGCTCGCGGCGGTGGTGGGCGCGGCCTCCGTGAATGAGGACCAGTTCTTCATGAGCTTCCGGGGCGAGGAGGACGACTACGAGGAGAACATCGGCCCCACGCACGCGGGAGGACAGTCACGCTGGGAGGTGACGCCCTTCAACGCGCCGAACAGTCCCTCCTATGCCGCCCCCCGGAGCAACCACTTCCTGGGAGTGCCCCGGTGAGGCACGCCGCGCTCGCGGTGTGCGCGGTGGGCCTGCTCGGCGCGGCGCCCGGGGCTCCGGGCACGGCGGAGTCCCGCGCCGCGTCTCCGGGCTCCGCTGCCCCGGCGGTGGCGGGCTCCCGGGCCGCGGCGACGGGCGGTCCGGCCGCTCCGGCCGCGAGCGCGGCCCCAGCGCCACGAGAGGAGGCCGAGCCGCCGCGCTTCGCCTGGCCCCGGCTGCGCGTCATCGAACACGTCGAGGCGAACGAAATCGTCGAGGCCGGTGGCGTCCCGGTGGCCCTGCGCGCGGTGCGCGTGAAGGAGCGGCTGCCCGAGCTGGTGCAGCGCTTCGCGGACGCGTTCCGGGACGGTGGGCTCTACGTCCCGCCAGGGAAGGAGCAGTCCCAGTTCGCGAGCGGCGCTGTCATGCTGACCGGCGTGGATGCTCGCCGGCGGGTGACGTACACGGCCATCATGCAGCCGCAGGACGACGGCACCACCACGCTCTACCTCGGTGAGGCCAACCACGCTCTGCGCCGCGAGCCCCTCGCCACGGGAGACTTCGCGCCCCTGCCGCCCGGCGCGAGCCAGGTGCTGCGCGTGGGCGGGGAGAGCGCACGGACGCTGGCCTTCCACGTGCCCCTGTCCGGAGCCGACGTGGACGCCTTCTACGCGCGTGCGCTCGCACAGCACGGCTGGCGCCGCGCGGAAGAAGAGCCGGGCTTCTTCACCCGCTCCGGAGAGGAGCTCCGAGTGGTGCACGAGCCGGGCGCGGGCGGGCTTCGCGCGGTGGTGCTCGTGTACCGCACGGGGCGGAGCGCCCCGGGAGTGCCTCCACCCGCCGGTAGACCCTGAGGTGTACCGGCCTCAGGCGCGCAGCTTCTCGCGCAGCGTCTTGGCGCGGCCCTGCATGTCGGGGTCCATGCTGGTCAGCTCCACGGACTTCAGGCGCTGGTCCAGGCTCTGCGGCACCTTCGTCTTCAGCTTGCCCTCGTCGGCCAGCACCTCCAGCTTCGCCAGCGCCTTGTCGACGATTCGCTCGCGCGGGTGGTCCAGCAGGCTGTCGAGGAAGTACGCGTCCTCGGGCAGCTCCGGATACTTCTCCAGGTAGTCCACCACGGCCTTCACCCAGTCGGCGCGAGTCTCGGACTCCGTCACCTTCTGCATGGCCTGCTTCTGGGCCTTGCGCTTGCCCTCCGGGTCGAACGTCTTCGCCAGCCCCTCGGGCAGCTCGCCGCCGGTGAAGAGCGCGTCCGCGGCGGCCTTGTACTTCTGGTAGCTCGCGCTGCGCTCAATCTTCTGCTGCGCCGGGTCGTCCTGGCGGGAGTGGTACTTGCTGCCCTTGCCGCGCTGCGCGTCGATTTCGCGCCACGTCTTGCTGCGCTTCCCGGAGAAGCCGCCGCCGTTGTCGTCCCTGTCCTTGGCCATCCTTCATCTCCCCTTGCGCGCGCTCCAGAGCGCCGCGAGTCCGCGACGGACGAGACGCCGCACCACCTCCAGCTCCTCGGAGGACAGGGGCTGCTCCTCGTCCTGCTCCGCCTCGTAGAGCGCCTCGTCCGCGTAGTCCCGCAGCGGTTGGGGCACCGGTGGAGCGTCCGTGTCCGCCTCCAGCGCCGCCGGACTCACGGGGGTGAGTCCCGGCGGCCACCCCAGCTCCAGCATCGCGAAGAGCTCGAAGAGCAGGTGGCGGGCGACGCCGTATCCTTCGTCCGTGAGCCCCGCCGCGTCAAGCGCGCCCAGCAGCGCGTCCTGGCGGTTCTCGAAGGAATGGGTGAGGCGCGTGCGCGCCTTCTCGTCGTCCTCCAGATAACGCCAGGCGGCCTCCACGAATTCGGCGGAGGGCTCATTCGGGTGGAAGGGCGCGGGCGGCGTGGGCTTCACCTTCTTCGGCCGGGGCGGGCGGGGCCCGTCATCCAGCCGCACCGGCTTGCCCTCCTCGACCAGGTCCCAGAGGCCCAGCAGGTTCTGGTACAGGCGCCGGGCGATGTCGGGCGAGGGGAAGCGGGGCTCGTCCTCGAAGAGGGTGGGGATGAGGGCGGAGTAGGGCGTGCCCTCGGCCTGGGCGGCCTGCATGCGGGCGAGCACCTGGGCGCTGTTCAGGGCACTGCCGGCCAGGTCCAGCAGTCCGTCGAGCGTCTGCGCGCCCTCGAACTGGCGTTGGAAGTCGGCACCTCTGTCACGGGAGCGGCTCATGTTGGACCGGACGCTAACCCCAGCGGGCGAGCGGGCGCACGCGGCTTCAGTGTTCGTGGGGCCACTCGCCCATCAGCTCGTCCTGGTGCTCCTTCGGGTTGGAGGGCCACGCGTAGTCCTCGGGCACGTGGCCACCGCCGTGCGCGGCGTACCCGTCCCAGCTCACCTGGCCTCGCAGGAAGGCCTCCGTGTCCTCCTCCGTCACCTCCCGGCGGTTGGCGGGGACGGTGAAGGGCGCTTCGATGGGAGTGTCGGGGATGATGATGGCCATGAGCGGACCTCCTGGGGGAGCCCCGGCGCGGACGGGGTGTCCGCTGCCGCACGTGCTACGTCCCGTCCCTCAAGCTAGGAAGGCGCGCCAGGGTCGAGGAGCGTGTGGAGCCGGGCAGCCGAGGGGCCGGCCGTCTTCCGTTTCCGGCCGGGCGCTCCTAGTCTCGGTTCTCACATGGCAGACAGCTCCGTGGAGACGTTGAAGTCGGCGGTACAGGCGCTCTACCGGGTCCACGCGGTGGAGGGGCCGCTGGGGGAGAACGGGCTGCGCACGGTGTGGCACCTGTGCCCGGACGGCGCGGAGCTGCTGTCGCTGGTGGACGCGGACGGGCGCGTGCAGCGGCAGGAACTGACGCTGCTGGAGGACCACTACATCTGGGCCAGCGGGCAGGGCGTGCGCACCGGGAGCCTGGAGCGCGGCCCCAGCGGCAAGGCCTCCCCCGCGGTGGTGGTGAAGGCGGACCCGCAGCTCGTGCCGCAGCGGCTGCTGCGCGCCGCGATGGCCATGGGCACGTACACGGGGCAGGATCGCTACATTCTCCACATGCAGCGCGTGCTCGCGCTGGCACGCGAGGGGCTCGAGATGGCAGAGGGAGTCACCCACACCCAGGGCGCGCAGCGCCCGTCGGAGCCGACACTTCCGGCGCTGGTGCCCGAGGAGGCCCCGGCTCCGGAGGTTCAGCTCGCGTTCGGCCAGCCGCTTCCGAACGAGGTGCCGCCGCCGGTGGTGCGCGAGTCGGAGGGCAAGGTGATGCTCGCCGTGCTCGGCGTGGGGCTGGTGGTGGGGCTGGTCATCCTGACGCTCATCCTGCTGGGCTGAGGCGGGAGGGCCCCCTGGCCCGCGGGGATGGCCACCGGTGGGCGCTCGATGACGGCCTGCATGGGGTACGCGTCCAGCACCAGCAGGACGGCCACGGCCACGGCGGGCACCAGCCGGGCGGACCACCCCAGCGCAGAGTGCCTGTCCCCGGTGGGACGCCGCGCCAGCGACAGGAAGCCGAGCACCGCCAGCACGCCGGTGCAGCCCCAGCGCAGCAGGCGGAGCCGCTCGCTCACCACGAGCCCCTCCGCCATCAGCGCCAGGCGGCCCGGCTCCGGGGCGCGCTCCAGCCCCGTCAGCAGCTCGAACAGGTGCCGGGCCTCCAGCACGCCCACGAGCGCGACGGAGGCGAGCGACGCGCAGACGCCGCTGGCCAGCAGCAGGCCGCGCGCGCGGCGGGGACCGGCCGCGGTCTCCGGGTGGCTCGGGTCGAAGCGGGCCAGCGCGAGCCCCAGGGCCAGCCCCAACAGCAGCGCCACGCTGGTCCACGCGCCGAGCAGCCGCGGCGCCATGGCCTGTCCGGTGTGGATGGCCCGCGCGAGGCCCTCCTCCACCGTGTCCCGCTGGGGGAGGGTGGCCAGGGCCCGGTCCGCGAGCACGTCCGTGCCCAGGAGGCCCAGCATCCACGGCAGCGTGGCCATGCCCAGCATGACGGCCAGCGGCACCCGCCGCTCCATGCCCGTGCTGGCCAGCGCCAGCGACAGCAGCGGCAGCTCCACGAGCAGGGCCAGGGCCACCACCGCCGCGAATGGCCCCGCGGCCTCCACGGTGCGCGCCAGCTCGACAGAGCCGTGCATCAGTGGCGCAAGTGTGAAGCACCACAGCAACACCGTGACAGGCACGGCCGACGCCACGGAGAGCCCGGGCGCGAGACGGAGCCGGAGGGGAACGAGCATTTCAGGAGAGAGTAGTCTCTCCGGGTAAGTCTGTGAATTCAGACCGGGGGACGACCGACCAGCCAGTAGACGACGCTGGAGAGGGCCCCCACGACAGGCGACACGAGCACACCCATCAGGTAGAGCCTCGGGCACCCGCCCTCGGCGCAGCCGATGCGGCCGTAGGCGAGGGCGCCGCCGAGCAGCAGGGGCACGTGCATTCCGATGAGGAAGACGCCGACGCCGCGCAGCACGAGGCCCCGGTACCAGGTGCGGGTCCAGAGGCGGAAGACGATGGGGAGGAGCACCAGCGTGACGGTGGCCGCCGCGGCCAGCGTCACCTGCCGGGCCGACACCGCCACACACGCCAGGGCGGCGAGCAGCAGCGCCGGCACGAGCAGCAGGGCGTTGAGGGACAGGGGCTCCCGGTGACGCATGGGACGGGGAGGACGGTGTCAGAGCGGGGACGGGGAGGCAAGGACGGAAAGGGGAGGCCCGCCACCCGCGGGGCGCCTCACGCGGCGACGGCGCCCTCGCCCAGGAGCTGGGTGTACCGCCCGCGCAGCGCGAGCAGCTCCGCGTGTGTTCCGGCCTCCACCACCCGGCCGCCCTCCACCACGGCAATCAGGTCCGCGTCGCGCACGGTGGACAGCCGGTGGGCAATCACCAGCACCGTGCGCCCCTTCATCAGCGCCGCCAGGCCCGCGCCCACCGCCGCCTCGCTCGCCGCGTCCAGCGCGCTCGTGGGCTCGTCCAGCAGCAGCAGCGACGGCCTGCACAGGAAGGCCCGCGCCAGCACCAGCCGCTGCCGCTGTCCGCCGGACAGCCGGCCGCCGCGCTCTCCCACCGGCTCATCCAGCCCGCCCGGCAGCGAGCGCACGAAGTCCTCCGCGTGCGCCAGCCGCAGCGCCTCCCACAGCTCCTCGTCCGTCGCCTCCGGCCTGCCCAGCCGCAGGTTGTGCCGCACCGTCCCGGAGAACAGCACCGGCTCCTGCGGCACCCACGCCACCTGTCCACGCACGCTCGAGGGCTTCAGCCCCGCCAGCGGCGCGCCGTCCCACAGCACCCGTCCCCCGGACGCGGGCAGGAAGCCCAGCAGCACGGAGAACAGCGTCGTCTTCCCCGCGCCCGACGGCCCCACCAGCGCCACGCGCGCGCCCGCGGGCACCACCAGGTCCACCCCGCGCAGCGCCTCGCGCCCGTCCGAGTACGTGGCGCGCACGCCCTCCAGCACCAGCGCCTTCGACAGCGGCCCCGCCGCGTCACCCACGTCCGGCGGCGCCGGCTCGTCCGCGAGCGCGAACAGCCGCTCCGCCGCCACCAGCCCCATCATCACCTGGGACAGCGTGCCGCTCAGCGACTTCACCGGCTGGTACAGGAGCAGCGCCGCGGCCATGAAGGACAACAGCCGCCCCGCCAGCGCCGGGTCCGCCGCCACCGCGCGCGCGCCCCACGCCACCGCCATGGCCACCCCGGCGATGCCCAGCCACTCCACCGTGGGGCTCACCGCGCCGCGCAGGAAGAGCGAGCGGCGCATCTCCCCCAGGTACCGCTCCGCCTCCGCGTCGAACGTCTCCAGCGCGCGCGCCTGTCCGCCATAGGCCTGCACCACCGGCAGGTTCTGGAGCTGCTCGGCGGTGAGCGCCGTCAGAGACCCCAGCCGCTGCTGCGAGCGCGCGGCCACCTTCTTCAGCGAGCGGGCGAAGCGGTTGATGGGCAGCACGGTCACCGGCACCACGATGAACGTGAAGAGGAAAAGCCTTCCATCGATGAGGAAGCAGGTGACCAGCAGCGCGACAATCTGCAGCCCATCCCGGATGTACGAGGTGAGTGCCTGCGTCACGGCGAACTCCACCATCGGCACTTCCGACGTGAAGCGCGTCAGCAGCTCTCCCGAGTGGCGCCGCTCGAAGAACGCGGGCGGCTGGCCGAGCAGCCGTCCGTAGAGGAAGCCCCGCAGGTCCGCCATCACCCGCTGGCCCAGCCGCTGCATCAGCCCGCCCTGGAGGAACTGGGCCGTGGCCTTCACCAGCGCAATCAGCACCACCAGCAGCGGCAGCCTCTCGAGCAACGCGTCACCCGGCAGCGCCACGCCCGCCACGGTGATGGGGTCGCCCGTGAGCACCGCGCGCAGGAGCGGGCCGACGACCCACGCATAGGCGGAGGTGGCCGCCGCGGCGACCAGGGACGCGCTCACTCCCGCCACGAGCAACGGGCGGTACGGGCGCAGGTAGCCGAGGAGCCGGCGGTAGACGTGGGGAGAAGGTCGGGGAGCCACTGTTCGGCGGCGGACTCTGTCACCGAGTCGCCGCGACGTCCAAGGCCAGAGGCACGCGCCCCGCCGCCGTGCCCTGCCGCCTGCCCAGCCACCGGCCGCCCGCGGCAGGCAGGCCAGTTCCGTTGCTCCATTCCGCCCCTGCGGACAGCTTCATGGGAGCCATGGAACCGAATAACGAAAAAGAGGCCCTGTTCAATCCGGGCTGCGAGCCGGTGATTGAGGACGAGGAGCGCCGGCGGCTCTTGTGGCTCATGGCCGAGTACTTCCGGACCATCGGGTACACGGACATCAAGGCCCGCCTCCCCGGCTTCATGCCACCGCCCATCCTCTCGGGCACCATCGAGGACCACCGGCCCGACTTCACGTGCCGCCAGTCCGACTCGGCCCGCACGCCCATCATCCTGGAAATCGTCACCCCGCACATGGTGGACGACCCCACGGCGGAGAACCGCTGGAGCCTGCTGGCCAGCGCCGCGAAGCTCTACAACGCGGAGCTGCACTTCGTCGTACCGAAGTGGGCCGCCAATGGACCGGTGGACCCGGGGCTCAAGCGCCGGCTGGCTCGCATGGAGCTGACGGCCAACCGCGTGTGGACTGTCTGAGCAACACCCCTGGATTGCTGGTGCGTTTCGCTGCGTTATAGTGGCTCAAGGTTCCACGCGTCAGCGAAAAGCACAGTAATTTCCAGGGGTTGTGACGAATGCCAGCGGCAGGCGGTCAGAAGCGCGACTACTACGAGGTCCTGGGCGTCCAGAAGAGCGTCTCCGCACAGGAGCTCAAGAGCGCGTTTCGCAAGGTGGCGCTCCAGTACCACCCGGACCGCAATCCGGGGAGCAAGGAGGCCGAGGACAAGTTCAAGGAGGCCTCGGAAGCCTATGAAGTGCTGAGCGACCCGGAGCGCCGCGCGAAGTACGACCGCTTCGGCCACGCGGGCAATCCGTTCGAGGGCTTCGGCGGCGCCGGCGGCGGGTTCCAGGGCGTCAACATCAACGACATCTTCGGCGAGATTTTCGGCGACATCTTCGGCGGAGCCCGGGGTGGACGGCGGACGAGCTCGCGTGGCGCGGACCTGCGCTACAACCTCGAAATCACCTTCGAGGAGGCGGCCTTCGGCTGCCGGCCCAAGGTGACGATTCCGCGGCCGAAGAAGTGCGAGACGTGCACCGGCACCGGCAGCAAGAGCGGCGCGGGCCCGCGGCCGTGCTCCACGTGCGGCGGCGCCGGCGAGGTGCGCTACACGCAGGGCTTCTTCGCCGTGTCCCGCCCGTGTGGTGACTGCGGCGGCACCGGCGCGGTGGTGCCGGACCCGTGCACCCGCTGCAAGGGCAGCGGCAAGGTGCCCTCCGAGGAGGTCATCGAGGTGGCCATCCCCGGCGGCGTGGACAACGGCACCCGCGTGCGCCTGGGCGGCATGGGCGAGCCGGGAGACCGCGGCGGCCCGCCGGGAGACCTCTACGTCACCGTCATCGTCAAGGAGCACCCGCTCTTCCAGCGCGAGGAGTACGAGGTCTTCTGCGAGGTGCCCATCTCCTTCACCCAGGCGGCGCTGGGCGCGAAAATCGACGTCCCCACGCTGGACGGGAAGGTGAAGATGACCATCCCCTCCGGCACCCAGTCCGGCAAGGTGTTCCGCCTGAAGGGCAAGGGCATCCCCCACCTGCACAGCCAGCAGCGCGGCGACCAGCACGTGCGCGTGGTGGTGGAGACGCCCACGGAGCTGACCGCGAAGCAGCGCGAGCTGCTGGAGAAGTTCGCGGAGGCCGCCGGCGAGGAGTCGCACCCGCAGTCCAAGAGCTTCTTCGCCAAGGTGAAGGAGCTGTTCGGCTGAGAACGCCCGCGGGCGCCGGGCCACGCCCATGCGGCCCCGGGGCCGCGCGAGCGTGAAGCAGCCGACGCCCGCACGGCGGGCGGGCACGGGCACGGGCACTGCAAAAGGGGAGGGGTTTCCCTGTGGAATCTTCCCCCCGCTCCGTTGTCGACGGAGACGCACCCCGCTGCTATGCACCGCCCTGCCATGGACGTCCTTCCCATCCTGCGCCGCTCGCTCGTCGTCGCGCTGGCCGTGTCGTTGACGGCCTGCCCCCGCCCCACCCGCACTCCGCCGGGAGGTGGCACCACCGGTGAAGACGTCCCCACGGGAGACCCGTTCCCCACGCGCCCCACCGTGGAGGCGAAGAAGGACGCGGCCGCGGACGCGGCCCTCGCCCAGACGGTGCGGACGGCCCGGGCCGAGCCGGACAAGAAGAAGGCGGCCGAGGCCTTCCTCGCGGTGCGCAAGGCGTACCCCGCCACCACCGCGGGCCAGGACGCGCTCTACCAGGCCGGCGTCCTCTTCTTCGAGTCGAAGGACTTCGTCAACGCGCGCAAGTCCTTCAACGAGCTGCTCTTCGAGAACCCCCTGCACCCCCAGGCCGAGGAGGCCAAGCACAAGCTGGCCCTCTCCGCCATGGAGGTGGGCGCCTACCGCGACGCGTACCAGACGCTGTCCAGCCTGGCGGAGCGCGCGGAGGGCGCCGAGCGCACGCGGCTCCAGGCCGAGGCCGCGCGTGCCGCCGAGGGCGCGGGCCTGTACGGCCAGGCGCTGACGCTGGCGGTGGAGGATGCCGGCCGGGCGCAGGGCGCCGAGGCCCAGGCCGCCGCGGTGGCCCGCGTGGAGGAGCTGGTGGAGGGCCGCGCGGACTTCGTGGACATCGCCCGCGTGGCGGAGGGGCTGTCCCCGGCCAACCCGGCGTGGCCCGTCATCACCTTCAAGCTGGCGCGCGTCTACTACCACCTGCGGGACTGGTCGCGGCTGGAGGAGACGCTGAACCGCTTCCTCGCCGAGGCGCCCGGCCACGCGTTCGCCCCGCAGGCCCGTGAGCTGCTGGCGCGGGCCACGCGCCGGGTGGAGGCGAAGCCGCGCACCGTCGGCGTGCTGCTGCCCATGACGGGCCGCTACCAGCCCATTGGCGAGGCCGTGCTGCGCGGCATCCAGCTGGGGCTGGAGGGCAGCAACATCGAGCTGGTGGTGAAGGACACGCAGGGTGACGTCAACAAGACGGGCCAGGCCATGGAGCAGCTCGCCTTCGACGACGGCGCCATCGCCGTGCTGGGGCCCCTGCTGGCGGACGACACGAAGCGCGCGGCGCTGGTGGCGGAGGAGCTCCAGGTCCCGCTGCTGACCATGGCCCGTCAGGAGGGCATCACGGACATGGGGCCGTACGTCTTCCGCAACATGCTCACCAACTCCGCGCAGGCGACCGCCATCGCCGACTACGCGATGAACGTGAAGGGCTACAAGCGCTTCGCGCTGCTCTACCCGAACATCCCCTACGGCGTGGAGCTGGCGGACACCTTCTGGGACGAGGTCGTGTCTCGCGGCGGCGTCGTCCGCGGCGCGGAGCGCTACGCGCACGACCAGACGACCTTCACCAACGAGGCCAAGAAGCTGGTGGGCCGCTACTACCTGGAGGACCGCGGCGACTACGTGGGTGGCGTGCGGGACATCCAGGGGGAGAACCTGGACGCGTACCGCCGCCGCAAGGCGCTGGAGAAGGTGAAGGCCGGCGTGGAGCCCATCGTCGACTTCGACGCCATCTTCATGCCGGACGACTGGCGCCGCGTCAGCCTCGTGGCCCCGGCGCTGGCGGTGGAGGACATCGTCACCAACGCGTGTGACCCGCGGGATTTGGAGCGCATCCGCAAGACGACGGGGAAGAAGGAGCTGAAGACGGTGACGCTCTTCGGCGCCAACCAGTGGAGCAGCCCGAAGGGGCGCTCGGGGCTGCCGGAGCTGGTGGAGCGCGGCGGCAAGTTCGTCACCTGCTCGGTGTACGTGGACGGCTTCTTCGTGGACTCGCAGCGGCCGGCCACGCGCCGCTTCGTGAAGGACTACCGCGAGGCATACAAGCAGGAGACGGGGAAGGACCCGGGCCTGCTGGAGGCCATCGGCTACGACTCGGGACGCATGCTGCGCCAGCTCATCGACCAGAAGCAGGGCGCGCCGCGCACCCGCGCGGAGATGCGTGAGGCGCTGGCCAACCTGAAGGACTTCGACGGCGCCACCGGCCGCACCTCGTTCAACGAGAAGCGCGAGGCGGTGAAGCCGCTGTTCCTCCTGTCCATCGACAACAAGGGCATCACCGAAATCAACGTGGAGAAGGAGAAGGCGGCGTCCGCGCGGGGAGGCTCGGGCACATGAGGCCGGGCCGGAACGCGGTGGCGCTGCTGGCCGGCGGGCTGCTGGCGCTGGGGGGCTGCGCGCACGCGCCTCCGAAGCTGGCGCCGGACGTGGAGGCCCGGCTGGCCCGGACGCAGGGCGGCTACCTCACCGGGACGGTGGCGGGCGTGGAGGTGGAGGCCGTGCTCAACCGGCGCGACTTCATCTGGGGGCTGGCCTTCGCGCCCCGCGGCGGGCGCGTGGCGTACTCGCGCCTGGGCTCCAAGCAGTACTTCCTGTCCATCTGGTCGCTGGGGCCTCCGCCGGTGCTGCTGGCGGACCCGGCCATCAACCCCTACGAGTTCGACGTGGAGGGCGTGGCCTTCTCGCCGGACGGGGGCCTGGTGGCCACCGCGGGCAAGGACGGCGTGGTGCGCCTGTTCGACGCGGCCACCGGTGCGCTCCGGGGCGAGCGCCGCACCGAGGAGCCGCTGGGCACGGTGGCCTTCCACCCGGACGGGAAGTGGCTGGTGGCGGGGAGCGACAAGGGCTTGATGACGGTGCTGGCGGTGCCGGGGCTGGAGTACGCCTCGGAGGAGCGCGGGCACGAGGGGCCGGTGAGCGCGCTGGCCTTCGCGCCGGACGGGACGCTGTACTCGGGCGGCTGGGACAAGCACGTGCGCGCGTGGCGCACGGGCGTGGAGGCGCTGCGGCCGGGCCAGGCGCGCGTGCGCTTCGAGCGGCGCGGTGACTCCGTGGTGCTGGGCGGCGTGGTGAATGGCAGGGCCCCGGTGATGCTGTCGTTGGACGCGCGCACGCCCGCCATCGTCCTCACCAGCGCGGCGGCCACGGCCGCGGGCATCGACGTGCCCTTCCTCAAGGAGACGCTCAACATACCGGGCGCGCTGGGCACCACCGTGGCGCGGCTGGCGCGGGGCCAGACGCTGAACTTCAAGTCGCTGCGGCTGGAGGGCGTGGACATCGCGGTGTGCGACGCGTGCGTGCCCCAGGGCCTCCAGGGCGTGCTGGGCACTCCCTTCATCGAGCGGGTGGAGGTGGCCTTCGACGAAGTCACGCAGGAGGCCGTGCTGACGCTGAAGGGCGGGCCGCCGGAGGGCGCGCGGACGGTGGACGCGCTGGTGCTGGCGCCGCGCTCGGACTTCACCTTCCCGGCCTACGTCAGCGACGTCACCGTGGACGCGCGCGGGCAGCGGCTGGGCGTGGCCCTGTCCGAGCAGAAACCCGAGCGCAACCGCGAGGTGTACGAGCGCGAGCGCAAGGGCGTGGAGGAGCCCCGGGGGCCCTTCAACGCGGGCGCGCTGGTGGACGCGCGGTCCGGCCAGGTGCTCCAGAAGTGGCCGCTGCACCAGGGCGTGGTGTCCACCGCGGCCATCTCCCCGGACGGGCGCTCGCTGGCCAGCGGTGGCTGGGACAAGCGGGTGTACCTCTTCACGGAAGGGGAGGACGCCGCGCGGGGCGAGCGCGAGTTCGACTGGTCCGTGCGCCGGGTGCGCTTCAGCCCGGACGGGCGCCAGGTGGGCGTGGCCGCGTGGACGCCGCAGGAGGTCAGCAGCAGCGGCGACAGCGACCCGGCCGCGGTGCTGCTCGGCGTGCGCTACGTGGAGCCCTCCGTCGTCGCCCCTCAGTAGTTGAGGAAGATGGAGTCCTTCGACACGCCGCGGGCCTGGAGCGTGGCCTTCACGCCCTGCACCATCTGCGACTGGCCGCAGAGGAAGGCCACCGCGCCCTCCACGGGCTCCTCGCCCAGGTGGGCCTGCACGTAGCCGGTGAGGCCCTGCCAGCCGCTGGCGCCGGGCTGGCTGCAGGTGCGCACCACGCGCACGCCGCCGGCCTCCCACTCGTGCAGCTCGTCCCAGTACGCGAAGGCGCCCGGCGTGCGCGCGCCGAAGTACAGCGTCACCCGGCCATAGGCGTCGCGCTCGTGGCGGATGCTGGCGATGAGGGAGCGGATGGGGGAGATGCCGGAGCCGGTGGCGAACAGCAGCACGTCACGGCCCCGCGCGTGCTCGAGCGGGAAGCCCCGGCCCTCGGGAGGCGTCACCTCCACCCGCGCGCCGGGGGGCAGGCGGATGAGGGCGTCGGCCAGCGTGGCGCCGGCCTTGAGGAGGAACTCCCAGTGCGTCCCCTGGGGGGCGGGCGGGGAGGCGATGGCGAACATGCCCTCCGGCGCTCCAGGCAGGCGCAGGCGGACGTACTGCCCGGGGTGTGCATGGGTCCCCACCAGGGGGGTGCCCTGGATGTCGAGGACGAGGTCGGTGAGGCCATCCGCGGCGGGTGCGGTGGTGGAGACGGTGGCCGGGTGCCAGTCGGGCATGGTGAGTTCGATTTTAACCCGGAGCGCCGGGTGCGTGCCTCCCCTGGTAGCCTGGGGGGGTGAAGAGTCTGCTCTGGATAATCTTGTTCCTGCTGGGCCTGGCCGGCGTGGTCATCCCGCTGACGTATCTCTATACGGCCAGCAGGCTGCCGCCCCTGGAGAGCGAGTTCGACGTCGAGAAACAGCTCAAGCACAGCATCGAGGGCGAGCGGATGAGCCTTCGGGCGGGGCAGTACGAGAAGAACCCCCGCCCCATCACCTTCACGCGGCCGGACTTCTCGCGGCTGCCGAAGGACCTGGTGGCGCTCTACATCCGGCACCTGGGCTGCCCCCGCTACTTCCAGACACCGCGCGAGGACGGGCCGGCATGGGCCTGGCGTCTGTTCGCGGGGGTGACGGCGGGGGCGATGCCTCCGGGGGACGGCGGCTGCGAGCGCCTCCTCTCCATGCGCATCGCCAGCGCGCTCAACATCCAGGGCGACCTGCCGCAGTCGGTGGCCGCGCACCGGCTGCACTCCTTCATGCAGAAGGACCAGCTCATCGCGTACGACCTGGCCATCATCTACTTCGAGCGCGGCATCGTCGGCGTGGAGGACGCGGCCTTCACCCTCTTCGGGCGCGAGCTGGGGGAGCTGCAGCTGTCGGAGCTGGCGGAGCTCCAGCTGGCCCTGCCGCCGTTCGGCTACTACGACGACCTCAAGGTGTGCCGGAACCCGACGGTCATCCGGCAGAACCGCGACATGCTGCTGGAGGACCTGGCGGGCTGGAAGCTGGTGAGCGAGGACCGCGCGCGCAACGCCATCGCCCAGCCGGTGTTCTGCACGAAGTGAGCGCCGGCCGCGCGGCTAGCGCTTGAGATAGGTGCGCTCCAGGTAGTCGAGCCCGGCGGAGATTTTCTGCCGCTGGGCGGCGTCCGCCCCGTTCGCCTGGTCGCGGTACCTGTCCAGCATCTTGTACGCCGTCTCCACCTGGGCTTCCTGAATCTTCCCCGCGAGCGAGCGGGTGGAAATCTGGCTCTCCAGGTCGTCGATGCGCCGCTGCAGGTCGTTCGTGCGGGGCGCGCTCCCGGAGGCGAGACGCGGCTCCTTGGGCTCCGGGGCCACGGCGTCGGCGCTCCGGGCGCGGGCCCTGGAACGGGAGGCCTGGGGCGCGGCCACGGGGGCGGACTCACGGGCCGCGAGCTGCTCCCCGGGCGTCGTCTCGCCCGTGGGCGCGGGCGCCGCGTCAGCCAAGGCGGTGGGCGCGGCGCTCGGGGCTGCCGCGGGGCTCCCGGCGACGATGGCGCCGGGCGGGGTGGGCGTGCCCGCCGTCGCACCCGGAGCCGCGGTGCCCACGGCGGCGGGAGGTGGCTCCGGCGCCTTCAGCACCGCTCCCGCGGGGACGGGCTTCGGGGCCTCTTCTCCCGTGCCACGGATGACGATGGCCGTGCCCGCGCCCAGCAGCAGCACGGCGGCGCCGATGGCCGCGGCCACGGGCACGCGCCTGCTCCCCGTCCTGGACACACCGGCGGCGCGCAGCTCCTGCGACGTCAGCTCCGGCGGCACGGGCACGGGCGTGGTGGGCCGGCGCGAGTCCACGTCGTCCTTCGCGCGCGGCTTCTCCACGGGCGCGGGCGCGCTGGGGTTGGAGCGCGTGGCCCGCAGGGTGCGGCGCAGCTTGTGGAGCTGCTGGCGCAGCGCGTCCGCGGAGTTGGGGCGCGTCTCCGGGTCCTTGGTGAGCATCTGCAGGATGAACGCGTCCAGCGCGGGCGGCAGCTCGGGGACGAACTCCGAGGGCCTCGGCGGGCGCGCCTCCACGTGCTTCATCAACAGGTCCACCGGAGAGCTGCCCACGAAGGGCAGCCGGCCCGTCACCGCCTCGAAGGCGACGACGCCCAGCGCGTAGAGGTCGGTCATCGGACCCACCTCCTGGCCACGGGCCTGCTCGGGCGCCATGTACTCCGGCGTGCCCACCACCATGTCCGTGCGCGTCTGCGCGCTGCGGCCGGTGGGCGTCTGCGCGCGCTTGGCGAGGCCGAAGTCCAGCACCTTCACGTAGCGCGAGCCGTCCGGCTGGCGCACGAGGAAGATGTTGCTCGGCTTGAGGTCGCGGTGCACCACGCCCGCGCCATGCGCGGCGGCCAGCGCGGCGAGCACCTCGTCGAGCAGGGAGAGCACCTCGGGCACCGGCAGCCGCTGCTTCTCCGCCAGCACCGCGTCGAGCGCCTGGCCCTCCAGGTACTCCATGACGATGTACTGCCGGCCGTCGGGCACCTGCCCGAAGCCGAAGATGTCGATGATGCCCCGGTGGCGGATGGCGTTGACGGCGCGCGCCTCGGCCAGCAGCCGCTCCACCTGCTCGGTGGAGTGGGCCAGCTCCGGGCGCAGCACCTTCACCGCCACGCGCTTGCCGATGAGGGGCTGGATGCCCTCGTACACCAGCCCCATGCCACCCACGCCAATGCGCGAGCGCAGCTCGTACTCACCGAGCCTCAGGCCGATGAGCGGGTCTCTCGTCCCGGCATCCGCGGCCGGTGCTTCAGAGGATGCATACACCACGACCTTGGGCTCCTCCCTCGCGCCGCCCGGCACGTGGAATGAAGACAGCACCACCGTCCCGTCGCGTGGGCACACGGCGGTGTCGGGAGGAACGGAAAGACCGCAGGTCTCGCAGATCAGCTCGGATGCCATCTCAACCGGGGGCAGCGTAGCAGGAGGACGTGGGTGAGGCGATGTGCTCCGGTCCGGAGTACCAGGCGAGCGGTCAAGCTCCGCACGCCTTCTCCTCCCGACGGGCCCCCCCGCGTCGGGCAGCGGACGGCGGACCTACGGGTTGGGCTGACAGTCGACCACGTTCTGCTGCACGCCGGTGTCTCCGCGGTTGACGGGGCTCGCTCCGCCCGCGCCACCGTTGCCCAGGGTGAAGGTGACGTCACCCGCCAGCGCGACGCCCGCGTCCGCGCCGCACCACACGCCCACCGACGGGCCTCCGCCGCCACCGCCACCCGCGCCGCCCCTGCCGCCGTCGCCGCCCCGGCCTCCGGCGCCACCCCGGCCTCCGGAGGTGTTGTAGGTGAGCGGGGTCGGCGGTGGCGACACCTGGGTGTTCACGGCGCCTCCCGCCCCTCCGGCGCCTCCTTCGCCACCCCGGCCACCCGCGCCCCCCGCCCCTCCGCTGCCACCCGGGCCACCGCCCAGCGTGCGCAGTTGCGTGCCTTCACCCACCGACACCTGGGAGTCGACCAGGAGCATCGCGATGGAGGCGCCGCCGCCACCACCCCCCTGTCCGGCCGCGCCGCCGCAGCCACCGGCACCGCCGCCGCCACCGCCGCCACTGCCACCGGGGGTGAACAGCACGAGCCCGTCGCTGCAGCCTCCGCCGCTGCCTCCTCCTCCGCCTCCCTCACCGGGGACGCCCGCATCGCCATTCCCACCCTGCTGGTCGGGCCGCCACGTGCCACCCGTCAGGTCCAGGACTCCCACGCCGCCGCCCTTCGCGCCGGCCGTGCCCTCGCCTCCGAAGGCGCCCGGTTGCCCGCCGCCGCCCGCGCGGCCATAGCAGTTGCAGAAGTCGGAGTCCGGCGGGCAGTCCAGCTTGACGGCGTCAGGGCCTCCATCCCCGCCTCCCGCGTCGGGCTTGCCGGGACGGCCCGCGAGGCCGGCGGTGCGGTTCACACCGCCCGCGCCGTTGCCTCCGGAGCGGTCGCTTCCCGAGCAGATGTTCGTCCCCGCCGGACCGGCGTTGCCGGTGTTGCTGCCATCGGCGCTGGTGCCGCTGCCTCCGTCCGGACCGTCCTGGCCCGGGCTCCCGGAGCCGCCGTCGGCGCCCGGCGCGCCGAGGCCCGCCTCCAGCACGGCGTGGCGCAATTCCACGCCGGAGGACCCCAGCACCCGCAGCGCAATCGAGGGCTCACCGGGCTCCACCCCGCTCGCGGAGTGGACGGCCACGTACTCCAGCACGATGCCCGCGTCCGGCAGGTCGCGCACGGTCAACCCCACGGTGCCGCCGTCCAGCCGGGCCAGCTCCGCGCCGGTGCGTCCCCAGCCACCGGCGCGGCCGGTGTAGCCGCCGTGCAGCGACGCGGGCACGTCCAGCACCAGCCCGGCCTCGTCGTAGGTGCCGCCCGCGAGGTACAGCCGCACCGGCTGGCCGCCACCCGCCCTGCGCAGCAGCTCCAGCGCATGGCCCAGCGTGCGCAGCGGCGCCTCGCGCGTGCCCGTGCCCGTCACGTCGTTCCCCGCCGGGTCGATGAACAGGCCCGCGTCGGCCTGGCCGTCCACGCCGTCGCAGTCGGTGTCGGCGAAGGCGTCGTCCGGCAGGTCCACGCCGGGGACGGGCTCGCAGCCCGCGTCCGTCCCGCCCATGCCCTCGGGCTCGCAGCGCTGCTCCTCGCGGCAGCGCCGCTCCGCATCGTCGAAGTCGTAGCACCCGCCCGCGGCGAGCACCGCCGCGAGCGCGGCGCCGGTGGCGCCAAGGGTCCAGGTCTTCCGCATGGTTCTCCTCGAATTCACGGCCACGTCCCGGACAGTCCCACCATGCCCCCGCCGGGGACCACGGCGGCCGAGGGCTGCACCTTCGGAGGCGCGTCACCGGGCAGCAGGTACATCACCGCGCCCGTGACGAGCCCCACCCCGGCCAGCCCGAAGGCCACCCGGCTCAGCGTCTGCGCGCGGCGGCCGGACGAGGCCACGTCGTCCGGGTCGCTGATGGGCACGTCGGTGCCGCCCTTGTCCAGCTCGTCGTACTTGTCGCCCGCCTGCAGGTAGAAGAGGGTCCCCACGCCAGCCAGCGCCACGCCACCCGCGGCGGGCAGCCACGCCCAGCGGCGCAGCGGATGGGCCTCGGGCGCGGGCGGCTGTTCCACCGGGGTGACGACCTGCGGGGGCGTCGTGGCCGTGGGCGGGGGCCTGGGCGGCGGGGTGACGCCGGGCGGGGGCACGTCCTTCATGGGCGGCATGGGCGGAGGGCCGCGCAGGGCCGTCCGCGTGCGGGGCACCACCACCTCCAGCGACTGGGTGAGCGCGTCCAGGAGCTGGTCCTCGCGCACGCCGGGGATGAGGTGCTCGGTGATGAGCGAGCCGTCCCTGGCCAGATACATGCGGGCGCCGGTGCGGTAGCCGCTGAGGAACTGGCCCAGCTCCGCCACCAGGACGACCTCCGCCTTCCCCGCCGCGCCGAGCGACTGGATGCAGCTGGGCTCCGTGCGGTTGCAGCGCAGGAGCGCGCGCCGCTTGGAGGCGGGCAGCTTCCGGGTGACGTCCTCCACGCGGATGACCACCATCCCCCGGGACTCGAGCTGCGTGGCCACGTGCTCCTGGGCGAACTCGATGACGTGCGAGGGAGCGCCCGCGGCGTCAGGAGGAGCGACCAGCACGGTGATGGGCGCCTGGGATGAGGCGGCGGGCGCCGGGGTGGCCAGGATGAGCGCGGCGAGCAGGGAGGTCCACACGCAATCACTTTCCCCCTGACACGCGCTCCTCGCAAGGATGGGAATCAACGCAATGCTCTGGGGATGGACGCGCGCTCCATTCATGGCCACGGTGGGAGAACACCCCACCGGCCAGGGCGCGAACCTCGCGTCGGGCAGCCATCACTCCCGGAGTGGGGCGGGTGCTCCCGGCTCCAGGCCGGGTGAGCGGGGAGGCCCGGGGCCGGGTCCTCAGCGACGCGGCCGCTCCGGCGCCGGGCGGATCTGCGTCTTTTCCGAACCGCCATTCATCTCCGAGGCGCTGTCCGCGTCCGCGTCGTCGTCCTCCGCGGGGGGGCGGGGCGGAGTGGAGGGAGGAGGCCGGCGCGGAGTCAGGGCCGGGCGGGAGCCGGTGGCCACGTTGGCGTTGGAGAGCGGGGCCCGGGCCGGAGCGGAGGGCGGGGGCCTGCGCGGCGGAGGGCGCGCGGCGCCGGCCTCCGTGAGCAACTCCGCGTCCACCTCCACGTTGGACTCGGGCGGGGGCCCGGCGTGGGTGTCCTCGGGAGGACCGGCGAAGGGGGGGCGCTTGGGAGGAGGCGTCTTGTCGTCGTCGCCCATGCTCGGAGGCGCGGGCGGGCGCGCGGCGGCCGGGGGCCGGGTTCCGGCGGGAGGCGTGGCCGCGCCGGACCTCGCGGGCGGCTCGGATGGACGCAGGCGCGCGGCGGGCGGAGGGCTGGGGGCGGTGGCGGGCACCTGCACCTGCGCGGGAGCGGAGGCCTTGCCGGCCCTGGCGTCGCGCGCGTCCTGCAGGAGCTTCTGCTCGAACGCGGCCCACTCCTGCTTGAAGTGGGAGGGGTCCGGCCGTCCCTCCTCGCGGTGCTTCAGCGAGGGGGCCCAGCGCACGGAGTACGCCGCTCCGGCGAGGAAGGTGGGGGGCGGCGGCAGGCCATAGGTGGCCGGGTCGAAGAAGGACTCGTCCAGGTCCGGGAAGCCGTACGCGCGGGCCTTGGCGACGAAGTTGGGGATGATGCCGGTGGGCGCGTGGTAGCCGAGGATGTGGCCGTCATCGTCCTTGGCCACGGGCGTGAAGACGAAGATGTCCTGCGTGCGGTAGTCGCCCTTCTCGTTGAGGGGGAGCACCTCGGAGAGGGCAATCGTCTTGCGGCTGCCGTCGTGGAGGCGCTCGCAGCAGATGATGAAGTTGATGGCGCTGGCCACCTGCGCGCGGATGGCCACCATGGGCAGCTCCACGCCGGACATGAGGCACAGCGACTCGATGCGGCGCAGCGTGTCCGTGGGCGTGTTGGCGTGCGTGGTGGCCAGCGAGCCGCCGTGGCCGGTGTTCATCGCCTGCATGAGGTGGAAGGCCTCGCCGCCGCGCACCTCGCCCACGACGATGCGGTCCGGGCGCAGACGCAGGGCCGAGTGCAGCAAGTCCCCCATGTCCACGCCGCCCTTGCCGAACTTGTCGGGGGGCCGGCTCTCGAAGGAGACGACGTGCGTCTGGTTGAGCTGGAGCTCGGCCGAGTCCTCGATGGTGAGGATGCGCTCCTCGTCGGGGATGAGGGACGAGACGATGTTGAGCAGCGTCGTCTTGCCGGAGCCCGTGCCGCCGGACACCAGCATGTTGAGCTTGGTGGCGATGCCCGCCTCGATGAGCCGTGCCATCTGCGGCGTCAGCGAGCCGAACTTCAGGAGCGACTGGACGGTCAGCTTCTCCCGGAAGAACTTGCGGATGGAGATGGTGGTGCCCCGGCGGGCGATGGGCGGCAGCACCACGTGGATGCGGCTTCCATCCGGCAGGCGCGCGTCCAGGCGGGGGCGCTCCTCGCTGAGGACGCGGCCGACGAACTGGGCCATGTTGCGAGCGGCGCCGAGCAGCCCCTCCTCCGTGAAGGAGGCGTCGGTGCGCGTGAGCAGGCCCTTGCGCTCAATCCAGATGTCGGACGGGCCGTTGATCATGATCTCCGTCACCGACTCGTCGTCCAGGTAGGGCAGGACGGGCTTGAGGAAGGCGCGGAGTGACTCGGTGTACATCGTCATGGCGCCGCAAAGGCTAGCGCGCCCGGCGCTCCGGTCCCAACATCCAGACCGGCCCGCCTGCCTGCTTCCAGTGTCACTGTTGACTGACACGACCCGCCACGGCGGCTTCCGGAGGCACCCGGACGCTCCGTCCATGTCAGACGCGGAGCGCATACTGCGAGACCTCACACGGCCCGCGCCCCCCGGGAGGGTGTCCCGGCGGAAAGCAGTGGGCCTACGCGGCAGGTAGGTGCTTCAATGCCCCTGCCCGTGGATAGGCATCAGGCAGGAGAGGGAGGGAGACTCATGCTGGCGGACAGGCTGCCCGAGGACTGGAAGAAGGAGCTGCGCGCGGCGCTCGCGTCGCCGTCGTTCCTGGAGCTGGAGCGCTTCGTCGAGGAGGAGCGGAAGCGGGCCACCGTCTTCCCGTCGGAGGAGGACCTCTTCTCCGCGTTCCGGTTGACGCCGTACCAGGACGTGAAGGTGCTGCTGCTGGGGCAGGACCCGTACCACGGGCCGGGGCAGGCGCACGGGCTGGCGTTCTCGGTGAAGCCCGGCGTGCCGCCGCCGCCCTCGCTGGTGAACATCTTCAAGGAGCTGGAGAGCGACGTGAAGGTGCCGCGCCCGAAGGACGGCTCGCTGATTCCGTGGGCGAAGCAGGGCGTGCTGCTGCTCAACGCGGTGCTGACGGTGCGGCAGGGGGAGCCCAACAGCCACGCGGGGCACGGCTGGGAGGACTTCACGGACGCGGTCATCCGCGCGGTGAGCGCGAAGCAGGAGCCGGTGGTGTTCCTGCTGTGGGGCCGCTACGCGCAGAAGAAGAAGAAGCTCATCGATGCGAAGCGGCACGTGGTGCTGGAGGGCACGCACCCCTCGCCGCTGTCGGCCAGCAACGGCTTCTTCGGCAGCCGCCCGTTCAGCAAGGTCAACGAGGCGCTGGAGGCGAAGGGGCGCGAGCCCGTGGACTGGCGCCTGTCCGCGTGACGCGGGCGGCGGGGCTCACCGTGCAGGTCCGAGCACGGGCGGTGGGGTGGACGCGGAGGCGGTGACGCCGGGAGACAGCGAGCGCACCGCGGCCAGGTACGTGTCCCCGCGCTTCTCCGCGAACAGGTCCGCCACCAGCGTCACGCCCGCCTGGATGACCAGGCCGATGCCCACCGCGTACAGGGCCTCCCGGTGGCGGAATGCGTACGTCATGGCGATGCCCGCCGCGAGCAGGCCCAGCTCGATGAGCTTGTAGAGGGCGAAGTTCCTCATGACGACGCCCATGCGCGCCAGCTCCGCGGACTGGAACGCGGCGGGTGCCTGGGCGAGCTGCGCGGTGAGCGCCGCCACCTGCACGTCCGTGCGCAGGTACACCGAGCCACCCACCACCAGGTGGATGAGCGCCACCGCCACCAGCGGGAAGGCCATGGCGCGGTAGCTGGAGCCGGTGCGCCACAGCCACACCGACGCCGCCAGCGCCACCACCCCGGCGAGGACGAACAGCAAGCTCTCCGCCTTCTCCTCCGCGAAGTACCTCAGCAATTGCGCCTGCATGCTCATGGACTGCCCTCCCGTCGCGGGCGGACCCGCCGGTGTCTCAAGTTTTTGACCCTTGGTCATTTATTAAATGTCCCCTGGTCAGTTGTCAAATCGCGGGGGCGTGTCACGCTTTTCGCGGCGTGGCCTATGGAGGGGGAGGGCGGCGACGCCGGCAGGGCAGCGGCTGACGAGGCAGGCACGGACGTGGACTCCGCGGCACGGCAGGCATTGCAGGGGTGGATGGCGAGGCTCGCCGACGGCGACCGGAGCGCGTTTGCTCCGGCGTTCGGGGTGCTGCACCCGCTGCTCGTGCGCTTCTGCGCGAGGCTGCTGCCGGACGGCGTGGACGCGGAGGACGCGGCCCAGGCGGCGCTGCTGAAGGTGTTCACCCGGGCGGCGGACTTCGATGCCTCGCGCGACGCGCTGCCCTGGGTGCTGTCGCTGGCGGCCTATGAGTGCCGCACATACCGCAAGGCGAGGCAACGGCGGCGCGAGGACGCGGCGCCGGACGAGGCGCTTGCCGACATGGGGGAGGGGCCGGAGGCGCGGCTGGCGGGTGCGCAGCTCGCCGCGGCGCTGAGGGACGTGCTGGAGGACTTGAGGCCGGAGGACGCGGCCACGCTGGCCGCCGCGATGGGGGAGGCGGAGCGCCCGGCGGTGCCTCCGGCCACCTTCCGCAAGCGGGTGGAGCGGGCCATGACGCGGCTGCGGGCCGCCTGGAGGACGAGACATGGAGTCGAGTGAGCTCGCCCGCCGCGCGAGGTGGGCGTACGAGAAGGGACGGCTGGCGCGGGCGTTGCCGCTCGGTGGCTACGGCGTGGTGCTGGTGCTGTGCGCGGTGGTGCTGCGCTCGAGCGTGGGCTCGGGGACGCTGGCCCTGGGGGCGGTCTTCACGGCACTGCTGGTGGGCTACGGCTGGCGGGGTGGGGTGCTGGGGCGGGCGGTGGTGCCCGGCGTGCTGGGCGGGGTGATGCCGCTGCTGGTGCCTCCCCTGGTGGTGGCCTCCGGACACGTGTGCGCCTCGGGCTGCCGGGCGTTCTGCCTGCTGGCCTGCGTGGGCGGCGGCGTGCTGGCGGGCCTTCTCATCACCCGCGCGTCCTCGGCGTCCCCGGTGGACGAGCGCGGCCGCTTCGTGCTCGCGGCGGGCGTGCTCGCCACGTTGTGCGGCGCGCTCACCTGCGTCCTCTACGGCGTGTCTGGCGTCATCGGGCTGATGACGGGCCTGGCGCTCGCGTCCGCGCCCGGGCTGGTGCTGCGCCGGGCCTGAGAAACACCTGAACCACGACACGCGCTCCCCGCCGCTTCCGCTGGAGATGGTGGGACGCACGGACTGAACCGCGACACACGTCCCTCGCCGCTTCCCGCTGGAGGTGGCGGGACATGCGGCCTGAACCACGCCACACGCCCCTGGCCGCCTCTACTGGAGGTGGCGGGAGGCACGGGAGAGTCATGTCCACCGTCGCTTCGCTCGCGCTGCTCGTCTCGCTGTCCGCCGCGCCGGCCGCCCCCCAGGCGCCGCGCGTCTTTGCTCCGGATGTCGTGTCCAGCGCGCACGAGGAGTTCGGCGCCGCCTTCACGCCGGACGGCAACACCGTCTACTTCAACCGCGCGGACCCCACGCGCTTCACCTTCCAGCTCATCATGGTGAGCCACTTCCGGGGCGGACGGTGGACGAGGCCCGAGGTGGCGCCCTTCTCGGGACGCTGGCGGGACATCGACCCGGCGCTGTCTCCGGACGGGCGGCGGCTCTTCTTCGCCTCCAACCGGCCGCTGAAGGAGGGCGAGCCGGTGCGCAAGGACTTCGACGTCTGGATGGTGGAGCGCGAGGGGAACGGGTGGGGCGCGCCGCGCCATGTGCCGGAGGTGAGCACGGAGGAGTCGGAGACGAACACCTCCGTCACCGCGGACGGCACGCTTTACGTCACGCGCACGCCCACCGGTGGCAAACGAGCCATCCACCGCCACGCGTGGAAGGACGGCCGCTACGGGCCGGGCGAGAAACTGCCGGCGCCCGTCAATGACCCGGTGCACGGGGCGGGCAACCACTTCATCTCCCCGGACGAGCGCTATCTCCTCTTCAGCTCGGAGGACCGGCCTGGCAGCCTGGGCAGATACGACCTCTGGGTGTCCTTTCGCCAGGACGGCGGCTGGAGCACGCCACGCAACCTGGGCGCGGCGGTGAACCGGGGCGACGTGCTGACGCCGGTGGTGGTGCCCGCGCGCGGGGTGCTGGTGTTCGCGTCGCGGCTGCCCTTCCAGACGGAGCCACGCGCGAAGCCCTACACCACCGAGGAATTCGAGGTGCGTCTGCGCTCGCCGGGCAACGGTCAGGGAGACCTGTATGAGGTGGCTCTCTCCGCGGTGGGGCTGCCCACGGACACCGTGGCGCCACGCTGAGAGTCCGCCGTGAAGAGGCCTTCTCCGCGGTGGGGTTGCCCACGGACAAGGCAGCATCGCGCTGAGCGTGCACCGTGGCGGATTGTCTCCGCGTGGATGGCCATGGACGCGGTGGTGTCGCACCGAGCGCATCGTGACGTGGCTCCTTCGGTGGTGAGGTGACCCACGGACGCGGTGGTGTCTCACGGAGGGTGCGCGTGTGCGGCGCCGGGGAATGCCGTACCCGCAGTGGGGCCACCGGAGCCGTCCCCGGCTTGCTACGGTGCGTCACGACATGACCGCCGCCTTCCTTGCCGCCACCACGCCCGAGCCCCTCTCACCCGGCCGCTACCGCATCCGCTTCACCTCGCCCTGGTATCAGGGGAGGGGCGCTTTCGGAGGCGTGGTCGCGGGCGCGGCTCTGCGCGCGCTGGAGCATCACGTGGGAGCCGCCGGGCGGCCGGTGCGCTCGTTCACCGCGCACTTCTGTTCTCCGGCGGTGGAGGGGGAGGCGGAGGTGCTGACTCGCGTCGAGCGCGCGGGAAAGCTCGTCACCCATGCCACCGTGCGGGTGGAGAACGCGGCGGGCGTGGTGTGCGTGGCCAGCGCGACGTTTGGCGCGGCACGTGGCGGGACGCTGGAGTACTTCGACGTGCCGCGCCCGGAGGTGCCTCCACCGCACGAGGTGCCGGTGGTGCCGGGCGACGTGCCCATGCCGACCTTCTGCCAGTTCTTCGAGTACCGCTTCTGCATCGGCGCGGCGCCGTACTCGGGGGCGCCGGTGGCGGAGACGGGAGGCTGGATTCGCCCCAGGGACCCGGTGGTGCTGGACGCACCGTTGTGCGTGGGGCTGATGGATGCGTACCCGCCGTCGGTGCTGTCGCGCGTGGAGGGCTTCCAGGCGGCGGCGAGCGTGGACTTCCGGGTGGATTTCTTCCACGCGCTGCCGCGTCCGGGCCTGGGCGCGGACGCGCACTTCCTCCGCACGGGACGCTCGCGCCAGGCGGCGGGCGGCTACGCGGAGGACTACCAGCAGCTCTGGACGGAGGACGGAGTCCTGCTGGCGCAGTGCCGGCAGCTCTTCGCGCTGCTCGGCTGATTCATGCCGCGGTAGGAAGCACATGAGACCATGCGCCGCCCGGCGGTGCCTGGGCCATGGCGCTCCATCGAAGAGGGCACGGACGGGGTGGCCCTCGATGGATGCAATCGCGTCGCACGTACCAGGATGGGCGTTCCATCGCGCTCGCGGTCGCCCGAGAGCCAGGACGCTCGGCTCTCGAATCCCTCCATCGAGAAATCGGGCACCTGCCCCGCTGATGCCAGGCGGCGCGATTGCCAGATGACACAGCCACGCGATTGCGGTGCCGACAACCGCGTGGGGGCGCCACGTGAGTTGAGTCCTCGCCCCACTCTCGGGGGGCATGGCCCGGCGCCACTCTGTCGGAGACAGGCGCCTCGGGTGATGCGGCTCCGGTGGCCAACGCGACTCCGCCAGTCCTCTCGGCCTCGACGTGCTCCGCGACAGGCGCCGACGTGCTGGTGCCCATGGTCTCGGAGTCCTCCGTCCTCGCCGCCCTCGAAGAAGATGTGCCAGGGCATGAAGGCGAAGTGGAAGCACTCCGGTCTCCTCGTCGCGAACCAGGCCAGCTGCCGCCAGAAGTCCTCGAAGTCCTCGCGGAAGCCTCTGCCCTCCCGCGAGCTCGGCTCCACCTCGAAGACGATGCGCGCGATGCGGCACAGCTCGCTGTCGGCCCACTGACGCACCCGGTGGGCGAAGGCGCCCTTGCTGCCGTAGCGCCGGTAGAAGCTGCCCACCGACAGGCCCGCCGCCCTCGCCATCTCCTCGGCCCGCGCGTTGCCGTAGCCCCGCAGCGCCAGCACCGCCGCCGAGTCCCGCATGCTCATGAGGTACAGCTGCTCCGCCGTCCATATCCCCTTCCCCTCCCGCCCTTGGGGCGACGCTCCGCTGAAAGGAGCGCTCCTCCCGCGGCATGGTGTCTACCTCAGGGGGCTGACATGCCAGGGAGGCAAAGACCTGCGAGCAGTGAGGACCGGACAGGTCAGTTGGAACGGACGCTCCGTTCCGGCCACGGGCGGCTCGGAGGCTGCCCTTGAGCAGTGGGGCCACGTGGAACGGACCCTCCATTTCGGCCCGGCGGCTTTGGGGACGGACATTGCGGAGATGCGGGGCCCCATTGGGGCGAGGGGCTGGCGGGCCACGTGGAACGGACGCTCCGTTCCGGCCACGGGCGGCCGGGGCGGCTGACATCTTACATGGCAGGAGACAAAGCCCATGAGCGGCGCCGACCTGGCAGGCCATGCGGAACGGACGCTCCATTCCGGCCCCGGCGGCTTTGGGGGCGGACACCGCGGGAGACGAGGCTCGTGTGCGGTGATGACCCGGCTGGCCACCTGGAACGGAAGCTCCGTTCCAGGCACGGGCGGCCGGGAGCTGGGGGGGCGCGCCGGGGATGCAGGGCCCGCGGGCGGTGATGACCCGGCAGGCCACCTGGAACGGAAGCTCCGTTCCAGGCACAGGCGGCCGGGAACTGGGGGGCGTGCCGGGGGGGGCAGGGCCTACGGGCGGTGATGACCTGGCAGGCCCTTTGGAACGGAGGCTCCACTCCGGACATGGCGGCCCGGAGGGTCATAGCGGGAAGTCGTGGCCCGGGAGACAGGGCCTGGGCTTCACGTGTCCTCGCGCTCCGGGCACTCCGAACATGCCCGAGGTACCGTTCCCACTACCGCGTGGCCGGTGTGGCCCCGCGGCAGGACTCATCCATGTCCTGAATCAGCCGCCGGCGAGGTGGAGATGAAGGACGAAGCCGTGGACCCGGAGCATGCCTCGCTGCTCGTGGCCATCGGCCGTGCGCTCGGAAGCGATGGGCCGTACCTGGAGGTCGAGGGCGAGCCTGGAGACGCTCTCCACCTCGGGACGCGGAGCCTGCTGCCCGTGGGGACCCGTCGCGTGGTGCTGGGCGGCGCGGTGGACCCGGCGACCGGGCGCGTGGCGTGGGTCGAGCAACTGACGGGCGAGCCCGACGGCGACGGCCATGTGCCGGTGAGCATCGACCTCCACTTCGCCTGGGAGGGACGGCGCCAGGGCCAGGTCGAGGTGCCCACGTACAACCCCTACTTCGGCTGCGACGTGGGCTTCATGGGCTGGTACGGCGGCGCGCTGGTCGTCATCTACCGCGAGAAGCACCGGACGCTCGCGGTGCGGCTGTCGCCTCCCGCCACGGCGCTGGAGGTGGCGGTGCTCGGGGACACGTGGGCCCTGGACGAGGACACGGTGTACTTCGTCTCCCACCATCCCGGGCTCATCGAGGGGCGGCTGCTGCCCTCCCTGGCCAGGGCGTTGCCCCTGCCCATTCCCCGCCCACCCGGGGCGGTGCAGTTCTGGCGGCATGCCCCGGGGACCCTGGCGCTGGCCCCGTATCTCCCCTTCGGCCGGGGCGACACCCGGGACTCGTACCGGGCCAGGCTGGAGGCCGCGCGTGGGTCGGCGCGCCTCGTTCCCCTGCCACCGCGGGGGGCTCGCGCGCTGCCGGGGCCGCCGGAGCGGCTGTGGAAGCGACTGGAGGAACTGCTCGCGGAGACCGCGCCGCCGCTCCTGGGCGTGGACGTGCTGGTGGGGGCCGTGGCCGCGCCCTTCTGGCGCGACGAGACGCCGCTCGCGACGGGCTACACCAGCGGGAGTCAGGCGCGCTGGAGCAGTCCCAGGTACCTGCCGGTGTACTGGTACCGGCTCCTGCGGGAGGACGGCCGCGCGGCGGAGGCCGAGGCGTGGCTGCACTGGCTGGAGCGGGTGGCGCGGATGGACGGCGTGGACCCGGCGCCGTGGACGCGGGACGCGCCGCCGGAGGAAGTCACTGCCTGGACGGCGCTCCGCTACCTGCGCACGCGCGCCAGGGTGCTGGCGAGGACGTGCCGCACGGGCCGGCTTCCGGAGCGGGAGTCCTGCCACCTGTTCTCCGGCCCGCGCAGGACCCGGGAGCTGGAGGAGGACGCATTTCAGCCTCCCGGCTTCCGAGAGGTGCTGCGCCAGTTGGTGGCGCGCGGGCCGAGGTCGCTGTCCGACTGAGCGGTGGCACGGTGCCGGCGGCTCGTCGCGCCGCTCGGCCGAGCCACCCTCCCGTCAGCCCTGGGACTGCCCGGGCCCCGCCCAATCCAGCTCGGCCATGACGGGGAAGTGGTCCGACAGGAACGCGTCCACCCGCGCGTAGCGCGTGAAGCGCAGCTCCGGTGACGCGAGAATCCAGTCCAGCCGCTCGCGAGGCCAGCTCACGGTGTACGTGGGCTCGCCGCTCCCGAGCGCATGGGCGTGGAGCCCGGCGGACTCGCACAGCCGCTCCACCGTGCGGTCGGGAGTGCCCTCGCGGGAGTTGAGGTCGCCCATCACCACGCGAGCCCGCGCGGGACGCTGGCCCAGCGCATGCGCCAGCCGCCGCACCTGCCGCAGCCGCCGTTCCGGGGAGAACGGGTCCAGGTGCACGGACACCATGTCGATGCTCATGCCCTGCCAGTGAATGGACGCGGCGACGTAGCCCTTGTCCACGGCGCGGTCCGCCTCGAAGGAGCGGGCCTCCGGCGCATGCAGTGGCAGGCGTGACAGCAGCGCCGTGCCCTGCGCGAAGAGTCCGGGCACCCGCAGGTGCGGGCCATGCAGGACGTGTCCGTAGCCCGCCTTCTTGGCGACGTGGGCCACCTGGTCCACCCCGCCGCTGAACAGGCACTGGCGGTCCACCTCCTGCAGCGCCACCACGTCCGCCGCCTCGCGGGCGAGCAGCGCGGCAATCCCATCCAGCGTCCGCCGCAGGCCCCACGGCGTCCGCAGGAAGGGCATGGGCACCCGCCAGGGAGCGCCGTGCGCGACGTTGAGCGTGAGGACCCGGAGTGGCACGGGGACAGCGAACACGGACGCCGGCCCGGGGCCAACCGTTTTCGCCCGTGCGCGCCCGTCAGGCCGCGGCGGAGCCGAGCTGCTTGACGAGCAGCCGCACCAGCTCGACGGGCTGGATGGGCTTGGGCAGCAGCTCCGCGCCGTAGCGGATGGCGACGGGGAGGATGTCGTCCAGCTCGTCGTGCCCGGTGAGGAAGATGAAGGGCACGTGGCAGTTCTGCAGCTCGCGCATGGCCGTCAGCACGTCCGCGCCCGTCATCTCCGGCATGTTGTAGTCGCAGAGGATGGCGGAGATGTCGGCGACGCTCATCTTGAACGCCTCCGCCGGGGTCTGCACCGTCACCACTCCGTAGCCCGCGGTCTGGAGGATGTCCCGCACCACGGTGAGCACGAAGGAGTCGTCATCGATGACCAGGACGTTGTGCATCGTGGGGGGTCTCCGAGGGGCAAACACACCCATCCTAGCCGAGCCCCCTTCCGATGACGCAACGCCCCAGGACACGTGCCTCAACGGGACGTGCCGGGTCGTGACGGCCCCGTGACCGAGGGGGCGGCGGAGGGGATGAGCACCAGGTCCTCCTGCGGGGGGATGAGGTACTCGGCGCCCGTCTCGGTGACGACGGCCATCTCCTCCACGGAGATGAGGCGCATCAGGTCCGGCGCACCGTCCTTCCCCGCGAAGAAGCCGTCGAAGGCGAACATCTGCCCCGGGCGGACCGCGCGCGCGGCCTGCCCCCTGGCCGGCTCGCCCCTCTGGGTCGAGCTGCGCGGTGAGCGCGGCGGCCTTTCGGAGGATGTCCACCTCCTCGGGCAGCTTCACGGAGAGCCACTCGGAGACGAGGTCCTCGGAGGACACCCGCTTCCTGCGGAGCGCGAGTACGGGCCGTGCGCGCGTCATGCGGCGGGAGTCCTTTCGGGGAGGAGGCGCCCATCTTCCCCGAGGCCGTCCCCCGGGAGCACCGTCCCGGTGTGAAGTCGTGTCAGGCCCGTGTGAAGAAGTCCGGGCGGACGGGGACATGCAAGCGCGGGGGCCGTGGCTCGTTTAAGGTGGAGACATGGCCAAGAGCTCCTCCCGGAAGTCCCCCGCGAAGGCGAAGAAGCCCGCGGGCCGTGCCGCCCCCGCGAAGGCGAAGAAGCCCTCCGCCCCGGTGAAGCCGCCCGCGCCGCGCAAGGTCGTGGCGGAGGCCGTCGCTCCGGACTCGAAGCAGCCGCGTCCTCCCGTCCTGGAGGCCGAGCCCGTGCTGGAGCCCGAGCCCGGCGCCGCGCCCGAGTCCCGGAAGGCCCTGCCCGCCGGAGAGCCCGCGGGCCGCGTCCTGCCCTTCGAAATCGACCCGAAGCGCCTGGAGGAGGGGCTGCGCAAGCTCCAGGGCGAGGTGGTGCACTGGGCCAACAAGGGCCGCTACACCCGGGTGCGCTTCAAGTTCCGCGGCAAGCAGTTGCTGCCGGACCTGCCGCTGGCCGCCGTCGCCGCCGCGGAGGGGCTCACGTTCTACTGGGGCGGAATCCTCCGGGCGCTCATCGCCAACGTGGTGGGCGGCAGTGTGTTCCAGGTGGAGCTGGTCAACGACGCGGAGAAGCGGGTGCAGGCCGGCAAGGAGGCGCTCCTGTCGGGTGACGTGGACCAGGCGCTGGCCCTCTTCCGCGAGGCCGTGTCCATGGACCGCGACCTGGCCTCCGCGCACCTCAACGTGGGTGTCGCCCTCAAGCTCAAGGGAGACCGCGAGGGCGCGCTGGCGGCCTTCGAGAAGGCGAAGGAGAAGGACCCGGAAGGGGCCATCGGCACCGAGGCCGAGCGGCTGGCCGCCCCCTTGCGCCCCCAGGGCTCGGCGCGCTCCGCCTGAGCCTCCGGAAGGTTCTTCCGGGGGCCTCATTTTTCGTGCCGGAAGCGGGCTGAAACGGGCGTCTTCAAGCGTTCAGAATGGGGCGCTGGAACGCCCCGAACAGACCCCCTTCCCGACCATTCGGGCATCCAGTCCGTCACCCCCTCGTTTCCCCTGTTGACGCTGGGAAATCCAGGGGTTACGAACGCTCACCCACAGGACGGCGGCCCCCATCGAGGGCTCCTCCGAGACACTTCCAGAGCACATGGCTGACGACACTACCGACAAGCCGGCAACGCCCCCCGCGCCTCCGCCTCCTGGCAGCGCCGGGGAGCTCATCCCCGTGAACATCGAAGACGAGATGCGCCGCTCGTATCTCGACTACTCGATGTCCGTCATCATCGGGCGCGCGCTGCCCGATGTGCGTGACGGCGTGAAGCCCGTGCATCGCCGCATCCTCTACGCGATGAACGACCTGGGGAACACCCACAACCGCGCCTACAAGAAGAGCGCCCGCGTGGTGGGCGACGTCATCGGTAAGTACCACCCGCACGGTGACGCGTCGGTGTACGACGCCATGGTGCGCCTGGCCCAGGAATGGAGCCTGCGCTACCTGCTGGTGGACGGGCAGGGCAACTTCGGCTCGGTGGACGGCGACTCGCCCGCGGCCATGCGTTACACGGAAGTGCGCATGGACCGGCTGGCGGAGGACCTGCTGGCGGACATCGACAAGGAGACCGTCGACTTCGGTCCCAACTACGACGACTCGCTCGAAGAGCCGCTCGTCCTTCCCGCCAAGTTCCCCAACCTCCTGGTCAACGGCAGCAGCGGCATCGCGGTGGGCATGACCACCAACATCCCGCCGCACAACATGACCGAGGTGGTCAACGGCACGCTGCACCTCATCGACAACCCGGACTGCACCGTCCGGGATTTGATGGAGTTCATCCAGGGGCCGGACTTCCCCACCGCCGCCATCATCACCGGCCGCGAGGGCATCGTCCGGGCCTACGAGACGGGCCGCGGACAAATCACCATCCGCGCGCGCTCGGAAATCGAGACCTCCAAGCGTGGAGACCGTGAGGCCATCATCTTCACGGAGATTCCGTACCAGGTGAACAAGGCGCGGCTCATCGAGAAGATCGCCGACCTGGTGCGCGAGAAGAAGCTGGAGGGCATCAGCGACATCCGTGACGAGAGCGACCGCCAGGGCATGCGCATCGTCATCGAGCTGAAGCGTGACGCGATTGCACAGGTGGTGCTCAACAACCTGTACGCGATGACGCCGCTGGAGACGACGTTCGGCGCCGTCATGCTGGCCATCGACGGCGGCCAGCCGCGCACGCTGAACCTGAAGGAGCTGCTGGACCGCTTCATCGCGCACCGACGCGACGTGGTGACGCGCCGCAGCCGCTACGAGCTGCGCAAGGCGCTGGCGCGCATGCACATCGTCGAGGGCCTGTTGGTGGCGCAGGACCTCATCGACCTGGTGGTCAGCCTCATCCGTGCGTCCAAGGACCCGGACGAGGCGCGCTGGGGCCTGATGCACATCCTGTCCCCCGCGCTGTACGAGCACGAGCGCTTCGGCAACCTGCAGCGCATCGACTACGCGGCGGCGAAGGCGCAGATGGAGATGCTCGTCTCGCGCGCGCGCAACGAGGAGCCGTCCTACGCGGGCCTGGCGCACAAGTACGAGGGCGCGGGCTTCAGCCAGGAGCAGGCGCAGAACATCCTCGAGATGCGCCTGCAGCGCCTCACCGGCCTGCAGCGCGAGGAGCTGTTCCGCGAGCTCATCGACCTCATCCGCGACATCGCGCGGCTGCAGGACATCCTCGCCAACGAGCGCAGCCTGCTCAACGTCATCAAGACGGAGCTGGTGGAGATTCGCGAGCGCTACGGCGACAAGCGCCGCACGGAAATCACCGGCGCGGTGGACGAGATTACCAGCGAGGACCTCATCGCCGAGGAGACGATGGTGGTCACGCTGTCGCACACGGGCTACGTGAAGCGCTCGCCGCTGAGCGAGTACCGGGCGCAGAAGCGCGGTGGGCGTGGCAAGACGGGGGCGGCGACGAAGGAGGACGATTTCGTCAGCAAGCTCTTCGTGGCCAGCACCCACGCGTACCTGATGCCGATTACCACCAAGGGCAAGCTGTACTCGCTCAAGGTGCACCAGATTCCGCAGGGCAGCCGCACGTCGCGCGGCAAGGCCATGGTGAACCTGGTGCAGTTCGGCGAGGGCGAGCGGCTGGCGCAGGTGCTGGTGACGCGGGACTTCCCGGAGAACCGGTACGTCTTCTTCGTGACGAAGAAGGGCGTGGTGAAGCGCACGGACCTGAGCGCGTTCGCCAACGTGCGCTCCAGCGGCATCATCGCGCTGGGCATCGACGACGGGGACGAGCTGGTGTCGGTGATGATTACCGACGGCAGCAAGGACATCCTGCTGTCGACGGCCACGGGCATGAGCATCCGCTTCCCGGAGGCGGAGGTGCGCTCCATGGGCCGCCAGGCCTACGGCGTGAAGGGAATCACGCTGGAGGACGGCGACGAGGTGGTGGGCGCGGACGTGGTGGAGCCGGGCACCACCCTCCTCACGGTGACGGAGAACGGCTACGGCAAGCGCACCGAGGAGGCCGAGTACCGGCAGCAGGGCCGCGGCGGCAAGGGCATCATCGACATCAAGACCACCGAGCGGAATGGCCGCGTGGTGGGCATCCTTCAGGTGAAGGACTCGGATGAGGTGATGCTCGTCACCAACGGCGGCATGCTCATCCGCATGCGGGTGAAGGAAATCTCCGTCATCGGCCGCAACACGCAGGGCGTGCGGCTGATTGCCCTGGAGAACGGCGAGGAGAAGGTCATGGCCATCTCCAAGCTGCCCGAGGGCGAGGCGTCCGAGGACGAGGAGACGGTGTCCCCGGTCGAGGCGGCGGCTCCGGCCGAGAGCGCGGGCGAGTCTTCCGGGGGCGAGGCGTCCGCGGAGGAGCCCGCGCCCGAGAGCAACGGCGCCACCGGCCCCGAGTCCCCTGAAGAGGGCTGATTCGGCGTGACAGGGCCTGTGTGAAAAACGCCTCCTCCGAATCGCGGGGGAGGCGTTTTTCTTTGAGGGAGGGCATCGCGCCGGGGGCGGCACGAACAGCCAGCACGGCCGCACGCCGTCTGGCGTCACGCGACGTCAGCCGGGACGCGCCGCGGGCCGAAGCGCTCGAGACGGGCGCGCCAGGAACTCGGACATGAAGGGGGGCCCGCTGCGGGCACCCTGCGCCGCCGTCCCGTCCGGGAGCGGCGCGGGTGGATTAGAGCTGGACCGTGAGGTGCAGTCCGTTGGCGTCGCCCACCTGCAGTGCGTAGCTGATTCCGGCGGTGGGGGTTGGCTTGACGTGCAGGTTCGTGAACTGGGTCCCGTTCTCCGTCATCACCGCGTGCGCGTGGAGGTAGTTCCGGGGGTTGCCGGGCGCGACGTTGATGACGCCCGGCGGAAGGCTTGGAGGCGTGACGTAATCCACGGGCCACTCGTACGACACGTGGAGCGGGTCGGTGGCGTTTTGTCGTGCGTTGTTGGCCTGGGTGTCCAGCGCCGTGAAGAACGCGTGTCCGACTCCGATTTGCAGGCGGCCGCTCGCGAAGTCAGCGAGGAAGGTCGCCCGGCTGGTGGGCATCGCGTGGGTGTTCGTCATGGTCTGCGAGCCGTCGCCGTTCTGGGCGACTGCCGTCACTACCGTCCTTTGCAGCACCTTGCCCGGGTCACCGGGCCCGGGTTTCGCCCTGCCGGAGCTCCTCGCTCCGAGCGATGACGGCGCTCGATGTGACGCCGGGACGGGATACATCGCGCTGGGACCCAGGGTCCGGAGCGCGTTCATGTGGGGGAGTGCCATGTCTTCCTCCGGTCTCCAGGGATGACGAGCGAAGGGCCCCCGCCGTGAATCGCCAGCCGCGCGCCAGCGCACGCGTTCCCAGCCTTATGGAAGGGGCCTCAGCGCGGCGTCACGGGAAGTCCGGACACGTCCAGCTTCGGCACTCCCACCTGCGTCACCGCCTGGGCCCCGAACCCGTTGGCCAGCTCCGCGCACCGGGCCAGCGGCAGCCCGCGCAGCAGCCCCAGCGCGAAGCCCGCGAGGAAGCAGTCCCCCGCGCCCGTGGGGTCCACCTCTTCCACGGGAAGGGCCGGCACGTCGAAGCGCTCGTCCGGGGTGAGCACCGTGCACCCCTTTGCCCCCCGAGTGACGACGAGGCACGTCCGCCTCCGCACGTGCTCGACGTCCATGACGCGGGCCTCGTCCTCGCTGGCCTTCAGCACGTGGATGCGCTCCAGGAGCGCGGCATACGGTGTCTCCTCGAGCGGCAGGTTGAGCACCCGGCCGTCGTCATCCAGCGCCCGGAGCAGTCCCTGCGCATCCGCCACCACGTGCCGGGCCCGCTCGGAGATGCGGACGAGCGTCTCCGGGAGCAGCTCGCCCATCACCCCGCAGGCCAGCGCCACTCGCGCATCCACGGTGATGTCGTCGGGGCGGATGGGCTCCGCGCGGGCGCTGACCCGCAGCACGCGCTCGCCCGTGCCCAGCTCCGCGGTGAATTGCGTGGTGCGAGTCCCCGGGACGATGCGCGGTGGATGCCGGACGTGGTCCGCGTAGCGGAAGTCCTCGCCCGCGACGGCGGCCACCCCGTAGTCCACGCCCACGGCGTCGAGCACCGCGGAGATGTACGCCGACGAGCCCCCGAGCGCATGCGTCTCCCGCCCGGGGCCGAGCTTCAGCAGGTCATGGCAGTAGTTGCCCACGACGAGCACGTCACGCGAGGGCGCGGGGCTCATGGCGCTCCTTCTACTCCTTCCGCGCGAAGTCCTTCGGCACCGGCGTGCCGGCGGTCTTCTCGTCGGTCCATGCGATGTTCAGCACCCACCAGCGCTGGCCGTCGAAGACGAGCTGCAGGCTGTTGACGCCCCGGGCCGTCACCGGCCCGTCGGAGGACTCACGAATCTCGTAGGCGCTCAGCACGTTGACCAGGTCTCCGTAGCCGGCGACCTGCCGGTGCGTCTCCTTCTCGTAGAACGCGTGCGTCTTGAAGAAGTCCTCGCCCCAGGTGGCGTAGTCGTTGGGGGTGATGGGAGCGATTCCGGGGCCCGCCGCGCCGGGCTTCGCGCGCCGGACGGGGACCATCTGCGCGCCCGGGTAGAACAGGGAGCGGAAGCGCTGCCAGTCACGCGCCCGGCCCGCGGGGCCGCTGATGACGTCGTAGAGCGCGGCGGTGAGGGCGGGGATGGAGCCCACGTCCTCGGGCCGGGCCGCGGGGTGCGCCTGGAGCGCGGCCTGGGTGCGCTCGCCCGCGGTCTTCATCGAGCTGGGCGGCGCGTTCGTCTTCGCGGCCTGTGCCCGCGGTGGTTGCTGGGGCTTCTGGGGTGGTTGTGCCACGGCGGCGGGAGCGGCGAGCAGGACGGCGGCACAGGCGGCGAGGAGCGGGCGAAGCATGGCGTGTCTCCGCGAGGATGGGGGACTGCGGCCGCGGAGGCTATCCCGCCCGGCGCCGGCCCGCGCTGGCACGTTGCGAAACGACATCCCGTGACAGTCCCTGGCGCAACCGGTGGAAGCCGGGCGGCCGGTCCGTTAGGTTCCGCCGCCATGACGCGTCTGCTCTCTCTGTTCCTGTCCCTGACCCTGTCCTCCACCGCGCTGGCGGCGGAGACGCTCACCGTCTACTCGGGCCGCAACGAGAAGCTGGTGGGTCCCCTCTTCAAGAAGTTCACGGAGAAGACCGGCATCCAGGTGAAGGTGCGCTACGGCGAGACGCCGCAGCTCGCGGCCACGCTGCTGGAGGAGGGCGCGAAGACGCCCGCCGACGTGTTCTTCGCGCAGGACGCGGGAGGTCTCGGGGCCCTGGCCAACGCGGGCCGGCTGCAGGCGCTGCCCAAGGAGCTGCTGGACAAGGTGGACGTGCGCTTCCGCTCGCCGCAGGGGCTGTGGGTGGGCACCAGCGGCCGTGCGCGCGTGGTGGCCTACAACACGAAGAAGGTGAAGGCGGAGGAGCTGCCGAAGAGCATCCTCGGCTTCACGGACCCGAAGTGGAAGGGCCGCCTCGGCTGGGCGCCGACCAATGCCTCGTTCCAGGCCTTCGTCACCGCGCTGCGGCTGCTGAAGGGCGAGGAGGCCGCCACGCAGTGGCTCAAGGGCATCAAGGCCAACAACCCGCGCGTCTACAAGAACAACGCGGCCATCATCGAGGCGCTGGCGCGTGGTGAAATCGACGCGGGCTTCGTGAACCACTACTACCTGTTCGCCGCGAAGAAGGACAAGGGCGAGATTCCCGTGGCCAACCACTTCGTCGAGGCGGGGGACCCGGGCGCGCTCGTGAATGTGGCGGGCGTGGGCATCCTCAAGGAGTCGAAGAAGGCGGACGCGGCGCGCAAGCTGGTCGCGTACCTGCTGGAGCCCGAGGCCCAGGCGTACTTCTCCCAGGAGACGTACGAGTTCCCCCTGGTGTCCGGCGTGAAGCCGAGCGCCGCGCTGCCGGAGCTGGTGAAGGTGGGCTCGCCGCAGCTGGACCTGTCGAAGCTGGATGATTTGCGCGGCACGGTGAAGCTGCTCCAGGACACGGGCGTCCTCTGAGGCACGGATGAAACGTCGTGCCCCGGGGTGGTTGCTGGCGTCGGGTGGGCTCATGGCCGCGCTCGCGCTGCTTCCGGCGGTGTACCTGGGCGTGCGCGCGTCGGAGGCGGACGCGGACGCCTGGGGAATGCTGCTGAGAGACAGGACGTGGGGCCTGCTGTGGCGCACGCTGGGGCTCGCGGCGGCGGTGACGGGCTGCGCGGCGGCGCTGGCGCTGCCGCTGGCGTGGCTCACCACGCGCTCGGACTTGCCGGGGCGGCGCGTCTGGGCGGTGCTGTTGTGCGTGCCACTGGCGCTGCCGACCTTCGTCAGCGGCTACGTGCTGCTGGCGGCGTTCGGCACGGGCGGCGCGCTGGAGGAGCCCCTGACGCGGTGGGGGTTGCCGGTGCCTCCGGTGTATGGCTTCCCGGGCGCGCTGCTGGCGCTGACGGTGTCCACGTATCCGTACTTCCTCCTCGCGCTGCGAGCGGGCCTGCAGGCGCAGGACCCGGCGTGGCTGGAGGGCGCGCGGAGCCTGGGCCTCACGCCGGCGCGGGCCTTCTGGCGGGTGACGGTGCCGCTGTTGCGCCCGGCGTTCGCCTCCGGGGCGCTGCTGGTGGGGCTGTACGTGCTGTCGGACTTCGGAGCGGTGGCGCTGCTCCAGTACGACGCCTTCTCACGCGCCATCTACGTGCAGTACGAGGGCGCGTTCGACCGCACCTACGCGGCGCTGCTGGGCCTGGCGCTGGTGGTGGTGACGGTGGGAGTGCTGGTGCTGGAGGTGCGGCTGCGCGGGCGGGCGGGGTACTTCCGCAGCGCGAAGGGCGCGGCGCGGGCCGCGGCGCCGGTGCGGCTGGGACGCTGGCGCGTGCCGGCGCTGCTGCTGTGTGGCGCGGTGGTGGCGCTGGGCGTGGGGCTTCCGGTGGGGGTGCTCCTCTACTGGGGCGTGCAGGGGCTGTCGGGCGCGGAGGGGCCGGTGCTGGGGCCGGCGTTGAACTCCGTGCTGGCGTCGGCGCTGGGCGCGTCGGCGGCGGTGCTGGGGGCCCTGCCGCTGGCCTTCCTCGCGGTGCGCTACCCGGGCCGGCTCACGGTGGCGATGGAGCGCGCGGCCTACGGGGGCTATGCGCTGCCGCCCATCGTCCTGGCGCTGTCGCTCGTCTTCCTGGGCGTGCAGGCGCTGCCGTTCCTGTACGGCACGCTGGCCATGCTGGTGCTGGCCTACCTGGTGCGCTTCCTGCCGCAGGCGGTGGGGACGGTGCGCTCGACGCTGCTCCAGCTCAACCCGCACCTGCCGGAGGCCGCGGCGTCGCTGGGGCAGGCTCCGTCCGGGGTGTTCCGCCGAGTCACCGTGCCGCTGCTGCGGCCGGGGCTGCTGGCGGGCGCGGCGCTCGTCTTCCTCACGGCGATGAAGGAATTGCCGGCCACGCTGCTGCTGGCGCCCATCGGCTTCGACACGCTGGCCACGCGCGTGTGGAGCGCCACGGCGGAGGGCCGCTTCGCGGAGGCGGCATTGCCCGCGCTCGTCCTCCTGGCCGTGTCCGGGCTGGGCGTGGGGCTGCTGGTGTCGCAGGAGGGCGGCTCGGCGCCGAGCTGAGCCGCGCCTCGCGGATGCGCGGGAGTGGAAGCTCCACGACGTGGAGGGCTTCCCGCCGCGCCGGAACGCGGTAGGGTGCGCCGCGCTCCACCATGCCCCTGCTCACGCTCGACACCGTCTCCCTGCGCTACACCTCCACGGGTACTCCCGCGGTGGACGGACTCTCGCTGGCGGTGGAGCCGGGCGAGGTGGTGGCACTGCTGGGCCCCTCCGGCTGCGGCAAGACGACGACGCTGCGGATGGTGGCCGGCTTCGAGCGCCCCGACGCGGGCTCCGTGACGCTGGAAGGCCGCGTGCTGGTGGGCCCGGGCACCTTCGTGCCGCCCGAGCAGCGCAGCGTGGGCATGGTCTTCCAGGACTACGCCCTCTTCCCGCACCTGTCCGTGGTGGACAACGTGGCCTTCGGCCTCGGTGCGCTGTCCCGGGCCGAGGCGCAGGCGCGGGCCCGCTCCATGCTGAAGCTGTTCGGCCTGGAGGGCTTCGAGTCGCGCATGCCGCACGCGCTCTCCGGCGGGCAGCAGCAGCGGGTGGCGCTGGCGCGGGCGCTGGCTCCGGGCCCGAGGGTGCTGCTGCTGGACGAGCCCTTCTCCAGCCTGGACAGCGCGCTGCGCGCCTCCACGCGGGTGGAGGTGCGGCGGGTGCTCAAGTCGCTGGGCGCCACGGTGATGCTCGTCACGCACGACCAGACCGAGGCCATGGCCTTCGCGGACAGGCTGGTGGTGATGCGCGCCGGCAAGGTGGAGCAGGTGGGCACGCCCGAGGCCGTCTACTCCACGCCGCGCACCGCCTTCGTGGCGTACTTCCTGGGCGGCACCAACCTCCTGCCGGGCGTGGGCTTCGGGAACGGGGCGAGGACGGTGCTCGGCATCCTCCCGGTGGCCGGGCAGGCGAAGGGCAACGTGCTGCTGTCGCTTCGCCCGGAGTCCCTGCGGCTGGTGCCGGACACGGACTCGGTGGCGGTGGGCGGCGCCCTGCGCGCGGAGGTGCTGGCGCGCGAGTTCCAGGGCCCCAGCGCCGAGTACACCGTGGCGTGCGGCGGCCTGGAACTGACGGTGCGGGGCGCGCCGGAGCTGGCGCTGGGCCCGGGCGCCCGGGCGCGGCTGGAGGTGGTGGGCCGCGCGGTGGTGCTGGAAGACAGTCCGGAGTGAGCCCGGCTGCCCTTCGAGCGGGCAACCGTCATACGCTGGGTGTGGGCCGGGGCCGCAATCACCCGGGGCCCTCGCACGTAGAGGTGGGTATGAACATCGCAGGCCTTCGTGGAATGGGGACCCGCTTCTTCAGCTACGTGCGAGATTCGCGCGTGCCGCTCTGGCGGAAGCTCGCCGGGGTGATGGCGGTGGTCTACTTCCTGTCGCCCGTGGACGCGCTCCCGGACGTCCTGCCCATCCTCGGCTGGCTGGATGACATCGGCGTGCTGTCCGCCGCGGCGTTCTTCATGGTGCGCGAGGTGCAACGTCACCGGCCGGGAGTGGGCACGGACGGCATGCCGCTCGACGAGGAGGGCCGCTCGCGCCTTCCTTCCAGCGTGCGCAAGTCCGTCTGAGCCGCAACGATTCCCGCGGCTTGTCGTGACGGGTGCGCTCATGGTTTGTGCTCCGCAGGGGGGATTGCGGAGCAAACACATGGTCGCAGTCCAGGGAAGGGTCGTACTCATCACCGGTGCCTCGTCGGGTATCGGCAGGGCCTGCGCGGAGCTGCTGAGCGCGCGCGGGCACATCGTCTACGGAACCAGCCGTCAGCCTGGAGCCGAAGCGCCGCCGGGCTGGCGGCTCTTGGAGATGGACGTCACCCGCGACGACTCCGTGCAGCGCGCGGTGGACGTGGTGCTGGCGCGCGAGGGGCGCATCGACGTCGTGGTGAACAACGCCGGCTACGCGCTGGCGGGCGCGCTGGAGGACATCTCGGTCGAGGAGGCGCACCGGCAGCTCGACACCAACCTGGTGGGCGTGCTGCGCGTGTGCAAGGCGGTGCTGCCGTCCATGCGGGAGCGGAGCTCGGGGCTGCTCGTCCACATCAGCTCGCTGGGCGGTGTGGTGGGGCTGCCCTTCCAGGGGCTCTACAGCGCCAGCAAGTTCGCGCTGGAGGGGCTCACGGAGAGCCTCCGCCTGGAGGTGGCGCCCTTCGGCATCCAGGCCACGCTGGTGCAGCCGGGTGACGTGCGCACGCGCCTCACGGAGAACCGGGTGAAGGCGCAGCGGTCCGGTCCGGGCTCCGCCTACCAGGCGCCGTTCGAGACGGCGCTGCGCACCATCGAGGCCGAGGAGCGGGCCGGTGTGCCTCCGGAGGAGGTGGCGCGCACGGTGCTGGAGTTGATGGAGGGCGGGCCCGTGCGCGTGCGCTATTCGGTGGGCAAGCTGGCGCAGCGCGCGGCCGTGCTCGCCAAGTGGGTGCTGCCGTCGCGCACGTTCGAGCAGATGGTCATGTCCCTCTACGGCCTGTCTCGGAGCTGACGCGCTCGCGCACGGGCACACCGCGAGGTGAGCCCGGGTGGTCTTCTCTCTCGTCAGGGGTGGATGGTAGGAAGAGTCCACCCTTCGGCGATTGCTGGAGGGAGAGGGGGAGGCGGAAATGCCTCGGCATACGGTGAGGCAGGGCGAATGCCTGATGGGCATCGCCCTTCGTCATGGCTTCCAGGACTGGAAGCGCATCTACGAGCATCCGGAGAACGAGGCGCTGCGCCGCAGGCGGCCCCATCCTCACATCCTGCATCCGGGAGATGTCGTCTTCATCCCGGAGCGTGGGGTGAAGGAGCTGGGCGCATCCACCGGGAGGACCCATGTCTTCAAGGTGAAGCAGCCTTTGCGCGAGCTGTGCCTCACGCTGAAGGATGCGTCCGGCAAGCCGCTCGCGAATGAGCCCTACACGCTGGAGGTGGGCTCGGACTTCATCGAAGGGGCCACCGATGGAGAGGGACTGCTCCTGGAGCAGCTTCCCCTGAGGGCGGACTCCGCGCGGCTCACGGTGGGGGAGCGCAGCTATGAGCTGCGGCTCGCCACGCTCAACCCCGTGGAGGACACCGAGGACCAGGGCATCTCCGGTGTCCAGGCCCGCCTGCGCAACCTGGGATTCGAGCCGGGGCCCGCCGACGGCGTCTTGAACGAGCGGACGCGCCAGGCGCTGTGTGCCTTCGAGGCCATCCATGGGCTGCCCGTCACCGGAGAGCCCGCGGGCCGGACGCTGGAAAAACTCAAGCAGGTCCACGGCTGTTAGCCGTCGCACACCGTATTCACGCGAGGTCACCGTTGGCCGCCACCGCTTCCACTTCCACGCAGGGGCCGTCCGAGCCGGCTGCGTCACCTCCTCCGGTCGAAATCGCGGCGCCACCGAGCACTCCCTTCGTGGTGCAGGAGTCGCGCTGTCTGAAGGAGCCCTGCCTCGTCTGCGTGCTGCGGAAGACGGTGGAGGACACCGCCGCCACGAAGGACGTGAAGTTCGCCACGGCGCCCCTGCAGCTCAACATCGTCGGGGTGCGCTCGGAAGACTCGCTGAGCAACCGCTTCGACGACCTGATGGTGGTCTTCTTCCAGCTCCTGCCGCCCGAGTCCGGGCCGGCGTTCACCAAGGCCCTCGAAGCGGAGCTCCTGGAGGACATGAAGGGCCGCCTCCCGGAGCTGAAGAAGACGCCGCAGGGCGGCTTCCGCTACGTGGCCTGCAGCCAGCAGGGGCTGTGGGTGGTGGGGCTGTTCACCCTGTCGACCGACCCCGGCTTCGAGGACTCGCCCGAGGCGCTGGAGGAGCAGAAGGCGAAGTACGAGGAGCAGCTGAAGACGGCGGACGAGACGGTGAAGAAACTGTCGCAGCAGGAGGCCGCGCTCACCCGGGAGCACGAGAAGGCGAAGTCGGCGCGGGCGGCCCTGCTGGCGAAGCGGAAGAAGAGCGCGCCGCCGCCGAAGCCGGAGCTGCCGGGCGCGCTGGAGGGCATCGAGGCGCCGACGATGGATGCCACGTCCCTGCGTACGTACATCCAGAGCGTCAAGAAGCGCCTGGATGAGCTGGCGGCCGCGAGGAAGGTCCAGGAGACCCACCCGGGCCTCATCCAGGACAAGCAGAAAGCGCTCGATGCGAAGACGTACGAGAACGAGGTGAAGAAGGGCAACATGCCCACCTTCCAGCGCCACAAGGGCTGGGTGGAGCAGGGCCGCGCCATCGTCCCCGTGGGACACCATGCCGGCGCGTACCGGTTCTACCTGCACAAGGCCGGCGGCAACGGGGAGACCTTCCCTCGGGCGACCGTGGCGCTGACCGTGCCCTTTATCGAAAAGGGCATGCGCATCTACTCGGTGAAGTACCTCTGTACGGCGACCCACAAGAAGCTGGGGACGGACTTCGTCAAGGAGGACGGGAAGAAGAACGCCTTCTACCTGCCGAGGGAGCTCCGCCAGCTCTGGCCCGACGCTGGAGCGGTGCAGCGGTACGCGCCCGGCGTCGCCACCCTGGAGCTGGTGGACAAGGAGCCACCCGAGGGGCAGAAGTCCCTGCCCGCGGGCACTCCGCCGCGAGAGGTGTTCCTCGTGGAGGACGGGGGCAAGAAGAGGACCCTGCTCGCGCTGGAGGCGCGCGTCGTCGTTACCGACGCCGTCAACGGCACCAACATCCATCGAGCCCACAACGTGTCGCTGTCGGACGACCGGACGAAGCTGGATGGGTACGCGGCCCGCCCCGACGCGGAGGTCAACGCCTGGTCCGAGGGGTGCCAGACGTTCACCGACTTCTTCGAGTTCAACGCATTCATCCGCCTGAGCGCCATCAGTAAGCGGTGGAGGTGTGCCAGCAAGAACCCGATGTGCATTGGCGCGGACGCCTGCATGCGGCTGGTGGCAGGGCCGGGACGCACCGTCGAGAAGGAAGCCGACATGCAGCGCGGGGAGAAGGAACTGCTGGCCCGGTTCAAGGAGCCGTACATCCACCGTGCCATGGCCGTGGACTGCCGGAAGGATGCGGAGGGGCCCGGCGCGAAGCTCGAGAAGTTGCGGAAGGACCGGGACGCCCTCGTGCTGACTTCCGAGGAGCAGGCGCAGTTCGATGCGCTGGAGGCCCGCAAGGCCCAAACGGCCACCGCGCAGGCCCGCGCCGCCAATCCCAAGGCACAGCCGCTGAGCAAGAAGGAAGAGGGAGTGCTCTCGTCGCTGGCCTCGAAGCGGGAGAAGTCCCTGACTCCCGAGACGGTCGCGGAGATTCAGAAGCTCGATGCGAGCATCCAGGAGGTGACGGCCCAGCGCCAGGCCCTGGTGGACTGTGCGTTGGATGCGGAGAACGAGGTCCGGCTGTTCGAACTGCCCACCGAACTCGCCAGGGCTACATCCCAGGTGAATGAGGCCCAGTCGGATGTGAATAGCCTCCAGGCCAGGCTCGACGCGGTGCCGGAGAAGGGCAAGAAGCCGCTGAGCCCGAAGGCGCGCGAGAGGCTCGAGTCCCGCCTGAAAGAGAAGAAGGAAGACCTGGAAGAGGCTCAGGCGAGGAAGCAGGCCCTGGAGGAGGAACAGGCGGAGCGCGAGAAGACCCGGGGACTCGACGAGGCCACCCTCCGGCGCAGGCGGGAGTTCCTGCGGGAGCGCGCGCAGTTCTTCCGGGCGGACTTCCTCCGGAACTGCGACCTGTATGGGACCTGCAAGGTGGACTTCGACTACACCCTCGTCGAGATGGCCGGGCCACGGCTGGAGGAGCTGAAGCGCCAGTTCAAGGACGACGCCAACAAGCCCTGGCCAGGCGGGTTCGTCATGGGCCAGGAGCCGGTGGCCCAGGGCGGATGAGCCGGGGCTCCAGGGCGCGGCTTCACGGGGCTCAGAGGGCGGGCAGCGAGCGCTCGCAGTTCTCGCCCGTGAGGCCTGAGGTCTTCAGCTCGACCTTCGTCACCTGGAACGCGGCGTTCAGGGTGAGGACCGGGAAGACGAAGGCGTATTCGACGCGGGGGTTCGCCCCAGGGAGTTCGCGGCGGAGCGCATAGGGCCCGCCGATGAGCCGGTACCCCTTGCCCTCGAGCGACTGCACGGTGACGAACCGCTCGAAGAACTGGGCGGACACGGCCTTGCCGAACTGGGTGAGCGCGTCCTGGGTGGGCTCGGCCTTGTGCTCGCGGAAGTCGGCGTGCAGGGCCTCACGGGCCCAGCCGGGCAGGTCCGGAAGGTTCATGTCGAAGAAGGAGTCCAGCCGCGCATCCGGAGCCAGGGGAAGTCGCTCGGGATGTTGGGTCCTCTCGGGCCCGTAATCGAGCAGCAGCTGCGAAATCTCCCGCAGCGGAGAGGTGAGGGGGGAGGGGAGCTCCACCAGCTCCTCGTGCTCCTCGTCCACGATGTGGAAGAGCGGTGTCCACTCGGACAGCGCCAGGTCCGCGTACCGGGGGCGGTGCACGTCCGTGGGCAGCGCTTCCATGGACAGCCGGAAGGCCTGGACCGAGTCGGGAGCCAGGGAGAGCAGGAGCCGGGGACTGAGGTTGACCGGGTCTTTGGCCACGCTGGCGCAGCGCCGCGGTTGGCCCCGGCGGCTGACGACCTCCAGGCGGTAGTAGAGCGCATCGGTTCGGAGCGACCTGGGCTTTTCGCCCAACTCGAAAGCGTCGAACCAGAGCCGGTCGGGGATGGCGTTGTCGCGGAAGGTGGTGAGCGACTTCGCATAGCCCGGCCTCAGGAGGATGCCGTAGAGCCGTACCCGCTCGCCCATGCGCACCAGGAGCCAGGCGTCCTCGGTTCCCGGAGCGCCCTCCACCCAGGCGGTGGCCGGGTTGCCGTCGAACGCGTTCCTCGCGTCGTAGCGGCCCGGCGTCCGGGACTTCAGCGTGGAGGAGGCGCTGACCCACGCCTTGATGCCCGCGCTGAAGGTCACCTCCTGCTCCGGAGGGGGAGTGGCTCCCGCCGCGGCGCAGGCCCACAGCAGCCCGGCCAGTGTCGCGGCGCTCAGGCCCCCCCGCCCGGCGGAGCGTGTGCTCGGCATGGAAGCAATGGAGGGCATGCTGGAGCGGGCCATACCTGGGAACCTACGGCCTGCGCCGGTGCGTATTCAAACGGCCACGGCCTGTATCGGGCTCACACCAGGAGGGCCGGGACCGCTCGCGGCCTGGGTTCGCCATGGGCCAGGAGCCGGTGGCCCAGGGCGGCTGAGCCGGGACTCCAGGGCGCGGCTTCACGGGGCTCAGAGGGCGGGCAGCGAGCGCTCGCAGTTCTCTCCCGTGAGGCCCGAGGTCATCAGCTCGATCTTCGTCACCTGGAACGCGGCGTTCAGGGTGAGGACCGGGAAGACGAAGGCGTATTCGACACGGGGTTTCACTCCGGGGACCTCGCGGCGGAGTGCGTAGGGCCCGCCGATGAGCCGGTGCCCCTTGCCCTCGAGCGACTGCACGGTGATGAACCGCTCGAAGAAATGGGCGGACACGGCCTTGCCGAACTGGGTGAACGCGTCCTGGGTGGGCTCGGCCTCGTGCTCGCGGAAATCGGCGTGCAGGGCCTCACGAGCCCAGTCCGGAAGGTCCGGAAGCTTCATCTCGAAGAAGGAGTCCAGCCGCGCAGCTGGAGCCAGGGGAAGTCGCTCGGGATGTTGGGTCCTCTCGGGCCCGTAATCGAGCAGCAGCGCCGCAATCTCCCGCAGCGGCGAGGTGAGAGGAGAGGGGAGCTTCACCAGTTCCTCGTGCTCCTCGTCCACGATGTGGAAGAGCGGAGTCCACTCCGACAGCGCCAGGTCCGTGTACCGGGGGCGGTGCACGTCCGTGGGCAGCGCTTCCAGTGACAGCCGGAGGGCGTGGACCGAGCCAGGGGCCAGGGAGAGCAGGAGCCGGGGGCTGAGGTTGACCGGGTCTTTCGCCACACTGGCGCAGCGCGGCGGCTGGCCCCGGCGGCTGACGACCTCCAGGCGGTAGTAGAGCTCGTCGATGAGGAGCCACCTGGGCTCCTCACCCACTTCCTTGATGTCGAGCGAGAGCCGGCCGGGGATGGTATTTTCGCGGAAGGTCTTGAGCGACTTCGCATAGCCCGGTCGCAGGACGATGCCATAGAGCTGTATCCGCTGGTCCAGAAGCACCGAGAGCCAGGCGTCTTCGGTTCCTGGAGCGCCCTCCACCCAGGCGGTGGCCGGGTCGCCATCGAACGCGTTCTTCGCGTCGTAGCGGCCCGGCGTCCGGGACTTCAGCGTGGAGGAGGCGCTGACCCACGCCGTCAAGTACTCGCCGAAGTTCACCTCTGGCTTCGGGGCGGAAGCGGCTCCCGCGGCGCAGGCCCACAGCAGCCCGGCCAGTGTCGCGGCGCTCAGGCCCCCCTGCCCGGCGGAGCGTGTGCTCGGCATGGAAGCAATGGAGGGCATGCTGGAGCGGGCCATGCCAGGGAACCTACGGCCTGCCCCGACGCGTATTCAAACTAGAACCTGCCCAGCACCGCCACGCCCATGCCGTCGCGCCCGAGGAGGGCGGGCGTCAGCGTCGCCTGCGGTGCCTCCGGCGCATCGAAGTTGCGCGTGAGGTACGTGGTGAGGGCCAGCCCGCCGACGACGCCGACGGCGCTTCCCACGAGGATGCTGTCTCCCGCGTCGTCACCCGCGGCCACGTACGTGGCGGCCGCCCCCAGCAGCCCGCCGATGATTCCGCCCGCGTCGATGATGAGCATCCGGCCGCGGGACACGGTGAAGGTGTTGGACAGCACCCCGAGCACGACGATGCCCGCGGCGGTGGCCCCCAGCTCGACGGCGAAGAACGTCTGCGTGTCGTCACTGTCCGACGTGGCGAGCAGCAACGCCGTCACCGCGCCCGTCCACAGTCCTCCCGAGTTGGCCATGGACACCTGGCCCGCCGTGGGCCGCGCGACGAGGGCCAGCGCGATGCCCACGCCGGTGAAACCCGCCCCGCCGAGCATCGCCGCCCCGATGGCCTCGTCCCCCTCCAGGTCCAACGCGAGCAGCGAGGCGATGCCGAACCAGAAGCCCCACACCGTGCCGGAGTTGATGGCCGCGGCCTGCCCGGACGTCACTCCATGCTCCTTCGCGAGCAGCAGCACGCTGGCGGCGCCGGCCCCCGCGCCCAGCACCGACGCGCCCGCGAAGGCCTGGCCGCTGCACTCGGCGATGGCGCACAGGAGGACGCCCTGGGCCGCGCCGTGCAGCGTCTGCACCACGGTCATCGCCGCGAGCGCGCTGTCGGACCGGCCCTCGGGGCCGAGCTCGCTCGCGGCCGCCGCGGCCAGCCGGCCTCCCGGGATGAGCCGCGTCCGGGCGAGCCGCAGCAGCTCCGTGGCGTACGGGTGCTGGGGACACGCGGCCAGCACGCGCTCGAAGGACTCCAGCGCCTCCCGGTCCCTGCCCTCCACGAGCGCATGGAAGCCCTCCGTGTAGTCGCTCTCCGCGCTGGCGGGACAGGCCTCGGGCGTGGGCACCAGGGGCGGAGCGGTGACGGTGGCCGGCTCCCGGGGCGCCTTCGGGGGCGGCTCGGTGGGTGTGGCCTGGGCGGCGGCGAGGGTGAGCAGCAGCAGGGTGGCGAGGCTCATGTCACACGCACTGTAGGCGAGGACCCCGGCCCTCTCACGATGTTCGCGTGAGGGAGCCGGGGTCCGGAGGCGCTGGACGGCCCTCGCGAGGGCCGTCCCACCCGGGGCTTCAGCGCGAGGCCAGGGCGTCCACGTGCTCGCGCAGGGCGACCTCGTTGCCCATGCGCCCGCTGAGCCCGGCCAGCGGCTTCGCGGCCTGCTCGATGCGGCCGCGGGTGCGCGGGCCCGCCGCCACCAGCCACGCCACGCCCAGCGCCAGCTCCGCCACCCGCGGCTCGCCCGTGAGGCTGGCGGCGAGCGACAGCAGCGCCTCCACCGCCTTCTTCACCTGCGCGCCGTGCAGCGGGTGGCTGCTGGTGACGCCCTCGCGCAGCAGCTCCAGCAGCGCGAGCGCCGTGGCGCGCGCCTGGCGCACCGGCTCCGGACCCGCGCCGCTGCCGTCCCACAGGCCGTTGGCGAGCTGCCGTCCCAGCAGCGCCTCCACGCCCGAGCCGCCGCGGTCACGCCTCCGCCCGAGCGCGTCGGACTCCGCCTCCCTGTCGGCCAGCGGCTCCGGCGCGGCGTAGGACAGGCTCTCCTCCGCGGCGAACACCGCGTCGTCCTCGTCCGCCAGACTCTCCATCGGGGCCACGCTCTGGGATTCGAGCCGCTCCGAGGTGCTGCCGCCGAAGAGGCCCGAGAAGAGGCCCCCCTTCTTCTTCGCGGGGGCCGCCTTGGCCATCTCCTTCATGGGCGCCGGTGCCGCTGGCGCGGGCGGAGGCGCGAAGGCCCCGCCAGAGGCCATCGGCGCCGCGGCCATGGGCGCGGGGACCGGCATGCCCTGGGGCATGGGCGCCCCGGGCCGTGCCGCCGACTTCCTGAGGACCTGTCGCCCGCGCGGCATGGCGCCGCCCTCCGCCTCCTCCTGCTTCGCCGTGCCGAACATGTCCCAGCCGGCCGGCGCATTCACGGGGACGACGCGCGTCTCGGGCTGGCCCGACGCCCGCCGCTCCGCCGTGCGCTCCTCCACCACCACGAAGGAGGTGTAGCGGGTGACAATCTGGTGCGCGACGGCCAGCTCCACGATGCGCTTCTTCATGGACTCGGCGCGGCGGCCGGTGAGCTGGGCCGCCTCCCAGCCGCGGATGCGCTCCGCCGCCCACAACTTCTCCACCGCCGGCCGGTCCGACACGGCGGGGAAGTCCACGCGCACGGTGAGCGCGAAGGGCTCGCGGCCCGACTTCCCGCGCAGCGTCACCTTGCCGGTGCCCGGCGTGGTGTAGCGGCCGAGGAGCGTCCAGGGCACGCCGTCCACCATGGGCGGCAGCTCGGACGGGGCCAGCTCCGTGCCCTCCACCCCGTCGAACGTCACCTCCAGCTCGGTGACTCGCGGCGCGAGCGCGCGGGAGAACTGCGCCACCACCTTGTCGTCGATGCGCTCGCCCGGGTGGATGAACTCCACCGCGCCGCCCGTCTGCTTCGCCATGTCGCGCAGCAGCGTGTCGCTCACGTTGGTGCCGATGCCGAACGAGTACAGGCGCGCCGTCTTCCGCTCGGCCAGCACGGCCTTGAGGATTTCGTCCTCGTTGCCCACCTGCCCGTCCGTCAGCAGCACTACCACGCCGTCCGGCGCGGCCCGCACCGCGGCCTGCATGGGCTGGAGCAGCTCCGTGCCGCCGTCCGCCCGGAGCGCGGCCACCCACCGGTCCGCCTCCTCCAGCGTGCGCTGCGTGAAGGGCACCGGCTGGGGCTGGAAGCTCCGGTAGCTGCTCTCGAAGGCGATGACGTTGAACCTGTCGCCCTCGCGCAGGTGGCGCAGGCACAGCCGCAGCGCGGCCTGGGCCTGGGGCAGGCTCTCACCCTCCATGGAGCCGGACACGTCCACCACGAACACCACCTCCTGCTTCGGAGGCGCGGAGGCCATGGCCAGCAGGTCCGGAATCACCGTGAGGGCGAAGGTGCCCGGGCCCGTGTCGTCCTTGCGGTGCGTGACGAGCGGCGTGAAGACGGCGCTCGTGTCCGGGCTGCGCAGGCTGAGCACCAGGTCGCGGTCCAGCGACACCTCTCCGCGCGAGAAGCCCACGCGCATCCGCGTGCCGCTCTCGCGGTTGACGGTGATGGCGTGCGACGGGCTCTCCACCACCACCTCGCGGCCCAGGTCCACCAGCAGGTCCATGCGCAGGCCGTAGTGCACGTCACCGATGGGAGGCGTAATCCGGTCCGCGTCCGGCACGCGGGCCGTCGGGTCCACGCCGCCGTGGCCGGTGCGGTCCCCCGAGGGCTTGCCAGGGATGTAGCGGGGCGCCACCAGCGTGGGCAGCATCCACCGCACGCAGCCCTCCTCGGCGGTGACGGCCTGGAGGAACTCCACCTCCACCACGGTTTCCTCGCCGGGCAGGAGGTTGCCCACCTGCGCGGTGAAGACGTTGGGGCGCTCCTGGTCCAGCAGCGCCGCGCCGTGGCCGGCGGTGATGGCGTCGTCGTAGGTGCGGAAGGCCTCCTCGCGCTCCTTCACCACGCCCTCCACGCGGCGGCCGGCGCACGTCATGGAGAAGGCGGAGAGGGTGCCGTCCGACGGCAGCGGGAAGGTATAGACGGCCTCTACCGGGCGCGACTCCGTGTTGCGGTAGCGCTGGCGCACGCGCACCCGCGCATGTCCGCCCAGCAGCTCACCCGTCACCTCGACGCCCTGGAGGGGAACCTGCGCGCCCTCGCGCGTGTACAGCCCTGCCTGCTCCGTCTCCGTCTTCATGGCTTCTCCCTTTCCTGGAACTCATCAACGAGGGCGCGCACGCGTTCCGCGAGCGCCCGAACCTTCGCGTCGGCCCCCTCCGACACGTGCAGCTCCAGCCCAGGGGCCAGCTCCCAGCGCTGATAGCGTGCCATCACCTCGGGCCGCGAGGACACCACCGGGGGCGCCGGTACACGCACCTCACTCTTGATGACGGGCGTGGGTGGCTCGTACGCCGGCGGAGTCGGGGTGGCGTCGGACTCGGCCAGCTTGCGCAGCTCGTCCATGGACAGGCGCTGCAGCTCCACCTGGATGGCGTCCAGGGGCAGGAACCGCGCCTGGAGCACGCGGATGGCCTTGAGCCGGACCAGGTGCTCCTCGCCGTATACGGTGTCCGGCCCCCGGAAGGGCGGCGCGGGGAGCAGCCCGCGCTGGACGTAGTAGCGCACCGTGCGCGGCGAGACGCCCGCCTCCTCGGCCAGCTCCGACAGCTTCCACTCGGTCTGTGTTTTCGGCGGCCTCATGACCTGGACAGTATGACTCGACAGCTTGAGTGTCAAGTCGTCAGTGTCTATTTGCCGGTGACACTGGCAGGTGTCACGTCACGGGGCGCGGAGGTGGGGTCTCGACAGCCCCACTGTCGGAATGAGGGCACTGTCGGGAAGGGGAGGCGGCAGCTCCGTGGAAGACGTGTTGCGCCGCCAGGAGAGGGGTGGAACAGAGGAGGGCATGAACGGCGGCGTGGAAGGCTTGGACCTCTCGTCCATCCGGCTCATCGGCACGGCGGTGACGCCAGCGGTGATGGTGTCCGGTTGCGGCATCCTGGCGACGGGGCTGGACAACCAGATTGCGCGGATGACGGCGCGCATGCGGGACATGATGCGCGAGTGGCGCGCGCTGCCGGAGGGGCACCCGCGGCGCCCGATTCTGCGCGAGGAGGTGGCCATCCTGGACCGGCGGCATGTCCTGCTCGCGCGGGCCATCGGCTTCATCTACGCGGCGCTGTTGTCGTTCGTGGTGACGTCGATGCTGTACCTCACCAAGCGCCACACGAACATCCCCGAGGCCCTGCCGGTGGTGTCCTTCTCCCTGGGCGTGGCGCTGCTGGGGGGCATGGCGCTGCTCGCGCTGGCGTCGCTGCGGCTGAGCCGCCGGGCCATCGCGCTGGAGCGGCGAGAGCTGGAGGAGTCGCCGCCTCCCTGAGCGCCCGTCTCAGCTCAGGCCACCGGCGGGAGGCCCTTCCTCCTCGGTGGCGTACCCGTCGCCGGGACGTTCCTCTCCACCCGCGCCGGCGGGCCTCCGGTGCATGCCCACCATGCGCAGCAGGTCCAGGGGAATGGGGAGGATGGTGTGGTTGCCGCCGCCGGTGATTTCCACCAGCGTCTGCAGGTAGCGCAGCTGCAGGGTGGACGGGTTGCGGCTGAGCACGTCGGCGGCCATGGCGAGCTTCTCGGCGGCCTGGTGCTCGCCCTCGGCGGCGATGACCTTGGCGCGGCGCTCGCGCTCGGCCTCGGCCTGCCGGGCGATGGCCCGCTGCATCTCCACCGGCAGGTCGATGTGCTTCACCTCCACGTTGGAGACCTTGATGCCCCACGGGTCCGTGTGCGCGTCGAGCACCTGCTGGATTTCGCGGTTGACGCGGTCTCTCTCGCTGAGGAGCTGGTCCAGCTCCACCTGGCCGAGGATGGCGCGCAGCGTGGTCTGCGCGAGCTGGCTGGTGGCGTAGAGGTAGTCCTCCACCTGGAGCACGGCCTTGTCGGCGTGGATGACGCGGAAGTAGACGACGGCGTTGACCTTCACGCTGACGTTGTCGCGGGTGATGACGTCCTGCGGGGGCACGTCGCGCGCCACGGTGCGCAGGTCGATGATGACCATGCGCTCCACGAAGGGGATGAGCCAGCGGAAGCCGGCGCGCTTGAGGCCCACGAAGCGCCCGAGCCGGAACACCACGCCGTTCTGGTACTCGGTGACGATGCGCACCCCGGACAGGAACAGCAGGAAGAGGATGGCGGCGGGGATGAGCACTCCCAGCAGCCCGGTCAGTTCGGTCATGTCTTCACCTCGTCGACGAAGAGGGTGAGCCCGTCCACGCGGCGCACCACCACATGGGCGCCGGGGCGGATGGGGGTGGGCGAGGTGGCGCGCCAGCGCTCCCCGTGGACGAACACCTCGCCATTCTCGGAGCCGACGGCGGCCAGCGCGGTGCCCTGCTCGCCCACGAGGCCCGCGTCGCCAGCCTGCTGCGGCAGCCGGCGCGTCTGCGCGCCGCGGTACGCCACGTAGGCGGCGGCGCCCGCCAGCACCACGGTGGTGGGCACCACCCACGTCCACGTCAGGTGGAAGGAGCGATCCACGAACCAGCCCGGGTCGAACCGGTCCACGAGGAAGATGCCGCCCAGCGCCAGCAGCACCACGCCCGCCGCGCCCAGCAGCCCGCTGGTGACGAACAGCTCCGCGACGATGAGGCCGGCGCCCACCAGCAGCAGCGCCAGCGCCCCGGCACGCACCGGCAGCGCCGAGGAGGCCACCAGCGCGAGCACCAGCGCGACGAGGCCGATGAGGCCGGGGACGAGGGCCCCCGGATGCGACAGCTCGGCCACCAGCCCCAGCGCGGCCACCATGAACAGCAGGTAGACGACGGACGGGTGCGCGAGCGCGTGGACGACGCGCTGGGAGAGGCTTGGCGCCAGGTCCACGACCCGGGCGTCCCGCGTGGCCAGCCGCACGGTGTCGCCGCCGGCGACCTCCACGCCGCGTCCATCCGCCCAGGCGAGGAAGTCCTCCTCGCTGGAGGCCACGTGCTCCACCACGCGCAGCTCGCGGGCCCGCTCCGCGGGGACGCTGGCGCTGTCGCGCACGGCGGACGCGGCCCACTTCTCGTTGCGGCCGCGCTGGCGGGCAATGCTCTCCACGAAGGCGACGGCGTCGTTCTCCACCTTGCGCGCCAGTTGCCTGCCTCCGGCCTCCTCCGGGTCCTGCCCGCCAATGCCGACGACGGGGTGCGCGGCGCCGATGTTGGTGCCGGGCGCCATGGCCGCGAGGTTGGAGGCCAGCGTGACGAAGACGCCCGCGCTGCCGGCGTGCGCGCCGGAGGGCCCCACCCAGACGAGCACCGGCACGCGCGAGGCGAGGAAGGCCCGGACGATGTCGCGAGTGGCCTCCAGCGAGCCGCCGGGCGTGTCCAGCCGCACCAGCAGCGCGCCGTGGCCCTCCGCCTCCGCGCGCTCCACGCAGTCCGCCAGGTAGTTGCCGGAGCCGGTGTCCACCACGCCGTCCATCTCGCAGCGGGCCACGGTGGCCAGCGAGCGCGCCGCTTCGCCGGGAGCACGAGGCGCCCCCGCGAGCAGCGCCACGGCGGCGACTCCGAGGAGCGCGGCCCCATGAATCCTCCATGACGCGCGTGCCCGCATGTCACCCCCCCGCCAGCCCCGCCGCCTGGACGAGGGAGACGGGGACGATGTCGCGCGGTGGAAGGGGCCGCGCGGTGGCCAGGTGGTCCAGCAGCCGCAGGTGGTCCAGCAGCAGCCGGGGCATGAGGAAGTTCTGGCGGACGTACTCGCGGCCCCGCTCACCGAGAAGGCGGGCCTCCTCCGGCTGGCGCAGCAGGCGGAGCAGGGCCTCGGCGCACTCCTCCTCGGTGTCCACGAGCAGGCCGCCGGTGTCGTCGGGGAGCTGGAGGGGGATGCCGCCCACGCGCCCGCCGATGACGGGAGTGCCCTTCCACACGGCCTCGGAGACGACGAGGCCGAAGCCCTCGCGCAGCGACTTCTGCACCACGACGTCGGAGCGCGCCTGCAGCGCGTTGACCTCGATGTTGCCCACGCCGACCAGGTTGGTGAGGACGTGGATGAGGCTGTCGCCCGCGGTGGCGGCGCGGACCTCCTCGTACACCTCCCAGCCTTCGGGGTCGTCCAGGGCGAGCGAGCCGACGAGGGCGAGCTGCAGGTCCGGGACGTGGGGCCGCACGCGCTGGTACGCGTGCACGACACCGAGCGGGTCCTTCCACCGGTCGAAGCGGCCCACCTGGGTGACCAGGGGGCGGTGGGTGCGGATGCCAATCCACTCCAGCACGTGCCGGGCGAGCTCCTCCGGCAGCGGGTAGTTCTTGGGGCTGAGCGGGTCGATGGCGGGCGGGTAGACGTGGACGTCCTGGAGGGGCAGCCGGGGCGGGATGAAGTCCTGGAGGGTGAAGACGGCGGCGTCGTAGGCGCTCAGGTAGGGGTGGAGGAACTCCCAGAAGCTGGGGTTGGGGTGGGACGTGTCGATGTGACAGCGCCATATCCAGCGTGAGTCGCGGAGGGAGGACAGGGCCGCGAGCACCGCGGGCTGCGGGTCGTGGACGAAGATGAAGTCGTAGTCCTCGGAGTCGTTGATGAGGCGGCTGGCGTTGCGGTGCGAGGTGGCCAGGTAGAGGCTCTTCTCCGTCTCGGAGAGCTCACCGGGGGCGCCCTGGAGGCCGTTGTGGATGCGCTTGGTGACCTGGAAGAAGGCCTCGTCGCCGTGGATGAGCTTCCAGTCCGCGTTGAGGCCCAGGTCGTTGTAGAGCGGCACCAGCGTGCGGAGGATTTCCGAGACGCCCCCTCCGTAGGAGGTGGCGCTGAGGTGCATGCAGCGCGCGCCGCGCAGGCGGTCCGACAGGCGGAGCAGCTCGTCGAGCTGCGCGTCGGGGGCGACGCCTCGGTAGGCCGCGAGCGAGCGTTTGCCGACATCGACGACGTCCAGCATGGCCCCTGCTCCCGGAAGGGAAGTGCGTTCCGAGGAAACGGTGGGCATGGTCCGAGGAAGCTTCCGGTGCTCTCCGGCGCCGGGACGGAGCCCGGAGCGTGGAGGGAGGGCCTGCCCGCCGGGACGTGCATCCGCTGGTGGACGTTGGGCCCACGCCGCACATTGTCGCGGGGAGGCGTGCTCCCTAGGGTCCGGCTGTGATTCGCGCTGGAGGCTCCATGCGTCGTGCCGTTCTCATCGCCCTGTGCCTGGCCGCCGTGCCGCTTGCCTGCAAGACGACACAGCCACCCGGGGCGGAGGAGCAGGAGCCCATCCAGGGCCCGACCGAGGTTCGCGAGCCCATCCAGAACGTGCCGAACGAGCCTCCCGGGCCCGCCTCGCCCATGCCCGAGGTGGACGGCGGCTCCCTCGAGGCGGACGGCGGCACCGCCGGCACGCAGTAGCGGCCGCTGCCGCGGGCCACGTCCGCGGCTTCGCCGTCCCGGATTCGAGCCCGGGATGCGGCGGCCCTGTCTCAGGCCGCCTGCTGGACGCCACCGCCGCCCGCGCCCGGGTGACGGGACACCGCGGAGGCCACGGCCAGCGCCTCGGACAGGTCGGCCACGCCGAGCAGGCCGAGGAACACGTCGTCGCGGTACACGGCGACGATGCCCGTCCGCCGCTCGCCCATCAGCCGGCGCGCGTCCTCCAGGGTGGCGGCGGCGTCGATGCGCGGCACGTCGCGCTGCATGAGGCCGGAGACATAGGTGTCGGGCCCCTCGCGCCTGAGGGCCTGGAGGATGCGCTCGCGGGTGAGCACGCCCAGCAGCCACTCGCCGAGCACCACCGCGAAGTCGGACTGGGGGCTGGAGAGGAGGTACTCCACCACCCGCGACAGCCTGTCGCCGGGGACGAGCACCAGGGCGTGCTTGTTGTAGGCGTCCTCCACGCGCAGGGTGGTCAGCACGCGGCGGGCGGCCACCTCGGCGCGCTCCCGGCCCGCGCTCATGAAGACGAGCAGGCCGATGAGGGCGAGGCCGACGTGGCCCTGGAGGATGCCGAAGAGGCCCATGCCCACGGCGAGCACCTGGCCGGTGCCCGCGGCGATGGTGGTGGCGCGCTCGGCGCCCAGGCGCAGCGAGAGCGCGGCGCGGAAGATGCGGCCGCCGTCCATGGGCAGCGCGGGCAGCAGGTTGAACAGCGCCATGGTGGCGTTGGCACCGGCCAGCCACGCCAGCAGCGTGGGCAGCGACGGCTGGGTGAGCAGCGTGCGCACCGTCTCCTCGCCGGTGAGGCCGGCGCTGGTGGCGCCGAGGACGAGCGCGGTGGCGCCGAAGAGGACCGCGGCCAGCACCGCGCTCACCACGGGGCCCGCGGCGGCAATCCACAGCTCCTGGCGAGGGTCCTCCGGCGTGCGCTCGAGCTGGGCCACGCCGCCGATGGGCAGCAGGGTGATGTCCCGCGTGGGGATGCCGAAGCGGCGGGCCATGAGCGCGTGCCCCAGCTCATGCAGCACGACGCACACGAACAGCAGGCTGACGAGCAGCACGCCGAAGAAGGCACCGCGCGGCCCGTGGGGCACACCCCACTGGAGCGCGCCCACCATGAGGATGAGCGCGAACGTGAAGTGCAGCTTGAGGTCGATGCCGGCGATGCGTCCGATACGGATGGACCAGGGCATGACGAACGAGGCTCCTCTCCTGGCGGTGCGCGCGCCGGGCGGGGAGGTTCGGCTCCCACCCCGGTGCATTCACCGCCCGGGCCCGGCCGCTCCATGCGGTGGGCCCGATGGACTTGAACTAAGGAGCCGGGGACGCTTCGCAAATCGGAAAAGCAGGAGGCAATCCTTCGATTTTGTCGAAGGGTCGCCGAGGGGAGGTGTCAGCCTCCGAAGATTTGCGAGCGGGCCGCCTCGGCGATGGCGACGACGGCGGGGTGGCGCAGCTTGCGCTCCACGGTGATGGCGTAGAAGCAGGTCTCGATTTCGTCGGTGCGGCCGATGACGGAGCAGTTGAACTGGCGCTCCACCTCGGCCTCGATGGCGGTGGGCATGGCGAAGACGCCGTGGCCGCGCTGGCCGAAGGCCTGGAGGAGGGCGCTGTCGTCGAAGTCTCCGGCGATGAGGGGGCGCAGCCCCTGGCGCTCGAACCACAGCTCCAGCGAGCGGCGCACCGAGGACTCGTCCGACGGCAGCAGCATGGGGGCGCCGCCCAGCGAGCGGGGGAAGTCCTTCTTGAGGCCGAGCAGCTTGCCGGCGGCGAAGAAGGACATGCCGCTCTTGCCGAGCAGGTGGTTGAAGGAGCGGACGCTGACGGGCTCGGAGCTGGGGGCATCGGCGAGCACCACGTCGAGCTCGTGCAGGGCGAGCGAGGCCATGAGCTGGGGGAGGGGCCCCTCGCGGCAGATGATGCGCAGGGACGGGCCGGCGTCGAGCGCGGGCTTGAGGAGCTGCTCGGCGACCAGCTTGGGGATGACGTCGAGCACGCCCACGTTGAGCCGGAGCTGCTGGCCGGCGGGCATGCCGGAGACGACGTTCTTCAGCTCGTTGCCCAGGCGGAAGATTTCGTCCGCGTAGCGCATGACGGTGCGGCCCACGTCGGTGAGGACCAGCTTGCGGCCCTGGCGCTCGAAGAGCTTGTGGCCCAGCGACTCCTCCAGCAGCTTGAGCTGGCTGCTGATGGTGGGCTGCGCCAGGTGCAGCTCCTCGCCCGCCTTGGCGATGCTGCCCGCACGGGCAACCGTCCAGAAGTAGAGGAGGTGGTGGTAGTTGAGCCAGCTCATGGACATAGGGATAACCGAAGTATCTCGCTCGAACTATCTAATTTTCTTATTGAGCCCGGGCCCTTAGTTTTTGCGGCGTTCCGCGGGGGATTTCCTCCGTGGGGTTGACCGGAGGAGGTCCATGGAAGCCGCGAACCAGAGCGTGTCCCGCGAGTCCCTCGAGCTTGAGCTGACCGGAGTACGGGCGTCGGGCGAGGTGGTGGAGGCGCGTGTCCGGGAGCACCTGGACCTGGTGCGGCGGCTGGCGTGGAAGTACCGGTGGACGGGGCTGCCGCTGGAGGAGCTGGTGGCGGAGGGGAACGTGGGGTTGATGGAGGCGGCGGGGCGGTTCGAGGACCGGGGCATCCCCTTCGCGGTGTACGCGAACCAGTGGATTCGCGCGCGCATCCGGGCGTACGTGGGGCGCAACTGGAGCATGGCGGGTGGGCGTGCGCCCTGGGTGGTGTTCCAGCTGAGGCGGGAGCGGGCGCGCCTGGAGGCCCGGTGGGGGGAGGGGCATCCGGAGGTGGCGAGGCGGCTGGCGGAGGCGCTGGGAAAGCGGGAGGACGAGGTGGAGAGGGCGACGGAGGCGCTGGCGAGGGACGTGTCGCTGGACGCGCCGGTGACGCCGGACGGGGAGGTGACGCGGCTGGACGGGCTGGAGGCGGAGGGAGCGTCGCAGGAGGAGGTGGTGGACCGGGCGAAGTGGGCGGCGAGGCTGCGGGAGAGCGTGGAGGCGGCCTGGCCGGAGCTGGACGCGCGGGAGCGGGCGCTGGTGGAGGAGCGGATGCTGGTGGACGAGGGCGCGAGCGCGGAGCTGCTGGCCCGCCGCTTCGGGGTGACGGCGGTGCGCATCCGGCAGATTGAGCAGGCGCTGAGGACGAAGCTGCGCCGCAGGCTCACCGCGAGTCTCACGCCCTGGGACGGCGAGACCTTGTCCCTGGCGGCCTGACGGGCAGGCGAGGCCCGGTGCAATTGGGCCTTGCGTGCCGAAGGGAAGTCCATGTAGAGAGGCCGTGTTTCTCGCGGCGACTCTCACGCCCAGATAGCTCAGTTGGTAGAGCAGGGGACTGAAAATCCCCGTGTCGCTGGTTCGATTCCGGCTCTGGGCACTTCCTGTTGATTCCGAGGCCTCTGGACGCAAGTCCGGGGGCCTTTGACGTTCAGGCCCGCCATGGCGTTCCGGGTGCGCCTGGAACTCGGAGGCGTGACGCGAACAGGTTGAACTTCTGGCTGTGGCTCTCGCGCCGGCACCAGTCCTCGATGACGTTCAGGTCCACCTCATTGGCCCGTGCGTGGAAGACGGCGAGCGCCTGTTCCAGGCCGCTGAAGTCGTTCCAGAAGAGAAAGGACGCGAGTCGGTCACGGCATGAGTCGGTGGGCGACAGGACGTACAGCACCTCGTCGTCACGGCGGACGGTGCTCCAGCTCTTGAGCAAGTCGTCACCCACCGCCAGCGGCCCCGGCGGAAACTCCAAAAGGAAGGGCGAGCGTGGGTGACGGTAGAAGTCTCCCTTCCTGATGAAGCCGAGCGCTGCCAGCGCCGCTTCGCCTCCCGTTCCCTTGAGGGTGAGCACGAAGTCGAGGTCTCCTGATTGGTACGCCTCCGGCGCGTAGTAGGTCGCCGCGCTTCCGCCAGTGAGCACTGCGTGGAAGCCCTTGCGATCCAGTGCCGTGCACACGGCGAAGGCAACGTCCGTGAGCGACGACGTGGGCCCAATCACAAGAGCCCCGGCTTGCCAGCGCGGCGGGGACGGCGCCGTCGCGCGGCGAGCCGGGTCTGAAGGTCCATGTCGTGCTCTCCGAGCTTCCAAAGCAGCGCGCTGAGTTCGGCGTGCGCGAAGTATCGAGGGTTCAGGGAGACCATCCGAGTTCGCCCCATCAACCGACTGACGATGATCGCTTCCCGTTCGAGCGACGCCAGAATGGATTGGACGGTGTATGGGCGTACGCCGAGCAGAGCCGCCAATTCACTGGGATAGGTCCCTTCGAGCAGACGGATGGCCACGAGCACCGCCGTCCTGGTCGAAGTTCCAAAGAGCTGAGAACCCTCTTCGAGCACGAAGCAAATTTACCAATATTCTTGGTGTTATTGCCAGTGACCTTGGTGATTTCGCCAAGAATATTGGCGGTGATGCCAAGCATCCTGGTTAGGAGTCGCTATCCGGCTTCATTGCGGCAGCTCGCCGAGGACGTCCGGGACGGTCGCCGCGGTGAGGGCCCGCTCGAGCCATTGTTCGAGCATGTCCGGGTTCGTGCACGACAGGATGCGCTGCCGGGCCCCGTCATCCACACTCAAGCCCCGCGCGTCGAGAACCCGGAGCACGGACCTGGCGAGCCCCCTGGCCATGCCCCGCTCGATACCCTGCGAGATGCCCCGCTCGATGCCCTGCGCGAAGCCCTGCTCGGTGAGTTCCTCGGCATAGGTCTTCATCAGTTCCTCCGCTCCTCGTGCATCCACCACGGAAGCTAGCACGCCCGCCATGGCGTCCCGGGTGGCCCTGTCGCCTACCTGAAAGAGGTAGCACACCAGCGCTTCCAGCTCCTCCCAGGCGTCCGGGTGCGCCTGCAGCTCGGCGAAGAGGGCCGTCCAGTCCGGCAGCCTCCGCGCAAGCTCCTCCGTGCGGCCGAAGCGCAGCACGAGCAACGCCAGCCGCACCAGCGGAGGCCCCGGGCGCGCCATCAACGCCTCGACGCGCTCGCTCGTCAGGTCATCCAGCAGATACTCGAAGCGAGGCACCAGCGCCTGCCAGTGCCCCCTTTCCCGTGGCGGGCCCGGCAGGGCGAAGAGCTCCTCCACGCGGCGAGGCGCGCTCCAGCCCTCTCCAGGCCCGTGGTACATGACGAGCGGGATGATGACGGGCAGCCGCTCACCCTCCGGGTGCTCCTTGCGCCAGTGCTCCAGCTGGCGCACCACGTAGCGCAGCATGCGCAGGGCCATCCACCGGTCCACCGACGACTGGTGTTCGAGAAGGACATAGAGCAGCACCGGCCCTCCGCTGAGGAGCCGGGCCGAGAAGAGCAGGTCGCTCTGTGTCTCGCGCAGCTCCGGGTCCACCACGGAGCCGGGCTCCTGGCGCAGCGTGGACCAGTCCACTTCGGAGACGAGGGGCGCAGGCAGGACGGCGCGCAGCTCGGCCGCGGCCCGCTCGGGATGGCCGAAGGTGAAGCGTACGAAGAGGTCATGGGGGCCGGGCATGGCGGAGTGCGCCCCGAAGCAGGGGGCGTGCCACTCATGGGCACGGGAGACAATCGGCCCCGGGAGTCTACCGGCGGCTCTACGCGTCCCGGGCGGGAGACGTCTGGCGGGTTCCGGAATGTGGAGAGCTTGGGCCGGCGCCTCGGGCTCGGCGCGCCGCATGAAGCCTGCCGCCTGGCGAGAAATCTGCTAGCGAGCGGAGTGGAGCGTGTCGCTCCTCGCGAGGCACCTCATGCAACCTGTCCACCCGAGTCCGGCGCGCCTCCCCCTGGGAACGAGAGTGGGGCCCTGGCGGGTGCTGGATCGTCGCGGGCTGGGGGCCTACGGCGCCGTCTACCGGGCCGTCGACGCGCGGTCACCCTCCAGCCTTGTCGCCCTCAAGCTGGCCCTCCACCCTGGGGACGCGCGCTTCGCACGTGAGCGGGAGCTGCTCTCACGCATCCGCCACCCCAACGTCCCTCGCCTCCTGGACCACGGCGAGTGGCCGCTCGCGGACTTCCGCTTTCCCTATCTCGTCATGGAGTGGGTGGACGGCGCGTCGCTGTATGACTGGGCTCTGGAGCAGCGGCCCACGTCGCGGCAGGTGCTCCACGCTCTCGCCAGCCTCGCCCGGGCGCTGGCCGCCACGCATGCCGCCGGTGGCCTTCACCGTGACGTCAAAGGCGACAACATACGTGTCAGAGCTGCGGATGGCCGCGTCTTCCTCACCGACTTCGGCTCCGGCCACTTCATGGGTGCCGCCACGCTCACCCAGTCGCCGTTTCCTCCCGGGACTCCGGCGTACCGCTCTCCCGAGGCGTGGCGCTCCGTGCGCATCCCCATGCGCGAGCCCATACTCCCCTACGCTCCCACTGCCTCGGACGACGTCTTCGCCCTGGGCGTCACCGCCTGGCGCCTGCTGACCGGCGAGTACCCCCCACCGGACCCCGCTCTCCGCGCCTCGCCGCTGGATGAAGCCGGGCCCCCGTTCCCGCGCGCGCTCAACCCCCGCTGCACCGAGGCGCTCAGTGATTTGACGGTCCGGATGCTTTCCCCGAACCCCGAGGCCCGTGGCACCGCCCGTGACCTGGCCGCGGCGCTGGAGCAGGCTGCTCGTGAAGCAGGACCGGAGGCGGATGTGCCTCTCTTCGACCGCGAGGAACCTGTGCCCGCGGTCGCGCTTGTGCGGTCCGGGCGCACGCGCGCCGCGCCTCATGTCCGTGCCCGCGCCGTGCGCCCCTGGCTCGCGGCCGCCAGCCTGGGCGCGGCCCTGGTGCTGGGGGGCGTGTGGATGCGCGGTGCTCATTCTGGCGTGGAGACCGGGGAGATGCACGCGTCAGGGCCCGAGGAGATGAGGGACGGAGGGACTGTTGCCGCCGGAGACGCGGCGCTGACAGCCCCGCTGCCGCTCTCTCGGGCCCCGTTCGCATGGGCCACCATCTCCGTGGATTTGCCACCCAGGCCCTTTCCGGGGCAGAGGCGGCCGGATGCCAGCGGACGCTGCCCCAGCAAGAAGCATTTCCCCATCAATGGCGGCTGCTGGATCAAAGCGGAAGGGGACCTGAAGAACTGCGAAGCGGAGGGCTACTACATCTACAAGGGCGGATGTTATGTGCCCGTCATCCCCCCCGCGCGCCCTCCTACCTCGAGTCCCGTGGAGCGTACTGAAGACCCCCCATGGTGAGGTCGCGCGTCTCTTGATGGAATGGCCCACGTTCAATCCAGAAGGCAGCGCTCCCAGCGGCGTAGCTCCTCCTGGGTGAAGCCAGAGCCGGAAAGTTGCATCTCGTGGAAGAGCCATGGCTCCAGGACGCGCGCCATCTCGCGGTAGGACGGCGGCAGTTCCGCGCAGCCGGGGCCGCCTGCCTCCGGCCATGCTCCCAGCGTGACGACGGCGCGTTCTTCTCCCAGTTCCTGCACGCCGATGTCCCGTGAGTGCAGCCGGGGCGCAGTCCCGTGGTGCCACCCAACTCGTTCAAGAGGGGCTGGCCCAGGAAGGTCAGCCACGCGGCCGTGCGTACCTTCGTGCCAAGCTGCCACGCGAGCCGGTCTGGTTTCGGAAGGTCCATTCCGGGCTGGAGGACGCTCCACTTCTTGACCTCCCGTTCCACGCCAATCAGGTCGAGGTCGCAGTTGAAGGAGAAGCCCGCATACCCGGAGCTGGAGGGCAGCGGGGCGGCAAGTTCGTTCTTGGAGGCTGCAAGGGGCGTCTGCGGTAATACCGTCTGCCTGCCTGGGGCCGTCGTGCCCGGTGTCCTCCGACCCGGGCCTCCGGCTCACCATACGCCGCTCGGTGTGTGGCACGACCCTCTCTGTCTTTCACGCTCCGTTGGTGCTTCTTCCGGCCTCGCGGTCCAGGTGGCAGCTACGCTGGCACAAGAGCCCAATCCCGGTTCTCCTGCATATGGCGAAAGAACGGCTTGTCGCCTAGCCTTTGCCTGTTCACGAAAGGGCGATGGGGCTTCGAATCATGGACATCAAGCAGTTCCTGAATGGGATGCGGGCTGCTCACGGTGGGCACTTGCCGCTGAGCAGCGAACAAGAGCGCGCCCTGCGCCATGACCACCGGGCCGCGCCACTGTGGATCATCGCGGGCCCGGGAACTGGAAAGACGCACACGTTGGTATGGCTGGTGCTCAAGCGCCTGCTGGTGGACCGGGTCGCGCCGGAGCGGGTGTTTCTCACCACCTTCACGCGCAAGGCGGCCACGGAGCTGGAGTCACGGCTCGTGCTGAGCCGCCAGAAGCTCGTGGATGCCAAGGTGCCAGGGGCCGACGGCTTCGAGGTCACCCAGTTGTGCATCGGCACCCTGCACTCCCTGTGCTCGCGCATCCTACAGGACGTGCGTTACCCACCTGCTTTTCGCATCCGGGTACTGGAGGACGAGATGGCGCAGCAGTTCTTCGTGCGCCGCTCGTCCAATCCCCTGCTGCGTTGCGATGACATCTCCTTTTGGTCGCGCTTCGGATTCATCGAGGCTGATGCCAGGTTCCCGCCGAACACGGCGGCGCGCTGCGAGGCGGCCTGCCAACTCTTCAATCGCATGACAGAGAACAGCGTGGACCTTCAGGCCATGCTTGACTCGGGGGACGAACACCTCCAAAGGCTCGCGGAGGCCTACAAGTCCTACGAGGAAAAACTCACGGAGCGGCAGCGGACGGACCAGGCTCACCTCCAGCGCTACTTTCTCGACTTTCTTTCCTCTGCGGAGGGGCGCGCCTGGAAGGCGGAGGGGTTCACTGTCCTCGTCGACGAGTACCAGGACACCAATCCCATCCAGGAGCAGGTCTACTTCACCCTGGCGGGCGCCCAGGGGGACCTCACGGTGGTCGGGGATGATGACCAGTCCCTTTACCGCTTCCGTGGAGCGACCGTCGAATCGCTCGTCGAATTCGACCGTGCCTGCCAGGTGCGCCTGAATCGCAAGCCGCTGCCCGTCTACCTCTCGGAGAACCGCCGGAGCCATCCTGGCATCGTCGCTTGGGTGAACCGCTTTATCGGAGCCCATCCGGACATGGTGGATACCTCTGTCCGTGTGCGCGCCCCCGGCAAGCCGGCGCTGAGCGCGACGTCAGACATCCTGGGGGCCTACAAGTCCGTCTGGGCCATCGCTGAGCGCAAGACGCCGGATGCGGCGACCAAGGTCGTTTCAATGATCCGAGACCTCAAGCGCGAAGGCCTCGTCCAAGACTACAGCCAGATTGCGCTGCTTTCTTTCAGTACGCGCGAGACCAGCCATTCCATTGGCACCTACACGAAGGCCCTGCGCGAGGCGAAGATCCCCCTCTACAACCCGCGCTCGAACACGGCGCATAAGGACGAGCGGTTCCTCGGAATGTTGGGGGCACTCAGCAACATTCTGGACCCTGACTCGGCCTACCAGGACTCCGCGGTGGTGCGCCTTCCCAATGGCGTCATCGACTATGTGGACCGAGCCCGGAGCGCCTACGCGGCGCTGGCGCCCTCCCATCCGGAGTTGGCTCGGTACGTCGACGCCTCCATCCAGGCGGTCCGGCGGGCGCGCTACGACGGGTCCAAGGACCACAACTACCTGACGCGGCAGGGGGGGCGGCGCGTCACCGGCTCCGGGCTGCTCTACAAGTTGCTTGCTCACGAACCCTTCGCCAGCGAATTGACGGACCCCGAGGGCGGCGAGCGGCTCAAGGTGCTCAACCTCGTGCTGGCCGAGTACGAGTCATTGTTCTACGACGGCGAGTTGAAGCTGGAGCCGGGAGAGGAGGGGACGAGGCTCTTCGGTCGTACCCTTCAGAACTTCTACGGGGTGTTCGCGGAAGGCGTTCACGACGGGCTCAATGACCCCGAGGACGACGAGATCAGCATCATCCCCGGCCAGGTCAATGTGATGACCATCCACCAGGCCAAGGGACTGGAGTTCGAGGTGGTGTTCGTATTGCGCCCCGATAAGCAGCCCTTCGTCGGGAGTACGCACATCCTGGAAGACGAGCTCGACCCGTACGTGCGACGGCTCACCCGACCTCCTCATCGGCGCTCGCAGGAGTTGCGAGCCGCCGAGGATACCGTGCGCCTCTACTTCGTTGCGTACTCGCGTGCGAAGCGTCTGCTGGTACTCGTGGGCCACGAACAGGGGAAGTGGGACCGAGCCCTGGGCCGTGCAGAGGATGGGCGAGCGCTGACCACGAAAGCTGCTCTTCAAGCGCAGGGAGTCTACTTCCCATGAGCCTCAAGTCCTTGTTGCCGGGCTGGACCGTTCCGCTGGTGAAGAACGAGGTGCGCATCCGGAGCTACTCGACGACGGCGGACGTGCTGGCCTTCCGCCGGTGCCGGCGTCAGTACGGGTACTTCGGGGTCCGTGGCTTCAGCAGCGCCACCTCAACGCAGCTCTACTTCGGCACCCTGGTGCATGACGTGCTGGACCGCATCACCCGAGACCGCCGAGCGGCACCGACGCGGGCGCTTCCCTCGGAGGAGGAGATCCAGCAGCTCGTTCAGGAGGCGCATGACCGGCTTATCCGCTCAGGCGTGCGGACCTTCAACGCGCCCCTGATGCGGGAGAAGGCGGCACGGCTCATCCACCGATTCGTCCACCTGGTGGGCGAGGCGTTCTTCCCCCACATCCGTCAGACCGAGTACCGCCTGGAGCGAGCTCTGAAGACCCCGCAGGGGCGCGACTACATCCTGCAGGGAGTGGTGGATATCCTCGCCGGGGCGGTGTCGCATGCCTTGGGGCTCAACTTCCCAACGTCGGAGGTGGATGAGGAAATCTGGGACTACAAGTCGGGGCGCATGCCAGCCAAGGGCGCCTCCGAGTTGGTGGACTACGAGTACCAGATGCAGGTGTACGCCGAGCTCTACCGGCAGCAGACGGGCCACTTTCCGGCGCGCGCGGTACTCATCTTCCTGGGCGAACTCGACGATGACGAACTCTGGAAGCTGGCGCTGAAGGGAAAAGGCCCTGGGGTCTTTCCGCGTCTCTTCTATCCGCTGCACCCCTCGCCCGTTCGGGTGAAGGCGGCCATGCAGGACTTCCACAATACCGTGGAGTTGATTGAGGAGGAGCGCGCCAAGCCCTACGAGAAGCAATGGGCCGCACCCAGCCACTCCGTGGAGGAGCAGACCTGCGAGGCCTGCGACATCCGCTTCCGGTGCTCCAGCTTCCCCCAGGCGAGCAAGCAGCGTCGCGACGCGCTCTGAGGATTCTCCCAGCACGCTCCTCGCCGAATAGCGGCTGAGGACGTGCCTCCCCACCCGCGCAGGAATGCGTCTTGCGACTCCAGGCCCCCAGACGCCACCTCCACATGGGGTGGCGCAAGTGGAGTGCGCTGCGTAGGCCCTCGCGAACGTGGAGGACTCCGTCGAGTCAGCAGGCGTGGAACTTCAGGCCGTGCGCGGTCATCGCTCCGGCGGCTTCTCGGGTTTTCAAGGTGTTCGCCGTGTCCTCCGGATGCAAAGCGCCGGGGAGCGGACTCGCTGCGGTTACTGCGCCACTGTACGAAAGATGACTCAGGAGGTCATCAGAGCCCCGCACAACGTTATAGTGCGGCATGTCGTGAGCACGACCGAGCGGTTTATGGTCGACCCGTCGCGCACACACGAGGTAGATACCGCCCCCATGGACTCCGCGGAAACTGCACGCCGGCTCGAATGTGGCACCCTGCAGTTTTCCTGAGAGCGAGGAGGGCAAGATGGGTGCGGTTTATCGGGCGGCGGGGCTGACGGGAGGGCGTCTGTCGTGAGCTACGCCGTCAAGGAGCTCTTTTACACGCTGCAGGGAGAGGGCGCGCAAGCTGGGCGCGCGGCGGTGTTCCTCCGCTTTTCTGGCTGCAACCTCTGGAGCGGTCTTGAGCGAGACCGGGAGAGAGGGCCAGGCGGCTGCTCTCGCTGGTGCGACACCGACTTTGTCGGGCTTGATGGCTCTGGAGGCGGGAGGTTCACATCCGCCGATGCATTGGCGGATGCCGTGGCTGCGGAATGGCCCCAGACGCATGCAGAGGAGCAGGCACCCATGGTGGTGTGCACTGGTGGGGAGCCGCTGCTCCAACTGGACGTCCCGCTGCTCGATGCGCTTCATGCGCGTGGGTTCTTCGTCGCCGTCGAGACCAACGGAACGAAGCCTGTCCCCGAGGAAGTGGACTGGGTCTGTGTGAGCCCCAAGGCTGGAAGTGAGCTGCTGCAGCGGACGGGCAACGAGCTCAAGCTCGTGTTCCCGCAGCCTGGCTTCGAGCCAGGCCAGTTCGTGGACTTGGGATTCACGCACTTCATCCTCCAACCCATGGATGGCCCGAACAGGACTCACAACACGGAACTGGCGCTCCGCTACTGCCTGGAGCATCCGAAGTGGAAGCTCGGGCTTCAGATGCACAAGATGGTGGGAATCCGCTGAGACGGACAGTTCGATGACCGCGACCCTGCACATCATCGCGAGCTGCACTGACCGGAAGCGCCAGCCCGTGCCCGAGCCACTCCGTCTTCGCGCTGTGAAGGTGGACGGTATCGAGGCCCGTGCGCGGGCGTGGTGCGAACGCCTCAGTGACGACCGCTATGACGCGTTCGAGGCGGGGGCGCTCTACGCTGGCGCGCACTGGAGCGTTGTCCTGGGGCTGCCCGAGGTCGCCCGTGCACGTGGATTCAAGCCGCAACTCTGGGTCGCCTCAGCAGGGTATGGGCTGATTCCAGCGCATGCGGTCATCCGCCCCTACTCCGCGACATTTGCCCGGGGGCACGACGACTCCGTGGTGAAGAACGCCGCCAGTCGCGACTCAGCGGACCAGTTGCGGATGTGGTGGAAGGTCCTCTCGCGGCACGAGGGCCCGTCGGCTCGGCATGCCCGCAGCATCAATGAACTCGCCGCGGAGGGGCCGCGGGCCAGCATCCTGGTGGTGGCCTCTCCGTTGTATGTGACGGCCCTCGCTGAAGACCTGGCCCGGGCGGTACAGCAACTTGTCGTGCCGGAGCGCCTGCTCATCGTGTCCACGCCGTCCCCCCTGGCGAAGGGGCCGCTGGCTCCTCACTGGATTCCATCGAGCGCGCACCACCAGAAGCGACTGGGGGGCTCGAAGCTGTCCCTCCACGCGCGCGTCGCGCGCGAAATCATCGAGCAAACGCCGAGCGAGCGCTTCGATGCTCATTCCGTTCGGCGAAAGTATCAGCGCCTGATTGCGCGCAGTGCGCCCCCCCTCGTCCATCAGCGGACGCCGATGTCGGATGCGGAGGTGCACTCGTTCATCAGGGATGCGTTGAGAGCAGGAGAGAAGTCCTGGAGTGCATCCCTCCGCCGCCTTCGCGCGGGGGGGCAGGCATGTGAGCAGAGTCGTTTCAAGCGTCTCTTCCTCGAAGTCCGGGAGGGCCCATGAAGAGAGCCGAACCTTCTTCCATTCAACGCCGTGCCATCCGCGTCATTCAGACGTCGAAGAACCCGCTCTTCCTCTTCGCGCTCACCGCCGAGGAGTTGCTTCAGGTGGCGGAGGTCTCACGCGTCTCACGGGACTCTTCGGGACGGCTGCTCGGGTATCAACGCCCCGAGGTGAAGCGGCATGTCCGCAGCATCACGGAGTACCTGAACGGCGACGAGGTGCTTTTCCCGAACTCCATCATCCTCGCCCTGTCGTCCTCGGTCATCTTCAAGCAGGTACGAGGCCCCCGCGTGGATGATGGCAGGGCGGAGGCTGGAAGCCTCGTGATTCCACTGCCGAAACCGGGACAACCGAAGCCCGCGTGGATTGTGGATGGGCAGCAGCGAGCGCTTGCTCTGTCCCAGTGCCGCAAGCAGGATCTCCTCGTCCCTGTCAACGCCTTCATCGCGGATGAAGTGGACCTGCAACGCGACCAGTTCCTCCGAGTCAACAACACCAAGCCACTGCCCCGCGGGCTCATCACGGAGCTCCTCCCGGAAGTCTCGACGCTGCTTCCGCCCAATCTGGCCGCGCGCAGGGCGCCCGCCGCATTGTGCGACCTGTTGAGTCGCGACCCGGAGTCCCCTTTCAGGAACCTGATCCGTCGCTCCTCCATGGAGGCCGCTTCGCGGAAGTCCGCCGTCGTCGCGGACACTGCGGTGGTGAAGATGATTCAGGATAGCCTCTCCGCACTCACCGGGTGCTTGTTCCCCTTCCGGAACATCGCCAGCGGCGAAACCGACTTCGATTCGGTCAGGAAGTCGCTGCTTCTGTACTGGACCGCGGTCAAGGAAACCTTTCCTGACGCATGGGGACTCCCTCCCTCCCGGAGCCGGCTCATGCATGGCGCGGGCATCAGCGCGATGGGGCGACTGATGGACAAAGTGATGAGCAACATCGATATCCGCGCCGCACGGGCACCCAAGTTGGTTCGTGCCGAGCTTCAACGCGTGCGGCCGGTGTGTCGTTGGACAGAGGGCCAATGGGAGGACCTGGGGATTTCATGGAACCAGGTGCAGAACACGCCGCAACACATCCGGCTGCTCTCGAACGTTCTTCTTCGTGCGTACACCAATAACCGTCGGACGGCAGCGTGAAGTACTTCTTCCCTGATAGCCAGGATCTGGTTGACCCCAGCTTTGATTTCGAGCGGGAGCGGCGCTCGACTACCCGAAAGCGGCAACGCGACGACTTGTACGCGCACGAGGTTTTCTCCTCGACGCCCTTCGATGGGCTCCTAGTTTCCAAGGGAATTGTGGACGGCTATGGAGGACTGGGGAGCCGGTATACGCTCGCACAACGACACCGGTTGCTGCGCTTGGGCGCTCCAGAGTTCTTCAGAATCGACCAGGCCCCGCGGAAGCTTGCTCTCATGGGGGATTGCGGCGCCTTCACCTACGTGAAGGAAGAGGAGCCGCCGTACTCGGTCGACGAGTTGCTGGAGTTCTATGGGGGCTGTCGCTTCGATTACGGGCTTTCGCTAGATCACGTCATTCTGCTGTTCAAGCCGGAGGCAGATGCTTCGCGTGATGCTCTCAAGGCACTTGTTCCCAAGGAGATGCAGGACCGGCGTGAGTTGACGCTGGAGCTTGCCGAAGCGTTTCTTCGGAAGCACAAAGCCGGGAAGTACACCTTCGAGCCCATCGGTGTTGCTCAAGGGTGGAGCCCTCTGTCGTACGCGGAATCGGTCAAGGCTCTGCAGAAGATGGGCTACCACTTCATTGCTCTAGGGGGGATGGTCCCCCTCAAGTCTCCGGAGCTCCTTGCGTGTCTGGAGGCTATCGATAAGGTCAGAAAGCCAGGCATCCAGCTTCATTTGCTCGGAATCACGAGAACTGAGCACCTGAAGGACTTTGACCGGCTCGGCATTACCTCCTTCGACAGTACCTCTCCGCTGCGCCAAGCCTTCAAGGACGACAAGGACAACTACTATACGCCCGAGCGCAACTACACGGCGATTCGCATTCCCCAGGTAGAGGGGAACCCCGGGCTCCAGCGCATGATCTCTTCAGGCGAGGTGTCTCAGGATGTTGCTCGGAAGCTGGAGAAGGCCTGCCTTGAAGGGATGCGGCTGTTTGAGGCGGGTAAGCGGACTGTCGACGAGGTTCTGGCCCTTTTGATGGAGTACGAGCGCTTCTACGACCCGGGTTCGAAGAAGAATCATGCGGAGGCCTACCGACGAACGCTGACGGATGCTCCCTGGCGGAAGTGCCCTTGCGACGTGTGCCGTGAACTTCGCTATCACGTCGTGCTCTTCCGCGGGGCGGAGCGGAACCGTCGACGCGGCTTCCATAACGTCTGGACCTTTTATCAGCAGCTCGAGAAGCAACTCGGGCTTGAGAAGGGGAGCGCGGCCTGAGGCCGGCGACCTGACACGGTGCACACATGCCGAACGAAATGAAGCTTCCCGCGATTGAGGTGAAGCAGTCCCCAGGGCGGACACTGTACGCGTTCGCGGTTGACGGCAAGCTGGTTCCGAAGTTTGCGGCAATCTCTCGAGTGCGGCGTAGAGACGATGGTGGGTTGACGGGCTACCAGCGGCCCGAGGTGCTCTCGCACATTGACGAGATCCGGAACTACCTGGAGAGCAACTCCCCGATGGTTCCGAATGCGGTGGTTGTTGCGTTTGACTCTCGCGTGAAGTTCAAACCGGATTCCAAAGGCGCTGCTTCTGATTACTCGCGCTCTGGAGTTCTCTCTATTCCTTTTGAAGAGGAATCCTCCGACGAGAAGAAGCCTGGATTCATCGTTGACGGACAGCAGCGTCTGGCGGCCATTCGCGAGGCACTGATCGAGAGCTTCCCCATCTGTGTCACGGCGTTCATTACGGATGACGTGAGCCAGCAGACTGAGCAGTTCATCCTGGTCAATTCGACGAAGCCGTTGCCTAAAGGGCTCATCTATGAGCTCCTGCCTGGTACGAATGCTCGCCTGCCATCGCTACTCGACCGCCGTCGTCTTCCGGCGTTGCTGCTGGAACGCCTGAATCTGGATGAGGGGTCCCCGTTGCAGAAAATGATCCAGACGGCGACAAACCCGCACGGAATCATTAAGGATAATTCCATCCTGCGAATGCTGGAGAACAGCCTGAACGACGGGGTGCTTTATCGGTTCAATTCGGGCGAAGAAGAAGGCCCAAACGTGGAGAAGATGCTCAATGCGCTCCACGCCTACTGGGCCGCCGTCAAGGAGGTCTTCAAAGCAGCCTGGGGATTGCCGCCGAAGAAGTCGAGGCTCATGCACGGCGCGGGTATTGTTAGTATGGGGCTCATTATGGATGCGATCAGCGATCGCTATCGCGATAAACCCCACCCGAGCGCTGGACAGTTTGCGACAGACCTCATGCCACTGAAGGAGGTTTGTCGATGGACCGCTGGCTTCTGGGACTTCGGTCCTGGTCACCAGCGCAAGTGGAACGAGATCCAGAATACGTCAAAAGATATTGAGTTGCTCACGAACTACCTCATGGTTCAGTACAAGAGCCGAGTGTGGTCGGCTCCCGATATCTCTCAAGAAAACACGCCAAAGCGTAGTTCATCGAGACGACGGGGGTAGTCGTGAGTCCTCGTGGCGACGGAGAACGTATCGACGTGGCGCATGCTGGGGCGTGATTCAACGAGCAACGGGTGCTGCGCAGTGGGTGCAAAGTGTCCTACTGTTTTCGAGAGTCCAACCTAGCTCCGGATTCACTTTGTGCGCGACTAACTCTTGATCGCCACGTAATTCCGTCGGGCGGCGGAGGCAATTTGTGCATCGGCCGTCCCTAGTAAATATCATCCAACGCTGAGTCGCCGATGTAGATGCTAGATCTGATGGTTTGCTCGGGCCGATAACTGCTGACTTTATAGGCCAAAATAGCGAGGCTCCTTTGCTTGTGTTGCAGGTGAGGCAGAGGATTTGGCAGTTTGCTATGTCGTGTCCCGCCAGGAATATCGGAACAATGTGGTCGAGTTGTGGCGGTCGTAGGGGGCCTATTTGAGATGCGGCATCTGGCTCCTCTAAGTACTCCTGAGCCAGCATTTCTGCATCCGAGAACTTGTGGCCGCAGGTGTTGCAGCGTCCGGACTGTGAACGCAGAAGGGCAGAAAATTCTTCTCTGGAGACCGAGTATGTCGGTCTACCAAAGACTGCATAGCGACGCATGCGTTTTAGGATGGCGTGAATCGCTCGAATGTCTGCTTCGCTGGGCGTCGCGAGTAGCGCATTCGCCATTATTTTGGCGTAAGGCCTGATATCGACTGCGTTTGGGTTGAGTACTGCTACAGGAACCTGCGTCCAAAAGAGTTTGTGGACCGCGAGCAAAGACGAGATTTCGTGCCACGTAAACCCGGATGGAGACGGGTCACGAATCGCGATTGAGGCGTAGTCGGTTTTTAGTGAGGCAACAAAATCTGTCGAAGAATCGTTGCCAAATGGCACATTGTTCCTTCTTGCGCCATTGGCGAGCAGGTGAAGTAGGTCGCGAAGCGCCTTCATCTTACTTCTTCTTGGCGGCCTTTGTGCTGACACCGGTGAATAGCGGATCGGACTTTTCTAGTGACTTTAGCTTTGCGCCCGATACGCGCATTGCATTCAGTGCATTTCTAAGTACCTCTCGTCCATCCTCTGTGAGCAGTTCAGTCCGTTTCCACTTGGTATGGAAGAATCCCGCTGGCACGTTTTTGTAAAAGTCTTCTACATCTTCGCGCAGTTCTATTGGATTCTTATAGGCAATCCCTGCGAGAGCCTTGGCGGCGAGAAAGTTCTCTTGGAGCACTTCAAGGGTCGCTCGGTACATCAGTTGGGTGCCTGGTTCCCAGAGTTGTTCTTTGTTGTATAGATTTCTGACGCCGTTCCAGAATGCAAACATGTATGACTTCCATTGTTCATCCCAGGCTTCCGACTTTTCTGACTTGGAAGTGCCTGGAAGCCCATCGCGGAAGAGGGTCCTATAAATCGTATCGCGGTCGGTCATTTTTCGCTTCCAGCGAGACGCTAGTGCAATGGCGGCTTTGAAGGTTATTTTCTTGTTTTCCTCCTCAAGGCCTCGGGAAATAAGACCTTGGAAGGGGCTATCTGGATCGTCGTTAAGGGTCCTCAGTATTTTTGTTTCGTAAGTGGAGATTCCTGCGGCATCGAGCTTGCCTTCAAGTTCGACGATTTCCGCATTCGTCAAGCTTGAATTGACGATTGATGCGAGTAGTTCGCTAGAAATCGCTCGTGCTTGCTTGTTGATGACTACGAACTGGAAGACCTGCTCTTGCCAGTCAGCATCAATAAGGGCGCATACTGTGAACGGGACCTCTTGCGTGCTCTCTGCTGCACCCCAAACGCGATGCTGACCGTCTACGATCATGGCCGGTTTGAGGAGGCTGAGTAGCACATCGGTCAGTCTTTCTCGTGCCTTGGCCTGTTTGAGTTCATTGGTGTCGGCCGCAGGATCGTCGATTGAGTTTGCGATGTCGTTGATGAACTTGTCGAGGGATTGCTTGTCTTTTAGGCGCTTTGCGAAGTCCTTGAGGGCGCTCTTGCCGACATCGACTCCCCAGTCCTCGATGGTCGACGTTTCCTCTGGCAACGCCTCCTCTGTATCTAGTTCGCTCGGCGAGGAGGGTTCTTCTTCCGGTGAAGGTTCTTCTTCAGAGGGAGGGATGTCCTTGGCGATTCGCTCGCTGATAAAGGCGTATGCTCTTTTGGCGAGTGACTCAAGTGATTCGTTTTCAGCGGGGTTGCTTATGTCGAGCGTGACGAGGTCAGGACTGTATGACAGGGATGTGGATGTGCTCGACTCTTTTAGGGGGGCTGTGCTCAGTTTGCACATGCCAGGTCGGAAGGCTACAACGATTGCTGTCGGCGATGCATTGCCCTGTTCGTCAAAGAAGTCGATGATCTTCTTGAAGCGGTCGCTCAGTGGGCGCTGAAAACCACCAATGAAGTCCGTTGTCTTGTGAGGCACGCCAGCCCATGTGCGTATTTCTTCGGCGGGTGCCACAAAAGTGACAACTGCAGGCGAGCCAGGGGTCTGATTGAAGCGAAATCCGAGGTAACGGGGCATGTTTGGTCTAGGTGGAGTGAACTATTGTTTGAATCCGCGTGGCGGTGTGTGGTGTGCACCTGCCATTGGCTGATTGTAGGGCAGGCGAGCCCCAGTGACCAGCACGCAACATTGTCGGACTGAACCGGCATAGTCAGTTGCGAGGCCGTGCACAGATGTTGCGTAGGCGCGTGGCTTCGGGATTGGCCGTTCTCCACTGGAGGACCGCTCCGGGCTGGGAGATACCTATGATTCGCGACATAAGGGCACTGGATGGTGTAGTAGTATGATACCTACCCGAGCCCAGCACCCCAACTCGCTGAATGATGCCGAATGGCGGGCTTGGTACGCACCGGGCCTCGGAGGAACGGAACACGATGGACGCGAACGCAGTGGCGGAGCTGGAGAAGGCGGGCGTGCGGGTGGACCAGCCGGACCGCCTGTATGTCGCCGTGGAGTGGGAGGACGACGGGAAGCGCGTGCGGCCCGTGGGGGAGCGCGTCCAGGTGCGCGCCGGCGAGCAGCTGACGCACGTCACCCTCCAGCCCATCTCCAAGCTGTTCACCGGTGACACGAAGCCCCCCAGCTTCGCCAAGGCCCCGCCCCCCGAGTACCACCCCTTCTTCTTCCTCATCGAGGCCACCGCCGCCGGCTACTGCCGCGCCGTCCGCAACACCGAGACCGACCAGGAGTTCGAGCGGCTCTACCGCCACCTCCTCCGCCGCCCCGACGGCACTGACCGCAACCCCCTCTTCTCCTACCTCCAGGGCGCCGCCCGCCTCTACATGTCCCTGCGCGACGTCAGCCAGGCCGAGTTCGAGGCCGTCATCGAGCGCCTCCACCAGTCCGCGAAGCACCACCAGACCCACGTCGGAAGCATCAACTACTTCCAGGACGTGCTCCGCGGCGTGCTCGGCGCCTGAGCGCCGCCCCGCTGGCACGGGCTCCCAGGGGGGGGCACCTCCCAGGAGGTGGCGCTTCGCCCGGCTGCCTGGCGGCACCTCCCTCACCTGTTCATCGCCGGACCTCCGCGCGGCCCCCGTCGCGCGGACGCCCTGGACGAGCGCGGCGAGGGAGATAACCTGGCAGAGAGGCTGGAATCAGCATGACTCCATGAGTAGTTTTCGGAGTGCATGCTGAGCCAGCCTTCCACACACGTATCCTCCGCCCTCCACCAGTGGCTGACCGAAGACCTGCTCCACGAGGAGGCGGGCGAGGCCGTTCACGCCCAGGCGCGGGAGCTGCTCATCCGCAAGCGGGTCCAGTCGGTCCGGGAGAATGGAGCGGTCGTCGAGGGCACCGTCAAAGCGGGCCCGGCGGCGGGGCCCTACCACGTCCGCCTCTCCGCCAGCGGCGAGGGCGAGGTCTTCGACTGTCAGTGCGCCCACTTCCGCTCGCACCTCATCTGCAAGCACGTCGTGGCCGTGGGGCTCGCGTGGCTCCGGCTGACGGGAGGCGCCACGAGCCGGGCGGCCTCGACCGGCCGCCCCACCACCCATGCGGCGCTCCAGGCCTGGGTGGACGCCCACCACGTCGCGTACGCGGCGCAGGCGCGCGTCCCGATGCTGAAGCCCTACCTGCCCACGTCCCTCCAGCCGAGCCACATCCTCTATTCCCTGTCGGGCACCACCGTCTTCTCGCTGCTCGCGCACGACGCCGCCGTGCCCTACCTGCGTGCCCGCGACCACGCCGTCTTCCTGGACGCGGCCTGGGCGTGGATGCTCGCGGAGGCGGAGCGGGTGCGCAGAGGGGTGGAGCAGGAGGCCGCCGCCGCGCCACGCCCTCCGCTCACGGATGCGCGGCTGGGCCCCCTGGCCCAGGCGCTGATGCGCGAGCGCGTGCGCGTGCGGGCCACGGCCTTCCCCCGCGCGCTGGAGGTGGCCCCAGGGGTGTACCTCCAGGAGCGCCCGCTGCGCATCCGCGTCCCCGAGTCGCCCCAGGCCCTGGCGCGGCCCGAGGCCCTCGGGCCCTCCTTCCTGGGCGTCACCCTGGACCCTCGCGCCCTGCTCGACGGCCGCCCGGGGCTGACCTGCTTCTGCACCCCGTCGGACGAGGCGCGCTGCGTGCACGCGCTCACCGCGCTGGACGCGGTGCTGGACGCGCTCTCCCGGCAGAAGGCCGCGCCGTTCAACACGCAGCTGGCCGAGCAGCTCTACGTCGTGCCCGGCCAGCACCTCCTCGCGGCCCTGGAGACCGCTGCCCAGGCCCGAGAGACGCCCACCCCCACCTCACACGTCACCTTCCGGCTCGAAGGCGCCTCCTTCCGCTCCGTCACCCTGCGCACCTACCTCCACCGGCCAACGAAGAAGGGGACGCTCTCCAAGGGCACCCATACGAGCTGGCGGGACCGGGAGGAGCTCCGCTCCCAGCTCACCCTGCCCGGAGAGCTGGAGGCGTTCGACCTGATTGAGACGGGCGCGCTGCTGGCGTCCGCCAGCCTCGGCTACATGCCCGCTCCCACCCGGGGGAACTGGCCGCTGCTCCTCCAGGCGCTGCGTGCCCTCTCGCACAGCCCACGCCTGCGGCTCGCGGAGCGCCCCGACGTGCCGCTGCGCGTGCGCGAGGCCCCGCTCGGCTTCAGCTTCCAGGAAGAGGAGGAGGGGGCCGCGCTCCGTGTGCGGCCCTCCATCGAGGGGACGCCCATCCAGGTGGAGGACCTGGTCCGGCCGCCGCTGGAGGAGCCGTCCTCCCAGCCGTGGCTGCTCGTGGAGCCGGAGGTGCCGCGCGTCACCCTCGTCTCCGTGCCGCCCGAGGCCCGCGCGCTGCTCGCCACCCTCCAGGACCATGGCTCCCGGCTGCCCTCCTCCGCGCGGGACTCGCTGCTGACGAGCCTCGTCGGGTTGGAGGCGCGCTTCCCGCTGTCCCTGCCACCGTCCCTGGAGGCGGCCGAGGTGGCGCCGGCCTCCGGGCTGCTCGTCCGGCTCCGTCCGGTGGGGGACGAGGCGCTGGAGGGCGTGGTGCTTGTCCGCCCGCTGCCGGAGGCTCCACCGCTGACGCCCGGTGAGGGCTCGCCGGTGGTGCGCGGCCTGCGGGGCCGACAGCGCGTCAGGGTGCAGCGGAACCTGGACGCCGAGCGCGCCGAGGCCGATGTCCTGCTGGAGCGCCTGGGCCTGACTCCCGGCGCGTACCGCTTCACCCGCGAGGACGCGGAGTCCAGCCTCGCCCTGCTGGAAGCGCTGGAGCCGCTCTCCGGCCCCGGCGTGCGCGTGGAGTGGGAGGAGCAGCCCTGGAAGGTGTCGCGCTCGCCCGACACGTCGGCGCTGCGCGTCCGGGTGGAGAGCGGGCGTGACTGGTTCGGCGTGCAGGGCGGCGTGGAGGTGGACGGAGAGCGCGTGGAGCTGGCGGTGCTGCTGGACGCCCTGCGGCGCCGCAACCGCTACGCGCGGCTGGGCCCCGGCCGGTGGCTGCGCCTCACGGACGCGCTGCGCGAGCGGCTCACCCCGCTGGCGGACCTGGCCCACGCCACCCGCCACGGCCTGGAGGTGAGCGCGGCGGCGGCCCCCGTGCTGGACGCGCTCGCGGAGGCCGGCGCGCGCGTGCAGGCCCCGCCCGACTGGCGCAAGCTCGCCACCCGCATCCGCGAGGCGCAGGCCCTCAAGGTGGCCGTCCCCCGGAAGCTGAAGGCCGAGCTGCGCGACTACCAGCGCGAGGGCTTCACGTGGATGGCGCGCCTGGCCGCGTGGGGCGGGGGCGCGTGCCTCGCGGACGACATGGGCCTGGGCAAGACGCTCCAGGCGCTCGCCCTGCTGCTGCACCGCGCCGACGAGGGGCCCGCCCTCGTGGTGGCCCCCACCTCCGTGTGCTTCAACTGGGAGCGCGAGGCGGCGCGCTTCGCCCCCTCGCTGCGTGTGCACTCGTACCGCGAGGCGGAGCGCGAGGCGCTGCTCGGCGCGCTGGGCCCCCGCGACGTGCTCATCGTCAGCTATGGGCTGCTCGTCAACGACGCGGAGCGCTTCGCCACCGTGTCCTTCTCCACGCTGGTGGTGGACGAGGCCCAGGCGGTGAAGAACCCCGACACCGAGCGCGCCCGCGCGCTGCGCGCCGTGAAGGCCGACGCCCGCGTGGCCCTCACCGGCACCCCCGTGGAGAACCGCCTGTCGGAGCTGTGGAGCCTCTACGCGCTGCTCTTCCCGGGGCTGCTCGGCAGCCGCGAGTCCTTCCGCGCGCGCTTCGCCGTCCCCATCGAGCGGGACAAGAGCCCGCACGCCCGCGCCTCGCTCGCCCGCGTGGTGCGGCCCTTCCTCCTGCGCCGCACCAAGGCCGAGGTGGCCCGCGAGCTGCCCCCGCGCATCGAGACCGTGGTCCCCGTCGCGCTCTCCGCGGGCGAGCGCCGCCTGTACGACGACGTGCGGCTGGCCGCCCTGGCCCAGGTGGGGGACTCGCCCGGCGCCGAGCAGCGCTTCGTCATCCTGGCCGCGCTCACCCGGCTGCGCCTGGCCGCGTGCCACCCGAGGCTCGTCGACGTGGACTCGCCCCTGCCGTCCTCCAAGCTGGAGCGCCTGCTGGAGCTGGTGGACACCGTGCGCGCCGAGGGCGGACGCGCGCTCGTCTTCAGCCAGTTCGTCAAGCACCTCGCCCTGGTGCGCGAGGCCCTGGAGGCCCGCGGCGTGTCCATGCAGTACCTGGACGGGCAAACTCCGCCCGCCGAGCGCCAGGCGCGCGTGGAGGCCTTCCAGCGAGGGGAGGGCGAGTTGTTCCTCATCTCGCTGAAGGCGGGGGGCACCGGCCTCAACCTCACCGCGGCCGACCATGTCATCCACCTGGACCCGTGGTGGAACCCCGCCGTGGAGGACCAGGCCACGGACCGGGCCCACCGCATCGGCCAGACGCGCCCCGTCACGGTGTCCCGGCTCGTCTCCGAGGGCACCCTCGAGGAGGCCATCCTCGCCCTCCACGCCGAGAAGCGCGAGCTGGCCGACAGCCTCCTGTCCGAGGCCGACGGCGCCGCCGCCCTCTCGCCCGACCAGCTCCTGGCCCTCCTGCGCTTCAGCGGGAGCGGCGGGGCAGGGTGAGCCGCGGGCCAACCTGGAATATCGTGCCCCACCGCCCGTTCCCGGGCGTCTTCTTCACGACAGGAGCACGGATGTTCCGTCAGTCGTTACTCTGGGCGTCCTGCCTGGCCCTGCTCGCCGCCCCCGTGTCGGGCGCGCGGGCGCAGGGCAAGGCCGCGCCCCGGCCCGCCGCCTCCGCGCCGAAGCTCGGCGCCGGCATCGAGGCGCGCACCCTCAAGAACGGGATGAAGGTCATCGTCTGGCCCGACCACGACATCCCCAACGCCGTCCTCTACAACTGGTTCCGCGTCGGCAGCCGCAACGAGTACCCCGGCATCACCGGCCTGTCCCACTTCTTCGAGCACATGATGTTCAATGGCGCCAGGAAGTACGGCCCCGGTGAGTTCGACCGCGTCATGGAGGCCAACGGCGGCGCCAACAACGCCTTCACCTCCGAGGACGTCACCGTCTACATGGAGTGGTTCCCCCGCTCCGCCCTCGAGCTCATCTTCGACCTCGAGGCCGACCGCCTCCAGAACCTCGCCTTCGACCCCAAGGTCATCGAGTCCGAGCGCGGCGTCGTCTACTCCGAGCGCCGCTCCGCCGTGGACAACTACAACGCGGGCGCCCTCCTGGAGCAGGTCCAGGCCACCGCCTACGTCGCCCACCCCTACCAGTTCCCCGTCATCGGCTGGCCCTCCGACATCGAGTCCTGGAAGCTCGAGGACCTCCAGCGCTACTTCAAGACGTACTACGCCCCCAACAACGGCACCCTCATCGTCACCGGCGCCGTCACCCCCGCCGAGGTCTTCGCCCTCGCCGAGAAGTACCTCGAGCCCATCCCCTCCCAGCCTCCTCCCGAGCCTGTCCGCACGAAGGAGCCCGAGCAGCAGGGAGAGCGCCGCGTCGTCGTGAAGAAGCTCGCCCAGTCCCCGCTCCTCCAGGTCGCCTACCACGGCATCGCCGCGAAGGACCCGGACGTCGAGGCGCTCGACCTGCTCCTGCGCATCCTCGCCGACGGCGACTCCTCGCGCCTCCACCGCCGCCTCGTCGAGGAGGAGCGCGCCGCCATCCACGTGGAGACGCTCTTCAACGCCGGCTTCGACCCGTCCCTCGTCCTGGTGCTCGTGGACCTTCCTCCCGGCGGTGACCTCGCGAAGACCGAGGCGCTCGTCACCGAGGAGCTCGCTCGCGTCGTCAAGGACGGCGTCACCGACGCGGAGCTGCGCAAGGCCCGCAACATCGCCCTCGCCAACTACTGGCGCAGCCTGGAGACCAACGACGGCCGCGGCCGCGCGCTCGGCGCCGCCGAGGTCTTCCGCGGGGACTACCGCCAGCTCTTCGATGCCCCCGCCCGCTTCGAGCGGGTGACGCGCGACTCCGTGCGCAAGGTCGCCGAGCGCATCTTCAAGCCCCAGCGCCGCACCGTCGGGTGGCTCGTGCCGGACGCCGAGCAGGACACCACCCCCGACTCCCGCAAGGAGGCCCAGCGATGATTGCCCCCCTCTCCTGGAAGGCCGTGCTCGGCGCGGTGCTGCTCTCCGCCTTCCCCTCCGCCGCCCAGGGCCCCGCCGCCCCGCCGGGCGCCGCGGCCGCCGCGAAGCCCTCCTCGCAGGGCGTGACGCTGCCCAAGGCCACGGCGGTGACGCTGAAGAACGGCGCGAAGCTCCTGCTCGTGGAGCGCCGGGAGCTGCCGCTCGTCGCGTTCAGCGCGTGGCTGCGGGGCGGCGCGCTCGGGGCTCCCGCGGGCAAGGAGGGCCTGGCCGCCCTCACCGGCGAGCTCCTCCAGAAGGGCGCCGGCTCCCGGGACGCCCGCCAGTTCGCGGAGGCCGTGGACAGCGTGGGCGGCTCGCTGGAGGTGACTCCCTCCCTGGAGGCCCTCGTCATCAACGGCCAGTTCATGTCGCGCGACACCGGGCTGATGGTGGAGTTGCTCAGCGACATGCTCACCCGCCCGCGCTTCGCCCAGGACGAACTGGAGAAGCTGCGCGAGCGCAGGGTCTCCGAAATCGCCGCGGCCAAGGACGCGGACCTGCGCGCCCTCATCGGCGCCTACTTCCAGGCGTTCCACTTCGCCAGCCACCCGTACGGCGCCCCCGTGGGCGGCACCGAGGCGTCCCTCCCGGGCCTCACGCGGGAGGACGTGCTCGCGTACACGAAGAACCACCTCGGCGCGGACCGGCTCATCCTCTCCGTGGTGGGTGACTTCGACTCGAAGGCGCTCGCCGCGAAGCTGGAGGCCGCGCTCGGCGGCTGGGCCCGTGCCGCCTCGCCCGCTCCCGAGGTGCCCGCTACCGCGCCCTTCAAGGGCCGCCGCGTGCTGCTCGTGGACAAGCCTGACGCCACCCAGACGTACTTCTGGATTGGCAACACCGGCATCGCCCGTGGCGACCCGGACCGCGTCGCCGCGGAGCTGGCGAGGACGGTGTTCGGCGGCCGCTTCACCTCGCTGCTCAACACCGAGCTGCGCGTGAAGTCCGGCCTCAGCTACGGCGCCAACTCCACCTTCCTCCAGTACTCCCGTCCCGGCCCCGTGGTCATCGCCTCGTACACGAAGACGGAGTCCACCGGCCGCGCCATCGACATGGCGGTGGACGTGCTCACGCGCTACCGGAAGACGGGCATGGACGACGCCACGCTCGCCTCCGCCCAGGCGTACGTGCTGGGGCAGTTCCCGCCCCGCCTGGAGACGGGCGCGCAGGTGGCCAGCAAGTTGTCCGAGCTCGCCTTCTACGGGCTGGATTCGAGCGACGTGGACGACTTCGCCCGCGCCGTCACCGCTACCTCGCGCGAGGGCGTCCGCGCCGTCATCCAGCGCACGCTGCCCGCGCCGGAGGACCTCACCTTCGTCCTCATCGGCAAGGCGTCCGCCATCCGCGACGTGGCCCGTAAGTACGGCACCGTCACGGAGATGAAAATCTCAGACAAGCGCTTCGCCCCACCTTCCGCCCCCGCGAAGCGCTGACACTCCCTGGGTTGCACCGCCGGTCCGACGCGTTCCGGGCCGGCGGGCGCACCCGGTGTCTGAGTTTGCCTTGGCGGCCATAAAGATTGTCAGATTGCCCGACAGGCAACGTCAGAGGCCCCCGGTAGGGTGCTCCACCCTTCCAACTCTTTCGGGGGATTCATGTCCAAGCGTTACCTTTCCTTTCTTCTGGTCCCGGCATGTGCCGCGTGGCTGGGCTGCGCTGGCGGCGAGCCCGGCACCTCGCCGGAGCTGGACGACGGCCAGTCGCCGGTGAACACCGGCACCAACACCTCGGGCGACGGCACGTGGATGGGCGAGCCGCTGGCCGAGGGCTGTACGACCGACGGCGGCACTCCCACCGGCGACACCGTGCTCGTGACGAGCTTCACCCGCTACCACACCGCCGTGGGCGTGGCGGAGCGGCCCAATGACTTGTCCGCCAACCCGCCCGAGGTGCTCGTCCCCAACGGCGTGACGTTCACCCGCATCTCCGGCACCCTCGTGGACGGCGGCATCCAGTTCACCGGCGTGCCCTCCGGCCCGTACTACCTGCGCTCGGGCACCTCCACGTACGTCGTCACGGACGAGCGGCACGTGGACCTCAGCACCAACCGGCTGGGCCGCGCGGACACCGTGTTCAGCACCGCCACCTCGACGCCCGTGCAGGTCAACCTGGTGAACCTGGCGCCGTGGGCGCCGTGGCAGGGCGCCTCGGTGCCCGGCTCCTCCTTGCAGGTCGCCTCGCGGCAGGTGGACCTCTACGGCGGCGTGGAAATCTTCGACATCGACCCCACCGGGCAGACGAACATCCTCTCCACCGGCTCCGAGCTGTGGTCCGGCACCGGCCCCATCCCCGTCTTCGAGGCGGACAAGGGTGACCGGCTGGTCGTCAATCAGCTCAGCCCGATGGACGCGGGCACGCTGCCGGACGGCGGTGCGCTGGCGTACACCACCGTGGTGCGCACCGTGGAGATGGGCGCCTTCGACTTCAAGGCCGACGGCACCACGCCCATGCCCATCAGCGGGGTGATGAACCCGGTGCCGATGACGGAGTTCCCCGTCGAGTGGCGGCTGCCCCAGTACACCGCCCGCGCCATGGAGGTACACCCCGGGGCCACGCCCTCGCTGCCCGCGTTCTACGTGATGCCCGCCACGCACGGCCTGCAGCACGGCTGGGTGGGGTACTCGGGTGAGGTGCTCACGCTGCAGCTTCCCCGGGGCGCCTCGTACGACTTCACGCGCCGGCTGACCTACGGCAACCCGTTCCCTCCGAGCTGGGACATGGTGGGCTCCGCGCAGTACTCGTTCCGCACCCTCCAGCCGGTGCCGGACGGCTCGGGCCGCCAGCTCTATCTGTCGGGCAGCATGATTACGTATGACCGGCTGGAGAACCTCGTCGCGGGGCCCGTGCAGCCGCGCGTGTCTCCTCCGCGGGAGCTGCGCATCGACGGTATCGCCGCGAGCGTGGCGCGTGAGGTGGGCTCGGCCAGCCCTGTCATCTCCTGGCTGCCGCCCGTGCTGGGCTCCGTCTCCGCGTACTGGGTGAGCGTCTACCGGGTCGCCACTAACGGGGTCCCCACTGCCACCAGCTACCGGCGCTTCTACCTGCCCGGCTCGGCCACCGAGGTGCGGCTGCCGCCCGGGGTGCTGGAGGCGGGAGGCATCTACTACCTGCGCGTGGCGGCCGTGGACGCGCCCGCGTACGACGTGGAGCGCAAGCCGTTCAACTACGGGGAGCAGCTGCCCACCTCCTCCGCGGAGGCCATCAGCTCCCTCTTCACCACGCCGTAAGCCGCGATGAGGTCCGGGCCCGCTACTTCGCCATGGCGTTGTAGCGGGCCTGGCACTTCTGGAAGCGCGCGTCCACCGAGCGCGCGAACCACGCGGTGGTGCGCTCACCCTTCAGCTTGGGGCTCTTGAGCGTCACCTGCGGGAGCTGGGCGTACGACGGCGTCTCGCCCGTCTCCCGCGCGTAGACGCGCTTCACCGCGCGGTACGTATCGGTGGACTCGAAGTCCAGCTCCTTCTCCTTGCGCACGTCGCGGCGCACCTGGCGCTCGCTGAGCTCCTCCGGCACGTAGCGCTGGCGGAAGACGAGCAGGGCCTTCAGGCTCTTGCTGTCCTCGTCGAGCGGCTCCCCCTGCTTGTCGTAGAGCTGGAGGTCTCCGTCCGGCACCAGGGCGATGCCGGTGAGGCGCGTCACCTGCGCCTGCACGGCCGCGTTGCGCGAGGCGTACAGGCCCGCGTTGTAGTCGGCGAAGCGGAAGAGGGGCTCCGGGTAGGAGGCCTCGTAGTCCAGCAGCCGCGCGGTGCCGTAGCGCACGCCTCCGGCGCGCGTGTACATCGCCTCGCGCACCGCCACCGGGTCCGCGTCCTCGCCTTCCTTCTCCAGCGCGTACCGCACGCTCACCTGCATGGAGCCGGCGGTGGTGATGGGGTTGAGGTCCTCCAGCCGGCCGGAGCCGAAGAGGGCGCTGGCCAGGTCCGCCATCGCGTACGTCTTGGGGTACTCTTCCTCGTAGTACGCGAGGATGTCGCGGAAGAGGCGGTCCAGGTCGCGCTCGGTGCGCACCGTGCGCAGCCGCTCGTCGAAGGTCCGCTTGTGGCCCGGGGCCTTGCCTTCCAGCACGGAGTCCAGCGCCTTGCGGCCCAGCGGCCCCAGCTTGTCCGCGTGAGCCTCCAGCCGCTCGCGCACCATGCGTGACAGGCCCGGTACCTCCGGGTCCGCCTTGAAGCCGGATTCCTGCGCGATGACGGCAATCACCGAGCACACCGCCGGAGGCGAGGGCGCGATTTCCTCCACCTCCAGCGCGGCGAGGATGTCCCGGGCCCAGTCCTCGCGCTCCTTCTTCACCTGCTCCGGGAGCAGCTTCGCCACCTGCGCCGCGCTGACACGCGGCGGAGGCGGAACGGAGGGCTCCGGCGCCTTGCGCGGGCCACACGCGGCCAGGGCACATGCCGCCCACAGCGCGGCGAGCGCGCCATGGGGCCGCCGCCGTGGGGAGGACTGCCCTGGGCCTGGTTCCTCCATGCGCTCGCCTCCGGCTTCGTCGGACAGTGGAACAGCCGGCGCGGCGCCATCCTCCCGGAGCCGCCCGTTCCCTCGACGGGCGGGCGGCCGGGTGCATTCAGTGACTCGGGACGTCATGTGGGGTGACGTCCCTCTACACCGCCGGAGAGGAAGTCAGCGGCGAATCTGCACGTCGCGCGCGACGGTGCGGCCGCCCATGAGGACGAATTGTGCGCGCACCGGCGTGCCTTCCTCGATTCGCCGCAGCGACACCTGGCGGCCCTGGCGCAGTCCGCGGCTGTGACGGTCGAGCCGCAGCTCGTAGAGGCCGCCTTCCCTGTCGCGCACGGTGAGGACGTTCCTTCCCACGCGGGTGACGCGCCCGCTCACCGAGCTGGAGGCGATGACCACCTTGTCGAGAGAGTCGCCCGGGGCGCCGGAGCCACCCGTCGCGGCCTCGCGGGCCGCGCGCGCCGCGCCCAGGTGCCAGGCCTCGTCGTCGCGGGCCTGCACCGCCTCGGAGCCAATCATCACCCGGACTCTTCGCGCGGGGGCCTGTGCGGCGGCGTCCGTGCCTGGAGCGGTGGCGGTGCCGGTGCCGGCCGTGGCCTGTCCCGGAGCCGCTGGCACGGGGCCCTTGTCCGTCGGAGCGGCGGCCGCGGTGCTTTCCTGGGAAGGCTCGCGCACCGCGGTGCCCGTGGTTGGTGCCCTTCGCTCGGGTGTGCTCGGCTGTGCCGCCGTGTGTTGTGCCGCCATGACCGGAAGCTTTGCTGGCACCGTCGCCACCGGTCCCGCTGGCACGAAGCCGGGAGTCGCCGCGACTTCCTCACGCTGCTCGGTGCGAGCCTCACTCTCTCCACGCTCACGGCACCCCGACGTCAACGCGCAGAGACCCACCATTCCCACCCACGCCCATCGACTGCCCATCCGTCCACCTCGCGTTCCCATCCGTGCTGACTGGCGGCCTGGAGTTGCAAGCCGCGTGCTCGGTCACAAGGGTGGGCGGGATGTCATCCGCCACACGATGGCGAATGGACGTTGCCGTTCTGGTGTGTGGCAACCTCGTCGGGACGGAGCGGTTCGTGGAGACGGTGCGGCGGCTTGGCATCGAAGAGGTGGAATTCCGTGAGCTGCCCGTCCGCTGAACGGCGCAGCGCGCCTCACGCCGGCAGCAGCCGGGCCACGGCCTTCACGTGCATGCGCACCAGCTCGCGCGCGGCCATCAGCTCCGTGGAGTCTCCGGGCGTGTAGCCCAGGCACAGCACCACGTCGTCCTCGGGCGCCGCTCGCACGCCCAGCTGCGCGTAGTCCACCGTGCGTGGCACCGGCTCGCCCTCCGTGTCCCGGCTGAAGCGCCCGAACACCGCCGCCTTTCCATCACGGCGTGGCGCCGTCTCCTTCAGCGCGAACAGCCGCCGCACCGCCGCGAGCACCTCGGGCTTCTCCACCAGCACCTCCGGCTTCGCCGGCCCTCCCAGCTCCCACTCGATGAGCCGCAGACAGCCGCGCACGAACTCCACGTCGGTGATGACCAACCCGTACAGGTACCAGTCCGCGCAGGCCGCGTGCACCAGCCGCGCCTGCGCGTCCGTGAGCCAGCCGAAGGACGGACAGGTGAACGTCTCACACACCGACGAGCGGTAGACGCCGCAGTCCCGCAGGTCCACGCCTCCCGTCACCAGCGGGTGCCCCAGGCAACCCACCTGCTTGCGCTCCTTGTCCAGGAAGCCCAGCAGCGGGCACACCCGCACCGCGGGGAACAGCGGCTCCGCGCGCCGCGCCGCGATGAGCTCGCGCGCCGCCTCCTGCCAGGCGGAGGGCTCCCACGGCGCCCGCCGCAGCCGCTCCGTCTGCATCGCCAGCTGCTCCGCCAGCGCCGCGCGGGAATGGTCCCGGAAGTTGTAGAGCCCACAGCAGGCACCACACGACGCACCTCCTCCGGGCTGGCACAGGTGAAAAGAAACAGTCACGCTTTACATCTTACGTGCACCAACAATAGGCGCGGGAGAATCGTGAGCTGCTGTCGCTCCGTCACCGTGAGAGGGCGGCCCCGGAGTGTCCGGTCAGAACCACTCGGGACGCATGCGGGCGTAGGAGTCCTCGCCCGTCCGGCACAGCTGGATGAGCAGGGGCACGCGCGGCAGCTCCGCGGCGAACCAGTACTGCGCCGCCGTCAGCTTGCCCTCATAGAAGTCCCGGTCGCCGCCTCCGCGCGCCAGGCCCTCCTTCGCCGCCGCGGCCTGGGCCAGCCAGCGCCACGCCACCGCCAGCACGCTGAACAGGTCCAGGAAGTCCGCGCTGTGGCGCACCATCAGCTCCACCTCGCCCTCCATGCCGTGCGCGCCGAGCTCCGCCACCAACTCCGCCACCTGGGCCAGCGTCCGCTCCAGCGCGTCACACCACGCGGCCTCCACGCCCGCCGCGCGTGCTCGCGTCACCGTCGCCCCCACCTCCTCGGCGAAGGCCTGGAGCGCCGCGCCGCCTCCCGCCACCACCTTGCGCCCCAGCAAATCCAACCCCTGGATGCCCGAGGTGCCCTCGTGGATGCTGTTCAGCTTCTGGTCCCTCAGCCACGCCTCCGGCGGGTACTCGCTGGAGTAGCCGTAGCCTCCGTGCACCTGCACCGCGAGCGCGTTGGCCTCGAAGCCGCGCTCGGCGGGGAACGTCTTCGCCACCGGCGTCAGCAGGTCCACCAGCAGCCCCGCCCGCCTGCGCGCCTCGTCATCCGTCCCGTGCCCCGCCACGTCCGCCTGGTACGACGTCGCCAGCAGCAGCGACAGGCCGCCTTCGACGATGGCCTTCTGCCGCAGCAGCATGCGCCGCACGTCCGCGTGCTCGATGATGGGCGACTGGGGGCGCGTCGCATCGCGGACTCCGGCGGGACGGCCCTGCGGGCGCTCGCGCGCGTAGGCCACCGCCTCGTGGTACGCCACCAGCGCGGTGGCCACCCCGTTCATGCCCACCATGATGCGTGCCTCGTTCATCATCTGGAACATGCACGCCAGCCCGCGCCCGGGAGGCCCCACCAGCCAACCGTGGCAGTCACCCTCCTCGCCGTAGTTGAGGGCGAGGCTGGGAATGCCCTTCCAGCCAATCTTGTGGATGACGCCCGCCACCCGGACGTCGTTGTCCACCAGCTTCCCGCCCTCGGGCCGGCGCGCCGGCACCGCGAAGAGGGAGATGCCCTTCGTCCCTGTCTCCGCGCTCTCGGTGCGCGCCAGCGTCAGGTGCACCACGTTCCCGGTGAAGTCCTGGTCCGCGCCGCTGATGAAAATCTTGGAGCCCTGGATGCGCCACGTGCCATCCGGCGCGGGCGTGGCGCGTGTCCGCACGTCCGCGAGGCTGCTGCCCGCTTGCGGCTCGGTGAGCGCCATGGTGCCCGTCCACTCGCCCCGGTACAGGGGCGCCATGAACAGCTCCTTCACCTCCGGCGAGCCGAACACCTCCAGCAGGTGCGCCGCGCCCAGCGTGAGTCCGACGTACGCATAGGCGCTCAGGTTGGCCGCCATGAGGTACGCGCTGGCCACCGCGTGGAGCGTGAGCGGGAGCTGCTGTCCACCCACCTCCGGCGGCCGCGTGGCGGTGAGCAGCCCCAGGTCCACCATGCGCGGGTACAGCTCGCGCATCAGCGGGTGGACGCGCACGCGGCCGTCCTGGAACACCGGCGGCTCCGCGTCCATGGGCCGGTAGGTGGGGTAGAGCACCTCCCGCGCGAAGCGGCGCGTGCTGTCCAGCAGCAGGGTGAAGGTGTCGCGCGAGTGCTCCGAGAAGTCGGGCAGCGCGCACAGGGACGCGGCGTCCAGCGCCTCGTAGAGCTGGAAGTCCACGTCACGGTCCGACAGCAGCGGGTTGGGGCGGGGCGCGGTCATGCTCCGGGTGTTAGCAGGAGCGCTACCAGGACGCGATGGCTCCCTCCAAATCGAGGTCGTCCCCATCGTCGCCATCGTTCCCTGTCGAGCGCTTGTCCGCACCCGGACGCGGGGCGGGGGCCTCCACCAGCAGCGGCAGCGCCAGCGCGCCGAGCATCGCCACCGCCAGCGTCGCCTCCACCGGCTCCCGGAGGGCTCGACGCGCACGGGCTCGCAGGCGGACCAGCTGCTTCCTCCGCCTGCGAATCTCCAGCACGCCGCTTCGCTGTCGCCAGGACGCGCGGCCAGACTTCCGGAACGATGGACTCCACATGGGACTCCCACTCCCCGGACGCGACACCCCATGCAGGGCGCATCCTTCCCGGAAAGTTGATGTCCGGTAGGACGGCCTGCATGTGGAAAGCGGCCAGCCCCTGCATGCCCGTGAGCAGGGCGGGAGGGACGGAGAGCCCCCGCCCGCCCGGACGGCCTGCCGCGTTCTCTGTTACACTTGCAGTGACAGGGGTCATGGGGGGTGACGCGAGATGAGATACGCGGAGCCGGAGACCGTGGAGGCCGCGCTGTCGGCCCTCTCCACTCACGAGGACGCGCGCTGCCTTGCCGGCGGGGCCTCGCTGGTGGCGATGATGAACGCGGGCCGCATCGGGCCCGGAATGCTGGTCAGCCTGCACCGCATCCCGGAGCTGTCCACCATCACGGAGACCGGGGACGGACTCTGGCTGGGGGCCATGTGTACGCACCGCACGGTGGCGGCCGATGCGCGCCTGCGCGGAGCCATGGCGGCCGTGCGCGAAGCGGCGGCCTGGCTCGCGCACCCGGCCATCCGCAACATGGCCACGCTGGGCGGCTCCGTGGGGCTGGCCGATCCGCATACGGAGATTCCCGTGGCCCTGGTCGCGGCCTCGGCGCGGGTGGAGGTCGCGGGCCCCGGTAGCCGGCGGGTCGTTCCCGTCGAGTCACTCTTCGTGGACAGCTACCGCACGTCCCTGCAGCGCGGAGAGCTCGTCACCCGCGTCTTCCTTCCGCGGGGCGAGGACGGCGCGGTGGGCCATCACCTGCGGTTCAGCCGCGTGGCGGCCGACTACCCCACGGTGTCCATCTCCCTGGTGCTCGCCATGGACGGTGACAGGTGCCGGCAGGTGCGCGTGGTCGTGGGCTCATGCGGGCCGGTGCCGCTCCACGTGGACGCGGCGGACCAGCGGCTCGTGGGCACCCGGCTGGAAGCGGAGGACGTGGCCGAGGCGGGAGGGCTCCTCGCCCGCGCCGCCGCGCCCATCGACGATGTCCGCGGCTCGGCGGAGTACCGGCGCATGCTGATTCCGCGCCTGCTCGGCCGCGCTCTGTCCCAGGCCCGGGAGCGTGCCCATGTCTGACAAGGTTTCCGTCTCACTCACCATCAACGGGGCGGAGCACGCGCTCACCGTGGCCCCGGAGCGGACGCTGCTGGACGTGCTGCGCGAGGACGTGCGCGCGACGGGCACCCGGCGCGGCTGTGACGAGGGAAGCTGCGGGGCCTGCACCGTGCTGGTGGACGGCGTGCCCGTGCTCTCGTGCCTGTCCCTGGCGGTGACACTGCCCGGCCGCGCCATCACCACCATCGAGGGCGTGCGGAATGGGGCCGAGCTCCACCCGGTGCAGCGGGCCCTCGTCCTGCATGGCGCGGTGCAGTGCGGCTTCTGCATGCCCGGCATCGTGCTTTCCGCGAAGGCGCTGCTGGAGCGCAACCCGTCCCCCACGGTGGAGGACGTCCGGCAGGCGCTCGGCGGCAACGTGTGCCGGTGCTCCGGCTACACGCGCGTCGTGGAGGCCATTGCCTCGCTGGGAGGTCGTCCATGAGCAGCCACGCGAAGCCGGGGCCCATTCCGGAGCCAGTGGGCGAGGTGCTGGGACAGTCCGTGCCGAAGCCGGACGCGCGCGAGAAGGTGACGGGGCGCGCCGTCTATACCGACGACCTGCGCGTGCCCGGCATGCTGCACGGCGCCCTGCTGGGCAGCCCGCATCCCCACGCGCGCATCCTGTCGTATGACACCTCGCGGGCGCGGGCGCTGCCCGGAGTCCGCGCCGTGCTCACGGCGGAGGACCTGCCTCCCAACGACATCGGCGCCGTCATCAAGGACCAGCCGCTGCTCGCGCGCGGCAAGGTGCGCTACGCGGGTGAGCCCGTGGCCGCGGTCGCCGCGGTCGACCTCCCGACGGCGCGCAGGGCGCTCGAGCTCATCGACATCCGGTACGAGGTGCTGCCCGCGGTCTTCGACGCCGAGGAGGCGCTGCGCCCGGACGCACCCGGGATTCACGCGCCACGAGGCACCGCGCATCCCAACGCCGCCTCGTACATCCGGCTGGTCGAGGGCGAGCCGGACCCGGCGTGGGCGCAGTGCGACGTCATCATCGAGGACGTGTACGAGACGCCCGCGCAGCAGCACATCTACCTGGAGCCGTGCTCGACGCTGGCGGAGGTGGACCCCGACAGCGGGAAAATCACCCTCCACACGTCCACGCAGACCGCGTTCCGGGTGCAGGCCATCACCGCGGAGGCGCTGGGCGTGCCCATGTCCCGGGTCCGCGTCCTGGTGCCGAGAGTGGGCGGCGCGTTCGGCGGCAAGGTGGAGTCCACCAATCAGCCCATCACCGCGGCGCTGGCCCTGGCCGCCGGAGCGCCGGTGCGGCTGACCTTCTCCCGCACGGACGACATCCGGATGATGCGCTCGCGCCACGCGGCCCGCATCCACATGCGCACGGGCGCGACGCGCGACGGGCGCATCCTCGCCCGTCAGGTGCGCATCCACTTCGATACCGGGGCCTACGCGGACGACGGGCCCTTCGTCGCGAACATCGGCAGCTACTTCGCGCGCGGGCCGTACCGCATCCCCCACGTCGACGTGGAGTGCTGGTGCGTCTACACCAACAAGCTCCGCGCCGGAGCGTTCCGGGGCTTCGGCAACCCGCAAATCCACTTCGCCAGCGAGGTGCAGGTGGACCGGGTCGCCGAGGCGATTGGGATGGACCCCATCGAGCTGCGGCTCCGCAACGCGCTGGAGACGGGCGAGAAGTGGCTGGGCGGCGCGCCGGTGGAGAGCGGGACGCTGCGCGCCTGCCTGGAGCGCGCCCGTGAGGTGTCGGACTGGCACCGGCGGCGGGAGCGCCCGCCCGCGGCCCCCGGAAAGCGGCGGGGCATCGGCGTGGCGGCCGTGAGCCACGTGTCCGGGCTGCTGGGCTCGAGCGCCACCGTCCGGCTCAACGAGGACGGCACCGTCACGGTGAATACCGGCGCGGTGGATACCGGCCAGGGCTCGGACGTGGCGCTCGCGCAGGTCGCGGCGGGCGCGCTGGGGCTGTCGCTGGAGCAGCTCAACTTCAGCCGCCCCGACACGGACACCTCTCCGTACGACTGGTGCTCCGGTGGAACCCGGACCACCTTCACCGTGGGCCGGGTCATCACCCAGGCGTGCGAGCAGGTCCGCGAGCAGCTCTTCGAGCACGCCAGCGCGATTCTCCAGCGTCCGGTGCGGCAGCTGGAGCTGAGGCCCGGCGGCTTCGTGGGTGTCCGTGGCGAGCCCGGGGCGTCGGTGTCCTTCGGCGCCATCGCCGGGCGTGCCCTCTACGTCGAGGGAGGGCCCATCATCGCCTCGGCGCGCTATCTGTTTCCCGCGTGGCAGCTCGACACGCGCCGGACGCAGGTCGAGGGCCTGCCCTTCATGGGCAATGGCTTCTTCGTGTTCGCCGCGCAGGTGGCCGAGGTCGAGGTGGACGAGCTGACGGGCCACGTCGAGGTGCTGGAGGCGTGGAGCGTCCACGACGTGGGCCGGGCCATCAACCCCGCGGCGACGGAGGGACAGGTCCAGGGCGGCTTCGTCCAGGGGCTGGGCTACGCGCTGACCGAGGAGCTGGTGTGGAAGGACGGCCACCTCGTCAATCCCACCATGGGGGGCTACAAGGTCCCCGGCGTGCTGGACGTGCCCGCCGCCATCCACGCCGTCCTGCTGGAGCATCCCTTCGGACCCGGGCCGTTCGGCGCCAAGGGCATCGGGGAGGTCGGCCTGGTGGGCGTGGCCCCCGCCATCTGCAACGCCATCCGGCATGCGACCGGCGCGAACGTCCGGCGGATTCCGGCCACGGGTGAGCGCGTGCTGCGCGCGTTGATGGCGCGCGAGGAGGGTGGAGCGAAGGCCTCGGATGCCTGAGTCCCGGTGACAGCGCCCGGCCTGGCGAAACGGGCCGTGTCCGCCCGCCTGGCCGGAGAGGGGACTGTCCCGGGGGTGATTGTCGGCTGCCGGAAAGGCCGCCTCACACAGAAAGGGAGGGGCCGCGACGCGCTGTTAACTTCGGGTGCCCTCCATGACGCCCCCCCACCCTCGTCCTCCGGCCCCGGGGCCCCTGGCGCTCGACGCGCTGGAGGGCCTCTCCCTGGGGGACGCGTTCCGGCAGATTGTCGAGAGCATTCCCCAGCTCATCTGGATTACCCGCCCGGACGGCTACCACGAGTACCTCAACCAGCCCTGGTGCGACTACACCGGCCTCACGCGGGAGGAGACGGCGGGCGAGGGCTGGCGGCGCGCCTTCCACCCGGATGACCTGGAGGAGGCCGACAGACGCTGGGCCCACTCCCTGCGCACCGGTGAGCCCTACGAGGTGGAGTACCGCTGCCGGCGGCACGACGGGGTGTGGCGCTGGTTCCTCGGCCGCGCGCGCCCGTTGCGCGACGAGAGCGGCCGCGTCGTCCGGTGGTTCGGAACCTGCACGGACATCGATGACCAGAAGCGTGCCTCGGACTCCATGCGCCTGCTGGACCGGGCCAGCGCGCTGCTGTCCTCCTCGCAGCTCGACTACGAGGCCACGCTGGCGGCGCTGACGCGGCTGACGGTGCCGTCGCTGGCGGACTGGTGCTCCATCGAAATCGCCGAGGCGGACGGCTCCTGCCGGCAGGTGGGCGTGGCGCACGCGGACCCGGCCAAGGTGCGCCTGGCCGCGGAGCTGCGGGCGCGCTACCCGCCGAAGCCGGAGGACCCCCACGGCGTGCTGTCCGTCATCCGCACGGGGAAGCCGGTGCTGATGCCGGAGATGCCGGACGCGCTGCTGGTGGCCAGCACCCGGGACGCGGAGCACCTGCGCATCATGCGCGAGCTGGGGCTTCGCTCGGCGCTGGTGCTGCCGCTGACGGCGCGCGGGCGCATCCTGGGCGCGCTCACGCTCGTCAACGCCGAGTCCGGCCGGCGCTTCTCCGCCGCGGACATGCCGCTGGCCGAGCAGCTCGCCTCGCGCGCGGCCCTGGCGCTGGACAACGCGCGCCTCTTCCAGGACGCGCTGCGGCTGGAGCAGCGCTTCCGCTCCCTGGTGACGGCCTCCGCCCAGGCGGTGTGGGTGACGCGGCCGGATGGCGAGGTGGTGGAGGACAGCCCCTCCTGGCGCGCCTTCACCGGGCAGACGTACGAGGAGTGGCGGGGCCGGGGCTGGCTGGACGCCGTCCACCCGGAGGACCGCGAGGCGGCGGCCCGGGCCTGGAGCGACGTGGTGGCGCAGCGAGGAGTCTACGAGGTGGAGTACCGCCTGCGCCGCCCGGACGGCAGCTACACCCCCACGCGCGTGCGTGCCGTGCCCGTCCTCAACGCGGACGGGAGCGTGCGCGAGTGGGTGGGCACCAACACGGATATCACCGCCCAGCGCCGCGCCGAGGAGGGCGCCCGCCGGCTGGACCGCGAGAAGGCCGCGCGCCGGCTGGAGGCCCTGCGCGCGGAGGTGAGCCAGGCCTTGTCGAGAGAGGGCTCCGTGCCCGACATCCTCCAGGCCTGCGCGGAAGCCCTGGTGAAGCACCTGGGCGCCCTGGCGGCGCGGCTGTGGCTGCACGCGCGTGGCACGGAGGTGCTGGAGCTGGCGGGCAACGCGGGCCCCGCCGCTCCGCCCCGTGACAGGTGGAGCCGGCTCACCTTCCAGATGGGCCTGCCGGGCGAGGTGGCCCGCACGCGCCAGCAGGCCTGGGTGGACCGCCTGGACGAGGACCCACGCGCGCTGGACCCCGCGTGGCTGCGCGAGGCGGGGATTCGCTCCTTCGCGGGCATCCCCCTGATGGTGCGCGGCGGGCTGGTGGGCGTGCTGGGCCTCTACGGCCGCCAGCCGCTGAGCGAGGACGCGATGGCGGCGCTGGCCGCGGTGGCGGAGGCCATCGCCCAGGGCGTGGAGCGCCGCCGCGCGGAGGAGGCCCTCAAGCAGCGCGCACAGGAGCTGGCCCGCTCCAACGAGGAGCTGCAGCAGTTCGCCTACGTGGCGTCGCATGACCTGCAGGAGCCGCTGCGCATGGTGGCCAGCTACACGCAGCTGCTGGGCCGCCGGTACAAGGGGAAGCTGGACGCGGACGCGGACGAGTTCATCCACTACGCCGTGGACGGCGTCACCCGCATGCAGCGGCTCATCCAGGACCTGCTCGCGTACTCGCGGGTGGGCACGCGGGGCCGGGAGCCGAGGCCGGTGGACGCGAGCCGGGCGCTGGAGCGGGCCACGGCCAACCTCCAGGCCGCCATCCGGGAGAGCGGGGCCACGGTGCTGGGGGGCGCGCTGCCTCCGGTGCTCGCGGACGAGACGCAGCTCGCGCAGGTGTTCCAGAACCTCATCGGCAACGCGCTCAAGTTCCACGGCGCGGCGCCTCCGCATGTGGAGGTGTCAGGAGAGCGCCAGGGCATGGAGGTCCGCTTCACGGTGAAGGACCGGGGCATCGGCATCGAGCCGCAGTACTTCGACCGCATCTTCGTCATCTTCCAGCGGCTGCACGGCAAGGAGGAGTACCCGGGGACGGGCATCGGGCTGGCCATCTGCAAGAAAATCGTCGAGCGCCATGGCGGGCGCATCGGCGTGGAGTCCCAGCCGGGGCAGGGGACGACCTTCTGGTTCACCCTGCCCGCCGCGCCGTGCACCCGGGGAGCCTGAGGCATCATGAGTCACGACGACACTGGACGACCGATTGAAATCCTCCTGGTGGAGGACAACCCCGGCGACGTGCGGCTGACCATCGAGGCCCTCAAGGAGGGCAAGGTGCGCAACAGCCTGTCGGTGGCGCGCGACGGCGTGGAGGCCCTGGCCTTCCTGCGGCGCGAGGGCCCGTTCGCCCAGGCCGTGAGGCCGGACCTCATCCTCCTGGACCTGAACCTCCCTCGAAAGGACGGGCGCGAGGTGCTGGCGGAAATCAAGGAGGACCCCTCGCTGCGCCGGATTCCCGTGGTGGTGCTCACCACGTCGGAGTCGGAGGAGGACATCCTGCGCACGTACGACCTCCACGCGAACTGCTACATCGCCAAGCCGGTGGACCTGGAGCAGTTCATCTCCGTGGTGCGCTCCATCGACGACTTCTGGCTGTCGGTGGTCCGGCTGCCACCCAAGCCCGAGGTCGCATGAACTCCAGGGGCCTGGATGAGCGCACGCTGCGCGTGCTGCTGGTGGAGGACAACCCGGGTGACGCGCGGCTGCTCCATGAAGAGCTGCGGGAGTTCTCCTCCGCGAACTTCGAGGTGGTCCACGTTGGCCGCCTGTCCGAGGCGCTGCGCGTGGTGGAGACGGCCGGCGTGGACGCGGTGCTGCTGGACCTGTCGCTGCCGGACGGGCACGGGCTGGGCAACATCTCGCGCCTCCTGCAGGCCGCGCCGGCGACGCCGCTGGTGGTCCTCACCGGCACCGACGACGAGCGGCTGGCGGTGCAGGCCGTCCACGAGGGCGCGCAGGACTACCTGGTGAAGGGCCAGGTGACGGGCCCGCTGCTGGTGCGCGCGCTGCGCTACGCCATCGAGCGCAAGCGGGTGGAGGAAGGGCTGAAGCGCGAGGAGGCGGCGCGGCAGACGGCGGTGTTCCGCGAGCAGTTCCTCGGCATGCTCGGGCACGATTTGCGCAACCCGTTGCAGGCCATCTCCGGCAACGCGGCGCTGCTCCTGCGCTACGGCGGGCTGGCCGAGCCCCAGCGCAAGGCGGTCAACCGCATCTCCATCTCCGCGGACCGCATGGCGCGGATGATCAACGACCTGCTGGACTTCACCCGCACCCGGCTGGGCGGCGGTTACGCGCTGAACCGCGCGAGGATGAACCTGCACGAGGTGGTGCGGCAGGTGGTGGAGGAGCTGGAGGTGGCCCACGCGAGCCGCCGCTTCGACCTGGGCCTGTCCGGCAACGGCTGGGGCGAGTGGGACGCGGACCGCATGGCCCAGGCCGTCTCCAACCTGGTGGGCAACGCCGTGCAGTACTCGCCGGAGGACACGGCGGTGAGCGTGTCCCTGCGCGACGAGGGCGGCGGCGTGCGGCTGGAGGTCCACAACTGGGGCCTGCCGATTCCCGGCGAGCGCCTGCCCCACATCTTCGACCCGTTCGTGCGCGCCGGGGACATGCGCAGCGCGCAGCGCAACGGGCTGGGGCTCGGGCTCTACATCACCCACGAAATCGTGCGCGCGCACGGCGGCCTGCTGCGGGTGACGTCCACCGCGCAGGACGGCACGCGCTTCTGGATGTACCTGCCGCGTCACGCGCCGTCCGCGGCCGCCGCCGGGTAGGGCGGGTAGGGCGGGGGGGGAGGGCGTCAGGGGCCGCCTGGCCGGTGAAGAGGCGGCCGAGCCTGCCGGGAGCGTCCAGGGAGGCGGCGCCGCGGGCGGCGGGAGGACACACCTTGGCGGTGTGGCGTGAACGCGGCTGCCCGTCCAGGACGCGCGGCCCCGGCAGTGAGGTCACCGCATGGAGATTCTCGGGTCCGCTATCGTGGGTGTCATCATCTTCTCAATCCTCATCCTGGCCGTCGTCCTGGGGGGCGCCTTGGGCAACAAGCAGGAGAGGGATTTGCGTGAGCTCACCTCGCAGCAGCGGGCCGCCGGGATGACGGGGGACGTCAGCATGCACGACCGCGACCTCGACTACGACGACCGCCACGTGCCGGTGTAGGCGTCGCGCGGCGTCAGCGGGGCCGCGGGCTGTAGTAGCGGCGCAGCCAGCGGCTCAGCCCGTCCAGGCCGGGGAAGAGCACGCGCTCGGTGATGTTGGCCTGGTCCAGCTTGTCGCGTACCTCCCACTTGAGGGAGGCGGGGACGATGAGCCGGCGCACGCCCTGCTTCTGGTCCTCGAGGAAGGTGTCCAGGCGCAGCTCCGGCCCGTTCATCACCGAGAAGAGCGCGAACTGGTTGATGATGCGCGCGTCCAGCGAGGGCGGCTCGAAGAAGAGCACGAAGGGGTGTTTCGCCAGCTTGTCGAAGGTGGACAGGTCTCCCGCCACCGCGGACAGCATCTCCGCGGTGAAGACGTCCGCGCCCTCCTTCCGGAGCTGGGCCTTCAGCGGCCTGGGCAGCAGCCGGTTCGTCTCGTGGTAGTCCACGCACCACACCACGCCGTCCTGGTCGGCCAGGTCGGTGTCCTCGGTGAGGAAGTGCAGCGCGACGTAAGGGCTGAACGTCCAGTCCAGCAGCCGCGTGGGCAGCCCGTGGTGCTGGGCCAGGGCCAGCCAGTCCCAGAGGAACTCCATGCGCGGCTGGTGCGCGCCGGGCGCGTACTTGCGGAAGGCGCGCAGCAGGTCCTTCTCCTGCCGCACGAACATGCCCTTGCGGTTGAGCGCGGTGGACAGGTCGTGCTCCACGTGCGGCATGCCCCGGAAGACGAAGCTGGACCGGTGGCGGCCCAGCGCCTCGTTCCAGGAGTCCGCGAAGAGCGCCTCCTGCAACTCCACCCATGACTCCACCCGCTGCTCACGCATGGTGGGTGTCTCTTACGGGAGCCCGGGCGAGGGCGCCAGGGCTCACGCGTAGCGGCGGACCATGCGCGCGCAGAAGCCGGCGAACTCCTCCGCCTGGAGCGGCGGGCTGGTGTGGTGCGGGCTGTGGCCCCGGTGCTCCGGCGTGAAGCAGAAGGTCAGCGTCACGTCGAAGTCCTCCAGCGCCTTCATCTGCCGGTCGAACCAGGCGTCCGCGCCGGGACGGAAGCTGTCCGCCCAGCTCAGGCCGGTGCGCAGCTTCCGGACGCCCAGCTTCTTCAGCCAGGACACGGTGTCGTCCAGCCGGTGGTCCTCGAAGTGGAACCACTGGCAGATGCCCATCGCCGGCGTGTAGTCCGCGAAGTGCCGCAGCGCCTTCTTCGGCGTGCCGTCCTCCCGCAGCAGCCCCATGTAGAAGTGCCGGTAGTAGGACGAGCCCTCCGCCTCGCGGTGGCGCGTCGTCGCCGGCCACGCCTTGGGCAAGTCATAGAGGCTGTACCAGTGCACGCGCGGCGCCAGGTCCAGCAGCAGCTCCGCGCTGCGGCGCAGGCCGAACTCCTGCACCTCCTCCGCGCCGAAGCTGGAGACGCCCACCTCCGTAATCCACACCGGGTGCTTCACGATGGACTGGATTTCGCGGTAGCGGTCGGGCCACTCGTCAAGCTGCCAGTGGTTCCAGTCCAGCGGGAAGCCGTGGATGGCCACCACGTCCACGTGCTCCAGCACGCCCTGGCCTTCCAGGTTGCGGATGAAGCCCGCGTCGATGGGGGACATGCCGCCCAGCACCCGGGGCAGGTTCGGGCGCTCCGCCTTCACCGCCTCCCCCGCGAGCTTCGCCATGTTGGCGAACAGCCGCCAGCCCTTGTCCACGTCGAAGTCCCAGTGGGACATGTTGTTGGGCTCGTTCCAGAGCTTGATGGCTTCGACCATGGGATGCGTGCTCCTAGGTGCGTGGGTAGACGGCGCGCGGGTACTGGTGCGAGAACTCGCGGCGCCGGCAGATGTAGAACTCGTGGGCCGGGTTCTGGACGATGTCGAAGCCCGCGGCGCGCAGCAGGGCCTCCGCGCCGGCACGATTGGGAATCCACCAGTTCGTCCAGTCGTGCGCGTAGCTGTCCTCGATGAAGTACGCGAGCGGGAAGGACAGGCTCTCGAAGATGCCGCGCTCCTCGAAGGGGTAGTCGCGCTCCACCTTCGGCACGCTCTGGCTGCCGCGCTGCATGCTCTGGAAGACGAGCGTGTCCTTCACCACGTGCTCGCGGAGCAAATCCAGCGCGAGCAGCGGGTGACGCAGGTGGTAGAGCACGCCCATGAAGAGGACGAGGTCGAACTTCTCGCGCAGGGCGCCGACGTCGTAGACGTCCAGCAGGCGGAACTCGATGTCCAGCCCGTTCACCTCCGCGGCGAAGCGGGCCTGCTCGAGGTAGCGCTCGTCGCTGTCGATGCCCACCACGCGCTCCGCCCCGCGCCGCTTCATCTCCATGGCGTAGAAGCCGGCGTTGCAGCCGATGTCCAGCACCGTCCCGCCGGACAAATCCCGCGGAATGGCGCCGGAGATGTAGCGCCAGTTCATGGCCGGGTAGTCACCCAGGAAGTGGTTGGGCGCGGTGCGCACGCCCTTGAGGTCCAGGTTGTGGAACCACTCACCCAGGCCGCGGACGCGCTCCTGGATTTCCCGCGGCGTCATGGCCGAGGCGGGCTTCGGTGGGCTGCGGCTCATACGGGCTCCTGCGCTTCCAGGGGGAAGTCGCCATGGGCGTCCGCCAGGGTGTTGCCGGTGCGCGTGGAGACGGGCTCGCTGATGCCCAGCCGCCGCACGGCCTCGCGGTAGCCATGCAGCGTGCCCACGTCCATGTACGCCTCGCCCGCGCGCACGGCGGTGGCGTGGCCGCCGCGCTCCATCCACGCGTTGACGAGCGTGCCCAGGTACGGGTCCCTCGGCTCGCGGGTCAGCCAGAGCGCGTGCAGCTCGCGCAGCACCGCGCCGCTGAGCTTGAAGGCGCCCCACACCCAGTGGGACGCGGCACCCTGCTGCTTCACCTGGATTTCGCGGACGGACAGCACCTCGCCGTCACCGTCGGTGACGACGGCGTCGAAGAGCTCGGGCGTCACCACCGGAAAGAGGAGGAAGGACAGGCCGCCGCCGGGCAGGCGCACCAGGCCGTCCTCGGGGAACCAGACGGTGTCCGGCAGCCCCACCACGATTTCCTCGTCCGGAGGGATGAAGGGCAGGGCGCGGAAGATGGAGTCGCACAGGCCGAGCGGCTCCTCCTGCACGGCGTAGCAGACCTGCGCGGGCCCCACGCGGCCCTTGTAGTACTCGATGATGTCCGACTTGCCGGGAGAGATGACGAAGCAGAGCTTGCGCGCGCCCGCGAGCACCATGCGGTCCACCAGGTACTCACTCACCGCGCGCGGGCGCTCCGTCCTGCCGTCCAGGCGCCCTCCCACGGGCAGCAGCTCCTTGGAGAAGGCGAGTGGCTGGATGCGGCTTCCGATTCCGGCGGCTGGAATGATTCCCCACATATGACGTCACATCCTCATGGCAGCGGGTTCGACGCACGCGTGCTCGAGCAGCTCCAGCAGCTCGCGGGCGCGGTGCTCGGAGGTGTGCTCGGCGAGGACGCGCTCGCGGGCGGCGCGGCCGAGGCGGGCCAGTTCCTCCGGCGAGCGCGACAGGGCCTCCACCACGTCCTCCGTGGCGCGGCACACGAGGATTTCCTCACCGGGGCGGAAGAAGGAGTCCAGGCCCTCCCATGCGTCGCTCAGCACGGGCGTGCCGCAGGCACCGGCCTCGAAGAGGCGGCCGGAGGGGCAGTAGCCCATGGCGGCCATGGGCGCGCGGGTGACGTTGAGGGTGAGCGAGGACGAGCAGTAGAAGGCCGGGTGCTCCGGCGGAGGCAGGTGCTGGACGAACCAGAGGTTCTCCGTCCACGCGAAGTTCGCGGGGTACTGCGCGCCGCCGATGACGAAGCGGCGGTAGGGCAGCCGGCGCGCGGGCTCCAGGAAGAAGCGCTCCAGCGCGGCCTGCCGGTTGGCGGCATAGGTGCCCAGGTAGCTCAGGTCTCCGCGGTAGGAGTCCTTCGGCGGCGTGGTGCGGTAGGCACCCGGGTCCACGTGGCCGTAGAGGGGCGCCACGCGCCGCGCGCCCAGCTCCGAGCGCAGCGCCTTCAGCGCCATGCCGCCGGTGTAGCTGAGCACCAGGTCGAAGCCGCCCAGGCCTTCCTGCGGCAGGTACTCCACCGCCTCGCCCGCGCGCGTGCGCTCGACGGTGACGGGCGTGTCCAGGTCGTAGAAGCACTTCACGGCCACGCGCGAGTCCAGCACCAGGCGCGACGCGGCCACGCCGTCCGGGCAGTATGACGTCACCAGCGCCACGTCCGCGTCCGCCAGCTCGCGGCGCGCGCGGGGCAGTACGCCCTCCCAGCCGGGATAGAGCACCAGCTCGCCGCCGGGCGGAAGCTCCGTGAGGTCCCGGTGCGGGGCGTAGAAGGGAAGGTCTCGCTCGAAGAAGACGACGCGGTGGCCCCAGGCGGTCAGCGACGCGATGAGGCCGCGCCACAGCGTGGCGTGTCCGTTGCCCCAGGACGAGCTGACCGCGAGGCCGAAGACGACGAGCTTCATGCCGTGCCCACCGGAAGGCTGAGTGAGGAGAGCTGCACGTCCAGGAGGTTCCTCACCGCCGGGGCCAGGCGCATCTGCCCCAACCTGTGGAGCTGCCCGGGCCGTAGGCGCGCGAGCGTGTAGGCCACCTTGCGCCGGCTGTGCTCCGGCTCGAAGTAGCGGATGAAGCCGGAGGAGTTCAGCGAGAAGAAGGACAGCGCGTCCGCGTCGTTGAGCAGCGCCAGGTCCGGGTCGCCGCCGGGGCGCTCGTGCTTCGCCACCAGCTCCTTCACGCGCCGGCAGGTGGCGCCGTCCGCGCCCACCTCTTCCAGCACCTCGCGCGTCATCTCCGCGCCGCGCGCCGCGTGGGCGTCCTTGAAGGCCTGGTAGTCCGCGGCGTGGTGCTCCACGCGCCGGTCCGCCTCCGAAGTCAGTCGCTCCACGTCGTGGAAGAGCGCGGCGGCCTGCACCGCGAGGTCCGCATCCGGGCGCAGGCGCAGCACCCACTGCCACGCGTCCAGCGCGTGCTGGTAGTCCGCGCGCACCAGCGGGCGGCCCAGGTCATGGAGCGCGCGGTGGCGCGCCAGCAGCCGGTCGAAGAGGGGAGCCGAGGACGCGGCGTTGCGGCGGCCCACGAGTCCCTGGTAGCGGGTGAGGACCTCCAGCGCGGCGATGACGAGCGCCTCGCGGTGCGCGCCCTCCAGGTGCAGCGCGAGCTGCTCGGCGCCCTCCGCCGCGCCGAAGACGCGCCCGTCCCAGTCGAAGGGGTCGAAGTCCGGGGCGCCCCACTCGCCCACGTCCAGGCGCAGCACGCGGCTGCCGCGGCCGGCGGACAGCGGGCCCACCTCCACGGTGGGGAACTCCGCCTGCACCAGCGCCCAGCCGTCTCCGGCGGCGGGCCCCTCGTTGCCATGGTCGGAGAGCAGCAGGTGGCGGAGCATGGCGCCTCCCTCCGAGCGGCACACGACGCCCGAGCAGGTTGCCCGGCAAGCTGTAGCCACGCCCCTCCGCCGCCCACTACCTCTCGAGCCAATGGTGGCGTGGACTACTTCACGGTGCGGCGGCCGGGCGAGCTAGGGCCGGCCCGGGTCGGCGGGCTGGTTGTAGGCGTAGGCGTCCGCGCCCGGCGCCCGGTCCTCGTGGAACAGGGGGCACTTGGCGCAGGTGAAGCTGTCCCAGTCCTTCTTCACCGCCACGTCGATGCAGCCGCCGTAGAAGCGGCAGTGAACGTTGCGATGTTCCTCGATGGCGAAGGACTCGGCCCGCAGCGGCAGGCGGAACTCGGTGGGACGTGGCTGTGGACAGGACATGGCGTCTCTCTTGCCCCCCTCGTGAAGGCTGTAATCCCTCTACCTGCTGGTGCAGGGCGTCATTCCCGGAGCGCCATGGGCGCCTCGCGAGACTCGCGAGGTCCGGCCTCATGGGTTCCAGCAGGGGGCGTCGTTCTCTAACGGCGGGAGGGGACACGCGCATTCAGCGTGCCCATGGGGAGGAACGCGTGGCCCTTCGCTCGTGGGGCGGGCATGCGTCCGAAGTCTTCACCCGGCGGGGGCTTTCCCCGAAGATGCGGGCCATGTCCCCCTCCCCCCGAAGCCCCCGCTTCACTGCCGCCCCGTCCCGCCGCTGGCTGGGAGCCCTGGCCCTGGCCACGCTGCTCGCCCTCACGGGCTGCTCCGCCTTCTCGCGCGCGGTGAAGGAAGGCGACACCGCCAGCCAGCAGCAGAAGTGGGCGGAGGCGGAGGCCGCCTACCTGCGCGCGCTCGCCGCGGACCCGGAGGCGTCCGAGGTGAAGGTGAAGCTGACGAAGGTGCGCCAGGCGTGGAGCGACGTGGTGCTGGAGGAGGCCCGGGGCCTCCACGCCAATGGAGACCTGGACGGCGCCATGAAGCGGCTGGTGCGCGCGCTGGAGTTGAACGCGGAGAACGGGCCGGCGCGGGAGCTGCTGGGCCAGACGCTGGACGCGCGCGTGGCGGTGGGACAGGCGGCGCTGAAGGAGGAGCGGCTGAAGGAGGCGCGCGCCGAGTTCGACGCGGTGCTGTCGGTGGCGCCGGACCACGCTGCCGCGAAGCGGGGCGTGGACGGCGTGCAGGTGGCGTGGGCGAAGCGCTGGTTCGGCACCGGGGAGTCGCTGGAGAAGGCGGGCAAGCTGGGCAACGCGCTGGTGGCGTACGTGCGCGCGGACCAGGAGCGGGTGGGTGCCACGGCGGCCCGCGAGCGGGCCGAGGTGGTGCGGCAGAAGCTGCGCGACGAGGTGGCCTTCCTGGTGGTGGCCACGCCGGTGGAGGACCGCGCCGGCGCGCCGGACGTGGTGCAGCGGCTGGGGGCCGGAAGACTGGCGGCGATGCTGCCCACGCAGCTTCCCCTGCGCGTGGTGACGGACGCGCCCGAGGGGCGTGAGGGCGTGCGGCTCGATTTGTCGCTGGAGCGCGTGCTGCCCCTGAAGACGACCGAGGACTCGCAGCGCACGCAGCGCTACCTCGCCGGCAACCGCTCCGTGCCCAACCCGCGGCGCGCCGGCTTCGAGGGCAAGCTCCTGCAGGCCGAGCGCACCCTGGAGGAAATCGACCGCAAGCAGGCCGCGACGCTGCGCGAGTACCTGCGCATGCAGGCGGAGCTGCTCACGGTGCGCGAGGGCGCGGAGCGCTGCCGGGAGCGCGAGCGGCGCGAGTGCCGCGAGGCCTTGCAGGAGTGCGGTGAGGCGGCGCGCGAGGCGGAGAAGCCCGGGGAGCTCCCCGGCGACTGCAACCCCTCGCGCTGCGCCAGCGGGGCGTGCGCGCAGGAGGAGCAGCTCCTCGTCCAGAAGGCCAACGCGGTGAAGGAGAAGGAGAAGGCGCTGGAGGCCGCGCTCGACAAGTCGGAGGCGCAGCGCATCGAGGTGCAGCGCAACCGCGACACCGCCTTCCGCGAGCCCGTCACCGTGGAGGAGCCCATGTACTCGGACTTCGTCTACGACGTGCAGCTCCACCGGCTCACCGTGACGGCCTCCGTCACCGCGGTGATGAAGGACCTGCTGAAGGAGAAGGCCGTCGTCGCCCCGCTGACGCAGGACTACGCGGTGGCGCACGAGGACGTGGCGCACAAGGGCTATGACCGCTACGGCGTGCTCGCGGACCCGGTGCAGCTGCGCAACGAGCTGGAGCTGCGCGTGGAGGTGGGCGACAAGGCCGTGGCCGACCTCGCCCGCCGGGTGAAGGAGCGCTTCGACGTGTACCGCGGCAAGCGCGTGGAGGATGCCCGCCGCGGCATGGTGCGCCCCGGCGCCGAGGACGTGGTGGAGACGGCGGTGCGTGCGCTGCTGCTCACCGCGGACGCGCCCCCGCAGGACATCCTCCAGCCCCTTGGCCGCGCCCGCGGCCTCAACCGCCCCGAGGCCCTCATCGGCCTGTAGCGCATGACCCGGGGGGACCAGGAAGACCCACTTTTCCTGTGATTGCTGTTGTTTTCCAAGTTGGCGAGAGAGCGGCGTAGCCGAGAATCCGCCAACTTTGCTGTCAGTCTGTCCTGTATCAGGACAGTTTGGGTTCTAAGTGTAAATACCTAGAACGGCTGGAAATCAGGACCGAAATGTAAAGAAATATTCCTGTTTGCGGACAGGTCCTGGCGTACCCATGCACCGCCCCAGGCGAAGGGCCTGAGTTGAAAGCCGAATGATGGCGCCGGGTTGGAAGCTGGCACGGCGAGTGCTTGGAGGGGCGAGCACCCCTCATCCAACCAAGGATGTCCATGTCCCAGAACAAGGTTGTCGGCGCCCTCACGGGCCTGGCGCTGCTCGCCGGTTGCGGCGGCGGCGATGGTTCCACTCCCGCCCCTGAGACCACCGGTCAGGGCATGACGTATGAGCAGTTCCTCTCCGTCGTGTACCAGGAGCCGGAGACCGGTCTGTTCATCGCGGACGGCGACACGGTGTTCGCCTCCGAGAAGCACCTGCGCGAGTTCTACGAGCAGAACGTCAAGAACGGCCAGCTCATCCTCCACACGGTGGGTGGCGCGGACGCGAAGTGGAGCGACACGCAGAAGCTGAACCTCACCTACTGCGTGAGCACCACGTTCGGCACCAACTACAACTCGGCCGTGTCGAACATGACGGCCGCGGCGAACGCGTGGGAGGCCGTGGGTAACGTGAACTTCATTCACGATACCTCGCAGGACTCCAACTGCACCGCGAGCAACACCAACGTGCTGTTCGACGTGCGCCCGGTGAACTCCGGCGGCCAGTACCTGGCCCGCGCGTTCTTCCCGGACTCGGCGCGCTCCAGCCGCAACGTGCTCATCGACAACACGGCATTCGGCAACAACCCGCCGTGGACGCTGGCGGGCATCCTGCGTCACGAGCTGGGCCACACGCTGGGCTTCCGCCACGAGCACACCCGCCCCGAGTCGGGCACCTGCTTCGAGGACAACAACTGGCGGGCGCTGACCACCTACGACTCCGCCTCCGTCATGCACTACCCGCAGTGCAACGGCACGCAGACGGGTGACCTGGTCATCACCACCAAGGACACCCAGGGCATCCAGGCCCTCTACGGCGCGCCGGGTGGCAACCCGCCGCCCCCGCCGCCGGGTGGCACGCCCACCACGGAGACGCGCTCTGGCAGCGTCGCCTCGGGCGCGAACGTGAACTACGGCCCCTTCAGCGTGGTGGCCGGCACCGAGTTCAAGGTGACGATGACGGGCACGGGTGACCCGGACCTGTACGTGCAGTTCGGCGCGGCCCCCACCACCAGCAGCTACGCCTGCCGTCCGTACCTCTCTGGCGCCTCCGAGACGTGCACCCTGACGGTGCCGGCCGGCCAGACGAGCGCGTACATCATGGTGCGCGGCTACTCCGCCGGCACCTTCAACCTGACCATCGCGTACACCAAGCCGAGCTCCGGCACCGGCACCCCGGCGACGGACACCAAGTCCGGCAGCGTGGCCTCGGGCGCGAACGTGAACTACGGCCCGTACAGCGTGCTGGCCGGCACCTCCTTCAAGGTGGTGATGACGGGCTCGGGCGACCCGGACCTGTACGTGCAGTTCGGTTCGGCGCCGACCACGACCAGCTACGCCTGCCGTCCGTACCTCAGCGGCGCGGCCGAGACGTGCGACATCACCGTGCCCGCGGGCCAGTCGAGCGCGTACATCATGGTGCGCGGCTACACCGCCGGTACGTACACGCTGAACATCAGCTACACCAAGCCGTAGTCTGACTTCAGTCAGGGCTTCGTCAGCGGGCGGTCTCCTCTCGGGGAGGCCGCCCGTTGTATTTGGTGCGCCCAGCATGGGCGTGGGCCCGCGTTGACGCGCGGCGTGCGGCGGAGGCTCCCCCCGGTGGAGCTCGAGCGCCGTGCCCGTGCCTTCAGTCCAGGATGGCGCTCACGTCGGAGCGCACGGCGCGCAGGGCGTCCATGCGGCGCCGCCGGGCCTCGGCGATGGCCAGGTGCCAGACGGCCGCGGCGCAGCCCAGCACCAGACAGCCGAGCCACAGCGTGGTGGCGCCGAAGCGGCCCAGCAGCAGTCCGCCCAGGGCGGGCGCGGCGCACGAGGCCAGTCCCCACAGCATGTGGTAGGCGCCCTGGTAGCTGCCACGCAGCTCCGTCGGGGCCAGGTCCGCCACCACCGAGGGGGCCACCGGGGCATGGGCAATCTCACCCAGCGTCCACACCGCCACGGCCAGCATGGCCAGCCCCATGGTGTCGGACAGCACGTGCAGCCCGAAGCCCAGGCCGGTGAGCCCCGTGGCCACGGCCAGCGCGACGGCGCGCCGCATGCCGCCCAGCACCCGGCCGGTGAAGGGCTGCAGCACGACGATGAGGACGCCGTTGATGGCGAGCACCGTGCCGAACTGCGCCGGCGTCAGCCCTCGCTGGCCCAGGTCCACGGGCAGCGCCATGTGCCCCTGGAAGAAGAGAAGGGCCACCACGAAGACGGGCAGGCCGAAGGCGAGGAACACCGGGTCCCTGAAGGGCGCGAGCAGGGCGCCCACGGCGGCGTGCGGGCCGGCGCTCCGCGGCTCGCCGGCGGGACGCGTGGTGGGCCGCGTCTCCGGCAGCAGCAGCCAGATGCAGCAGCCGTAGAGGAAGGTGGTGATGGCGTCGACGACGAAGAGCAGCACGTAACCGAAGCGGGTCATCAGCCCCGCCAGCGGGAGTGCGATGGCGACGCCCATGTTGACCACCCAGTAGAGGAGGCCGAAGGCGCGGGTGCGGTCCCCGGGTGGCACCACGTCCGCGACGGCCGCGGACACCGCGGGCCGGTACAGGTCTCCGACGATGCCGAGCGTGAAGGCGGCCACGGCAATCCAGAGGGGCTCGCGGGCGAAGCCGAGGAAGAGCATGCCGGCGGCGCCCAGCCAGAGTCCTCCGGCCAGGGTGATGCGCCGGCCCACGCGGTCCGCGAGCGTGCCACCCAGCGGACCCGCGATGACGACTCCCGCGCCGTGCAGCGAGACGACGAGGCCGGCCTGCTCCACGGTGTAGCCGCGCTCGCGCGTGAGGTAGAGGGCGAGGAAGGGGACGACGAAGGAGCCCAGCCGGTTGATCATCGTCCCTACCCACAGCACCCAGTAGGTGCGGGGCAGTCCTCCCACCAACGACCGCGCCCACTGGAGCAGCGCGCCACTCATGGGCTCCTCCGTGGGACGGCGGGAACGGAGGCGGGACGCGGACGACCGGAGCGAGGGGGCATGGAGGCGGAGGAGCATGCGCCAGCGGGACATCCTCTCCAAGCTCCCGCGGTGGAGGGGGCACCCTCGCTTTCCGGGCTCACCGGGGATGCTTGCTGTCGAGGTGCCTCGGGTTACCGGGCGCTTGCCGGGGGAACACATCTCGTTGTCCGCCGCCGGGTGGGCTGCAATCTTGGGTGCGTCATGCCGGACTGGAACGACCCGCGCTACTTCGCTGCCATCTCCCGTGAGGGGGCGCACACGGGCGCATTCCGTGCGCTGCTGGTGGAGGCGGCGACGGTGGTGGGGAGCGGCTCGTTCCTGCCGGTGTTGGCGGCGCGGCGAGGGAAGGCTCGGACATCATGAGCGTGGTCATCGGGTTGCTGGGGACGTGCCTCTTGCTGGGCGTGCTGGCCCGGCACAGTGGACGGTTCCCGCCGGGCGCGGCCGGGGCGTTCAACACCTTCGTGCTGTACGTGGCGCTGCCGGCGCTGGTGCTGCGGGTGATGCACCGGCTGGAGTTCGTGCCGGAGCTGGTCGTGGCCGCCGTGGTGCCGTGGCTGTACTACGTGGCGGCGGGCCCGTTCTTCCGGCTGCTGGGGCCGAGGCTGGGGCTGTCCCGGCAGTCGGTGATGGCGCTGGTGCTGACGGGGGGCCTGGGCAACACGGCCTTCGTGGGACTGCCCATGGCGGAGGCGCTGCTGGGGCAGGAAGGGCTGGCCGTGGCGGTGGTGGCGGACCAGCTCGGCTCGTTCATGGTGTTGTCCACGCTGGCGACGCTCGCGGCGACGCGGGCGAGCGCGGAGACGCCGCTGCCGTGGCGCGTGCTGGCGCGGAAGGTGGCGACCTTTCCTCCGTTCCTGGCGCTGGTGGTGTCGCTGGCGCTGCGGCCATTCGGCTTCCCCGTGTGGCTGGACACGGTGCTGGAGCGGCTGGGGGCGCTGCTCACGCCGCTCGCGCTGTTCTCGGTGGGGTTGCAGCTCCGGCTGACGGGGCTGCGGCACCGGGTGCCCGCGCTGGTGCTGGGGCTGTCCTACAAGCTGCTGCTGGTGCCGGGGCTGGTGATTCTGGGGCTGCTGGCGATGCCGGGCCTGGCGCCCATGGTGGTGCAGGCCACGGTGCTCCAGGCGGCGATGGCGCCCATGGTGAGCGCGGCGATTCTCGCGGCCGAGCACGAACTGGACCCGGAGCTGGCCGTGCTCATGGTCGGCGTGGGCATTCCGCTGTCCTTCGCCACCGCTCCGTTGATGCTGTGGCTGGTGCGGTGAGGGACGCGGGTGGACACGGGCCGAGCCTGCCCGGCCGCCCTGCCTGCGGGCATGCGGCCGTACCGCTGTCGTGCAGGCACCGTCCCCCTATCTTTCGCCCATGGCTGAGCAACCACCGAAGGCCTCGGGTGCGCCCGGGGGAGACCCGCGGCGGATGGAGGTTCGGCGGCCCATCGCCGAACTGGGCGCGCGCGCCTACGCCATCCAGCTACTGAACGATGCCGGCATCCCCTTCCTGGTGGGCGGTGCGTACGCGTTCGCGCACTACACGGGCATCTACCGCGACACGAAGGACCTCGACCTCTTCATCCGCAAGGCCGACGCCGACCGCGCGCTGGAGGTGCTCGGCCAGAATGGCTGGCGCACCGAGAGCAACGTCCACGGCTGGCTGCACAAGGCCTTCTGGGACGACTTCCTGGTCGACCTCATCTTCGCGGCCGGCAACGGCCTCACCGTCGTCGACGACGGCTGGTTCGAGCACGCCGCCGGCGCGCAGATGCTGGGCTGCCCATGCAAGGTGCCTCCCGCGGAGGAAATCTTCTGGAGCAAGGCCTTCGTCCTGGAGCGCGAGCGCTTCGACGGCCACGAGCTCACCCACCTCCTGCTGAAGGCGGGCAGGGACTTCGACTGGCCGCGGCTGCTCAAGCGCTTCGACCGGTACTGGGAGGTGCTGCTCGGGCACCTGATGTTCTTCCGCTTCGCCTATCCCGCGGACCGCGCCATCGTCCCGGATTGGTTGATGAACGAGCTGCTCTCCCGTGCCAGCGGCTCCGTGCAGGAGGGCAACTGGGAGCAGAAGCTCTGCCGGGGCCGGCTGCTGTCCTATGTGAGCTACGAGGTGGACCTCAACGAGTGGGGCTACGAGGACGGCCGCGCCTGGGACGAGCAGGACCGCGAGCGGGGTGACGCGAAGCTCGCGACGGGACACGCGAGCAGCATCCACGGGCCTCACTGAGACAGGGCGCGCGGAGGGGAGCGTCGCGCCTCATGTCCCATCGGAGAGCGGAGGGAAGGCGCTCTCCGCCCTGATGGAGCCGCGGGCCTGCTCGTCCGGTTCGTCCCAGCCGGAGACCGGCTGATGCCCTTCTTCTTCCAGCATCATCATCGCGATGTGGTGCGCGGGCACGCTGAGGTCTTCGATGTCCTCCTCGGCTCGGGAGGTGCGGGAGCGCGCCTCGCCCTCGCTCAGTCCCGCGAAGGCCATGGCTGGCGGAGCCGACAGCCACTCCTCCTCGGTCATCGCGGGCGCCTGGGAGCGGGGCTCCGGGGGGACGGCGTGAGGTTTCGCGGCGCCCCGCGCCTCCGCCACGGTCGAGCGGGGCTTCGCCATCCCCTGGGCCCCCACCGTCGTCGTGGGAGGCCTCGCGGCGCCAGGGGTCTCCATCGCCGCCGCGTGAGGCTTCGGCGGCATCGCGGCGGTGGTGCCTACCTCCACGCCGGATGCAGGCGGACGCGGTGCCGCGAAGGGGGCCTGCCGCGCCCAGCTCGCGGGCGCGGGCGGAGGCGCGGGCATCTGCATGCCCATGGGCATGGCTCCCTGCATCCCCATCCACGGAGTCCGGGTCCGCTCCCACGCCGCCGCGAGGGAGGCCCAGGACGTGGCCAGCTCCGCCCACGACGCCGCGATGTACGCCCACGCCTGGGCCACGTCCGCCCAGGAAGGGGCCGCCTCGGAAGCGCCGGCCTGTCCTCGTGCCGGTTCCATCCCTGGAGTGACACCTTCGCCGCTCATGACGCACCCCCTGGAAGCAACGTCTTCCCTCCAGGTCCGCACGATTCACGCCAATGCAACCCGGGCAGCCGTGCAGGCAGAGGCCGCCACGAAGACGGAAGCCCCGCGAGCATGACGCGGGGCCCTCCATCACGCGGCTCCTCACCGCGCCGTGACGTCGAAGGTCTCTGGACGGAAGTGGGAAGATTCCCGCGGTGCTCCAGCGAGGCGACACATCGGGCGGCGGGGCCGGAGCCGCTCCACGCCACCCGGAAAAAGAGTCCGGCGTTACGCGAGCGCGGTCGTGGCGAAGGACAGCTCCACGCCGTTGTCGCGCACACGCATCTGCGGCTTGGACAGCCAGTGGCACTGCGGACAGTAGCTGTGCGCACCCGCCTGTGAGGCGCGCACAGTCACTTCGCCGCCGCAGAGCACGCAGCCGTCGGGGAGGACGAATTCGGCGAACTTGTCGCCGTTGCTGCTCTCGAAGTGAGTCATGCTCTTGAGGTAACGCAGGATCCGCGCGGCACAAGGTGACCCGGGGTGTACCCCGGTACGCACAGCCACCGGCCGCTTCCATGGCGTCTCGTCCAGGCAGGCGGGCAGCCGGGCCCTCCTGCAATCCTTACCGCCTCCCCCCCGAGTGCTGACTGCCCGACACCCCAACCGGGGAAGTCCACGGCCTCCGGCTGGCACGGGGATTTCAAGGGGAAGGGGGAATGGATGTGGGAGGGGATGGCATGGGCGAGGTGGCACAGGTGGAGCTTCTCCACGACAAGCGGGGCTGGGGCGTGGAGGTGCTGACGCGGGAAGGGGCCGTCCGGCGCTACCGCTACGGCAGCGAGGCCCAGGCCCGGTACTTCGCCGCCGTGTTCGCCCTGGGGCCCCGGGTGCTGCCTCCGGTGGCACCCGCGCGGCGCAAGCGCTCCCGGCGGGCGGCCTGAGGCCCCTACCCCGGCTTCCCTCTACCCTTGCGGGCGGGTTTCGGAGAGGCTTTCGCGCCATGAGCGACGCATCCAAGCCCTTTCTTCACCGTCCCAACCGCCAGCACATCACCAAGGAGCCGGACCCGGCGGGCCGCTGGTCCACGCAGTTCCCGGACATGATTGGCTACGCCAGCCAGGGTGGCGGCAAGGTGCCGGCGGACTTCGGCTGGAACACCAACCCCAAGCAGTGGCAGGAGGAGATGACCCCGGAGACGCTCGCGGCCCGCTACGACGAGCTGCGCATCCTCCCTCCGAAGCCCCAGGCCCCGGCGCTGCCGCAGGGCACCGAGGCCAGGAAGGAGTAGCGCCCCCGCGCTCCTAGCTGAACGGCAGGGCCGCGAGCCGCTCCCGGAAGCGCGAGAGCATGTCCCGCGTCCCTGCCTCGTCCAGGCCGCCGCCGGCCTCCTGGCGCGCCTTGCGCAGGAAGAGGTCGAACGGCGCCGAGCGCCCCTGCAGCGCGCCCGCCGCGTCCACCGCCTCCGCCAGCACGCGGGCGGCACCCTGCGAGCCGAGCGCCAGGTGCATCTCCACCTGCTCCAGCTTCATCCCGCACTCCGCCCATACCGCGCGGTCGTGCACGATGAGCCAGGTGCGCGTCACCTCCTCCATGTGCCCGTCCAGGGCCGCGAGGAAGGGCTCCACGATTTCCGGGAGGGTGTCCGGCCCCAGCTCCGGCCGGGAGGCCGTCTCCAGGAGGCGCGCGCGTGCCTCCAGCACCTCGCGCTTATGGGGCGTGCGCAGCGCCACCGACGCGGGCAGGGAGATGAAGGCCGACAGGCTCTCCGCCACCTGCTTCGCCAGCGCGGGCCGCGCGGAGGGCTCCGCCTTCGCCGCGCGCTCCAGCCGGCCTTGCAGGGAGCGGCGCAGGTCCGCCGCCGCCGCGCGCAGGGCGGCCCGCGCCGCCACCTGGTGCACGTAGCCGGGCACCACGTCCTCGCGGCGCACGTCCTCGAAGGCCGCGGCGGTGAGGTAGACGAGGTCGCCGATGCGGACGCTGAAGTCGGCGCGGAACGCCTGCAGCTCCGCCATCAGCGTCCAGCGGTCGCTTACCACCTCCGGGCGGCGCATCTGCTGGCCCAGCTCGCCCACGCGCTTCGCCAGCCGCTCCGCGCTGGCGTGCAGCACCGCTTCCACCTCCTGCGCCAGCCGCTCGTCCGAGCTGGCGGGAGGGGGCGCCCACCCTTCTCCGCCGCCGGCCGGGCGCGCGGGTGGGGGGAACTCCTTGTTGATGGCGGCGACGAGCTGGTTGACGCCCATCACCGTGTCGCCGATGGCCGGCGCCATCGTCTCCCACAGGGACAGGTCCGCGCCGCCGTCCGGCTCCACGGAGGTGGGCTCGTACTTCGCGATGCTCAGGTGCCCCAGCCGGTCGATGGCCACGGCCGCGGCGCGGTGGACGCGCGTGAGACGGTCCGCGAGGTGGCGGTCCGTGAGTAACTCCAGGAGTGTCTCCAGCCGGGAGGGCAGGGCGTCCTGGGGAGGACGGGACTTGGGTTTGGGGGTCGGCGCGGGCATGTGGGGTGTGGGCTGTGGGCCTCGACGGCGGACAGCGGAGGAGGAACCCTAGCGCACCGTTACAATCCGGTGAAAATCCGGGGCTCGGCAGGGAACGGCCGCCCCTGCGTAGGGTGTCGTAGAGTGGGGAAAGGGGAGGAAATATGACAAACCGCTTTCGCCGCCGGCTGCTGGCCGGGGGGCTCGCCGCGTTCCTCGTGGGAGGCGCGCTGGCCGTGGCCTCGTGGGACGTGTGTCTGTCCGCCTGGGCGCTGCGCGGGGTGAAGGTTCCGCGCTGCCCGGACGGGCAATTCCGGCAGACGGTGGGGCTGAGCGCCTACGGGCTGTCGCGCGGAATCGCGGGCCCGGTCTCCGTCTGGGCCCAGGCGCATGCACCGGACCCGCGGCACGGCGGGCTCATGGACAGCCGGGTGCGGCGCGGCTCCGCGGAGCTGTTCCTGGTGGACGCGGAGGGGAAGGAGACGCCGCTCACCCCGGAGAAGGAGCACGGCTGGCAGCGGGATGACGCGTACGCGCTGGCGGCGCGGGTGGCGCTGCCGCAGGTGCCGGATGGGGACTACAAACTGCGCGCCCGCGTCACCAGCCCGCTGGGCACGGACACGGTGGACGCGGCGCTACCTTTATATGCGCCCGCGCGTGTGCACGTGCTGACGGACCGGCCGCTGTACGAGCCGGGCCACGAGGTGCGCTTCCGCGCGGTGGTGCTGCGCGCGAAGGACCTGTCGCCGCTGGACGGCCGGCCCGGGACGTGGCTCTTGAAGGACCCGTCCGGAGAGGTGGTGCTGGAGGAGCGCGCGCCGGCGGGCCCGTGGGGCGTGGTGGCCGGCAGCTTCCCGCTCGACAGGGGCGCCGCCACCGGCACGTGGACGGTGAGCTGGTCCAGCGGTGGCGCGCAGGCGCAGGCCGCCTTCCAGGTGGAGCCCTTCACCCTGCCGCGCTTCCGCGTGGAGGCGCAGAGCCCGAAGCCCTTCTGGCGGGCCGGGGACACGCCGGAGGTGGAGGGGCAGGTGGTGTACGCCTCGGGCGCGCCGGTGGCGGGCGCGGAGGTGGAGCTGGACTGGAGCCACTCGGGGGACTGGCCACCGCCGGTGGAGTGGCTGGCGGACGGCGGGCTGCCCAGGCGTGCGCGCACGGACGCCGCCGGCCGCTTCCGCGTGGTGCTGCCGCGCGTGCCCATGGACCTGCGCGGCAACGCGCGGCTGACGGCGGGCGTGGTGGCGAAGGACGCGGCGGGTGACAGGGTGGAAGGCGCGGTGTCGCTGCTGCTGGCCGAGGACGCGCTCGCCGTTTCCGCGGTGACGGAGCTGGAGGACGGACTGGTGGCGGGCTTCAGCAACCGCGTCTACCTGCGCGCCACCACCGCGGATGGCCGGGTGCTGCCCGGCACGGAGCTGACGGTGAAGCGCGCGTGGGACCCTCGGGACGAGGGCGTGCGCGCGGTGACGGACGAGGACGGCGTGGCCGCCTTCCAGTTGGACCCGGGGCCTCCCGTCAACGTGGTGGTGCCGCCCATGCCGGTGCGCCGTCCGCCGCCGCCTCCGCCCGTGGAGCTGGGCGGTGTGAGGGATTTGGTGGATGAGAGTGGAGAGGCATCCTTGCAGGACCAGCTCGCGGTGGAGGGCTGGCTGCCGTCGCTCTTCCCATGCGCGCGCTTCGTGACGCCGGACGACGGCTTCCAGAACGTGGAGCTGGGGCTGCGCGTGGGCGCGGGGGGCGCGGTGGCGGACGTGGTGGGCGCGGACGGCCCGCTGGCGTCGTGCCTGGCCACGGTGCTGCGCTCTCGCGCGCTGCCGCCCGGGCGTGAGCGCGTGCTTCGGCTGGAGCTGGGGGGGAGGGACCCGGACCTCCCCCGGCTGGAGATGGAGGTGGAGGAGGCCGCCGGAGAGAGCGCGCCGCTGTCGGGCGTGCTGGCCACGGCGGCGAGGGACGCGCGCGTGTGCCTGCCCCGGAACCTGGAGGTGGAGGCACCGCTGCCGGCCGCGCTGAGCTGGCGGCTGGGAAGGACGGGGCCGGAGGTGGCGGCGTCGTGGGTGACGCTGCCGAAGCAGGAGGGGGCGCTGCCGGCCTCGGTGCTGCCCTGCATCCAGGAGAAGTTCAGCCGGCTGCGGCTGTCCCCGGCGCCGGAGGAGAAGGACGCGCGGGCCGAGGCCCTGGGGGTGGCGCGCTTCACCGCGTACCCGGCGGGTGCCGGCGGCGAGGACGGGCCCGCGCAGGCCACCGTCTTCCTGGGCTACGAGCTGAAGGTGAGCGCGAAGGACGCGGGCGACACGAAGCTGGTGCTGCGTCCGGCGCAGCTTCCGGACACGCGGCTGCGGGCCACGCCGGTGCTGGCGCGCGCGGGGGACGAGGTGCGCATCGACCTGATGCGTGGCCCCGGGTACGCGGGCCAGCTCCCGGAGGAGCTGGTGCTCCAGGCGGGCGCGACGCGGCTGGAGGCGAAGCTGGAGAAGGGCTCGCGCACGGCGCGCTTCCGGCTGCCGGCGGACTTCGAGGGCTGGGCCGAGGCGCAGTGGGAGGGCGCGGTGGCGCGGGTGTACGTGGCGCCGCGCGCGCAGCTCTCCCTGGAGGTGTCGCCGGAGAAGCCGGCCTACGCGCCCGGCGAGCTGGCCCACCTCCAGGTCCGCACGTGGGTGGACGGCAAGGAGGGACCGGCGGCGGTGGGCCTCTTCGGCGTGGACGAGACGCTGGGGCAGCTCGCGCCGCTGCCGGGCGCGGACTCGCTGGGCAGCGTGCGGCCCGTGCCCTCGGTGGCCACGCCGGCCTTCGGTGTGCTGGATGGGCAGGCGCTGGCCATGGGGCGCATCCGCGGCTCCAACGCGGCGGCCGCGGCGCTGCTGCGGGTGAGCGCGGTGCCCCAGCGCGAGGACGCCGAGCCTCGGGTGTCGGTGAACGCGACGAGCCCCTTCGAGCCGGACGCGGAGCTGACGGAGCCCTTCTACGCGGTGCTCGCGGAGCTGCACGCGCAGGTGCGGGCCTGGGAGGAGAAGGCGCCCGAAGGGGAGACGCTGGACCCCGCGGAGATGGCGAAGCTGTGGGACGGCGCGCTGGCCGCGTGTGAGAAGCGCGGCGAGCGGGTGACGGACGCCTTCGGCCGCCGGCTGCGGCTGTCGAAGCTGCCCTCGGACCTGCTGGCCCTCACCGACCCGCGGTCCGTGGTGTCGAGCGGGACGCGGCTGCCGGAGGACGTGGAGAACTGGAACGCGTGGGTCGCCCGGGAGGCGCCATGAAGCGCACAGTCGTCGTGGGGGCGGTGGGCCTCCTCGTGGGATTCGTACTTGCGTTGTTCGTGCTGGTGCTCGGGGGCGACATCCTCCGGAGCGGCTTCGGTGCGTCCGCGAACGCGCTGGCGGGCGAGCCGGAGCACGTCGTGCTGCGACTGAAGCAGATGGACTCGTTCGGCGGCGCGGTTGCCCAGGAGGTCGCGGCGGCGCCCGCGGCCGCTCCGATGGAGGAGGGCGGGATGCCCTCCTCGCCCCCCATGGCCAAGAAGCTGCGCGCCGTCCTCAAGGAGGAGATGCCCAAGGGTGCCGGGGCCGCGCGCGGGGGCATGGGCGGGCTGGAGGAAGCGCCCGCGGAGGAAGCGGCGCCGAGCCGGGCGTGGTTCCCGGAGACGTTCCTCTTCGAGCCGCTGGTGGTGACGGACGCGTCGGGCGCGGCGACGGTGCCGGTGCGCGTGCCGGACCGGCTCACCCGGTGGCGGGTGCTGGCGCTGGCGCACTCCCGCTCCGGCGCGCAGGCGGGCGCGGTGGCGGGCTTCGCGGGCACGCTGCCCACGTACGTGGACCCGGTGCTGCCGCCCTTCCTCCGCGCGGGGGACGCGGTGCGGCTGCCGGTGCAGGTGGTGAACACCACGGAGTCCGCCGTGGAGGCTCCGCTGAAGGTGGAGGTGCAGGGCGCCACGGTGGAGGGCGGCGCCCGCGCGGTGCGGGTGCCGGCGCGGGGCAGCGTGGTGGAGTACGTGACGGTGCGGGTGGCCGGGCCCGGGCCGGTGTCCGTGCGCGCCACGCTGGGCGGCGCGGACGCGGTGGTGCGGGACTTCGACGTGTGGCCCACCGGGCGTCCCGTGCTGCAGACGCGCGGGGGCACGCTGGCCGCGCCGCGCACGCTGTCGCTCTCCGGGCCGGACGACGCGCAGACCGGCAGTGAGCGGGTGCGGCTGCTCGTGTACCCCGGCGCGCTGGGCGTGCTGCGCTCGGAATGGGGCACCGCGGGGACTCGCATGAGCACCGCGGACGTGGCCTACGCGCTGACGCTGGTGGGGCGCTCGCCGGAATTGCTGGCCGCGCTGGGCGAGACGCAGTCGGCGGAGGCGCTGAAGGCGCTCACCTCGGGCGAGAAGCGCATGGCCTCGCCGCCGCGGCCGGTGGAGGGCGCGGTGGACGTGGAGGCGATGCGCAAGTTGCTGGCACAGGTGACTCAGCGCGCGCTGCGCGAGGGCCGGGCGCCGGACGTGGCCACGGCGGCGCTGCTGGCGGAGGGCGCGCTGGCGCACCCGGGCAACCCGGTGCTGGCCCGCCTGGGCGAGCGTCTGGCGGCTCAGGTGGCGGCGGCGCAGCTCCCGGACGGCACCTGCCAGGGCGGTGACGGCTGGACGCTGCAGCGGCTGCTGGTGGCCACCGCGGACTGCACGCGCGCGGTGAACGCGGCGGCGGGCACGCCCGAGGGCAAGCGCCGCGCGGCCCTCTTCACCGCGCGGGCCTCGGGGGCGCTGGAGCGCAACCGGGCGCACGTGAAGGACGGCTACACCGCGGCGGCGCTGCTGGCGAGCGGCGCGGTGACGGGCGCGCTGAAGGACGACCTGCGCGCCCAGGTGCGTGACGCGGTGAAGACGCGCGAGGGTGGGGCGTACCTGCCGGTGGAGCCCGGCGTGGTGGACGCCAGCGGCCAGACGCCCTCGGAGGCGGAGGCCACGGCGCTGGCGGTGCTGGCGCTGGAAGGAGACACGAAGGCGCCGCTGGCGGACCTGGGCGCCTCGCTGCTGTCCGGCTACGAGCCCGTGCTGGGCTGGGGCGGCGGGCGCGCCAACCGGCTGGCGCTGCGCGCGGTGGTGGCCCTCTTCCGCGAGCCGCTGCCCGCCCAGGTGCGCGTGGTGCTGGAGCGGGACGGCCAGCCCATCACCGAGGGCACCTTCGATGCCAGGGCGCTGCGCGAGGTGCTGGCCCTGGAGGCGGCGGCGCCGGGCTCGGCGGGGGCGCACACCTGGACGGTGCGCGCGGAGCCCGCGGTGCCCGGGCTGGGCTTCTCGCTGGCGCTGGCCGCGGCGGTGCCCTGGAAGGCGGAGTCCCAGGGCGGGCTGGAGCTGTCGGTGAAGGGGCCCGCGGAGGCGAAGGTGGGACAGCCGGCGGAGGTGGTGGTGCAGGCGTCCACACCCTCCGGCCTCGAACTGGAGCTCCGGCACGGGCTGCCCGCGGGGGTGCAGGTGGACCCGGCCAGCCTGAATGCGCTGGTGTCCGAGGGCCGGGTGACGTCCTGGGACGCAGAGGACGGCGCGGTGACGCTGAAGCTGCCGCCCCGGGGCGCGGGTGAGCCCTTCCAGGCGCGCTTCCGCGTCATCCCCACGCTGGCCGGCACGCTTCAGGCGGGGGCTTCCTCCCTGAAGGTGGTGGCGCGCCCGGACCTCGTTTCCTACGTACCTCCTACCACGTGGGCGGTGCGCTGATCGCCACGTCCTGCCCCCGGGGGCACTGTCGTGGACAGTGTCTCCGGGGAAATGTCTGCTCAGCACCGTCCGGGTTCCGAATCGATGGCGGTCCCCGCATACCCCCCCTGTGAATCCAGCCGGGAGATGCGGCAGATTGCCGTGAGCGTCGCGAGGCCGGCCCCGCCTCGTGGTTTCATCGTGGGTGACACCATGGAGCTCGACGCCGACGAGAGAGACGAGCTGCTGCGGGTGCTGCTCAGCGCCTTCCCCTCGGTGGAGGAGCTGCGGCGCGTGGTGGGGGCCAACCGGCGCCAGGAGCTGGAAGCGCTCGCGTCCACGGGGAGCGTCCGCGAGCGCATCTTCGCGCTCATCCACCGGGCGGAGCTGGAGGGGTGGACGCGCGAGCTGGTGACGGGGGCGTACGCGGCCCTGCCCCGCAACCCCCGGCTGCTTCGCTTCGTGCAGGGGTACTTCGCGTCCGTGCAGCGGAGCATCCCCCGCGTCAGCCTGGAGCGCATCTTCGGCCCGGGGTGGGCGGGGGGCGGGCTGGACGTGTGGCGCCGGCGGCTGACCTCCATCGGGCGGCAGGTGTGCCGCGTGGAGCCCCAGGTGGGCGCGGCGCTGGGCACCGGCTTCCTCGTCTCGCCGAACGTCGTCCTCACCAACTTCCACGTCATCGAGAACAAGCTGCTGGAGTCGCTGCGCGTGCGCTTCGACCACAAGGTGCTGCCGGACCGCACGCTGCTCCAGCCGGGAAGGGTGTACCGGGTGACGAAGTGCCTGGCGCACAGTCCCTACAGCCCCGCCGACCTGATGCATCCCCGGCCGCGCGAGGCCACGGTGAGCGAGCTGGACTATGCCTTCCTCCAGGTGGAGGGCGCTCCGGGCGAGGCACTGGTGGACGGCGAGTCCCGGGGCTGGCTGGAGCTGCCCGAGACGCGGGAGCCCTTCACGCCCGGCAGCCTGGCGCTCATCTTCCAGCACCCGGAGGGCCAGCCGATGAGCGTGGCGGTGGACGAGTTCCTGGGCGTCAACCCGTCCCGCACGCGCGTGGCGTACCGGGCCTGCACGGGGCCGGGCTCCTCGGGCGCGCCGTGCTTCACGCAGGACCTGCGGCTGGCCGCGCTGCATCACAGCGGCGGCCCGCGCATGCCGTCCTCCACGGGACACAACGAGGGCATCCCCACCGACACCATCCGGGACAGCCTGCCCCCGCGGGTGCGCGACGTGCTGGGGTGGAGGTGAGGGGCCGGGGCGCGAACTGGAGCCGTGGGGCGCGCCTGTTATCGTCGGTGGATGAAACCCTCCTCCACCCGTTCCGCCGTCCTCCGCCATGGCGCGGGCCTCGCGCGCCTGGCCCTGGTCCTGTGGCTCATCGCGCCGTGGGTGGCCGCCCGGGCGCAGCAGCCGGTCCGGCTGCGCGTGGCCGGCGCCTCCGCCAGCAACGAGGTGAAGCTGCGCACGACGTCGGAGGACTTCCGGCACGTGTTGCGCGTGGACCTGCTGACCGTGCCGGGCGCGGAGGGCGAGGAGCCGTTGCCCGGCGGCGTGACGGTGCTGGTGGACCCGCTCCAGTCCCAGGACGGCGTGCAGGTGCCGCTGACGGCGACGATGAGCGGAGCCGTGGCCGGTGGCACCACCGCGCTCATCACCGCGCGGCAGCCGCTCCAGGTCGAGCTGTCCGGCCGGCTGCCGGCGGTGGGGGACTACACGGGACAGGTGGTGCTCCTCCACGCGGGCGGGCGGGAGACGACGGCGCTCACCGTCACCCGCGTGCAGGCGGTGCCCGCGGTGCAGTTCGTCGCCGCGTCTCCGGCGGTGGCCTCGTCGGGCTGGGGCTGGAGCACGGTGGATGCCACCGTGCGGCTGCCCTTCAAGGAGACCGCGGGCGTGAGCGGGCGGATTTCCTCTCCACGGCTCCTCCAGCTCCAGCGCAAGGCCCCGGACCTGGGCGCGGTGCTGGTGCAGCCGGACTTCGCGGAGGCCCGATTCACCGTGGAGGGCGCGCCGCCGGGCGGCGACAGCCAGGACGCGGTCTCGTTCCCGCTGGAGGCCCATGGCAGTGGCGCGCTGGTGCTGTCCCTGCGCGGGCTGGACGGGCCGGGCGAGTACACCGGCACCGTGCGGATATCCGTCCCCTCGGGCGCGCCGGTGGAGCAGACCTTCACCGTCTGGGTGCGCTCTCCGTGGACGTGGGGCGCGCTGCTCATCGCGCTGGGGGCGCTGTCCTCGTACGCGGTGCGGCTGTACTCGCAGCGCATCCGCCCGCGGGCGCTGCGCCTGCAGCGGGCGCTGGCGCTGCGCCGCAGGCTCCAGTCGCTCATGAGCGGGCAGGACGCGGAGGCCCGGGAGGTGGGCCGCGCGGTGCGCGGGCGGATTGACGCGCTCGTGTCGGAGATTCGCAAGCCGGTGCGGGGCATCCGCGTGGGCGACGCGGAGCTGGCGGCGGTGGAGCCCCGGCTGCGGCTCTACGAGGCGTGGTGCGACGCCGCGCGGAAGGTGCGGGCGCTGCCGGAGGAGGTACGTCCGCCGCAGGCAAGCCAGGTGCTCGCCGCCGCGGAGGAGGCGCTGCGCGGCGAGGACGTCTCGGCGGAGCAGCTCGAGGCGCAGCTCAAGGCGGTGCGGGAGCTGGACGTGGCGGGGCTCGCGCGCGCGGGGCTGGAGGCGCGGCTGCAGGACATCGACAAGCAGGCGCGCACGCTGGCGAAGCAGCGCGGGGAGGAGGACACCCTGGGCTTCCGGCTCACGTACGAGCTGCTGCCCCTGTTGGGGACGGTGCGGGATGCGCTCGCCGGGCCGGACCTGGCGGCCGCGCGGCAGCAGCTCGAGCTGGCCCGCCGCTCCTATTTCGACATCCTGTGCGCGGAGCTGTCCACGGCCGTCGCCGCCCTCTCTCCGCCGCGTGGCTTCACGGCCGACGAGTGGAAGGAGCTGACGGCGGACGTGAAGGAGCGGCTGCGCCAGGCCCGGGCCCGCGCCGATGCCAGCGTGGATGATGCGTTCCGCCTGTACCAGGGGGCCCATGCCATCTACGTGCGCCGGCTCGTCATGGAGCTGCGCAAGGAGGTGGAGCAGGCGCGCGAGGAGGCCGACACGGACGAGCAGCGGACGCTGCTGGACGAGGTGGGCGCGAAGCTGCGCGAGGCGCTGGGGGCACTCGCGGCGGAGTCTCCGCACGAGGCGGCCATGAAGTATGGCGAGGCACGGGATGCCCTCCACCGGGCACACTCGGTCCAGGTGCGCCAGCGCATCCTGGCGCTGCGAGCCGACGTGGCGAAGGCGCGAGCCGGGACGACGGAGCAGTCGCAGCTCAACGAGCTGGGGGCCATCGACCGGTGGCTGGAAGAGGCCCGGGCCGCCCTCGACGCCGAGGCGCCGCAGGAGGCCGCGCTGAAGTACGAGCGGGCGCGAAAGGCCCTCCAGAGCTACCCGAGCCCGCAGCGGGTGACGGCCGGGCAGGTCGTCCTGGAGTCCTTCACGGCGGGAGGGGTGGAGCAGGAGGCCAGCGCGCCCACGGGGGGCAGCATCCCCTCGCTCCCGGAATCGCCCATGGCCCTGCCCCCGCTGGGGGAGCTGGACGGACTGCCGCTGCCGTCACCGCGCCATCTGTGGCTGGTGGAGCTGGGGGTGCTGGTGCTGCTCACGGGGCTGGCGGTGGCGCTGGGGCTCCAGTTGCTCAATGTCTTCTCGCCCACCTGGGGCGGCTTCGGCGCGGGGATGACGGCGTTCCTCTGGGGCTTCGGCCTGCACCAGGTGGGCAACGCCACCTTCGAGGGGCTCACCGGGCTGCTCACGCGCGTGGAACGTCAGGGCTCTTCGTCCTCCAGTTGAGGGCCTGGCCCCGTTTCCAGCCCATGGAATTGCCAGGATGGGCAATTCTTTGCGTATAGGCATGTGAGTGACTGCGTGAGGGGAAAGGCCCACCGGGGCCATGTCGGCTCCGGTCAATGACAGACGTGGGTGCTATTCACATCAGCACGCGCAGGGCTCCGCGACGGGGCCGGCACGGGCTCCCGCGCGCTGACTCCCACCTGAGAGGTCATCACCATGCGCCTTCGCGCTGTATGTCTATCCGTTGTGTCCCTCATGCTGCTGAACTGCGGTGGCTCCACCGGGCAGGACCCCTCGGTGCACCCTGACGCCCTGTTGCCCTCGTCCGAGACGGGAGACCTGCCCGCCCTGGCGGAGGTGACGGCGGATGCGGGCACCCCCACCTCGACGGTCCAGGAGCCCTCCACTCCGGTAGGCACCGTCTCCGGACAGGTGTTCGACACCCGCTTCGTGCCGCTCTCCGGCGTGGACGTGACGCTGTCCAGTGGCCCGCGCCTGCTCACCACCACCACCGCCGCGGACGGCACCTTCGCGTTCGAGGGGCTGCCGGCCGGGGCGGAGCTGCTCGTGTCCCTCCAGAAGGCGGGCTACGCCGCGACGCGGGTGCCCGTCACCATCAACGCCCAGGCGGGCGCGTTCCCGCTGGGGAACGCGAACGCGCTGGTGGGGCCGCTCATGCTCGCGAAGCTGGACGGCAGCGTGCGTGTCGCCCTCTTCACCTCCGAGGGCCGTCCGGCCCGGGGGGCCCGCGCCTTCATCGAGGCCACGCCGGTCTGGTCCGACCTCACGCGGGGCGGAGCGCACGGGGAGCTGGGCGGCGCCGTCTTCGCGGAGGCCACCGCGGACAACGACGGGCTCGTGACCTTCACCGGCATCCCCTCTCCCGAGGAGCTGTCCCGGCTCGGTGGCCTGGGCGCCTCGGGGCTGACCTATGTCATCACCGTGCCGGCGCTGGACACCAACGCGGACGGCAGCGTGGAGTCGAGCGGGCTGACCACGGCGCTCGCCGCAAGGGACCTGCTCCAGGACGCCTCGGCGCGCATCCTCGTGCTGCCCGCGGCCCGTGCCACGGGCTCGCTCTCGGTCGTCTCCACCAACGTGCCGTCGCTGACGGGAGGCTCCCCGCTGCCTTCGGAGAACATGCTCCGGCCGGGAGAGCCCCTCCAGCTCGTGTTCAGCCAGGCCGTGCAGCCCTCGTCCCTGCTCGTGCGGATGACGGACGAGACGGGCAAGCAGAGCCTCGCCATCACCACCAGCCTGGGAATGGGCGGGCAGGTGCTGACCATCACCCCCACGGCCACGACGGCCGCGGGCCGCGAGTACAACGTGCAGGTCCGCGCGGTGTCGCTGGACAACGGCACCACCTGGAGCGGGACGGGCTTCTTCTTCGGCGGTGACGTGCTGGCGGCCCTGCCGCCGGGCGCTCCGGTGGTGAAGTTCACCGACCTCAACGCGAACAACATCCTGAATGCCGGTGAGACGGTGCAGTTCCTCTTCGACCAGCCCGTGGGCCAGTTCGGCTCGCCGTCCCCACAGGCCTTCGTCGAAGCGGACCTCAACGCGAATGGCTTCCTCGGGGATTACACGGGCGAGCACGGCTACAGCGGCGCCGGCTTCAGCGTGTTCCGGAGCGAGCCCATGAGCGAGCCCGGAGTGCTCTTCCCGCTCGTGTCCTCGGGTTACACCACCCGGTACGCCTTCACGTACTCGGGTCCCAACCTCGCGGTCGGGACGCGGGTGCACCTGGCACTCTCGCGCCTCACCAGCCCGGGGGTGGGGCTGCAGACGACGTGGGGCCAGCCGCTCGTGAGTGACGTGCAGGCGCCCCTGTCCGTGGGCCCGTAGCGGGACACGCTTCCCCGCGGGGACGGTACTTCTCCGCGGGGAGGTGGCTCCGAGCGGCCGCCCCCCTTCCCGCCGTCCAGGCAGGGGGCACCCCCTCCGGGTCACACCCTCCGCCCGCTCACTCCGGTCCTGTGAGACCCGAGCCAAGGAGGGCCGTCATGAGCGCCCTGCAAATCATCCTCATTGGAGCCCTGGGCAGCGCGCTCCAAGAGCTGCTGCACTGGTACGGACTGCGTGAGCACCTGTCGACCCCGCGCTACAAGCAGGTCATCAAGTCCGTGTCGTATTGGATTGTCACCGGCCTGATGATTGTCGGCTCGGGCGTGGCGGTGTGGCTGTGGTTCTCGGACGACGCGGACCTCCCCGCGCGCCAGTACCTCGTTCTGGGCGCCGCGCTCCCCCTCATCTTCAAGAAGGCGGTGGACGTGGTGGTGGGGGCGAAGCCCGTGGACGTGGCCCGGAGGACTGGGCAGGGGCCTGCCTCCACGCTCAGCGCCTACTTCCGGGGCGGAGTCGGCTTCGGGGAGCAGCGCCTGGCCTGAGTCGGCGCTCACGGCCCGTCGAGCGCCACCTCCACCGTCACCGGCATCCCGCGCTTGCGTGGCCACGTCAGCCCCGCGAGCGCCTCCTCGATGCAGCGGCCCGCCACGGTGCCGGCCAGCGGGCCCTCCACCTTCGCCTCCGCGTGGCCCGCGCCGTCCAGCTGGAGCAGCACCCGCACCCGCTCTCCCGCGGCGCCTCTCAGGCACGACATGGCCCGCGCCTGTCCGGCCCGGGCCACCTCCGTCACCTCCGCGACGAAGCTCTCTCGTGACTTCGCCACGTTGGCCACCAGGGCCGCCACGATGAACAGCAGGAAGCCTCCGTACAGGTACAGCAGCCGCGAGTGCGGTACGAAGCGCGTCGCCGGCGTCGGGGGCGCCCGGTCCTCCGCTTCGGGCTCCTGCTCGGACGCCGGCGGCAGTGCCTCCAGCGTCTCCAGCGCGGCGGCCCGGGCGCGCAGCTCCGCCAGCGTGGGCACGTGGGTGCGCGCGCGAATCCGCTCCTCGCCGAAGAGGTCTCTCAGGAACGCGGCCAGCTCCTCGCGCCCGTCCCCGGGGGCGAAGGCGTCGCGCAGCGCCTCCAGGGCCCGGGCGAAGTCGGCGGCGGTGGCATAACGGTCCTCCGCCTTGGGGGCCATGGCGCGCATCACCACCGCGTCCACCGTGGGCGGCAGCTCCGGCCGGTGGTGGCTCGGCGGCGGCGCATCCCCGCTCATGGCCGCCTTCAGCGAGTCATAGTCATGCGAGCGCCGGAACGGGTCCACGCCGGTGAGTGCTTCGTAGAGCGTCACCCCCAGCCCGTATACGTCCGCGCGCCGGTCCACCTGTCCACTGCCCTTGCGCTGCGCTTCCGGAGGCTGCGAGCCCACGTGCTTGAAGATGGGGCCGCTCATCAGCCGCACGGCCGTGCGAGCGAGGGCGAAGCCGGACAGCTTCACGCCACCGTCGTACGCGAGCAGCACGTGCGCGGGCGCCACGTCCCGGTGGAGCACCCCCAGCGACTGGCCCTGTGCGTCCGTGGCTTCGTGCGCGGCGTGCAGCCCGTGCGCCACCTGCGCGGCCACCCACAGCGCCATGGGGACGGGCAGCCGCGTGCCCTTCGCGTCCAGCGCGGCGAGCACGGAGGAGAGCGTCTCACCCGGCACGTACTCGGTGACGAGCTGGAAGAAGAGCGGCCGGGGCGCGTCACCCGCCGTCCCCGGCGGGGTGTCCAGCCACGTGTCCAGGGTTCGGAGGATGTTCGGGTGGGAGAGCTGCGTCGCCAGCCGCCACTCCTCGTGGAAGACGGAGGCCGAGGTCTGGGCCAGCGCGGAGCTGGTGGGGAGCTGGTGGATGAGGACGTCGCCGTGCTCGCTGCCGTCTTCCTCCACGCGCCGCGCGAGCAGTGCGCCCGTCGTCCCGAACTCGGGCCGCTGGAAGACCGCCACGTAGGCGCCGAGCTGCCAGAGCAGGGGCTTTCCATCCGGGAAGACGGAGCGCTCACGGGACGGGTAGAGCAGGAAGGACAAGAGGGCGGTCTCCTACGCGGAGCGTAGGCTATCGTCCCGGGGACATGAAATTGCCCACCGGTAGCCTCGGCTGTCTTGTCGCGTTCATCCTGGCCCTCGCCGCCCCGCCTGCGCTGGCGGGAGCGGGCTGTCTCTGTGACGTCGACCTGTACCCCAAGGTGCTGCTCGGGAAGGCCACGGCCCAGGACCTCTCCCGGTGTGAAGAGGGCCGTCCGAGCCGGGAGGACGCGCTGAGCTGCATGCGCGCCCTCTCCTACAAGAACGTGAAGCAGGGCGACCAGACGGCGGAGTCCTTCCGGCTGGGCGTGGACGCGCTGGTGGCCGCGTCGAAGGACAAGGCGCTGTCGAAGGGGGCGGCGAACCTGCTGCTCTCCTCCCAGTCCTACCGGGATTCCACGGTGCGAGCGAAGGTGCGCCCCGTCATGGTGGCCGCCGGCCGTGCGCCGCTGTGGGACACGCTGGTGTCGGCGTCGGACGGGGACGCGGCCGCCTTCACCCGGGCGCTCTACGCGTACTGCGAGCACTACAACGTCATCTCCGAGCTGGCCCTGGAGGACGTGACGCTGGACCAGCTCTGGCCTCCGCCGGCGGGCGTGAAGCCCGCGGACGCGCGCAAGCGGCTGGCCTGCCCCTACGGGCAGAACCTCCTGATGGCCGCCGCCATCCGCTCGCTCCAGGGGAAGGTGCCGGCGGACGCGCTCGCGCTGCTGTCGCCCGCGCAGCTCCGGCTGCTGCGCAACGCCGTGTATGCCCGCCACGGCCGCGTCTTCCAGGCGAAGGACCTCCAGGACTTCTTCTCCCGGGAGCCCTGGTACCAGCCCGACCCCGCCTACACGGACGCACGTCTCACCGCCGAGGACCAGCAGCACCTGACGCTCATCCAGGCCGCCGAGGCGAAGGCGGCGAAGGGGGGCCGGAAGGGCTGAGTGCGCACCGGGTGACACATTTTCCGGTGGGCGGTGTTCCCTTCGCGCAAACGCGGTTCACGAGGGGAACTACATGTCGTCCATCGCTGTCTTCGCCCAGGCTCCCGCCGAGGGGTTGGGCTGGCTCAGCAGCAAGCTGCTCGGGGTGACGCTCACCTCCGCCGAGTGGGTGCTGTGGGTGCTGGTGTGCCTGTCGGTGCTCTCCATCGCCATCATGCTGGAGCGCACGGTGTACTTCGCCCGCAACCGGCTGCCGGACTCGGAGGCGCTGGCGGTGCGGCTGGCGCGCGGGGAGCTGGACGCGGTGCGCGCCGCCATCCAGGGCCGCAAGGGCATGGAGGCCGCCGTCATCCGTGAGGGGCTGGCTTCCACGGCCCAGGGCGCGGATTCCGTGGAGCAGGTGATTGCCTCCACCATGGCGCGCGAGCGCCCCCAGTACGAGCGCTTCCTGTCCTTCCTGGGCACGCTGGGCAACAACGCCCCGTTCATCGGCCTGTTCGGCACGGTGCTCGGCATCATCAAGGCCTTCCACGACCTGGGCTCCATGAATGCCAAGGGCGCGGCGATTCAGCAGACGGTCATGGCCGGCATCTCCGAGGCGCTCGTCGCCACGGCGGTGGGGCTGGCCGTCGCGATTCCGGCGGTGGTGGCCTTCAACATCTTCAACCGGCAGCTCAAGACGCTCACCAGCCGCGCCAATGCGCTGGGCCATGCGCTGGTGGGCAGCCTGCGCGCGGAGGTCCGTTAGTCATGGCCGGCGGCGCGCAGGACAACGAGGAAGAAATCACCGGCATCAACGTCACGCCGCTGGTGGACATCGTGCTGGTGCTACTCATCATCTTCATGGTGACGGCCAACTTCATCGTCCGCGAGACGGTGGAGGTGGACCTGCCCCGTGCCGCCAACGGGGGTGAGACGGTGCAGGGCCTGGTCAACGTGGTGCTGGACAAGGACGGCAAGCTCTTCTTCGACGGCACGGAGATGAGCGAGGCGGACCTGTCCGCGAAGGTCGCGGAGATGGTGGCGAAGGACAAGGACACGCGCGCCATCATCAGCGCCGACCAGTCGCTGCCCTACGGCCGCGTCATGCGCCTCATCGACGTGGTGAAGGGGCAGGGCATCGCCAGGTTCGCCCTCAACATCGAGAAGGACGTCGCGCCCACCGCGCCGCGGGGCTGAGGCCAGAGTCATGAGTGAGATGGTGCTCGACGACAGGGCGTGGGTGCTGCCGAAGCGGAGCGGCAACGGAGTGCTGGTGGGCTTCGTGGCCGGCTCGCTCGCGCTGCACGGGCTGGCGCTGGTGGGGCTGCACGCGCGGCCCGCGGAGCGGCCGGTGGCTCAGCGTCCGGTGGAGATGGTGATGGTGGAGGTCCAGAAGCCGCCCCCGCCTCCTCCCGTGCCGGAGGAGCCGAAGCCCGAGCCGCCTCCACCGCCCAAGGCGCGCGTGCGGCCTCCCCCGGTGAAGGTGGCCGAAGCGCCGAAGCCGCTGCCCCCGCCTCCGGTGGACGCGCCGCCTCCGCCCAACGAGACGCCGCCCAACGCGAAGCCGGCGCCGCTGGTGGTGGGCCTGTCCATGTCCTCCACCACGAGCGCGGGCGGCTTCGCGGCGCCGGTGGGCAACACGCTCTACGGCCGCACCGCGGACCGGGCGAAGGCGCCGCAGGAGGTGAAGGCCTACAGCGCGCCGAAGTACACGCCCATCTACCAGGTGGACCGGGAGCCGGAGCTCGCCAACGAGGTGAAGATTCCGTACCCGGAGGAGGCCCGCCGCGCGGGCATCGAGGGCACGGTGACGCTCTCCATCACCGTGGACCTGGACGGGCGCGTGGTGTCCGCGCGCGTGCTCAACGGGCCGGGGTACGGGCTCAACGAGGCCGCGCGCAACGCCATCCTCCGCTTCCGCTTCCGCCCCGCCGTCAAGGGCGGCGAGGCCGTCTCCACGGAGATGAAGTACTCCTACACCTTCCTTCTCGACTGATGCTCCCGCTCCCGCTGAGCGAGGGGCGGAGCGAGGGAATGCCGCGCGCGGCTGGTTCCACCCCTCTCCAGCCGTTGGCGCCGGAATTCTCCACGAGGCCACTGCTCCGCCTCTCCCTCGGTGGGAGCGGGAAACGACTCTCACCCCGTATGCTTGCCCACGCCATGTCCCCGAATGTGAAAGCCCGAAGCGCGCTCGCCGCGGCCTCGCTCCTGCTGGCGGCGCCTGCGCTCGCCCAGGCACCCCAGGCCGGCACCGACACCGCGCAGCCCGAGGCGGCGGCGCCCGCCCAGGCCCAGCCGACGATTACGAAGCCTCCCGAGTTGGTGCAGCAGGTGGAGGCGCAATACCCGCCCGACGCGCTCGCGCAGGGCCTCACCGCCTCCGTGCGCCTCATCATCACCATCGCCGAGGACGGCACGGTGTCCGACGTGCAGCCCACGGAACCCGTCGGCAACGGCTTCGACGAGGCGGCCATCGCGGCGGTGCGCCAGTTCCGCTTCTCGCCCGCGGAGGTGGACGGCGTGCCCGCGCCGGTGCAGGTGGAGTACGTCTACCACTTCACCCTCAACGCCCCGCCTCCCGCGGAGGGCGCCGAGGTGGAGGAGCCCGAGGCGCCGAAGGCCACGCTCACCGGCCAGCTCATCTCGCGTGGCAGCCGCTCGCGCGTGGCTGGTGCCACGGTGCGCTGCGGTGACGACCCGGAGGCGCCCGAGGCGGTGTCCGACGCGGAGGGCCGCTTCACCCTCCAGGTGCCCCCCGGCGAGTGCGCGGTGCGCGTCGTCGCGTCCGGCTACCAGCTCTACCAGACGAAGGAGCAGCTCAAGCCGAACGAGACGACCGAGGTGAACTTCTACCTCGCGCCCTCGGGTGGCGCCCTGGAGACGGTGGTGCGCTCCGAGCGGCCGAAGAAGGAAGTCGTCCGCCGGACGATTACGCGCCAGGAGGCGCAGAAGACGCCGGGCACCTTCGGAGACCCCATCCGCGTCATCCAGGCGCTGCCGGGTGTGGCGCGTGCGCCCTTCACCTCCGGCGAGCTGCTGGTGCGCGGCTCCAACCCCGGCCAGACGGCGACGATGATGGACGGGGTCCGCATCCCCATCCTCTTCCACCTGCTGGGCGGCCCCTCGGTGGTGAACGCCGAGTTCATCGACCAGCTCGACTTCTACCCGGGCGGCTACGGCAGCCAGTACGGCCGCGCGGTGGGCGGCATCGTGGAGGTGGGCACGCGCAAGGGCGCCGCGGACACGCTGCACGGCTCGGTGAAGGTCGACGTCATGGACGCCGGCTTCTTCCTGGAGTCGCCCATCACCGACGGCATCAGCGTGGCCGCCGCGGCCCGGCGCTCGTACATCGACACGCTGCTGCCCGCCTTCCTGCCCAAGGACGAGGGCAGCACGCTCTCCATCGTGCCGCGCTACTGGGACTACCAGCTCCGCGTGGACTTCGGCGCGAAGCGCGGCGCTTCCTCGGAAGAGGAGGCCCAGGCGCAGGCGGGTGGGGCGCGCAGCTCCGGCTACGTCATGGCCTTCGGCAGTGACGACCAGCTCCGGGTGGTGTCCTCCGGCCCGAAGACGGAGCGCGACATCGACCTGAACACGCACACCAACTTCCACCGGCTGAAGGGTGACTGGACGTACCGCAAGGGCGCGCTCACCTCCGTCTTCACGCCCTACGTGGGCCTGGACAACAGCAGCTTCGAGTTCGGCACCGCGAGGCAGGACGGCAGGCAGTACTCGGTGGGCGCCCGCGAGGTGCTGGGCATGGAGCTGTCCTCCATGCTCTCCCTGCGCACCGGCCTGGACCTCGTCTACGAGTACGAGTCGTACGACGTGGAGTTCCCCGCCCCGGAGGACTTCGAGTACGTGTCCTTCCCGGGCGCCGAGTCGGTGGGGGAGATGGTGAAGGAGCGCATCTCCCTGGACTCCTTCGACGGCGCGCTCTTCCTGGAGGCGGACGTGAAGGTGGGGAAGTTCACCTTCACCCCCGGCGTGCGCGGCAACCTCCACCTGGTGGGGGACACCCAGAACGTGGCGTTGGACCCGCGGCTGTGGGTGCGCTACGCGGCCACCGCGCGCACCAGCCTCAAGGGCTCGCTCGGCCTCTACAGCCAGGCGCCGGAGACGTTCCGCTACGTCATCGCGCCGTACGGCACGCCGGACCTGGTGTACCAGCGCGCCTTCCAGTCGAGCCTGGGCGTGGAGCACCGCTTCACGGACGTGCTCGACGTGGACGTGACGGGCTTCTTCAACCGCCGCTTCAAGAACGTGGTGGAGCCCGGGCAGATTGTCCAGCGTGAGAGCGGCGGCTTCTACCAGGAGCGCTACTCCAACGACGGCATCGGCCGCGCGTATGGCATCGAGTTGATGGTGAAGAAGAACCGGGCCTCCGCGCAGGACAAGTGGTCCGGGTGGCTGTCGTACACGCTGAGCCGCGCGCTGGACGGGCGCGCGGGGCCCAGGCCCGAGAGGAATGGCGGCTTCGGCGGCGGCTTCAGCGATGAGGACGCGCCCACGTATGGCCTCAGCATCTGGGACCAGACGCACATCCTCACGCTGGTGGGCAGCTACGTGCTGGGCAACGGCTGGGAGCTGGGCGGCCGCTTCCGCTACACCACCGGCCGGCCGACGACGCCGCTGAACCACACCTATGACTTGTACGAGTCCGACCGGAACGGCTACCGCCCCACCTACGGCTCGCTGTACTCGAGCCGGACGGATGGCTTCCACCAGCTCGACGTGCGCGTGGACAAGAGCTGGCAGTTCCAGAGCTGGACCCTGACGGCGTACCTCGACGTGCAGAACCTCTACAACGCGAGCAACGCCGAGTTCGTCTTCAACGACTACCGGTACCGTACGGAGTACGAGATTCCGGGCATCCCCCTCCTCCCCGTGGTGGGCGTGAAAGGAAGCTTCTGACATGAAGGCCCTGCTCAAGTACGGCGGCCTCCTGCTGGCGCTCGGCGCCAGCGCCTGTGTGGACGTGGAGGACCAGCCCTCGAAGGTGCATGACTTCCGCGTGCTCGGCATCTCCCTGGAGAAGCCGGAGCTGATGGCGCCCACCTGCGAGCGCACGCCGGAGGCCCTGGACGTGCTCGCCGCGGAGGTGACGTACCGCGCCCTGCTGGTGGACCCCGCCGGCGAGGGCCGCCCCATCCACTACACGCTGTGGGCGTGCGCGGACACGGAGGACAGCCGCTGCTCGGACGAGGCCAACCGCGTGATGCTGGCGGAGGGCACCGCGACGGCGGGAGAGCTGTCGCTCGCCATCCGCCCCGGCGCGGCCACGGTGGGCGAGGACAGCCTGCTGCTGGAGCGCGTGCAGGAGACGGACCCCTACAAGGGACTGGGTGGCATCCGCATGCCGCTCGTGCTCCACGCGGTGGCGGGGGACGAGGAGGTCTACGCGCAGAAGCTGATGGTCTTCTGGTGCCCGGTGGTGGAGGGCATGACGGAGAACGTGCAGCCGGTGATTCCGGGCGTGCTGCTGGACGACGCGCCATGGGCGGAGGACGCGCTGCCGGAGCTGAGCGGCAAGGGGCCCTTCGTGGTGACGTCCGAGGACGTGTCGGCGCTGGAGGAGACGTACGTGGTGCCGGGCCTGCGGCTGGACGCCGTCACGCTGACGGAGGCCTGGGAGATTTCGTGGCACGCCACGTTCGGCGAGTTCAGCCCGCAGGTGACGGGCGGCGCGGACCTGGGAGGCCAGAAGGGCAAGCACCGCACGGAGTGGGAGCCGCCGGAGGACGCGACGGAGGCCCGGGAGGTGACCTTCTGGGCGGTGGTGCGCGACGGGCGGGGCGGCAGTTCCTGGGTATCGCGCCGCGCCCGCTGGAGTCCGTGAGCGAGACGGCTCGCGAGGGGGCGGCCAAACGCGGTATGCCACCGGCGCTCAAGTGACGCCGGGCCGGGGCTGGCACGGAGCGGGAAGCGGATGATGACACGCACCACAGCGGGGGGATGGGGACGTGTGGCCGGCCTGCTGGCCATGGTGGGGTGGGCCTTGTGGTGCGCGCCGGAGGCCAGGGCGGAGAGCCCCGCCGAGGCGCCGGAGTCGACGCTGCGCCGCTTCGCGCTCATCGCCGGCTCCAGCGAGGGCGGTACGGGCCGCGAGCGGCTGCGCTACGCGGGCTCGGACGCGCTGGCGATGTCGCGCGTGCTGGAGGAGCTGGGCGGCGTGGCGGCGGCGGACCGGGTGCTGCTGCTGGAGGCGGACCGCGCCGGGCTGTTGCGGGCGCTGGAGCGGATGAAGGTGCTGGCGGCAGCCGCGGAGTCCCCGGGCGTGCGGCGCGAGCTGGTGCTGTACTACTCGGGCCACTCGGACGGGGAGGGGCTGCTGCCGCGGGGTGAGCGGCTCTCCTATGAGGATTTGCGGCGGGCGCTGGGCGGGGTGCCGGTGGACGTGCGCATCGCCATCTTGGACTCGTGCGGCTCCGGCGCGCTCACGCGCTACAAGGGCGGCGTGCGCCGGCCGGCCTTCCTCACGGATGCGTCCTCGCAGGTGAGGGGCCATGCCTACCTGGCCTCCAGCTCCGCGGACGAGGTGGCGCAGGAGTCGGACAGCATCGGCGCGTCCTTCTTCACGCACTTCCTCGTCACCGGCCTGCGCGGCGCGGCGGACACCAGCGCGGACGGGCGGGTGACGTTGCACGAGGCCTACCAGTTCGCCTTCCACGAGACGCTGGCGCGCACGGAGCGCTCGCAGGGCGGTCCTCAGCACGCGGCCTACGACATCCAGCTCGCGGGCAGCGGTGATTTGGTGATGACGGACCTGCGCGGCTCCAGCGTGCGAGTCGCGGTGGCGGAGGACGTGCAGGGGCGGCTGTTCGTGCGCGACTGGGGCAACCAGCTCGTCGCGGAGCTGCAGAAGCCGGGAGGCCGGCGGCTCGCGCTGGGGCTGGAGGCCGGGCGCTACCACTTCGTCCTGGAGCGTCCCACGCAGCGCTTCGAGGCCGAGCTGTCGGTGTCACCGAAGGGTGGGGCGGAGCTGCGGGCGGAGCACTTCGTCCCGGTGTCGCTGACGCGCACGGCGGCGCGAGGCGGCGAGGCGGTGGCCGAGGTGCCCGAGGCGCCCGGGCCCGCGGTGGACGTGCCCACGGTGGCGTTCAACCTGTCGCTGGTGCCGCCGCTGTCCACCAGCTCGCTCTGGGGTGGCAGTGGCCTCAACCACGTGGCGCTGGGCGGGCTGGCGGTGCGCTCGCTGCAGCTCCGGGGGCTGGGAGCGGCGGGGGGATTGGGGTGGGTGGACGGGACGATGGAGGGCGTGCAGGTGTCGGGCATCGCCAACGTCGCGGGGGGCGAGGTGCTCGGGCTCCAGGCGGCGCTGGGCGGCAACCTCGCCTTCGCCGGGGGGACGGGCGGGCAGCTCTCCACCCTCTTCAACATCGCGGAGGGGGCCTACACGGGCCTCCAGCTCAGCTCCACGGCGAACCGGGCGACGTCGGACTTCCACGGGGTGCAGCTGGCGGGGGGAATCAACCTGACGGAGCGGCTCGCGGGGGTGCAGGTGGGGCTCATCAACATCTCGGGGAATGTCTCCGGGGTGCAGGTGGGGCTCATCAACGTGGCGTCGGACGTGCGCGGGGTGCAGCTCGGGTTCATCAACATCGCGGATGACGTGTCGGTGCCCATCGGCATCCTGAGCATCGTGCGGAAGGGGCGGCTGGCCTTCGAGGTGTCGGCGGACGACTACGGCCCGGTGTCGGTGAGCCTCAAGTACGGCAGTCGCAGCGTGTACGTGCTGTTGACGGGAGGGTTGCGCATCGAGCCACGCGCCGCATCGACCTACACGATGATGGGGCTGGGCGTGCACTTCCCGCTGGGCGAGGCGGAGCGGTACTACCTGGACGTGGACGTCGCCTCGCAGTTCATCGGCTCGGCGGGGAAGGGCTCGCTGAGCCGGCTGCGGGCCATGGTGGGCTGGGAGCTGAGGCGGCGCTTCGCGCTCTTCGGGGGCGTGTCGGTCAACGCCTATGTGCCGTACTCCGAGGAAGAGGATCCGGACGTCAGCCTGCTGCCCCAGTGGAAGCTGGGGCGCGGGGCGGACTCGACGCGGATGTGGCCCGGGTTGCTGCTCGGGGTGCGCATCTGAGGGGGAGTTCATGCATGCTGGGTTGAGCTGGTCGGTGATGCTGGGCCTGCTGGTGGGGTGTGCTTCCAACACGCCAGTGCCGAGCGTGCCCGGGGACTACTGGCGCACGGGCAATCATGTTCATGTGAGAGGGCCCTGGGATGCCATCCAGCCATCGAGCAACGTCGATGCGGTCATCGATCAACTGTGCCCTGCCATCATGAAGTTGCCGCGCGCGCGGGATCGCGAGTATGGCCAGGAATACTGCGGCGCCATCTACTCCCTGGGCGATGGCACATACTACGCCAGCATGCCGTCTCCGCTGGGCGAGCCAGTGCCAGTCGGTCCCGCGAATAAGAAGAAGTGCATTCCTCCTCGTTACGTTGTTGATGAGCGCGGCCGTCCTGTTGTTCTCGGAGACTTTCACAGTCACCCGTGGTCTCCGTCGCCCATGAGCCCCGCCGACCGGATTGCGGCGACACAGATTTGGAGCATTCGCATCCAGTTCGACCGGGCCTGCACCGTCATGAAGCTCATCCCCTATCTCGACAGCGATGCGCGTCCCGGCGAGGTCTATCTGCGCAAGGAGAAGCGCTGGAAGCTGGTGGGCGTCATCAGGCCGGAGGACAAGAGGTACGGTCTGGTCACGGCAGTGGGGGACGAATGACGTACGACGTGCGGACTCTTCGAGCGAGGAACCTTCCATGAAGCGCGCACTTCCGGCCTTTCTCCTTCTCTTCCCCGCTTGTGCGCTCTTCCAGCGCCCACCACGTCCGGTCCATGCACCGCCCGACGAGGCGGCCGGTGTGGAGTTTCCCCTGGCGCTCCCACTTGATGGCCGGCAGGTCGTCGGGGGCACCATGCTGCGGGCCATCCAGCTGGCGATGGACGACTACTTCCCGTGGGATCGTAAGCTCCCATCGGGAGCGACCCCGCTCCAGGAGTGTCTCTCCCGTCGTGAGTCCTACGACGTAGCTGCCGCCCCCGGTCCGGAGGGGGTCATGTACGTCAGCATCATCCCCAACGCGGAGGCATGTGACATCGGTGGGCCTCCCATCCTGGACGTGGGTGCCAATTACGCCATCGACACCCGGGGTTGGCGCATCCTGCTGGTCCAGCAGTAGCCGCTCTCCTCACCCCTGCATCAGCCACTCCAGCAGGGCCTGCGGCGCGTCCACGTGGACGAAGTGTCCCGCCTCCGGGAGCGTGGCCACGGGGCAGCCCGCGGCCACCATGCGCTCCGAGTCCGCGTCCGTCACGTACTTCGCGCGCCCGCCCCGGATGCAGCGCATGGGCGGGTGGTCCTTCCGCTCCACCGCTTCCCACAGGTCCGTGCCGTTGACGCGCGAGTGCAGGTCCGCCAGCGCCTGCCGGTCGAACCGCCAACGCACGCCGTCCGCCTCGGTGGCGAGGTTCATCAGCAGCCAGTCCGCCAGCGGCTCGGAGAGCCCGCGCCCCGTCAACTCCGCGCGCATGGCCCGGCGGTTGTCCGCGCGTGGCGGCGCCTGGAGGAGCACCCCCAGCACCTTGCCGCTCTCCGACAAATCTCCCGGCACGGGGCCCGGAGTGATGTCCAGCAGCGTGACGCTCCGGACGGCCTCGGGCACATGGAGGCTGCCGGCGAGCGACACCCGCCCTCCGAGCGAGTGCCCCACCCAGTCGAACGGGCCGTTGACACCCTTGGCGCGCGCGGTGTCCACGACGTCGCGGGCGAGGGTGAACAGGTCCGCGCTCGGGGGCAGTGCCGGAGAGGCGCCATGGCCGGTGAGGTCCGGCAGCAGGAAGCGGCGGCTCGGGTCCGCCGCGCTCCAGGACGCCGCGAGCGAGCGCAGGTTGCGCCCCGTGCCGAGAAAGCCATGCAGCATCACCGTGGCCACCTCGCCCTCACCCACCTGGAAGCACTCGAGCACCATCGTCCTCCGCCTTTCTGTCCGCCCACTCCGCGCCTTGACCCGGGGCGGACCGTGCCGCTTCATACCGCGAACCCTCCTCCTGACGAGGTCTCTCCGCGTGACGACCGTCTCCTTGCTGCTTCTCGTGCTCGCCGCCGCCCCGGCGGGCGGAACCGCCGCCGACCCGAAGGCCGCCGTGGCCGCCGTGCTGGATGACTGGCACCAGGCCGCTGCCGCCGCGGACGAGCCACGCTACTTCGGCCACTTCACCGCGGACGCCGTTTTCCTCGGTACGGATGCCACCGAGCGCTGGTCTCGCGACGAGTTCCGCGCCTGGGCGAAGCCGTACTTCTCCCGGGGCAAGGCGTGGAGCTTCAAGCCGGTGTCGCGGCACATCACCCTGTCGAAGGACGGCACGATTGCGTGGTTCGACGAGGCGCTGGACACGCCCAACCTGGGCCCCAGCCGGGGCAGCGGCGTGCTGGTGAAGGAGGGCAGCGCCTGGAAGATTGCCCAGTACAACCTGTCCGTGCCCATCCCCAACGACATCATGGCCGAGGTGACGAAGCGCGTCGCCGCGTACGAGAAGGCGAAGGCGAGGGACAAGCCCGCGGTGCCCGCGCCCGCGAAGAAGTAGTTCCGGACCTGGCGTCCAGATCGAGTTCCGTATCGAACGCCGTATCTGGGGGGCCGCACATGAAAGGAATTGGACAGCCCTCCCAGAGTCATCTCCCTCAAGCCTGAGTTTTGTCAGGCGACCCTACTGCGCGCACTGTAGAAGCCCCGCCACCTGACCGTGATCGAAGGCGGTAGAGTAGAGGCGAACCTCGTCCAGGCGTCCCGCCAACGCTCCGTTCGCGGACTTGCGTCGGCCAAGCTGGAGCGCTTCGGAGTTGGTTCGAGGTTGGCCCGAGGTGTTGAAGTCCGCCGCGCCGTCCTTGATGCCATCCAAGTAGACGGTCATCCGCTTGAAGGTGTTGTCGTAGACGGCAGTTACATGGCGCCAAGTTCCTAGAGGGTGGGCCGCGTCCACGAAATTGGTGGCGCCGTAGGTGGCGCACCCTCCGATGTCACACCAAGCTCCGCCCATATAGACGGGACCAACGCTCGCTGAGGCACTAAACGTGACCGCGAGCGTGACGCGATTGTTGTAGACATGGAGATTGTAGTTGGTGAACCAGCTTGTTGTGTCCTTGCTCAAGACGTTGATCTCTCCTCGGGTTGCGTCGAGGCTCACCCAGGCCGACAGCGTGAAGCTCCCCGCGAAGCTGATAGAGGGGCTGTTGGGGATAGAGACATAGCCGGCACCATTGAGTTGCATGCTGTCCACGTTGCAGGCGGCGTTGGTGCCTCCCTGATATCTGGCGCCGCCAACGAACACGCCCGTATTGGAGTTGCCGGACGAGTCGGTCACCTGCGGTGAGCCATCATCGAAACGGTAGTCGGCGTTGGCGGCGGTGGACTCAGTGGCCATGGCCAACAGAACGCACGTGAACAACATGCTAAGTTTCTTCATGGGCATCTCGCTTTTTGAGCCGGTCGAGCGACACGGTTGAGCGTGCCTAACAAGAAGCAGACTTGACTCAAAGGAAAATGCCCCATTGTCTATTTTAGTTAGGCTGGGCATCCCCACTGAGGCGGAGAGACCCTCCACTCTGTTCTACCCGTCATCTCGTAGCCCCACGCGCCGTACCATGGCGACGAGCCTCACTGACCTGCCTCTGTTCTCTGAATCACTCACACGCGCGGAGGCAGAGGAATTTTGGGGTCTTGACGTCACCAACATGAACAGGGGCGGCGGCTCGGTTGTAGAGCGGTCCTCCCGGGAGTCGCGCACGGGGTGCACCCATGCGGAGGCGACATGGGGGCCGCACGTCATGGCTCAGAGCCGGTGCTTGCGAGAGCGCGCCGCCGAGCCCAGCATTGCCAGCTTCTCGAGCACGATTTCGGCCTCCTCGCGATAGAGAGGAACTACCTCCACCGCGAGGAGGTCTTCCATGAGCTTGCGAGCCCCCTCCAGGTCTCCGGCGTCTCGCAGGCGGTAGCAGCGGAGGAGGGCCCCTGACACGCGGTGGGACCCCTCACGAATCCTGCGCCGGATTTCCCGGAGGAGGGCCGAGGAGGTGGATTCCTGCTGCAACGCAGCCTGGGCCTCCTCGTCGCGGATGGCCACCTGTCGCGCAGTGCGCAGTAGCAGTGCTCGGGTGTTCTCCGTGAGCTCCATCGGGACTCCCTTGACGAACACCTGTTGTGCGAGGTGCCACACCTCGTCCCAGTCCGTTTCTTCCGTCATGGCGACTCCCTCTTCCTTCGCTTACGGCATCTGCCGCGCGGCCACTCACGCTGCCCCTCGCAGTAGCGGATGCAGTCATCGAGGCGCCATGATGGCAATGAGGTACTTCCAGCTATCCGACAACGTTTCCATCCCTGGCCGTTGGGAACTGGGCCACCCCGGCGACGCACGGGCCCGCGAGGTGGAGGACCCTTGGATGTTCCGGGAGGGCCATCCGGTGAAGGTGAAGAAGCGGCTCTCCGTTCTGGTCGAGGAGCCGGGTATGGCCCTCGACTTCTCTCTGGCGGGCTTCAGCACGCCCGTCGTCCACGTCAAGCAACGACTACTTCGAGCCAGCGGGACCCAGTTCGGCCGGAAGTGGCGTTCGAAGGAATCGCACTCCCGTCGGTAGCCGAAGGACCTGGAAGCCCTGGCCAGCAATTCTGACCAGGTCGCCGTCAGAGGCGTTCCCGCTGGCGAGCCACCTGTCCGCATCCTCTCGTGTCGCGAATGTTTGAGCGACACGAACTTCGGGCGATGCCTCTGAGAACTCCTGCTGGTACTTGAAAAAGTCATCCAGCTTCTTGATGTGGCGGATGTAGAGCAGCGCGATGGCGGAAAGCTGGATGGCCGTCTCCTCTTTCGAGCCGGGCGGGTAGTTGCCGCTTGCTGCGTCGAGCATGCGAAGCGTCGCATCCATGTCGAAGTCTTCTGGGGTTGCCATGGCACACCGGGTCTTTCGCCCTGGTTGGATTGCAAGAGGGGCGAGGCTCCGAGTGGCTGTCCTATACGCGATCCGACGGGTCTGTCCGTAGCTCCAGGAGAGGAAGGGAGTGAGGGTGCCACGGCCCCTGGGGTCGGACCCGGGTCGTGGCCCTCACTCCGCTCCTCACAAACCGAACGGATAGGTATCGGGCGCGTCCTCCTCCTCGTGGCCCGCCTCCGCGTCGAGCGGCCTCAGGGGCCGCGTCTCGTCGTAGTGCAGCACCGCGTCGAACTGCGCGGGCAGGTCCGCCTGGAAGTAGTGGCTCCACCGCTCCGTGCGCGGCACGTACACGACGCCGATGGCCCGCTCCAGGCGGCGTTCGCGCAGCCCACCGGCCGCCTCGCCCAGGTCCTCCATGCGCAGCAGGAAGGAGGGCACGCCCACCTCGTGGAAGAGGTGCTCGTAGCTGCCGTGCAGGGCGGGCCGGATGCGGCGGCGCAACCCCGGCTCATCCCACTCCCGCGCGGCGATGACCACTCCGCTGTACGTGGTGAACCCCACGTTGAACGTGTCCCGGCCGTGCCGCTGTCTCAGCAGCTGGCCCAGGTTCAGCTCCCCCTGGTCCCCCATCTGCGTGGCGCGCGCGTCCCCCAGGTGCGAGTTGTGCGCCCAGATGACGATGCGCGCCTTCCGCCCCCCACGGGACAGGTGCGCCCGCAGCGCGTCCGCGGTGTCCGCCATGTGCGTGTCGCGCAGGTTCCAGCCCTCGTGCCGGCCGGCGTACATGGCGCGGTAGTAGCCCTCCGCGTCGGCGGCGAGCCGGGCGTTCTGCTCGGCGAAGAAGCGCGCGTCCTCGTCCCGCGCATTCAGCGGCGCGCGCTCCCGCAGCTCCAGCAACTGCTCCGTGACCTCGTCCTCGCACGGGTCCGCGTACCCGTACGCCGTGGCATGGCCGTACGCCTGCGGCTCCTCGCCGAAGTGCTCGAAGCAGGCGTAGCGCTCGCGCGCGCGCCGGGCCGCCGCGGGGTCTACCTTCTCCAGGTAGTCCACCACCGCGCGCATGGAGGCATGCAGGCTGTAGAGGTCCAGTCCATAGAAGCCCGCGCGCCGCTCCGGTGCCACCGAGGCATTGTGAGCGCGCAGCCAGGTGACCAGCTCCTCCACCTCCCGGTTGCGCCACATCCACCGGGGGAATCGCTGGAACTCTCCCAGGGCGTCGGCGGCGCTCGTGTCCGTGCCCTCGCCGTGCACGAAGGTGTTGACGCGCAGCGCGTCCGGCCAGTCCGCCTCCACGGCCACGGCGGCGAAGCCCTTCTCGGAGATGAGGCGGCGGGTGAGGGCGGCGCGCGCCTGGTAGAACTCATGTGTGCCGTGAGTCGCCTCGCCCAGGAGCACGAAGCGGGCCTCGCCGATGCTCTCGATGAGCGGGTCCAGGTCCGAGGGCCTGCCACTCATCGGCAGCACGGCCGCCCGGACACCCTCCAGCAGGGCAGGCGGAATCTCCCGCGCATCATCGAACGGGCTCATGCCCCCAAAGGTGGGGCGGCCTGCCCGCGCTGACCAGCACCCTCCCATCGCAGACAGGAGGGCAGGCAGGCAGCCGTCTCGCGGCCTCACTCCCGGTGCGGAACGCGGATGTCCCGACAGACGTGTGCACCCGCAGTGGTGCCGCGATTTGTCAGCACCGAGTGTTTCTGACCCCACGCGCCCCACGCGAAAATCCCTCCAGCCCCGACAGTTCAGCCGCATGTCCAGGGTCTTCGGCGAAGCCAGGGCGGCTCCGGCGCGGGTCCATTGCTTGCAGCATGTTTTCCGGCGATGCCCCCCACACCCCCCTCTTCGTTCGACCCCCGGGCTTCAGGAAGGCTGCTCGCTCAACGCGCGGTGCGGGCCCATGCGAGCCCCGGCGCCCTCGAGCAGCTCCGCTTCGAAGACCTCCTCAACCTGTCCGCGGAGCGCGCCTCCCGGCACGCGCGGCCCCCGGCCCCTTCCGATTCAGCGGCATGAGAGGAGCGCTCCCGGGCCGCCCGGGGCTCCTCCTCTTGAACAGAGGTTCCTGTCCTCATGTGGTCGTTTCTGATGCGCCAATCGCTGCGAGTGAAGTTCATCGCGCTCGTGGCCGCCATGCTGGCCGCCATCTCCCTCTTCCTGCTCGCCTTCTTCCCCGCGCAGCTCGACTCGCTGGCGCGCCGCTCGCTGGAGGACCGCGCGGAGGGCATCGCCACGGTGCTGGCGTCCGCCGTGGCGCCGGCGCTGGACTTCGATGACGCGGACCGAGTCCAGGAGCTGCTGCGCGGCCTGGAGTCCGCTCCGGGCTCCACCTATGCGGTGGTGCTGCGCGAGGACGGCTCCCGCATGGCCGCGTGGAGGCCCGAGGCCATGCCCCCGGCCGACGTGCTGCCCATTCCCACGGACTCCCATCACCGCGTGGTGACGCTGGGAAGCCACATCCACACCGGCCTCAAGGTGGTGGGACGCACCGGCGGGCAGGGCGTCATGGTGCTGGGCTTCAGCCTCCAGGAGGTGGAGGCGCAGCAGCGCCACAACCTGCTGGTGGTGGGCCTGGTGTCGGCGCTGCTCTTCGTGCTGGGGCTGAGCCTGACGTTCGTGGTGGGCACCCGGGTGGTCCGCCCCGTGGAGCGGCTGCGCGTGGTGGCCGAGCACATCGCCCGCGGGGACCTGGTGGAGGCCGAGCGCACGCTGGGCGGGGCCGACGCCGTGCGCCAGCAGGCCGACGACTTCGAGGCACGGCGCTTCCAGTCGGACGAAGTGGGCCAGCTCGCGGGCTCGTTCGCGCTGATGCTCACCCTGCTGCGCCGCTCCACGCGCACGCTGCAGGACGCCGCCCAGCGCCTGTCGGAGAGCATGTCCGCGCTCAGCCTCACGGCGAGGGACCAGGAGGCCGTGGTGCGCGAGCAGGCCACCACCATCCAGTCCACCCAGGCCTCGGTCCAGGAGCTGCGCCTGACGGCGGACATGGCCTCGGAGCGCGCCGAGGCGGTGCTCGGAGTGGCCGCCCGCGCCGACGCCGTCGGCACCGCGGGCGAGAGCAGCATCGAGCAGAGCCTCCAGGGGCTGGGGGACATCCGCACCCAGGTGGACCAGATTTCCGAGCGCATCCGCGTCCTCGGTGAGCACGCGATGCGGGTGGGTGACATCACCTCCACGGTGAAGGATTTGGCGGACCAGTCCAACATGCTCGCGCTGAATGCCTCCATCGAGGCGGCGCGGGCGGGGGACCACGGCAAGGGCTTCGCCGTCGTCGCGCGCGAGGTGCGCAGCCTCGCGGACCAGTCCATCAAGCGCACGGTGGAGGTGCGCCAGTTGCTGGAGGGCATTCGCGAGTCCATCCGGGCGGCGGTCTCCATCTCGCAGAGCGGGGCCACCCAGGTGGCGCGGGGCCTGGAGAACGTCCGGGCCTCGGGAGAGAACCTCCGGGAGCTGGCCGCCATCGTCCGGGCCAACCGGGCCGCGGTGGAGCAGATCGCCAGCGCCGTGTCTCAGCAGAACACCGGCATCAACCACATCTTCTCCGCCATCGGTGACCTGGGGCGGCAGATGGACCAGAGCGTGGCCCGGCTCGAGTCCACCGGACGCGCCATCAGCGTCGTCCGCGACGTATCCTCGGTCGTGCTGACCGTGGCCAACCAGTACCGCATCTGACTTCACGGACACGACTTCGATGATTCCCTCCATTCTCGAGCGCTTTCGCTTCCGCCGGCCCGCCGCCCGTGGGTGGCTTCCGCTGATGGGTCTGCTGCTGGGGGGCTCCGCCCTGGCCACCATGGCGGGTTCTCCGGTGGACCGGCAGGCCGTCATCACCCTGCGGTCGCTGGCGTATGACAACCAGCTCGCGAAGCGGGCGGGGAGCTCGCTGACGGTGATGGTCCTCTACCGTGAGGGCCATGCGGCCTCGATGGCGCAATCCGAGAAGCTCACGGCGGCGCTGGCCGGGCTGAAGAACATGAAGGTGCAGGGCCTGCCCATGAATGCCACGCGGATGGCCTGGGCCGGCGTGGGGCCGCTCCAGTCCAGCGTCGAGGCGCAGGACGTGGACGTCCTCTTCGTCTGTGAAGGGCTGGAAGCGGACCTGGGAGCGCTCACGGCCTTCAGCCGCTCCCAGAAGCTGCTGACCGTCGCCGGCACCGCGGGCATGGTGGAGAAGGGCGTGTCGCTGAGCGTCTTCCTCGCCGGTGACAAGTACTCCATCGGCGTCAACCTCCCGGCGAGCGCCGCGGAGGGCGCCTCCTTCAGCAGCGACCTGCTCGGCCTGGCGAAGGTGGTGGTGCGGTAGTCCGCTTGCGCCACGAGTGAAGTCCTCGTGGCCTTCCAGCACACCGTCGGGCCCGGGGCCGCGATGCCCTGAGTCCTGACGTAGGCGCCGCGGCGAAGCCGGAGGTGCGTCTCATCCCCACCGGCGCCCGCGTACGCCGCGCCGAAGAATGCGTTGCGGTGCTTGCTCGGGGGTTATTAGTAACCCGCCATGTTTCATTTCGTGGCCGGACACACCCCCCTGTTCCACGTGCCCGCGGCGGGCGCGTGGATGGCCGCCACCGCACGCGCGCTCCTCGCTTCCTCCGAGGCACGCGTCTTCGACCGCCCCGGCGCGCGAGAACGCCGGCCCCTCCCCTGTTGTAGCCAACGCGGCGCCGCGGCTCGCGACCTGTAAGGGTCGCCGGAGCCGTGCGTGAGCATGCCGTGTACCCGCCGCGCCTGAGCGCGCGCGGCTGACACTCCACCTGCATCCATCGCCCACCGGCGACACCGCGTCTTGAGCCTCCATGGCCGGCGCGGACGCCGACTCGCGGGGACGCGAGTGCATTCGTGCCGTCCGGTATCGGGCGGAGAAGGAGTCATCCATGAAGTTGCGACGTGTTCTGGTCGGAGCGGCCCTGGTCGCCCCGATGGTGGTGGGAGGGTTCGTCCTGGCGCGCGACGGGAGCGACGCGCCGGGGAACGCGGGCGGAGCCCAGGCGGCGCCGCCCGAGGTCGTCGTGGCCGAGGTCGTCACCCGCTCCATGCCGGAGAGCGCCGAGTTCACCGGCACGCTGGCCGCCGTGCAGAGCGTGGAGCTGCGCCCCCGCGTGGGCGGGTACATCGAGTCCGTCCGCTTCGCGGAGGGCGGACGGGTCAAGGCCGGACAGGTGCTCTTCCAGCTCGACGCGCGCACCTTCGAGGCCGCCCTCGCGCGGGCGAAGGCGGACCAGAGCCAGGCCGAGGAGCGGCTCGTGCTGGCGGAGAGCAAGTACGCGCGCGGTGAGAGGCTCCTGGCCGACAAGGTCATCTCCCAGAGCGACTTCGACGTGCTGAAGGCGGACCGCGCGGAGGGCCGGGCACGTGTCGAGGCGGCTCGGGCCGCCGTGCGCACGGCGGAAATCGACCTCCATGACACCCGGGTCCGCGCGCCCATCGACGGCAGGGTGGGGCAGGCGCTCGTCACCGCGGGCAACCTCGTCAGCGGCGGCACCGCCAACGCGACGCTGCTCACCACCATCGTCTCGGTGGACCCGTTCCACGTCTACTTCGACGTGGACGAGCCCACCTACCTGCGCTTCACGAACGCGGGCCCCACCGGCCGTCAGGCCGACGGCCGCGTCCACCCCGTGCCCGTGCGCGTGGCGCTGCTCGGAGAGGAGGGATTCCCCTGGGAGGCGAAGCTCGACTTCCTCTCCAACAAGGTGGACCCCGTCACCGGCACCGCGCGGGCCCGCGCCGTGCTGTCCAACCCGGATGGGAAGCTCACCGCGGGCCTCTTCGCGCGTGTGAGGCTGGAGACGGGCGCGGCCCGGCAGACGGTCCTCATCGACGAGAAGGCGGTGGGGACGGACCAGCAGGGGCGCTACGTGCTCGTGGTGCGCCCGGACGCGTCGCTGGAGCAGCGCCGCGTGGAGCTGGGCGCCTCGGAGGGAGGCCTGCGCACGGTGCGCAAGGGGCTCTCTCCCGGTGAGCGCATCGTCCTCAGGGGGCTCGCCCGGCCCGGCGCGAAGGTGACGCCGAAGCGGGTGGCCATGGCCGAGGCGGCTGGGCAGGAGGGCTCGCGGCCATGAAGTTCACCCACTTCTTCGTCGACCGGCCCATCTTCGCGGCCGTGCTGTCCGTGCTCCTGCTCATCGCGGGCGGGCTCGCGATGGTGCAGCTCCCCCTGAGTGAGTACCCCGCCGTCGCGCCCCCCACGGTGGTGGTGCGCGCGGCCTATCCCGGCGCCAACCCCCGGGTGACGGCCGAGACGGTGGCCGCCCCGCTGGAGCAGGAAATCAACGGCGTGGAGGGCATGCTCTACATGTCCTCGCAGGCCACCAGCGACGGCCGCGTCACCCTGACAGTCACCTTCGCCCAGGGCGTGGACGCCGACCTCGCGCAGGTCCAGGTGCAGAACCGGGTGGCACGCGCGCTGCCGCGTCTGCCGCAGGAGGTGCAGCGGCTCGGCGTCGTCACCGAGAAGACCGCCACGGACATCCTGATGGTGGTGCACCTCGTCTCCCCGGACGGAAAGCTGGAGCCGCTCTACCTCTCCAACTACGCGGTGCTCCAGGTCCGCGACGTGCTCCAGCGCATCCCCGGCGTGGGCAGCGTGGTGGTGTGGGGCGCGGGTGAGTACAGCATGCGCATCTGGCTGGACCCGCAGAAGCTCGCCGCGCGCAAGCTCACCGCGAGCGACGTGGTGGCCGCCATCCGCGAGCAGAACGTGCAGGTGGCCGCCGGTGTCGTCGGGCAGCAGCCGGACGCGAGCTCGGCCTTCCAGATGACGGTGACGACGCAGGGGCGGCTCACCGACGAGGAGCAGTTCTCGGACATCGTCATCAAGGTGGGCGAGGGCGGGCAGGTGACGCGCCTGCGCGACGTGGCCCGGGTGGAGCTGGGGGCCAGCAGCTACGGGCTGAAGGCGCTGCTGGACGGCAAGTCCGCGGTGGCCATCGGCATCAACCAGGCGTCCGGCTCCAACGCGCTCGAGGTCTCCGCCGCCGTGCGCGAGAAGATGGAGGAGCTGAAGCAGGCCTTCCCGGAGGGCATGGAGCACCGCATCGCGTACGACCCGACCTTCTTCGTGCGCGCCTCCATCAAGAACGTGGTGAGCACGCTGCTGGAGGCGGTCCTCCTGGTGGTGCTGGTGGTGGTGCTCTTCCTCCAGACGTGGCGGGCCTCCGTCATCCCGCTGGCGGCGGTGCCGGTGTCGCTGGTGGGCACGGCGGCGGTGATGCACCTGCTGGGCTTCTCGCTCAACACGCTCTCCCTCTTCGGACTGGTGCTCTCCATCGGCATCGTGGTGGACGACGCCATCGTCGTCGTGGAGAACGTGGAGCGGCACATCGCCCTGGGGGCCAGTCCCAAGGAGGCGGCACGCCGGGCGATGACCGAAGTCACGGGGCCCATCATCGCGATTACGTCCGTGCTGGCGGCGGTCTTCGTGCCCACCGCGTTCCTGGGAGGCCTCACCGGCCAGTTCTACCGGCAGTTCGCGCTCACCATCGCCATCTCCACGCTGCTGTCGGCCTTCAACTCGCTCACGCTGAGCCCGGCGCTGGCGGGCGTGCTGCTGCGCGGGCACCATGGGAAGAAGGACGCCCTCACGCGCCTCATGGACGGGGCGCTGGGAGGCTGGCTCTTCCGGCCCTTCAACCGCTTCTTCGACCGGGCCTCGGAAGGCTACGTGAGCGCGGTGAAGCGCGTGGTGCGCGTCAGCGCGGTGGCGCTGCTCGTCTACGCGGGGCTCCTCGGGCTGACGTGGGCGGGCTTCGCGAAGGTGCCGAAGGGCTTCGTCCCCATGCAGGACAAGTACTACCTCGTGGGCATCGCGCAGCTCCCGCCCGCGGCGTCGCTGGACCGCACCCACGAGGTGGTGAAGCGCATGTCGGAGATGGCCCTGGCCGAGCCGGGCGTGGCGCACGTGGTGGCCTTCCCGGGCCTGTCGGTGAACGGCTTCGTCAACGCGCCCAACGCGGCCGTGGTCTTCACCATCCTCGACACCTTCGAGAATCGCTCCACGGAGGACCTCTCCGCCAACGCCATCGCCGGCCGCCTGCAGAAGAAGTTCAGCACCCTCCAGGAGGGCTTCACGGCCATCTTCCCTCCGCCGCCGGTGCCGGGCATGGGCGCGCTGGCGGGCTTCAAGCTCCAGGTGGAGGACCGGGCGGGGCTCGGGCCGGAGGCGCTCTACGAGGCGACCCAGGCGCTCGCGCGGCGGGCCTCGGCCGAGCCGGAGGTGGCGGGCCTGATGTCCGGCTTCGAAATCAACGTGCCGCAGCTCCGGCTGGACGTGGACCGCGTGAAGGCGAAGACCCAGGGCATCCGGCTCGGGGACATCTTCGACACGCTGCAGATTCAGCTCGGCTCGCTCTACGTGAATGACTTCAACCGCTTCGGGCGCACGTACCAGGTGAACGTCCAGGCGGACGCGCCCTACCGCATGCACGCGGAGGACATCGGCCAGCTCCAGGTGCGCAACCCGCAGGGAGGCATGGTGCCCCTGGCCTCGCTGGTGGACGTGGCGCCCACCTTCGGCCCGGACCAGGTGACGCGCTACAACGGCTACCCCTCCGCGGACCTCAACGGCGTGGCCCGGCCCGGTGTCAGCACGGGGCAGGCGGTGGCGGCCATGGAGCGCATCGCGGCGGAGACGCTCCCCGCGGGCATGAGCTTCGAGTGGACCGACCTCACCTACCAGGAGAAGCTCGCCGGGAAGGAAGGGCTGCTCGTCTTCCCGCTGGCCATCCTGCTGGCCTTCCTCATCCTCGCGGCGCAGTACAACAGCTGGACGCTTCCGCTGGCGGTGCTGCTCACCGTGCCCATGGCGCTGCTGAGCGCCATCGCGGGAGTGTGGCTGGTGGGGGGAGAGAACAACATCTTCACCCAGATTGGCCTCGTGGTGCTGATTGGGCTCGCGGCGAAGAATGCCATCCTCATCGTCGAGTTCGCTCGCTCGAAGGAGGACGAGGGCATGGGCGTGGTGCAGGCGGCGCTGGAGGCGTGCCGGCTGCGGCTGCGTCCCATCCTGATGACCTCGGTGGCCTTCATCATGGGTGTGGTGCCGCTGGCGACGGCCACGGGCGCCGGCTCCGAGATGCGCCAGGCGATGGGTGTCGCGGTGCTCGCAGGCATGCTGGGGGTGACGCTCTTCGGGCTCGTGCTGACGCCCATCTTCTACATCGTCATCCGCAAGCTGGAGGTGCGGAGGGCGGAGCCGGAGCCCTCCGTGCTCCCGCCCGGAGCGACGGGAGCCCCGGGGCACTGAGCGCCGCCGCCAGGGCCATCGCCTATGCCATCGAACAGCCCGGCGACGTCGATGTCAGCGAATGCACTGTCTGGCCGGCCGCGAGGCCCTGCTGAGAGGCCCCCTCCATGCGCACCCTGTCACACCGAAAGTGACGCGTGCGGTCTGTTGTTGCAATTTGGTGATGAGGCTGCGCGGGCCGCATGGATGGGGCGCGTAAGGCTTGGCATTGAGCGGACTGGGCGCGCTAACCTGCGCGCCCGGACTCGCAGGGGCCGTCCGAGGAAGAAGGAGACCATCATCCATGCGCGTCAAGCCAGCCCTCCTGGGCGCTCTGTCTTTCGGTGCCAGCGTGAGCGTCCTCGCGGTGGCCTGCCAGTCCTATGATTTCGAGAAAGTGGAACCCGTGTTCCTCGCGCAGACGACGGTCGAGGTGACCCTTCATGCGCGAGACAGCAAACCCAACATCATGCTGCTGGTGGACACCTCCGGGTCCATGACGCTGCCGGTGGATGAGTCGGACCCGGACTGCCGGGTGCCCTACAATGGCGAGCAGGTCATCTGTGGGAACAGCGATGAGGTGCCCTGCAACACCGCGGTCTGCCCCACGCGCTGGACGGAGCTGCAGGCCGCGGTGCCGGGTTTTCTCGCCAGCGCCGGCCCGCATGTCCGCTTGGGCCTGACGACCTATCCCGACACGAATGGAGAGAGGGGACTCGACGCGTTCTGCAGGCCTTCCTCCTCGCGCACCGTGCAGAAGGACTTGCCGGAGGCGGAGGACGATGCCTCGCTGCTGGAGCACGCCAATAAAATCAACAACATCATCCAGGCCATCCCCAACTCGGGAGCCGGGAGGCCCGTGGGGGGCACGCCGACGAGCTTGAGCCTGCGCTTCGTGAAGGACCTGCCCGGCTTCCAGGACAAGGACCGGAAGCAGTTCGTCGTGCTGCTCACGGACGGGGTGCCCAACTGCAATCCGGACAATGTCTACCAGGGGAGCGACGCCGAGTGCCGGTGCACCACCGAGTCGGGATGTGGTCCCACCCAGACGGGACGGCGTGGCTGCCTGGACAAGGACGCCTCCGTGTCCGCCGTGCGGGAGCTGAGGGCAGCGGGGATTCGCACCATTGTCATCGGCTTTGGCGCGGAGACGGCGACCGGGGACGGCCCCGCGGTGCTGGAGGCAATGGCCCAGTACGGAGACTTCCCCCGCACCTGCAAGGACGGGCAGACGTCGTGTGGCCCGGGTGACGCGTGCGACCCCGTCACGAACCTGTGCCAGCGAAGCTACTACCAGGCCGCCAACAAGGAGGAGCTGGCCCAGGCGCTGGAGGACATCAGCAAGGATGTTCTCGGGGACGAGCCCTGCCTCATCAAGTTGGAACCCTCCGAGCTCCCCTCGGACCCGTCACTGATTGTCGTCTATGTCGACGGCGAGCGCACCGCCGCGGGCGAGGGCACCTGGACGCTGGGGGAGGATGGCGTCCGCTTCAACGGCGCGATGTGTGAGCGCATCCTCGCCTCTACCCCGGATGCGCCCGTTGACATCGAGGTCCGCGCCATCCGTCAGCGGTAGGCGCTCGTCCGCAGCCGCCACGCGGCGAGGAGGTGCTCCACCACCTCGTCCAGGCCCACGCCCTTCGTCACCTGGGTGAAGACGAAGGGCCCGCCGCCGCGCATCTTCCGGGCGTCACGCTCCATGACGCCCAGGTCCGCGCCCACGTGCGGCGCCAGGTCCGTCTTGTTGATGACCAGCAGGTCGGACTGGGTGATTCCGGGGCCGCCCTTGCGCGGCACCTTGTCGCCGCCGGCCACGTCGATGACGTAGACGGTGTAGTCCGCCAGCTCGCGGCTGTACTGCGCCGCGAGGTTGTCCCCGCCGCTCTCCACGATGAGCAGCTCCGGATTCAGCTCCTCCATGAGCTGCTCCAGCGCCATCAGGTTGTGGCTGATGTCCTCGCGGATGGCCGCGTGGGGACAGCCGCCCGTCTCCACCGCCTTGATGCGCTCGGGGGACAGGGCCTGGTTGCGGACCAGGAACTCGGCGTCCTCCTTGGTGAAGATGTCGTTGGTCACCACGCCCAGGCGGACGCGCTCCCGCAGCTTGCGGCACAGCGCCAGCACCAGCGCCGTCTTCCCGCTGCCCACCGGCCCGCCGATGCCGATGGTGAAGGCGCGGCTCTTGTAGTCGCGCTGCTTCGGCTCCTCGCGCTCGTGGAAGTGTCCCGGGTGGTCCCACTCCTCGTGCTCGTGGTCGTGGTCATCGTCGTGGCCGTGGCCGCGGTGGTCGTCGTGCATGTGCGCTTCACCTCAGGACAGGAAGAGCCTCGAATAGAGCCGGTCGTGCGTGGAGCCGAGCAAATCCAGCAGGGGAGAGGGCTGCGCCAGCGCGTCCACGCCCAGCCCGGCGCACTGCTCCAGGACGGTGTCCAGCAGGGGCGTGGCCTGGTGCTGGAGCTGGTGCGACTCGTGTGTGCCGACGATGCCCAGCCGCACCGCCGCGGACAGCGTGCCCCGCAGCGTCAGGGACAGGAACAGCCGCTGCGCGTCCGTCCGCTCCACGTCCAGCGTGCGCAGCACCGCGCCGAACACGGGGGCATGGTGGAAGCGCAGCCCCTGGGCGCGGGCCGCCTCGCGCAGCGGCGCCACCGGCGAGGGGAAGATGCGGGCGCAGGTGTCCAGGAAGGCCCGGCCCTGCGTGCGGCTGGCGCGGTTGGCCACGTGGTTGGAGAGGAACGCCTCCGCGCGCGCATCGAGCGCGGGCAGCTCCGAGGGCTCCCCGTGCGCCGCGCTCACGAGCGGCAGTCCGCCATGGCCCGCCTGCCATAGCAGCTCGCGCACGAAGCGCCGCAGCTCCGGCGCCCCGCGCACCTCGCCCTGCTGGACGGCGGCCTCCAGCCCTCCCGAGTGCGCGAAGCCCCCGGTGGGAAAGCCCGAGTCCGCGAGCTGTAACAGCCTCCACGTGGAGCCCATGGCGTACGGGCCCTCAGAACAGCGAGTAGAGCTGGGCCAGGGGCAGCCGGTGGGCGGGCTCGCAGCGCAGCAGCTCGCCGTCCGCGCGCACCTCGTACGTCTCCGGGTCCACGGTGATGACGGGCAGCGCGTCATTGAGCTTCATGTCCCGCTTGCCCAGGCCCCGGCAGCGGCTCACCGCGGACAGCCGCTTGGTGAGGCCCAGCTCGTGCGTCGTGCCTTCCGCCAGCGCGCGGGCGGAGACGAAGGCCACGCTGGTGGCGCCGCGCGCGCGGCCCCGCGCCCCGAACATGGGCCGCATCAGGTACGGCTGCGGGGTGGGGATGGAGGCGTTGGCGTCACCCATCTGCGCCCAGGCGATGAAGCCGCCCTTCAGCACCAGCTCGGGCTTCAGGCCGAAGAACGCTGGCCGCCACAGCACCAGGTCCGCCAGCTTCCCCACCTCCACGGAGCCCACCTCGTGCGCCAGGCCGTGGGCGATGGCGGGGTTGATGGTGTACTTCGCCACGTAGCGGCGGATGCGGAGGTTGTCGTTGTCGCCGCGCTCCTCGCGCAGCCGGCCGCGCTGCTCGCGCATCTTGTGGGCCGTCTGCCAGGTGCGGCAGATGACCTCGCCCACGCGGCCCATGGCCTGGCTGTCCGACGACATCATGCTGATGGCGCCCAAATCGTGGAGGATGTCCTCCGCGGCGATGGTCTCCCCCCGGATGCGGCTCTCCGCGAAGGCCACGTCCTCGGGAATCTCCCGGTCCAGGTGGTGACACACCATGAGCATGTCCAGGTGCTCGTCGAGCGTGTTCACCGTGTACGGGCGCGTGGGGTTGGTGGAGCTGGGCAGGACGTTGGGCGCGCCGCACACGCGGATGATGTCCGGGGCATGACCGCCGCCCGCGCCCTCGGAGTGGTAGGTGTGGATGGTGCGGCCCTTGAACGCGGCCAGCGAGTCATCCACGTAGCCGGACTCGTTCAGCGTGTCCGTGTGGATGGTGACCTGGACGTCCTCGCCCTCGGCCACCGAGAGGCAGGTGTCGATGGCGGCCGGCGTGGTGCCCCAGTCCTCGTGCAGCTTCAGGCCGATGGCGCCCGCGCGAAGCTGGTCCACGAGCCCCTGGGGCAGGGAGGTGTTGCCCTTGCCGGTGAGGCCGATGTTCAGCGGAATCGCGTCCGTGGCCTGGAGCATCCGCTGGAGGTTCCACGCGCCCGGCGTGCAGGTGGTGGCCTTGGTGCCGGTGGCGGGCCCGGTGCCACCGCCCACCCACGTGGTGATGCCGCTGGCGAGCGCCTCGTCCGCCTGCTGGGGGCAGATGAAGTGGATGTGCGTGTCCAGCCCGCCCGCGGTGACGATGAGCCCCTCACCGGCGATGGCCTCGGTGGTGACGCCCACCACCATGCCGGGTGTCACCCCGGCCATGACGTCCGGGTTGCCCGCCTTGCCGATGCCGGCGATGCGCCCGTGCTTGATTCCGATGTCCGCCTTGTAGATGCCCGTCCAGTCGAGGATGAGCGCGTTGGTGATGACACAGTCGAGCGCCTCCGCGTCACCCACGCCGGCCTGCTGCCCCATGCCCTCGCGCAGCACCTTGCCGCCGCCGAACTTGCACTCGTCGCCGTAGGCGGTGGCGTCGCGCTCCACCTCGGCCCACAGTCCCGTGTCGCCCAGCCGCACCCGGTCTCCCGTGGTGGGGCCGAACATGTCCGCGTAGTGGCGGCGGTCCATCTTCCGGCTCATTCGCCCTCCTCCTGGTGACCGAAGCCCTGCTGTCTCACCGCCTCCATGGCGCGCTCGCGGCCCTCGGGCGACACCTTCCCGCTGCCCAGCGCGTTGCCGCCGCGCACCACCGCGTCACCGGCGATGGCGACGAGCTGCACCGTCTTGCTCTCGCCCGGCTCGAAGCGCACCGCCGTGCCCGCGGGGATGTCCAGGCGCTTGCCGTAGGCCTTCGCCCGGTCGAAGACGAGCGCGCGGTTCGTCTCGAAGAACGGGTAGTGGCTGCCCACCTGGATGGGGCGGTCTCCCGTGTGCGTGACGCGCAGGGAGATGGAGTCGCGGCCCTCGTTGAGCACCAGCTCTCCGGGCTGCACGCGCACCTCGCCCGGCGTTCCCTCGGGGGCGGTAGAGGGCGCGCCGAAGCGCTCGCGTGGGGGCACCGGCAGGAAGCTGCCGTAGAGGGCCAGCTCCAGGTCGCCGTGCTCGGCGACGATGGGGTGGTGCACCGTCACCAGCTTCGAGCCGTCCGGGAAGGTGCCCTCCACCTGCACCTCCGCCACCAGCTCCGGCACGCCGTCCATGACCTGCGCGCGGCCCAGGAGCCGGCGGCCCAGGTCCATCAGCTCGGCCACGCTCCGGCCGTCGCGGATGAACTCGAGAAGCTGGGTGGCGATGAGCGCCACCGCCTCCGGGTAGTTGAGCCGTACGCCTCGCGCGAGGCGCTTCTGCGCGAGGAAGCCGGCTTGATGCAGCAGCAGCTTGTCGACGTCTCGGGGAGAGAGGTGCACGCCGGCAGGGTAGCGCGCTGCGTCACGGGTCGCCAGGGTGAGCCCGCCTTCATGTCCGGAACAGGCCATGGCTCCAGGCCTGATTCAAAGAACGTGGTGCTCTACACCTCCTGTCAATCCCATCAGCCCGCGCGCTCGGTAACGCCCAGCGGACTCCGCATAAGCGCCGTCATGGCGGCGCGAAACGACGCCGGACGCTGGGCGGGCGCAGTCACGGCGGGCTCGGCTCCGTCGTGATGGTGTCCACGCAGAACGCGCTCTGCGCTCCATCCTCGTCGTCGGCCAGCGCTTCACCCGCCCTCTTCACCGCCGCCTGGATTTCGTCCGCCGCGTTCTTGGGGCTGTACCCGCCGCGCTCCCGGAGCACGCGGGCCAGGTCCTCTTGCAGCGCCAGTGCGGACGGGTAGCGCTCCGCCGGTTCGCGGCGCAGCAACTCGCGGAGCACCACCCGCGTGGGCTCGGACAGCCCTTGTGTTACCGCGTCCACGTCCGCCGGAGTGAAGGTGGCCGCCCGCAGAAGGGTGTCCTCCGGGTCCACCCCTCCCCACTCGTCCTGAACCCGCGCGATGGCGCCGCCCAGGCGCTCCCGCTCCCCTTCGGGAATCAAGGCCCACAGCTCTCCCGTCAGCAGGGTGGGCGCGCTGAGCAGGTGCCTCCCAGTGGCGAACTCCACCAGCACCATGCCCAGCGTGAACAGGTCCGAGCGCGCATCCTCGGGCTGCCCGAGCAACGCCTCGGGCGAGGCCCAGTAGACTTCGCCCCGGGCGCCGGGGCGGCGTGTGCTCCGCTGGCCTGGAAGCCGCGCGGACGCGAGGCCGAAGTCCGTCAGCTTCACCTCCCCCGCCAGCGTCACGCGGATGCGGACAGGGTCAATCGCCCGGTGGACGATGTTCAGCGGCATGCCCTTCTCACTCTGGCAGGAGTGCGCGTGCGCCAGGGCCCCGGCCACCTGGGTGCCCACGTACAGCATGAAGGATTCAGGAAAGTAGCGTCCGTGTGTCAGCGCCACCTCCACCAGGGTATTGAGCGAGCATCCGGTGACGCACTCTGAAATCACATACAGGGCGCCCCGGGCCTTGTGCATTCCGTGGACGCGGGCGATGTTCGGATGGCGCAGATAGCTGGCGAGCCGTACCTCTTCCTCCAGCCGCTTGCGCGCCAGCTTCAGCTCGGGCGAAACAGCGGGCAGGGGCAAGGCCTTGAGGATGACCTTCCCGCGTGCGTCGCCGTTGACGCGCCTGCGCGCCACCAGCACCCGCTCGCCATGGTGGCCGGGCCCCAGGTCCTCCACCAGTTCGTAGGTGGACTTTCCACGCGAGAAGAGAACCGTCCCCGGGGGAAACCAAGGGGCACCAGCATAGGCCATGAGGGAGTCTCCTTCCTGAAGGCGCGGCGGCGGACGCCGCGCGGAAGCAGGGAGGACACTACGCGTGGGTAGTCCCGGAAGAGAAGGACTCCCCAGGTTTGAGGGTCAGGTTATCGCAACACTGTTGCTGGAGCTACTTTGGCCAGTTTCCGCAAAGAGTCTTTACGTCCCTCCTCACGGCCACTGCCCGTAGACGAAGCGCGCGGGCGCCTTTGCATCCACTATCGCGGCACCGGGTTCGGAGCCGGGAAACTTCTTCACGCCCCCATTGAGGCTGAGCGAGATGCAGACGGGAAAGTCGCGGAAGTCGCGTCCACCTGGCGCGTCCTCGTAACGGCTGTACTCGACTTCGGAGGGGACCACGGCGCGGGTGTAGCGCCCCACCACCGTGTCACCACTCGTCCAGAGCTGGCCGTACAGCCGCGTGCCCTCGGGCAAGCCTCTCCACCCATGCGTCACGACACTGACAATCTTCCCATCGCCCACGAGGGCGAAGCACCCGACACCCTTCTGCCAGCGGTCCCGGGCCCTGCACTCGTCGGAGCTCTCCACCGCGTCGGGCTGACTCACGTCAACGTTGAGACGGAGAGACTTACCGTCCGGCAGCCCCCTGTACTCCATGGCTTCCACGGCGTCCGGGGGGCACGCCTCCCGCGTGGGCGTCACCTGGGAGGCGGGACAGCCCAGCGCCGCGGCACACACCCCGGCCACGGCGCCTTGCGTGAGGGACTTGGGGCTGAAGGCGGGCGCGGCCTTCTTCGGCTTCTTCGCGGCGGCCGGACTCGGGGGCGGCTTCATGGGGGCACTCACAGGGAGACTTTCCTTCTCAGCGGGGGGCAACTGGGACGGGGACGGTACCGCACCGACGGACGGCACGGGCGGGGAAGGTGGCGTGTCCGGGGCCTTGGCACGCGGGTCGGTGGAAGGCTTTGGCGCGGCCCGGGACGGCGGCGCTTCCGGTGAGGGGGCAACGCGCGGCCACGCCACCGCGGCGGCAACCACGAGCACGGCGGCGGCCACGGCCCACGCCAGCACGCGCCGCCGTGCCCGTGCTTGGGGGCGCTCCGGGGCCGTGGTGCCCGCTTCCGGAGGGGGCTGGACGGTGGCCCGCCACTCCGCGCCGCCCTGCCTTCCCAGCTCTTCCAGGGCGCCCGCCATGGCGGCCAGCGCGGGCCGCCGCGGCTCCACGTCTCGCACCAGCCACCGCTCCACCCAGGCGCTCAACGCCTCCGGCACGCGCGGGTTCACCTTGCGCGCGGGCGGCGGCGCCAGGGTGGGGCTGTTCACGTTGAGGCGGGGGGCCTTGCGTGCGCCCGCCCGGCGCGCGGGCTCCGCGTCCGTCAGCGCGTCATAGAGGCACACCGCCAGCGAATAGAAGTCATCCTCCGCCGGGAAGTCGTACCGGGCGCTCCGGTCATTCTCATGCTCCTTGTAGAAGCGGGCCGCCTCGGGCGAGCGGTAGCGGTTGGTGCCCGGCGGCAGGGGCGCATCCGTCAACTCGTGCGCCCCGGAGTACTCCCCCGCCCCCAGGTCGATGATGACGGGCTCGCCGTCTGCCCTGCGCACCATGACGTTGGACAGCGAGATGTCGCGGTGGCGCACGCCGCGGCGGTGCATGTACGCCAGCGCATCCACCAGCCGGGCGAAGACGTGGAGGACCTGTTGGAACGTGGGGCGCGCCTCCTGAATCCACGCGGCCAGCGTCCAGCCCTCCACGTACTCCATCACCAGGTAGCCGTAGCCCGCCTCGGTGCGCGTCCAGCCCAGCACCTTGGCGATGTTGGGGTGGTCCAACTGGACGAGGCACACCAGCTCCCGCAGCAGGCGCTGGTCCGTCTTGCCCGGGTCATCGCTGGACTGGCGGTGCTTGGACAGCTTGAGGGCATAGGGACGGCCCTTCCTCTCGCACTCGTACACGTCGCCATAGGCGCCGCCGCCCTTCCACCTGCGAATCCGGTAGGAGGCGTCGAGGCGGGCGCCGGGCTTGAGGAAGTCGGGGGGTTCCGCGTTCATCATGGGCCGCTCTTCTCCTGCTTCTTGTCCTCGATGACCACGCCCGAGACGGACAGGGGCCGGGTGCCGTCCGCCCCCTCCACCACCAGCGCGAAGCCTTCCCCTGGCTTCCCGGGCGGCCCACCAAACTCCACTGACACGCGGGCTGTCTTCTTGGGCGCCAGCACTTCCGGCGCCATGGCCACCGTGCGCGCCTCCACGCGGCCGGTGGACGCACCCTCCAGCCACGCCCGCCCGGGCCGCCAGGGCTGCCCGGTTTCGTTCTCCACCTCCACTTCCAGCACCACCCACGTATGCGCCCGGAAGCGGCGGACGTCCGTGGCACTCATGCCCGCCGTGCCCGCGTTGGACCACTGCTTGAGCCTGTCAGAGGCGACGCCTTCCTCCCCCACCTGTCCCGAGAGGACCCACCCGGCGGGGCCCATGGCCCTGGCGCGCTCGCGTTGCGTGGCCAGCTCCGCCTCGCACGCGGCGCCGCGGGCCTCCAGTTCGGCCAGCCGCGCGTGCATCCCCTCCGGCGCGGGGGCGCTGCGGAAGAACATCACCTGCGTGTCCGCCACGTCCTCGGCGGCCACGAGCGTGACGACGACCGCGGGCGGAGTGGGCGCGTTCAGGAGCGGCACGCGCAGTGCCACGCCTTCGCCCAGGTCCCCCTCCGCCATCAGCGTGACGGAGCTCTCCGAGATGCTCAGGAGTCTGACGCCGTCGGGGGCGCCCCGCTTCACGGCCTGCACGTCGAGCTCGGCATCGAAGGTGAGCGTGGTGGGGATGCCCCGGGCGACGGGAACCACCTCGGTCTTCGCCGTGAGGAGCACGCGGCGGAAACGCAGGGAGGGGGGCGTCTCTGCTTCCGCTGCCCACGCCGCCATGGACAGGAGCGCCAGCAGAAGCCCGGGAAGGTGTGGCAGGGAACGGAACCTCATGGGTTGACCGTAGCAGACCCCACTTTCTTCCCGAGCGTGTTCCCGGCGTGGCAGTGGGCAACACGCGGGTGTGAGGGCCAGGTCTGGAGCCCCGGTGCCTCGCGCCATGGGGCAGACTCCCGGGGTGCCCCGAGGTGATACGCGACACCAACGCTGGCCACCGCCGCACTGCCTGGCGCGAAGAAGAGGTGGCCTCCTGTCGTGGCTGTTCGGCCCTGGACGTGTGGCCACGGGGAACGTGAAGACTCCCGACACGTAGGCACCTGACAGCAGGGCCCGCCCACTCCAGGTATTGCGCCTGATGCAGGTGGCTCCGGACCCGCGGAGCCCTTCAACTCGCCACCCGAGCGGTGCTGGTCTCCCTCTTGATTCGCGCGGGGGCTGACATGACGGGTCTGCGGGTGGTGTGGCTGCTGCTGGGACAGTCGGAATCGCGCGGGGTGGAGGGTGAAGGAGAGCCAGCGTACTGGCTGGGCCCGGACGAAGAGGCGCTGCACTATGGCGTGAGCCTGGAGGTGTCCGGGCTGGCACTGCTGCCGCGCATGGACACGGGCTCCCTTGAAGGCTACGCGCAGGTCGAGCCCACGCTGATTCTGGATGGCGCGGAGCGCTTTGGCCTCAACGCGGGCGCGCCCCTACGCCTTGTCGTCGCGCGGGGCACCTCCTCGGCACGGACAGCGGCGGCCTGCTGCGCGGGCGCGACTGGGACAGCCTCTCGGACTTCGGGCAGTGGCTACGCGAACTGAAGGTGGGCGCGTCCTCCTCGCCCGCCAGGCTGCGAGCCGGGGCGCTGGAGGAGTACAGCCTCATGGGCGGCCACCTTGTGGGGCGCTACTCCAACCGCTTCAACCCCGACTACCGCCCCGCCGGGGCCGTTGTCTCGGGCGCGGTGGGGCCGCTGCACGCGGAGGCCTTCACCAGTGACGTCCTGGCCGCGCGCATCCTGGGCGGTGAGCTGGCCCTCAACCTCGCGCACTTCGTGGGCGACGCCTCCCAGCCCACCGGCTGGTGCGCGCTGTCGGTGTCGGCCGTGCGCGACTTCGGCAGGGCGGAGGGGCGGACGCCCGAGGTGACGCTGGCGCACGCCGACCTGGACGTGGGACTCGTCTTCCGAGATGACCTCCAGCTCTTCCTCCTGGCGGGAGCGGGCACGCGTGCGGGAACGGTGGGAGCCTGGGGGGCCCTGCTGGGCGTGGGCCTGGAGGTTGTCTCCGACACCTTGGAGGTGCACGCGCAGGTGGAGGCGCGACGGCAGCGCGGGGGCTTCCGCCAGGGCTTCTTCGGCCCGGACTACGAGCTGGGCCGCTTCGTCGCCGCCGGGCCCTCCCCGCTGCCGGTGGCCCAGGCACCTTTCGCGGACGGCTACTCCGCCTTCGGCGAGCTGAGGGTGGCGCGCGACACGCTGCACCTGGACCATGCGCGGCGCGAGCTGCACCTGCGCGTGGCGGCAGAAGCCTTCAGTTGGGGGCGGCTGGACGCACTGGTGCGCGTCTCCACCTGGCAGATGCTGCGCCACCTCCACCTGGCACTGGACGCGCTGGCGGTGGGGGTGGGCCAGCCCAACGCGCGCTATGCCGTCTCCGGCGAGGTGCGCCACCGCTTCAGCCGGCGCCTGTACGTGTTGGCGCGCGGGGGCACCCTGTTGTTCCCGCAGCCGGACTCCACCGTGCGGCCCGGGGCGCAGGCCCTGCTGGGCCTGGGCGCGGACTCCGCGCGCTGAGCCGGCGCGCACTCCTGCGCACGACAACCGCCATACTTCGTCGCCTGGGTGTCTGCCCCAGCTCCCATCGAAAGAGCCATCGCGGTGGGGCCGCCCTTCCGCTCCCCGGGTTCCACTACATCGGTAATCACACTCGGCGCGCCCACGGGTCGTCGCCCAGCAGTGGCGGGAGGAAGGCCAGCCACTCCCGGGTGCAGCGCAGCAGCGCTTCGACGGAGACGGCGGCCGCGCGCAGCATCAGCCCCTCCGTGCCGAGCGGACTGACGGAGGGGATGAGCGCCGCGCGGGACGACACGGGCAGCGCGGCGACTCGGGCGGACAGCGCCTCGCGGGCGGAGGCCAGCGCCGGGCCCACCAGCAGCACGGAGGCCATCGCGTTGAAGCGGCCCAGGCGCTCCGCGAGCGGCCCATGCGTGGGGTCCAGCAGCCAGCGCTCGTCCACCAGTGCGCGGTCCCTCACGGAGACGCGCAGCGTGGACGTGTAGTGCGAGAAGGCCCAGCGCTCGCCGCTGGCCTCACGGCCGGAGGTGACCAGGTCCACGAGGACGAGCGACGCCCCCGTCGCGAGCCGCACGTCCAGCGTCTGCGCGTACCGGGCACCGGTGAAGCACACGGTGGGGTCCGGCACCACGGCGAGCAGCGCGCCTTCCTCTACCCGGGCCGTCAAATCACTGCGGCAGCCCCGGGGCGAGCGGTAGACGCGGTTGGCACCCTGCGTGGACAGCAGCGCGGTGGCGTCCGGCGCCACGTCCACCTCGAGGGAGACATGGTCTCCGTCCACCAACCCGCCGCCGAACGAGCTGGTGTAGGCCCAGGCGGCATGGCCGTGGTTGCGCGGTGTGAGCAGCCGCAGCGGGCTGTGGGCCAGCGCGGTGCGCACCACGGTGCGGGGGCCGGAGCGCTCGAAGGCGAGCCGGGCGGAGCCGGCGCGCGAGGTGCGGTGCCGCGCCTCCACGGGCGCGTGGGTGTTCATGGCGGCGAGCCTGCGGCAGGCCCGGCCGGGACACAACGCCCACCATGGCCCGCGGGCTCTCCGCCTCCGGGAGCCGTGGGGCTGGTCGTCAGGGAACGGCTACGGCGTGTCGGGGCCGCCCTCTTCGTCCGGGATGAGCACCGTCTTGAGCTGCTCCAGCACGGCATCCGAAACGTCGGTGAAGGCGAGGCCCACCTCGTAGCGGGCCACGGCCTTGTCGGGCAGCTTCTTCGTCCACGCCACCCGCGCGTGGCACTGGAGGCACGTGCCGTCCTTCAGGAACAGGTCCAGCTCCAGCGGGCTGTTCTCGGCGTACACGTCGTCGGAATAGATGCGGACGCCGCCGAGGCTGGCATCCAGCACCTGCTGCTTGTCCACGCGCCGCAGCCTCGCCGGCCGCGCGTACAGCGGAGCCGCGAGCCGAGGGAAGCGGCGGCGGTCGGAAGGGGGGGTGTTCGCGCTCACGCTGTGCCTCATCCAGCCTTCTCCGGAAGCGTACCGGCGCTCTTCCGGGACAACCTGGTAGAGCATATGGGATTCGACAGACGGCGTGTAGGTCAGTTGAAAACTTCCGCGACGGCCGTCAGCACGGCGGCCATGGCTTCGCCGACCGCCGTGCCGACAGCGGAAGCTCCCTCCACTGCCTCCATCGCTACCTGGGCGGCGGTGCCAACACCCGATACGAGCATTTCGAGAGTCCCATCGGTCACCACATCCACCGCCACCTCCGCGACAGTCGATACGACCTCACGAGCCGAGGAGGCCTCCAGGCTCGCGCTGGCGGCGGGGGGCTGGGCGGAGGCCATGGCGGCGGTGGTGGCCGCGGCCACGGCGGCGGCGCCTACCAGGGGCTTGAGCGACTTCCTGGGTGCCCGCCTGAGCAGCGTGAGCTCGTCCTCGTCCAGCCAGAGGCCATGACACTGGCCGCAGACATCCACCGCGCAGACCGGCATCCGCACCTGCGAGAGGAGCTCGTCGCAGGTGGGGCAGCGCGCCGCCGGCGAGCCACAGTGGCCACACTTCTCCCGGGGGAATGGGACGGGGTGCCGGGCGTGGCGGCAGCGCCGGGGCGCGGCGCGCAGCGCCTCCCACAGCGCGTCGGACTTCCAGGCCGGCGCCAGCCGCTCCAGCTCGCCACTCTCCAGCCACTGGCCCTTGCAGTGGTCGCAGGTGTCCAGCCGGACTCCGTGCAGCTCGGTGGTTCGCAGGGGGTGTTGAAGGCAGATGGGACAGGGCCGGCTCATGCCGTTGCTCATTAATGGAATGCGGCGGCGGGCGAAAGGTGGCGGGTGGGCCGCCCCGGAGACGGCTCGCGGCAGTCGGGTCCACGGGGCGGTGCACCCACGCCCCGGGCCTTCACTCAGGGGCGGCGCTTGGGGATGTTCGCGGCGCTCGACAGCCGCTCCGGGATGCGCGCGGCGAGCAGGTCGATGGCGGCGCGCACCTTCGAGGGCAGGTGCTTGTTCTGCGCCCAGACGGCGAAGATTTCGTTGCCGTGGCGGCGTTCCCGCTCCAGCACGATGTCGAGCTGCCCGTCACGCACGCGCTCCGCGACGAGCCAGCACGGGAGCCACGCCAGCCCGGCGCCCTGCACCGCGGCATCGGCGAGGGTCTCCAGGTCGTCCATGCGCAGGCGCGAGGGGGGAGACACGCGCTTCTCGCCGCCCTGTCCGTCCGGAAAGTGCCACTGCTTGATGACGCCGTTGCGCCCGTAGACGACGGCCTCGTGTCCCTCCAGGTCGTCCAGTGACTTGGGACGGCCGTGCTTCGCGAGGTACGCCGGCGCGGCGCAGACCACCATCTCCTGGACTCCCAGGCGGCGGGCCGTCAGGCCGGCCTGGTCCGCCAGGGGGGCGACGCGGATGGCCAGGTCGAAGCCGTCCTCGATGAGGTCGGCCACGCGGTCGCTGAAGGAGATTTCCACCTCCAGCCCGGGATGCTGGCGGGCCAGCTCCCAGAGCAGCGGCGCCGCGCAGTGCCGGCCGAACAGCACCGGCACGCTCACGCGCAGGCGGCCCGTGGGGGCGCGGCGTCCGGAGTCGAGCGCCGTCTCCGCGGCCTCCAGCTCCGCCAGCGCGCGGGTGCAGCGCTCGTAGAGGACCTGCCCGTCCTCGGTGAGGCTCTGGCTGCGCGTGGTGCGGAGGAACAGGCGCGTGCCCAGCCGCTCCTCCAGCCGGGCAATGCTCTTGCCGACCGCCGAGCGCGACAGGCCCATGCGCTCGGCCGCGAGCGCGAAGCTGCCGGCCTCGGCGGCCTGGACGAACGCGAGGACTCCACTGAGGCGATCCATCATGGCCCTGCTCCGATTGGTTCCCTCGTGTCTTCAATGAGTCGACGAAGTGTCGCCACTGGCGAAAGGGACTCGTCTCTATATCCCCCGTGCCTCTTTCTCGCAGGACCCCGGAGCGGACGATGAGCGGCACGATGAAGCGTTGGCAGTTGGGGCAGCCTGGCCGGAAGCACCTGGAGCTGGCGGAGGTGGCGATTCCGAAGCCGGGGCCGGGCGAGGCGCTGGTTCGAGTCTCGGCGGTGTCGCTCAACTACCGCGAGAAGCTGATGCTGGATGGCGCCGGCATGCCCCTGCCGTTCGTTCCCACCTCCGACATGGCGGGAGAGGTCGTCGCCACCGGACCGGGCGTGCAGCGCTTCAAGGAAGGCGCGCGCGTCATCGCCAACTTCCAGACCGACTGGGTGGAGGGCCCGGCACCCCGGCAGGTGCGAAGCCTGGGAGGCGGCGCGCCCGGTGTCCTGGCCGAGTACGTGGCCATGCCCGAGCACTGGCTGGTCTCCTCACCTGGAACGCTGGATGACCTCCAGGCGAGCACGCTGCCGTGCGCGGGGCTCACCGCGTGGACCTCGCTGGTGGAGCTGGGCGGGCTGCGTCCGGGCCAGACGGTGGTGACGCAGGGCACGGGCGGTGTGTCGCTGTTCGCGGTGCAGCTCGCGTCGGCCATGGGCGCGCGGGTCATCGTCGTCTCCGGCGACGAGGGCAAGCTCGCCCGCGCCAGGGAGCTGGGCGCGGCGCACGGCATCCACCGGCGTCACACGCCTGACTGGGACAAGGCGGTGCTGGACCTCACCGGAGGCCGGGGCGCCGACCACATCCTGGAGGTGGTCGGTGGAGAGAACCTCGGCCGCTCGGCGAGTGCCCTCGCGCCCGGTGGGCGCATCTCGCTGATGGGCGTACTGGAGGGCTTCGAGGCTCGCTTCCCGGTGCTGCCGCTGTTCCAGACGCAGGGTGTCATCCAGGGCATCTTCGTCGGACACCGGCGCGGACTGGAGTCCCTGGCGCGCGCGGTGGACTCGCTCGCGCTTCAGCCCGTCATCGATGCCGTCTATCCCATGGCTGAGTTCCCCAAGGCGCTGGAGCACCTGGACCGCGGGCCGTTCGGCAAGCTCGTCATCCGCGTGCGCTCCTGACCCGGGGAAGAAATCGCGGGCCCGCCGTTCAACGACAGGGACGCATTTTCGCCCGGCGATTCGGGCCGTCCCTGCCGTACGCACCGCGACACCACGAGGAACGAGCATGGAAAAGCACGATGAGAAGTCCGAGGGCGCGCCCTCGGCGGATCGCCGTAACTTCATGAAGACCGTGGTCACCGGCACTGTTGCCGCGGGCCTGGTCGCCACGGTGGGCAAGGCCGAGGCCGCCACCGCGGGGCTGTGTGGCAAGCCCGTCGCCCTGCCGGTCGCGCCCGTGAAGGCGAAGGTCGTCTTCAACAACAAGCGGCCGCCGACGCTGGCCGACCTCCACGCGGCCCTGGATGACATCATCCGGCCGAGCGGCTGCCCCAACTGCGGCCTGGGCGGCGTCATCAAGGACCTGGGCATCATCCGCGAGCTGGTGTTCGACACGGGCCACCTGGGCGACGTGCTGGAGCCGGTGACGCTGGTGCAGGACTACTGACACGCCATGGCCGGCGGGACGGAAAAGACCTGTTTGCCGGGTGACTTCGTCCCGCCGCGCAGGCTGGGCGTGGGGCTCACGTACATTCCCGGAGCGCCCGCCGTCGAGGCGTGCCGGGGCGCGGTGGACTTCCTGGAGCTCAGTCCGGACATCCTGTGCCACGAGCACGTCGGTGGTGGCGCGCGCCGGCTCATTCCCCAGCCCGCGCGGCTGGAGCAGGCGCTGCGCGACACCGAGGGCGTGCCCGTCGTCGTGCACGGGCTCGGGCTGTCCATCGGCTCGGCACATGGGTGGAACCCGGCGTACCTGGAGCTGCTGGACGCGGTGCACGCGCTGCGGCCCTTTCCATGGCACAGCGAGCACCTGGGCTTCCTCACGGTGGAAGCTCCCGGCGGCGAGCTGAACGTGGGGACTCCGCTGCCCATGCCGCTCACCGAGGAGGCCCTGTCGCTGCTCGTCCCCCGGGGCGCGGCGCTGGCGCGGCGCTACGGGGTGCCCTTCCTGCTGGAGAACCTGACCTGGTACCTGCCCGGCCTGCCCACGGAGGGGGGACGGGACGAGGTGGCCTTTCTCAATGACTTCGTCGAGCGCTCCGGCTGCGGGCTGCTGCTCGACCTGTACAACCTCCACTGCAACGCGGTGAACCATGGCTTCGACGCGTTCGAGGCGCTGGGCCGGCTGCGGTTGGACCGCGTGGTGCAGGTGCACGTCGCCGGAGGAGACACCCACGACGGCTTCCTGATGGACGTGCACAGCGACGTGGTGCCGGAGCCGGTGTGGGAGCTGCTCGAATGGGTGATGCCACGCGCGCCGCACCTGGCGGGCATCAGCTACGAGCTGCTGGAAGAGGCGCCGCGGCTGACGCCGGACGTGGTCCTCCGGCAGCTCGAGCGGGCGCGGGCCCTGTGGCGCCTGCACCCGGGGGAGGGGGCGCTGCATGGCGCTGCGTGACTGGCAGTCCGCGCTCGGGCAGCTGGTGGAGGCGCGCTCCTCGGGGCGGGGCCTCGGGCCGGTGCTGGCGTCGCTGGAGGAGCGGCCGCTGACGGACGAGGAGCGCCGCGGGTTGCGCGAGGTGGTGGGCACGCGCGGCTTCTCGCTGACGGCGGAGGTGCCCCGGTGGTGGAGGCACCTGCGGGTACAGCGGTCGGCGCGGCTGACGTTGATGGCGCTGCGGGGGGACGCGGACGCGGTGCTGAGCGACTACCTGCGGGCGGTGCCCTGCTTCACCCTCTTCTTCATCGCGGAGGGGCTGTCGTTCCTGGAGTACGTGGCGCGCACCGTGACACGGCCGCACGTGAGGCCGGTGGCGGAGCTGGAGCGTGCGCTCTGGACGCTGAAGCTCGCGGCGCCCGCGTGGGACGGCACCGTGCGGGAGCCGGAGCCCGGGGCGGTGCTGGAGCGGCACCCGGCCGCCGCGTGCATCCCGTTCAAGACGTCACCGCAGGCGCTGCTCGGGGCGGTGTTGAGCGGCGCTCCGCTGGCGGAGCTGGAGCCGGGGCCGCACGCCGTCCTCGTCGCGCCGGGAGTGCCGGGGCTCTGGCGGCCGGCGGAGCCCGAGGAGGCGCGGGCCTTCGAGGCGTGTGACGGAGTGACGCCCCTGGACACCACGGGCGCGCTGGCTGGAGCGCCGGTGGACGCGGTGCGGGCCCTGCTGTCCATGGGGGCGCTGCGCTTCGGGGCCGGCGGCGGTCAGGCGGTAGCGGCTCGCTGACTCACTCCCGGCTGTTCGAGCAGGAAGCCGCTGAGGCGTTCCCCCAGCCAGTGCCGGAAGGCGTCCGTCGTGGGCGGGCAGTGGAGGCAGTCCTTGATGAGCTCCTGGTCGGCGAGCGTGGGAAACAGCTCCCTCGCACGCGCGAGCAGCTTCTGTCCCGGAAAGCTCACATCCCCGTCCCCGCCCAGCACGAGCGTGGGGGCCTTCAGTCCCTTGAGCTCCTCCGGATTCGCGAGCGCCGGCACCCGCATGTCCATGTTGCACGAGCGGACGGCGTCGCCGAGGAAGGGCGTCCAGTCGTCATCCGTGGTCGTGAGCAGGTTGCTGACGAACGCCTTGAGGCGCCGCTCCGACGGGGCCAGCCGGTAGAGCATCATCGGGAGGGCCACCTTGGTGAGCCCGTCCCAGTGAGAGCCGTTCACCACGCCAGCGGGGAAGAGGAGGGCGAGCCTGTTGATGCGCTCGGGCGCGACGGCCGCGAGCCGGATGGACACGAAGCCGCCCCAGCTTACGCCCACCACGTGGGTGCGCTGGAGCGACAGTCCGTCGAGCACGTCCCGCAGCCACTCTCCATATTCGTTGTTCGACACGGAGGGGCGCACATCCGCGCTCTTCACCGACTGGCCGACGACGTCCACCGCGTGGACGCGGAACCGCTCCATCAGTGGGGCCAGCTCGTGGAGCACGTGCGCCGAGCTCGCGAGCGCACCGTGGAGTACGACGACGCTGGGGCCCGATTCCGGACCACCGACGAGCACATGTGTGTCGCCGAAGCGGGTCTTCACCGTCCGGCTCTCCGTGGGCACCTTCAGCCGGTTGCGGAAGTGGTCGTGCCACCGTGAGAGTACGGCCTTCGCCTGCTCACCCCTGAACGCGGACTTCATCGGGCGCTCCTCCTGGACGGCGTTTTACGGACAGGACGCAGTCCCTCCAGGTGCTGGTGCACCAGGTGCTCCACCATCGACACCGGCGACGGGTGCGCGCCCTGCACCCACGAGATGAGGGCGAAGTAGAAGAAGGAGAGGTACGCGGCGGCGAACAGCGCGCCGTCCGCGCCGGGCCGGAGCTCCCCCCGCGCGCTCGCCTCCGTGGCCAGCCGAGCCAGCGCCCCATGCACCATGCCGGCCTGGGCCGTGAACTTCCGTGCCCACGGCTCGTCCGCGAAGAGCGACTCCTTGAGCAGGGTGCGCGAGAGCTTCGGCCGCCGCTGGTAGTACCCGAACACGGCGCGGGTCAGCTCGGACAGCTGCTTCTCCAGCGGCCCCGGCCCGAGCCCGGCGAGCGCCTGTCGCAGCGTCTCGTCCAGGTCGTCGAACAGCGCGGCGTGGAGCAGCTCCCGCTTGTCTCCGTAGTGGTGGATGACCGTCCCGGCGGACACCCCGGCCCGCGCCGCGATGGCTCGCAGGTTCGCCGCCTCGAAGCCCACGCGCTCGAACTCCTCGCGCGCCGCCTCCAGCACGGCCTTGCCCGTCGCTTCCTTCTGGCTCGCCCGGAGACCGGGCCGCTGCTTCCTGGGCTCGTTGGACACGTTCAATGAACGTGTTTAATGAAGGCGCGAGGCGAAGTCCAGCCCCCGTGCCCCGGGAGCTCCCGGCGGTCTCGGGGCCTCCGGGGCTTCGGAGCGGGTGTAGATAGGGGCATGGTCGTCCTGTTGGAGAACGGCGCTCGCCGGGGCGCGGAGGTGCGATGTCCGTCCTGCACGCGCTTCAACGCGCCGGGCAGCCGGTGTTCCGAGTGTGGCTGTGGCCCCGTGCCGCCCGAGCGCTACGGCGCCGCGCGAATGTTGCTCCAGGCCGGCGTGGACCGCTTCGCACTGGCGGAGCGGGTGGCCACGCTGGAGCCGGCCCTGGCGGACACGCTCGAGCGCCAGTACGCCGGCCAGTGGGCGCGGGTCCTCCGCATCCTGCGGGACGTGCGGCGCTGTGAGCCAGACCTCCTGCTCCCGGGCTTCTCGGAGGAGGTGGAGGACCGGTGGGCCCTTCGGCTCCCGGCATCCAAGCCTCCCGGGGAGGACGAGCCATCCGCCTCCCCGTCCGAGTCCCTGGAGGAACTGCACCGGCGGAGCACCGACGAGGAGGTCCGCTGGCTCGCGGCGCTCGCGGAGGTGAATCGCGGGCATCCCTCACCCGTCATGCTGTCCGCCGCCATGGCCTGCCTGCACCTGCACGACGAGGACCGCTTCGGCCTGGAGGCGGCGCTGGCCCTCACGCGCTGGCGGGTCTTCTCCCGCGTGCGGCTCGGGAGGGAGCAGCGCGAGCGTATCCAGCGCCGTGCCCGCATCCTCTTCGCCGACCATCCCGAGCTGGGGGCCCGCGCCGCCGTGGCCTGGGTGCGCGCCCGGGGGCGGGAGCCGGATGCGGACATGCTGTTCGCGCTGCGCCAGGGGCTTCGCGGACAGGATGCCGACCTGCGCTTCGAGTGCGCGCTCTGCCTCGAGAACGAGGCGGGCCTCCTCGCCGCGCTGGACTCGTCCGACACGGAGGTGGTGAGGGAGGCCCGGCGCACGCTGGCCGGCCTGGGCTCGCCACCGCTCGTCGAGCGTCTCTCAACGCAGGGAGACGCCGGCTTCGCTCGCGACGTGCTGAGCCGCCTGCCCGTGCCGGCGCCACCGGGAGCACTGGCGGCGCTGCTCGCCGTGTCCTCGCGGGTGGAGGGTGGGCTCGCGAGCGAGCTGCACGCCTGGGCCCGTGGCCAGTCCTTCGCCGTGCTGTCCACGGATGACCAGGCACTCTGGGCCACCTGGGCCCGCGAAACCCTGAGCACCCTGTCCGCGGAGGACGCGCTGCGCTTCCTGGACTGGGCCGCCGCGGCTCCCGGCGCGGAGCGCCTGGCGCCGGTGCGCGCCTTCGTGGCCGCCACCGCGGAGGCGCTCGAGAGGGAGACGCCCTCCGGGCGCGCGAGCCTGTTCAAGGATGCGTTCTTCACGCGGTTCCTCGCGCTGGCCGGAGCCGGGGAGGCGCTCCTGCTTCACCGCTGGGCTCGTGAAGCCGGGGGCGCGGAGCCGCTGCTGGACGCGCTGGTGTCCCTGCCCGGCCGGCTGGACCGGTGGGACGTGTCCTCGGAGGGCCGCGCGGCGCGGCTGCTGATGGCCGCCTGGGAGCCGCCCGCGCGCGAGCAGCTGCTGGCCCCGCTCGCGAAGGCGGTGAAGTCCTGGAGCGGCATCTCCGGGCGCGAGGAGCTCATCGATGCGGTGTGGCAACGCTTCCAGCGGCACCCGGAGGAGCGCGCGGAGCTGCTGACGGCCTTCATGCCGTGGAGGCAGTCCTTGTGGGAGCGGCAGCTCGCGGCGGAGCCCGACCCGGTGTCGTGCTTCGAGGCCTGGTGGCGCGCGGACGAACCGGTGCGGCTCCCTGTGCTGGTGGACACCCTGGTCCGCGAGGCTCCGGTGGAGGCGCTGCCCCGGCGTCTTGCTTTCGTGTGGGCCGCGGCGGAGTCACGGGTGGACGCGTGGCCGCGCTCCACGTCCCACGCGGTGTTCAATGCCGCCGCGGCCCTGTGCAACACGCTGCGCGAGGGGCATGACGCGCTCATCCCGGAGGTGGAGCGCTTCCTCTCCTGGTTCCCCGGCTTCGAGCGTCGCGTCCGCGCCGCGCCCGTGCCGGAGGGAGAGTCGAGCTACCACCGGGACCTCCTGGAGGACCTCCACGTCGAGGTGCGGATGATGAAGGAGTCCCTCGACCGGTGGGCGGAGGCGGAGGCGCGCCGCCGCGAGGCCGAGGCGCGGGAGCGGGAAGCGGAGCTTCAGCGCGTGGTGGAGGCCTCTCGCCGGAGAGACAGGGAGCGGCAGGCGGAGGCCGCCCGGCGTGATGCCGAGCGCCAGCGTGAGGCGCTGGCGGGCCTCCTCTCTCCATCCGTGGAGCCCATCTCCCCGCCGTCCGCCTTCAGCCCGCGACCCCGGGTGCCGGGCCGGCCCATCGACGACGAGGTCATCTTCCCCGGGGCTCGGCTCCGCACGCTGATGGACTACGCGCGGCTGCTGAAGGCGATGAGCGGCAGCTCCGACGTGCTGGCGGTGTTCGCCGCCCATGGGCTGACGGTGGAGTCGTGGACCGCCGAGGCCACCGCGTGGGGCCAGGCCATGACGGGACGCATGGAGCTGGGCCTCCGCTTCGCGGAGTTGATGGCGGCGCCCTGGGCCTGAGCGCCGCCAGCCCGGCCTCGCGTCACTGCGCGGTGGTGCCTCCGTCGAGGACGAACTCCGAGCCCGTCATCAGCTTCGACTCGTCCGAGGCGAGATAGATGACGGCGTGTGCGAAGTCATCCGGCTCGCCGATGCGGCCCAGGGGGATGGAGCGCGCCATCTTCGCCCGGGCCTTGTCCGGGTCTCCGCTGGCGTTGGCCAGCGCGGCCACCATGTCCGTCTCGATGAACACGGGGTGGATGGAGTTGCAGCGGATGCCGTAGCCCTTCTGCGCGCAGTGCAGGGCCACGGACTTGGTGAACATGCGCACGGCGCCCTTGGCGGAGCCGTACGCGACGAGGGTGGGCACTCCCTTGAGGCCCGCCACCGAGGACACGTTGATGATGGAGCCCTTCGCCCCGCACTGCCTCATGGCGCGGATGCCGTGCTTGCAGCCCAGGAACACGCCGTCCAGGTTGACGGCGTGGACCAGGCGCCACTCCTCCAGGGAGAGCGACTCGATGTCCTTGGGGATGCCCATGCCGGCGTTGTTCACCAGCACGTCCAGCCGGCCGAAGTGCGCCAGCGTGCGCTCCATGGCCTGCGCCCAGTGGTCCTCCTTCGTCACGTCCAGCGGGAGGAACAGGCCCATGCCCTCGCCCAGGGACGCGGCCACCTCCTGCCCTTCCTTCTCGCGATTCCCGCGGTCCGTCACCACCACCTTCGCGCCCTCGCGCGCCAGCATCCGCGCCGCCGCGCTGCCCAGACCGCCCGCGGCGCCCGTCACCAGCGCCACCTTGCCTTCCACGCGCTTCATCGCTCAGACCTTTCCGTTGGGGGTGAGGAGCACCTTGCCGGCGCGGCCGCCCTCCATGGCGCGGGCCAGCGCGTCCTGGATTCCCTCCAGCGGGAAGGTGCCCTCCACCGGAGTGCGCAGGGTGCCGTTCGCAATCAACCCCGCGAGCCGGGCGAAGAGGGCGCGCTGTTCCTCGCGCGGCGTGCGCTTCATCCACAGCACCAGCCAGAAGCCGCGCAGGGTGATGTCCTTGAAGATGGAGGCCGCCGCGGACAGCTTCGGGCCCTTGCCGCTCATGACGCCGTAGTTCACCACCACGCCGCCCGGGGCGAGCGAGTCCCCCAGCCGCTGGGTGCCGTCACCGCCGACCGCATCGAAGGCCAGCCGCACCTTCGCGCCGCCCGTCACCTCGCGTACGCGCTCGGGCAGGTTGTCCGAGTCCACCACCACGGCGTCCGCACCCAGCGCGGTCAGCTCCGGAGCCAGCTCCTCGCGGCGCACCACGTTGACCGTCTTGTACCCGGCCAGCTTCGCCAGGGAGATGACGTAGCGCCCCACCGCCGAGTTGGCGGCGTTCTGCAGCACCCACTCCCCCGGCTGGAGGGTGACGTACTGCTTCAGCAGGAGCTCCGCGGTGGGCGGGTTGATGAACATCATCGACGCCTGCTTCACGTCGGTGCCCGGGGGAAGCTGCACCAGCGCCTCGGCCGGGGCGGTGAGGTGCGTGCGCCACGTGCCCGAGCCGAGGGGGAGGAACACGAGGTCCCCCACGCGCACGGCGGTGGAGTCCTTCACCTCCACCACCCGGCCCACGCCCTCGTTGCCGGGGACGGCCGGAAGCTTCGGGAGCTGGCCGTACTGGCCGGTGAGGGTGAGCAGGTCGGAGGGGTTGATGGGGGTGGCCAGGACTTCCATCCGGGCCTCGCCCGGCTGCAGCGGCGCGTCGGGCTCCTCCACCACTTCCACCACCTTCAACGGCTGTCCGAAGGTCGAGAACCGCACTGCTTTCATGGGGCGCTCCAGGTTGGCGCGAGAGTGTGGGCCGCACCCTAGCGGCCCCGGGCCCAGGTGCCGAGCGTGCAGGCAGGCGATGTCCCGCGCCGCACCCCACCTCCTGGGGTGGTGTGGGACAGGCGCCGGTGTCCACCCGCGGACGGGGAGGGCAAGCGGCTGACGCTCACGGACAGTCCACCCTCGCCAGCGGCGATGACGCTGTCCACCTTCAGTCCTGGCCCACGGCGGCGGGGCGGCGAGGAGGCGAGGGTGAGCGACGCGCGCGGGGAGGTGTCCCTGGGCCAGCCGGCCGGTGCCGCGGTGGCGGTGCCCTCCCTGCCGGGAGGCTGGCGGCGGCGGCTGGTGGGACTGCTGCGTCCCGTCTTCGCGCTGGCCGGGCTGGGCATGCTGGCGCTGCTGGTGCGCAAGGCGGGCCCGCGCGAATTGGGCACCGTGCTGGCGGAGGCCGCGGCATGGCTGCCCTGCGTGGCGCTGCTCGAGTTGGGCCGCCAGTGCATGGACGCGCTGGCGACACGGTCTTCCTATGGGGCCGCGGCCGGGCACGTGCCGCTCCGCGTGCTGGCGCGCGCGCAGCTCATCGGCACGGCGGTGTCCAGCATGGCCCCGGCGGGCCGCGCGGCGGCGGAGGCGACCAAGGCGGCCTTCCTCACGCCCCACATGGGCGGCGGCACGGCCACGGCGGCGGCGGCCACCTCGCAGTCCGCCTCGCTGGCCGCCGGAGGCTTCATCTCCTTCCCGTGCGCCCTGGCGTCATACCTGCTGACGGGCATGTCCCTCTTCACGGTGGCCATGCTGGTGCATGGAGTGGTGCTGGTGGCGCTGTCGGCGGGCGTGCGCGCGTGCATGCGCGCGAAGCGGCCCGGTGTCTGGCTGGCGTGCCGCTTCCGCCGCTGGTCCTCGCACGCGGAGCAGTTCCAGGCCACCGCGCGGTGTGGCTCGCTGTTGCCCTGGCGCCCCACGCTGGCCTTCCTGGGCAGCCGGGTGCTCCAGGTGGGGCAGTACGCCGTGTTGACGCATGCGGTGGGCATCGACACGTCGCTGGTGCAGGCCCTCTTCTCGCAGGGCCTCTACCTGTGCGCGCTGGCGGTGGGCTCGCTGGTGCCGGGGCAGGTGGGGGTGAGCGACGGCGCCTTCGCGCTGGCGGCGGGGGTGCTGGACACCACGGCCGCGCGCGCCATGTCGGTGGCGCTGCTGGGGCACGTGGTGCAGTTGCTCTTCGTCGTGGCGGGCGCGCTCACGCCGCTGGTGTGGCGGGTGCCGCCCGCGCCTCGGCCCGCCGCACCCGCACCGGAGTGCCGCTGAAGGCGGCGTTGCCGCTGAGCGTGTCCAGGACGTGGTCGTCCGTGAGGTCGTTGATGCTGGCGCCCGCGTGCTCGGTGGCGACCTTCAGCCGGGTGCCCTGGCGGCCGTGCCCGTAGCCGTGCGGCAGGCTCACCACGCCGGGCATCACGTCCTCCGTCACGGAGACGGGCACGGTGACTTCACCGACGCGCGAGGTGATGGTGGCGTCCGCGCCGTCGGCGAGCCCCAGCCGCGCCGCGTCTTCCGGGTGCACCATCAGCGTGCAGCGCGGCTTGCCCTTCAGCAGGCCGGACACGTTGTGCATCCAGGAGTTGTTGTCGCGCAGGTGGCGCCGGCCGATGAGCAGCAGCTCGCCGCCGCGCGCCTCGGGGGCGGCGCCGTCCGGGAAGCGCTCGCGCAGCCGCTTCATGTCGGCCACCAGCGGCTCCGGGGCCAGGTGGATGCGGCGGTCCTTCGTCTGGAGGCGCTGGGGGAGGCACGGCTCCAGCGGGCCCAGGTCCACGCCGTGAGGGGACTCGCGCAGCTTCGCCAGGGTGAGGCCGTGCTTCAGCGGGTGGAAGCGGGCGCCATGGGGCCCCATGCGCAGGCCGATGTCGAGGATGCGCTCGGGCCCCATCCGCGACAGGGCCTGGTACTTCAGCATGGCGCGCACGGATGGACGGCCCCTGCGCAGCGCCTCCAGCCGGTGCTGGAGCGCCAGGGCAATCTGCCAGTCGTGGCGCCCGTCCGGTCCGGGCTCGAAGAGGGCGGGCGAGTACTTCGCCGTGTTGCGCACGGCCAGCGCGTGGAAGACGAGGTCGTAGTGGCTCCGCTCCAGCGGAGAGACGGGCGGGAGGATGAGGTGGGCGTGGCGCGTCGTCTCGTTGAGGTACGGGTCGATGCTCACCATGAAGTCCAGTCCGCCCAGTGCCCGCTCCAGCTGCGAGCCATTGGGCGTGGACAGCACGGGGTTGCCCGCCATGGTGAGCAGCGCGCGGATGCGGCCCTCTCCCGGGGTGAGGATTTCCTCGGCGAGCGCGGCCACGGGCAGCTCTCCGGCGAACTCGGGCAGCCCGCGCACGCGGCTCTTCCAGCGGCCGAAGCTGCCGCGGCTCAGGCCCAGGGCCCGGGGGCCGCCGACGAGGTCGAAGGCGGGCCGGGTGAACATGGCGCCGCCCTCGCGGTCCAGGTTGCCCGTCACCGCGTGGAGGACGTTGATGAGCCACTGGCAGAGCGCGCCGAAGGGCTGCGTGGACAGGCCCATGCGGCCGTAGCAGACGGCGCCCTCGGCGGCGAGGAAGTCCCGGGCGATGCCGCGCAACACGTCCGCGGGCACACCGGTGTGCGGGGCCACGCGCTCGGGCGTGAAGTCGCGGGCCAGCTCGCGCACCGCCTCCAGGCCCTCCAGGTGCGAGGCGAGGGGGCCCGGGCGGGGCGTGCCCTCCACCACGGCCACGTGCAGCAGGGCGAGCAGCGCGAGCGCGTCCGTGCCGGGGCGGATGAAGACGTGCGTGTCCGCGATGCGGGCCGTCTCGGTGCGGCGCGGGTCGATGACGACGATGCGGCCGCCGCGCTGCTGGATGGCACGCAGGCGGGCGCGCACGTCCGGGGCCGTCATCATGCTGCCGTTGGAGGCCAGCGGGTTGGCGCCCAGCACCAGCATGTACCGGGTGCGGTCGATGTCGGGGATGGGCACCAGGAGCTGGTGGCCGAACATGAAGTACGCGGCGAACTGGTGGGGGAGCTGGTCCACCGAGGTGGCGGAGTAGCGGTTGCGCGAGCGCAGGGAGCGCAGCAGCCCCGGGGCGAACATGAGGGCGCCCACGTTGTGGACGTTGGGGTTGCCCAGGTACACGGCCACCGAGTCCCGGCCGTGCTCCCGCTGGGCCGCGTGGAGGCGGCGCGCGGCCTCGTCGAGCGCGTCATCCCAGGAGACCTGCTCCCAGCCGCTCGCGGTGCGCCGCATCGGGTGGCGCAGCCGGTCCGGGTCCTCGTGCAGGTCCTGGAGGGCCAGGGCCTTGGGACAGATGTGGCCGCGGCTGAACGGGTCCTCCTCGTCGCCGCGGATGGAGGTGATTCGGTGGCCCTGCAGCTCGATGCGCAGGCCGCACATGGCCTCGCAGAGGTTGCAGGTACGGAAGTGGACCCGGGACTCGGCGGAGGCGCTCATGGCGCGGACTCTATAACGCTCCGAGTCGGCGCCCCGCACCGCCACCGCGGGCCGTGGGCATCAGTTGGAGTCCAGACGAAAGGTCATTCCGTGCGACTGCTCGATTGCAACCCGGCTGCGTTGCGTTGCCATTGCCGCGTCGCGGCATCCACGCTCCGTGGAATGCCCGCTCCGTGCGTGGGGTTGTCTGCCCTGCTGCCCTCCGTTGAAGCAGGGGCGTGACATACGCCTGACAAAGAATCGTCAGGCTCCGCGGTTAGAGGGTTTCACATGTTCCTGCACGCGCTCGGCCACTTCCACCCGCCCAACATCCTGACCAATGCCTTCTTCGAGGAGCTGGGCCTCGAGACGAACGACGCGTGGATTCTGGAGCGGGTGGGCATCCGCACGCGGCACACGGTGCTGCCGCTGGAGTACCTGCGCGAGACGCGCAACCGCGACGTGCGCGCGGCGCAGGAGGCGGCCCTCTTCAGCAACGCGGAGACGGGCAGGCGGGCGGCGCTGATGGCGCTGGAGCGCGCGGGGCTGAAGCCGTCGGACATCGGCATGGTGGTGGCGGGCGGGTGCAGTCCGGACGAGTGCATTCCCGCCGAGTCGAACCGCGTGGCGCAGCTCCTGGGCATCGACGCGCCGGCGGTGGACCTGCAGAGCGCGTGCTCCTCGTTCTGCATGCAGCTCCACTTCCTCACGGGCATGCGGCCGGAGCGTCTGCCGGAGTTCGTGCTGGTGGTGAACATGGATAACTCCACACGCGTGGTGGACTACTCGGACCGCTCCAGCGCGGTGCTGTGGGGCGATGGCGCGTCGGCGGCGATTCTGTCCCCGCGCGTGCCCGGGCGCTGGACGGTGACGGAGACGCTGCTCGCGGGAGACCCGGCGGGGGCGGACAAGGTGCGGGTGCCGCGGGTGGGGCACTTCACCCAGCAGGGCGGCGAGGTGCAGAAGTTCGCCATCCGCCGCGCGGGCGAGACGTTCCTGGAGCTGCGCTCGCGGTACCTGAAGCGCCACCCGGAGAAGGGGCAGGGGGACGTCACCTTCATCGGGCACCAGGCGAACCTCCGGATGCTGGAGTCCGTGCAGCGGCGCTGCGAGGTGCCCGACGCGCGGCACCGGTACAACGTGCACATCCGTGGGAACACGGGCGCGGCCGGAGCGCCGAGCGTGCTGAGCGAGCACTGGGATGACCCGTCGATGGGCGATGCCGTCGTCCTGAGTGTCGTCGGCAGCGGGCTCACCTGGGCGGGCGCGCTGCTCGAGCGCACGGCGGCTGGTACGCGGTAGCGCGGGGCGCACTGCGCGGCCTGGGTTCGGGGCCGCCTGAAGTGATGTGTCAGTGGCTTCGGGTATTCCATGGAATGCCAGGAGAGGCCACATGGACGACGGACGAGCCCGGAGTGCCGAGAGTGCCCGCCGATTGGGAGCGTTGGCGCTGGTGGGGCTGGTGCTGCTGTCGTCGGGCTGCCAGGGCTGGGGTGGTGAGAGGCTGGGGCCATGGCTGGAGAGCGCGCCGCCCCGCTACCACTCCGCCTCACCGCCTGCCTTCCCTCGGCCTCATTCTCACGACGACGGCAGCGGTGGCGGCACTTTGGGCGGGCCGGAGCTGGGCCGCTTCATGGCCTTCGTGCGAGAGAAGCAGGCTGCGCTGCGCCGTCCCCAGGTGCCCGAGTCTGAGCGGCGCGAGGGAGAAGCTGCGCTGCTGGAGGTACTGGCGTGGCTGCATGGGCGCGGTGAGGAGCAGCTCTCACGCGAGGAGCCGTTGGACGTGTACCTGCGCTTCAAGGTGGCGCGGGTGCAGCGGCACCGCGAGGCCGCAGCGCGCGACGAGGTGGTGGAAGCGAAGCTGGAGGAGTTTCTCCAGTGGGCGAGAGAGCGCAGCCGGCTATTGGCCTCGCGCCACTTCCGCAAGGCCGGCCGTGAATGGCTGGTGACGGAGAGTCCCGTCTACGAGGGCGCGCAGGATGCCCTCACCTCGGCGGTGCTGGCCTGGGCGTACGCGCACACGCAGGACCCGGACTTTCCGCGCAAGAGTCCGCAGGAAGTGGCGGTGTACCTGCTGGCGAAGCGCAGCGCGCTGGCCACGGCGCTGGCGTTGGGCAACGCGTCGCCGCCGCACCTGGACTGGGTGCCTGAGTCGGTGGAGGTGGTGCCCGTCGAGGAGATGCTGGTGGAAGTGGCGGTGGGGCTGCTGCCCGTGGCGGGGGAGTCGGCGGACCTGTTGGGGGCGGTGGGGGGCCTCAGCGTCCTGGGCCGGCGGTTGAGTCCAGAGGAGCGGCTGCTGTGCGCGGTGGTGCTGCTGCTTCCGGTGCTCAGCGGCAGCCTGGTGGCGCACACGCTGGACTCCTCGCGCGCGGCGCTGCTGACGGGGCGCAGCCTGCAAGAAGCGCAGGTGATTGGGCGGGTGGCGCAGCACCTGGCGCCCGAGGAAGCGGAGCGGGTGCAGCGGCTGCTGAGGCAGGCCGGGCGGGGAGAGACGGTGGCGGCGGAGGAGACGCGGTGGCTGCGGGAGCTGTCGGAGCGGCTGAGGGAGCCGCTGGCGGAGGTTGCGCGGGCGGTGAAGGCGGGAGAGCGGGTGCCGCTGCTGGGCTCGCGTGCCACGGCGGAAGGCGCGAGGCTGGTGCCGGGCAGCGGTGAGCACCTGGCGCAGGCGTGGGTGGACTACCAGTTCCGCCACCCCGGGAAGTACCCGCGCTTCGACTTCACGCCGGACTCGAAGTGGGAGCGGATGTACCGCACGGTGCTGGAGAACGCGGGCCAGGGAGGGGAGTTCGAGGTGCAGGTGCTGCAGAAGCACGGCTACCAGAAGAACACGGCCCTCATGCTGCCGCCGCCGGGAGGCAAGCCGGAGCAGGGCTTCATCCCGGACTCGGTGGTGGGCAACCCCGAGGAGTTGGTGTGGGGCCGGCCCTACCGCTTCGTGGAGGCGAAGGCTCGCGCCGAGATGCCACTGACCGGCAACCTCGCGGCCATGATCACGTATGTGAAGACGTTCGGTGGCCACATCGAGGTGCACTTTCGCTCTGCACGTCATGCGCAGGGCCAGACGGTGCTTACCGAGCCGTTACGCATGGAACTCCGTAAGCTCTCAGGTGAGGGCAAGGCACACGTAAGATGGTTCCCCTGAGGCTCACAATGGTTTCGAGACCTGTTTCCACGACCATCCATCTTCCACCGGGGCAGATGTCCGCTTCGGTCGTGCGCGAGATTCTCCGTCTTGCATTCACGGAGTATCGCTTGTTCCCACCTGCCCTGACCTCGTGCCTTGGCGAGGCTTCGCGAGTGAAGGGCGAGCGGATCGACTACGGCGCCGTTCTGGCTCATTACGACGAATGCGGGAGCATCAGCATCATGGACCGCATGGAGCGTGACTTCTTGATGATCTATTCGGCCAGACGCGCGGAGTTTCCATGGGTGGGGAGCGTCTTCTGGGCAACCTCCCTTCCCGATACGATGGCGGAAGAATGGCGCGATACCCACCTTCATCAGGTCATGGAGGTCATGCGACTGGTGGGCTCCTACCTGGCTCAGGTCGCGATGATTGATGATTTGCACCGCAAGATGGAGCGGTTCATCCCTCTTCCCGACGGCTTTGGCACCGAGCAGACCTCCACGGTGAGAGACCCCAGCGAAGGGCTCGCGGGCCTCTTCTGGCGCAACATCTTCGGCCCGCCGTTCGTGCGGATGTTCGGGGACCGGCTCCTGTCCCTGCCGCCCGGCACCGTTCAGGACCTGGGAGACGGGCTCGTCCTGGTCCAGCCCTACGAGCTGCCCACCCAGGCGATGACGCCCGAGGGTGACGCGGCGGAGGAGCGCCTCATCACGGTGCTCGGCCCGGAGTGCTTCTACGACCACGCGCACCACCGCAAGCCGACGCGTGTGCCGGAGCTCACCCTGCCCGCGAAGTGAGCCCCCTGTCGTTGGTGGAGTGCGAGCTCACCGGTTGTGTCAGCGCCTCCTGGTAACGCTTGGATTTCCAGGAGGCGTCACATGAGGGATGGGCAGACCCGGAGTGCCGCGAGTAGTGCCCGCCGATTGGGAGCGTTGGCGCTGGTGGGGCTGGTGCTGCTGTCGTCGGGCTGCCAGGGCTGGGGTGGTGAGAGGCTGGGGCCATGGCTGGAGAGCGCGCCGCCCCGCTACCACTCCGCCTCACCGCCTGCCTTCCCTCGGCCTCATTCTCACGACGACGGCAGCGGTGGCGGCACTTTGGGCGGGCCGGAGCTGGGCCGCTTCATGGCCTTCGTGCGAGAGAAGCAGGCTGCGCTACGCCGTCCCCAGGTGCCCGAGGCCGAGCGGCGCGCGGGCGAGTCCGCGCTGCTGGAGGTACTGGCGTGGCTGCATGGGCGCGGTGAGGAGCAGCTGGCGCGCGAGGAGCCGCTGGACGTGTACCTGCGCTTCAAGGTGGCGCGGGTGCAGCGGCACCGCGAGGACGCGGCACGCGACAGGGTGGTGGAAGCGAAGCTGGAGGAGTACCTCCAGTGGGCGCGAGAGCGCAGCCGGCTATTGGCCTCGCGCCACTTCCGCAAGGCCGGCCGTGAATGGCTGGTGACGGAGAGTCCCGTCTACGAGGGCGCGCAGGATGCCCTCACCTCGGCGGTGCTGGCCTGGGCGTACGCGCACACGCAGGACCCGGACTTTCCGCGCAAGAGTCCGCAGGAAGTGGCGGTGTACCTGCTGGCGAAGCGCAGCGCGCTGGCCACGGCGCTGGCGTTGGGCAACGCGTCGCCGCCGCACCTGGACTGGGTGCCTGAGTCGGTGGAGGTGGTGCCCGTCGAGGAGATGCTGGTGGAAGTGGCGGTGGGGCTGCTGCCCGTGGCGGGGGAGTCGGCGGACCTGTTGGGGGCGGTGGGGGGCCTCAGCATCCTGGGCCGGCGGTTGAGTCCGGAGGAGCGGCTGCTGTGCGCGGTGGTGCTGCTGCTTCCGGTGCTCAGCGGCAGCCTGCTGGCGCACACGCTGGACTCCTCGCGCGCGGCGCTGCTGACGGGGCGCAGCCTGCAGGAGGCGCAGGTGATTGGGCGGGTGGCGCAGCACCTGGCGCCCGAGGAAGCGGAGCGGGTGTTGACGCGCACCCTGGTTGAGGGAGCGAGGCCCGAGTTCGAGCCGGCTGTGTGATGGGGTCGGGAGGACTGCCCATCGTCGGCGAGAAACTGGAGCGCCGCGCCCGCTGATGTAGCAGGCGGCCAGGAGGACGGGGAGGAAGGTGCG